>NZ_PNCI01000026.1 GCF_005887095.1 Pseudoalteromonas rubra | reverse complement strand
ATGATTTAGGAAACAACGCCGTAGAGAGCTATCACCGGAAGAAATAGCTTATCTAGATATTAAACAGTTGGCTGAAGCCGTTGAGCTTTACCATCGTGAATTCGGTAGTTATCCAACTAATGAACAAGGTTTAGGTGTGTTGGCTCAGGAAGTATTTATTAGTAAAAGTTGCCCTTGTAAAAAAGAAAAGATTATCAATGACCTACCTGAAGACCCTTGGGGCAGGGACTATCTATAATACCTATCACCAGGTAAAAACAACCCGGAAGGATTTGATATATGGATATATGGTAAAGATGGACTGCCCGGCGGTACCGGTGCTAACAGGGGATGCGGGAACTGGGGTGAGCTTGAATGCGGGCTAAAAGAACAACATGGTTTCCAGGCGTTTTTTCTTTTGCTGATATTAACAGGATTCGGAGTAGGCCTTCCACCTTATATTGCCGGTGTATTTCTGGCTTACAGAAAAGGAAATTCAATGGAAAAATCATTGTTTGGCTACCACTTGGGAGTGCTTTGCTACTTTGTTCTGTTGGTATTTTTGCTTGCAGTTGCTTCTGTTGTCCTTTAGATACAGTGGTGTAAGTGGAATAAAAAGTGGAATAAAGACATCCAATTGAACCGTGTTTTTCGACGGGCGGTTATGTTCTAAATTGAAAGACCTTCAAGCTTAGTGGTTGGATATTCGAGCAAAGCTGCACCCAGCGTAATCCGTTCTTTTCCCATTGAGATTACAGCCAACCTCAAGTGACTGAGATTGGACGATCAAGCTTTAAAGTGGATGTCCAAACAAAGCTTTGTTAGGTGCTACTTGACCATAGCTCGTATCTGCGACTTTGATGTCGACGCCCAACTGGGCATATGTAGTCGATAAATATTAGTAATTTATTGTCCGTAACATTGCGGATATAACCAAAGCTTTTTGGAGTAGCTCCCTTAGTAACTTCAGAAATACTTAAAGCAATGTCTAAATTCTCTTTATTTAGTATTGCTGTACCTACTTTCAAAGGCGCGCAGCCATTTAACTCTTTAGGGCCTTCAACGCTCAGATTAGTAGCCTCTTTATCACGAGACAACTCGATAATAAATCCAAGCTCACTTGCCAGAGTTTGCTCTAGTTTAACAGACTCAATCGGTGCAGATGCTTGAGTAACAAATGAAACTAGAAGACCTAAATTTAAAGCAATAGTTCGAAGCATAACCTTATGGCACCTAACGCCTCGTTAAGAGACTAAAAATTGTTGGCTAAAATTAGTGACGAAGGAGCAAAAGCCAACTTTTTTTGTCCTTTTAAACGACTTGTTAGCTCTCGGGACAAGCATTTTCCCAAGATTTAATTTCCTCCAATAAAGCCGCTTCAACTTGTTTGTGCAGCGATACGTTATGTTCGTTAAGGCTATAGTTATACACTATATCTTTGTACACAACGTTTACTTTACAATTGTATGAGCCAGCTAATTTACCACAAAAGCCAATATACCAATCTTTAGCTTTTTTTTTGTTTGAGTTTTTAACTGGAGCTGACTTTACAAGGTGCCAAGGCCCCATTTCCTTTTTGAAAGTGAATACTTTGAAAAAGTCAGTTTTTGGATCTTTATATATTACTGGATTTTCAATTTCTTGATGGATATTCCATGCATTATCGATGAGCCCATTAATATCAATGGTCGATAATGGGTAAATAATTCCATTTACATCATGCATCACTTTCGGGTTGTAGTCGTTGGCATGACTTAAAGAATACTCAGGCACCTTATTCTTTATTCGTAGAGCAGGAATATACACTAATTGTTGCCCTGCTGAGTCGTTCAACTCACCTTTTATAGGAGCCAATATTGAATCCATGAATGAAGTATTTGGTGAGTAAGATTTAGGGTAACAAATAGTAGTTTCATCAAATGTCACTCTAACTAGTTTTTCGGCTACCGAAGAGAACGAAAAAAAATTAATATAAGAGCTAATTTAAAGTGCATGGTTTGATAAATCCATTTAGAGAGCTAACAATTTATTCTACCCCAACATGTCGGAACGTAAACCGACTGTATTACATAACCTTATGATCCCACGGAATAAACTCAAAGTAAACAATTTGTTGCAACAGTCAAAGTCACATCTGTGTCGCATTTGGACAAATTGGGGCGTAATAATGTTATTGGACAACAGCCCTCAAAATGTTTAGGCATCCGGCATCGAACTTACCGGATAAAGCACTTATAAAAACCGCAGGTACCCAACTGGAACCTGTTAATAACCGCAGACCAACCGAAAAATAATGCTGGTTCAATTCAGAAATGAAAATTTACTCAAGGGTAGTTTTGGAGAAGAAAAAGCTCAGCTCTGACATGGTTAATTCAAGTAATAGTGCGTGTCTACTAAACACAGATTTGTCTACTAAACACACCTTAACTGGGCGTTAAATAAAAAGGTAAGTTCAAGAAGATAAAGCCACCTGTCACACAGGTGGCTTTTTTGTGGTTAGTCGCTGCCGCGTAGTGAATAGATCACTCGGTTGCGGATCAGCGGGCTGCTTGCATAGATAGCAGACAACACAGATGTGCCTACAATCACCAGCAATGACAGCAGTACGCTGACTATATCCAGCTCTACAAAGTAAGTGCTGTGGTTGCTCAGGTAATAGTAAATCCCAACCAGGCCAAGCAGGGCTATCACGATACCGCTCAGCAGAGGTGTCATCGCATCTTTCAGCAGGAGTGAGATGATACGATTTGGTGCCGCACCAATGGCCATACGCACGCCCAGTTCAAACTTTCTGAGTGTCACACTGTAGCTGAACATACCGTACAGACCAATGGCTGCGAGCAGGATAGACAAGACACCCAGCGAAGCTGAGATCCAGGCAAAGATGCGATCCAGAGCCAGTTTCTGGTCGTGGATACTGGTCATGTCATAGGCGTCGTACAGATATACCTGAGAGTGCACTTGCTCTGCCAGCTGGTTGTATTCCAGGATACTGACTCGGTTATTCGGCTTATACTTCACCATAAAGCTGGCCGCCGAGATGCTTGGAATATAAAAGCGCGGACTATTTTCCTGTGCAGGTACCTGCATATCTTCAACGATACCCACGATAATGTAAGGGTCTTTTTGACGAGGTAAATACACAGGGCGGTCAAGCACGTTACCACTTGGGTCAATTTGCTCGGCCATGGTGCGGTTGATGATCGCAACCTTCTGGCGATTGGCGACATCTTCAGCGGTAAAGTTACGGCCCTGATGCATTGGCAAACCAATTAAAGGTACGTATTGCTCATCGATGAGTGCCACCCCCGGGCTGATGCGGTCACCACCGCCTTGCTCCGTGGTTACCGCTATGGTCCATTCCATGTTTTTAGTGCGAGCCATAGGGGCATTTGATCCTATGCTGACTTCAGCAACCGACGGATGCGTGGCAATTTTATCTTTCAGATCCTGTACCAGACTCATCCATTGCTCACGAGTTTGCAGGTCGACTCCACCCAGCTCCATAGACACATAGGCAACCTGTTCAGATTCAAACCCAAGCGGGCGCTGGATATTGTCTAACGCTTTGCTCAGGACATAGGCATTACAAGTTACCAGCAGGGCGCTGAGGGCTACCTGGCTGGCCATCAGGGTCGTACGCAGGCTTCTTGAAATTTGCAGGCCGCTGCCTTTACCACTGGTTTGAATGGCACCGGCCAGAGCACGGTACTTGATCTGTTGTGTGGTAATGGTGGCAAACGCAAACGCCAGTAACCAGGCAACCGCAAATGAGAAGACCACAGTTGCCACATTCAGGTGTAGCTCTGCGACGCGCGGAATATGGTTTTGTGCAAAGCTGACCAGCAGATTGTTTGCAATCAAAGTGATCACGACAGAGAAAACCGCCGCGGCTGTCATTACCAGGCCAATTTCAGCCAGAATCGCAGAGAAAATATGACGCTTGTTGGCGCCCAGTGCGGCCTGAATACTGAATTTACGATGGTTATTGGCAGCACGGGCAAGTACCAGGTTGGTCACGTTAACCGCCGCAATCAACAGCAGGATGATCATACCCGCCAGCATCAGTAAGGTTTGAGAGCGGGTATCACCCAAAATGACCGTTTCAAACTTTTCTAAAGTAACGTCAATGTTGCGCGATTCAAAGTAAGCCACGCCTGCGTTCTCGGCGCGGAATTTGGTATTAATGGCGTTGCTCAGTACCAGTTCAGCCTGTTTAGGTGACTGATCTGCCTGCAACTTAGCGACCATAAAGATATCGATGAAGAACAGCCCCCAGTCGGTATCGTCTTTTTCACTGACCGGGTTGAAGTCCCATGGCATCCACACCTGCGTTTTATTGTCGACCGACATCAACTGCGGCTCAACGAATTGAGGGCTGGTCACACCAATTACCGAGAACTTAGTTCCCTGAATTTCCAGAGTCTGGCCCAGTACATCCTGGCTGCCGGCATAAAAGTCCTGCCAGAAATCATAGCTGATCACAGCAACCGGGTTGTGGCTGTCTTTGCGTTCAGTGTCCTGAAAGCCGCGACCCAGCGCATACTCAGCCGCCAGCAATTGCATGAACTCCGGGCCTGTGTATGCCGCTTTGAGTTTGCTTTTGCTCGGGTCGTTTTGCAGTATCTCTTCACCATATTTAATAAAGGTGTGTTGCTCAAAGAGCTCTGCGGAGTTTGCCATTTCGCGCAATCCCGGGTAGTTCTGGGCATTAGCGAATTTAAGCTTGCCATCGTCGGTATGACGCCAGTTACTGATCACCAGTCGTGACTGATCCGGATAGGGCAAAGGTTCGAAGCTCAACAGGTAATTGAGGTTAAAAATGGACGACAGGGCACCTAAGGTGATCCCTAAGGTCAGCACTATGGTGATAAAATAACCTGGTGCACGCAGCAGGTTATTCAGCGCGTTGCGCAGATTCTTTTTGAATAACATATCACACAGCCTCCGCAACCTGCTCAATGTGCTGCTCAATGAGGCCTTCACTTAAGCGGAATTGCTTGTTGGCGTGATCTGCATACCGAGGGTCGTGCGTAACCAGACAAATTGTCGTGCCATTGTCGTTGAGTGATTTCAGCATCGCCATCACCGCATCACCATTTTTGGAATCCAGGTTACCGGTGGCCTCATCAACCAGTAGCAGAGCAGGTTCACATACCAGTGCCCGGGCAATCGCCACACGCTGTTGCTGACCGCCCGAAAGCTGGTTTGGCTTGTGACCAGCGCGGTTCAGCATATCAACCGTGGCCAGACATTTTTCAACGCGGGTGCGGATCTCTTCGTCGCTATATTGGGTGTTTGCATAATCCAGTGGTAATGCCACATTGTCGTACACACTCAGCTCATCAATCAGGTTAAATGACTGAAAAATAAAGCCGATTTTCTGGTTGCGAATGGCTGCCGCTTCTTTAATCGAAAGGCTGCTGACGTCCATGCCATCGAGCATATAGGTGCCCTCTGAAGGAATATCCAGCAGACCCAGAATAGACAGCAAGGTTGATTTACCGCAGCCAGAAGGGCCACAGATTGAAACAAACTCACCTTCTTTGATTTCTAAATTCACGCCACGCAGTGCATGGGTTTCCATTTCTTCCGTCGCGTAGACTTTTTTGATCCCGTTAAGGGTGATAATTGACTTGGACATAAAATGCTTCTCCCGGCTCCTAGTTGATGATGCCTATTGTTTTTGATTCTTTAAAACTGGCCATATCCGATAAAATAAAGATGTCGCCCAGTTTGGCTCCTGAGGTAATTTGTAAATAGCGTCCGGCGTCTTCGCCAAACGTGACCTGCGCCCGATAAGCCGCATCTCCACTGTCATCCAGTTTGAACAAGGTTTGTGTCGACTGGGTTCTGACGTTGACCGGACGTTCGATATAAAGGGTATTTTCTAGTGCTTTAGTGAAGATTTTTGCATCGACACTGAGTTCTGGCCGCGCCGAGCTGGATAGCTCTGCAACAAATGCAACTTCGACCTCAACCATGCCATCCTGTACTTCTGGGGTAATGCGCTGTACTTTTGCAGCAACCTGATCGTTGCGAATTTTAACGGTTGCAGCCTGACCAATCTGAACGCGTTCAGCCTGCGACTGAGACACTTTGATGAGACCAACCAGGTCATCCTCACTGCCTACCAGCGCCAATTCCTGGCCTGCGATAACACTTTGACCCAGCTCAACCGGTGAGCGCTGCAAAATACCGCTCATGCCCGCTTTGACGGTTAGCCTGTTGACCCGATCCTGGATTGCCTGATGCTGGGCTTTTTGCTGTTCCATCTGACCTTCCTGAATGGCATAGGCCTGTTCGTGAACCAGTTTGAGCTGCGCCATCCGATTCTCCTGAATATCGATTGACTCTTGCAACTGCTCATATTCAAGTACAGTGGTGTTGTAGCTTAGTCGCGATACTATCCCTTTCTCTACCAGCTCAGTTTCGGCGGCTTTTTTCAGTGCCAGCTTTTTATACTCGGCACGCAGTTCGCTCAGCTTAGAGGATTCGGTAAGTAACTCTCGTTTATTGTCCAGTGCCAGGCGTTTGAGATTGGCTTCTTCTTTTGATAGTGCCATCAAAGAGCGCTCTAATTCTTGCTCCATTTCCGGGTTACTCATCCGTAAAATAACCGATTCCGGGGTGACTCGGGCGCCGGGCTTGAGTACCACTTCGTCAATGGTGGCAGGGTAGCGGGCAGTGATCAGCTTTTGACTGTTTGATCTGAGTACACCAAAGCCGGTGATTTCAGCTTGCAGCGTGCCCCGTTGCACTTGTGCCGTCACTATGTCGTTGCGTTGGATCTTGCGCTCGCCATCGGGTTTTAAGGCAACCCAGCCCAGGATCGAAACACACAGTAACGCGGCACCTGTCATCAGATACTTTTTATTCGATTGCTTTTTAGCTTTGTGTTTGACTACATCCATCTCTATTCCTTAAATGACGTTCCCGGGCCCTGTCGGGCCCGGCATTTCGTTATGCGGTTTGCGCTTTAGTATCGTCAGCTTCCTGATCCGGGCTGGCATCATCGTCATCATTGGCTTCGTCAATGTTGCGAATGTGCTTGTTCATAAAGCCCAGCACAGCAAATAGTACTGGCAGTGCCGCGAGCAGGATGAGCATTAAGCCAATACCACGACCCGGGCCGGTGCCTATGATTGGTCCGAAGAAGTTTGATACCGCATTCTCACTACGCATAACCGGCTCAAACACATAGTCGGCCAGAGGTCCGGCGAGGAAATCACCCAGCGGAATGGTAAATTGTGCAAACATCCTTCTCAGAGCAAACACACGTCCTTGCATTTTTGGTGGGATACGTGTTTGCCAGATAACCTGGCTACTGCCGTTAATGGTAGGAACACAAAACTGGAACAGGAACAGGCCTATCATAACGACCCAGATCATATTGCTCATACCCATGATGAACAGACAAATGCCCATGGCCAGACCGCCGAACAGAATACCGTTGATCTTGCGTTGCGGACCGCCACTCCATGCCAGGTAGCTGGCACCAACCAGCGAGCCGATACCGCCAACGGATAACACCAGACCGGTTTGCCAGTTTTCGGCAGTGAAGTTCACCATAGGAACAATGGAAATTGTGCCCATACTTACTACGAAGTTAACAAGGCAGAAAAATAATAGCAAATAGACGAGATCTTTTTGCTGGAACAGGTAGTTCCAGGCCACTTTGATCTCCTGCCACATGTTAGATTCTTCCTCTGCGCCCTCATAAGGTTCAGGTTTAGGGATTTTCACCAGTAGCAGGGTGCACAGGGCAAATACAAAGGTCACTAAATCAATGATGAAGATAGTGAACAGATCCACAAAGGCTAGCAGAGCACCTGCTAATAGCGGGCCTGCAATCAGTGAGATAGAACCAATCATCTGCATCAGGCCCGATACCCGGCCATAATCCTTACGCTCAATCAGGGTGGTAATGGCTGCGATATTCGCCGGTCCCTGGAAGGCTGTGGCGATGGCAGAGATACCAACACCGATAAAGATGATCCACATGTTCAGCATGTCGAAGTAGAAACACGCAGCTAAGCCAAGCGTGACCAATGCGCTGAGGGTATCAGCAAAAATCAAAATCAGCTTACGATCGTAGCGGTCAACCAGCGCACCGATAATGGGAGAAAAAATAATGGCCGGCAGACCGGTTATCACGGCAACCATAGTAAAGCTGGTTACTGAGTCGGTTTCGCCCAGTAGCCAGATACCGACGGCAAAGCTGGTGATCCCTGAGCCCAGTACAGATACCATCTGTCCCAGCCACATAAGGTAGTAGGTTTTCATCCCACTACTGGAGTTTTTGATTGTCTCAAACATGGAAAAATCTCTTCATTATAATTGGTTATAGGTTGCAAGGATCTCTTTTAAACACGCTTCACAATGCTCAGCAAGGCGCGCTATTTTGGCTTCTTCAAACTGATTACTACTGAATTCCCAGCGCACACTCAGTTGGTTCTGCTTGATGTAAACACCCACAGCAAGAGGACGCAGACGCTTGGTTTCTTTATCCAGACCATAGCCGCCGAAGCCATCTTCACGTTGTAACACGCGCAGATCGGCGACATTGTCATGGCCGAAGTAGTTAAAGAACACCTGAGGTTCAGGGACGGTATTAAAGTGGTCGATTAGCTCCTTATCTTTTGCCAGATAGCGCAGTACGCCATAGCCGATACCGCCGTTAGGAATGGCTCTGAGTTGTTCATTGATATATTTCATGGCACCAACCGGACTGCGGTTGTCGCCATAGCTGAGAAAAGCGGGGTAAATGGTATTGAACCAGCCCACGGTGCGAGACAAGTCGACGTCATCAAACAAAGGTTCACGACCATGACCGAGCAAGTCGATCATCAGACAGTTTGAGTCACACTCACGCATAAAGGCATAGACGATACTGGTCAGCAAAACACTGTCTATTTGTGCGCCCGTAACCTTAGTCACTTCTGTTGTCAGCAAGGTGGTTTCGGCTTCATCGAACTGCACATAAACACTTTGCGACGAGGCCATGCAGTTGACGCCATCCGGGTAGTCCTTTGGCAAATCGGCGGCATGTTTACGCTCTTCGAGCATCCAGTAATCACGCTGCTTCAGGGCGTCTTCCGACTGGCTCCACTGAGTCAGTTTCTCCACCCATTGAGCAAATGAAGTGCCTTTTTTGGGCAGCTCCAGAGGCTCATCGCGACTGATCTGACGGTAGCAGGTTTCAAAATCATCTATGATGGTATGCCAGCTGCCAATGTCCGCCAGCATAAAGTGGCCGATCAGGAACAGCATAGGTTTTTCACCTGGGCTTGCGGGGTACAGGATGGCGCGAAATAGCGGACCATTGGCCAGATCCATAGCGGTTGCCGTATCGAATATATGATAGTTAACCTGCTGTGCCAGCGTACGCTCTTGGGTTTCTTCAAGGTTTGCCAGCGTCAACGGCGCCTTGGCTGGTAGTTCATCACCTATCAGCTGATACTGACCTGTTGCATCTGTGGTCAGGCGCATTCTCAACGTGTCGTGCTGTGCCATCACATGTAGCAAAGACTGCTCAATTGCAGAAATATCAAAGTCTTTGTCTCTGGGCAGCAGGAATACACCCAGAGTGTGATATTCGGGATGAGTATGAGACAACTCCAGGAAGTGCTTTTGTGCCGGTGTCATGGCAACCGGGCCAACCACAGGCTCGACCTGACGCAGGATTTGCGTGGTCAAAGATGCCTCGGCCAGGGCACGCACGGTTTTGTGCTGGAACACTTGCTTTGGCGTGATCTCGATATCAAACGGTTTGGCTTTGGCAACCAGGCGGATCACCAGTAGTGAGTCACCTCCCAGACTGAAAAAGTCGTCGTCTATGCCCACTTGCGGCGTTTTAAGAATTTCGCTGTACAAGCGGCACAGCGTGGCCTGCAAGTCATTTTCCGGGGCACAGTAGGGCACTTTACTGCTCATCGCGCTCATGTCTGGTACCGGTAATGCGCGACGGTTCAGTTTACCGTTGGGCGTCAGAGGGATCTGCTTAAGGTATACAAATAAGCTGGGTACCATGTATTCGGGCAGCTTTTTCTTAAGGTGACGAACCAGCTGTTCCTGCTCCAGTTCACCCGCAGCACTGCTGTAATAAGCGATGAGCTTTTTATCACTGCCAAATGTGTGCACCTGACAAACCGCTTGCTCTATGTCGTTGTGGCTGTTCAGTGTGCTTTCAATTTCGCCTAGCTCGATACGATAACCGCGCACTTTTACCTGATCATCGGCACGGCCCAGGAAGATGATCTTGCCGCTCGGGTCGTACTTGGCCAGGTCTTTGGTACGATACAGTCGCAGGGTCTGACCTTTATAGTCATGGCTGATAAATGCCTCGTTAGTCAGGTCATCACGATTGAGATAACCACGGGCAAGACAATCACCAGTGACGTACAGTTCGCCGGGTACGCCAGGCGGTACGGCCTGCATCTGGCTGTCGAGCAGCAACATAGTGACATTTTCTATCGGTTTACCTATGGTCACTGCACCGGTTTCTCCGTCACCACTTTCAATACGGTGGCGTGAACACCACACGGTGGCTTCGGTAGGGCCATAAAGGTTCCAGAAAGACGAGGATTTAAGCAACAGGTCTTCTGCCAGCTCAGGCGGAAGAGCTTCACCGCCACAGAGGATCCGCATGTCGCGTTTACCCTGCCAGCCCAGTTCCAGCATCATACGCCAGGTCGACGGGGTGGCCTGCATCACGTCGATATCGTGGCGGTCAATCAATCCGATAAGTTGGGTTGGATCCAGCACTTGCTCTCGTTGCGCCAGTACCACAGTGGCGCCGCTGATCAGGGGCATAAAGATCTCAAGCACCGCAATGTCAAAACAAATAGTGGTGCAGGCCAGCAGTTTCTCGCCTGTGCGCATGCCGGGTGCCTGCTGCATAGCAAACAGGAAGTTACTGACACTGTGATGTGGGATCATCACCCCTTTGGGGTTACCGGTCGAGCCGGATGTGAAAATCACATATGCCAGCAGGTCTAAATCATTGGCCACATCAAAGCTCAGCGCGATATCCGCATCCGGCTGCGGTGCAGCTGCGCTCAACAAGCCATCGGGCGTGATCAGAGTCAGCTGATTATACTGGCTGAATTTCTCACTGAGCGAGTCATTGGTGATGACAAACTCAGTCTGAGCATTGTCCAGCATATAGCTGACCCGCTCTTTCGGATAGTCGGTATCAAGTGGAATGTACGCGGCGCCGGTTTTCAAAATCGCCAGCATGGCGACTATCATAGACGCATTACGGTGCGTGGCCATGGCCACAAAGTCACCCGCACGCACACCTTGCTGATAAAGGTGGTTCGCCAGGGCATTAGCACGGTTTTCTAACGCCTGATAGCTCAGGGTGAGGTCGCCATCGATGATGGCACTGGCATTGTGGGTACGGTTAACCTGCGCACTGACCAGCTGGTGCAGCGGCTGATGGTCAAAGGTGTGTTGTGGCCCATCCTGCCATTGCTCTGTGATGGTCTGCTGCTGCTCCTGAGAGAGCAATGAAAACTGCTCAATTTTTTGTTCAGGCGCGGCTATCACGCGCTCCAGCAATAATGCAAAGTGACCGGCAAGTCGCTCAATCGACGCCATATCAAACAGATCAGTGTTGAACTCGATAAAGCCACTCAAGGTATCTGACTGACTAAAGTAGAAGGTCAGATCCAGTTTGGACGTTTTGTTCTCCGAGCTCATGGGCGCAAACAGGGGTTGCTGCCCTGAGGATGCGGTATTACCCATTGATGAGGTGGTGTTATCGAGGATCAGCATGACCTGGAAAATAGCGGCGCGGCTTAAATCCCGGGTCGGGTTTAACTCATCCACCAGTTTTTCAAATGACACGTCCTGATTCGCATAAGCATCAAGCAGCGTTTGCTTTTCCAGATCCAGCATCTGAGTGAAGCTTAGCTCGGGCTCCACCTGGGTGCGAAAGGCCAGAGTGTTGGTAAAAAAGCCCAGAGCCTGCGCTAGGGTGGGTTTTTCACGGTTGGCAATCAAGGTACCGATGGCAAAGTCGCTCTGACGCGTGTATTTGTGCAATAAAATGCGCAGTACACACAGCAGCAGGTTATAGGTCGTGATACCACGTTGCTCGCAAAACGCACGTACCCGTGCAGCCAGGTGTTCTTCCAGTGGCAGCCCGCAGGCATCGCCGTTAAAAGTGCGCTCGGCCGGGCGAGGGCGGTCGCAATACAGTTCAATCGGCGGAACGGCTTCGAGCTGTTTCAGCCAGTACTGCAGTTTGCTTTTCAGAGCTTCCTCTTGCTCAGGCATACGTTGCCAGCAGGCATAGTCAATATAGCTGGCCTGCGGTTTAGCAGGCTGCTCGCCTTTGCCCGACAGTGCGGCATAGGTTTGGTTGACATAGCGAATAAACAGATTGTGCGACCAGGCGTCAAATCCGATGTGGTGCACATTGACATACCAGATGTAGTGATCGCCGGCGAGCTTGAACAGGCGAGTGCGGAAGATGCCTTCGCGAGTAAGATCGAATGCGCGTTCGCAATCTTCTTCAATTTCTCTGAGTGCATCCTGTTTACCTTGCTCCAGAGTACGCTCTGAGAAATCGACAATGGGCAGAACCCGATATTTGTCCTGCGCTTTGAGCTCATCCATGCTAAGGATGACCTGATGTGCTTCGCCCTGGTCTTCGTCAAACCGGCAGCGCAAAATGTCGTGATCTGCCAGGGTTTGCTCAACGGCCTGAGTAAAACTGTCCAGATCCAGCGGTTGTGTGCTCTGGTATAGCTGAGGAATGCTGTATTCCGGGCTCTCTGGTTCGTAGCGAGACAAGAACCAGATCCTTTGTTGTTCATGCGAGAGTGGAAAACGTTGCTGCGCTGCTTTAGCCACGACGGGAATGTCGTTGGCCACCGCTTTGGCTGCTTTGTTTTTTTCCGCAAGTTGTTGCAGTAACTTAGCCCGTTTTTCGGGGCTAAGTGCACTGAGTTTCTGTTGAATATCCATAATGCCTCATTGTTATTCTTGTTCTAGTTCCATCAGTAATGCAGCTAAATCGGCGTCATCCACCTGACTTAACTGTACTTGCTCAATGTGACTGCTTAGCTGGCTTACGCTCTGATAGGCCAGCACATCGGCAATCGTCAGGCTGCTCAGGCCAAATGCCTCGTTGAGTCCTGCGACCAGCTGCATGGCCAAAATAGAGTTGCCCCCGAGTTTAAAGAAGTTGTCACTGAGCCCGACTTTGTCCTGGCCGAGAATGTTCTGCCATAAGTCACAAATGGTTCGCTCTGTCTCACTTTGTGGCGCCTGGTAGGGCATTAACTGGGTGAGCTGATAGCGACCCAGTGCCTTTTTATCGACTTTACCGCTGGGCGTCAGTGGCAGAGTGTCCAGTGCTATCAGATGAGTCGGCACCATAAAGTGAGGGAGCTGTGCTGATAAACCGGTGACCAGCTGCGTTTCTTCCGGTGCGCTCTGGGCGACATAAAACGCCGCCAGCACAGGCTCGGTCTGGGTCTGGTTGATGACCACAGCACACTGACTGACACCACTTTGCCGTTCAAGTACCGCTTCAATTTCCTGAAGTTCGATACGGTAGCCACGCAGCTTCACCTGATCATCCAGGCGCTGCAGGTAAGCCAGTTCACCATTGCCAAGCTGACGGACTAAATCTCCGGTCAGATAGGCATCGACAGATTGACCGTCAATATCCAGGGTAACGAACTTTTCGGCATTCAGCTCTGGGCGGTCACGGTAACCCATGGCAACGCCCTGGCCCGCGATGGCCAGTTGTCCCTTTGCACCAAAGCGTGCCAGCTGATTATGCTCATTCAGCACATACAACTGGGTATTGTGGATCGGGCAACCTATGGTTACGCGCTCACCGGGCAGGATCTGTTTGATGCTGGACCAGACGGTGGTTTCTGTCGGGCCATACATGTTCCACAGTGCCTGATTATCCTGTGCCAATTGTTGTGCCAGCGCATCGGGCAGAGCTTCACCACCAACCAGACAAGTGAGGTTAGATTTGCCTTGCCAGTTTGCGCTATACAGCAGACGCCAGGTGGCGGGCGTGCCCTGCATCAGGGTAATATCCTGCTGTGTAATCAGGGTACAAAGCTGTGCGCCATCTTTGCTTTGTACATCGTTCGCCAGTACCAAAGTGGCACCACAGTACAGTGGCAAGAAAAGTTCCAGCACAGAAATATCAAAGGAGTAGGGGGTAATGGCCAGCAGCTTGTCTGTGGCGGTGCACCCTGGTTTTTCAGCCATTGCGTACAAGAAGTTATTCATGTTGGCACGGCTGATATCAACCCCCTTAGGCAGACCCGTTGAACCCGAAGTGTAGATACAATAGGCCTGATTTTCAGGGCGATACTCAGGTGTTGTTAATGCACAGTTGGCCGCATCGAGCTGATTGATGTCAACAAGCTGGCAGTCTGCGCCAAGGCTAAAGCCGGACTCTGTACTATCGCTGAGTATAAATCTGACTCCCGCATCTGTTGCAATAAAGCTCAGACGCTCGCTGGGGTAGTCTGGGTCCAGTGGCAGATAGGCTGCACCACAATGAAGAATGGCAAGCAGGCTGATCAGCAAGTCTCCCTGGCGTGGCAGTGAGACTGCGATAAGGTCACCCGGTTGTATGCCAAGCTGGTGGAGTTGCATGGCACGCGTTTCAACCGCCTGCTGTAATGCTTCATAACTCCATTGTGCTTCGCCACAGATAAGCGCCGTCTGCTGCGGGTGCTGCGCGGTGTGGTGCGCCAGCTGTGCCAGTAAGTCAGGGATCTGCGCGGGGGCAATGGCTGTTCCTTGCGGCAGATTTGCCAAAGTGTCTGACTGAGCTGTGCTTTCTAATGCCTCTACCGAGCCGTCAAGGCTGCTCGCCAGCTGTGTCATAATCGCAATATAGCGTGCACGCAGCAAAGCTATGGTATCGGCAGAGAATAACTCTTCGCTGTATTCCAGGTGCCCTTTTATCCCCGCAGGAGAGGCGACCAGAGTTAAGGTCAGGTCAAATCTGGCGGTGTCATTGGGCGTATCCGGCAAAGACAGTGTCAGCGTATCCGTGATGGGATGTGACTGCTCCCCGGTGCTGCTTAAAAAGTTAAAGAACACCTGAAATAGCGGGTTGTAATTTAAAGCCCGGTCGACGTCCAGTAACTGGACTAACGATTGTAACGGCAGGCTCTGGTTGTCAAACCCAGACAAGATGCGTTCCTGCGTTTGTGTTAGCAGCTCAGTCAGAGTTTGCTCAGGCGTCAGTGTCATGCGAATTGGCAGGGAATTAACAAATAATCCCACAACCTGATCCAGTTGATGGCCCGGGCGTCCGGAAACCGGAATGCCAATGGCGAAATCCTGCTGCCTTGATTGCTCTTGCAATAAGAGTGCAAAAGCACACAGGGACAGGGTATATAGAGAGACACCAGCGCGGCTGGCCTGCTGTTCCAGCTGCTGACTTTGCGCCGCTGGCAGCGTCAACTCTAGACGACTTCCTCGGAAGCTGGGACGGGCCGGGCGAGGTGCATCGAGCGGCAAGTCCAGAGTATGCGGCATACCGTTTAACGCATCGAGCCAGTATTGCTGGCTGTGTGCTAAAAATGTCTGGCCCTGCTCAGTATGCTGCCAGTGGGCGTAATCCAGTAACTGCACCGTCAATTGATCTGGCTGCCAGTGATTACCCTGAAGCTGCTGATAATAACAGGCGGTCAGTTCTTTGATCAGCACATCCATTGAGGCGCCATCGCAGAGAATATGGTGGATCACTAACCCCAGCCAGTGACGGCCATCCTCTAGCTGATACAAGACCCAGCAGTAGGCTGGTTTGGCCAAATCGAACTTCTGCTTGAGCAGAGTATGAAAGTGCGCTTTTGCCTCTGTCTCATCCAGTTGCAGCGTTTGTAAAGGCAGCTCAACGGTGTTGAGCACTTGCTGGCGGGCTTCACCCTGATGCTCAACAAAACAGGTGCGCATTGCTTCGTGCCTGGCTGTCAGGGCTTGCAGTGTGCTGATGAGCACGGTTTTATCCAGCGGGCCATCAAGCTGTACTAACAGCGACATATTGTACAGTCCGGCTTCACCGGCATACGCATCCAGCACATACATCTGCTGCTGGCTGTGAGTCAGGGTGCCTGCTTCTGTGCGAGACACCGGTTGCAATGCACTCATACGCTGCTCGGTTTGCTGCTGCTCTAGTAATTGCGCTTGCTGTGCAATACTTGGCGCTGCGAAAAACTGCTTCAGCGTGAGTTCTTTATCTAACTGCTGCGTGATCTGACTGAGCACCTTGAGTGCTGCCAGTGAGTGACCCCCTTGCAGGAAAAAACTGGTTTCACAACAGAGCCCGGTTTTATTCAGTACCGTCTGCCAGATGGCCTGCAATGTCGCCTCAAGCTGCGAATTGGGCGCAGTACGCTGAGTCAGTGCGTTAACCACATCGGCTTTAGGCAGGGCTTTTTTATCAATTTTCCCCCGCGCGGTCAGCGGCAGCGCATCAAGTTGAATAATGTGCTCAGGGAGCATATAAGCGGGTAAAGTCTGAGCCAGCACATAGTTGAGCTTGTCTTGCTGTAACTGTGCCTGACTGACCACATACGCAACCAGGGTTGGCTGAGGTGTTTGTTGCATTACGCAAATACTGGCGGTCACACCAGTGATGTTGTTTAGCTGACGGCTGATTTCTTCCAGCTCAATCCGGTAGCCCCGGAATTTCACTTGCTCGTCAATGCGGCCTTTGAAATAGAGCAGCCCCTGTTGATCGTAATATGCCTGGTCGCCCGTTGCATACAAACGTTGCTGTAGCTGAGGGTGGACAGCAAATTTTTCGGCGCTTACCTCTGGCAGGTTTTGATAACCTTGCGCCAGGTTGTCACCACCAATATAGAGCTGGCCAAGCACATAAGGTGCAACTGCATGACCTTGCTGATCCAGCACATAGACCTGGCTGTGTGGCAGCGCAGAGCCAATTGGTACTGGCGAGCGGTGAATATCAAGCTGATTGACTTCGTGGGCACTGCAGCTGATAGTGGCTTCACTCGGTCCGTAGGCATTGATAAAGCG
The DNA here is from genome assembly GCF_005887095.1 of Pseudoalteromonas rubra. GTDB lineage: Bacteria > Pseudomonadota > Gammaproteobacteria > Enterobacterales > Alteromonadaceae > Pseudoalteromonas > Pseudoalteromonas rubra_E. The sequence goes on along the minus strand of NZ_PNCI01000026.1, from coordinate 57,253 downwards.
CTGGGTTTTGGGGTTGGCCAGCGCGAACCAGTTGGCAACGGTGCGATTTTGCAGTTGTTCAGTGCCGGTTACGACCAGTTTGATCTCACTTGGCAGCGGCTGTTCTGCATGACGCAGTTGCTCCATCCAGGCATGCAAATAGCCCGTAGGCAGACTCAGATGATTGAGTGCGTAGCGCGCAATCAGGTCACCCAAATCGGCAAAAGAGGGGGTGTCTTTTGCCGGACGCAGCACGACCTGACCACCGTGATAAAGGATCGGGAAAAACTCTTCCAGTGCCAGGTCAAATGACAATATCGAAAATTGCAGCGCTTTGGTATGTGCCCCCAGGTGATAGAGCCCGGCAACCGCCTGACAGTGGTTATTGAGCGCTTGTCTGGTTACGCGTACCCCTTTGGGCGTACCCGTAGAGCCTGAGGTATATACCAGATAACCCAGTTCAGGATCTGTGCTCGCCTGTGCATTAAGCACGGTCAGTGCAAGTTGGTTCGTATCATCAGTTAACATCACGCTTGCCTGGGCATCCCGGGCAATAAACTCGCGCCTGGACTGAGGTAAAGCAGGGTCTATGACAACGAAGGCACAACGGGCAAACTGGGCCGCCAGCATGGCTATCACGCAATGGTAGCTTTGCTCACAGCTAATGGCGACGGTCTGTCCGGTCTGTGCAACAGAGTGCAGCTCACTGCTGACACTGCGTACCACCTGGAGTAACTGGGTATAAGTAAGGCTGGTATCCTGATCCGGCTGTGCGCCGGGCGCAACCAGTGCAATGGACTCTCCCTGATGCTCAGACAATGCAATGAGTCGCTCACTGAAGCAGGGCACCAGATGTGATGGCTGAGGTTGATTCAGCAGCGCCGACTGTTGTGCGTAATCGAAGCTGCTAAGCTCACCAATAGTGCACTCAGAGCGGGTCAGCATCACATTGATGATAGTGGCGAGCTGGTGCTGCCACTGACGTACCTGCTCTTTCGTAAACAGCGCCGTGCGGAATTCAAAGTAGCCGCTAAATGTGTCACTGCTTTGCTGAATTTCCAGCGTAACATCCAGTTTGCTGTAGTGTCTTTGCACCGGGTAGGGCTGCCAAATTGGCGCCTCCTCAGAGTTTGATGGCGTGCTACTGCCCAGGTTATTAAATGAAAACATCACCTGGAACAGCGGATTCGTGCCACTGTCACGATCTGCCCCGAGCAAATCGACCAGTCGCTCAACTGTGACCTGATTACATTGCAGATCCTGATAGAAATGCTGCTGCAACCTGGAAATAAAAGCGCTAATCGGTGTGTTTGAGCTCACGCCTGCGGGGATCAGTAAGGTGTTGGCAAAGTTGCCCACCATAGCCCGTTGCTGCTGATTGGCACGTGCCAGCTCAGGCATGCCCACAATAAAATTATGCTGACCGGTCAGCTTATGTAGTAACAACTGATACGCAGCAAGAAAGAACACACATGGCGTGATAGCAAGTTGCTGGCAGCAAACAGTAATTTGCTTGCTGAGCGCGTTATCAAAGCTGAAGTTGACATAACTGCCTTGCTGTAAATCCTGCTCCGGTGATGCCGGGTTGAGCGCCAGAGACAAAGTATGCTCAGTGTCTGCAAGGCGGCTCAGCCAGTATTGTTCCATTGCACTGCGGTCACCGCTTTGGGTGGCGAGTAACTGAGTCAGCGTGTAGGCGGGCTCTGTCGGTACACTTATAGCACCCGAGTATAGAGCCATAATGGCGCGTTCTACCATCACCACCGAATAACCGTCCAGCGCAATATGGTGGAAACACAAGGTCAGCACGTATTCGTCTGCGGCCTCAGTGTTATGGAATAACCGGAACCGACACGGGTACTGACGACTGAGCTCAAACGGCACTTTTGCCTCGGCTTCAATCGCGTGTTTCATTTCGCTTGCTGAGTTCACCGGCACCTGCTCAAACGGGACCTTTTCCAGAGGCTGACTGAACTGTCTGGGCTCGTCTTTAACCATCACAAATTTACTGGTCAGGGCCGGGTGTTGTTGCATGACAGCGGCAATTGCTTGTTGCAATGCCGCAGTATCTGGTCTGCCAGCAAAGCGGTAGGCACGAAAAATATTATTCATGCCGCTGGTGGCATCCAGCTGATGGCTGAACCAGAAGCGTTGCTGCTTATCGCTCAGTCCCAGCAGGGCCAGACCCGCCTTTTGCTGTTGCAGTTGTTTCAGCCGCGCGAGTTTTTCTGCGCGGCTCAGAGTTGAGGCTGTCATCCTAGCTTTCCTCGCCATCCATCGCAGCCAGCAAGGCATCCAATTCCTGATCGGACAGTTGCTCGTCGATTTCGGCCTGTTCCGGTGCATGGGCAGGATCCACTGCCTGAGGTGCGCGCTGCTGCTCGTCCAGTTTGCGGACCAGCTGAGCGACCGTAGGGGCAGTGAACAGGTCTACCAGGGTAAGGTGTGCCTGTAGCAGCTCTTCGATGTTGGCAATGACTTTGACTGCGACCAGCGAGTGGCCACCCAGCATAAAGAAGTTGTCGTTACAACCAACCTGCTCCAGCCCCAGGGCTTGTGCAAAGATAGCGCACAGTGTCTGCTCACGTTCAGTCTGTGGTGCCACAAACTGCGCCAGCTTACTGCGTACATCAATCGGGTTCGCCTCAATAATGGCATTGCGATCCAACTTACCATTACTGGTTAACGGGAACTGCTCCGCTTTAACGAAGAAATCCGGGATCTGGAAGCCCATCAGCGCAGACTGACAGTGATCCAGCAATGCATCGTCCAGGTTCTTGTCTGCCTGATAGTACGCGGCCAGATGTTGATTATCTTCACCAGTTACAGCCACACACACGGCTTGTACGTCAGGATGCTGACCTATTACTTCTTCAATTTCATTGAGTTCAACCCTGAAACCACGCACCTTGACCTGGTTGTCGTTACGGCCGATAAACTCAAGCTGTCCCTGGGCATTTTCGCGCACCATATCGCCACTGCGATACAAGCGAACGGTGCGTTCAATCCCATGCAGTTTAAAGGTATGAGTGACAAAGCGTTGTGCGTTGAGCTCATTATCCAGATATCCCTGAGACAGTCCCAGTCCGGCCAGATACAACTCACCAATGCCACCTTGTGGTACACACTGGCCTTGCGCATCCAGCACAAACCCTTCGCTTCCTTTGATGGCTGTACCAATGGGCACTGAGCGTGACAGCGCAGTGGCTTCGAGGACGTCGGCTGTGAGTTGCTGACAGTATGAGAAAGTGGTGTTTTCTGTCGGTCCATAGCCATTGATCAGGATGCAGTGCGGATTGTGCTCCACAAACTTTTGCACTTTGTCCCGAGACAGCACGTCACCACCGGCCAGCAAATAACGCAGCGATGCTGGCAGGGCAGTTTGTTGTGCTTCAGCCAACTGATGGAACAGGCCTGCGGTTAACCACATATGGCTGATGTTGTGGGTGTTCAGGTAATCCTGATACTGGGCCAAAGACAGACGCTTCTGTGCTGGCACAACCAAAGTACCGCCATTGAGTAGTGGGGCATAGATTTCAAGTGTGGAAGCATCAAAGTACTGAGAGGAGTGCTGCAGCCATACGTCTTCACTGCCCAGGGCAATGAAATCAGGCTGTTCTACCAGGCGCAGTATCCCCGCTTGCGGAATGCGAACCCCTTTGGGTTTACCTGTAGAGCCAGAGGTGTACATGATGTATGCCGCCAAGTCCTGAGTACCTAAATCCAGCAATGGCGCATCAGACATATCGGCAATTTCGCTGACATGTACCAGGTTGAAGCGCTCAGCCAGCGTCAGTGCCTGCTGATCGGTAACAATCACCGGGCTGGCATTTAGCTGTGCCAGGTCATCAAGCATTGTTTGGGTACGGATTTCACCGCTGTCCAGGTCGATAGGCATATAACTCGCACCCAGACGAGCCGCCGCCAGCATGGCAGCATAGAGTTCAAAGCCGGGTTTAAGTACCAGGCCCAGAGTATCACCCGCAGTAACCTGTGCCTGTAGTGCTGCGGCTATGCTGGCAGAGCGCTGTTGCAATGCCAGGTAGCTGTACTCGGTTGAGTCTGCGTCAATAACGGCCGTGTTATTCGGGTATTGCGCAACCTGATGGTCGAACAGGGTTGCAACGGAAGGTGACAGCTGTGATGCGAGTTCATCTTCGTTCATCAGCAGCTGACTGGCAGAGCTGGCATTGATGGCCGTCAGCTGGTCAATAGGCTGATCCGGGTTTTGGGTCAGGTTAGCCAGCAGATGCATGAAGTTAGCCACCATTTCCTGCATGGTTTCTTTGGCAAACAGATCGGTACTGTATTCCCAGGTCATAACTGCTGCCGCGCGTCGTGATGTAGTTTGTCCTACGCGTTGCTCTGCATGCGGCGCGACTATGATGTTCAGGTCCAGCTTGGCCGATTTGTTGGTGTTAACCAGGCCATTAACCTGCAAGCCACCAAAGTCTGGCTCAGGGACTTCCGCATCATGGAAACTGAACATAGTCTGGAACAAGGGGTTGGCCTGTCCCATACGCTCAGGGCTGAGTTTCTGAACCAGTTGTTCAAATGGCATGTCCTGATAAGCATAGGCATCTAGACAGGTCTTACGCACGCGCTGCAGCAACTCAAGGAAGCTTGGGTTCCCTTCCAGGCTGGTACGTAGCACGATGCTGTTAACCATCATACCCATGATAGGGTGCAGCTCGGGTGCGGTACGCGACGCCGTACCGGCACCGATATTAATGTCAGTCTGGCCACTATATTTGTGCAGTAACACATAGTACGCGGCGATCATGGTCATATATAAGGTGAAGCCATTTTCGCGCGCAAACGTACGCAGTGATTCATACAGTTCAAAGTCCAAGTTGAACATGAGTGAGTCACCTCTAAACGACGGCTCCAGCGGGCGTGGATAGTCATAAGGCAACTCCAGTGCTGGTGGTAAATCTGCCAGCTTGTCCAGCCAGTATTGCTCCATTTCTTCGTAGTAGGCACCAGACATCACTTCACGTTGCCACAAACAGAAGTCGGCATAAGTGAACTTGAGCGGCGCCATTGAATGGGCTTTCCCTGCCAGTTTGGCCTCGTAGATGGCGTGCAGTTCTTTGGTGAAAATACCCACAGACCAGCCATCGTGGATCAGGTGGTGCTCAACCTGCAGCAGGCAGTGAGAATCTTCGGCCAGTTTGATCAGTTTCCAGCGGATCAGTGGCAGCTGAGTAATGTCGAATGGCTTCTGAGTCAGTTTAGGAAGTAACTCATCCAATTCTGCTCGTTGTTGTTCTTCGCTCAGGTGACTCATGTCCAGCGGAGTCAGGTCGACTTTGAACGGACTTTCGATGCGCTGATAAGGCACACCATCGTCATCATGGAAGGTACTGAACCACAGCGCATGACGGGCAACGATCTCTTCCAGCGTTTCTTCCAGGTAAGTGATGTTCAATGGACCGTCGAGATAGAAGGTCATCTGGAAGTTATAGGCCGTATTGGTTTTCTGTAATTGCTGCAGGAACCATACGCGTTCCTGCTGGAACGACAAGGGGTAGCGGTCCAGCTCCGGACGATGTGTCAGGCTGGGCAGCAGTTGCTGGCTGCTCTCGCTGTTACGCGCTTTCTGGGCGATCAGCTGAGCCTGTGCTGCCAGTGTTGGATAATCAAAGATCTCGCTGAAATTCAGTTTTACGCGGAAAACATCTTTAATTTTTGCCAGCAGTTTGATGGTCAGAATTGAGTGACCTCCCAAACGGAAGAAGTGGCTGTCTTCGCTCAGTGTTTCCGGAGAAAGTAACTGCTGCCAGATCACCGCCAGTGAGTTGAGGTAGTGATCCTCGAAATCGATTGTGACTACTTTGCGCTCCAGTGCCGGCAGTTTTTTCCGGTCATACTTACCGGTAATGGTTTTGGGGATATGTGGTAACTGCATCCAGTGACTGGGCACCATATAATCAGGCAGTCGCTCTGTCAGTGCATCACGTAGCGCCGCAGAGTCACACTCCACTGCCGCGGTGTAGTAAGCCGCCAGTTCCTGAGCACCCTGGTCGTTATCGACAACAACCAGAACCACTTCTGAAATGTCCTCCAGCTGCGCCAGGGCATGTTCAATTTCACCCAGCTCAACGCGGTAGCCGCGGATTTTGACCTGGTGGTCTTTACGGCCAGCATAGTAGAGCACGCCCTGTTTGATATAACCCAGATCGCCACTGAGGTAGCAGCGGCCAAGTTGTGGGTGCGCAACAAACGCGGCATCGGTCAGCTCACGCTGATTCAGATATTCCCGTGCCAGACCGGCGCCCGATATGGCAATCTCACCTAAAAACCCTTCCGGCAGACAGTGCAGAGACTGGCTCAGGATATGACAGGCGGCGTTGTCGATGGCACGACCGATAGGCAAGCGGGCGAGGGTCAGATGTGACTCATCCAGCTTAATTCGAGTGGTGACCACGGTCGCTTCTGTCGGGCCGTAGGTGTTGAATAAATCAATGTTCAGCTGGTGTTGCTGGCAGAAGGCGTGCCAGGCGCTGAAGCTTTGCTGGGTGAGCTCTTCGCCGCCGACAATGACTGTCTTTACTGATGCAGGCAGTGGCTGCTCAAGGGTGTTACTCCAGGCAATAAAGAATGCGGTTGGGAAGTTCAGGATACTCAGGTTATGGGCAGCAATAAAGTCGATGAATGCCTGTGGATCAGCCATGATGGCATCGTTTCGTAACACCAGTTTGGCACCCGCAAATAAGGTGGGGTAGATCTCTTCAACGGCGGTATCAAAGCTCACTGAAGCAAACTGCAAAGCGCTGCTTTGAGGCGTAATTTCGTAGCACTCTATCGCTGACAAAGTGTGGTTTAGCAAGGCGCTGCGTGGCACACTTACCCCTTTAGGGTTACCGGTAGAGCCAGAGGTATAAATGACGTAGGCTTCTGCCGTGTCTTCAACGTCTGCTGCCAGCAGTGTATCGGCATGTATGGATGTGACTTGCTCTGCACTCAGACAAGGTAGCTGACTATCGACGGCGACACGGGTGATCAACAGGGCCGGTTTCGCATCATCACAAATAAATGCCTGTCGGCTTGCTGGCATTTTAGGGTCAAGCGGAATATAGCTGGCACCAATGCGCAGGGTTGCCAGTGTTGCGACGATAAAAGGTAATCCTCTGTCGAGTGCAATGGCGACGCGTTGACCTGCTGTAATACCTTGCGCCTGCAATTGTTGTGCGCAGCCATTGATCAGTGTATTCAGTTCGCGATATGAGACTGACAGCTCTGCATCCACGATTGCAATTGATTCGCCCGGTTCACCCAGCTTGGCCAAATGTCCGTGCAGATGGTTGTTGTCCCACTGAGTACTAAAATCCGCTGCCGGCATAGCCGTCAGTACATGCTGGCTGTAAGGGTCCAACTGGGTCAGCGACTGTTGGGCTTGTTCAACACAGTTCAGCAGGAAAGTCTTGTAAAAGTCCAGCAACGCCTGAATATGTGCGGCGCTGTAATGCTTGGACTGATAACTGGCGTGCACACTGAGTGCGCCTGATGCCATGACATACAACGTCAGCGGGTAGTGGCTTTGTTCATAACCCACCACTTGCTGCATTGGAGCTTGCTGCGCATCTGATTGTTCATCATTGACCAGACGCTTAGGGAAGTTTTGGAAAATAAACAAAGTAGAAAATAAATGCTCAGTGATCGGCATTTTGACCGCTTGTTTAATTTGCTCCAAAGAGACATGGGCATGATCCCATGATGCCACTAAAGTGCTCTGGAACTGTTTCAGCCAGCTGGTGAAGTCGCTGTTGTGCTGTGCATCAATACGGATTGGTAGGGCATTACTGAAAAAGCCTGCAATGCTTTCCATGTTTGGCACCTGGTGCGGGCGACCTGCGACAACCGAGCCAATGACTGCGTCTTCACGTCTGCTGACCTGAGCTTCAAACAAGCCAAATGCGCCCAGCATCAGGGCATTTAATGTCACCCCCTGGCGCTGACAAAAATCGTTGAGCGTTGAAAATTCCTGCTCGCTGAAACCGAGCTTGGCCTGAGAGTTTTGTTGACTGACCTGCTCGGCCGCAAACCCCTGCAATTTGAGCGGAGCACTTGCTTGCGGCTCTCCCAGATGAGTATACCAGTGACCTAAAGATTGTTTGGTGTCCTGGGCCAGCAGCCATTTCACATAGTCTTTATACTGACCTCCCTGAGGCAGCGTCACAGCTGAACCCTGAAGCAGCTGGGATACAGCCAGTTCAAGCTGATTGGTGATCAGCGCCATGGACCATCCATCCAGTTGCAGGTGGGTAAAGTTAAAGGTCATCAGGTTATGCTCAGGAAGCAAATAATAGTCGACCCAGACTGGGGGCACTTTGCCTAACTCAAGCGGTTTACAGCGACTCTGCGCGCTATTGTCTAAGACACTCTGCTCGGCCTGCTGTTCGCTCATTGCACTGAAATCGTGCTGATGCCAGGGCAGGGTGTACTGACCCAGCACAGCTTGCAACGGCTGAGATTTATTTTCCCAGCTGTACACTGAGCGCAGTACCGGGTTGTGGTCAATGACGGCCTGCCAGGCCTGTTGCAAGATCTCTATCCGGGTCTCTTTTGCAACGATGAGGTTGAGCTGCTCTCGGTAGTTCTCGTCTGACTCTGTTGCATTAACCAGGTAAAACAACATGCCTCGTTGGGTTGCCGAAAGCGGGTACACAGCTTGTATTTCTTTGACAGAACTCATGGGTATTCCTTGTTTTCTTATATTTTTTATATTTTTAAAAATCAGGACTCGAACTCATCAAATAAGGACTGCAGATCCGCTTCTGATACGGCATCACCAATCACCTCAACGCCATGCATTTGCTGCTCGCTGGCTAGCGCAGTGTTGGGTGTAGAGTTCGGGATCAGGCTCTGAGCCAGATCCTTAATGGTTTGATGTTGAAATATATGGCCACTGTTGGCATTGAAACCCAGGGCCTGTAGTTGGCTCACCAGCTTTATCGCGGTGATCGAATCTCCGCCCAGGGCAAAGAAGTTACAATTGGTGCCAATGTCAGACAGGTTGAGCAGGCTTTTCCAAAGCTCCAGCAATTGCTGTTCCTGATCATTTGCCGGGGGAACGAGCTGATTGTATTCCGGGCTGGGCTCCAGTGAAGCCAGATGGTTTCTGTCTATCTTGCCACTGGGTGTGAGTGGTAATTTGTCCATCGCGATGATGAAATCTGGCACCATATAGGCCGGTAATACCTGACGGAGCTGAAATTGCAATTGCTCGCAATCTTGCGTTTGCGTCGGATCGGCAAAATAGGCGATGAGTTTTTGACTGCCGTTTGGCATGGTGTGCACAACCACACAGACTTTTTCCAGTGCCGCCAGTTGCTGAAGTTGACGCTCGATTTCTTGTAGCTCTATCCGGAAGCCTCGAATTTTAACCTGATGGTCATTTCGGCCCAGGCAGTAAAGCTCACCTTCGCAATTGATGTAGCCCAGATCGCCCGTGCGGTATGCTTTGACGGGACCCTGTGGGCTGTCCAGTGTGATAAAGCGCTCAGCAGTCTGGGATGCTAATCCGACATAGCCCTGACCTACACACGCACCAGCTATGACAATTTCCCCGCGCATCTGAGGCGGGCAGGGATTGCCCTGCTCGTCGAGGATATGGATTGCGCAATCATTGATTGGCTGGCCAAGTGGTATATCCTGGCTGATATTAGGGTCAACCAACTGGCAGGTTGCCCAGACTGTTGCCTCGGTGGGGCCATACATATTCCACAAGCACGCGACTTTGCCATTGAGTGCCTGAGCCAATGTCGTCGGCAAGCGTTCTCCGCCAGAGAGAGCGCGCACAGTCGGTTTACCTTCCCAGCCCGCATCAAGCAGCGATTGCCAGCCTGCAGGCGTTGCCTGCATCACAGTAATTGGCAGCGTGTTGAGCTGTTGCTTCAGGCTCAGACCATCCCTTTGCTGCTGTGGTGCAATGACCACTTCACCGCCAGCCATCAGTGGGGCAAACAGCTCCAAAACCGAAATATCAAAAGAAATGGGTGTAACCGCCAGCAAGGTATCGTGGCGAGTCAGTGACAACTGAGTGACCATACTGGTCAGGAAATTATCCAGGTTCCCATGATTGATCTTGACCCCTTTGGGTTGCCCGGTCGAGCCAGAGGTAAAAATGATATAGGCGAGCTGATCTGACTCTGGGAGCAGATCCAGGTCCGTCGGTACTACTGGCTGTGCTCTAAGCTCATCTAATGTCATCTGAGCAAAAGTGCCACTAAGCTGCTGCGTGTGTTCACACAGGATGAGCTTACACTGGCCTTTTTGTGCTATGTATTCAAGACGTTGCTGCGGATAATCAGGATCCATCGGAATGTAAATCAGACCAAGGCGCAGGGCTGCAAGCATTGCGATAACCATATCACAGTGGCGCTCAAGCATCAGTCCCAGGTGATCGCCTTGTTTGAGTCCCTGGTCTAGCAGGTTTTGTGCCAGTAAATTAATCTGATTATTAAGAGATTCATAACTTATCTGCTGCTGATGACAGCGTAGTGCAATGGCGTGAGGCTGATGCTGTGCGTGCTCAGCAAGGGCACCAAGCAGGGTGCGTTTTGGTGCAATCTGTGTCGATGTGAGCTGCGCCAGAGTTGGATACTTAATCTCTGTCAGGGCGCGTTTTACCGTTTGCTCCCGGGTATCCATTAATTGTGTGAGCAAGGGCACCAGGCTGTCGCTCATCATGGTCATCAACTCGGTGCTGAACAGGTCTTCCCGATATTGCCAGAGGACCCGTGCTTCATTTGGCGCGGTGACAATCTTAAGGGTCAAATCGTACTTTGAGGTTGCCTGTGCTGAACTGACAAACGACCAGCTTTGCGTATCTGAATGTGCTTGGTCGGTACTGGTGTGGTTAGACACCAGGATCTGAAACAGTGGGTTCACGTATGGCTGGCGAGCCGGTTTTAATTGCTCCAGTACGTATTCAAAGGGCACATCCTGATAGCGCATCAGCGCGTTCTGTTTACCCTTGATGTAGTCAATGAGTTCAGCAAAAGACCAGTTATAGTCAAGCTGATGACGCAGCGGTAACAGGTTTAAAAAGCAGCCAAGTACCTGATCCATATTCGCTGTCGGGCGATGGATCACGGGTGTACCGAACATCACATCATCCACTTTACTCCAGTGGCCCAGTAGTATCGCCAGAACGGTGTGATAAAACGAAAACTCGGTGATCCGTGCTTCCTGACAAAGCTGCTTTACTGAATCTGCCAGCGCATCGGGAATGGTAACGGGGATGGTTTGCGCCGTGCTGCGGGTATTTTGCGCGTGTGGCGCTCTAAGCGGTAAGCGATGTAGCTGAGGCGCACCGCGCAAGGTCTCAATAAACGCATCAGCATGGCGCTGAAAAGCTGGGCTCGAGAGGTGTTGCTTTTGCCATAGCGCATAATCGCGATATTGCTCCGCTGTGGCTGGCGTGGTGTGTTGCTGGTACGAAGTAAACAGCTGAGCAACAAACGTCTGACAGGCGGTTTCGTCAAGTGCGATATGGTGAAACAACAAACACAGATCGCAGCCCGTGGCGGTATGGAAAAAGGCAACACGCACCGGCATATCCGTTTCCAGTTCAAATAAATGAGCTGAGAAGGCCTGTACCTGCGCCGTCAAATCTTGTTCGCTACTTTGTTGACACTGGTAATGAGCCACAGTGAGTGTCAAATCAGATTGTATACGCTGATAAACCTCATCGTCTTTTTCGTAGTAACAGGTATGAAATATTTCATGACTGGAAATCAAATTTCGGATCGTGGTCTCCAGCTTGTGTGTATCCCAGCTGCTGTCGAACCTGATCCACATTGGAATATTGAAGTCGGTACTACCAGGCTGAAGCTGTTGTGTCAGCCAAATACGTTTTTGGCTCAGCGATGCAGGCGCATCACCTGACAGGCGGGAAGCCTGTTGTCCTTCAAGGTAGGCAATGATATGAGATTTCCGGCCCGAAATTCTAGACAGGATTGAGCGATCTTTGAGCCGCCGGTTCGTCTTGTAACCCAGTTTTCCGTCTTCAATAAACAGCGAAACACCTGCTGAATCTGCTTCCTGGATCAAGCTCTGGATATCCATGTTGCCTCCTTGGATATAGAGAATTGGTTATTTTTGTTTGTTGTTTTTGTTACAGCAATTAAAGGTGTTGTTTTCATTTTATTGCAATTTGGATTTAGAGTACCTAAGGCTTGGAAATTGTCAAGATTAAAAAAAATCAAATTTAGTTTGATTTGTGCTCATCTTGTGTGTTTATTAGGTATTAAGTGGCTTTTGGTGCTTGCAAATTAATTAATTCATGTTTGTTTGTATGCACTTACAAACTGTTTTGTGTTGCTGTGGTTAATTTTAAGTATTGAAATTGTGAGTTTTATTTTATTGTGTAAATTGGGATGAAAAGTGAACTTTTTGTGCGATTTATGAACTGTGTTGCGCAAAACTCATAACATCTGAGTTCGCTGCTTTGTTACATGTGCCCTCGTGTATTTTGCTCAAATTTTGAGTGCACATAAAAAGAACTCGTGGGTGACTCGGTGTATTTGTGTGAGTCCTTGTCATGGTAATAAAACTTCGCATTGAGTATGTCGTTGATTAAGCGACCACTAACTTTGCTCTGCGAATAACGAGTAATAGTTGGGTCATTATGAGGGTGTCTGGCATCTCATACTGCTGTGCCGGAACACCGAGTCAGGCATCTTGTTTCAGGTTGTTGCGCGCATCGTGTGGCAAGAGATATGACGCTTATTGCAACAATGGTTTAGCCAATCACAGGCAACATGAACAGAGTTACACAGAGTCACGCTGGTTTGCATGACAACCAGTGCAAGACCTTATGTACTGAATTTTATAAATATAATAATACCGGGAGAGATACAGTGATTGTCGACAGAGCTAATCCAGGCATGGCTAAGGAAATAACCAGTTTGGCTCAATCCAGCTTAGATGCTGCAACAGTGACCCAGGCAGCAACCAGGCTGAATACAGACAAAGCGCAGATGTTGTTTAGCTGCTTCGCACTGGTGTATGCCAGATATTACCAGATGTCACCAGCGAGGATGCGATATGTAGATAAAGCTGATGTTAGCTCAGCAAGCAATACCGAACAGGTATGTGACTTACATCTTGACCCCACGATGACAGTGCAGCAATGGCACGACTATGTGTGTGCGCAGTCAACAGCAGCGCTCCCTGCGCCAACAGACCCGGCAGAGAATACAGATACGCTGTTGCCGGTTTTTCATGTGACAGAGTCTGCCAAGGCAGACATTGAACGTCTGTCATTTACTGTGCTGTTAAACATGTCATCTGCCGGGCACCTTGAGTGGTTTTATGATGCCCGGCAGATAGACCGTCAAACCGTGGAGACGCTTGCCGATTGGCTAACCTTTGTGATCACAGAGGTCGCGGTTGACCCAAATCAGTCTTTGAACACCTTGGCCTATTACCATGAGACATTGTCTCCCCCGGTTACGCAATCGCCTAAAAGCATTGTCGATGTAATTGACCAACTCTCTGAGCATGCTCCCCGAACCCTTGCTGTGTGTGACAGTGATGAGCAAATCGATTATCGCACTTTAGTGACTCGCTCCTGTCATCTGGCAGCACAACTTGCTGAGCAGGTTGACTCGGGTACTCGGGTAGGTGTCATGCTGCCCGGCTCAGTGGCTGCACTGGTGGCACAGCTTGCGTTATGGCGCTTAGGCGCGACCTTTGTACCGCTTGACCCAGGATATCCGGCACAAAGGCTGGCACATATAATGACGGATGCAGGCCTCAAATGTGTGCTCACAGATGCCGCTAATGAGCACAAAAGTGCTCTCGATGGTGTGAAGAGCTATCGGTATGATGTCCTGATGGCACAAACACATAACAAGGTCTGGCACCCACCCGAGATAGACACCAGTTTGTCTGCCTATATTATCTATACCTCTGGATCGACCGGTTTACCTAAGGGCGTGCCGATAAGCTATGATGCTTTTGCTGCGCACATTCACGCCATGTCTGAACATTTGGCGTTATCAGATCAGGATGCCGTGTTGTCATTTGCGTCCTTAAACGTAGATACCGCGCTGGAGCAGATCTGGGTGGGACTATGTGCGGGTGCAGCGGTGCATATTAAGGGCGAGCGGCTGTGGCGCCATCAGGAGCTGACCGACTATCTGTTGCAACATCAGATCACTTGTACCGATCTACCGCCGGCACTGGTCGCTGAACTGCTCAGTGAGCAAGCGAACGAGATGGCTTTTTGGCAGCAAACCCAGTTACATACTTTAGTACTGGGCGGAGAAACCCTGAACCCCCAGATTGTTCGTCGCTGGGAAGAATTGGCGCTGTTTTCTCGCTGTCGATTATTTAATGCCTATGGACCCACTGAAGCAACCATTACCTCTACCTGGCATCAGGTAACACCGGCTGATTTGTCGCGTGTCAGTATTCCCATCGGTAAGTTATGTGGGCCCAGAATTGCGTTAGTGGTTGATAGTGAGGGTCATGAACAGCCTCCCGGTGCGGTTGGGGAATTATTGTTGGCTGGACCTTGCCTGAGCTCAGGTTATCTGAATCGTGAAGAAGAAAACCGCAGCAAGTTTATTCAATATCGTGGCATGCGTTGGTACCGCAGTGGTGATTTAGTCAGACAAGGCCCCGGTGGTGAGTTCTACTTCCTGGGACGTGCCGATGAGCAGGTAAAAGTACGGGGCTTTCGTGTCGAGCTGGGCGAGATTGACAGCCAACTGGCACGTCATGACCGGATCCGCAGTATAGCGGTGGTCGACATTATGCGAGGACAGAGCCAACAGCTGGTTGCCTTCTATGTTGCGCAGGGAGAGTCGCCCACTGGCGGGGAACTCAGCGAATTTGCCGCATCTCGTCTGCCAGGGCATATGGTACCGAACCAATTTGTCGCCCTGAGTGAATTACCTCTGTTACCCAATGGAAAGGTCAATCGCCGGGCACTGCGAGACCATCGTTTGCCTGAGACTGTGGACAGCGAAATCGTCGCACCTCAGTCGCCACTACAAACACAGCTTAGAGCGATCTGGGCACAGGCGTTTGAACTGCGCGAAGAGTCGCTTAGTTGTACTGCACACTTTTTTGCGCTGGGCGGGCACTCCCTGATTGGTCTGCGGATACTGGGTGCCATTAGCGAGCAGTTGATAGCAGACCTTGAATTTCAAACCCTGCTTACTTACCCCACCATAGTGGATTTGGCAAACCATCTTGAACTCGACACTGCGTCATTGGCAAAGGAAGCGAACCCATTGCCCGCCATCTCGGTGCAACCTGATGCAGCAGGTGGTCCGGTGGTATCCTTTGCACAGCAACAGATGTGGCTGGCCAGTCAGCACGAAGGTTTGGAGGAAAATGGACAACACAGCTATTTAGTGCCTCTGACACTGTCGCTTAGCGGCCCGCTGGAGATCATGCGTTTGCAAGCTGCATTGGATCTGTGGCTGGCACATAACCCAATCTTACGCACTCGTCTGGTGATGGATGAAGACGGCCTGTTGCAGCCCCAGCTCGCTGACACTACGCAGCTGCCATTGCAACACATTGAACTGAGTCAGCTGGATGAAGCACAGCAATCACAGCGCATTGCACAGGTCCGTGCTGAGTTGGGCCGCGGACTGACACCAGCCAGTTCGCTGATGGTGAACGCCTGTTTGATTAGCGTGTCTGAGCAGCGCCACCTTTTATGTTGTGTGTTTCATCACATCGCAGTTGATGACTGGTCGGTCAATTTACTGTGCCAGCAACTCAGTGAGTTTTATCAGCATGCGGTTGAGCCTGGTGAGCGGGCAGGTTATGGGGATTATGCTCGCTGGCAAAAGCAACACTGGGAGGGCAGTGAGCAGGCGCAGGCCATGAGTCAGTATTGGCAGACGCAGTTAGAGTCGTTGCCGGCTCTGCATGGTATTGCCCTCGACAAACCGCGCAGTCATTTGTCACTCAATGAGGAGCAATCACCCGCGGCGGGTATGGTACGAGTTGTATTGCCACAGGGGGTTGGTCAGCAGTTAGCTGAATTCGCCAAGCGCCATGGCACCTCAGAGTTTGTGGTATTGCAAAGTATATTTGCGCTGGTGGTAAGCCTGTTTAGCCGTGAAGAAGATGTCGTAATTGGGTCACCCATGGCGAATCGCCAACAGCGGGCTACCCAGGATATGGTCGGATATTTTGTTAATCCGGTGGCTATTCGCAGTCAGGTTAATCGTCAGCACACTCTTGAGCAGTTTATCGCCAGTCAGCACGACACCATTATGGCGGCGATGGTACACCAGGCGTTTCCCTTTTCTCATTTGGTCGATGCGCTCAACCCGCCACGTCAGGAACACGTTCATCCGATTTTTCAGATCTTATTCAACTTTTTGGGCAAGAACCCACATCGTGAACACTTTACACTGGGCGAGGTTGAAGCTCAGGTACTGACTGAACAAGACACTCAGGCGAAGTTTGATCTGACCCTGGATATCTGGCAGAGCATGGATGACCAGCTCACCACCAGCCTTTACTATAACAGTGCTTTGTTTGACAGCACGACCGCGGAGTCAATTCTGTCGCAATTCTGTGAGGCCCTGAATCACTGGCTGACAGAGTCTACTCAACCTCTGCATCAGTTAGCAAGTGTAACAGCTCAGCCCGCCCGGGAGGCGGTGCTGGCACTTGGCAAAGGGGAAGAGCGTGGGCTGGGTGAGTCCTTTGTGCAACGCCTGAACCGCCTCAGTGAACAATGTGACGGCCGCCCGGCGCTGATTGACGATAATCGTTCTCTCAGTTACCGGGAGCTGGCACAACAGGCTCATGCATTGGCTGGTTATTTGCAAAGTAACGGGGTGGAGCAAGGTGATGCCGTTGCTGTGATGATGCCTCGCTGTGTCGAGTATCTTGTCGCTGTGTATGCCTGCCATTTGTGTGGCGCGGCATTTGTCCCTGTTGATACTCACTTCCCGGTTGAGCGAGTTAATAATATCGCCAGCCAAGCTGGTATCCATTGCTTGCTGAGTGTGTCGGAAGTTGACAAGGCACCAGAATTGGCGTGTGAATTTATCGATGTACGGGTTGCGATTGCACAGGGGGTGAGTTGTCAACCGGTAATCAACCATCCACAAGATACGGCCTATATGCTGTTTACGTCCGGTTCAACCGGCACGCCCAAAGGGGTTATTGTCACCCAGCGTAACTTAAGCTACTTTTTAACTACCAATGATACGGATACATTTTCGGCGCATGATCCTCGTAATGTACGGTGGGGCTGGCGCCTGGCGTTTGTCTTTGACGGCTCCATGCTGGGGCTGGGCGCTGTCGCTGCTGGTGCAACTGTGGTGCTGGCAGACGAAGCGACCTGTCAGGATCCAGAGCGTTATGCGGAGTTTTGTCGTCAGCATCAGCTCACTCACTGTTGTGTCACCCCTTCATTTTGTGAGCTATTTATCGAGCAATGGCCGGATGTTGCACAGATGCCAAACCTGGGGATGGGAGGCGAGTCGATTTCGCCGTCATTATGGGCGCGCCTCAATGAGATTGCCGCTCAAACCGGGTTGAGCATCATCAATTACTACGGTCCGACAGAAATCACGGTACATGCCACATGCTGTGATATCAGCACATCAGCTTTACCAAGTATCGGCAGGGTGGCAAGCAATGCGCAGATTTATCTGGTCGATGACTGCGGTGCCTTGTTACCTCGTGGCGCGATTGGTGAAATATGGGTAGCAGGTAGTGGCGTCACGTCCGGTTATCTGGGCCAGCCTGCATTGACTGCGGAAAAATTCATTGAAAATCCCTTTGGTCCTGGTTTGGTTTATAAAACCGGCGATCTGGGGCGCTGGAATACACAAGGGCAGCTTACTTTTCAGGGACGCGCAGATACGCAATTAAAACTGCGTGGCTATCGAATTGAGCCCGGCGAGGTCGAATCAGTTATTGCTCAGCATGAAGTCGTGCAGCAAGCGTTTGTAACAGCGCACCGCCAGCAGCTGGTTGCTTATGTGGCAGTGGGTGATGTCGCTGAGGGCGCGCATGCTGAGCTGCAGCGTGCTTTACAGGTGAACCTGAATGCGCAGCTCCCGGCCTACATGGTACCTACCCACTTTGTTTTTATACCTCAGCTGCCTTTGACTCTGAACGGCAAGGTCAACAAAAAAGCATTGCCGCTTCCTCAGGCGAGTGGCGCAGATGAGTATGTTGCACCGGGCGATGTTACTGAGGTGAAGCTCTGCGAAATGTGGGCAGAAGTTTTAACGCTGGACGCCTCGCAGATCAGTGTGCACAGCAACTTCTTTACGCTGGGTGGCCACTCCTTACTGGCAACCAAGCTGATCAGCATGATCAAGAAAGTGTTTGGCTATCCGCTGACAATGACACAGCTGTTTGCCAATCCAAACATTGCCGCGCTGGCATCCCTGCTGCCAGCGCCTCAGGCAGCCGACAGTGCTGTACGCAGTGAAATACAATTTGACCCCAATGCAGACGTCGTATTGTCATTTGCGCAGCAACAGATGTGGCTGGCCTGTGAAATGAGTGACAATCAGGCTGGGTACTTACTGCCACTACACCTGGCATTGCACGGCTCAGTTGATGCTGCCCGACTTGATACAGCACTGGTTAGCCTGCTCACTCGCCATACCGTGTTGCGTACTTCCATTGAGCGCACCGGGGAGGGGATTGCTGCTCGGGTAAACCCTGTACCGGACAGGGTTTTAAGTCAGGTTGACTTGCGTGAGTACAATACCGCGCAACAGCAAGAGGCCATTGCCAAAGTGGCTGAGCAAGTGGTAACCACACTGACACCTGCCAGCAACCTTATGCTGCATGCCGTCTTGTTTACGCTCGGTACTG
Organism: Pseudoalteromonas rubra; assembly: GCF_005887095.1. GTDB lineage: Bacteria > Pseudomonadota > Gammaproteobacteria > Enterobacterales > Alteromonadaceae > Pseudoalteromonas > Pseudoalteromonas rubra_E. The sequence continues at coordinate 38,443 of NZ_PNCI01000026.1, read as the reverse complement.
AGCAGTATGAGCTGAGATTATGGTGCCATCATATCGCAGCGGATGGCTGGTCTGTCGAGCTGCTGGGTAATGAATTATCCGCTTTGTATATTGACCCCAAAGCACAGCATGACGTGACGTTACAATACAGTGACTTTGCACGTTGGCAGCGTGAGCACTTTGCTGAGCAAGATGTGCTGCCGTCACTGCGTGAATACTGGCAGACGCAGCTCACCGATTTACCGAGTTTACACAGTTTGCCGATAGATGGTGCACCTGAGGGGGCTCTGCATACCGCGCATACCTGTCGGGTGACACTTGATGAAAAGCAAAACCAGCAGCTGAAAGCATTTTCGGGTGCTCATGATGTTACCTCGTTTGTGACATTACAGAGCGCATTTGCCTTACTGCTGGCACAATTTGGCGCCGAGCAAGACGTGGTAATGGGTACGCCGATGGCGAATCGTCGTCATGAAGAAACTCAGTCACTGATTGGCTATTTCGTTAATTCAGTGGTGCTGCGCAGCGCGGTAGACTGGACAGACAGCTTCAGCACTATGCTTGTCCGACAAAAAGCCATGATCCTTGATGCATATGAGCATCAGGAACTGCCATTTGAACAGCTGGTTGAGCTCTTACAGCCGCAACGCGTGCATGGTCGTCATCCGCTTTTCCAGATCATGTTCAATTATTTATCCAGTGATGAACGACTGACGTCGTTTGCCTTGCCGGGTGTCCGGGTAAGTACATTGCCCCCAGAGCAAAGCGCCGCTAAGTTTGATCTGTCACTGAATATCATAGAGCGCGACTCTGGAGCGTTGAGTATCGAAGTGGATTACGCCACGAGTCTGTTCAGTGAGGCAATGATAAACAGCATGTTGTCTCAGTTCGTGCATATTATCTCGGTATGTTGCGCTGCGCCTTCTGAGCCACTCAATGCACTTGATTTACTGGCACCGGAGCAAGTTACAGTCGTGCGTGAGCAGCTGGGTCACGGGTCTGAGCAGACTGTGCAGTCGGTACTCATGCCACAGCGCTTGTCTGATCTGGCTGCCGCTCGTCCGGCGCACATTGCCGTGCACGATGCGCATGCTCAACTGAGTTATGCTGAGCTGGATCATCAGGCCAGACAGTATGCTGCGGGTCTTCAGCAGCTGGGTGTAAAGCCGGGTGATACGCTGGCATTGTTGCTACCCAAAGATGTGCATTTGGTGGCATTGCTACAAGCAATTCATCTGTGTGGCGGCGTCTATATCCCGTTGGATGAAAGCTATCCGACTGAGCGGATAGACAACATCTGTCAGCAAGCCGATGTGCGCTTTATTATCAGTTGTGAGTCGTTGCAAACACTGTATCGGGGTGAACGTGTGGTCCACCAGCTGAAAACCCTCAGTGCTGACCATAACCGCTATCAGAGTGTGGATGTCTGTGCGCAAGATACCGCGTATATATTATTTACATCTGGCTCAACTGGTGAGCCAAAAGGGGTGCAGGTGAGCCATGGCAACCTGGCTCACTTTATTGGAGTGATGCAAGATACTGTACTCAGTGGTCGTGATGTCAGGGATGTGTGCTGGGGCTGGCGTGCGCCGCTGGTCTTTGATGCCTCGGTGGTTGGCCTTGCTGCACTGGCACTGGGCGGACAGCTATGGATGTGTGACAGAGAAACCAGCCGGGATCCAGTTAAATATGCGGCGTTCGTTCAGCAACAGGGTATCAATCTGACCTTTGCAACCCCCTCGTTTGCTCAGCTGATGCTCGATGCCTGGCCACAGGATAAGCCTATCCCGGATCTTGTGTTAGGCGGAGAGGCGCTGGAGCAGCCCCTTTGGTCACAACTGGTCACTCTGCGTGAACAGGAGCACCGGGCTTATAACGTCTATGGACCAACGGAAACAACGGTTTATGTGACCTGTACTGAGGTAACCGGCGACACAACGCATCTGGGGCAAACCGTAGCCAGCACCCAGCTTTATGTGCTTGACGCTTACCAGCGTCTGCAACCATTTGGTGCGAAAGGCGAACTTTACATCGCAGGTAGCGGGGTCTCTCTGGGTTATCTGAATCGTGACCAGCAAACCCGAGACAGCTTCCTGAATAACCCGTTTGGTGCAGGAAAACTGTACCGCAGTGGCGATCTGGTGCGCTGGGATGAGGCACGCCGACTGGCGTACATGGGTCGGGCGGATGACCAAATCAAACTGCGCGGTTTGCGAATCGAATTGGGAGAGATCACTCGCTTGATGAGTAACAGCGGCCTGGTCAAACAGGCTTGCGTGCAGGTTGTTGAACAGCATTTGGTTGCCTACTTTACGGCATCTGAAACAGCGGCAGGCAACCTTACTCGTCAACTGACACAACATCTGAGCGAAAAGTTGCCGGATTATATGGTGCCTTCACAGTGTATTTTGCTTGATGAAATGCCATTGACTGTAAACGGAAAAGTAGATAAACGCAGGTTACCCGCACCAAATATCGTTGAGCAGGCCTACCAGGGGCCGGCTAATGAAACAGAGCAACAATTGGTTGAGCTGTGGGGTCAGGTATTGGGCCGCAAGGCTGATGAAATCAGTACAACGGCCAATTTCTTTGCGCTGGGCGGGCACTCCTTGCTGGCAGCTAAGCTGATCACGTTGATCAATGGGGCGTTTGGGGGCGACTGGTCACTGGCGAGTGTCTTTAAGTATGCAAGCGTTCAGGCCCAGGCTGGGATGGTTGCGCAGCACACGCAGATTACTCACAGTATCGAAATTGAGCGCTCAGAGAGGGATGAACCTGTGCTGTCTATGGCACAGCGCCAGATGTGGCTGGCCTGTGAGATGAGTGACGACCAGGCAGGTTACTATATCCCGCTTTATCTGCGCTTTGAAACTTGCCCGGATCCTGAACGTCTGGACCGAGCCTTATGTGCTTTACTTGAGCACAATCCGGTACTGAGAACCTCAGTGGTTCAGCAAGATAATGAACTGACAGCAAAACTGAATGCCCAGCCCGATAGCCTACTGACCTTCGATGACCTGTCGGATTGTGAGACAGAGCAACGCGACACTGCACTGGCAAACAGTTTTGCGCAACTTCATGAGGGTTTGACGCCGCAAAGTCCGCTGATGCTGCGCGCGAAACTGATCACTCTGGGCGCTCAAGAGTACGTTCTGGCGCTGTGTATTCATCATATCGCGGCGGATGGCTGGTCCATGGGACTGATCCTGGAGCAGCTGGATCACTTTTATCGTACTGGGCACGCTGATGAGTCTGATCTGCCGCTATACCATGACTACGCACGCTGGCAGCAAGCACGGTTTGACGATCCCGCCAATATGGATAAGCTGGCGAATTACTGGCAACAGCAGCTGGCAGACTTACCACTGCATCACGAGCTGGCACTGGATAAACCGCGTCCGGTTGATGCCAGCTATCGTGCGCAGACCCTGAGCACACGCATTCCAATGGAACAGGTGAGTGCAATCCGTCAGTTTGCTCAGCAACAGCAAACCACGCCATTTGTGGTGCTACAGAGTGCTTTTTCTTGGGTCTTGTCGCTGTTCAGCGGTGAGCAAGATATTGTTATGGGCACGCCAATGGCAAACCGCCAGCAGGCAGGCTGTGAGCAAATGATTGGCTACTTTGTGAATAGTGTTGTGTTGCGTGCGCAGGTATCTCCTCAGCTTAGCTTTAGTGAACTGGTCAAAGCGCAAAATAGTACCTTCCTGAGCGCTTATGAGCATCAGGCCTATCCGTTTGAGACTCTGGTTGAAACCTTAAACCCGGAGCGGGTCGCACACCTTCACCCGTTGTTCCAGATTATGTTCAGCTATCTGACGGCTGAGCATAGTGCGGCGATTTCTCTGGGAGAGCTTGGCTGCGAAACGCTGGAAGAGCCAAACAGCTTCGCTAAATTTGATCTGACGCTCAATGCAACAGAGCAGCAAAATGGCGATATCCTGCTGGAAATTGACTTCAGTACGGACATTTTTGAGGCCGCGACAGCACAAGCCCTGCTGACCTGTCTGAGCGATGGACTCAGCAACTTACTGGCTCACAGTAGTACGCCATTCGAATCATTATCCGCACTGGTTGATGACACTCAGCGGCGTGCCATTGAGGCACTGGGTAAAGGCGCGTCTTGTCAGTACGAGGCGGATTTGCGCACTATGCTCGAAGCACGTGTTGCCCAAACCCCTGAGCACATCGTCATTGAAGAGGGCGAGTTGACACTGACTTATAGTCAGCTACAAACGCGTGCCAAACAACTGGCAGGGTATTTACAATCTCTGGGTGTGCAGCCCGGTGATAATCTGGGACTGCTATTACCGCGCAGCGCCGATGCGCTCGTGGCTATTTATGCAACCCAGTTGTGTGGCGCGACCTTTGTGCCGCTGGCGCTGGATTACCCTCGCGCCCGGGTTGAGAAAATAGCTGAACAGGCACAGATCCGTCTGTTACTGGTTCAGCACCCGGATACAGGGCAGGCATTTGAGGGAATAGCCGAGATTGTCAGCCTGCAAACTATTCCATCTGGCTGCGATTACCGGGTGCCAGAGCGATATGCACAGATGGCGTATTTGCTCTTTACTTCCGGCTCTACCGGCGAGCCCAAAGGCGTGTGTATCAGTCAGCAAAATCTGGCGCATCTACTGACAAGCTGGACACAGCGGACCTTTGCAACGGCAGACATGGCCACAGTGCGCTGGGGCTGGCGTGCTCCTTTCGTGTTTGATGCGTCTATGTTTGGCCTGGCCATAGTGGCATTTGGTGGGTGTCTGGTCATTGCTGATCATGAAACGGGCCGTGACCCCTATGCCTTTATGCAGTTCTGTCAGACTCACGATATTAACTACAGCTTTGCCACACCTTCTTTTGCGGAGCAAATGCTGGAGTGTCATGAACAGCCGATGCCATCGCTGATGCTCGGTGGCGAAGCGCTGAATCGTAAACTCTGGTGCCAGCTCAGTGAGTACAGTGAGCAACATGGTCGCGTGTTCTTTAACGCCTATGGTCCGACGGAAACAACCGTCGAAGTAACTCAGACTGAGGTCACAGGCGCCCATCCTCATCTGGGTGGTCCGATAGCCAATACCCAGCTGTACGTGCTGGACGCTCAGCAGCGTTGTGTTCCGGTCGGGGCCAAAGGGGAGTTGTATATTGACGGTGCGGGTGTTGCCGAGGGATACCTCAACAATCCGGCACAGAGTGAAAAAGCCTTTATTAACAATCCGTTTGGCTCAGGTTCACTGTATCGCAGTGGCGATTTGGTGCGCTGGGATCATGATGGCAATCTGGAATTCTTTGGTCGTATCGATCAGCAGGTCAAATTGCGTGGATTCCGTATCGAACTGGGCGAGATTGAAACAGTACTCAGTCGCAGCGACGCTGTAGCTCAAGTGGTCTTAACGGTGCAGGGCTCGCACCTGGTTGCCTATTTTGTCTCGGCAGGCGCATTGAGCGAGCAGGACATTACGGCGCGTTTGCGGGCACTGGCTCAGCAAGCTCTGCCTGACTATATGCAGCCAAGTTACTATGTTCAGATTGAGCAGGTGCCGTATGCCGTAAGCGGAAAAATTAACCTGCGGGCACTGCCTGCGATCAGTGTCGAGCAGGCGCATTATGAGGCGCCGGCAACATATCTGGAGTCGCAGCTGCAAACGCTGTGGGCTGAAATTCTCGCACTGGATGTTGGCCAGATAAGCGTTGAGGCCAATTTCTTCGCGCTGGGGGGCCATTCTCTGGCGGCGAGCAAACTGGTTGCCCGGGTGAAGCAAACCCAGCCATGCACATTGAACGTATCTGATGTGTTTAAAATGCCGACCATTCGGGCACTGGCACGTGCGCTGACGTCGCAACGACAGCTGCCTCAGGATCAGCCTTTGGTGAAGACGCAGCGTCCGGAGCGACTGCCATTAAGCGATGCGCAGCAGCGATTGTGGTTGGTTGATCAGATGGAGGGGCGCAGTGCTCAGTACAACATGCCATTCGCATTTGATTATCATGGTGTGCTTGATTTAACGACGCTGACACAGGCATTGACGGCGCTGGTCGAGCGCCATGAAGTGCTGCGCACCTGCTTGCGTCGGGACGAGCTTGGGCCTTACCAGTATATCCAGGAGGTCAGTGCATTTGAGCCACAAGTACTCGATGCCAGTGATTACAGTACAGAGGAATTTGCCGGTCTGCTTGAGCAGTTGGCGGTGACCCCGTTTGACTTGGAGCAGGACGTGCTGCTGCGTGCACATGTCTTTATCCGTGGTGATGATCATTACACCCTGCTACTCAACTTCCATCATGTGGCGATGGATGGTTCGGGCATGGAGATATTCATTGCTGAGCTGGACGCGCTGTATAGCCACAGGGGAGACAGCGAGCGCCTGAAGCCGCTGGCACTGCAATATGCCGATTATGCGCTGTGGGAGCATCAGGGTCGTCACCCCGAAAATCTGGCCGCACAGCGGACCTACTGGCATCAGCAGCTGGCACAGTTACCGCCTGTGCATGAGCTGCCGCTGGATAAGCCGCGCCCTCAGGAAATGACCCACAGTGGTCAGGTGGTGTTCAATCAGCTTAGCGAACAATGCAGCGAGACATTGAAAGCCTATTGCGAACGTCAGGGGGTCAGTACTTTTATGGCGATGCATGGCTTACTCAGCGCACTATTGAGTAAGTTCAGTGGCAGTCGCGACATTGTTATCGGTACGCCTGTGGCCAATCGTGAACAGTTGGAAACGCAGCGCATGTTAGGCTTCTTTGCCAATACTCTGGTCCTGCGTATGGACACAGATCTGTCCATGTCATTTGCACAATTGCTGGCACAAAGCCGCGACACTGCACTGGCTGCGTTTGATAATCAAAGCGTGTCTTTTGAAACCCTGGTGGCAGATTTGCAAGAGGCGCGTCACAACCGTTATAACCCCCTATTCCAGATCCTGTTGGTGGTTCAGAGTCAGCACAATAGTGCCTGGTTACTGGATGGGGTAGAGCTGCGTGAGCACCCGGTCAACTTTGATCAGAGTAAATTTGACCTGACACTGTCGGTGGTTGAGCAAGCGGGACAGATCCGCCTCGACTGGGAATATAACAGTGACTTATTCCACAGAGCGACCATAGAATCACTGGCACAGGCGTTTGTGGCTCTATGTGAACAAGCTTTGGCGACACCAGATGCACAGCTACTGTCTCTGCCGCTGAACGCTGAGGACACCTGTGACGCTGCAGACGTGACGCACTTACCTCAGTCTGTTGCCGATGTCTTGCAGTTAAGCGCCCAGACTCAGCCCGATGCCCTGGCGTTAGAATCAAGCGAGGTACAACTGACTTATGGTGAGTTTGTGGCTCAATCCAGCCAACTGGCGCGTTTACTGACACAGCACGGGGTCAGGCAACACCAGGTTGTGGCGCTGACTTATGCGCGCACACCTGCCAGCTATCTGGCCATTGCAGCCCTGCTGCAATTGGGCGCGGCGTATCTGCCTCTGGACCCTAAACTGCCAGAGCAGCGTCTGCGCTATATTCTGCAGCAAAGTGGCGTTGAACATGTGATAGACACCCGAGGCGACGCCAGTATCGCAGAGCTAATCGACACGCTTGAATTAAACTGTCTGGCACTCACCTGGCCGGCGCTACAGTCGCAACTGAAAGGGCTGGACGACAGCGTCTATCACAGTGAAGAACCTATCCAGGGTGACGACGCGGCCTATGTGATTTATACCTCAGGGACAACCGGTGAGCCTAAAGGGGTGGTGCAAACGCATCGTACTTTATGTCATCTGGCGGTTGCCCAGCAAAGCACGCATGGGCTCACTGATGCGAAGCGAACTTTGCAGTTTACGCCTCTCACCTTTGACGTGTCAGTGCAGGAACTGATCACCAGCTGGTTCACACTCAGTCCGCTGGTACTGATGAACGAAGAAGAAAAAGACAATCTGGCGCAGCTGCCTCAACTACTGAGTGCACGAAAAATCGAGCGTTTGTTCTGTCCACCAGCGGTACTCCAAATCCTGGCTGAAGAAGTGCTGGGTAACGACTATGATGCCGTGCCGGATGAGATCATTGTTGCCGGTGAAGCCTTGTATATCTCAGAGGCCATTGCGGCGCTGTTTACCCGCTACCCCAGCAAGCTCTGGAACCATTATGGCCCGACAGAGACCCATGTGGCCTGTGCGGAGTTTGTCGACGACTTTAGCCAGCCCGGTTTCGCTTTTATTGGTCTCCCTGTGGGCCAGTGTGGGCTGCATGTTCTGGATCCCTATGGTCAGCCGGTGCCGCGAGGTGCCATCGGTGAGTTGCATGTCAGTGGCGCGCAGGTTGCTCTGGGTTACCTGGGCCGCGATGAGTTAACTGCGGAGCGTTTTTATACGCACGCCAGCGGGCAGCCTTGCTATAACACGGGCGACCGTGTCCGCTTCAATGGTAACGGTAAGCTGGAATATCTGGGTCGTAGTGACGATCAGGTTAAGATCCGTGGTTTCCGTGTTGAGCTGACTGAAATTGACCTGGCATTGCAGCAATGCAAGGGAGTTACTCAGGCACGTTGCTTTACCTTTACAGATAGTCAGGGGCAACAGCAGCTTGCCGCAGCCGTGGTGAGTGAGTCCGGTGAGGCAAATGAAGCGCTGCAAAGTACCCTGGTTCAGACGTTGGGCACGCAGTTGCCTGCCTATATGGTGCCAGAGCGCTATGCCTTTGTAGCGAGCCTGCCACTGACCCGCAATGGTAAGCTGGACAAGGCTCGCGTGCTCGAGCAACTGCAAAGTTCAGTCGCTATGAATGAAGTGATTGTACCGGCCAGTACGCCGACAGAGACTTTCCTGGTCACTGTGTGGGCCGAATTGCTGAAACTGCGCGAAGCGCAGATCAGTATCGACAGTAACTTCTTTAAACTGGGCGGACATTCACTGCTGGCGACACGCCTGTTGATTGCCATTGAAAAAGCGTTCTCACTCCAGCTGCCTTTGAAAGTCATTTTCAGTCACAGCACCATTAACAAACTGGCCGCACTGATTGATGATTCGCAGGCGACGGAGCAGCACCTGAAACTGACTGCTGCAACTGACGAAGGCCAGTGGTGTGCGCTGAGCTTTGCACAGGAAAGGCTGTGGTTTATGCAGCAACTTAACCCGGATGCCACCAGTTACCATATGCCGGCAGCCTATGTGTTTAAGGGGGAACTGGATGTCGCTGCGATGGAGCAAGCACTAAACTGGCTTGTGGCCAGACAGGCCAGCCTGCGCACTCAGTTCCGGGTGTTTGCAGATGAAGGGGAACAACAGGTTGTACGTCAGCGCAGCCTGAACCCGGCACAGTCATCCTTTACCCTGACTCAGTGTGCACTCAGCGACACAGAGACAGAAGCACACTTTAATGCCTTTAACGCCCGGCCGTTTGATTTGCCGGCGGGCGAGGTGATCCGTGCTGAGTTGTGTAAAGTGGCTGAGCAGCATCATATTTTGATGATTTGTATGCACCACATAGCAACCGATGGCGGATCGTTCGCGATTTTTGAGCAGGAACTGTTCAGTGCCTACAATGCTCACCGTGCGCAGACACCGCTTGAAGTTGCAGAGCTGGACCTTCAGTATCGTGATTTTGCTGCCTGGCAACGTGCGCCTGAGAATCTGGCCGCGCTGGAGCACAGCGAGCAGTACTGGCAAACACAGTTACAAGGTTTGCCAACTGTTCACAGCATTCCACTGGATAAGCCGCGCGACAGCACGCGGTCATTTAAGGGGGGATTCCATCATCACCAGCTTGACGGGGGGCTCAGTGCACAAATTGATGCGCTGTCTGCAAATGAGCAGGCGTCGTCGTTTATGCTGTTGCATAGCGTGTTTGCCGCGCTGCTGGCTCGCTGGAGTAATGAGACGGATATTGTGGTTGGCACACCGGTGTCTAACCGCAACGATGCCGCGTTGCAAAATGTGATTGGTTTGTTCTTAAATTCAGTGGTGTTGCGTCTGGATTTAAGTGACTCGCCGAGTTTGACGAACCTGCTGCAACAGGCAAAAACGCACCATCTGTCGGCGCATGAGCATGCCAACCTGCCATTTGAGCGGCTGGTGGAAGTGCTCAATCCGGAGCGTAACCTGCAACATGCGCCACTGTTCCAGGTGATGATTAATTTCGATGGTCATGACCAACCCGAACTGGCACTGGACGGACTGGATGTATCAGGGCTTGCGCTGGGCGAGTTCGATAACAAATATGATCTGACTCTGTATTTGTCGCGCCGTGAACAGGGCTATGAACTGACCTGGGCGTACGATGCAAGGTTGTTTAAAGCCAGCACAATCAGCATGATTGCCGCTGAATTTGAACATCTACTGGCTCTGGGCTGCAGCAATCCGGAACAGCCGCTGCTGAGCCATGCCTGGAGCGACAATGCGGTGCTGCCGCAGCCTCTGGCTCTGCCATCGCAAAGTGACACCATACTGACTCAGTGGCAGCAGGTGGTGGCGATGTGTGCCGATAAGCCTGCGCTGATATCCGGTGAGCATCGCCTCACTTACCAGCAGCTGGATGCACAGGCCACACAGGTGGCGAATTTCCTCAGTACGCTGGGGGTTGAGCGGGGCGATCGGGTCGCCGTGTGCATGGCCCGGGCGTTGCCAAGGATTGTCGCCATTATGGCGGTGATCAAGCTGGGTGCAATCTATGTCCCGGTTTCTACTGAGCTCCCTCAACAGCGCTGTGAATTTATGATTGATGAAGTTGGCTGTAAATGGGTACTCAGCAATGCGGGCAGTGAGGTCTTGCATTGGCAGGTTGAGGCGCAGATTTGTGCTCTGGATGACAGCGAGACTGCCAGCGCGATTGTGGCTCAACCAACAACACCGAGCTATCAGGTTAGCCTGACGCCCAATGATGGTGCCCATATCATCTTTACTTCTGGCTCAACGGGTAATCCAAAAGGGGTGCTGGGAACCCATGGCGCCACCCTGAACCGGGTTAACTGGATGGCACAAGACTATCCATATCAGGATGATGAGCAGGCCTGTCATATTACTTCGATGGCCTTTATCCGGGCGGTATGGGAATTGTTCACGCCGTTACTGCAAGGCGTTACGCTGCACCTGATAGACCGCGAACTGGTTAAGCAGGTACCTCAGTTGCTGCAGGTTCTGAGTGAGCAGGGGATCACCCGTATTGTTACGGCGCCGTCGTTGCTGAATATTGCCAATGAATATATGGCGCAAACGGGCTTCAGATTACCGGCGCTGAACTACTGGTTTGTCAGTGGTGAGCCGCTGGCGACGGCACTGGCCCGTCAGGTACTGCCTACACTGGGCGATACTCAGCTGGTGAATCTCTATGGCTCCACTGAGGTGATGTCAGATGTCACCCATTACGTTGTCACTGATACTTCGCTTACCGATACCTTATATGCGCCTATTGGGGCTGCGATAGCCAATACCCAGGTGGTATTGTTGGATGCCAACCACAATCCGGTGCCACAGGGCGCGGTGGGTGAAATTGTGATCACAGGCCACGGTCTGGCAACTGGCTATTTTAATCGTCCGGAGCAAACAGCAGGTGCCTTTATCGAAACACCGATTGGCCGGGCTTATGCGACGGGCGATCTGGGGCGGGTTGATGAGGCGGGTCGTTTGCATTGTCTTGGCCGTAAAGATTATCAGATTAAGATCCGGGGTTACCGTATTGAAATCGGTGAGATAGAAGCGCAGCTTGCGCGTCACAGTGATGTCCAGAATGCCATTGTCATTTATGTGCCAGAGCAGCAGAGCCTGCAGGCGTATCTGCTAACCCAGGTACCTGCCTGTCAGCAATCGGCCCTGTTGCAGGCAATTAAAACGCAGCTGGCTCAGACCCTGCCTGATTACATGCTGCCAGACGCCTTTATGTGTGTCAGCAGCTTTGCCTATCGACCCAATGGTAAGGTTGACCGCAGCCGCTTACCGGCATTTGATGTGGCGGTGAAGGATGAGTATGTCGCTCCGGCTACGCCAACAGAGCAACGGCTGCAGGCTGTCTGGCAACGTTTGCTGGACAAAGAGTCGATTAGTACCGAAGCCAACTTCTTCCACCTTGGAGGTCATTCATTACTGGCTACGCGTCTGGTGACGGCCATCATTGCTGAGTTTAACGTGGAGCTGGCGGTTAAATCCGTATTCAGTGCCAACACCATTGCCAAGCAGGCTCTGCTGATAGACAGCAGTGAGCAGCTCTCTGTTGGTGCTCAGCTGAGCGTTCAGGCGCGTCCTGCTGAAGGGGCTCCGCTGTCTTATGCGCAGCAGCGTATGTGGTTTATCAACCAGCTGGAAGGCAACAGCGGCAATTATAATATCCCTATGGTGTATGCGATCCGCGGTGAGGTGGATGTCAGCCTTATGGAGCAGGCTTTTGCTCAGCTGCTGACGCGCCACGAAGTGTTGCGCAGCCAATTTGTCAACCATGACGGAGAGGCGCGACAAATTGCCCATGATGGCAGTCATTTCACGCTGGATTATCGTGACCTGAGTGTCTTGCCTGATGCACAGAAACAGCAGCAACTGGCCCTGGCAACAACGCAGGCCGCCACCCTGGCGATTGAATTAAGTTGTGACCCTATGTTGCATGTCACCTTGATCAAAGAGCAGGAATGTTGCTTTAAACTGTTGCTGACGGTACATCATATTGTTGCCGACGGTTGGTCTATGGGCCTGATCACCAATGAGTTTATCCGTCTTTACGAAGCGCTGGTTGAAGGGCGTGAGGCCGTATTGCCAACGCTGAGTGTGCAGTACGCTGACTTTGCAATGTGGCAGCGAAGCTGGTTGCAGGGGGCACAGCTGGAACAACAAGTTGGCTTCTGGCAACAGGCTCTGGCAGGGATCCCCGCGGTGCATGAATTGCCGACCGATCAGCCTCGTCCGGCAAAACAGAGTTATCGCGGTGCCTGGCATGAGTCTCAGCTCAGCCATGCACAGCTTGCTCAGCTACAGTCACTGGCTCAGCAAACAGACAGCACACTGTACATGGTGTTGCAGTCTATGTTCAGCGTATTACTGCACAAACTGAGTCATCAGGATGACATTGTGCTGGGTACACCGGTGGCGAACCGTCGTCGTGAAGAGCTGGTGGACCTGGTGGGCTTTTTTGTGAACACTCTGGTCATGCGTACTCAGTTTGAGGCGCAGGATGGCTTTATGGATGTGCTGGCTCGCTCCAAGGCTTATATGCTTGAGGCTCAGACCCATCAGGATGTGCCTTTCGAAGCGCTGGTTGAAAGCCTGGCACCGGAGCGTAGTCTGGCGTACAGCCCGCTGTTCCAGATCATGTTTGTACTGCACAACAACCAGGCGGTTGAGCTGGACAACAGCGCCTTCGAAATTGATATTGAGCGTAGCAAAGCGGCACTGGCTAAGTTCGACCTTACCCTGACGGCGATGGAAAATGAGTCGGGTCTGGGCCTGTCCTGGGAGTACAATACCGATCTGTTCAGCGCGCAGCGGATCGCCCGGTTTGATGCGGCGCTACACCGTTTGATTGATATGCTACTGGATACGCCACAACAACGTATTGCGGATATCTCGCTGGCTACCCCAGCGCAAGGTCAGCTGACAACTGAAGCTCTTGAAGTGACGTCGCAGTCACAGGTTATACCTTTATTTACGGCCGCTGCGGAGCAATATGCGCAACACAGTGCGCTGAGTTTCCAGGGGACAAACCTGACCTATCATCAACTTGCTGAGCGGGTTGAGCACCTGAGCGGCGCTTTGTTCGAGCAAGGTGTTGAGCCCGGCAGTGAAGTCATCGTGATGGTCCCTCGGGGGGTCAATGCGGTGCTGGCGATGCTGGCAGTCTGGCGTCTGGGCGCAGTATACATGCCCGTTGACAGTCAATGGCCTCAGGCTCGTATCGACACCATTTGCCACGACAATGAGGTGACCTTTGCGCTGATCAGCAACAACACGCCATCAGCGCAGCACCCTGACGTCGCCCGGGTACTGGAAATTGAAGCCTTGATGACCTGCACAGTGGCAGCAAGCGCACCTCACTGGCAGGGGGAGGCGGATGATGCGGCGTATGTGATCCATACCTCGGGCTCAACGGGTAAGCCTAAAGGGGTCGTGGTGCCTCACCGTACACTGGCAAACCTGTTGGCGTTTCAGCGCCGCGACAACAGTGTGCTGTCTGCACCGGCAAAAACGCTGCAGTTTGCTTCACTGAACTTTGATGTGTCTGTGCAGGAGATCTGCACGGCACTGACCACAGGCGCTGAGCTGGTGGTGGTCGATCAGCATACCCGCACCGATATGGCTGCATTGCTGGATGTGATTGCCACACAGCAAGTCGCCCGGATATTTGTGCCATTTGCCGTTTTGCAGGTGATGTGCAGTGAGGCGCTGGCATCTGGTGTCTCACTGGATGCGCTGCGTGAGATTGTGACAGCCGGTGAGCAGCTGCAGATCAGTGCTGATATTACCCGCTTCTTCAATCAGTATCCGAATTGCACGCTGATTAACCATTACGGTCCGTCTGAAACCCATGTTGTGACCGAGTATGTACTCCGGGGAGACCCGGCTCAGTGGCCGCAGCTGCCACCAATTGGTCAGCTACTGCCGGGTAATGAAGCACGCCTGCTGGATAAGCATCTTCAGCCTGTGTTGCCCGGGTGCGTGGGTGAGTTATTTATCAGCGGTGTGAACGTGGCGCTGGGTTATCTGAATAATCCGGTACTGACCAATGAGCGCTTTGTCGAGATGGCAGAGGGCAAACGCTGGTATCGCACCGGAGATCTGGTGCAGCTCGATGAGCAGGGCCAGTTGCGCTATGTTGGCCGCAGCGACACCCAGGTTAAGCTGCGCGGGTTCCGTATTGAGCTGGGCGAAATTGAAACCCTGCTGAACCAATACCCGGGCGTGATTGAAGCTCTGGTGACGGTGCACCAGCAAAGCCGTTTAATTGCTTACTATGTGTCGGATAAGCCTTGTGATGAAGCTCTAAAGGCGGCATTGCAAGATGCTTTACCAGATTATATGTGCCCGGAGCTTTACTATCACCTTGAGCGACTGCCGCTTACCGACAATGGTAAAGTCGACAGACGTGCGTTACCGCAGCCTGATGCTCAGCAGCAGGCGCAGTACACGCCACCTCAGACGCCAACTGAGCAAACGCTGGCGCAGATCTGGCAACAGCTGCTGTCAGTAGAGCAAGTGGGCAAAGGGGACAACTTCTTCACTCTGGGCGGGCATTCTTTGCTGGCAATGCGCCTGGTGACTCAGGTTAAGCAAAGCTTTGCCATCGAGTTTGGAGTTAAGCAGGTATTCGAGACACCGACTCTGAACAGCATGGCATTGGCCATTGATGCGGCTGCACACAGTGAGCTGGGGCAGATAAATGCAGTATCCAACTCGGATGGCTGTTATCCCTTGTCCTATGCGCAAAGTCGCTTATGGTTTATTGACCAGCTGGAGCAGGGCAGCAGCAACTACAATGTACCAGCGAATTATCGCCTTCGAGGTGCCCTTAAAGTGTCTGCACTGCAAGCGGCTTTTGCCGCCCTGAGTGACCGTCATCATATCCTGCGTACAGTTTACGAACAGGGCACAGACGGGCCTGTCCAGCGTATTACACAGCGACAAGCTCAGCTCACCCTGCGTGATTTGAGTGGTTTGTCTGATCCGCAACAGGCACTGGACACTGCGCTTCGCGAGTTGTCTGCGACCTGCTTTAACCTGGCAGCAGATCTGCCCGTACAGGCGGTGTTATATAAAGTGGCCACACAGGAGTATGTTCTGGCGCTGGTGATCCACCATATCGCCGTTGATGGCTGGTCATTTGCGGTGATTGAGCGCGAGTTGTTCGCTCATTATGAGCAGCTGTGTGCCAAACAGATGCCGGATGCAGAGCCATTAGCCATTCAGTATAAAGACTTTGCCCAATGGCAACATCAGGATGCGCAGCAACAGGCGCTGAGTCGCTCAGAGCAGTATTGGAAAGAGTCGCTTAACGGCGCCCCCAAACTGCACAGCTTGCCGCTGGATAAGCCTCGACCTCAGGTACAGAGCTTTAACGGGGCACGGTTTATTACTGAGCTGGATAGTGATGTCAGTGCGATGCTCAATACGCTGGCACTGGATCAGGGGTGCTCATTATTTATGGTGCTGGAGTCGCTCTTTGCGGCGTTGCTGGCCCGTTACAGTGGCACGGACGACATCATGATAGGCACACCCGTTGCCGGACGTGAACGACCTGAAATCGAACCTCTGGTTGGCTTTTTCGTCAATACTGTGGTGCTGCGCAACCGTCTGGCATTGTCACAGGGCTTTGTTGAGAACCTCAGAGGTACCAGCACGATGATCCTGGATGCCTTTGAGCATCAGGCCATGCCATTTGAGCGCCTGGTGGAAGTGCTTCAGCCAGAGCGTAGCCTGAGTCACTCACCGCTGTTCCAGATCCTGTTTGCGCTTCAGAACAATGAATTTGACGAATTGCAGGTCGCTGATCTGGCGGTTGAACCTATGGGATATGACAGGGACACCAGTAAGTTTGACCTTAAGTTGTCGACCATAGAGCAACCCGAGGGCGGCGTCGTGCTGGCCTGGGAATACAACCTGGACTTGTTCAGCGAGCAGAGTATAAAACGGATGGCACGCAGTTTTGCCACGCTGGCCCGGGCGGTTGTGAACCAGCCCCATACTCCTCTGGCACAACTGGACATGATCGACCCGCTGGCACATGAAGAGCTTGCCGCGTGGAATGATACCCGCCATCAGTTTACTGAGCAGGTGCCCTTCCATGACTGGTTCAGTGCTCAGGCTAAGGCGACACCAAATGCGATTGCTATTCGTCAGGGCGCTGCGCAGATAGATTATCAGCAACTGGACGCTTTGGTTAATCAATGGGCACATCTGTTGATTGCGCAGGGCGTGAAACCGGGAGATGTGGTTGCGCTGAGCCTGGATAAATCGATTACGCTGATTGCCTGTATGCTGGCGGTATTAAAAGCCGGCGGTGCCTATCTGCCCGTTGACCCTGAGTATCCGCAGTCACGGATTGACTATCTGGTTGCTGATTCCGGGGCTGTTTGTGTGATCACATCACACTCTGACAGTGACAAGTTCTCGGCACTGGCAACACGCTGCTTAGTTGACTGTCCGCACTGGCAGGCTCAGCTGAGCACCTGTGAGACTGTCGCACCTGATGTCGCCGTGTCGTCACTGATGCCTGCCTATGTCATTTATACCTCAGGTTCTACTGGTCAGCCAAAGGGCGTCATGATCAGTCACGCCAATATTGCCAATTACCTGGCTCAGGCGTTAGACACTTATTTTGTGTCGGAACTGGAAGGGTCAGTGTTGATGAGCTCGGTCAGTTTCGACGGTACGATCCCGAATATTTACCTGCCCTTACTGAGGGGTAAAACAGTCCATATCGCTGACAATGATAACCTGTATCTCAGTGCCGCACAGATCCTGACAGGCAGTGACGTGCCGCTGTACATTAAGGTGACGCCGACTCAGATAGAGGTTCTGCTGTCTCAGTTAAGTGCGCCTGTAGCTCAGCCACACACACTGATGATGGGGGGTGAGGAGTTCACGGTGCAGACCTATGAGCGGATCCGTGCTTTATTGCCTGAGGCCCGCATCTACAACCACTATGGTCCGACTGAAACCACCATTGGCTGTACCTTTAACTTTGTTGCAGAGCCGCCACAGGGGGCCGCGATTGCCCTGGGTAAACCTATTCACAATACTCGTTTGTATGTACTGGATGAGCAACAGGCGCTGGCACCAGTTGGCGCTGTGGGTGAATTGTATATTGCGGGTGAAGGGGTCACGCTGGGCTACCTTGGTGCCGCCGCAGAGCAGACCGAGAGCCGTTACCTGCCTGAATACGGTAATCCGGGTGGACGTATGTACCGCACGGGCGATCAGGTACGCTGGCTCAATGACGGTACGATCCTTTACTTTGGTCGTAACGACGGACAGGTGAAGCTCAACGGTTACCGGATTGAAACCGCAGAGATTGAATCCTGCCTGCAGCGTCTTGATGGGGTTGAACAAAGCTGTGTGGTGATTAGGCAAGATGCGCAGCAGCAGGCCATTTTGGTGGCATATTATTGTGCATCGCAGACGCTCGACAGTCAGACACTACAGACTCAGCTCAGTGCTTTGCTGCCTGAGTATATGGTGCCTAAAGCCTGGATGCAGCTTGATGCCTTGCCATTGAATATGAGTGGTAAAGTCGACCGTAAAGCACTGCCGCAGCCTAGCTGGCAATCAGAGGTGGCTTATCGCTCACCTGAAACGCCATTGCAGCAGCAACTTGCGAGGATCTGGCAGTCATTGCTGGGCCAGGCACAAGTTGGCCTGGATGATAGCTTCTTTGCACTGGGCGGGCATTCATTGTTGGCCATTCAGCTGGTCTCGCGGATCCGGGATGAACTGACGCTGGAAGTGCCGGTCAGAACCATTTTTGAAGCACCAAAACTGGCGCAGTTCTGCGAGCGACTCAGTGCAATGAGTGCAGTTTCAGGCATGACCGAGATCCAGGTGCTGGCAGATAACAGCCCGTCTGTGGTGTCTTATGCACAGCAGCGTTTGTTGTTTATTGCCAAGTCCAACCCTGAGTCCGGGCTGTATAACATGCCTTATCCGTACGACATCTCAGGGCCGCTGGATCTGACTATATTCAAAGCTGCGTTAGATTTAATCGTGACACGTCAGCACAGCTTACGTACGCGATTTGTGCTGGGCGAGACGCTATTACAGTATTGCACGGAACATACTCAGGTTGTCCTTGAGCTGGCAGAGTTGGAAGGAGATACACAAAGCATTGCTGACTGGGTGAATGAAACTTCGACCCGCGCGTTTGACTTGCAAGGAGACAGCCTGTTCCGGGTGCATGTCGCTACCCTGGGTGCTGAGCGCCACATGGTGAACTTTGTCTTCCATCATGTGATTTGTGATGGCTGGTCAATCGGACGCTTCTGGCAGGAGCTCAGTTATCTCTATACCACGCTGGTACGTGGTGAACAACCACAGTTACCTGAGCTAAAAGTGCAGTATCGGGATTATGCCGCCTGGCAGCGCGGCTGGTTCAGTGGTGAGATGCTTGAACAGCAAAGTGACTACTGGCAACAACAGCTGCAGGATATCCCGGCGGTGCACAGTTTGCCGCTGGATTTTGCCAGACCGAAAACCCAGTCGCACCGTGGGCACTTTATTGGTACTGAACTGGATCAGCAGACCCTGACTGGGCTTAAAGCGCTTACGCAACGTCATGGTGCAACCTTGTTTATGACGTTACAAACCGCCTTTGCAGCACTGCTAAGCAGCTGGAGCAATGAAACTGATATTGTGATGGGAACCGTGGTGGCAAACCGCACCCAGCGAGATGTCGAAGCCCTGATCGGGTTCTTCGTAAATACCCTGGTGCTGCGCAACCGCTTTGATGACAACCCGAGTTTTGAGCAGGCGTTGCGCGACTCCAAGCAAATGCACCTGGATGCTCAGTCACATCAGGATATGCCATTTGAATTGTTGGTAGAGCAACTGCAGCCAGAACGCAGCACGGCTTATCATCCGTTGTTCCAGGTGCTCTTTGTGCTACAAAACAATCAGTCGGCGGATTATGGTCTGGACCAGCTGGTGGTAGAGGACTATCAACGCTCGGCTGAGTCAGATGTGAAGTTTGATTTGTCGCTGACAGCCCATGAATCTGATACCGGTCTTTACTTCACCTGGGGTTACTGCCGTGATTTGTTTGCTCAGCAGAGCATAGAAATCGCCGCTGAGGCCTTTAATCGCTTACTCAAAGGGATAGTCGATGCGCCACAGCTGGCTTTGTCACAGCATACGCTCAGCGATGAGCCGATTGCTGAGGCAATTTGTCACTCGTCGCAAGGACCACAGTCCATCGCTGCGGCGATCCGCGCCTTTGCGCTGGAGGATGCCGCACATACTGCGGTGTTCTATGCACAGGAGCAGCTCAGTTATGGCGCACTTATCGAGCAGGCCGACGCACTGATGCAACGCCTGGCGGCGCAAGGCGTGAGTCATGGAGACAAGGTAGCGGTGATGTTTGACCGCTCGCTTGAGCTGGTGGTCGCGCAGCTGGCCATTATGCAGCTGGGCGCAGCGTATGTGCCACTTGACCCGAACGCCCCCATGGACCGGCTGAGCTACATTGTAGATAACGCACAATGTTGTATGTTGCTGAAAGCCTCACACTTTGAGGTTGAACTGCCGTGTCCGGCTTACACTGCGGCACAACTTCCAGAGGCCCACGGCCCGGCTGTATCTGTGGTCGAAAACCACCCGGATGATCTCGCTTATATTATCTATACCTCAGGTACCACAGGGCGTCCGAAAGGGGTGAAGATCAGCCAGGGATCGATTTTCTCTATGCTGACCCAGCTGGAATTCTGCCCGTTCAATCGTGATACCCGGGTATTGCAGTTGTTGTCACTGGCATTTGATGCGGCTGTTTTTGACATCTGGGGACCTTTGGTCCATGGCGGTGCAGTGGTGTTCTATCCGGGCCGACATGTTGAGATAGATAAGCTGGAGCAGGTGGTGAAGCAAAGTGGTGCGAATACCGCGTTGATCACCCCGGCACTGTTCGAACCCTGGTGCGAGCAGCTCACAGGCACTTGTGGTTTTAGTCACTTGTTGATCGGGGGAGATGTTTTCCCGACTCAGTCGGTGCAACGCTTATTTGAGCTCGACCCTGAGGTTGAGGTTTACAATGTTTACGGTCCGACCGAGAACAGCGTTTTGTCGAGTTACTATCCGGTTCCGCGCACATTGCAGCTGAGCGATGATATTCCTATTGGCCTGTCTCTGGGTGGTACCCAGTATACAATCCGTAATGCACAGGGGCAGCGTCTGCCATCTGGATTTGTGGGTGAGCTGTGCTGGCATGGTCCGAGTGTGGGTATTGGCTATCAGAACAACCCTGAAGCCACTGCAGCGGCCTTTATCACAGATCCGCAGTCGCAACAGCGCTACTATCGCAGTGGTGATATGGCACGGATTGGTATGGATGGCATGTGTTACTTCAAGGGACGTAAAGATCATCAGGTGAAACTGCGGGGCTTCCGTATCGAGTTGCAGGAAATTGAACAACAGTTTGAACTGCAGCCTGCGGTGCGTCAGGCCGCGGTCTTGGTCAACAAAACGGACTTTGCGGTCCCTACCTTGTGTGCTTATGTGTGCCTGGCCCAGGGCGAAGACGAGACGCAACTTGGTGATATCTGGCAACAGGTCCGTACTGGGTTACCCGGCTACATGGTGCCAGGGCATTATGCCTTAGTGACTGAAATGCCGGTGAACCTCAATGGTAAGCGCGATGACAAAGCCCTGCAGGCGCTGACCCTCAGCGAGTGTACAGTGGATAACTATGTCGCACCGGAAACAGACACTGAGCAACAGCTGGCCGAACTCTGGTCGCAGATGCTTCGCCTGGAGCAGATCAGTATCCGCAGCAACTTCTTCGAACTGGGTGGTCACTCCTTGTTAG
The DNA here is from genome assembly GCF_005887095.1 of Pseudoalteromonas rubra. Lineage (GTDB taxonomy): Bacteria > Pseudomonadota > Gammaproteobacteria > Enterobacterales > Alteromonadaceae > Pseudoalteromonas > Pseudoalteromonas rubra_E. The sequence goes on along the minus strand of NZ_PNCI01000026.1, from coordinate 17,008 downwards.
CGATGCAGCTGATTTCGAAGATCAATGATGCCTTTGAGTTGGAGCTGAATGTGGCTGATTTGTTTGAGCTGGGGGACATTGAGTCGATGGCCGAAGAAATCGACATGATGCTGGATGAGCAAGAAAGTGGATGGTTATAAGATGACAAAGTGTCCGTATTACTTTGCACCTAAGCCACTTCTTAACCCCCGTGCCCGGATCTTTTGCTTTCCGTACGCGGGGGGCACCAGCAGTATTTACTTTGACTGGCCAGACTATTTTTTCAGCCGGCAGATTGAAGTAGTAGCAGTTAGTCTGCCGGGGCGCGGTGCGCGCTTTGGTGAGCCATTTGATACCAGTATTGAGGCGGCCATAACCAATATGGTTGACGAGTTTGTGCCCTATCTGGACAGGCCCTTCTACCTGTATGGCCACAGCAATGGCGCGTTATATAGTTATGAGTTTGCCCGTCAGCTGCTTAATCGCGGACAGTTGCTAAATTGTCGGCGGGTATTTTTGGGCGCGAAAGCCGCGCCCAGAATGACCTATCGACGTGACCCGCTTCACTTGCTCAATGAAACGGATTTCAGGCAGGCGTTGGCTGATCTGGGTGGCACTCCACAGGCACTGCTGACAGATGAACAATTGCTGGCGTTGCTGTCACCTATGCTACGCAGCGACTTTAAGCTGGGATTCGATTATATGTCCACAGAGCCTCAGCAGCGCTTGCAGCAGCTTCCCACCACGCTGATTTATGGTACGGAGGATTTGGATGTGGGCGCCCAGGCGATGTCAGCATGGCGCGAGTTGCTGCCACAGGCTGAGCTGGAATCTGTTGCCGGGGGACACTTTTTTATCCATCACCAACAGGCCTTACTGGTCGATCTGCTCTTGACGCGGATCCCAATGTAGCCGATAAACGGAACTAGAAAAGGATAGACGACAATGAAAACACTTTATTCACTGGCTTCTGCCGTGTCGCTGCTGGTCAGCACACAGGCAGGGGCCGCAGTAGTCACGGATAGCGGAGTTAAAAAACACGCAATGGAAACATCAACACTGAACATATTATACATGGGCAACAGTCACACCAAGCGACACAGTGTACCCGAATTTGTCAAAGCCATCATTGAAGCGTCTGAGCCTGGGGTTCAGGTTAGCTATCAAATGGCACCCGGGATCTTATTTCTGGATCAGCGCTGGGATCATGGTCCGAGTCGTAAGATGTTAAAAGACACCTCATTGAGCCATGTGGTATTGCAGGCGCAAAAATACTCACAAAGCCGCAGAAAACTCTATTCAACCAAAGAGGCGAAAAAGCTGGTTGCACTGGCGAAGGAGCACGGCACCCAGGCCGTAATGTTCCCTGAGTGGGGTCAAAGAGGCCGTCAGTGGGAAGGCCAGTATGTGCATGATATTTATGCAGGCATAGCGAAAGAGTCGGGCGCGTGTATTGCGCCCGTTGGCTTGGTGTGGGACAAGTTTTTATCAGAGCACCGTATGAACTTACATGCAATGGACGGCAACCATGCTAATGACAAAGGCGCGTTTCTGGCCGCGCTGGTATTATCGCAAAGTATTCTCGGTCGTCCGGCAGATCAGCTTGCAGTCACCACCACCGCACCTGTTGACGCTAAGTTACAAAAGCAAATGCAGTTAGCGGCAGCCAGTTTGTATCAAACAGAAGTGGCGAACTGCGCATCTTAGTAAGGGGTGGTCCGATGGCGCTGTGTCATCGACCTGGTCCGGCACGCGAGTGTGCCGGGCATCTAATCTCTCAACTTGCTTACCTGTAAACACGCTACCCCGGCGTAAAGTTAGCGCAAGCGACCACACGCTTCTATAGTTTAACTAAATTCCTTGTACTGCATATTGCATCATGTTCAGTGACACGGCAATGCAAAGCCTGCTGACCAACCACTTTCCCTCCTTACAAAAAGATAAGATCCGGGCACACCCCAGACCATTTTTAAATTACCGAGCTCATGTCTTATTTCCAAAATCTAGAAAAGAGAGTGTTGTGCTACGCGACCAGTTTAATCGGGGACTGCAAACACTCAAAGCGACTGGCGAGTTTGAACGCCAGTGGCAGCGGTTACTGAATGGAGAGTTTGTGCCTGAACGCTAGTTTCTATGGAAGGTGAACACGCCACACTAGGAAAGGCTTCCCCAGCTTGTCAGATGACGTGTCAGGGTAATGATAAAGCCAAATATAACCAGCTGCTGCGAAACCACGATATGCTAACTGTGCATGAGTCGTGTTCGCGGATAAAAGCCACACTTCAGTGATTGTTGCTAAATAAAGTCATCATCTGTTGTTGGCTTTATTGACATAAAACAGGGCCAGCCGTTTTGGCCCTGTTATTTCATTTGGCGCTCAATCGCTTGATATCTCCCTCAACAGATTCCATTTTGGCTATCAGTAAAGTGCCATCGGCAGCAATATCGTAGTGCCAGAGCAAGTTTTGTGTTTTCAGTAGCTCAGGCTTTGCGACACCATCCAGTGCCAGTCGCCAGATATGATCCGTTTTTGACCAGGCGCTTTGCCAGTATAAATAGCCGTCTTTGAGTCTGGGGTTGGTTAGCTGATGATATGCCCTGGGTTCAAGGGACGTAAGTTTGGTTTCCTGCAGGCCCGCAGTGGCTAAATCCGTACTGCGATAAAGTGCGGCGTCTTTGAAGATGAGCCAAGTTTGAACCCGATAGTCATACATCAACATATCTGATGCCAGTGCGAAGCGGCGCTGCAATTGACCTGCTTTGTCATAAAGCAAAACGTCATGACCATCTGTTGCCCACAGCGTATCTGCATCTATCCAACCAAAATGGCGAAGTGAGCGCGATAAGGCTGGAGTGAAGGTGTGTATTATCCCAGAGCGGTCTAGCAGTAGTAACCGAGTCTCCCGGTTAGCCAGAATATAGGCATTATCGGGGCTCCAGGTAACAAAGTTGACGTAATCACTGCCCTTGTGATGGGTCAGCTGAACCACCTTGTCATTGCTGTGCAGGTATATTTCGCACGCGCCGGTGCGGCGTGACATAAATGCCGTTTCACCCAGGCTGTTGGTGACCGGCAGATAATCATGGCTGGAACTGGAAAAAATAGGCAGGTCGTCTTTGTCGCGGATATTCACTTGCCAGCTTTCGGCGGCGCTGAAAATATGGCCCTGCTCGTCAACACTGAGGCTGCTAAAAATCCCCTGCGGTGTCGAGATAACCTGGTATTGATGCCCATCACGCGTTGTGGCGATCAGGTTGTGGTGTTTGCTGCCGTCGTTGGTGATCATGCTGTGTTGTTTTGGGTCATAGGCAATCAGCCAGACGGGATAGTTCCAACGCAGCTGCACTTTGCCATCCAGGGTGATTAAGCGTGAATGTTGGAAAGCATTTTTCACCAGGTAATAGATTTGATTGTCCCAGCCGCGCAGTGTGGTGATGAGCTTATCACCTTCATCAAGATTGAGGGGAATAGGAATATATTTATTATTATCAGTATGATACTGATAGGCCTGCATGCCCGTTTTACTTTGTACCGTGACAATAATCTGATTGTCGGACTGCCAGCTTGGCGCCTGAATATGATAACAAGGGACGCCCTTAGGGATGTTTTGCTGCTGACCTTGCGCGTTCACAATCAATAGTTCACAACGGTCACCCTGATAGCGCCAAACTGCCAGCCAGTCTTTTTCCGGATGCCAGTTTGGTTTGGCAACACGGCTGTCAAATTGTAAACGCTGTATCGGGTTGCCCTGTTTATCGGTAATAACCAGAGTTTTGAAATCGTCGATATACGCCAAAAGCGATTTACTGGTGTGGGCGGCGACATCAAATTCTAACCCCAATTCATACGTGATATCTGCTACCTCATACTGCGGAGCAGCAAAGGGAGCCGGTGCAGAAGAAAAGTAGGCGATTGCACTGAAGCAGGCTGTGACGACCGGGAGTGCCATCATCAATACACGCTTTTTACCGGTAATGCCTGGTTTTGCAACCACGTCGTTTTGTAAAGCCGCGATGGGGTGCCCGTTATATTGCGGTGCCCGTATTAGCGGGGAGGTCTGCTGAATTGTCACTGGCGCGATAAATACATAGCCTCGTTTGGGCACGGTTTTAATAAAGTTGGGGTTTTTGGCACTGTCATTGAGTACCCGGCGCAACTTGGTAAGCAGCTGGTACAGGCTATTGGACTCGACAATGGTGTCTGGCCACAGCGCTGTGTTTAATACGTCCCGGGACAGGACCTTATCAGGAGACGTCACGAAGAGCTCAAGGAGCCTGGCAACTTGTGGCTCAAGCTTGATAGCAACCTGGCTTTCGGGGGCGCGCAATTCATCCTGACTGGCATCAAACTGCCAGGATAAAAAGTGGTATTGCTGAGCGCCAGTAGATATCGCCATGATGATTGTTCCCTTAGTTCTTATTGTAGCCTGTTGCCGCTGCAATGCGGTGCCCGCACCTGAGTCTGGATCGTTTGGTCAGATGACTGACTCAGAGGCCGACATATCAGGTGTCACGCATTCTGTCTGCTGAAACTAACCTAGTTCATAACAAAGTCAATAATCATCAGAGGTTGATCACCTTTATTCAGGAAACTTTCAGCTTTTTAAAGGCCCATTTCTGCTGCAATGAACGGCAATCAGTCATATCGGAAGCAGTCATATGAAACAGCACTATTTAACTTTGTGTATCACAGCGACATTGGGCAGCCAGTCACTCTGGGCAAACGAAACTCACAACACAGAGGTAAACCTCGACGGACGTCTGGATGAACAACAATGGCAATCAGCTCGGCAGTTTAAGCAATTTTATCAGGTGGCTCCGGCGACACTGACAACACATTCAGACAAGCTCCATGCAAAAGCATTCAGCAACGCAGCGGGGGTTTATATTGGTATTGTTAACTTTCAGGACAGAGCCAGCAGGCAGAAGCAGTTTAATATCCAGGACGCCTTTATGCAGGCCGAATTTAATCGCATCGTAATAGATTTCGCTGGCGATGGCAGCGGCGCTTATGAGTTTGCAGTGACTCTGGGTGGTGGCACGCAAGATGCCGTATTGACGCCACAGCTGACCAAAGACCACGATTGGGACGGGGATTGGCAGTCTGAAACGTTTGAAGCGGATGGTTACTGGTCTTCAGAAGTCTTTATCCCCTGGCATACCGTATCTTTCTACAACCCGGCTCAAGGCACGGAAAGTGCGCTTGGGGATATTGGCGTATCAATACAGCTTTATGACCTGGGAAAAAATTATATCTATTCAAATCAAAAACAAACAACCAGTAATAGCGATTTTTACCTGGGCATGCCAAAACTCAAATCGGCCATTCCAAACCATAGCCAACTGAGTTTTGTACCGTATTTTAGTCATCAGCAGCATTTTGCCGAGCAGGCCAAGGATAATAGTCAAAGCGATGTGGGTTTTGATCTGTTTTATAAACCTAGTCATCACCAGAAACTGTCGGTGGCGGTTAATCCGGACTTCGGCCAGGTCGATAGTGACGAAGTCGACATTAACTACAGTGCGGTTGAAACACTGCGCAGCGACAAGCGGCCTTTCTTTACTCAGGATATTGCAGTGTTTAGCGTACAGGCTTTGCAAGATACCAAGCTGCTCCATACCCGGCGTATTGGGGCTGGCAGTGACGATGGGCGGGAATTTATCACTCCTATCGATTTGGCGACCCGTTTTGTTCATCAGGGAGAGACCATGCAGGTCGGTGCCTTTGCGGTAAAAGAGGATGATCTGGACAGCAATGCCGGCAAACGCTTTTATGCTGCACGTGCTAAGTATCGGCAAAAGTACTGGCAAACAGGTGTGCTGGCCACACATACAGAACGACCATGGCTGGACCGGCAAGCCACGACGATGGCCTGGGATAGTCAGTATCAAAGTGCCACTTGGTCATTTCAGGGCGCTTTGCTCATCAGCGAGGTCGAGCAGCAGCAAAAGCAAACGGGCAAGGGGGTATCATTGCAACTGGGGTATCAGTTTTCTCCCAATACAAATCTGGAAGGACGATATCTTAAGCTAAATAAAAGCTTTGATAATAGTGATTTAGGATACATGCAGCGCAATGACTGGCAGTATAGTGAAGCCAAGTTTAGTCATGCAATTAACACTCAAAGCGATTGGCTAGCGCGTATCAAGCACTCTTTGACACTCAGTTATGAGGCCGATAACCAGGGGCTAAAGCTGCCGGCCCGGCAGGCCTATCTGAGCCAGTGGCTGCTGGCAAGTGGTGGCCAGATTGACCTGCATCTGGACAGGATTAGTGGTGGCTGGCAGGACAACCTGGGTCGTCAGAGCCAGGCTTTTGAAGTACCAGGTAACTGGGAAGCACGGGTGATGTATGTGAGTCCTTACATTGGTAAATTCTCATGGGCTGCGAGTTTCGAGTACGATCAGGAGGGGTTTGATGGTCACGCTCAGCAGTATGCGGTTGATATGACCTGGTTACCGCACCCAAACTGGACAGTGAAATTCAACAACTTTTATCGCACCGGAGATGGCTGGCTGGTGGCAAGTGATAGAGATCAGGTCACTCAGTATCAGCGTGATTTCTTCGTAAATAAGATTCAGGTCAGCGGATTGATAACCGATAAACTGGAATTTTCTTCAACGCTTGAATGGGCTGTACTGGAAGCCCGCAGTGACGATGTGTATTCCATACAGGCGCATCACAGACATCGCCTGAACAATGTGGATACCAGCTTTGAAGATCGTCGCTTGTCCAGCCAGTTTAAGTTGCGTTATCGGATGGGGGCACTGTCTGATGTGTTTTTGGTATATCGGCGTGGCGGGGCTGTGGGAGAAAATGTACCTGGCAGTCAGATTGGCTCTGAGCCCTGGCTTGAACGCGCAAAACAGCTTTGGCAATCACCTTCACAGGATTCTGTGCTGCTGAAGGTCAGGTATAAGTTTTAACGGCGCAGCTTCAGCTGTCCGGTATCTGTGTGAATATTTCTCAATTCACACTCCTGGGACAACACCGCATACTCAAACTTTTAAGTTTAGGGACAAAGCTATGCAAATAAGACATGCTGTTGTACTGGGCGCTGCGTTGAGCTTGGTTACCTCCTGCGCATCCCAGCAGATGGGTACTGGGCTGTATCAGTCTCAGGATTGGGTTACGGACGGAGTATTTACTCAGGGGGTAGAAGGCCCGGCTGTAAACCGAGATGGTGACCTGTTTGCGGTCAACTTCGCCCGACAAGGCACCATTGGTCAGGTGAGCGGACAAGGTGAGGCGGGTTTATATCTGAGTTTGCCGCAAGGCAGCACAGGGAATGGGATCCGCTTTGATGCGCAGGACACTATGTATATTGCGGATTATACCGGTCACAATGTACTGAAAGTGACGCCTGATAAAACGATTTCTGTGCTGGCTCATAACCCCAAAATGCATCAGCCCAATGATTTAGCCATCAGTGATAAAGGCATACTGTACGCCAGTGATCCGGATTGGCAAAACAACACGGGACAGCTTTGGCGCATTTTACCTGATGGGCAAACTGAATTGTTGCGTGCAAATATGGGCACCACGAATGGTATAGAGGTCAGCCCCGACAATCGTACTTTGTATGTGAATGAGAGTGTGCAGCGCCAGATCTGGGCGTTTGAGCTTGATGAGCAAGGGATGATAGGTGACCCAGAGCTGTTTTATGAGTTTAACGATCATGGCCTGGATGGTATGCGCTGTGACGAAAATGGCAATCTGTATGTTGCCCGCTATGGAGCCGGGGAAGTGGTGATACTGTCACCAAAAGGCCAGCTACTGAGAAAAGTGGCGTTGAAAGGCCAATATCCGACGAATATTGCATTTGGTGGTAAACAGGGCAAGCAGGTGTTTGTGACCATGCAAAAACGAGGCGCCATCGAAACCTTCACCTCAGAATACGCCGGGCGTTCGTTTAACCGACATACTTTGTAACCACACACAGATACTTTGTATTGAGGTGTTTTGTTAATATCGGAACGGTTAAATATCAAGGACCAGTATGATAGAAATAAAACACCTCACGAAAGTGTATTTGCATGACCCTGTTTTTTCGGACTATTGTGCCGCGCTAAGTGAGCAGAAGCTCTGCATCGAAGCGCCAAATGGACTGGGGAAAAGTACCTTGTTTAGGATCATTGCCGGCCTGGATGATGCGTTTCATGGTGATGTACTGTTTGACGGTAAGCAACACCCTGCCATGCAGAGAATCGTGGCACTGGCCAGTGACTCAATAGCCTATCCTGATTTTTTGACGGCCAGACAATTACTGCGATTGACAGCGAAAAGCTGGGCATGTCCCTGGCCTGAGCTAATGATCCGGCAAATGGAATTTGAGGCTTTTTTGGATACCCGTTACGGGGCGCTGTCGTCCGGTAATCAGAAAAAGTGCCAACTAATCAATGCTATGATGAGAAATACGCCTTATCTGGTGCTGGATGAACCGAGCGCTGCATTAGATCATGCCAGCGTTGATGTGTTGTTGAGCTGGCTTATTCATCACCCTGCACAAGTGATCATGAGTTGTCATGAGCCTCAGCCCTTTATTGATATTGGCTTTGTAACTCAGTCACTGTTTGAGTGAGGTGCTGATGTTACATTATTATCAGTATCGTTACCGTGCGTTTCGAGTTGTGCTGGCCGCGTTGTTGCGCCAGCTTCAGCAGTTCTCACTCATGTTTGTGACCTTATTCTTCATTTTCATCCCGCAGTTGATCATTGGGGTGTTTTTTGGTCTGGGTAAGTTGGTGTCATTCGACTCGCACGGTGTTGCGATGAAAGTGGCATTTGGTTTCCTGTTGCTACAAAGTTTGCTGTTACAGGCGGTTAAGCCCGCCATTACAGATGCCAGGCACAGGGCTTATCACCAGACCCTGCTGCGAACCCGGTTTCATCAGTTTGTGGCTGACTGGCTGCTGTTACTGATATGCCATGTGCTATTTGGTGCAGCTTTACTCCTCGCAGTGAGCATGGGCACAGCGACACTCTGGCAGGCTCCTCAGTTGCCAGGGTTTATGCTGGCACAGTGGCTGTTTGCACTGGCCTTGCTGTACCGCCCGCAAACATTGGTTTCATCATTGTGTGTTGCTTTCGTTGCCGTCTGGCTGGCGCCGGATATTCAGACATATCTGGCTGTGAGCATGCTTTGGCTTGCGCTGGATTGGTTCAGGCCCAAGCTGAAACTAGCGGCGCCACAACCCCAGCTTAGCTCTGTCAGCTTTTGGTACTATGTCATCAAAGAGTATCCCTGGGTGGTGTTGTGGCGAGCAGGCGCATCATTTCTGGCTTTGTGGGCGGGTGTCATCATGGCTAATGAGCGGCCCGATCTGCTGCACTACTACACTTTGATCATACTGCTGGTGAACCAGTTGTGGTGGTCCAGCTTGTATTTAGATACCAGTAAACAGGCTGCCGGGCGCAGGGGGTTTTGGCGTAGTCTGGGTCTTGATAGTCAAATTGAGTTTAGCCAAAGCGCTTTGATTTACATATTGTGTTTGGTCAGCTGGCTTGCGGGAGTTGTGCTGTTAAACGGCGAGTTGTATACCGTGTCGGTAATCGCTACTTGTCCGGCACTTGTATGGACTCTAAAGCACTATCCGCAGCGTTTTGCTGTTGTCTGGGGCTGTGTCAGTGTGACGCTGATGATGATTAAAGTGCTGTTTATTTAGTACAGGCAAACAAAACAGGCCAGCATGGCTGGCCTTTACATTAGAGACAAGTTACGCGGCGTCCGCGTCTTTTGCAACCACTCTGGCTTTACCAGCCAGCAGGTCGGCCGGGTCAAAGTCATCTACATTGATAACGGCCAGTCGCTTCTCTTCAACGGCTGCCAATTTGTTGGCTTCATCGTTATTTAGTGCACCACATTCGCGGCCCATTTCGGCCACTTTATCCAATCGCATAAATGGCAGTTTTTCACCTTTAGCACGACATACTTTGTCGAACAGAGGCTCTACTTCCAGAATGTCTTTCAGTGTTTGCTCTTGTTTGCCGATCAGGTTCAGCGGTTCATCACGCAGGTAAATGTGTGAAGCCAGACGGTCACGGGCTGAGCTTGGTGTTTGCAGAAGCTGCGCCAGTTTGTGCTCCATCTGATCCGTCGGCTTACGGACCGGACGACCGAATGGGAACAGGATCAGCTTAAGCAGGCCACGCAATGCCATTGATGGCATGTTGTTAATTAGGTCCGCCAGGGCACGCTGACACAGGTACAAATGTTCCTGACAAGCCCACTGTACGTAAGGTAAGTCTTCTTTACGACGACCTTCATCGTTGTAACGCTTCAGTGTGGCAGAAACCAGGTACAGGTAGCTTAGCAAGTCACCAAGGCGCGCAGAAATACGCTCTTTGCGTTTCAAAGAGCCACCAAATACGGCCATACAGATGTCAGACATCAGTGCCAGCGACGCACTAAAGCGCGCAGCAGCACGATAGTAGTCTGCCGTTTCATCGTTAAATGGTACTTTGCTGAAGCGACCACCAGTCAGAGCCAGCCACTTAGTGCGAACCAGGTTAGAAATGGTAAAGCCAATATGGCCCATCAATGCCTGGTCAAAGCTGTTCAGTGCTTCTTCTTTATCCTTAATAGTACAAGCGTTGAGTTCAGCCAGTACAAAAGGATGACAGCGAATTGCGCCCTGACCGTAAATGATCATATTACGAGTCAGAATGTTTGCACCTTCTACTGTGATAGCAATAGGCGCACCCTGATAACCGCGGCCAAGGTAGTTATTTGGACCCAGACAGATCCCTTTGCCGCCGTGAATATCCATTGCATGCTTGGTTGAGTCACGCATTTGCTCTGTCAGGTGATATTTCAAAATAGCAGAGATAACAGACGGCTTTTCACCTAAGTCAACGGCGCCCGTCGACATGCTCACTGCTGCGTCGCTGCTGTAGGCATAACCACCCAGTTTAGCCAGTGCTTCTTCTATACCTTCCATCTTACCGATAGGCAATTTGAACTGACGGCGGATACGGCTGTACGCACCACTGGCCAGCGCCAGAGACTTAATACCACCGGTTGAGTTAGACGGCAGCGTGATCACGCGACCCACTGACAGACACTCCACCAGCATACGCCAGCCCTGGCCTGCCATTTTTGCACCACCTATGATGAAATCAAGGGGGACAAAGACGTCTTCGCCCTTAGTTGGACCATTTTGGAAAGGCACGTTCAACGGGAAGTGACGACGGCCAATTTCAACGCCTGGGGTGCTGGTTGGGATAAGCGCACAGGTAATACCAATTTCTTTTTTGTCGCCCAGCAGGCCATCCGGGTCGCGCATTTTGAATGCCAGACCAAGTACAGTCGCAACGGGTGCAAGCGTGATATAACGCTTATTCCAGGTTAGGCGAATACCTAAGGTTTCTTTACCTTCCCATTCACCTTTACAGACGATACCGAAATCAGGGATAGATGAGGCATCAGAGCCCGCCTCCGGCGAGGTCAGTGCAAAACAGGGGATCTCATCGCCTTTTGCCAGACGAGGCAGGTAATGATCTTTTTGCTCTTGAGTACCATAGTGTTGAAGCAGTTCGCCCGGACCTAGTGAATTAGGTACACCTACAATCGATGAAAGCAGAGAGGATTTACTGGTTAGCTTTTGCAACACACAAGACTGTGCATAGGCCGAAAATTCCAGACCACCATATTGCTTTTTGATGATCATGGCAAAGAACTTGTTGTCTTTGAGGTACTGCCATACGTCCTGCGGTAGATCAGTCAGCTCATGAGTGGCTTCCCAGTCGTTCAGCATGGCGCAAACTTCTTCAACAGGACCGTCCATAAAGGCTTGCTCTTCGGCCGTAAGACGTGGTGCCTGATACTGGTGAAGCTTATTCCAGTTAGGATTACCACAGAACAAGTCGGCTTCCCACCAAGTGGTACCGGCATCGATAGCGGACTTTTCTGTTTCAGACATGCTAGGCGTGACTTTTTTGAACGCCTTAAACAATGGTGCAACGATATACTGTTGACGTACATTAGTCATTGATAGAGGAACTGCGATGGCCAAGAAGATAAGCCAGGCAAATGCGCCAAAGGCGCCGGCGAAGGTGCCGATCAGCAGCGTCGCCGCAGCAACACCTAAGCAGGTGTTCCAGCTCGCACGGTGGTAGCAGGCAGCGCTAACCAGTGCGATTAAAGCGAGTGTAAATAAAAGTGTCATGTTGTTATTCCTTGTAAGAGGTCTGACCACATTGGCTAGGCTAGCTTGTTGGACCAGTGATTTCAAGCCTAAAAAGCATCTTATCTTCATTTTAGTTGCTATTTAGTTACCTCGCGAGTTGGTCATATTAGTGTTGTTTTTATGTAATGAGTTTGTAATTTTTAAGATTGCTCCTATATTTTAAGAGCTCATTCTAGGAGGGAATCGTCATGCAATATGGAACATTGTGTGTCGCATCTGCGACGTTTTTTGCTATGCTGCTTTCAGCACATCTTTATCAACCTGCTGTATTTCTTAATCTTGCCAGTTGCGTCTTGTGCGCTATCTATGGTTATCAGGGCGCCAGTATCATTGCTATGTTTTTAGCCTGGTGTAATGTTCAAGCGTTTTTGGTCAGCCCGTGGATAAATCTAACCGAGCAACCCAGTATCAAAGCGCTGGTGATATTTTTGCTTTGCGTGATGTTTGCGGCCATCAGTATTGGGGTTCACAAACGTTAGCCTGTTGTCTGGGCCTTGGCTGCGGTACAATGAAGGGTCCGTGTATCGTTTGGGAAGTATGAATGAAGATCCTTGCAGATCAGAATATGCCCCTGGTTGAAGAGTTTTTCTCTGATCTGGGGGAGGTAAGTCGTTTTGATGGTCGCACCATAGCGCCACACCAGCTCGCTGATGTTGACGTGTTGCTTACGCGCTCTGTCACTCAGGTTGGTCATACACTCTTGGCTGAGGCATCAAAGCTAAAGTTTGTTGGTACCGCTACAATTGGGGTCGACCACATTGACAGGTCGTTACTGGCTGAGCGAGACATTGGCTTTGCCAGCGCCCCTGGTTGCAATGCTGTTGCGGTCGCCGAGTACGTGATCAGTGCTTTGTATGCCTATGCGCAGCACAAGGCGATTAATCTGCAAGGTAAAAAGCTGGGTATCGTCGGGGTTGGCAATATAGGCCAGTGCTTACACGATAAACTGGCTGCCAGTGGAGTAGAGCTGCTATTGTGTGACCCGCTCCGTTATGAAGCAGGGACTTTAGCGCAACATATGCCGTTTGATGAGCTGTTAGCACAAGCCGATATCGTTACTTTCCATGTACCTTTGATCAAAACCGGTACTCATCAGACCCGACACATACTTAATGCTGAGCGAATAGCAACGCTTAAGCCTGATATGTTGGTGATCAATGCAAGCCGGGGAGATGTGATTGATAATCAGGCTTTGTTAGCAGCGCTTGAGAACGGCCAGGCAATCGATTTGGTGTTAGATGTATGGGAAAATGAACCCAATATTCTAATGCCCTTATTAGATCACACGTTGTTTGCGTCGGTGCACATTGCTGGCCACACTCTTGAAGGGAAAGCCCGAGGGACGCAAATGTTGTATCAGGCCTTGTGTGATCAACTTGGTATTGCGGCCACAAAGTCGCTTGAGTCGTTTTTGCCGATCCCGGCTCTGACATCCTGCTATGCAGAACATACGCTTAGTGAACAGGAACTCGGCAGACTGGTTCATCTGGTCTATGATATTCGTCGAGATGATGGCCTGATGCGTAACAATATCTCTAGTCAGGGGTTTGATATGTTGCGTAAAAATTACCCACCTCGTCGGGAGTTTAATACCTTGACAGTGCAAAATGCACCTCAGTGTGGGACGCAGTTACAACAGCTTGGTTTTAAAGTAGTTAATTAGAATGAGGAATAATATGTCGCAGAAATATGATGTGGCGGTGCTCGGTGCAACCGGGCTGGTAGGCAAGCAAATTATTGAAACTCTGGCCGAACGAAAGTTCCCGGTTGGCAATTTGTATCCTCTGGCAAGCAGCCGCAGTGCGGGTGAAGAAATTGAGTTTAACGGTGAGACGCTCACTGTGCTGGATGTGGCAGAGTTTGATTTTAGCCAGGCTCATATAGGTTTGTTTTCGGCCGGAGGCAGCGTGTCGGAACAGTATGCGCCAATAGCGGCCGAAGCGGGCTGTATTGTCATTGATAACACATCACATTTTAGATATGACTATGATGTGCCCTTGGTTGTCCCTGAGGTAAACAGTGCCAGCCTGGCTGATTTTCGCAATCGCAACATCATCGCCAATCCAAATTGTTCGACCATTCAAATGATGGTGGCATTGAAACCTATCTATGATGCCTACGGCATTGACCGTATCAATGTGTCTACCTATCAAGCTGTATCTGGTGCAGGCAAAGAGGCGGTTGAAGAGCTGGCTAAACAAACTGCTAACCTGATGAATGCCAGACCTATGGAAAATGAGGTATTCACTAAGCAAATCGCCTTTAATGTTATTCCGCAAATTGATGCCTTCCAGGACAATGGCTATACCAAAGAAGAAATGAAAATGGTTTGGGAGACACAAAAAATCCTCGGCGATAGCAGTGTTATGGTTAACCCAACGGCTGTTCGCGTGCCTGTTTTTTATGGTCATGCCGAGGCGATCCACCTCGAAACGCGTATGCCTTATGATCTTGAACACATTAAACAGTTGTTAAATGATGCCCAAGGTCTCGAACTGATTGAAGATGAGCAGGATTATCCGACACCGGTCAGTGATGCCAGCGGCAATGACACGGTTTATGTAGGTCGACTGAGAGCTGATATTTCGCACCCACATGGCCTGAACCTCTGGGTGGTGTCTGACAATACCCGCAAAGGGGCCGCAACAAACAGTGTACAGATTGCAGAAGAATTAATTGCGCACTACCTGTAATGGCTGTCGGGCCCGTGAACAATGACGGGCCCAAATTCCTTTTCTATATGTTCCCATACGGCAGCATTTTGCCACTTTTCACTTCTCATCCGCCAAGTCTATGTATTTCGTCTATCCTTGAGTGTATTCAGAGGCTTAAATAAAGAATTGGTAACTCACCAAAAAGCATGATAAGAATGTTAATTTTCAATACTTTGGCGATGGATATTCACCGTTATCTGGTTTATAGTTGGCAATTGGAACAGAGCTTGCACAAGCCCTATTAAGCACAATTCAGTAGTCGCGTTGCCGCCAGGGCAGCGCAAGAAGAGTATACAAAGGAACAGCATGCGCGGTTTAGCCTTTATTTGTATCTTAGCAATGGCCCTAATTGCAGCGCCCGTTCATACCCAGGACGGGACCGTTCTCAAAGGTCCGAAAGGGGTTGATCTGGGGCTTCAGGGACGCTCAGTTGGCCCGATAAAGTCAACAGATACCTTATGGCGCATCGCGCACAAAGTTCGCCCTAATGACTCCGTTTCAATTTATCAGGTAATGCAGGCTTTATACGAGAAAAACCCTCAGGCTTTTCTCGACAATAACCTAAACCATATGCGTGATGGCGCTTACCTTAAAATTCCCACATTAGCTGAAATACGCCGCGTTAATGCGCAACTAGCACGTCAAAAATCAGATCAAGACGATGAGTTATGGGAGCTGAAAAAAAGCGGCAAGCTTGATCAGGCGACCATAGACGCTGCCGACAAACGCGTGACACAAGCGCGTAAGGTCGATGTTGAAGAAGCGCGCGAAGCGCTCACCAATGAGCTCAAATCACTTAAGATGGAGCAAGACTCCCGCCTGCTTGATTTACAAACCCAATTTAAAACGTCTGTTCGCAGTGTAGAAGAGATCCTCCAGGAAAATAACGAACTTGAGAGAAAGCTGAATAATATTTCTGAAGAGCTAAAAAATGTTCAGGATCAGTTGGGCAGAGACAGTGAAATTCAGCAGCAACTTAAAGCCGTGATCGACATGCAAAACGAGCTGATCGCGCAGCAGCAAATGCAGGCACAGGCGGACGCCGAGTTCAGTTTTGCTAAGCTATTTGCTAACCCTCTGGTTGTGGCCTTACTTGCCACCATTCCCGCTTTGCTGATCATAGGTGCAGTGGTGATGCGTATGCGCAAAGGCAAGGCAAAACCAGCCGAGGAAGACGATGAATTTTTACCACAGTCTCCAGCACCAGCCGCCGCTGCAACGGCTACAGCGGCAGCGGCAGACCCACTCGATTTGGATATGCCCCATGACAGTGGCGAAGATGCCTTAAACGAAGGTGTTCAGCTGGATGACGATATCCTGCCAGATGACGAAATCGTCTTTGACAGCCTGGAAGATGATGCGTTTGAAGAAGGCAATGATACGCTTGAACAGGATGAACTGGACAGCTTACTGAACGACGACATTGTGTTTGACGATGAATCGGATGACACAACCCAGCAATCAGGTGATGACGATCTTGATGAGTTCTTGCAACAAAACTTTGATGAAGCGGACGACAGCCTGGGCGATGAAATCACCCTGGATGTCGACGCAGAAGCAGTATCAGGCGATAACGACATATTGAGCGCCGATGACATTGATGATTTGTTCAATGAAGTCAGCGAAGGAGCAGATGACGATACTCTGGATGTCAGTGATGATGCACTTGCGGCATTAAGCGAAGAATTGGCGGAAGAGAGTCTGGAGGAAGCTGATACTGCTGAGGCAGACGTAGCAGATGAAGACTTTGATCTGGACGACATAGATAGCTTGATAGATGAAGTCGGTGAGTCGCCCCCAAAGTCCCCAGCGGCTGATGGAGCAGCGACAGACGACGGTATTCTGAGTGCTGATGACATTGACGACTTACTCGATGGCGCACTTGATGATGAACCCGATATCGCAGAAGACGATTTTGACGTTGACGATATAGACAGCTTGCTTGATCAGGCTCAGGATTCGGGTGACGACGATGCCCTCCCTGAAGAATCAGATATTGACACTGATGACATAGACAGCCTGCTGGCCGAAGCCTCTGATACGGCCCCGGACGCAGATATGCTGGCAGAAGCGCCCGATGATATCGACAGCCTGCTGGAAGAAGTCTCCGATGCGGCCCCTGATGA
>NZ_PNCI01000025.1 GCF_005887095.1 Pseudoalteromonas rubra | reverse complement strand
GTTACCGTACGACTCACTGAGCTGTTGTTATCGGTGATGGTCACGGTCACACTGTTGCCCGCTTCCGCTCCCGACCCCGCAATCAGCACATCGTTGTCTTCCGCCGCATTGACAATGCCATCCGTCTCAATCGGCGTGGTAATGGTCACTGCTGACGGTGCCGCGTTATCCAGGGTAATGGTTTGCGTCGCAGCGGTGGAGGTATTACCTGCCGTATCCGCTTGCGTCGCCGACACGGTGAGCGTGCCATTGTTCAGGCCGCTGACATCCAGCTCACTGCCGCTCAGCGTCCAGTTACCTGAGCTGTCGGCGGTCACTGTACGGCTCACCGAGCTGTTGTTATCCGTGATGGTCACCGTCACGCTGTTGCCCGACTCTGCACCGGAACCGGCGATCAGCACGTCGTTATCTTCTGCCGCATTGACAATGCCGTCAGTTTCAATTGGTGTGGTGATGGTCACCGCCGAAGGCGCCGCATTATCCAGGGTAACGGTTTGCGTGGCTGCGGTGGAGGTGTTACCCGCCGTATCCGCTTGAGTCGCCGACACCGTCAGTGTGCCATTGTTCAGGCCGCTGACATCCAGCTCACTGCCGCTCAGCGTCCAGTTACCTGAGTTATCCGCCGTTACCGTGCGACTCACTGAGCTGTTGTTGTCGGTGATGGTCACGGTCACACTGTTACCCGCTTCCGCGCCGGAACCCGCAATCAGCACATCATTGTCTTCGGCCGCATTGACAATCCCGTCCGTCTCAATCGGCGTGGTGATGGTCAGCGCCGAAGGTGCCGCGTTATCCAGGGTGATCGTCTGAGTCGCAGCGGTGGAGGTATTGCCTGCCGTATCCGCTTGCGTGGCCGACACGGTGAGCGTGCCATTATTCAGGCCACTGACATCCAGTTCACTGCCACTCAGTGTCCAGTTACCTGAGTTATCCGCCGTTACCGTACGACTCACTGAGGAATTGTTGTCGGTGATGGTTACCGTGACACTGTTGCCTGCTTCCGCACCCGACCCCGCAATCAGCACATCGTTGTCTTCGGCCGCATTGACAATGCCATCCGTCTCAATCGGCGTGGTGATGGTCAGCGCCGAAGGCGCTGCATTGTCGAGCGTAATGGTTTGCGTGGCTGCGGTGGAGGTATTGCCTGCCGTATCCGCTTGCGTCGCCGATACGGTGAGCGTGCCATTGTTCAGGCCGCTGACATCCAGCTCACTGCCGCTCAGCGTCCAGTTACCTGAGCTGTCGGCGGTCACAGTACGGCTGACTGATGAGTTGTTGTCGGTGATGGTCACGGTCACACTGTTGCCTGACTCGGCACCGGAGCCGGCAATTAAGACATCGTTATCTTCTGCGGCATTGACGATGCCATCGGTTTCAATCGGCGTGGTGATGGTCACCGCAGACGGCGCCGCATTGTCGAGCGTAATGGTTTGCGTCGCAGCGGTGGAAGTATTGCCTGCGGTATCCGCTTGGGTCGCCGACACGGTAAGCGTGCCATTGTTCAGCCCGCTGACATCCAGTTCACTACCGCTCAGCGTCCAGTTGCCTGAGCTGTCGGCGGTCACGGTACGGCTGACTGATGAATTGTTGTCGGTGATGGTCACGGTCACACTGTTACCCGACTCCGCACCTGAGCCCGCGATCAGCACATCGTTATCTTCGGCCGCATTGACAATCCCGTCCGTCTCAATCGGGGTGGTGATGGTCACCGCTGACGGCGCGGCATTGTCGAGTGTAATGCTTTGCGTTGCTGCACTAGAGGTGTTGCCTGCCGTATCAGTTTGAGTCGCCGAGACCGTGAGCGTGCCATTATTCAGACTACTGACGTCTAGCTCACTGCCGCTCAGCGTCCAGTTCCCAGACCCGTCAGCGGTCACCGTGCGGCTCACTGAACTGTTGTTGTCTGTGATGGTAACGGTCACACTGTTGCCCGACTCAGCACCGGAGCCGGCAATTAATACATCGTTATCTTCTGCGGCGTTAACGATACCATCCACTTCAATAGGCGTAGTAATGCTGACCGCAGCCACGCTGGTGTCTACTGTTACAGACAGACCTGAGCCATCAGCAGTATTACCCGCTGTGTCAGTCGTTCGAGCTGTCATCGTGTGTGTGCCAGCTGTCAAAGCAGAGGTCGTAATCGTCCATGTACCTAAAGTAGCGGTGCCAGTACCCACAGTACCATCAATGCTTGAAATCAACGTAATGGCACCGCCATTGGGGCCCGAACCAGTAAACGTAGCAGTTGTATCGTTGGTGATATTGTCCGTATTAGATGTACCAGTATCGCTGCTTGCATCCAGATCAGGAGTGCCTGGCGCTGAAGGCGCGGTTGTGTCTATCGTGACACTTAAGCTACTGGATGCCGCACTCTCATTACTGCTCGCATCGGTTGCTTTGGCTGTGATGCCGTGCGTTACTCCGGCGGTCAGTGCACTGGTAGTAATCTGCCAGTTGCCACCGGTTGCTGTGCCGGTACCAATAACCGTTGTACCTCCGCCCTCTTGATCGCTATACAACCTCACTGTCGAGCCACTTTCCGCAGTACCACTGAAGGTTGGGGTTGTGTCGTTGGTGTTGTTATCACTATCTGAGGTACCAGTATCAGAGCTGGCGTCAAGATCTGGAGTAGACGGTGCATTAGGTGCAACATCATCATTCACAGTGATCGTGAACGCTTCTTGGAATGTGGTTGTCGAATCACTGGTTTGTATACAAACGACATAGCTTCCGGCAGATAACGCGGCTTGTGTTTCGAGGTTCGACCCATTGATCTGGAAACTACCGTTGTTGGTGTCTGCACTACAAGTGCCATTGGCACTGGCGCCACTGCTGACAATAGAATAGGTGTGGCTATCGCTGGTGTCGGGATCTGTGGTACTCAAAGTGCCTATATTGGCACCCGCGCCAGTCGCTGACTGATTGATCGACGTCGTATCGAGGCTAATATCTGTTGGATCATCATTTTGCGCAGTAATGGTAACAGATGCCTGATTAGTGCCTGTGCTGTTTGCTGTCCCATCGTTAAAGGTGTAATCGAGCGTTACAGATGCCGGTGGCGCTTCTGAGCTGTTCTGATAAGTAATATTTTGCAGCACCGAATCAACGATTGCAGATGTCGCGCTGGTGTTAAACGTCAGTACCAAAGTGCCCGAAGAGTTGGTTGTTACTGTACCAACCGTCGTTGAATTATAAGTAAAAGTGCTGCTTTCGGTAAGGGTTCCCAGCAAACCATTGTTACCAAACACATCCTGAGCATTGGCACCGCCGTTGCGGGCAATGGTTAGCGTTGCATTATTGTAGTTACCTGCACCGCTGTCGAGCGCATCCAGCTCAGTGTCTGCAATCAAAACATCTGAATCAATGACAATGGCCGAGCCATTCTCAACAAATGTCTGGCCACCATTGAGGTTGCTAAAGGCCGGTACATCATTCGGCGTAATAAAGGTGATGTCGGTATTTGCACCATTGTCCGCCACGGTAAAATCAAGTGAATTAGCAGGCGCATTTGACAAACTAATTGCCACTTCAATGGAGCTAAAGTCAGTCGCATTGGTATCTACCTGCAGCGTACTGGTACCGTTAAAACGCACATTACTGGTTGTCAGGCCAGTAACACTATTAATGGTAATGATGTCACCTACACTCAAATCGGTGATGGTATCCCCATTGAGATCAGATGCGTCACCAACAAAATTATCGTTGCCTGCGTTACCTGTCATTGAGTCGGTACCGCCACCCGGGCGGATAGTATCAGTGCCGCTACCACCTGTGATGGTGTCGTTACCGTCAAAGTCAGTGGCAGTCATATTAATGGTATCACCGCTAAGCGCGCTTGCATTCAGCGTAATTCCACCAGCAAGCGCAAAGCCCGCGGCATTTGAGATAGTGACCGAATTACCATTGGAATCAAAGTTATCTGTCAGCGTAATGGTAAAGATGTTATTGGTACCAATTGCCAGGTTTTCGATTTCGGAAACACTGGTATTGGTAAAGTTAAACGTGCCGCCATCCATCAGTTTGAGCGTTTCAGAGCCCGCAGCACCGGTGATCGCTGTAGTGAAGTTATTTGCTACGTTTGCCGCGTCAATCGCGACAGTTGCGCCGCTGGCCAGTGACAAAGTGCCAATGTTTGTAAAGCCACCACTACTGACATCGGCACCATCTGAGACACTCACTGTGTCACCGGTAGTCGGGTCGCCTACCAATGAGCCATTGAACGCACTACCGGCTATATCGAATGTGATGGCATCGTTTGACACGGTTGCATCTATGGTAGCCGACGCATTGGTGACGGTAATCGTCCGTGTGTTGGTGCTGTCGTCGTTAACTGAGTAGGTCTCTATACCTGTCAGAGTTGTAAAATCTCCATCACCACTGATGGTTATGGTCTCTGAACCTGCCGCTGTGACAGTACCGGTAAATGCAGCATTTTGCGCCGGAGTCATAGTGACGGATGCACCACTGGCCAAGGTCAAATTAACTATGTTGGCTAGCGTACCGCCGGAGATATTTGCCCCTGTAGACATAGACAAAGTATCTGCGGTCGTGCCATCACCTGTAAGTGTGCCTGTGAAACTCAAGGTGCCGACATCAAAAGTAACCGCGTCTGTAGATGACGAAGCCGTTACTGATGTACCAGCAGCGGCAACGGTGACTGTTCTGCTGTTAGTCGACGAATCTCCAACGGAGAAGCTCTCCACATTAGACAGCGTGGTAAAGTTACCATCACCTGAAATGTTAATGGTTTCGCTGCCAGCAGCCGTGATTGTGCCACCAAACAATGCAGGCTGAGAGGCCGTCATTGTCACACTTGCCCCACTGGCCAGCGTCAGGTTTTCAAAGTTAGACACTGTCGCACCAGCAATACTGGCACCCGAACTCATTGATAAAGTATCTGTACCACCAGCCGCATTCAAAGTGCCCGTCGCGCTCAATGCAGCTATATCTATGGTATCGTTACCACTGCTTCCCGTGACGTTTTGACCAGCTGAGCTAAGCGTAATGCTGTTTGCCGCGCCTAAAACATAGGTTTCGATGGCGCTTGCAGCTGTTAAACCGTCGGTTGCTGCAGAAATAGTTATACTTTCCGTCGCACTGCCGTTAACCGTGCTAAAGGCATCATGTTGTGCCTCAGTCATTGTCACAGAGGCATTCGCATCGACAGTTAGAGTTTCAAAACCGCTCACTGTCGCACCGGCAATACTGGCCCCATTACCCAGTTGCAATACGTCGGTACCGCCGCTGCCAGACAATGTGCCTGTTGCTGTTACAGAGCCTGTTACAACTGTGTCAGCCGAGCTGCTGCCCGTCACATTTTGTGAAGCACCACCCAATGTAAAGGTAAACCCGGCACCCAGCACATACGTTTCGATGTCGGCATCACCGGAAATAGCACCATCACCATCAGCACTGCTGAGTGTAAATTGGTTGGTCCCCGCTCCATTTATGGTGGTAAATGACTCATGCTGAGATTCGGTCAACGTAATGGACGCCCCACTATCCGGTGTGAGCGTCTCAAAGCCACTCAGAGACGTTAAATTGGCAAGGTTAGTGCTGGTAGGCACTGAGAGGATATCTGTACCTGTCCCGCCGCTTGCCGTAGAGCCAGTGGTATGGCTGGCATTGGCGATTGTCAGGGTTTCGTCCCCTCCCGCAAACGTAATAGCCGGGCTCAGATTTGTGCCATTGCTGGTATTAAAGCCCGCAGCTGTCGAGCTGGCAGCCGTGACATCCGTGACACTCACGGTGGCCGTACGCGTTGTACTGCTCGCAGAACCATCGTTAATCACCACAGTCACGGTACGTGCCGTCTCGTTTGGCGTACTCGAAGTATTGTTATAGGTGATTGCCTGCAGGAAGGTGGTGACTTCAGCTGGCGTCGCCGTTGCACCCGTAATAGAAATAGTGTCCTGCAAGGTAATATCAGATGCACCCGATATGCCAGTCAAAGCATTTTGTGCAGCAGCCGTCACATTCAGGCCTTCGGATGCACCATCCTGATCATTGGTCAATGAAATTGTTATGGTTGTTATGTTGTCACTGTCTGCATCCGTTGCAGAGGCGCTGCTGGCAATGTTAACCGCACCGCTACCCTCAGAAAAACTGGCGCTACTGTCACTACTGCCACTCCCCGTATCCAGGTCAACAACTGGCGTGGTATTGGCGGTAGTAAAATTAAAGGTGGTATCGTCACTGATCCCCGTGAAGGCGTTGCTGGATGTATCTGTTACCGCGCCTGAATCAATGCGAATAGCGTATGTCCGGTTACCGGTTAAATCACTGGTTGGGTTCAGGTAGACTTTGTCGCTGGTAATACTCACCCGGCCAGCCCCCGGCGAAGTCGTTGTACCATCGCTTTCGCTTGCAACATCAAATACCTCAAAGTCACTGCTGTCGGTGACATTGCGGATGGTGATATTCCCACTGCTCAGCGCGATATCTTCGTCAAAGTCTATGATGATGTTATTACTTACAGAAACATTGGTAGCGTTATCATTCGGTGTCGAGGTACCACCTTCAAACTGAGGCGCCGTTGAATCAGACGCTGGTGCATCATCTATTGTGATGTTGCGGATTGCGAAGCGTGAGTCGTAAGCACTGGCGGGATCTGTATCCGGGAATGAAATGATTAAGGTGTCAATGTCTTGCCAGAGCGCGTTGTTGAAATCACTACTACGCGTAAAGCTAAAAGTCGTGCCCACTCCGGGCCCCACCGGTGGCGTTAAGTCAACCGTGACTGTTTGACCACCGTCTTTAAAGCCGGTAAATCGAACCCTGTGTTCTGCATCAGTGGCAGTTGCGCGGACAAAGGTAATGCCATCAAAACTAAAATGTGTGCCTGCATTCTCCAGGAGTTTATAGGCCTTGTCAGTCGCGCTGGCTCCGGAGTTACCAATAAAATTTGCTGCATAAAACGAGCTAAAAGCAACAGCAAAGCTCTCTGCTGTATAACTGTCTCCGCTTTCGCCACCATCCAGAATAAAAGTAACATCGCCGGCCGAATCGAGAGAAATATCCGGTACGCCACTTGCGCCATCTCTCACATCCGTTGGCGTACCTGTGCCGGAGGAATAATCCAATATCTTTTGGCCTGCCCAGATATTGCCGGAAAACAACGCTGCTGATATACCAGCCGATGTGACAGCGGTGGCAACTTTACTTAATCTCATTTAACTACTCCGTTAATTTACCAGGTCCAGTGACAATTTATTGGTTTAATATTTACTTCAATTTCAACGCAATTTGATGACAATCCATTGCTAAAGCGGGCCAACCCAGTGCATGGTCAGCCCATATCCAGTACTGATTAGTTACGAGGAGGGAACACCCCGTCCGTTGCAATCAGCCAGTTAACCGGTAATACCGGGTTTAATATATTCAAAGGTGCAGAGCCACCTGTGTTAGTGACAGTGACAGTGCCGCCCGCTGAACCACCACCAGATACCGTTAGCCCCTCAATAGTCGTCAGATTCGCTGACTCAAAGCCTGGTTTGAAGAAGCCGTCACTATTGTTTGCTGCTATATAAGAGCTAGTATCCGGGGTTTTGGTATTTGCTCCATTGGTTGCGACCTGTAGCGTGCCACTTACCGGATTTGTGCCACCAAGCGGCGTGAAAATCGCGGTATGAGAGTGCGCAGGCATATGAATGATCTCAATACCTACCAGCTCAGTACCTTGTCTTTCACCTTGACGGTAATCCATACCACCAGGGCGCACACCCTGACCTACCGGACTGCGACCACGTAGATCTGGCAACGCGTAAGTGGTACGCGCATCACCGCCATAAATGGTCCCGAGTAACGCAAATAGCGCCTGATTTTGTGAAATAGCCATAGTCTGGCCTAAACACATTGCAAAATTTCTGATTGTAAAAGCACCGCCGAAGGTACCCATTGAGCCAATATACGGGTCAGTAGACATATGAATTCCTCTCTAATTCGTAAACATACCCTTTAACGATAAACGCTCAGTACCACTAAATTCACTCAGTGATTTATCGACTTGTTGCGACGAGTTCGCACCTACTACTTTATTTACTGCTTTGCCTGAAAGGCATATATGTGTTGTAGAGCTATCACTGCTCAGCTATCAATCAGGGTTTCCTTCTGGTAAATGTGGCGTAAAAACGGGTGGGATGAAAAACTCAGGCAATTGCACCCTGCGCGCTTCTCCGCTCAAGACCTTGTCAAGGCAGACTGTCCCTATATCATTAATACTGACATTGAGCTCAGCCGGATCATCGCTGTCTGAAAAACGCCAGTATAATTCTGTGGTTTTATAACGTAATAGTGCCATTAACGGGTAACCGTCAAATTCGCTGGGGCTATCGCAGAATCTTTCGTGGCAGTCAACGAGCTTCTGGTCTCCCAAAAACTGGACCAACAAGCTGCCCATTCCGGGTACTTCCAAAATACTGCTCTCGCCCTGCGCGACAACTATCTCGCCAGTGCCTTCAACTTTCGCAATACGCTGTCCTTCACCGCTTGGTAAATCGCCTCCGTTATAAGGAAACAGCGTAAGATCATAACCATATCGGTTGGTCAGATTGATCTTTATATTCATATCTATCTCGCTTCTGAGTTAAAGTTCAGAGCATAGTTAGAAATGCAGGATAATAAGTACATCGGCTGGGCCACTCACAAGTCCTTCTCAACTAAGCTACCATTGTAAAAGTTAGTACAAAGGTATAGGTTTGCAATTGATATACCTCAATCAAAACAACTAATTTTAGAACCCTACATTCTGCCCTCAGATGAGGCAGCCACTTCTAAACCAGGTTCGAGCCCAAACAGCACGGCAAATCGATAACCATCAAAAATACCTTGCTCGGTTAAAATCGTATCCAGGCGAATAGCACCATCAACCGTTTTAACTAACAACCCTTTGATTCTGTCGAGCTCCAAAATCGTGCCAGGCTTGATGCCTGCCAGCTTACACTCCATACTGCTGGCTTGCATAAGCTGCAGCATGCCTTCACGAAATTTAAACCGGGCACCACCCAGTTCCGCATTGGCTGCGCGCGCCAAATTGACAATCTCAGTGCTAGTATGATGTCGCCAGTCAATTAATAAATCTTCCACCTGGACATGGGCTGCGTAGCGAGGTTCACACTGCTCGCCATCAATGTCGATATGCTCACTTTGCGCTTGCCAGTTCAAAGTCCCTGCGGCCTGCTGCTGAGCAAACTGCTCAAGCAAAGCAGGTACTGCCTGGGCTATCTTCTGATGAAAGCACTGTGAAGTATCAAAAGGGTGCACGGGTAAATCAATGTGCGTAGCAATGTCGCCAGTATCAAGCTGCTCAGCGACCTTGTGCAAAGTCAGTCTCACGGTGTCTGCGCCATTTTTAAGCTGCCAGAACACGGGCATTGGGCCACGATAATCAGGCAATGCACTGGGGTGGATATTAAGTACATCACCGGCAAAAAAGTCTATCAGCTTGGCGCGCAGCTTATGTTTGAACAAATAGGCTATACCACTGTTTGCACCCAGTCTGTCGAGATCGGCAATCAAGGCGTCGTCCGATGCTGTTTTATACTGCAGCATAGGAATTTGGTGGTGGTGCAAAAAGCGCTGTAACTGAACGAGATCCGGATTGGGTTCGGCTTCTATCAACACCACACAACTAAGCTGACCCCTTTGCAGTAGGTACTGTACGGCAGTCAGGCATAAGCAGCTACCGCTGAATAAAGCATATTTAACTTCCATGGCCATCTCCTATGCTTTTACCGGGACAAACCCGGGCATACCGCTCAGCTGATAGTAAAATTGCACTGTATCGCCGCTATTGGCGACAAAATGCGTGTGTTCAAGCTCTCGGGGCCGGGCATCAATATAGAAGTTCATGTCAGGTTTAGGGTGCGTAATGCCTGAGTCGTATTGATCCAGCCCTTCTTCACCAAACGTGTTGATTTGGGCATAAATAGCCAAAATACGAGTCGACATATCCTCAACGCCGGTTGGTATCTTGATTGTATTCGCGGCAACGACCCGAATGTCATCATCAAGCTCTATCTCTGTCATCTCTAGCAGCGCAGACTTATCAATACGCATCAGCTCGCCCAGTTCAACCCGCTCGTTTAAAGCACTGTCACGTAAGTGATCAGAGTGACAATATTCGGCATCTTTCCATTGCTGATTATATTCAGTTTCGCCGTGGATCATCATGCCTTTAATCGATACAGAGCGCGGGATCATCCAGCCATCGAGTGTCAGGAATTTAACTAAGTGTTTTGCAATAGCCAGCTGCCCCTCGCGGGTAAATCCGTGTTGCATGGCTTCTAGCACCAGCAAGTCAACAGCCTGTTCTGGCTCATATACTGTGGCATCTTTTTCAATGATGTCTGCGACAAACTCACCTAATTGTAAGTCATCAATCAGCTGTTTTAACGTTACGATGGCACCTGGATGGGTATCTACAAATAGCACCTTAATTTGCTCATGGTTAAACTCGTTCTGATTTTTATAGTAACTGAGCAAAGGCAGTATCAAAGGTGCGAATGGGCCACAGGCCGGATACAAAATAGTGACAGAGTCCTTGTGAGACAGCATGCCCCGTATTGCTTTATCAATGCCTTTTGCATAGCCCTGGATGCGGTAAATGTCTTTAATTGTATGGCGGCTATTGTAAGGAGACATGATCAGGCCCGTCGGAGCAATATACTGACGTGTCAATAGCTCTTCACTGAGTTCAGCCATCGACATTGACTGCAAGGCTTGCTCGTACATGGCTTCGAAAGCTGCTGTAAGTTGCGCGTGAGTCGCTTGCGTGGTGCTAAAAATGAGTGACATCGCATCCACAAAGCTCTGAGTAAGCGCCTGTTGTCTTTGTGCGGTGGTGAGTTTAGCCTTGAGTAAGGATTCAAGTTGATTGCGGACGGTATGTTTTAAGAGTTGATCAATTTTTGGATCAGCATAATCTGTCACTGACACATTATGTTTCTGATGTTTTTCCATAGGGCGCTACCTAAGTATAATATTTCCGTGATTACAAGGCGTTATCTGACATATTTAGATGTCATCTGTAACGCCTGTCAGCGTTCACTGTTTAGTCTAGTTGAGTGCCGAGAATTTGCGAGTGTCAATATTAAAAACCCACTTACGGTCGTTCAGTTTGCCACCTGAAACCAGGATATGTTGAGTACCATCCAGTGATCTGTAAAGCGGCTTTTTGCCCAACCGTGCGCGGCCATACGAGTACAAAAATGCGCCATTATTACTGAATACTTTTATGCTAGCCGTACCCATTTCAAGAACATGGATATGGCCATGAGTATCCAAAGTAATTTTCTTAGGTCCGTTTAATTGGGCGTCAATTTCAGTGCCAAACTCGCTGATCTCAGTGAGTTTTTCACCATAAAAGTTTGCCACAGTGATAGCGTGTTGGCCTCTTTCGATGAGGTAGAGCAATTGCTGATTTGGCTCAATGGCAAAATCATTAAGGCTGCTAAATCCTTGCGGCAATTTAATCGTTCCGCTAGGGTTACCAGACAAATCGAATACGTTTATCTCACTGCTCGTTTCATAGTACACAAAGATTTGTGAGTTATAGCGTCTCGCCACCGCAGGATTTAAGGTGATTTGCACAACATCACCGGTTGGTGCTTCTATTGAGACTTTCGGCGCTTCAATCGCTAACGTGTCCAGCAGTTCACTACTCACGCGTTGCGTATCCTGCTCTGAAAATGTAAATGAAGTGCTATCCGCAGCAAGTGCAGCGACAGGCAATACGCCACCCGCACATAAGTATGAGCTTGTTTTTAGAAAAGTACGACGTTCCATCTTTGATACACCATTAGCGACCGAAAAACTGGTTTATTATTACAAACTACTGAATAATTGGATATTACACTATATTACACCATAGACAATGGCTACCAATTAAGTACTGGTATATGTCAAAAACGTAGTAATTTAGCACTTTTCCAGCGTAATTTATCCCAATACTAAGCCAGAAGCATTTGACCCTCTATTGATAATCGGTAAAGATTACCAGCCGAGAACTACAGCAGGCTTCAGACTAGTCAGTAACTATTGAAATTATTGAAATTTACTCAAGTGACGAGATAAGTTGCCGATAATCGATACGACCTTCATCTTAGTGAAATCTGTCTGATGTCAAATAAAACGATGCTATTGGCAAGGATGTTGAAAAAACATTGTAATAATCGTAATTCTTAACAATAATTTAGAGCTTAGGTTCGAGCCCTGTTAACAAATTAGATAAAAATAAAAGACTATGCCACTAACTCAATTTTCTGATCCTTACATTCAGGATCGCTTTCAGTCGACGCAATATGAGCTCATCCACAAGATAGGCGAAGGCGGCTTTGGTAAGGTTTACAAAGCGAAGAATAAAAACACGGATCAGGTCGTGGCAATCAAGTTTCTGGCTCTTGAGCCTCATCTTGACGAAGCCAAAAAGCATCGCTACGTTGAGCGATTCAAACGCGAAACTTCTCTCAGCAGCCAGCTGCAGCACCCGCATATTGTGCGGCTGCTGGATAAAGGCCAGGTAGACGAAAACCTGCTGTACGGCGTATTTGAATATGTGGAAGGTCAGTCACTGCGCGAACACCTTATTCAGGAAGGCGCGTTAGACGCCGTAGACGCCACCGACATTATGTTGCAGGTACTGGATGCCCTGATCCATGCACACCAAAAAGGCATAGTCCACCGGGACATTAAACCCGCCAATATCATGCTGACCCAGGCAGGCGCAAAAACCTACGCTAAAATTCTCGACTTTGGTATCGGTACGCTCAGCCAGGAAAGCCGCCATCAGGACTTTGCCACACTGACACTCACCCAGGAAACTCTGGGTACACCTTCGTACAGCGCCCCCGAGCAATTGCGTGGTGAACCGGCCTCAGCCAAAACGGATATCTATGTTTGGGGTCTGGTATTTTTGGAGTGTCTGACCGGGTTACCAGCCGTTACCGGCTCCAGCATTGCCTCGATTTACCACAAGCAATTGAGCGATGTGCATATTCCGCTGCCCAGTGCCTTGCTTGGCCACCCACTATCGGGATTGTTGCGTCGTGTACTGCAAAAGAATGCCACAGAGCGGGTTATCTCAGGGGAAGAAGCCTTCACCGAGCTGAACTCTATGAATGTGTCTAACCTGGTAGGCGTACTGGCAGATGTACAGGCGCAACATGGTTACGACGATGCCACTGTGGTGCTGCGCACCGATGATCCTAGTCACCCCGGCCAGCAGGATTACACCACGCTGACAGAGCGCAAACAAATCACCGTTATGGCACTGCGCCTCAGCGCCAAGATGCTGGATGAAAACGCCAAAGACCTGGATGTAATCGATACCCTGTTTAAATCACAGCGCAACACCTGTATTGATATAGCCACCCGCTTTGGTGCGTATCATGTGGGCAATCTGGCCGATACTGCGCTGTTCTACTTTGGTTACCCCATTGCCAGCGACAACGACACGCGGCTGAGCGCACGTACCGCACTGGATGTGATCAGCGAACTGGGCAAGCGTAATGCGCTGATGCAGGAAGCCCACGGCGTGCAACTCAACGCCCATATTGGCCTGCACTCGGGTATTTTTGTCACTTACGCCAATGCCGTACCAGAAGGCCATATTGCTAACACAGCCATGCAACTGGCTCGCCATGCTGGCGAACGTCAAATTTTGTGTACCGCAGAGTCACGCGCCATCCTTGAGCCATACAGTGAGTTCGATTATTTCGACAACATGCAGCTGGGTATGGCGTTTGAACAGCAAGCCATTTATAACCTTAAAGGCGAAAAACGCGTCGAAGCCTTTGGGTTTATGCGTGGTACGCGCCATCACCACAAGCTGATTGGCCGTCAGAGCGAACTGGATAAAACACTATCTATCATTAATAACGAACAACAAACCACCCGGGTTGCCCATATTTACGGTGAAGCCGGCATTGGTAAGTCGCGGTTACTGCAAGAAATTCGTGCCAACGCCGGTAAATACCAGCACCTGGTTGCCCAGTGTTTGCCGGAGCACCAGAACAACGCGCTCTACCCTGTTCTGACGCTGGTACGTTACCTGTTTAATACCAGCAATCTCAGCAATACCGAGGTCATAGACCTGTTTGTATCACTGCTTAATGAACAGGACAGCACACTCAATACAGAGACCATTTTGCCAATCCTGCTGGTGTGGCTGAACATTGAGTTGCCCGAAGACATGCAGCCATCGTCACTGGCGCCGGATGCCCAGAAAGAGTTGTTGTTCAAAGGCCTGAGTGCCCTGCTGCTGTCGCACAAATTCAGCCTCAGCAATCATAAGCTGTACATCATAGAAGATATTCACTGGGCAGATTCCACCACTTTGGAGTTTATCCACCACTTTGCAGCCAACCTGAGCGATGGCAGCGTGCTGATCAGCACCTCGCGCCAGCCCAAGCCAGACAGCCTGCACGACCTGACATTGCTGGAGCTGGAGCTACATAAGCTCACCGCCAAAGCAACCGAAGACTTCATCGAGCAACTGTTCGAAGGCAAAGCTGTCTCGAAAAACGTACGCGATATCCTGGTTAGCCGCACCGACGGCATCCCGCTATTTATCGAAGAGCTGGTTGATATGCTGAAACAAAAAGCACTCGTCAGCGAGCAAAGCGGCGAAGTCAACTTCGTCAGCCCGGATAAACTCGATCAGGTCCCCAGCAGCCTGCGCGAATCACTACAGCAAAAACTCGACAGCCTGGTGCACGCCAAAGAAACCGCACAACTCGCCGCCACCATAGGCCGCGAATTCGAATACGACCTGCTCGTCGCCGCGTCATCACTCAGCGAAGATCAGATCCAAAACGACCTGAATGAACTGATCGAGAAAGACCTCATCATTCAACAACGCCGGGTTGAAAATGATAGTTATATCTTTAAACACGCGCTGGTAAGGGATGCGGCTTATGGGAGTATGTCAACTCAAGTTAGCAAAGAAAATCACACCAAACTAGCTGCGACAATTGAGCGACTCAGAGATGTTAGCAATAGCTCCGTTATCAGCATTTTAGTTATACATTTCAGTGCTGCAGAAGACTTTTTAAACGCATCAAAATATGCAAGGCAAGCCGCTAACATTCTTATGAACAGAAGTGCATATGTTAATGCGCTGCACTTTGCAGAGACCGCATACGAGCTGATGGAAAAAGCAAATTGCCCTATAAGTGAAAAGTTAGAGCTTAACAATTTGATCACTACAGCCTCAATGACAGTTCATGGCTGGGCATCAGAAAAAGTTGAGAGCCTTATGGCACGAGCACAACAGTTGCTAAGTGCTATGCCAGAAAAAACAGTAGCACAAAGCTTTCCTATCTATTGGGCATCCGCAACATACCACAATGTGCGAGGAAACCACCAAAAAGTTGCAGAGTTGGTTGATGCTGCATTCAAATTAGAAAATATAGGTGATAGTGAAGAAAGCGCTTTGTTTGCTCTCCAGGGCCACACAAACTGGATGCAGGGAAATCTAGACTTATCTTACGAGTGTTGTTCAAAGGCAATAGAGCTTTATTGTGAAGAACGAGATAGAGACCACGCGAGTATTTTTGGGCATGATACAAAAGTTTTTGCACTGAGTGTTCAGTCATTGATTCAAGCCTGCTGGAACAACACTGAGCAGGTTACCGCACTGTACATTGAAGCAAACCAATACGCGGAAGATATTGGTTCATACCATAGCCAATGTATGGCAAAAGTTTATCAGTGCTGCTGTCAATATCAATTAAGAAATCCAGAGAACATACTTAAGTTATCCAGGGAAATTACCGAACTTTGTAACCGAGAAAAACTGATGAACTGGACAGGTTTAATTTCGCTACTGGAATCTTGGGCTAACAAGGATTCGAAAACCGCAGATACAGCTTATCAGGGCATCCTCTCAATCGGTATGACTCAAATGCAAGGTTATTGGTCTGCTTTAATAGCGGATATTGAGATTTCTGAACAAAAACACGCTGAAGCAAGTCAGAGACTAGAAAAAGTAATAGCTCACTCACTTAATGTAAATGATAACTTGTTTGTTCCTGAGTTATATCGGCTACAGAGTATAGCGTTGGCACACTTAGGTGAAAATGAAAAATCCACCCACTATCTCGAACTTGCTCGTGAAGCGGCTGCTTCAATAGGTATAAAAACGCATCAATTTTTAGACAATAGTGAAAATAGGACATAGAAATGACAGAACCAAAAAACGTCTCTTTAGCTGGAGATGAAGCTTTCTTACCGGCTGTAAATCTGATTTATAACTGGCGCTCAACATGGGTACGTGCAATAGCTCGAGCATGGGTTGATGAAGAGTTCAAAAAGCTACTGGTAGAAGATGCGAAGCAAGCTTTTGAAAAAATGGGCTTCACCGGCACTTCAGAGATTCTCTCTGATGGCGAGGTAGATCTATGGAACCTCCTCGACGTTGAAGTAAAGCTTGCCGATGATAACCCTGACAATCAGTACGTGAACCCAGGTGATTCTACAGATGCCAACGTAGAGCAATTTACCCACAATGGATGGTACAGAGCTGTTGAAGAAGGCTTGTTAAAAATGAAGCTAACACTAACTCTGCCTCCAGAGCCTAGTGATCCTAAATGGAACGCATTAGCACTGGGTGATTACGAGGCCGCAGGTAAGATTTACCCAATTACTGGTTGTTAAATAACTTGAGTACTTCCCTTATACAAGGGAAGTACTCAAAAAATGAGAGAATAATGTATAAAGTTTTTGATTCTGACCGTCATGTCGTAGAACCTGTAGAATTATGGGACAACTATATTGATGAAGAACAAGTAGGTGAGTACCGTGTTAGCCTAAAAGAGGATACTCTTGAAGAGGCGCAACTCAGAGCAAAAAAATATGGTAACCTGCGAAGTGCAATTCAATTGATACCAACCCTATATGTTGGACAACACCCGATCTTTAAGCATTGGAGCGAAGAGCTTCAAATTGAATCAACACACCAACAAGACAGTAGCCAGTTAGAAAGGCTTTCAGCCATGTCAGGGAAAGGGCAATTAGCTTCTATGGACCTGCATGGAATTGAAAAGGCCGCTATCTTTCCGACATTCGCATCATATGTTATTAATCACGCAGAGATTTCAGCTAAAAGCTCTCTTGCATATGCTGAAGGCTACAACGAGTGGTTAAATGAATATGTAAGCGCTGATAAAACAAGGCTTCTTCCTGTCGGTGCTGTTAGCAGGCACGACCCAGAAACTCTTGCACAGCAAGTTAAAGCAATCGCTAGCTATGGCTGGACTACTATTTCAATAAGACCTGAAGTTATCAATGGGCATTCTTTGGGATCTCAAGCATATGAGCCATTTTGGCAAGCTTGTGAAGAGCATAATATAGGTATCTGCCTCCACGGTGGATCAAATCTGCACGGCAGCACTGCTGGTAGTGAACGATTCACTTCCAGGTTCGGATTACATGCTTGCTCCCACCCAATTGAACTGCAAATGGCATTTGTTTCTCTATTGGAAAATGGCGTTTTTGAAAAGTATCCGAAGCTGAAATTTGCTCTTTTAGAAGGCGGAGGCTCTTGGGTTCCATATTGGCTGTGGAGATTGGATAACATTTGCTACCCTGAATATCCAAACTTAGTAAAAGACAATATTAAGAAATTACCATCTGAATACTTTAAGTCTCATTGCTGGGTTAGTATTGAAGATGGGGAACCATGTATTAGAGAACTAATAGATTACATTGGTTCAGATCGTCTTCTGTTCGGTAGTGACTATCCACACCCAGACCACTTGGACTCTGAGAGCTCGGATGACAAAGAAGAGTTTTCATTTCTAACAGAAACTGAAAAAAAAGAAATTTACGAGCTTAATCCAAGTAAGTTTTTTAATTTTTAAATCTAAGCGACTAAGCCTTGAAAGAAATTTATCTTATCAGTGATGAATTCAGCACCTATCCAACAGACTATGGACTATTTTTATTAGGTGATAACTCTCACTACTTCATAGACAGGCAGTATCTGCCAATCGCAAATTCACTGAAATCAGGGCTTTCAGCTTCTGATTTATTTGGGAGTGATATAAGCATATATGAATCAGCCGTTTTATTTAAAAAAATTGAGGATTTAAAGGCTTCTGGCATCATCGTAGAGCACAGTGGCCAGCGATTAGAAGGCGTATCACAAGTTAGGGAGACATTTGAAGGTCTGTGTATTTCAGAATCTCTACAATCCTCTTTTATTCCGGTGGAATTTTGGCGAGAAGTCGTTGAGTCAAGCCAACTCAATGGTCGTTTAAACGTAATCCTTACAGCAAAACTAGATCTGTCACTAATCCATCTGATAGAGCAATCAGTAAAAAAACCTTCGATAGTTATAAAAATAACAGGCAAAGATATATGGGTTACCCGACCTTTCGCCCATACAGAAAGGCAGAACGTTGAAGCTTTGATTAGTCAAATTTCAGCAAATACACCATTCGAAGGATATCTTAAAAGCCTAGGCCACGACCTCTACTATGCTTCTTATAAATCGAATCTAGATCTTTTAAAGGAGAATAAAGCCAGATTAGTTTCTCTTTTGAATTGCATTGACTTAAAAGAAGACATAATAACGACATTTTGCCTAGTAAATACTAAAGAAGCCAAACATAACGTCAACACATTTATCAGGCAGGGATATGATTTTAATAAAGAATCAAGTCATGTTGAGTTGACGGATTGCTTTGTAAACTATAAGCATGATTGCGGTACCAGAGTGCAGTCTCCACATAGTACGCTTGATACATTAATGCCGCTTATTAGTCCAATAACAGGTGTTATCACGCATTTAGAAAAAGAAGAACTAGGCGCTTACTCATCTATACCTGTATACAAAGCGGCGTATAACAAGCCATTGTATAAAAATAGTTTTGAGCGCCCTTCAAATGAGGCTTTCATTCAAGGAACTATGGGCAAAGGGGAAACAGACATTCAATCTCAAGTCAGTGCTATCTGCGAGACAATAGAGAGATTTAGCGCTATTTTTAAAGGGTATGAAATTCCGATAAAATCATGTCAGAGCAAACTCGACCTTTACTCTTACTCATATCATGACTTAGCACCTTATTCAGAAGCCCAATATCGAAACTTCAATACTCCAGAGCATTCAGACTCCAAAAGAAAACAAGCTTGCAGAAAATACACCGACCAAGAAACGCTTTGGTACAAAGCAACCTCTTTGATAAAAAAATCACCAGTATACGTTCCCTTTACCTTTTGCTTTTCAAACACACCTTTTGAAGATGAGAAATTTGGCAGGTGGCATTCAAATGGTTGTGCAGCGGGAAATACAATTGAAGAGGCAACGCTACAAGGGTTACTAGAGCTAATTGAGCGAGATGCAATCGCCATCTGGTGGTACAACAAAGTAGCTCGGCCTGCATTTAGTATGGACAAGCTAGCTACCACATTACTCGAACGATGTGATCAAACCCTGGGGAAAGACTTTGATTATTGGTTATTAGATATCACAAACGATGTTGGCGTAACTGTGATTGCAGCAATTGGAAGAGAAAAAGCTTCAGGCAAATATAGTTTTGGATTTGGTTGCCACATTGTTGAGGAAATTGCAGCACAACGAGCACTGACAGAACTTTGCCAATTAATAGCAGCAAAAGAGCAAAACAGCTGTATATTTGATAGAAGTAAAATCGATACTGGCAATTATCTAATGCCACATGAAGACGTTTTACCTGTTAATAAAAGTATACAGTTCTCTGAAAATTTGAAGGTAATGATCGAAGCTATAGCCAAGCAGCTGGATACGTTGAATATTGAGGTATTGTTGTTGAATTACACAAGGCCAGACATTCCTATCAATACAGTCAAGCTATTCGCTCCGGGCCTATGTCACATGTGGCCACAACTAGGTAACCCCCGGCTTTATCAAACCCCGGTAAAACTCGGGTGGTTAGAACAGCCACTCACAGAGCAAACAATAAACCAACAAGGGTTATACATTTAACAAGGAGAAAAAATGGAACTAACGAAACAATTGCTTGACTTTCGTGCAACATACTTAAAAGCCATTGCAAAAGCATGGAATGACGAAGAATTTAGAAAAGAGCTATGCTTGCCCGGAAATGCACTATCTGTCCTAGACAAATACTTCGGCTATAAATGCCCATGGAATATTCAGTTTTCTATCAAAGATCTCGGCGAGGGGCCTTTCTATAATGAGACAAGAGGCGTATATATGACCGACTCTTTATCTTTCGATAAGTTTGTCGTCTCCGTGCCGGAAAAACCTGCTATTCCAAACCCAGCAGAAGCTCTTTCGCACTACTATTTCGATAACTCCTGGATATTAGAGAGCTTCACTGACGACGTAAATCATCCCAACCTTTCACTGCAACAAGTCTTTGACACATTGTGTGCCTCAGGGCACATAGACCACCCTGAAAGTGCTTTCATATTTCCCTCGATGAAAGATGGGCTGATTCCAGAAGCAAGTTACGACCTAGGTAACAGCAACACACATTTCGTTGAGTTTGGTGGAGTAATGGCTGCAGCTGTTGCTCTCGCGTGGTCAAACACTAAATTTAGTAATAACCTCATTGAAGAAACTATCTCTCATAGTTCTACAAACACCATTGGTAATGCCACTAAATTGCTAAAGGATTGGCTAGACTATGACTACCCTTGGGACGTAGACCTAATAGTAAAGAAAGATAAGCTTGCTAAATATGCAAGAACTTTTGATGCTGCACTGACACTGCGTTCCGGTGAACAGCTTCAGAGAACAGTTGCATACTTGCTTGATGAATCCACCTTTAAACTAAGTGCGAGAGATCTCTCCGCGTCTCGTAACAAACTTCTGTTTGTACTCGATGAGCAGATTTCACCCAAAGATATCGAATCCATTTCAGTATTAGAGTCAACCATTGCAATTGATAAGTGGGTTTGGTGTGTTGAAGATGAAGGCAATTATCAACAAGTTCAAAAAACGCCTCTTGGTATTATTTTATCTTTCCCTGAAGCTCCAGATGATAAATCGAGTCAACCTGTTGCACTAACTCGTTATAATAACGATGGTCCAGGTTTTCCATTTACTTGTTAATAAATTAATCTAAATCCATGAGAACTTACTTTAAAATAGGACTTTTACAGTGGAAATAAACAACTCAAAATTCGGAGATACCGCATTTGGCTCTTTTACAGGGTCACTTCAAGTACTTTTCGATGAATCTATTTTGAATGGAGCAGCTTCACACGAGAGCTGGAGCCACGCATGGGGACGAGCAGTAGCCTATGCATGGGAAAAAGAAGAAAACAAAGCAGCGCTGTTACATGATCCGGCGTTAGTTTTATCGATGTTTAACTATAAGCTTCCTGCTGGTGTCAATCTGAAAGTAGTTGATGCAAATCGTCATGAAGATCAATCAGTTGTTATTGAAGCAACCAGCAGCAACCTTCAATATCAGCGAGATAACCTGAAACCTGGCTACTTTAAAGCCTACCTTATTGACCCAGGAACAATTGTTCCAAGTCAAGAGCAAGGCTATGTAACATTCAGTCTTGTTTCTACTGACAATGCTAGTTACTTCAATGTAACTAAGAAATGGAGTGATGTTCCAGTAAACGGATGGGTTGACATACCAGCCACTGGAGTGATTGTAAAGCACCCTTCAGGCCGTCTTTGGTACATTACTACTGAAGAGATTCCAGAAAATAGCCCTCAGTGGAGTGCTTCACAGTTTAGTCAAATGATGGATGATTTCATCCATAGCAATCCTTCATTCTTGAATTTAGGCTCAACAGTAATTATGAAGTTACCACCTAAACCAGAAGAACAGCAAGACGTGGCAATGTCTTTAATGGACTACGATGCGCTTGGTAAAATCTACCCTTTCACTACTTGATTCAGGAGGGAGCGAAAGCTCCCAACTTTTTAATGAAATTTGCACTATTACCGAACTTGTTCGACCTTAATTCTGCAGAATTAAACGCACTGTATGAATATTACATTACAAAAAAGTTCCTTAACCACGGTGAACCACTGAGAAAATGGTGGCTAGATGAAATGGATACAAAAGTGGCGAAGGTAGACCAGGTTCATCAGATATGTCCAGAAACACAAAAACTCATAACTAAACTAAACAAAAATTGCTTCCCTGAACACTTTAGCAGTAAGGTTCTGCAGTTATGGGCTAGTTCAGTTATTTTTATCCCACCAGATAACGGACAAAACATTTGCTCTGTGAACTTTCACCGCGATAATGATATTGTTGATTTCATAACAGGGGAACATTTTTCGTTTTCTCTAGCACTGTCCCCCGTAGAGGCATATCTCTCAGATAACCTGATGAGTAGATTTAATGCATTTGACAATATTTGCCAAGACTCTGCTACCCTCAAGCAAACAAAGAGGATTGAAATCAAGCAAGGTCAATCTCTTATAGTGAACAGAGAAGTATTTAAAGGCTTTGGTAAAAATACGACTAACCAGCATCAGGTTTTGCTTAACTTCTATGTCCGAGGTGTAGACAGTGAAGTTTTGGTGCAAAAAAACAGCTATGGCCTTACAAATAGAATAACAAACTTTTCAATTTCCCCCATTTTATGAAGCATTACTCTATAAACCCAGAAGTTTTTCTTTTTAAAGAAGATAAAAATCTATACATAATACACAAAGATAGGGAGTACTTGGTTCCACTAAAAATGCATTCTGATTTGCAAATAGCTGAAAATGGGATCTGGGTTGAATGCGAGGATATTGAGAAAATGCTACTTGATAGCGACTTAATTTTTGAGCA
This sequence comes from Pseudoalteromonas rubra, assembly GCF_005887095.1. Lineage (GTDB taxonomy): Bacteria > Pseudomonadota > Gammaproteobacteria > Enterobacterales > Alteromonadaceae > Pseudoalteromonas > Pseudoalteromonas rubra_E. The sequence goes on along the minus strand of NZ_PNCI01000025.1, from coordinate 56,745 downwards.
AGATACAAGACAAAGCACGTCTGAGACCTTCCTTACAGGAGTCAATCTAACATCTCTATCAACAAGCTCACTTACAAGTCAAAGATGCATAAATGCATATGACATCATAGCCAACGAAATAACAGATCCCAGAATTGATGGGTTAGTTATGAGCCATGAAGTAGTTCGCGTCATAATTCCCACAACTCAATTTCCACAGGTAATTATAGGAAGAAACAAGGCAGAAGTGCTTAGCCTGATAAATACATCTCGAGAAATTTACCTTAACACTAGACCTTTAAGAAGAAGGTTATTTAAAAAAGGGGTTGATTTTACAAGAGACCTAAATGTTTCCAATGAGTCATTGAATAAACTCATCTGTATATCTAGCTATGGTTGGTCATATGTTTCTGAGAGTGATGAATTGAAGACATGGAGCCCGATAAAAAAGATCAAACCAGCTCTGGATAAAGTGGTTAACAAGTACTCCGGCTTCAGAGTAGTCAGTAAGGAAGAGACATTAAAAAATATTGAAGTGATAGCAGACCCTATATTCGGGTGCCTTTGTTTCCATGGAAAAATAAACAACAGTGCGGACAAAGATGGGAGTAAAACCTACTTTTCTACTTTTTGCGAAAACCCTTTAGACCCAGACTGTATCAGCAATGAATCTTTATACTACACAGCAATGGGGAAAGGTATAGATGACAAGCAATCAAAAATAAGCTCACTTTGCGAAGCAATTGAACGCATTTCATCAAATTTTGACTACTCTATCGATGCTATAGAAGCAAAGCAAAGTGAATTAGAAAACTGCCTAAAGCTAGTTGAGTTAACACCATTCAGCCAAGCTCAATACAAAAAATTTGCACAACGAATAGCTCAAGGCACTCAGTCAATATATGAGGTGGAGGAGTACTTAGATCAGCCAATTCATTGGACAAAGTGCAAAGATCTATTCGACCAAGAGTACTGGGTTCCTATAAACTTTGTCTACAAAAATACGCCATATCCGTCTCGCTTTGTGAAGTTCTATCATAATGGAGGAGCCGCGGGAAATAGTGTGAAAGAGGCTTTACTACAGGGTACATTGGAACTAATAGAAAGAGATGCCGTTGCTATATGGTGGTACAACAAATCAATAGTACCTAGACTAAGCTTAGACGACCTTGGTGAGGAATTAATAAGCCAGATTGAGCTGTTTTTTGGTGAAAAATACAACCTCTGGTTGCTTGATCTAACTTCCGATATCGGTATTCCTGTTGTAGCTGCTATTTCATTAAATACTGAAAACAGTGAAGTAACACTCTCATTTGGATGCCATTTAGACCTAACAATAGCAAAACAGAGAGCAATAACGGAGCTTTTTCAGGTTCATGAAATTAAAGATATAAATACATCCCCTTTCAGTTTTTCTGATATTAAATTGGAAAGTTATATCATCGGCAGCTCAGAGAACAAGAACTCAGAAATATCGCCTCAATACAACTTCAAAACTATTTCAGATTCTTTGAATTTTATAGTAAATAAGCTTAAGCGTGTCGGTGTGAATTTATACTATGTAGACCAATCCAAAGACAATCTACCACTTTATGCTGTGAAAGTTATCGCCCCCACGTTATGCCACTTTTTCCCTTACTTAGGTTCAGAAAGGCTCTATACTGTACCTGTGAAAATGGGGCTTATAGAAAAGGCAAGAAATGAAAGTGAACTAAACAAATTAGAGCTTCTAATATAAAGTGGTATATAATAACTCATGTGTGGAATATTAGCCTCTATTAGCAATCGAAATAAAAAAAATGACCTCATAAAATCTTTAGAGCTATTGAATCATCGAGGTCCAGATCAACAGGGTTTTTATTATGATGAAATTGAGGGAGTTTTTATAGGTCATAAACGACTAGCAATAAACGGGGGGTCAAGTGCTCATCAGCCTATACTTTCTGAGTACAGCGCATGGGTTTGCGCTGTGAATGGAGAAATATACAATGATGCTGCGCATCTCGAAAAGTCAGGAGCACCTTTTACGTCAAAGTCGGATAGTGAAATAGCATTAAGAGGCGTTGAGCTATATGGTGTTAATTATCTCGATGAACTAGAGGGTGAGTTTGCACTATGTTTATACAATCGAAAAACTGAAAAGATCTACCTTGCCCGAGACAGAAATGGCAGCAAGCCACTCTATTACTACCATAATAATGATTATTTTATAGCCGCATCAGAAATTAAAGCTTTGCTATCTGCGGGTGTACCAGCGGTATGGAATGGGCACTATTTAGTTGCAAAAGAACGATTTTTAGTAGGTGCCAAAGAAACATTTGTAAAAGGAGTTTTTTCTGTCCCTCCTGGTCATATAGTTGAGTACACAAATAATGAGCTAAAAAGCTATCCATTTTGCGAGCAATCCCCTTTTAACCCCGATTTATTTGAACCGTGTGATATTTCTTACGAACAGGCAACGCAAGAGTTTAGCCAGCAGTTTGAGCAAGCCGTTAGCAAAAGAATACCTCAAGAGCGTTTCGCTTGTTACTTAAGCTCGGGCATAGACTCATCATACATCAGCGCTTTATCAGCTAGACTGAGTGACAAAGCTGAATCATTCAGCATCGGATTTCCCAATAGCCCTTTGGATGAAAGCTTGGCAGCTGAAAAATTTGCTAAGCAGATTGGAATTAAACACCATACACTTCCACTAGAGCACAACGATCTCATTGGTTCTTTTGAAAAATCTATTTATCATGCAGAATCGATAGTGCCAAATTTAAATGTTGCCGCCAAATACCTGTTGAGCCGTAAAGTACAAGAAAGCGGAATTAGAATTGCGCTAACAGGAGAAGGGGCAGATGAATCATTGCTTGGCTATCAGTTTTTTCAATATGATTTGAGCTCCCCTTTAACACAACAAAGTGGACCTACTCCGCTTTTTGAAGGCCAAGTCAAACTTGAGACTGCATTGAATTTTACGCCCTGCGCAACTATAAGTGCTACGTCAAACGCTCAGTTATTTAAATCACTGCGCTCAGAAAACTTTTTTGACGCTTGTTACACAACACATTTAGTCGCACCTCGCAGTGAAATAGTCACTTCCCCCATTGGATACAGCCAATGGCTCCACTACAACACTGTATATCAAGACTATAACTTGCTTGCTCTGGGAGATAAAACTGAACTGGCAAACTCGATTGAAGGCCGTCAGCCTTTTCTGGATAACACGTTAGTAGCTTTCATTCACTCACTCCCAACTGCCTTCAAGTATTGCAACGGCAAAAATAAGAGAATTTTGAGAGATGCATTTACTGTTAATTTCCCTCATTTACATGTAGAGCAAATAAAAAAACCTTTTTTAGCTCCTACTAATTTAACCAAAAACATTACACTTTATCTGCTAGATGAATTATATGAATTGTCTAGCAGAGAATCACAATTGGGTATTTACGATATAGATAAAGTCATTACTTTTTTTGAGTCTGTTGTAAAAAATCAGACTCATCTAGACTTTTCAGAAGACATTGTTGTTTGTCACTTCCTAAGTATTCTGTTTTTGCAAAAACACTTTAATTTAGAAGCGTAACTATATTATGAAACTCAAGTTTAATGGCAAATTCAGCATCTTTACGGATAAGCATGATAATGTTCTGCTTAACAGCCAAACTAATGAGTTTGTTTTAGATGCTGAAAATTTTCCTTTGTTCTCACACTTTAAACACCTGACAAGTATTGATGAGCTGGCGAAAAAAGTTCCTGTCGAACTTCTGGCACACTTTTATTATCAAGTAGAAAACGCGACTAAAAGAGGCTGGCTAGTTGAAGAGGTTGATCTACAAGATACGCAACCAGAACTTATCGGTGAAATGTATGGATCAAATTGTTTTATACAAAGTTTCACAGAGAACTGGCAGCGCATATCACCACACTTGCAGAACCCTTGCGTACTAATCGAAGATATCAGGAAAGCAACACATCTACAGGAGCATTTCCCCCTGAGGCTTTGTGAGGTATATAAAAATAGCATTTATATCTCACCAGTTTTAACATGTAACGACAAATTAGAGAGTTACTTGGCATGGGTTTTTGCCAACCGGCCACTCGACCTCTTTATGGACAAGTTTGGTAAAGGAAAAGGTCGCTTGCTGTCTTTCCCAAAAATACCACAACAGCTATGCTCGCTAGTTAATACCCTCGATTGCATTGAAGCATTGGTTTTTGATATTCAGCATGGCTCATCTGCCAAGTATAATTTTGATAATTTGAAGCGTATACCGCACTCTGAGAGCACATCTGAATTATCTCTTAAAAGCACTCCAATCACCTATGACGCTGATGGTGGTTCAAGAGCGTATAAAGCAGAAGACACACTTAAAAAACTTGCACCATTTATTGGCCGTCAACTGGGTTATATTTTTCCTGAAACTAAACTGTCCTCTCCTTTGGACTCAATTAAGATATTCACTTCAGGATTTTACAAATGCCCAATGAAAGCTCCGAAGCTAATTAGTGGTGCCGATTTTGCCCAACAAACGCTCGGCAAAGGCGTCACGCACGAACAATCCAAAGCCAGCGCTCTGTGTGAAGCAATAGAGCGCAAGAACGCTCAGTATATCGGCGATGAACCCAGTCAGGTGGCGCAGGCTCAACAACTTGATGTGCGTAGTTATGACTTTGAACAGTTGTTACCCTACAGCGAGCAGCAGTATGCACGTTTCTCGGACCCAAATGATTCAGAATCTCAACGCAAGCAAGCTGCGTTGCGTTACACTGGGGAAGCCGTCAATTGGACTGCACTGTGGTCGCTCACGCGCGATGAAAAGGTTTACGTACCTACCGTTTGCTGCTTTGCCAACACGCCGTTTGAGGAAGACCGCTTTGGTAAATGGCATTCCAATGGCTGTGCCGCTGGTAATAATCTGGAAGAGGCCATTTTACAGGCTTTATTTGAGTTGCTTGAGCGTGATGCAACCGCTATCTGGTGGTACAACCGCCTGCCGCGCCCACAGTTTGAGTTAAACGGTCTGGACCCGGATTATCTGGCACCGCTGCACGAAACCATCACCGCTGAACACGACTACTGGGTGCTGGACCTCACTGTGGATACCGGCGTGCCCGTAATGGCAGCGATTGGCCGTAACAAAGCAACCCAGGGGTATGTATTTGGATTTGGCTGTCATTTAAAACCAGAAATGGCGGCACAAAGAGCGCTCACTGAGTTATGTCAGCTTATTCCTATCCGCGACCAAAATGGTGCACCGTTTGATTTTGATGCCATTACAGATGACAGCTTTCTTTTACCAAACGAGCAGGCCCCAAGGGGAAGTTATAAACTGACTCAAAGCGGTGACCTGAAAGATGACATTCTGGCCATTGTTGAACATCTACACAGCCTGGATATGGAAACACTGGTACTGGACTATTCCCGCTCGCCCATTCCGCTGAGTACGGTTAAAGTCTTTGTACCAGGACTGTGCCATATCTGGCCACAACTAGGCAACCCAAGATTTTACCAGACACCAGTAAAACTAGGTTGGCAGGAGGAAGCATTGACAGAGCAGACGATTAATCAGCAGGGGTTGTATATCTAATTACGTTGGCCCTGGTGGGTGAGAGTAACCCAAATTGAAGCACCACACTCGCTATTGAAAAGATACCGGCTCAAGGCCGGTATGACTGTATACAGTGAGCGCATTTGAAGCGAAAAGGAGCGTATTTGTAACGAGAAACTCTGTTCACATATCCCCAGAGTTCCGACTCGGCGCTCCCCACCAAACCAAATTCTGCACTCTTGCTCACTATGCACAATTAAAGCCCGCAGGTAGTTAACTCTGCGGGCTTTAATAGCACTTAGCTATTTACCCCTTGGCAAACTTAGCGCGTGCAGAGTGGAGCTTTTTGTAGCTGTCGATTAAGCGCAGGTGCTTGTCCAGGCCTTCCAGTTGCATGTTGGTTGGTGTCAGGCCATAGAATTTCACATCGCCGTTGATTGAACCAATCACGGCGTCCATCACTTCTTTGCCGAACATGCGAGTAAAGCTGTGGATGTAGTCTTCAATTTCCAGCTCTTCGTCTAACGCTACTTCCAGCGTCGCGTGCATTGCCTGATAGAACAAGCCGCGTTCAACGGTGTTGTCGTTGTATTGCAGGAAGGTTTCGACCAGCTCAATAGCGGCTTCAATGTCGCCCAGCGCCAGATAGATGAGGATCTTCAGCTCCAAAATGGTCAGCTGGCCCCAAACGGTGTTTTCATCGAACTCTACGCCGATCAAGGTGATGATGTCGATGTAGTTATCAAGCTGGCTTTCTTCCAGGCGATTAACCAAATCGGCCAGCGCTTCGTCTTCCAGCGAGTGAATGTTCAGAATGTCTTCGCGGTATTGCAGGGCTTTGTTGGTGTTATCCCAGATCAGGTCTTCGGCCGGGTAAACCTCTGAGTAACCAGGTACCAAAATACGGCAGGCGGTGCCCATATCGGTAAACTCAGCGATATAAGCTTCTTTACCTAAGTCTTTCAAAATGGCGAACAGTTTGTCGCACTCTTCTTCGTTGGTGCCTGTGAAGTCCCACTCCACAAACTCATAATCGTGCTTGGCACTAAAGAAACGCCAGGAGATTACACCAGTAGAATCAATAAAGTGCTCTACAAAGTTCTCCGGCTCAGACACTGCCATGCTGTTAAAGGTGGGTTTTGGTACGTCGTTCAGACCTTCAAAGCTGCGGCCCTGCAACAACTCAGTCAGGCTGCGCTCCAGCGCAACTTCCAGGCTTGGGTGCGCACCAAAAGAGGCAAACACGCCGCCGGTTTTGGGGTTCATCAGGGTCACACACATGACCGGGAACTGGCCGCCCAGAGAGGCGTCTTTTACCACAATCGGGAAGCCCTGCTCTTCAAGCCCTTTAATGCCCGCCACAATGCCCGGGAACTTGGCCAGTACATCTTCAGGTACGTCTGGCAGCACAATTTCCTGTTCAATGATCTGCTTTTTCACCGCGCGCTCAAAGATCTCAGACAAACACTGTACTTTGGCTTCAAACAGGTTGTTACCCGCGCTCATGCCGTTGCTCAGGAACAGGTTTTCAATCAGGTTGGACGGGAAGTAAACCGTTTCACCGTCGCTGTGGCGCGTGTAAGGAATAGAGCAAATACCACGCTCGACATTGCCCGAATTGGTGTCTATCAGGTTTGAGCCACGCAGCTCGCCTTCCGGATCGTAGATTTCGCGCGTGTAGCCATCAAGGATCTCGCTTGGCAGTTCATCGTTGTCACCCGGTTCAAACCACTTTTCATTGGGGTAATGGACAAACTCAGCATTGGCAATTTCTTCACCAAAGAACTGATCGTTATAGAAAAAGTTACAGTTCAGGCGCTCAATAAACTCGCCCAGTGCTGAGCAAAGCGCGCTTTCTTTAGTCGCACCTTTACCATTGGTAAAACACATAGGTGATGCGGCATCACGAATGTGCAAAGACCAGACGTTAGGCACAATATTTCGCCACGATGCCACTTCGATTTTCATGCCCAGATCAGACAAAATGCCAGTCATGTTGGCAATGGTCTGCTCCAGTGGCAGGTCTTTACCCAGAATGAAGGTACTGGCATCTGAATCGGTGTTTACCATCAGCATAGCCTGTGCATCGTCATCCAGGCTCTCTACCGCTTCAACCTGAAACTCAGGGCCGGTCTGGATCACTTTTTTCACAGTACAGCGGTCGATGGAGCGCAAAATGCCCTGACGATCTTTTTCAGAAATGCTCTCTGGCAGCTCTACCTGAATTTTAAAGATCTGGTTATAGCGGTTTTCGGGGTCAACAATGTTGTTCTGTGCCACGCGAATGCCGTCGGTCGGAATGTCGCGCGCATTACAATACACTTTCACAAAGTAAGCCGCACACAGCGCAGACGAAGCCAAAAAATAATCGAACGGGCTGGGGGCTGAGCCATCGCCTTTATAGCGAATAGGCTGATCGGCAATGACAGAAAAATCGTCGAATCGAGCGTCAATTCGAAGATTATCGAGATAATTTACTTTGATTTCCATGGGGAAGGTTCCGGTGTATTGCAATCGAAAACCCACATTGTACTTGAGGTTGCAAGGCGGCGCCAATGCTGATGCAACAAATCTACAAACCAAAGTAAATTAAGTCGCTAAATGCCTGTTATTAGATGCACAGGCATGTTACTTTCTTGGCAATTAAACTCATCCAACAACACACGAGATAACAAGGATTTATTATGCGCAGCTATGTGTGGTTAGCACTTGGTTTAGGGCTGTTCTCAGGCTCAGCTATGGCATCTAATATGGGCTTTGGCGTCACTCTTTACGGTGGCCAAAACAGTAGTCAGGATTTACATACCAGTCAAAAAGCACTGGTTGAGCTGGCCGATAAAAACCACTTTGGGATCAGCTTTGACCGTTATTTGGATAAAAAACGCTACGGCTTTTTTTACAGTATGGTCGAAACTGAGTTCGAAGACTCCCCTATCTACAAGGTGGATATGGAGTATTTGATGTTTCAAAGCGCCATAGATGTGGATATTACGGATAATCTGGACAGCTACATTGGAGCGCAGATTGGTGTGAATAAAGTAACACCTAACTTCGAAGAGCCCGACCATTTTTTTGCCGCGGGTTTTTATGGCGGTCTTAAATATGATTTGGGTGCCGGGTTCAGCGCTCTGACAGAGATACGCTGGCTGGCTTCGTCTATCAAAAACTCCTCTAAGATTAGCTGTAATGGCAGTGATGAGGATGTCTGTGCGTGGCATTTTGACGGCGATGTGCTCAATCAGTTTCAGTTGAATGTGGGCCTGACTTACCGTTTTTAACTCGCTCGGCCGGTGTTATTTCGTCGGCCAGCTCTGTCATCGCGTATGACGTATGTGTGCCTCTGAACGCTGCTCTGGATGCGGTTCTACTGGCCGTCCGCTCCTGGTTACCTTTACAGCTAAATGGTTCCCGGCTCGTTGGCCGGGATGACGCGATGGGTGGTCATTTTTAAACCAAGGAACGTTCTTCTCCACAGTTTTACAACGCAGCCTTAAGGTGCTCAATAAACAACCGGGTTTTACGTGGGGTATAGCTGGCCTTGGGGTAATAAGCCCAGAGTTGTTTTACCTCGGAACGAATACCCGGCAAGATGGGGACCAATGCCCCGGAGCTTAGTTCCCGTTCAATATAGCTTGGCGCGATAAATAACAGGCCTATTCCCTGCACAGCGGCCTTTAAAATGGCATCCAGATGATCGGTCACAAAATTATAATTTGTGAATTCAAACAGCTGGCCATCTTCCAGCACTACCCCACCAATTTTGTGATAATAGCTGCTCAGCAACATTTTGTGCTGCGCCAGGTCGTCAACACTGGCTATCTCATCACAGCGTGCCAGATATTCAGGCGCACCGAATAACTGCATCTGATAGTCGAACAAACGAGTGCCCTTGTGTGACACTGAATCAAATGACTCATTGTACCTGGTGATCACCACATCGTGCTGAAGATCTGGTGGCTCTCCTGGTGCCAGAACATTCAGATGAATCGTGATCTTCGGGTATTGCGCCAGAAACTGCTCTATTTTAGGCATTAACACACTACTGCCCACTGCCTGTGTGGCGGCAATCTTCAGGCTTCCCTGCAGCTCGCATGGATCAGACTGAGCGCTTTCAACCAGAGCTTCAAATTGCGCCAGCCAATCTCTGGCACGAGGAAAGAAGTGCTGCCCCTGCTCCGTCAGGTTGACCTGTCGGGTGGTGCGAATAAACAAACTTTGTCCCAAGTGCCTTTCCAGCCAGTCAATGCGCTTACTCATAGCAGACGCTGATACACCCTGATGTTCCGCCGCTTTGGTAAAGCTCCCCAGCTCTGCCAGAACGCAAAAACTCCGTGTTGCCGTTAACCAATCCACTTAATTAATTCCTTACAGGAAATAGTATTTTAATTATTACCTTATTTTTAGGACAATGAAAGCGGCGTATAGTGCCTGGGTCAAATCCTCTGCGCCAGGAGTGCCTGTGTACTTGTTTACTATGCTCGCTGTTTTACTGATGTCCTGCTCTCAGCTGGTCAGCCAGGTATATATGCCTGTTTTGCCTGATATAGCAGATAGCCTGTTACTATCAAACAGCATGAGCCAGGCCATGATAATCAGCTACTTTATTACCCTTGGGGCGGCGCAACTGGTTGTCGGTCCGCTGCGCGATAAATATGGTGATCGGCCATTGTTTATTGCCGGGCAAATCATTCTGCTGGTCGGTACCCTGTTATGCGCCGTTGCACCAGATAGCAGCACCTTTTTAATTGGTCGAATATTACAAGGCGCAGGCTCCGCGTCACCTGTGTTGATAAGCCGCACTTTACTTGCCCAGCATCTATCTGGCGCAAAGCTCAAAAGTGCCATGGCGACGGTGGCCATCTCAGCCAGTGTCACCGCCATTATTGCGCCGTTACTCGGTGGCATGCTTAGCAGCTGGTTTGGCTGGCAGGGTTTATCTCTAGTGCTCATCACTTACTATTTGTTTATCACATTATTTGGCCTGAGCCTGCTCAAGACCCGAGCACCTCAGCCTATTGCAATTAACCCGATGAGCCTCATCCGGCACTACCAAAGTATGGTCAGATGTCAGGTGTTTCTCTCCCTGGCAAGCTTCAAATGGGTGCCCACCTTTTTGTATTTAACGCTTCAATTGCACTTACCATTTTTACTTCAGGAGCGCTTTGGCTTCACCACAAGCCAGACCGGGCAGGCCATGATGCTGCCCATGGTGGGTCTGTTGCTGGGCGCCGTGTTTGCTAAGGTTTTGCAGCGTCATGTCAGCTATATGAAAATTGTCTTGTGGCTGTGGCCGGTATTACTTATGAGCGCACTGACTTTTCTGCTGGCCAGCGACAGCGCACTTGCCATACTGCTGGCGTATGCCGCCATCATGCTGGTGTTTGGCGGGTACTTTCCCAGCTATATGCACTTAATCGGCTTGCTCCACCCCAATCAGGCGGGCACAGCAAATGCGCTGGTCGGGGCCATCGAGTTACTGATTTTTTCTGTGATTGCCTGGCTGGTTAATCTGTGGCTGCCAGACAACACACAAACTCTCTCACTGTTGATAGCAGTGTGCGCCGCGCTGTTGTTATTAAGCTGGCGTACTATCCGCATTCAGCGACCACATTTTGAACACACTTAACGTATACTTTTTGGGATCATTCATGTTCGAAAAACTCCATTTTAACACGGCCCGCCTTACCATTCGGCCATTGCAACAAAGTGATCTGCATGGCGTTTACGAAAGCAGACGTAACCCGGGTACATCCAAATATATTGGCGATCCGGCCACACTGGCAGATGCCCAGGCTCGCATTGACCGGGCCAGCGCCCCCTGGCAGGCAAAGGAACAAGAACGGCTACTGCTGGCCATTATCAGACGCGAAGACAATGTTCTGGTTGGCGAGCTCATGTATAAGTTTTTGTGTCACAACGCTAAAACAGCTGAGATCGGATATCGTCTGAATGAAAAATATATCGGCCAGGGCTACGCCTTTGAGGCTGCAAACGGGCTTATAGAGACTGCCTTTACGCAGTTTGGGCTAAACAAGATCTGTGCATTCTGCGCAGTTGAAAATCAGGCTTCGTGGCGACTGATGCAAAAGTTGGGTATGCAACAGGAGGCGCATTTGCGCCAGCACTTCAAATTCAGCCATGGCTATTGTGATGGCTATATGTATGGTCTGCTGCGCAGTGAGTATAAAATGGCAGCAACGGCCTGACAAACTAAAAAGGCTCCCTTATCAGGAGCCTTGGCTCATGGAAGGATCCATGAAGACTGTTGCGTAAAAAAAATACAAAATTGGGAGTGTGCCTGTGTTATGTCAGGCAGTTACAGGCGAAACTCCTGCTTAGACAGTTTGCCATCGCCATTGCTGTCGAGTTTATCGAATTCAGAACTCAATTCAGTTGATACTGCCGCTTCCGACTTACTGATAAATCCATCGTCATTTTTGTCGAACGATGAGAATGTGCTTGCTGCGTGTGCACCCAGGCTGGCCATCATTAGGGCTGCTGTGATCATTAACTTATTCATACTTAGCTCCTTAGCGTAAGATTTTAATCTGTTTTATCTAACCTTGAGGGAAGTGACGCGACAATGGCGCCACTTGGTTTATTGCCCTCATTCAGCTACTGGCGAAATTCCTGCTCGGAAAGCTTACCGTCGCCATTGCTGTCTAGCTTGTCGAATATGACTGTTAACGTTTCTGAGCCTGCCGCTTCAGATTTTGAAATAAACCCATCACCATCGGCATCAAAGGATGAAAATGAGCTGCTTGCTGCATGTGCGCCCAGGCTGGCTAGCATCAATACTGTGCTTAACATAAGTTTGTTCATCATAATTTCCTCACTAAATTGGCTTAAAAGTGACTAAATTCTTTGGCGCTCAGCGCACCGTCGCGATTTTTGTCCAGGCGTCTGAACGCCTCAGCTACCTGAGGGACCTGTTTCGCTTCTGACATACTGATCAACCCATCGCTGTTGGCGTCCAGTAGCGCAAAATCTACCTCAGAGGCAAACGCAAATGCGCTGGTGAGCATACCGATTGTCAGTGCAAATACATGTTTTAGCTGCATAATAGCTTCTCCTGTATGAGCATCTATTAGTTATTGAAGCCTGAGAATTCACTTCTGCTCAGCTGACCATCGCCGTTGCTATCCAGATCTTTAAACTGTCCCATCAATCTGGGATTGGCTTTTGATTCACTCAGACTGATAGCGCCATCACCATCTGTGTCATACTTTTCGAAGTCGCTGCCTGCAATCGCACCGGTTGCCAGTACAGTCAGACCCAAAGCCGCAATCAATGTCATAGATGTTTTCATGTTACTTTCCTTCTGTTTTTGAATGTTTGCTGTTAATTCAGCTGCCGAGAAACCGCTTGGAGTTTGTTGGCTGCGTTTGACAAGACTATTCCAACTTTGGTGCCAGCTTTATTTAGTTCTTTATTTTCAATGAGTTAATTGAAGGTAGGTAAAAAAGTTCAGGTGGGATTAAGGTAGTTTGTTGCTAAATGGCAACACTGTTTAACCTGCGTTTTTGGCTCAACTTTAAAAAATCAATAACTTACACTTGTTGCTATTTGGCAACAGCAGGCCGAAAACACACTAAAAAACCAGATATTTTATGCAGCATGCCAGCTCAGAACCGCGCGCTCGTGAGCCGCTCAAACAATTTTTTTCTCAGGCGTTGTGGAAACAGGCACTGATGGCGCTGCTACTGGCCTTGGTGCCCCTGTTGCTGCTCACCCTGTGGTTTATTCAATCGGTTGCCTATCAGCAACGAGTAGTACAGGATATTTATGCTAATAATCAGAAGGTTACATCAGAGTTTAATGAGCTGAGAAACGCGCTGCAGGCGCTCGAAAAGGCCCAGCTGAACAATCAGCTGCTACAAAGCGAAAAATTGCAAAAAAGTATCAACGAAACCTGGCAAAAGCGTAAAAATTCGCTCAAAACACTACTGATAAAGCTGGAAAAAAGCGCAGCCGTTGCAAATTGGCAACAGCCCCTGTCACAGGCTCAGGCACCCAACAGTAAAACCTTATCAGCCATGGTCAATGTCCTGGCCCAAGAGTCACAATCGCTCCAGCAGGCCCTCGATCACACGCTCAACGAAGCGCTGGCACAACAAAGTAAGATCCGGCAACGCTTTTTAATCGGACTGAGCATGCTGTTACCTGTTTTGATCGGACTCAGTATCTGGCTGATCAAACGGATCTCCCGCCAGTTATTTCAGCTGGAGAAGGCCATTGCAGTCGTTGGTGACGGTCAATTTGCTACTCCCATTCGATTATCGGGAAGCCATGAGTTCACACAGTTGGGGGAACGTCTTGAACAGGTTCGCAATGAGCTGACCGCCAGCAAGCAACAAAAAGAGACCTTTTTGCGCCATGTATCGCACGAGTTAAAAACCCCGCTGGCCTCCATCAAAGAAGGCACTGAGTTACTGAATACACCTCACCTGGGGCAGCTCAACGACAAGCAGCGGCGCGTAACCGGCATTCTGAGCACCTCAGTGACAAAGCTCACTCAACTGATTGAAGATCTACTCACATTTAGCGCTGCCAGCCATCCGCATAGTCAACAGGCGCGTTGTAGCGCCCTGGCAATCAAAGAACAGCTTGAAGAACACTTTGCACAGCGACTACAAGGCGCAGGTATTCAGATTGACTGGCGCTTTAACCCAGCGCTCACTCAATTGCCCGAAATGCCTGTAAAACTGGCACTGACACACCTGCTTGGCAACGCCATTCAGTATACCAAGACCCAAATCAGCATAGATCTGACAGACACGCCAGACCACTGGCAAATCAGTGTCCGGGACGATGGGCCTGGGCTCGACCCACAAGAAGCCAATCACCTGTTTAAACCCTTTGTCAGAGGCAAACACAGTGACCCGATTGCAGGCAGCGGACTAGGACTGGCCATTGTCGAGGAATGTGTGAACCAGATTGGTGGCCAGTTAGGGTGGCAAAATACCCACCCGGGCTGTGAATTTAGTTTAACTTTGCCAAAACAAGGAATAAGCAAATGAGAATCCCATTGTTGAGCTTAGTGCTCGTTGTCAGCCTGAGTGGCTGCCAGCTGAGTCCCAATGCACACAAAAGTAGCTTTATCGGGCCAAGCAAAACGGTGAGTCCGGACTATGCACCACTGACAGTTCTGCTCGAACGTTATTTGCAGGTTTGCCAGCAGGGGTTGCCGCCACAGCACAACCAATCGGCGCGCTATATCGGTCAGGCTGCCATTGAAACCTTTATGCACGACTACTGCAATACAGTGTCGACCACCAGACAGTTACAACTGATCACCGCGCTTGAGCAAAGTCAGCTCTGGCCGGAGCACTATCAGCTGTGGTTTAACACCCTGAAACAACACACTCAGGTGCTGCGGGGACAAAAAATCCGCCTGCATCGCAGCAATGCCAAACTGAGCCAGATCCAATCACAGCTGAGCCAAACCAATCAGGCCCTGATGACCCTCAAGCAGGAGCTTGCCGATATAGAACAACAAAGACTTCAGGACGTGCCCCTGAATGAGTCCCCTCAGACACCCAAGGAGCAGCAATAATGTCTTACACAGAAATCGAGACCACAGATCCTCAGCCTGCAACACACAGCACCTCTGTTTTGCTGGTAGACGACGACCCGGCCCTGAGCGAGCTGCTGGGAATGCGGCTGGAAAGTCATGGCTTTCAGGTAACGCTGGCCAGCAGCGGGCATGCAGCACTGCGACAACTTGCAAATACATCCATCGATTTGGTGCTCACAGACTTGCGTATGGATAATATGGACGGTCTGGCCCTTAACCAGAAATTACAGGCGAACTACCCGGGCCTGCCCGTGATCATGATGACCGCACATGGCTCCATCCCCGATGCCGTTGATGCCATTCAGCAGGGGATCACCGCCTTTATCACTAAGCCCATCGACAGTGACGAGCTGCTTGCAGCCATCAACAAAGCGCTGCCTGAAAAAAGTACGTTACACGCGCCAGATCCAGATAATTTCCACGGTTTATATCACCAAAGTGCGAGCATGCGCCAGCTGGTGCAACAAATTAAAGCCATCGCCCCCAGTCAGGCCAATATTCTGATCCAGGGCGAAAGCGGCACAGGTAAAGAAGTCACCGCGCGGGCTATTCACCGGGCAAGTAGCCATGCCCAGGGGCCGTTTATCGCCATAAACTGTGGCGCCCTGCCAGCACACTTGCTGGAATCCGAATTATTTGGTCATAAAAAAGGCGCGTTTACCGGCGCCATTGCAGATAAACAGGGACTCATTCAGAGCGCCGATCAGGGCACTCTGCTGCTGGATGAAATCGGCGATATGCCGCTCGACTTGCAGGTAAAACTGTTGCGGGTTTTGCAGGAAAAAACCGTCCGCCCAATTGGCGGGCATCAGGAGCAAACCGTGAACGTGCGTATTCTCTCGGCCAGCCACAAAAACATTGCGCAGGCGGTCAGCGAAGGGAAATTCAGAGAAGATCTTTATTATCGGCTTAACGTTGTGCAGTTATCGCTGCCCTCGCTCAAAGAGCGTGTTGAAGACATTCCCTTGCTGGCTAACCTGTTTTTGAGTCAGTTGAGTAAAACCCCCAAACGGCTCTCGCCGGATGCCATGACCGCCCTGTTAAACTATGCCTGGCCCGGCAATATCCGCCAGTTACACAATGTGATTGAGTACTGCGTGGCGATGACGCCAGGCAGCCATATTTCTGAGGACAGTGTACTCAATGCCTTGCCGGCGCAGGACGACCGCCAGGCGTTTATCGGGCTTAATGATGCCAAGCGTCAGTTTGAGCGAGATTATATACTTAAGGTGCTGGCCTTGTGTCAGCATAATGTGCCGCAAGCCGCTAAACTGGCACAACGAAACCGCTCTGACTTTTATAAGTTAATGAAAAAGCACGATATAAAATAGTTTAGTAAAAACATTTGATTAATTATTGTACATGCGTTTAAATAGCTATGGAGGACGCAAGGAGCGCCTGTACCATTTGATAAGGGATTTGCTTGGATGCTGGTTACACCTGGCAAGCATTCTTAGTCAAGGACAGCATCATTTCTATCACTATTTAACAGGGTTACAGCATGAAAATAAAAGTAAAAAAAACGAGTTTGAAGCGCCTGACGCAGTCTCATTCACTACCACAGCAAGCCACGCCACAGGTTGGCGGTGGTGAAGCAACCGCGTCATTATCTGGCAAAATCTGTGACATGTTTTCGTTGTATCACTATTGCCCCAGATGATCCGCTAGCATCGTCGCATCAAAGTAGAGTTCTGCTTTTAGAGCTCTACATCGATTGCAAAGGGGCCAACCTTTTGCCACTTCTCTCTTGTTCAACCGCACGAAGTTTGTAATATTAATTCAAAGCTCATAAATTGGGCTAATTCGGAGCAATCTGCTTCGTTCACAACTACACTATTATTACAATAAAAACCGAGGTGGTTGCCCATGAGAATGCGTAAAAAGCTGATTTTAAGCTTTGTAATGACCGTTATCATTCCAATTCTTGCAATATCCATCATGAGTATCTCGCGCACCAAACAAGAGTCACTGGACCGATTCTTAGAGACATCAGTCAACGAGATACGACAAATAGAAAACGCGTTTATCATTTTCTTTGACCAGATGAAAAGTAATGCCCGATTCTTAGCGCAAAGTAAAACTGTGCAATCCGTCAGCAAGGACACCACCACCTATTTTGGTGCAGAGAAAATGATGACGCCGGAGACCTCAGGCCAGGCAGAAGCAGAGATTTTTGACCTGTACACCACCTTTGGCAAAACTCACCCCGAGTTGCTATTCGTTTATTTGGGTACCCGTGATGGTGGCTTTATTCAGTATCCTGCTGAGCCTTTGGGCAACTATGATCCGCGTAAAAGGCCCTGGTATCAGCAGGTCAGCTCCAATCCATCCCAGGTGGTGATCACTGAGCCTTATCAGGGCGTTACCGGACAGGCAATGGTTTCCGTTGCTACCGGGATCATGAAAAACGGCCAAATGCTCGGCGTTCAGTCGCTGGATGTGACCTTGTCGACACTGACCGATATTGTCAGCAACATTAAACTGGGCAACACTGGCTATTTGTTGTTACTCGACAATCAGGGCACTGTGCTGGCAGACCCTAAAAACACCGAAAATAACTTTAAAAACATTCGCGATTTGAGTGACGCCCGATATCAGGCTATCCGAAATGCGGGGGATGCACCTTTCATTACACTGGAACACCAGGATAAAACCTTCAATGCCAAGTTTTATCGCTCTGAGGAACTCGGTTGGACCTTTATTGCCATCATTGAAGAAGATGAGATCCTCTCCTCGTCTTACAACATGACTTACAGCATCAGCATCATCGCAGTGATAATGCTGGCCTTGTTCGTCGTCATCGCCATTGTGCTGGCCAACAAAATTGTCTATCCCATAGAAATGGTTTCAGATGGCCTCAAAGAAATAGCCCAGGGCGAGGGCAACTTATCCAAACGACTACAGGTGATAGGTAATGATGAGATCAGCGAGCTGGCAACCTGGTTTAATCAGTTTCTAAACTCAATAAATGCGTTGGTTAAGGACATCCAGAACAACGCCAGAACACTCAATGGTGAAGCGCAAACTTCTCAGTCACGGATAAACGACATCCGGGACCAGTGCCGCCATCAGGAAAAAACCTCACAAACCGCCACGGATACCACGCAATCCATGGCGAGTATGGCGATGACGGTCAGTGATAACTGTGGCGATGCACTCAACGAAATTTCGACCACAGAACAACACACTCAAACCGGTAACCAAATGATCCAAAGTACAGTGAGTCAGGTGGCCAAACTCAATGATTCACTTGGCGACTCGGCCACCGCCATGAGCAAGCTCGAAAACGAAAGTAATAACATCACCAACATTTTGGAGGTGATCCGTACCATTGCCGAGCAAACCAACTTACTTGCTTTGAATGCAGCCATTGAAGCCGCTCGTGCCGGCGAACAAGGTCGTGGTTTTGCTGTCGTGGCCGATGAAGTACGAACTCTGGCTCAGCGTTCTCATGATGCAACTCAGGACATTGAACAAGTCCTGACTAAACTGATTGAACAAACCCGCAGTGTTTCTGAGCGCATGACCGCCAGTGTTGATGAGTCTAAGCAAGCCATCGAACAGTCGGAACTGGCTCATCAGGCATTCGACGACATCGCCAGCTCGGTCTCTCGCGTTAAGACCATCATTGCTGATATTTCCCGTCAGGCCAACGCTCAGGGTGAGGCCGCCGAGGAAACTCAGTCTCGTATCCAGGGCGTCAGTCAGTCGGTGCAGCAAGTGGGAGACTCAGCCGATGCGCTACATGCCGGGGCAACGCAATTAGTTGAACTGGCAAATAACCTTGACCAACTGGTGGACAGATTTGATGTTGACGACTGAGCTGGAGATTTCACATACACCGCCCGCAGCCACTGAGTTCAGCGCGCTGCGCGCCAGTGTCGGTTGGCAAAACCCACCTTCTGAGCAAGTTGTAGCCAGTATTGCGGCTTCACTGTACTGGGTTCAGTGTCGCAAGGGCCAGCAACTGGTTGCCTGTGGTCGGGTAGTTGGCGATGGATATATGTACTTTTACATCCAGGACGTCATTGTGCACCCGGATCATCAGGGGGGTGGACTGGGCCATATCGTTATGGATAACATTGAGCAATACTTATCGACACATTGTCACAGTGGCGCAACCGCAGCATTGCTGGCGGCACACGGCAAAGAGGCTTTCTACCAGCGCTACGGCTACGCATTGCGTGATGGCCAATCGCTGGGGCTGGGAATGTGTAAGTTTTACTAATTTTCAAATCCATTTTCATGTATCCTTCACACTGCACATTTCCCCAAATGGGGTTTGTCGCAACCTTAATTTTATGCATCAAGCAACGATTCCTTTTGGGATTTTCGTTTACTAAGCCAATCGATCAGTTTTCAATGGAAATACTATGAAAAAGTTACTTTTTTTAGCTCTCACGCTGATGACGTCGTTGAGTTTTGCCAACCCCTTGGCAGGAACCTATACCGTAAAGTCTATTCGGGTAAGTGACGCAACAGGTTATACATACGTTTACACAACGGCTCCAGTACAGCACAAAAACACTAGTTGTACTGAAACTGACGCTTTCGCGATCAGTCGCGATGCCAAATCATACGACCACATTTTCTCTTCATTGTTAACCGCAGCCGCCTCTGGCCAACAAGTTCAGATCTGGGTTGCGTTTGGCAATGGGGATTGCCTTAACAATCGACAGAGAATTGCGTTAACCGAAGTCAATTTTCAATAATCCAGTCACTTTACAGCCCTAAGAAAATAGGGCTGTTTTGTATCATCAGAAGAAAATGCTTCCATTTTACCTGTTCGAACACTCACCAGCCGTTTTCGCTGCTGTAACAATAATCAACGGTTTAGCCTAAACTCCCTTGGCGTCAGGCCCGTTTCCTTTTTAAATGCCTTATAAAATGAAGAGCGAGCGTTAAACCCAACCTCAAGCGCAATATGCAACACTGACTCTTTGCCAGCCAGTAAACGCGCTTTCGCCGCCTCGATGCGCCAGTGATTCACAAAGTCAAAGAAGTTCATTTTCAGTGTTTCGTTTAACACCTGAGAAAGGTAGTTGGCTGATACGCCGCTTGCATCGGAAAGCTTTTGCAGCGTCAGATCGGCATCCAGATACAGCTTCTCATCTTGCATCGCTGAGGTAACTTTTTTGACTATCCGGGCGGAGCGGTCCGTATCCAGAGCCGATTTATGATACTTATTGACTGTACCTTGACTACTTGGTGTATCCAGGGCATTCACACTGCCTACCTCACAATCCAGCGCAGGAATAAGCAATGGCGTGGTTTGTTGCATAGCAAAAAAGGTCAGGCTCCAGATCAGTATCAATGCAGTCAGTATTTCAGCCCCAAGCGTCAATATGGCATGTCCAAACAGGCTGGACAGAAAAGCGCAGCTCAGCGCTAACACCCAGATACACATGGTCATAAAAATAAGCCGTTTTGTCGCGAATATCCTGGGGTCATCAAGGTTAGAATAGTGGGCTTTTAGTTCAGCCCTGAATACCATCAGACGTTTTGTTATTACCACCATGGTCCATCCACATTCAACCAGCCAGGCACATATCAGGGCCAGCATCGCACCAGCCAGTACCACAGCATGCAACCCAGTAGGTATTTCATCGGTAACAAATAGTGCCTGATGCTGTTGTGATGGCAAGGTAGCAATAATGCTCGCAACCACTATTGCGGGCCATAACAAAACAAACTTTTTCAGATTCAGTGTGTACTGAGTCCAGCTTTTTTGTGTGGTGACTCCCTGAATGTACAAACGTAACGCAGGGCAAAGCACAAAGAGCATAGGAAAACCAATAACCGTATAAGCCTGATACCAGTCGGGTATTATAGCTGGCACGATTGCATTCAAGGCCAGCACGCCACAGGCACTGAGAAATACCACCAGCGATATTCGATAAGCGCGTGTTGACTGTTTGATCAGCAACACAGGTACACTCAAGGCGATTTGCCCAATTAGCATCGCCGTAAGTACCAACACAATAGGTTCAGCCACTATTCTCCCCTGACACTTGAAACAAAGTTATCCATAATTAATTGTTTTATTTACTTTTAATTTTTATTTTTTGCAAAACTGTCCGCGCCTTTACGCTGAGACGACGCCTTAGCTCAGAGCAGTTAGCCTGAGTGCTACCTGGATACAGCCGGGCAAATCTTTTTACATGGACCCCAATATGAACTAAGGAATCACGTATGACAAACCCAAATTCAACCGCTGGCGAAATATCCGATGGCCGTATTCGCATTAAACTTGCAACGCTTTGGTTGCTGGTGATGCTCAATATGATTTATGCCGATATCCTGGCCTTTGTCTCGGCTTTTATCACGCCTGGTGTAATTGAGACATTGATGAGTGGCTATTCCGGCTCGGTCAAACTATCACAGCCACTGCTACTGGTCAGCGCCATACTCATCGAAATTCCCATTATGATGATTTTTTTATCCCAGTTTATCGGCTACCGAATAAACCGGCTATGTAACCTTGTGGCCGTCCCGCTTACCTTTGTGTTTGTACTGGGCGGTGTGGAAACCGATCCTTTTTACCTGTTTCTGGCCGCCATTCAACTTAGCTTACTTTTGACTATTGCCTGGACGGCCATCCGTTGGCATGCCCCTGCCGCACACCCAATCGGAAGCCCCATCAATTAAGTCGCAAACCGGTGCGTTCACTGAGCGACAAGTTAAAAAGTAACACTATTTATTTTAGATACTTAGAAGGAAACATACACATGAATAACACACTACTGATGCCCCTTGCACTGCTTATTTGCAGCACTACAGCCACTGCCAGTATTGAACAGGGACGGGCAGAATTTGAAAAAGGCAATCTACGCCTTGCACAGTCTCTTTTGCTGCAACAGCAGACCTCTGATTATCATAAGCCGCTGCTTCTGGCACGTATTGCGCTAAAAAGTGATCAGGATGAAGTCGCGCTGCAACATATAGAAGATGCACTCGCTCAGCACCCAAACAATCCAGAGCTCTATTTTGCCCATGTTGAAGTGATCGCCAAAATGGCCGAGCAGGCAAGTATTTTCAGTGTCTCTGGTTATATTAAAAAGCTCAAAGCATCGTTCATCAAAGCTGTGGAATTGGCCCCGGATAATACAGAATATCGCACTGCACTGATCAAGTTTTATATCAATGCCCCTTCCATGTTTGGAGGCGATGAACAGGCCGCTCTGACACATATTAACGAATTAGAAAAAATCGCCCCTTTTGAAGCCTTCCTGACACGCTTGCACCTGCTTGGTAAAACAGGTGAACAAGATGAGTTCGCTCGCTTAATTGCCATCGGACAGAAGCGCTTTGCTGCAGAACCTCGATTCTTTTATACCCTGGGTCAGGTATATCACGAGCGCGACCAGAGCGAAGAAGCCTTAAACCAGTTCCGCAAAGCCGCAGCCATGAAAACAGCGACCACTCTGCAGGAAAAGGCCAGGAACCATTCGCTGGTGCTTATTGGTGTACTCAGCAAGCAACTAGGTAAACACCATGATGAGGGTGAAGCGGCATTACGGCAGTATCTGGATGAAGCGTCGCACCACTACGATATGCCAGATAAAAGCCAAGTTAAATTCAGGCTTGCCGAAATAGCGATAGACCGCAGCAAAACCGCAGTTGCAAAACAGCTTTTGAACGAAGTCATTACTGAAACACTGAGTGAGCGCCTCAAGAAAAAAGCCCGCTCTGCGTTGAAGAAACTGGCCAGTGCATGATCCTTGTTGTCACAGATGGGGGCCAAGGCCCCTGTTTGTAGCTCATTGGCAGGTAAAGTTATTTCTCTGTGACCCTTCTTCCAACTCATTCACATCTCATGTCAGAGCTGCAAGTTTGTTATGCGCCAATATGAATCGGTAAATTTTACACACTCTGTAAAACTCTCCTACGCTGAAGTCTGGATAAGCTGTTTTCGTAGCCTGAGGGGCGGAATGAAAATTGAATAGTGTTTATCAGTCTGTCAATTAAGGAGTATTCATGAGCACTGCGCATTACTACCTTGTTTTACTGCTGTTCACCCTGCTACTAACCACATTGAGTCTGGACAGCTTAGTGCTGTTGCCATCTCTGTGGCTCAGCGCGTCTGTTGCCTGCGTCTACGTAGCCTATGCGCTGGACAGGCCAGAACTGTTTCGTAAACGCACCACTGGGCAAGTGCCATTTTATATCAAAGTATTGCTGCTGCCCTATTTTTTAGGGGCGCAGCTTTATAATGCCTGGCAACGATACCAGGACAGTGTGCCACCTGTACAAGAGGTGAAAGACAATTTGTTTTTGGCTTGTCGTTTGTTTCCCAGCGACATTCCTATGCTGCAATCCAAGCAAGTTGAAGCAATACTGGATGTTACGGCCGAGTTCGACGGTCTGAACTGGTCTGCGGAAGAGCAGGGTCTGTACTATCTGAATATACCCATTTTAGATCATCAAACCCCCAGTGACGCCCAATTGCGACATGCGCTAAGCTGGCTTAGAGTGATGCATCAGCTCAACAAAAAAGTGGTCGTCCACTGTGCGCTGGGCCGAGGTCGCTCGGTGTTTGTCGTTGCCGCCTACCTGATGCTGCAAGACCCGTCCTTGTCCGTGGCTGATGCCATGCAGTTTATCAACAGTAAACGTCAGACAGCACGTTTAAATCGCTATCAGCACCATCGCCTTAAAGCACTGATGCACGATCTGCGCGATACGCCGAGTTCGCGCCTCGATTTGGTCATTAATCCCGTTTCTGGCGGCGGAAAATGGCACCTGTACGACAATCAGGTGATTGGCCTGCTGTGTAGCAAGTACACCCTTGTTCTGCATTTTACCGAACAGGACACGGATGTAGCAGCACTGGCCGTTGAGCTAAGCCAAGACGCCGAGCGCCTGATTGCCTGCGGCGGTGATGGCACACTGACCGCCGTTGCTCATGCACTGGTCAACAGTGAATGTAAACTGGGGTTTATTCCGCTTGGAACAGCCAATGCACTGGCACATGTACTGCTGGGGATACGCAGTAAAGTGGATCCAATCAGTAGCGCCTGTGAGGTGCTGTTAAGTGAACATTACATACAAATAGATACCATGACCTGCAACGGCGAAACGGGGCTACTGGTTGCCGCCTTTGGGTTTGAAGCGCAGATGATTGAGCACGCCAATCGCGGCGAGAAAAACCGCAGTGGCCAGCTGGCCTACATCAGTGGCTTTATTAATGCCGTCTCCGATGGACAAAAGCAGCGCGTGACATTGCGCATTGATAATCAACCTGCACAAAGCCTGGATATTGCCAGTCTGGCGGTGGCGAACGCAGCCCCCATTACCACAGTGCTGGCGCAAGGCGGTGGTGAACCGGATTATCAGGATGGCTTGCTGGATTTGACACTGATCCATCATGAACCAGAGTCTGCGTCCCGTGCTCTGAGTGTGGCACAGTTGATCGCAACCGGGATATCTGGCCCTTCTGCAGCACAAGAGAGCGCCGTTTCACACACCCGCTGCCAGCGAGTCACTTTACACGCAGACTCAGAGCAAATACAGTATAGTATTGATGGTGAAGTAAAAAGTGCCGACAGCCTTAACATTGAAGTGAATCAGGCTTCCTTGTGGATCATGGCCCCAGAGTCGACACGTTCAAGCTAACAAGGATCCCAAATGAAGACCGTTCTGCTGGTTGATGATGACCATGAATTTACGACTATCGCCGCTCGGATCATTGAGTTTATAGGCTGTGACGTATACACCGCTGGCAGTATAGGCGAAGCAAAACAGTGGCTTGCTGATATGCGTTTTGACCATCTGTTTCTCGACTTTATGCTTCCCGATGGCAGTGGTTTACATCTTATAGATCATATACGTAGCCTCAAACTCACGGCACAAATAACCCTGATAACAGGCCATCCTTCGGTTAAGGCGGCACTGGCCAGCATGTGCGATGAGCAAATCAATTACCTGACCAAACCCATAGAAGCCGATGACGTTAAGCGCGTTCTCAACACCAAAACCGCCACTCACCATGCCCAGTCGGATCCCTTTGAACGCCATTTTGGCTGCCTGATCGGCCACTCTCCCGCCATGAAAAAACTGGTGACTATGATAGAGCGGGTCGCGAAAACCAATGCCAATGTATTGTTAATGGGAGAAAGTGGTTCAGGTAAAGAAGTGGTTGCTCAGGCCATCCACAACGCCAGTCAGTGCAGCGGTGAGCAGGTGTCGGTGAACTGTGGCGCAATTGCCAAAGATCTGATCGGCAGCGAATTGTTCGGTCATGAAAAAGGGGCTTTTACCGGCGCAATCAACCAAAAGAAAGGCGTATTTGAGCTGGCACAAAATGGCACTTTATTTCTGGATGAAGTCACAGAAATGCCCATTGAAATGCAGCCTAATCTACTCAGGGCACTGGAAACGCAAACCATTACCCGGGTGGGAGGGGCTAAACCCATTGAAGTCAATTGTCGAGTGGTGTCTGCGACCAATCGAACACTGGCCGAAATCGCGCAAAAGAACGTGCTGCGTGAAGACATTTATTTTCGTCTGGCCGTATTCCCCATTGAAATCCCACCGCTTCGGGCACGTCCTCAGGATATACCGCTGCTGAGTGAATTTTTTGTCCACCAGCTCAATGATGAATATAAAACACAATATCAACTCACCGAGCAGGCTCATACTGTACTGTCGGCACATAGCTGGCCAGGCAATATTCGAGAGCTGAAACACTGTATTCATCGCGCATTTATTATGGCAGATCCCGATACAACCACACTAACGATAGACGAGATTGTCAGCTCGCCATTCGCAAGTGCTCAGGCGTCTGACAATCAAGTACCACCCCGGGCGCCTGCCACATCAGCCACAACCCCGTCCGCACCAGTTAAAGTCGGCGAAACCATCGAAGAGGTCGAACGAAAGCTAATTTATCAGACCCTGGAGTCGGTCGATGGCAATAAAACTTTGGCCGCAAAAATGCTGGGGATCAGCACCAAAACACTGTACAACCGCCTGAATGCATACGAGCAATCAACACCCGAAGAAACAAAGTAAAGCGAGGGGAAAGATGACAGACAAACCTGATATCGCCACACTCATTCATGATGCCAGAAAGCCACTCAACCATATTTCTATGCACGCAGAGTTGATTAAGATCCTGAGCCAGAAGCCAGGTTCAGAAGCCGAAATTCAGCAATCAGCCGAGGATATCATTAAAGCCAGTAAGGCGTGTAGCGAATTGCTACAAACCTTGATGACACAAGATTGACAGGAACGACTGTGCATACATTCAATCACTCCCGGTATATACAAAGTATGGTGTGGCTAATCCCGCTGTTGATCCTGGCGGGGGTCATATTAGTGGCCACTTTGGGATTAAAAAACACCGATGAAATCGCCAGAATTCAACGCAGTCTTCAAAATACCGGCGAAGTCATGCTTAGGGTCGATCAATTGCACATTGACATTCTTAATGCAGAATCCGGGCAGCGAGGCTATCTCATTTCCCAACGCGAAAGCGATCTGGCTCCCTATAAAATTGCACTGCAAAAATTTGAACATAGCCTGAGTGAAGCCCAGACAATCCGCTCGGAAAGCCCTCCTCAGCAGCAACGCCTGGAACGTTATATTCAGCATGCCCGGATTAAATTTGAGTCTTTGTCTGCCAGTGTAGCACTGGCAAGGGACAATGAGCAGCTTGAACCACACAGAATGCTGGACGATGTGCGAAGTACCGGGATTGACTTGCGCACCCTGTACGCCACCATCATGACTGAAGAAACCGAGATCCGAAACCTGTTGATGGCGCGTCTGACGCAGGCACGGGAAACCGCAAAAGACAACCTGATCTGGTTCACGGTGTTAAGCACCCTGATCAGCACCCTGTTTTTGGGGTTTTTAATTAAACACCTGCACAGTGTTCGTCGTTCAAAAGAGCAGCTTGAACGCTACAATGAGCAACTCGAAGACAAAGTGAAAGAGCGCACTCAGGCACTGGAGCTTTACGCGGATGAACTGACCCGCAGCAATCGCGAGCTCGAAGACTTTGCGTTTATCGCTTCTCATGACTTACAGGAGCCTCTACGAAAAATTCGCGCGTTTTCTGATCGTATCAAGGCCAATTACGAAGCGCTGCTTGATGAAAAAGGCAAGGATTACCTGTCCAGAATGGACAACGCTGCCAAACGGATGTCAGTATTAATCACCGATCTGCTCTCTTTGTCCAGAGTGACGACCAAAGGAAAAGAGTTCGAAGATGTCGCACTTAATCCACTCATGGAGACTGTGCTGGATGACCTGGAGATAACCATCAGCGACGCCAATGCCCGCATTCAGGTTGACCCATTACCGACCATTGAAGGCGACCCAATCCAGCTTCACCAGTTGTTTTTAAACTTGTTATCTAACGCCATTAAATTCCGCCGCGAAGGCGTGCCGCCACAAATTGCCATAACCATGTGCAAAACCACTGCCCCCAGCAAGCTACTTGAAGACATTGAATGCGACTGGCTGGAGATTGATCTCACTGACAACGGTATTGGCTTTGCCGCCGAGTATAGCGAAAAAATCTTTACCCCGTTTCAACGCCTGCATACCCGTAAATCTTATGAAGGTACGGGTATTGGTCTTGCCGTATGCCGACGCATAGTCGAACGTCATGGCGGGCAGATCAGCGCACACAGTATTGAAGGCCAGGGCACCACTTTTCGCATCCTGTTGCCTGACCTTGCTTCCACTCTCACATTAAAGGACACCGCCGATGAGCAGCTTATCAACCAGACGCATTAATATTTTGATGGCAGACGACGATGAAGACGATCGTTTGCTGACCCAGGATGCCCTGCAAGAAAGCCGGGTACTGAACAATCTAAATTTTGTGCACGATGGTGTTGAGCTGTTAGCTTATCTGAACAATGAGCCGCCGTTTGAAGATAAAACGGCTTATCCCCGGCCAAGCATTATTTTGCTGGATCTCAACATGCCACGAATGGACGGTCGTGAAGCGCTACAAAAGATCAAGGCGGATCCGACACTGCGCTCAATCCCTGTGGTGATCCTCACCACCTCTAAGGAAGAAGAAGACAAACTCAGGGGCTATGATCTCGGTGCCGCGTCGTATATTTCCAAGCCCGTAAACTTCGATGGACTGGTCGAGCTAATGCGTCAACTGGGCAAGTATTGGATTGAAATCGTCGAATTACCCTAGGAGAAACAGATGCAAAATGCGCAGGTGGTTAAGCTACTGCTGGTAGAGGATGATGAAGACGACTATGTACTGGCACTGGATTACTTACAACAAGTGCCCAACTATCAGTTTGATGTCACCTGGCTCAGTGAACATGACGAAGTGCTTCAGGCACTGGGATCTGATCAGTTCGACCTCTGCCTGCTTGACCACCAGCTTGGCGGACATACCGGTCTGACCATTCTTGAAGCCGCCAAAGCACTGCCCATCAATACCTCGTTTATGATGCTCACAGGCCAGGCCGATGAGGTGCTGGACGCAGATGCACTGGCACTGGGCGCAGAAGATTTCTTACTTAAGTCTGAGATCAGCAGCCCGCGCTTTATCCGCGCGATCCGCTATGCCCTGTCCCGTCGGGAGCTTGAAAGTGAGCGCCTGGAGCGGCTGCGGGCACAGGCCACCAGCCGCGCCAAAGACCGCTTTCTGGCGCATCTGAGTCACGAGTTGCGCACCCCACTGACCTCTATCATGGGCTATACCGATCTGTTGCTAACCCGCAGCGAGCTGGACAATATCAAACCTGAGCTGTCTATCATTCACAATAACAGCCAGCACTTGCTGAACCTGCTCAATGACGTGCTGGATTTGTCGAAAATCAACGCCAACAGCCTGCAAGTTGAGCCCAGTGAGATCTGCCTGGCCTCGTTACTTGCCGATCTGCACAGCCTGTTTTCCATTGCTGCGGATAAAAAGGGCATTAAGTTTGCGATTCACACCGACGCGCCCTTACCCGCTTATATTGAGTCTGACGAAAAACGTCTGAAACAGGTGCTCATCAACCTGGTTTATAACGCCATAAAATTCACACCAAGCGGGCAGGTTTCAATTGAGGTACGGCCAGCCGCTGAAGGTAAGCTCAGTTTTTCGATTGAGGATACCGGCATTGGTATTCCTCAGGACAAACTGACACATATTTTTAAGCCCTTTGAGCAGGTCCAGGACAGTACCACGCGCTCTGAGGAAGGCGCCGGCCTTGGATTGGCCATCAGCTCAGCCCTGATCCGCCTACTCGGGGGGAGTTTACAGGTTGAGTCAAGCGTGGGCAGCGGCAGTACTTTTAGCTTTACTATCGGGTCGGGTCAATGTTCCGGACAGCTTGGTCAGCTAGATCTGCTCGCCACCACTGTAAATAGGCCTTCAACAAAGATAACGAATTTATCCGGCAAGGTGCTCATCGTTGAAGATTTGCCCGAAATTCGCCAGTTGCTGGGACAGCTGATTACAGCCACCGGTGCCCAGGTCAGCTATGCGGAAAATGGCAAAGTAGCTTGTGACTTACTCACTCAAACTGATGCGGCCTTTGACCTGGTGTTTATGGACTTGCACATGCCGATATTAAACGGCAAAGACGCCATAGTTAAATTGCGCGCTCGGGGTATTAGTACACCCATTATCTCACTAACAGCCGCAGCCCAGAAGGGTAACCTGGATACCCTTAAAGCCCTTGGCTTTAACGATACCCTGACCAAACCCATTAACGTTACTCAGCTTGAATCCTGTTTACAGGATTATTTGTCCGCACAACCCGTACAAGACACGCTCACCACACAGCCCAGCGACTCAAACATCAAAAACAAGCGAATTTTATTGGTTGAAGATGACCCGGATGCGCGCAACTTAATGAAGCTTTTGCTGGAGTCTCTGGAATGTGAGGTCATCGCTGCCGGCAGCTGCGCTGAGGGCCTGAGCGAGCTGGACAAACACGCTGATTTTAATGTGGTAATGCTGGATTTAAATTTACCCGATGGCTCCGGGCTGGCGCTGGTTGCAGCAGTTCACAAGCGTCAGATCCCGGCTAAACTGGTGGTGGTCAGCGGCAGTGAACCCGACCCCGACGCCCTGCTCTCTTACCCGGTCAGCCAGGTGTTACTTAAACCTGTCTCACTCCCCGACCTGACCGCCATTGTGCAAAACGCATAAAAAAGGCACGCTAAGCGTGCCTGTAAGTCAAGGGAGTAACTGCGTTGCTCTATGAGCGTTCATCAACAACGGTCAGCTTGTTGTTAACACGTTTTACATCGTCTGCGTTCGCTGCAATATTTACCACCAGCTGCTTTTCAGCGTCTGACTCAACTTCACCGGTAAGCGTCACGGTTTGATTGTCGACATCGACGTCGATGTCGGTACCGCTGATGTCAGTATCAAACAGCAGACGGGTTTTAATCACCGTCGCGATTTTGGCATCAACAAAGTCAGACTCTGCATCGCCTTTGCCATCTTTATCTTTGTCCTCTGATACCACAGTCAACCGGTTGTCTACCTCTTTTACACCGTCAATACCGATCAACAGTTCAGTTGCCAGTTTTTTATCAACGCTGTGGTCAACCTTACCTGTGAGGACCACCACGCCGTTTTTCACATCTGTGTTGATGTCGAACGAATTCAGGTTGCCATTGAACAGTAAAGTAGCTTCGGCTTTACCGTCTATCCAGGCGTCGCTGGCCTCTTTTTCCCACTGATTGTCAGCAGCATTAACCGCAGAAGTTGAAAAAGCCGTAGCAAAAGCAAGTGTTAGAATTGTGCGTTTCATAATCATTCTCCTTGTGGATGAGTTCACTTTGACAGGTGCAGCTTACGTGCCAACCTATTTAGCCATTTAAAATCATATGGTTAGATAATTTCCCCTGCCTTTTGCCTGTATATTTTACATACCGGTGTGGAACTATTTACTGGAAAATTCTACACAGACCATCACACTTTTTACTAACCCATTGAAATTAAATATATAGTCCAATGGCACGCTCCCTGCTGCTATCACCAGATACATATAAGGAGGCGTTATGTCATTTACTTTTACCCCACAAGACTTCTGGTCGCTGATCAATGAAAAGCTCGTGCACTGGGCCGAACTGACAATTAAGAATTTACCCAACTTGGTCATTGCAACACTCATTCTTATTGTGTTTGTGATTCTGTCTAAATTCCTTGCTCGCTGGCTGCTGACCTTGCTTAAACGCTTGTTTGAGTCAAACCAGATAGCCGGGCTGATTACGGGGATCTGCCGTATGATCCTGGTTGCGATCGGGTTTTTCTTTGCCCTGGATATTATGGGGCTATCAAAAGCGGTGGCGTCACTACTTGCCGGTGCTGGCATCATAGGACTGGCAATCGGTTTTGCCTTTCAGGATATGACCGAAAACATGATAGCCGGAGTGGTAATGGGCATTCGCAAACCTTTTCGGGTTGGTGATGTAGTAGAAGCCGGCGACACCTTCGGCACCGTCCGCCGGATTAACCTGCGCAATACTTTAATTGAGAACTTTTATGGTCAGCTGGCCATAGTGCCCAACAAAATCCTGTTTAAAAATGAATTGATTAACTACTCCCGCCTGGCCACCCGACGGATAGAAATAGAAGTCGGGATCTCTTATGCCGATGATATCGAGCAGGCCGAATCTGTGATAGTGGAGGCCATAAACGAGCTGGATGGCGTCATTAAACAACACGAAACCGATGTCTATGCCTGCGGGTTTGGTGACAGCTCTGTCAATCTGCTGGTGTGGTTCTGGATTGACTACCCGGGTGAGATTGGCTTTATGCAGATGCGCCACAAAGCCATTATTGCGATCCACAAAACCCTGGAAGAAAACGATATTCTTATTCCCTTTCCTATTCGTACGCTGGATTTTAATGCCAAAGGCGGTGCAAACCTGGGGGACATGCAAATCAATATGCGCCAGCGTGCTCACACACAGCAAGGTGAGAAAGAAGTACCCAGTAGTGAAGCGTAAAAGTTACAGACACAAGGTAAAGCTTGCATCGTCCGATGCAACACAAAACGCTCAAGCCATTGATATTAATAAAGTTTAAATCTGGCACGGGCAGTGCATTAGTTTAAACAACAGACAAACTTAAGCAATCTAGTAAGGAGCTAAACGATGACACATTCGAACTATGATATGGAACCTTTGAAGGAGTTAGTCAAGGTGCTCAATGGTGGCGTAGAGTTTTACAAAGACGCCAAAGACAAAGTGGACGACGAGCGCATCAGTGCCATTTTCAACACCATGATCACTGAAAAGGTGCAGGCTATTTCGAAACTGCAAACCTACGTGCTGATTGATGAAGGCGAGCGCGAAACCGACTCTGACATGCTAGTCACGCTGCGCGAGCATTACACTAAGGTGCTGGGTGTATTGAGTACTGACAAAACACACACTTATATCGCGCAGTTAGAAGAAGTAGAGGATAAGGTGCTGGAAAAAGTGGCCGATGCCTTAGAGCAACAATTACCGCCTCAGTGTGTTCAGGACCTAAGACAGATCCAGGTTCGCATGCAGGCTTGCCATGACGAAATGAAAGCGCTTCAGGCGTTTACCGCCTAGTTATAAACGTCATATCACAGACTTTGCAGGGCACTGGCCCTGCCCGATCAAACACAGACAGGAGGTTCACATGTTACGTTGGTCACTCGGATTTTTAGTCCTTGCACTGCTCAGTGCCATTCTGGGTTTTGGTGGCATTGCCGGGGCTGCTGCGGGCATTGCACAGATATTGTTCTTTGTTTTTATTGCCCTGGTTTTGCTGTCGTTTGTGCTGCCTGTGATTAAAAAGCCAAACGCATAGCAGCCACACGTTACTTCATTAAATATTAAGGAGCACATTATGAAACACATGATTACTGCACTTCAGGCAACTTTTTTTATCACT
This sequence comes from Pseudoalteromonas rubra, assembly GCF_005887095.1. Lineage (GTDB taxonomy): Bacteria > Pseudomonadota > Gammaproteobacteria > Enterobacterales > Alteromonadaceae > Pseudoalteromonas > Pseudoalteromonas rubra_E. Next base: position 23,798 of record NZ_PNCI01000025.1, on the reverse strand, counting down.
ATTTTAGGCCTGGCTGGTTGTTCTGATGGCCCTGCCGAGGACGCTGGTGAGCGCGTAGACGAGGCCATAACAGATGTACAAAACAAGGCTGAAGACCTGTGTGAAAAAGCCAAAGAAAACCTCAATGCAGAAAACGAAAACTGCTAACATCAGGGTATGCCAGCTCGCCACAGAGCTGGCCCTTGCCAAATCAATACACCTACCCGTCAAACCTCCCCGCTTGTCTCAGGCTCTTTGTACTTTTGTTAAAGATGAGATTACAATCCGACAACAATCAAGTTAAATACATTTGAGCACCCGCTCATTTTACTGACCAACCGGGGCATACCCCGAATGTCAAAAAGGACAGACATGACAATTCTCAAATTCAGCGCCATTGCAGGTGCGATTATGCTGGCCAGCGCGTGCAGCCAGACCGTGACAGAGCAAAACACAGACACTCAGGCAAGCCAGCAGCAAGTTCAGCCTCCAGTTGCACAAAAAATTCCTCACGTCACCCAGATCCATGGCTATGAACTGGTTGATAACTATCACTGGTTACGCGACGACACCCGTAGCTCAGAGAAAGTGCTGTCTCATCTTGAGCAGGAAAACCGCTATGCAGATGCAAAGCTGGCCCCCATAGAGTCATTACGCAAAGACTTATTTGAAGAAATAAAAAGTAAAATCGCGAAAGATGACCGCAGTGTGCCGTATAAACGCGGTGACTACTACTACTTCAGTGAAGTAAGGGGCAACCAGGAATATCGCATTTACTACCGCAGTAAACATGCGGACGGTACCGAACCAACTCAGCTTTTTGATGCCAATCAACGGGCTGAGGGCCAGTCTTACTATGGCCTCGGTGCACTAAGCGTCAGCCCGAATGGCAAGCTCATGGCTTTTGCAGAAGATACGCTAAGTCGTCGCATCTATACTATCAGTGTGAAAGACCTTGAAACTGGAGAGATTTACACTGACAAATTAGAAGGCGCAGCCGACAGTATCCAGTGGGGCAATGACAACCGCAGTATTTACTACATCAAAAAAGACCCTGTGACCTTGCTGGGTTATCAGGTCTATCGTCATGTACTGGGCCAGGACCAGTCACAGGATGAACTTGTGTATGAAGAAAAAGACAATACTTACTACACCTACCTGGAAAGAAGTAAAGATGGTAGTGAGATTTACATCATCCACCACAGTACCGAAGCCAAGGGTTTGTCCGTTATTGATGCCAATAATGGACAAGCGCGGCCGTATCGCCTGCTGCCCAGAACCAAAGGGCATGAATACAATGTGCTCAAGCAGGGCGATTACTATTTTGTCTATACCAACGACAATGCCGTCAACTTTAAGCTCATGAAAGCGCACAAAGATGAATTGTCGGATAAGCGTAAATGGAAAACCATTATTGCCCACAACCCTGAGGCTAAGCTGGAAGACGTTGAGCTGTTTGACAATCACCTGGTTTACCAATCGCGGGTAGAAGGTGTTGGCACCCTGAACGTACTGGATTTAAAGACTCGTACGCACCAAACTCTGTCGTTTAGTGATCCGGCCTACATGGCAGAGATGACTGGTAATCGGGAGTTGGGCAGCAGTTTTGTCAGGGTAAGCTACGAGAGCATGACAACGCCTGAAACCATCTATGACATAGACCTGAAAACACTGGAAAAAACGCAGCGTAAGCAAACCAAAGTACTGGGCGATTTCAACGCCGATGACTACGCTTCCAAGCGTCTGTTTGTTACTGCCAGAGATGGCGTGAAAGTCCCCGTCACACTGGTCTACAAAAAAGCCATGTTCAAAAAAGACGGCACCAATCCACTGCTGCAATATGGTTATGGTTCGTACGGTTCAACCCGTGATCCTAACTTCCGAGTCAGTACTTTGAGCTTGCTAGACCGGGGCTTTGTTTATGCCATTGCTCATATTCGAGGCTCTCAGGCATTGGGCAGACCTTGGTATGAAGATGGTAAAAAACTCAATAAGAAGAATACCTTTAATGACTTCATCGACGTCACCAAGGAATTGACTAAGTTGGGGTACGGCGATCCAAAACGCCTTTACGCGCGTGGTGGCAGCGCTGGCGGCCTGTTAATGGGAGCTGTCATCAATCAGGAACCGGAACTGTACCATGGCGTACATGCCACGGTACCTTTTGTTGACGTGATCAACACTATGCTGGATGAGTCATTGCCTCTGACTACCAACGAGTACGACGAATGGGGTAACCCGAATGACAAAGTCTATTTTGACTATATGCGCTCTTACTCGCCTTATGATCAGGTCAGTGCGCAGAACTACCCAAATATGCTAGTGACGACCGGTTTGCATGACTCTCAGGTGCAGTACTTTGAACCTGCCAAGTGGGTTGCCAAGCTTCGCGAATATAAAACGGACAACAACACTTTATTGTTAAAAACCGATATGTCTGCCGGGCACGGTGGCGCATCAGGTCGCTTTAAGCGCATTCATGATATCGCACTAAGTTACGGCTTTATCATTGGCCTGGCTGAAGGCAAACTGTAATACATACGCTTCCCCGGGTGTTCAACCGGGGATACATGCCATAGCCCGTATCTAAGGTTATGGCATGCCCCTTCCATACAAATTCGCTGCACTTTTTTTGACAGTCTGTGACACATTCAGGTCCTGAGCACTACTAACCTAATAACATCAACAACAAAAAGCAGGGACATAGTGAACACACAACCTTCATTCGAACAAATGCTGGCTCAGCAAAAGCAACTCCTGGAGAGCATAGTATGGTGGTACATAGCGCCCATTTTTGTCAGTGTCATGCTGATCACGCTGGGCGCCAATATGGATGACCAGGGGATTATTCAACTCGTTACGCACATGCAATTGTATTACCTGATCGTGCTGTTTGGCATGGTGGGGATCTACTTTTGGAATAAACGCGCCGCCGAGAAAAGGTTTGGACCTTTACTGGCGCGCGTCGAACAGCAGCTTAGTGAACTCAATGACGAATAAGCACAAGCCCCGAACTGCTAACGCAACGGGGGTTCAGCGCACTAGATTGCCTGAGCGGGCTCCGCCTGATATGCCCGATGAAGAAGCGCAGATAAGGACTGAGACTCACTCAGACTGTGGCCTGAAATTTCTGACACCGCCACGCCCGGTGTCCAGGAGTTCATCACCACAGCGCCGCGCAGCGATGGCAAACTCGCCAATGTCACAGGCTCGGTGCGCTGCTCGATATTAAGTAAGCGTAGTTGCCGCTGGACCATACTCATCATGGTGCCTTGCAGTTTTGGAGCCTGTGGCCAAATCACCGTTTCACCATCCCAAAAGGCCAGATTCCAGATGGTCCCTTCACTCAGACAACCGGTACCAGTTATGAATACCGCATCATCATAGCCCTGCTGCGCAGCCTTGTGGAGATAGTAAGTTTTACTGATCTCACCGACATGTTTTATTTCAGGTAACGGCCGCCTATATTCGGTAGCCAGCAGTTTCAGCGGTCCGCTCGGTCCATTCGCAGGCTCACCCGTGCGAACCAGTACATTCGGCTGGCTGTTCATACTTTCCAGGGTGAACTCACCATGAGAAGAATACAAGGTAACCGTTAAAGACAAGTCCGTGCCCGCCGCAGCGATGGCAGCACGAACAGATGTCAGGATTTCGGCATCAGACAATGCCTGACCAAACAATTCGACTGAAGCATGACGTAACCTGTTCAGATGCAGATCCATGCCCTTTACCCTGCCATCACGTACCTGCATAGCGGTAAAATGTGCAAAACCAGAGAAGGCCAGCTGGCTCATCTGTGGCTCCTGAAGTAGCGTGCCGTTGACCACAGTCTGCGATGCAAAGGTGTTTTCTTTCATACAATTAACTCCCGGTTTGAAACCCTTTTTGGAAGCCAGTACTATAAACCCTGACAGCACTGTTAGAGTCAAGGGGGTAGAATGAAAATCGGCGAATTATCGAAACGAACAGGGATCAGCATTCGCATGCTGCGGTACTACGAAGAGCAAGGCTTGCTTCACCCCAGCCGCTCCCCGTCAGGCTATCGCAATTACACATCAAACGATGTACAAACGCTGACCCGTATTCAGTTACTGAGCGCGGCAGGCATGACACTCAATACCATTTTACAGTTTTTACCTTGTATTCGCGGCGACAGGCCCATTTTTGAGCCCTGTGACGAGCTTAGAAACCTGTTACACAGCGAAATCAAAGCCGTTGATGAGAAAGTCGCGCGACTGGCTGAAAGCAAAGCAATACTCAGCCAGTTTTTAGCAGAGATTGAGCAGGGGTAAGTCAGCGCCCATATCAATTTCTGTTAAATCAAGCGCCGTATTGCCTATGCGCGGAACAAAACGAAATAAACTCGTTTGCGAATTGTCTGCTTAATTCTTAATATCAAAATCCAGCTGCACCTTTTGGTTGGTTTGCCTGACCGGTATGCCATCCTCAATCTTAGGGTTATATTTCCATTCTTTTAGTGAGCGTATGGCTTCTTGATCAAATAAGCCATTGTGGCTTGACTCAATAATGCGGATGTTCTCGGGCCTGCCTTGCTCGTTAATATCGAATTGCATCTGGACATAGCCATTTTTTATCTGAGGATCTGACTGCTGAGTTGACGTGCAGCCGCCGATAAAAACCAGGATAAACAGGGCGGTCAATAAGTATTTCATATGAAGTTGCTCTTATTATTATGATGAGTTTTGAAAGTGGCAGTGTGACTTGCACACTACCACTGTACTTTCTATCAGGCCATTACGCTTTTTGCAATTGTGAACACGAGTCTCCGGCCAGATGCAGGCGAATAAGCTTCACTATCTTGTCTTTTAACCAGACAGGGCCAAAGTCGGCGATATCATTATGCCGCGCTTTAGGAATGGTCACCACACAGCTACCAAACTCGGCTTGCTCTGCCTCACTGGGCAACACGCCGGGATCTGCCGGAAAATCACTGGCGCGTATCGACAGTACCTTTATATTCTTAGTTTTTGGCAGTGGCACACGACGGTGATCTAACGTAATAATCTGTTCTATGTAAGGCTTACCTTCATTACCCAGCCAGGCAGAGATATCGCCTCCATTAGAATGACCAATCAATGTTAGGTTATCGAAGTCGTAGTGCGTCATTTTGCTTTTTAGTTCGCTTTGCAAAAACGCCAGTGTTTTTGCACCACGCTGCCAGTTCTCGCTGCGCGTTTCAAACAAATTACCAGAGACAGAAAGCGGCGGATCGCCCGGCAACTCATGCCCGATTGCAACCACCAGATACCCATGCTTATTCAGCACTTTGGCTAAGAAGGTGTAATCGGTATGCGACATACCGTAGCCCGCGCCGAGAAACGCCACCGGACAAGGGGCTTTTTCACTGCATTTTGTGTGAGATTCCGGGTAGGTGATCTCAACCGGAATGGCCCTGTCACGGGCTTTGTCGTAAATGCTGGCAGGTTGAACGTCGGCCGCGGCTGTACTCAGCCAGCAGGCAGTTACCAGAGCAAATCCTTTTAAAAACGTCATTGAAACTCCTGAACTACATCGTTAAAAAAGCCGCACTGCGCGGCTTTTTCGTTATTTTTTATATTTTTCGAACCACGCAAGAGTGTGCTCTATTTTGCTGATCATCCGCGAAGGACGCCCGGCGATACCATGCGGTGCACCCGGGATTCTCACCAGCACAGAGTCAATTTTACGATGTTTTAGTGCCTGATAAAACTGCTCTGTTTCAGCCATTGGGGTACGCAAGTCTTCCTCGCCCGTCATCAGCATAGTCGGCGTGGTGACATTGCCAACCAGAGACAAAGGTGAGCGCTCCCAGTAATGGTCAACATGCTCCCACGGCATCCCCGGGAACTGAGTGGGGATCTGCACCAGGCCACTGTCGGCCGTCAGTACTTTACTCAACCAGTTGATCACCGGCTTAACCACTACGGCTGCGTTAAAGCGATCGGTCAGGCCAATTGCATAGGCAGTCGCAATACCACCCGCCGAGCCACCGGCGATAAACAGGTTATTCTGGTCGATAAAGCCTTTGGCAATCATGGCGTCTACGCCCGAATTGTGATCGGCAAAGTCTTCTTTTGAGCTGTACTTATATTTGAGCAACATGGCAAAGCGCTCACCGTATGAGCTACTACCGCGGTGATTATCGTAAAACACTACGTAACCCTGCGCTGCATAGCGCTGTAATTCTGCCGAGAAATGTGGACCATAAGCCAGGTGTGGACCACCGTGGATCTCCATCAATAGTGGGTACTTTTTGCTCGGATCAAAATCCGGTGGCGTGATATACCAGCCCTGGATGGGTTCACCATCGAATGATGATTTATAAGTGATTTCGTGTACTTTGCCCAATGTTTTGTGCGCCAGTAAGTCCTCATTCAGGGCTGTCAGCGATTTCACTTTGCCTTTACTGGTTGTCACTGCCACATCCGCCGGACGCGAGCTTGAACCTTTGGTAAAGGCGATTTCACCATCAAAGTTAGCACTGAACTGACCGCTCAGATAGGGACGGCCCAGCGTGGTGCCCGACAGCGTATCGGTGAGATCTTTAATTTTGCCTTTGGTGGTAATGGTGGCCAGCTTGCGCATACCGTGGTCGTCATAAGCGATGGCCAGTTTAGCGCTGCCTATCCAGCTTGGATTTTGGATTGAACGGTCAAAGTCTTTCGCTATCATGCGCGATTCTTTGCTTTGCCAGTTCATAATGTTCAGTTTGTGATTGCGGTACGGGTTCAGCTCGCCCGAAGAACTCAAAAATGCCAGCTGCTTGCCATTTTCCGAAAAACTCGGGGAGTGCTCACGACCCGGTGCATTGGTCAATTGCGTGATCTTACCCGCGAAGTCAACTTCAAACAGATCGCCCTCTAAGCGCTTATATTCCCAGTCAGCAATACGATTTGCCGAGAACACTATGCCCTTTGAATCGCTGCGCCAGGCCAGTTTTCCACTGTGATGGTAATTGCCTGAAGTCAGCTGACGAGGTGTGCCGCCTTCACTTGGCAAAACAAAAATTTGTCGATACCCCGGCTTAACCAGGCCGCGCCCATCTGCCTGATAATAGGCTTTATCAATCACAATCGCCGACTCTGACCACTGTGCGCCTTTGGGCTTAGCAGGCATTTTCGCGATAACCGCTGGCTTTTCTTCTACTTTCTGGCTGAAAGCCAGCCATTTTCCATCTGGCGACCAGGTTAAATCACTGATCCCAGACTGTAACTGAGTCAGCAAAGCCGTGCGGTTTTGCGCGATATAATGCACGTGCACCTGAGTGCTGCCAGACACATCGCTCAGAAAAGCAATTTTACTGCCATCAGGCGACCAGCGCGGCTGGTAATAGCGGTTTTCGTCTGAGAACAACGGAGACTGGACGCCTGTTTTGGCATCCACCAGCCACAGGTTTTGTCTTTTGGCGTCTTTCATTACATCGTTGCTGTTGCGTACGTACACCACCTGCTCACCGTTGGGCGATATTTGTGGATCGCTTGCATATTCCAGCTCAAAAATATCTTCAGCCTGTAGCCCGGCATTTGCCTGCGCCAATACGGGTAGTGTTGCAAATGCCAGCAAGGAGCATTGCAAAGTACGTTTCAGTCCAAAAGGCATGGACAGCCTCCTATTGTTGTCTTTTTAATAAGAGCCACATAGTTATGCAGTACGCCACAGATGTCACTTGATACGCGATAAAAGCAGATAAAAACCCGATGTGTTATAAAGTCACACAACTAAGCTTCGCTCTGGCAATCAGTTATACCAACCATCAGCCAACACCTCGGCTTGTTCAAGCACGAGTTTTATCGCCTCTTCGGCCATATTTGGCGGGTATTTCCAGCGCCGCAGTAAACGGCGCACCAGGTTACGCATTCTTGCCCGCACACTTTCGCGTTTTTGCCAATCAACCGTTGCTGATTTACGTAGTTGCTGAGTCAGTTCGATAGCCAGTTGACGCAGGTTATCGTCGCCCAGCGTTCTTACAGACGCTTCATTGGTTACCAGTGCCCGGTAAAATGCAATTTCATCGCTCGACAAGTTCAGCTTATCCATCATCTCGCTGTCGGCCTGCATTTCTTTGGCCCACTGGATCAGCTCTTCAATGACCTGAGCGGTTTCGATATTGCGGTTATGGTACTTTTGCAGTGTCGACATAATGCGGTCTGAATACTTTTTCTCCTGCACCACATCATTTTTCATCCGTGCTTTTATCTCATCCCGCAACAACTTTTCCAGCAGTTCAACGGCCAGGTTTTTCTCCTTCATATGCTTTACATCTTCAAGGAATTCTTCTGATAGCAACCCTATGTTCGGCTTATCTAACCCGACCGTTTTAAAGATGTCATCAACGCCATCAGCCACAATGGCGTTATTGAGGATCTGCCTCAGGGCAGAATTGCGTAGCTCGTCGTTACGTTTTTTGTCTACGGTAGAGTGCTTTAAGAAGGCTGTTTTTATCGCACCATAAAAAGCAATTTCACTCTTATATCCGCCTACCTCATCCAGGGTATTACACAAAGAAAACGCTTTCATCAATGCCGCCATCACATCCAGGAATCGGCGTTTACCATCACGGACTTCTTCGCCTTTGCTGTTGCGATTACAGAGCCCTGAAATATGGTTTACGGCGCCCGGAAGCAGTTGTAGAGGTTTGGTTTCAAAGTCCGGACGATAATGAAAGACTGCCCCATCCACGGGGGTGGCAAACATACCGCGGATGATATCGACTTTTTCCATAAAGACAGCGAAGGCTTCAGCGGTATCAACGGTTGGCTTGCCTTTACCCTGACTGTTGGTATAGGTCTTAAGTGCGTTTTTAAGTTCATTGGCAATCCCAATATAGTCAACCACCAAACCGCCGGGTTTATCCTTAAACACCCGGTTCACACGCGCTATCGCCTGCATCAGGTTATGGCCTTTCATTGGCTTGTCGATATACATGGTATGGCAGCAAGGCGCATCAAAACCGGTTAGCCACATATCACGGACAATCACCAGTTGCAGCTCATCACTGGTATCTTTATAGCGTTTTTCGAATAGCTTCTTGGTTTTTTTATCATGAATGTGAGGCTGCATTTTGGCTTTGTCGGCAGCACTGCCTGTCATCACAATTTTGATTACGCCTTTATTTGGATCATCGCTATGCCACTTGGGTTGGATGGCCACAATGGCATCGTATAAATCCACGCAAATCTCGCGACTCATGGCAACGATCATCGCCTTGCCCGGAAAAGTTTCACAGCGGGTGGTAAAATGCGCGACCAAATCCTGAGCAACTTGCTCGATGCGCGGCTGCGCACCCACCAGTTTTTCAAGCGCTGACCACTGTGATTTTATTTTCTCACGACTTTGCGTTTCTTCGTCTTCGCCAATTTCCTCTTCGACCTGTTCGTTAAGCGCTTCAATTTTATCCTGATTAATATCGAGTTTGGCCAAGCGAGATTCGTAGTAAATGGGCACAGTGGCGCCATCATCCACCGCATCCTGAATATCGTAAACAGACACATACTCTCCAAACACACCCCGGGTGTCTTTGTCATCTTGCGCAATCGGCGTGCCCGTAAAGCCAATAAAAGCGGCATTCGGCAGCGCGTCACGCATGTATTTGGAGTAGCCATACACATAACGCTTATCTACCACATTGCCATTGTCGTCTTTCACATCAACAAGGCGCGCTTTATTGCCATACTGGCTGCGGTGCGCCTCATCCGACACCACCACGATATTCGAGCGCTCCGAGAGCACCGGATGCGCCATTTCTTCATCGAGCAGCGCAAACTTTTGTACCGTCGTAAAGATGATGCCGCCGGACTGCCGATTAAGCAGTAAATCGCGCAATGAGTCGCGGTCTTCTGCCTGTTGCGGGATTTGCTTCAGGGTTTCCTGCGCCATCGTGAAGGTGTTAAACAGCTGGCCGTCGAGGTCATTGCGGTCTGTTACCACCACTAAGGTTGGGTTATTCATCTGTGCTTGTTGCAGCAATTTGCTGGCGTAGCAGACCATCGAAATGCTTTTACCACTGCCCTGGGTATGCCAGACTACGCCGGCTTTTTTACTTCCGGGCACCACGGTATTGGCATAATTTGCCCGTGGCTCGGTGATTTGGTCAGCGGTTGTGGCCGCAATAACCGTCGCTTTTACCGCAGCACGCACGGCATGGAATTGATGATAACCCGCAATTTTCTTGATGATGGTGCCGGTGGCCGAGTCGCCTTGTCCGCCCTCGTTTTCGAACAACACAAAGTAACGAATATAATCAAGCAACAGCTCTGGCTTAAAAAAGCCCCGCACCAGGGTTTCCAGTTGAAATTCGAGCAGGGGTTTATCGTCTTCACTCTCTATGGTCTTCCATGGCAAAAAGCGTTCTTTGTTCGCGGTCAGCGAGCCGACTCGCGCCGTCCAGCCATCAGAAATAACCAGCGCCTCGTTGAACATAAAGAGATCCGCTATCTCTTCTTTGTAAGTTTGAATTTGATTGTAGGCATGCCAAATGTCGGCATGATCATCGACAGGGTTTTTGAGTTCAATCACCGCCAGCGGCAAGCCATTGATAAACACCACCACATCGGGTCTGCGATTGCCTTTGGTGCCCGAGATAGTAAACTGATTGACCACTAAAAATTCGTTATGCTCGGGGTTGTCAAAATCAATTAATCGGACATGCGTGTGTTTAGTCACCCGCTGATCGTGCTCCAGCACCGAGTATTCAACGGGCACACCCTCAATGAGGTATTGGTGAAACGCTTTGTTGTTTTTAATCAGAACTGGCGTTTGCGCTGTGGCGACCGTTTTCGCCACTTCGATTAAGGTGTCACTGGGGACATTGGGGTTTAAGGTTTCCAGCGCCGCCACTAACCGCGCCACAAGCAAGACCTGCTGATAGTTTTCACGCTCGGGGACGCCCGTGGCGGGATGAAGCGGACCATCCGGTGCCAAATCATAGCCATTTTGATATTTCTAGTTGGTCTTCTGTGATCATTAACCCTTTATCCTTATTATTTATTCCATGCGCTCTTTATTAACCGCCCGGTTTGGTTGTAAATGCCAACCTGCTCAATGTAATGGTGAAAATCCCTATTTTCAGCCACGATCCGGTTTGCAGATTGCCAATCTACATTGACTCGCTCCTGAGCAGGAATGAGTATCTGGCTGTCAAACAAAGATTCGGTATCCAGGATCAGCACGCCAATCCCGTGCAAGCTCGACAACATTTGCAGCTCACCTTCAACGTCGCTGTTTAAGCCCGTTGCCACAAGGTAGCCGAAATTGGCCCAGCTCGAATTCGATACCGCCTGGAAAAAGTATTTTCGCACATTGCCTTTAGTAAGGTGTTTCTTCACCTCAAAAGACCACAGCCGCACCGAGCTGTGATTACCGCTGCGCACACAGCTTCTGACAATTTCATCCCACCCCTGGTCGAGCGGCTCCAACGCCACCACATCGGAATGCAGCCAGTGATTGCCACCGCTGCCATGAGCGTTTTTAGATTTACGCTCATCAATGCGCTGACAGTAAAGACCCAGATCCTTACTGAGGTACTCAATCAACATTGGGTAGAGGTCCTGCTCGCTTAAGCTAGACGGCGCAAGCGGCGTATCGACGTCTGATTCATCGATGTCGCTAAGGTCGTCCTCTTTATCAGCAGGTTTAGGCTCCTGCTCCCAGTAGTAGACCCGGGGCCTTGGTTTGTCACGTGTGGCAACATGAGAACAAACCGCTTTCGCTCTTTGTGTTCGCTCCCCACCAATTTCTGCCGCCAGCTGGGCAATCAGCTTGTCTTCGGTGTTGTAGCGCGGGTTTTCTTGTTTCTCAGCGATTTCTTGTGGATATCGAAGCACAAATTCTTTGGCTAACTCCCGAGCAGTAAACTTCTTGTCGGGGTTCGCCTTAAGCGTGTCGATAATCATTTCTACTCGGGTTGCCATTATTTGACCTCTGCTAATTCTTGAGTCTGCTCTAACTCGATTTCGCCGGAAAGTAATTTGGGAACAGCTTTGTTACTTAGTAGAAATACTTTCCACAGCTTTGCTCATATCTGCGGCTTTTGAAATTAATGCATTTGCTGATGGTGAAATAAAATCATCAGGAAAATTTGTTTTTCTCAATTGTCGACGAACGATGTTTCGCAAACGAGCTAAAACCGGCTCTTTCTTATACCAATCAACTCCCGCCTTTTGGTTTATAAATTCAAGTAAATCATCTACCACATTACTTAGCTCACTAGGCGAAATTTTCCCTCGGATTGATTCTTCAATAATTAGAGACTCGAGCAGTATTGACTTTGTTGTAGTCGACTCTAACCTATGTTTATCCCAAGATGGTGTTGATACACTGACCGCCGGTGCTTCAACAATTGCAGAGTTGTCTTCATCTGTTGATCTAGCTTTACGTGCAAGTAATGCCTCTCGAATTAAATCATTGCAATAACCAGAAGCTCCAATCAGATCAGGAAATAGACTTGCGTGATGAATATTCATCTTGTGTAGTTTTTTCAAACATTTATTACGAGTATTAGGCTCATTGGGAATATGAATGCGACAAATGTATTCCGATAACTCTGCAACTTCATTAGTATCTACATCTGAGTCAATTAAATGCTGCTCTAATGCTGACTCTAAAATTTCACCGTATGGAGCAAAGGTAAACAAGCCAGCCTGATTAACGAGTCGACCATGATCATCTATAGATGGTTCAACGATCTTAAGTACTTTTCCATCTTCGGAGCTCTCTATGTCGTTAAGATCCTGAATAAATGATTTATTTAGTACAAAAATCGTTCTACTATAGTTTGATACTTCACCATTGTCATCAATCCATGTTGGGTCATCTTCACCTTCAAAAGCAAAGAATAAAGCCACATATGGAGATAAACTCCAGTCTAGTAAAGGGGTTGCTAGTCCATGATGTTGCCCAAGCGCCCACAACTCGCTATCATTACGTAATATCGCTTTATCATTGATCCGTCCTCTAGTTGAAAGACGAAAGTTATGCAACTGTTTCTCTGCGATATCTCTGGTCACAGCACCATTTACGAGTCGATCTAACGTCGGTTCTAATTGCCATTTGTAATGTTTCTGCCCTCTAAATACATAATTTCCCTCTGTATCGTTATCGCAGTAGTGTTTCACAACTTGATCAAAATCTTCCCAAGATTCAACTCTGCAAGAGGGTATCATTCCATCAATAGTTTTATTGTGAATAGCGAATTTAGGCCACAGAGGAAGGTTTAAGTAATACTTTTCATCTTGCTCCTCGTAGTGCTCATCCGAGGTATATGTCGAACTCATTTATCCCTCCTTGGTCACGGTATTAATAAATTTCCAGAAAGCAGCTCTGGCAAAAGTATGTCGCGCAATAAAGACAGGTTAGTACTTTGAACATTATTAGCGTCTATCTGACATTGGAAGGACTGCATAATAATATTAAACTTGTTGAGTACAACTGGACTTGGAGTTAATACACCCAAGCGATATGCATTTTTGCGGTTTAACCCCGGGACAGCTGCATCAGTATTCATGTTTTTTAACCCAAGATTTTGCAGAACTAAATGGCAATACTTCAGTGAATAACCTGCTTTGGGCTTAACATAGAATACAGTATCAATTGGAAAAAACGCTTTAGGTTCCCAGTAGACAGAACCAACTGTCCCTTTACGGCCAACGATAACTCCAGGGCCTTCAACAAGACTTTGGTTGTGGTAACCAGTCAATCCGCCAGAGCCATATACAGGCACATTACCTTCTACACGGTCTGTTTTCTTTAACGCTTTGCCATAGGCCAATTCGAGGATGTCTTTTAGTTGCTTCGGTTCCCATCCTTCGGGGATCAACCCCAGCTCAGACTCAACGAGCTTGTCAGGGAATAGCGAGGCAGTAGCCGCATCCATACCCTCTGGGTGTTCGCCATTCATCTTGGCTTTTACGGGGTCGAAATTGACAAACCATGACTTGAAGATGGTTTGCGCCATTTCTTCTAGGGTTTGGTTGGTTTGAGTGTTGAGTGCTATTTTGTCATTCAAACTATCCAAAATTTTCACTGCAGAGTTTTGATAAGACAATGGAGGAAGACTAATAGGCAGTTTTTTCAAATAATTTAAATTAATTTTCGGTACACCAGTATATTCTGACTCGCCTCGAATCTTATCGATCGCCTGCTTTGAAGAAACCCAGTAGTAAACATACTTTGGATTTGCTTTCGCTGGATCTACTCTCAAACGCATTTGATTAGATGAAATCAAATAAGAAGAATATGGCTCTTGAGGCACAAAACCAGTTTGCCCCAACGTCCCTTTTTTTGTAAATATAATGTCTTGAGGTAAACACTCGGAACGAGCTAAGCGAATATATGTATCATCATCTACGTAGACAAACTCATCAGATTTAAATTCATCCAAGCCTAACGATAAGTTGCTGCCTCGAATTACTGGTATACCTGACTCTGTATAGCTAGATGCCTTTAAGTTTGAGCCAAATGGACCATCAACAGCTCCATCGCTACCAAGTGCAATTTCACCTAACGTTGTCAGATCAAAACTCATAACCCAACCCCGCTAAGTTCTTCTTGATCTCAACTTCTATCACCACCAGCTCAACCTTGTTATTCTGCTTCATTGCTTTTTTCCTGCTGTGTCAGTAAGGCTTGCTGTGCTTTATCGCGCTCGCGCTGCAATTCTTGTTTTAGCTCTTCTTCGCTTGGCAGGTAAGGGAGGTATTTGGCCGCAAACAACTGTTTTTGGTCCGACAGTACCGAGTATTTCACTACCGCTTCGCTCTTTTCGCTGCACAACACCAGACCTATGGTGGGGTTGTCGTCGCCGCCTTTTAGTTTGTTGTCGTACAAACGCACATAGGTGTCCATTTGCCCCACATCCTGATGTTTGAGCTTGCCTATTTTCAGGTCCACCAGCAGGAAACACTTAAGCTTGAAGTTGTAGAACACCAGGTCGATGTAAAAGTCTTCATCATCAAAGCGAATGCGTTGCTGGCGCTCAACAAACGCAAAGCCTTTACCCAGCTCCAGTAAGAATTGCTGCAAGTTTTCAATAATACGCTGCTCAAGTTCCGATTCCTGATAGGTTTTATCTTGCAGGTTTAAGAAGTCCAGCACGTAGGGGTCGCGCAGGTAGTCTTTGGCTGTTTCAGCTAAAGGCGCTGTTTTTTGTGCCGCTTCAGCTTCTACCAGTGCCTTGTCTTTACTGGCGAGCAAGCGCTCATAATACAGCGCGCCAATTTGTCTTTCTAAAGCCCGCACGCTCCAATTCTGCGCAATGGCCTCTTGCTGATACCATAAGCGCGCGCTGTCTTTTTCTATCCGTGATAGCTGATTGTAATGAGACCAGCTCAATTCGAGAGACACTGTCTCTCGTTTTTCAAACGCCAGATAAAACCGGCGCATATTGCGCAGGTTAGTCACATCAAAGCCTTTACCAAATTCACGGGTCAGCTGCTCAGAAAGCTGCTTTAATTGCGCCTTGCCATACTCTGCGCGGTTATTGCCTTGCTGTTCATGCTCAACGATTAAACAGCCGATTTGCCAGTAGGCTTGCACCATTGCAGAATTAACCGCCTGTTTAACTTGCCCTCTTGCCTGCTCAACGATTTGCTTAATGTCGTTTAGCAATGATGCGCTGCTTAACTCAGAGCTCATAGCCCAGCCCTTTGAGGTTCTTTTTGATTTGGGCTTCCAGCTGTGCGGATTCCGCAAACTGCTCACTCAGTTTAGCGGTTAGCGTTGCCATCTTCTGTGCAAAAGGCACACCGTCATCCTCTTCTTCAGCGGCACCTACGTAACGCCCCGGCGTCAGCACACAATCGTGTTTTTTAATCTCTGCTAAGGTTGCTGATTTACAAAAGCCCGCCTGATCTTCGTAAGTCACGCCGTTCACTGCTTCTCCCGTTTTCCAGGCGTGGTACAGATCGGCGACTTTCTGGATATCATCTGGGGTAAAGTCGCGCAGTACACGATCTTTCATATAGCCAAGGTTACGCGCATCAATAAACAGCACCTCGCCTGTGCGATCACGCAGCTTGCGGCCCGACTTATCCGTACGTGCATTTTTGTTTTTGGTTAAGAACCAGATACAAGCCGGGATTTGGGTATTGGTAAATAGTTGTCCGGGCAGCGCCACCATACACTCGACCAGATCCTGCTCAACTAAGGCGGCGCGAATGTCGCCTTCATTATTGGTGGTTGAACTCATCGAGCCATTGGCAAGTAACAAAGCCTGAGAGCCATCCGGGGCAAGGTGATAAAGCATGTGCTGCATCCAGGCAAAGTTGGCGTTACCTGAAGGCGGTGTGCCGTATAGCCAGCGCGGGTCGTTATCATCCACACCCGTATTCCACTCTTTCATGTTGAAAGGCGGGTTTGCCATGATGAAGTCAGCGCGTAAATCGGGGTGCTGGTCATTGGTGTAGGTACTGGCAGGCTCTTTACCAAAATCGTAATCCAGACCACGAATCGCCATGTTCATCGCAGCCAGCTGCCATGTGGTGTAGTTGTATTCCTGACCGTAAATCGAGATCCTTTGTTTTTGGGTAAGCGGGTCGATGTCTTTTTGGTTTGCGCGGCGCTCAATAAACTTCTCAGATTGCACAAAGAAACCGCCGGAACCCATTGCCGGGTCATACACGCGGCCTTCAAACGGTTCAATCATCTCTACAATCAGTGAAACGATAGACGCTGGGGTGTAGAACTGACCGCCTTTTTTACCTTCGGCAAGCGCAAACTGACCTAAGAAGTATTCGTAAATATGGCCAAGAATATCTTTACTGTTAAGTGACTTATGATGAAACGGAATGGTCGCAATAAGGTTGATCAGCTCGTTCAGTTTTGCCTGATCAATTTTCAAAGCGGCGTAGTGCTTATTGAGCACACCTTTTAGCTTTTGGTTGTCGCGCTCGATGCCTTCCAGCGCGTTATCAATCAGATGCCCGACAGACGTGATCTTCTTGGTGATTTTTTGCTGGTTTGGGCCATCAAACTCTAACTCGGCGCCACCAATGACCAGAGGGCCGTTGTCTTGCAGGAACTGCCAGCGAGACTCAGTTGGCAACCAGAATACGTTTTTCTCTTTGTAGTAATCGCGCTGCTCCAGCTCAAGTGCGATTTCCTGCTCAAGTTCCTGCGGTGTGAACCCTTCGGGGTCGAGATAATACTCGTGTTCCGGGTCCGCAAATTCCTGTTTCAGTTCTTGCTGGCGCAGCGAGAAGGCGTCGGACACGTATTTAACGAAAATTAACCCCAGCACCGCATGTTTGTATTGAGAGGCATCCAGTGATGCACGCAGTTTGTCTGCGGCCGTCCAGAGCTTACTTTCCAGCTCTTTGAGAAATCGTTGTTCTTGTTCGTTCATTTCGGGTTTCTTGAGGTCGAAAAATTGACCCTATGATACCAGTAAATCAGCGAACCCAGTCAACCTTAGTATTAACTAAGGCGGGGTTTTAAATACAAAAAAGGTGCGTATAGTCCGTTTTGGGGCACGGTGTATCGCTCGACAGACAAAGCCATAGCTCACCGACTGATAAGTACGCACCCGTTTCCCATTTGACGTGACCGGTAAAGCCCAATACGTCCATATAAAAGTGGATAGATTGCTGTAAGTCACTGACTGCTAAAGTGATATGGTTTAATCCTGTGATCATGCTCCCTCTAATCGTTACGAATGTGTTAAACGTTTGCACATCACAACCACATCCACACCGCGATAATTAACTTGCTCTTGCGCCTGCCAGCCTAAGCGTTTGTACAGCCCGCCGTCTTGCTGTTCGGTTTGCAAATGCAATTCCCGGACGCCAAAAGAGGCTGCAAGCTGCTCGATTTTTTGTACCAGTGCCGATGCAACTTTGTTGCCTCTTGCATGAGGGGCAACATATACCCCACCCAGCCAGTGCGTTTTATCCGGATAAATGGTCATTTCGTGAAAACGCAGCTGAGCCGCGCCAATGGGCGCATTACCTTGCATCAAGAGTACGATTAAAGGGATAGCATCCGTTTGCAGATACTCAGTGAGCTTGTCTTCAAACGAAGACAAAGCGGCATCGGGCACTAAGGCACCCCACTGTTCAAAATACCATGTTGCCACCAGCGGCTTAAACTCAGGCCGCTCGGCGAGAAAACAAAATTCCAATGGCGTCATTCCCTGTCTGGCTGTTGAGTAAGTTCACTGTCTCAATCTTGGTACAAACATGCAAGAATGTAATAACACAGTGCCTTTTGTCTGTTGGTACTGAACATTCAAGGCTTTCCAACTTCGAAAATTCGCATCTGGAATGCCGATTAAATCAATTGCCTGATGAATATTTTAATATAACATCAAATGGCCTTTGTTATTAAAAGTGCATTTCCCTCATGGCTGACAAGAGTTACCAGCCTCACATTTTTAGGACAGACTTTAAAAGGAAAGTAAGTATGATCTCTAAGTTATTACCAAGCTGTGCTTCAGCGCTGTGTATGAGTGCTACTCTGGCACTCGGGCTCCTGCCCACTTTCTCTGCCACCGCAGCGACGCAAAGTGGACATTGTGAAATATCCAGAACTCAACCGGGCGCCCCGCCTATGAGCTGGGACAACAATGACTACGTAACGACCGCCAAATACTCCGCCTATGGCGCTGAGAGCTGTGAAGTCCCAGACAATGCGACCATCACCAATATTCGCGCCAGTTTTACAGCCTATGCAAATAGACAAATACTGACCCGGGGCCTGCTGTTGGGCGATTATATTCTTACGGTTAGCGCAACTTCCCCCTATTTATCTAACCCGTTAACTGGTCAGGTTAAAGCCATTATGTCGGCATACGGTGCAAACTCGTTAGGGTCTTCAACGGTTCACCTTCCTTTTAATGGTGTTCGCTTAGATAATCTGTCATTCAACCTGCAGGCAAAACTAAACAACAGTGTCAGTTTACGATGTGCCAATAGAAATCCGGCTGAGTGTGAAGACTATATGTACTTCGAATACACCATAGGCGTTGATTATGAATATGAAGTACCTGGTGTGCCAGATGCACCAGGCTGGATCAATGCATCCGTTTCAGGCAACAATGTGAATGTAAACTGGGAACCTGTTAGTGGCGCAACCTATAAAGTTGCTATTCAGTACAATAATAACAGCTGGACCGACTATAAATATATTCCAAGCCCTGCCTCAGCGTCTTACATGGGTTGGCAAAACTTAAACGATGGAAATCGTCGCTATCGTGTCATCGCCTGTAACAGTTACGGTTGCTCAGAGCCTTCCCCCATCTCAAATACGGCCACAGTCAGTTCACGTCTTGGTACACCCAATGCACCAGTGGCAAGGCTCATAGGCAATACAATCGTTGTAGATTGGAATGATGTGCCTGGCGCTTACCAATATGTACTTTCCATAAAGTACAACAACAATAACTGGACCGACTTTAGATACTCCAGTGCACCAAACACATCGAGTATGTCTTGGTCAAATCTGGGCTCGGGAAATCGGCAATATCGAGTAAAAGCCTGCACGAGTAGCGGGGTTTGTTACGGTGCATCTGCTGCGTCTAATGTGGTAAGTAACTAACTTTTCATATCAAGTGGGTTACCATAGGAAACGGGTAGCCCATATTAAAATGCCTAAAGTCATTCATCTCCCTTCTCTTTTCACTACAGTGCGCAATACCAAAGCTGTAGCAAGCAAATAAACGACTGTTGCAATATGCTTGGCGATTACACCAGCAGCAGCCCCTGATTGGTACGCAAGCCACCCATCCGTTAATGGCATCACAGTGCCCAAAAGTGCCGCCCAAAATAGCGTTTGATAATTTCTGAAATATAACAAAACACCGATAATGAGAGAAATAAACAAGGTGCGAGATGCATATATGTGTATCCAGTCCAGGTCTTGTGGAGAGGCCAGCGCAGTGCCCCTAATGTCAGAAAAATCCACGGGCTGGATATAGGCGAATATGGCATAAAAACCTTGTAACACAGCCATAAGTAATACCAGTGTAAAAGCTACTTTCTTCATCATATTTTCTTCCAAAACGTCTCTAACTCACAACCTCTGCCTTTAAATGTACAGAGGGTCCGTGAAAGCCCTTCTACATAACACGTCGCGCGTCTCTTATTTACAATGTAACAGTTCCTATTAGCAAAACATGTTTTGTAACTGGCTATGATATTACCGCCTGGAATGCAGTGTTGTGGATTTCTGGCAAAGCTTATTTATTGTCTAAATAGACTGGCAGCTTCCGTGACTGTATTTTCGCTCGTAAAACGTAAATGGTCAGCTCTCACCGTATCGGCTTGTTAGGTTAATATTACTATTTCGTTACATTGATAACCAAGATTTAATAGTCCCTCAATCTCGCGAGTATCAAAAGCACCCATTCCAAATGGGCGCTTATCCTAAACAATGAACGAAAACAGCCGTACTGCCAGGTATGGTTGGGGGATTAGTATGACTACTTTACACGCAAGATATAAAACCTGGTTGATTAGAGTCAGCAGTTTAGCGCTGGTGCTTGTTAGCCTGGGTACAAAAGCAAATAGTGACTGGATCATTGGCTCAGGGATCTATGATATTACCGGCCCTGCCGCCGACCGGGGCATGGTAGGCTATGGCGATGTTGGGCAAACCACCAAAGGGATACACACACGCCTTTGGTCTCGTGCATTTGTCATTGGCAAGCCAAATTCCAATCAACTTGTTACCTTTGTCAGTGCAGATCTGCAAAGCATCACCCAGGGTGTGCATCAGGGGGTGCTCAAAAAAATCGCAAGCGACCCGCTAATTGCGCCATTTTTTAACCAGAATAATGTGATGCTCAGCGCAACGCATGTTCACGTTGGGCCTGGTGGTTATGATCACAACATTATGCTGAATATGAGTGCGCTGGGTTATGACGAGGATAATTACAACACCATAGTCAATGGTATCTACCTGTCCATCCGTAATGCCTATCTGAGCAGAGGCTTAGGCAGTATTCACATCAATCAGGGGCAATTATCCGGCGCGGCAGTTAACCGCAACCTTACCGCCTACAACCAAAACCCAGATGCCGACGAATACGACACTCAGGTTAATGAAACCATGACCTTGCTAAAACTGGTGAAAAGCAATGGCCAGGAGATTGGGATGATCAACTGGTTTGGCGTGCATAATGTGTCGAGCAACCAGAGTCAGCGCCTTATAACCGGAGACAACAAAGGCGTTGCCGCTCAGTTATTTGAAAAGCAAAAAGGGGCTAACTGGCCACTGTCGGGTCAGTTTGTTGCCGCCTTTGCGAACAGTGAAGAAGGCGATGTTTCGCCCAATGTATGCGGTCCTGAAAATGGTTGTGCGGGTAGCAATGAAGCCAATGTTGCGCTATCGGCAAACAAGCAATATAACAAAGCGCTGAGCCTTTATAACAATGCAACAAACACGCTCAGTGGTGCACTAGACGTACGCTTTCAGTACGTAAAATTGCCCGGCCTGAATATCTCAGGGCACTACACGGGCAATGGAGCGCAGTCTTTGTGTGAAGGTGCGATTGGCTTTTCGATGACTGCGGGTGCGACCTATGATGGCCCTTCTGGCCAGTCGGGTGTATTTGAAGGCATGACACAGGATAACGAAGGCACCAGCTGGGATCGCAGTACGGTGATTGGTGCTGTGGGTGGTGCGTTTAAATTCATCAATGATTTTGCAGGCCTGCTCGGGTTTGATAAAAACGTGTTGGGCAGCAAAACCCACGAAGTATGTCAGTACCCTAAACCCACCTTTTTGCCCACTCAGCTAGGCGCCGGCGCACACCTGTATACAGATACCTTACCTTTTCAGCTCTTTCAGATTGGTGAGATGGCACTTGTGGGGATCCCGGGTGAGATGACTACTATGGCGGCACGTCGCCTGCGTAGCGATTTACAAAAAGCGCTTGCTCCTCGTGGCATCACCACTGTGATTTTTGCCGGGCTGGCTAATGCCTACGGCGGATACATCACGACCAAAGAGGAATATCAGATCCAGTATTACGAAGGTGCGCACACTTTGTTTGGCCAGTACAGCCTGGCGGCATATCGGCAGATCTTTAGCGGACTTGCCAATGCTTTGGTAAACGGCGATGCCCTCGACTCAGGTCCGAGCCCGCTGGACTGGTCCAACAAACAAAAAGTCTATGCCATTGGTGTAGTTTACGATGATAAGCGGTTGTGGGAGTCTTTCGGACAAACCTGGAATGATGCCAACAGCAGTTACGTGCGTGGTAATACGGTTAAAGTAAAGTTTCGCTCCGGTCACCCTCAGAATAACTTTAAAACCATGTCGAGCTTTATGGAGGTGCAGCGCTATGAAAACGGTGGCTGGTCAACCGTCTTAACTGACAATGATCTAAGCACTAAGTTCACCTGGATCCGCGATACCGCCGCGGATTGTATGGCCTGCTCCTTTGCGCAGCTGGAATGGACTATCGATCCGGCCATGCCCACAGGTACCTACCGTATTAAGCACACTGGTCACTGGAAAAGTGGCTGGGGTGGCAAGATACGAAGTTACTCTGGTCAGAGCCGCACCTTTACAGTGAACTAATTCCGTTTATTTTCCGGCCATGTTTTACATGGCCTTTTTCATGCATCAGCTTTTACTACACTCAACAGCTTCTGCCGCAATAACGACCTAGCGTCACGCTGCCTCCTCCTCGATTGACACCGCGATATCATGACAACATCGGATATACAAAATTTCTTATTCCCTCTATCATCACTTTAAAAACTTGAATATTTACTCTACCTGGAAAAGCCTGACGCAAAGTAGTCACATCTCAGCGCTTGCTCCGGGTGAATAAAAGCCATTATGACAACACATATCACTCAGACTGCAAAAAGCACAGAAGCTTTCATCAGCACTCTTTATCGTGAAGCCGCACGCATACCACCGGATGAGTATCGTGTGTGGGCTTTGGAACAATTATCCCGGATCATCGACTTTGATGCGGCATTTTGGGGCAGTGGCAACAGCGCAGATATTCACTTTCATTATGTTTGCCATATTGGTTTGGATGAACATTATGCCCATCAGCTGCAAAAAACACTGCCCATTAACCCTATCAAAGACGCCGTGATCAATAACCTCGGCAAGCCGGTGAATATGCAGGACGTGATTGCTGATAATGACTTTTACCAGTCTCCGTTATATCAGCAATTGTTTCAGCCATATGGTATTGAACGTATCCTGGCTGCCGGACATTTTGATCAGGACAATGGCCTGTATTCGCTGCTCAGTTTATACCGCTTTGACAGAGCACAGATATTTACCGAGTACGAGCGCCAATTACAGGAGCGACTTGTGTTTCATCTGGTCAATGCCGCCTCACATGCCTTTTTTCTGCACTTACATGCAGGCAATGTGCTCCACACCAAGGAACACGCCGCATCTGCGATATGCGACTTAAATGGATGTTTTCACGAGGTCCAGCCCCGCTTTGTCACCTTACTCAACGAGTATTTTCCCAATCGCTCAGGCGTTACCCTGCCCTTTGCTATTGGCAAAGATAACTCTACAGTGCAGATCAATAACCTGGCAGTCTCTTTTAAAGCACAGGGTGAACTGATGACAGTAACACTGCGAATACCGGGCCCCTTAGACTTGTTAAGCCAGCGCGAAGCACAAATTGTGAAATGGGTGTGCAAAGGCCTGACCTTTAAAGAAGTAGCCAGACAACTGGATGTTGCTCCGTCAACCGTTTCTAATCACTTATACCGTATCTACGACAAGATTGGGATCAACAGCCGCAGTGAGCTTGCACAGCTGGTTGACAGCCAGAGATAGATTTGACAATGTTGATGTATGTAGCTCTTGAAGCCCCGAGATAATTAGTCATCACTGAAAAACAC
>NZ_PNCI01000024.1 GCF_005887095.1 Pseudoalteromonas rubra | reverse complement strand
CTCAGAGAAATGATTAGCTCGCCCTTTACCGCCGTGATGTTGCGTATTGTTCCACTGTTCAATCGCATCCTCGGAAAACCAAAGTTGGATGTTGCCTCTGACGATAAGGGCTTTGTTGTAATCGCGCCAGTTGGTGATACGCTTTTCGTTCAAAGTTCAATCTCGGTGTTTGCTTTTAAGATCTGATCACACAATGCTAAATTAGTTCAATGATTTAGGAAACAACGCCATTTTAATACTACAGAAGGCACGAACTACGACCCTGGCCACGCTTTAGAATTATGGGCAGAGGACATTAATGAAAGGCTTGAAGAAAATGGCGATGGCATGGATTTCATGAATGAAGCGATGGAAAACTGGCAAAACCTAACGGATTAGCTGTAGTAGTGTGATTACCAAGGGATACTGACGGTATAAGTACCAAGCGATTTTGACGTAATCACACTATCAATGTTGTCGAGTTTCGGCAAGTTTTGCTAACCGTAACGCAGTAGTATTCATATTTTCCCTTAGCCAGATATTGCGAACGCCGCTGGCATGTATGTCGACGTTTCTTTCAGACTTGAGCAGTCGTGACACTTTGGATTGTCCCATGTGTGGGTTAGCCAGTGAGAATTCGATTACGACTTCCTCAATAGCTCTGTCAGTACGGTTTTTGTGGTGAAGATTTGGCGTTTCTTGACGTTTTAACGATTCGATTCCACCTTGTTTTATCAGCTTACGATGGCGGTAAATAGTATCGCGGGAGACACCACTTAGGCGGGAAGCTTCTGCCACATTTCCTAGCTTGTCTGCCAGAGCCAATACATCAAGCTTCTTCTGGATCTCCTGGTCTTCAGAGGATAGCTTATCAGGTTCCATGACTTCGGTTACTTGCAGTTTTCGCCCAGCGAAGTACGCATCGAACCGCTTATTTTTACCCGTACGAATTTCAATTTTCTGGTTAGCGATTGAGTGCTTAAGCGGTGAGTCGATGAAGTAGAGTTTTCCCCTGAAGCTAAACGTATGGTCGTTGCGGATCTTCCGGTAGACCTTGGTGATGCAGATATCATCAAGATTTATGTAGCGTGATACAGGCGTATATTCGGTGTTTGATGCTCTAGACTTTACCATCAGGTTTTTACGCCAAAACTGCGGGATGAAGACGTGTTGTAGGTAGCTATTGGCGCCCGTCATATCAGCAATATTGTTGAGTCGTAACTCCGGTATCAACCTGTCTTGCAGAGTATCGAAGACGCGTTCAATACGACCTTTTCCTTGAGGAGAGCTGGCAAAGATGATTTCAATTCCTAACTCCTCACAGGCCCGTTGCATCTGGGAGAAATTGCAACGTTTAGGGCCATCGAAGATGCCAGCTCTATCAACATACAGCGTTTTAAACACGCCGTATTTCTCAACAACTGAGCGCATAACTTTCATACACCCTTCAGTCGTTTCTGACGGGAAAAATTCTGCATGAATATCGCTGTTAGCATCATCAATCATAGCGATTAAGCACGACTTTTTATCACCGAACCAGCGATGTGTACTGCCGTCCATTTGCAGCATTAGCCCTGGTGCTTCCATCCGCTCTCTGCGCTTGTGGACACGGCTACGCCTACGCTTGGCTCGTTTTACATGATGGATATCATGTGCCCACTTACGTAGTGTCTCGCGCTTAACAACTATGTGCTCGTGAGCCTCAAGCATCTCGGCGAGGTGCAACAGGTTCAGATCATAGTACTTCTCGCGGATCAGCGACTGAACTTGCTGCTTAAGCCTATCTGGAGTTTTATTAATTGGCTCACTGCCTGTATTCCCGTGAACAACGAATTGTAGACCTTGGCTTCGGTAACGCTGCAAATAACGTTCAATAGTACGCCTGGATTTATTGAGGAGCTTAGCGGCATTGGCTATCGTAATTTTACGCTCTGCCACTTTAGTAATGATATCAACTGTTAATTGAGCTTTGGAATTCAAAACAATCACCCTTAGTGCTCCTCAAATGCTTATACAAAGCATTCAAAGAACACGGTTAAAGACAACCGTCAATTTCCCTTGGTAATTAGCGACTACGACAGAATCGCGTGGTAATTAAAGGACGACAAAATCGCTTGGTGTTAACAGGATTAGCTGTAGTAGCTCATATCTGATCTTACAGTTTCGATGAATAGGGCTAGACAGCTATGAGCGAGAGGCGGACATTCCTAATTCTCTTATGACTAGCAATTAGTTAGTGACTTTGGTAGAAATAGACTATTCAAAAATTGGTACCACTATTGGAAAACGCGCGATTAATTCGCTATATGCAGAATATTTGCTAGTGGTGATCCATAGAATATCTCATAGGAGTATTGAATGCCTTTACATGGAGATCATACAAGAGATTTTTTAAATTTATGGGAAAGGCTTTCCGATTCGATAAGATCAAGGAATAGATTTTTCAATTCTGAAGCCATAGAGATATTGAATAGTCTTTTTGATGATATAGAAAATATTAGATATGGCGATGATGAAAAAATAATTACTACCGCTGGTGAAGGCTGTGAAATTGATGAGATAATACGAGCACGCTTTTTTACTTCATTAGAAGATGTGCCAAAAGCGATGCTTAATCCTGAGAAGGAATTAGGGCCTCCTCCTGCCCATATAGCAGGAGAAGGCCGGTTAAACCCTGCTGGTTTACCTGTTTTTTATGGCGCATTGGATATAGAGACAGCTTATGCTGAAATTAGAGCACCTGTTGGTAGCTATGTCGTTAGTACGAAGTTTAAGGTAAAAAAAGAGCTTAAACTTCTCGACTTATCTCGGTTACGTCCCATCTTGGAAGATGGAGATTTGTTCGATAGTTTATCACCAAAAATTCAAAACCAGCTTTCAAATTTAATGTTTATAGGGGCAAAGCTTGCATTCCCAGTGTTACCTAGACATGAACACAATGGCTACTTAACGACACAAGTCATAGCTGACTTTCTTAGTTCATTACGTGTTCCAAAACTGGATGGGATTATCTATAGTTCTTCTCAGACGTTTGGGGGGAAGAATATTGTTATTTTTCAGAAGTCATCATCAATCGCATCTAACTATACTTCTTTAGATAATTATTATTTCCGTTTATTCAACATAGAGCAAGGTGGTAACTTAAGTGCTGACGTTCCTTTAAACCATGAACGAGCCGAACTTCATCGAATGCTCTTGAAACCTAATCAACAAATTGCCTTGGGCATCTGCGAGAATAGAAAACCAATGAGGCCAGCTTTCATTAACAATCCAATTAACAACTATAATCTTGAGGTTGTTAGAGCGAGCACAAAAGTAGCGTATATAAGGTCATTTTCGTGCGAGTCAACTGAAATTCAAGTGCAGTGGGAATAATCGTATAACCCCCACCCCAACCCCAATGACTGTACTTTTCGAACCATCAGAGTGCTCTACTAGCGTTGTACCATCAGCATTTACCTGCAACACCTTAGCAATGCTCTGCTGTGTACCACTCAGGATAGCACCTAAGTGGCTCGCCAGATTAGACATGGGCTGGTACAAATAAAGTCGATCACTACCATTCCGATAATACGGCTACTTGATTTTCGTTAAATCCCCACTTTACATCACCTCCACCATGCTCTTCTACATAGTCGACCAATGATGGCGCCGCCTTGGCCACTTTCAACTTACCGGCTTTATATGCGATTTCAAAATTCCACCCATTCGACGAGTAATCCTCTTTCGCATTTTCTACCGCTACCCTTTCGGTGCAGCCAGCTCCCCAAATTGAGCTTTCTTCGTAAACTATGCTTGGCAGACTCTCTATCTCAAGTGGATGCTCTGGTAATAAATCATAATGAATATTACAAATCTCATTGAACTCAATCTGAACTTCGCCTCCACGATCTTTTGTTCGGCTATAGCTAAAGTGTCCCTTTGGACCAAAAACAACCTCATCGTCAGGGTTTTGATATTGCAACTCCTTAACTAGCTGCCCTACTGTGATGCCCACTATTACTCTCCTCTCTTTAAATTTTTCAGTCTTAACAGTACAAGAAAAAATTAATTAATAAAAGGATGAAAAAATAGAATTATTCATTCCAAATCAATGCATTTATTCCTTCGACTCAGTGCTATTTTTTGTCAGACCTCTAGCTCGGAATAAGGCATATCAGGAGCGCTACCAGCAATACGCCCATTTTCAATATATGCACTTCCACTAACAACACTATCGCCCAGGACCGTGCTCTGTGTTCCATCGCTGTGCTGGACGAGAGTTGTACCATCCGTATTCACCAGGATAACGGCCTTGTTGATCAAATCCAAATAGCTTAGGCGACACCGAGATTTCAGCTGTTTCTCTGATATTCAGGCATACCTAGCCCAGCCATTCTATTGAGCGCTTTCACTTTGATCATCGCTTCAATGTGCTGCTGATTGAATCCTAGACTGACCAGCTTGTCACCCATTAGCTGTTTATACCTGTGCATTGCAGTTTCCGCCAGTGAACGTTGATGGCCATTCACACACTTTGTCCACTCACTGCAGCCTATATGCTTTGTTAAAATGACCGCGCTGTTACGAGCATGTCCTTCCTCCCACAACTGCGCATTACACCTTGGTGGGAACACTGCGTCGGCCTTTTTGGCTGCCACTTCGGCATAACAGCCTCGGGTATCATAAGCGCCATCCGCTTTTTGCCGAGCTGGTTTTCCTGTGCAATGGTCTGAGTAAGTCGCCCAGAACTTCTGAATCAGCTACGGAGATTGTAGACAACTCACCGCTCACGATTTGGTGTGTATTTGCATTAACGGCCAGATGCAGCTTTCGCCAGGTCCGGCGTTTGTTTGCGCCGTGTTTTCTTGCATGCCACTCACCATTTCCGTATACCTTCAAACCAGTGCTATCAACCGCGATATCAATGCCCCTGCAGCACTGACATTTGGTCTGTAACGAACTGTCAGCTCAGAGAAATGATTAGCTCACCCTTTACCGCCGTGATCTTGAGTGTTGTTCCACTGAGTAATTGCATCCTCGGAAAGCCACAGCTGGATATTGCCTCTGGCGTTAAGGGCTTTGCTGTAATCACGCCAGTGAGTGATGCGTTTTTCTTTCAACGTTCAGTCTCGGTGTCTGCGTTTGAGATCTGATCATACAAGGCAAGATTAGTTCAATGATTTAGAAAACAACGCAGACTTTTACCCAAATCCCTGTTTACTCAAGCCAAAAATAACACCAACAAGTGAGCTTCAAAACCTAAAGTGCATGTTATTTGTCAACGGTTTTGATCGGCCCCATTTTTCAGTCTGCACGATTACTTCTTGGCCTGTGAGTAAATCAGAGCAGACAACGCTGGTCGTATAACAGCCAGTATAAAGACTATCATTACAAGTGCGCCCATAAGCAATCTCAGGGACTGCATAAACCAGGGTTGCTCCCACAAGGGTTTCACTTTTTTCTCCCCGGCCTGATCGTCCAGTAAGGTGCATGCCTCTGGTAATCCAGTGAATCGATCTTTTTCAGGGTATTCGAGCACGAATCCGGCTCTGGCCAGTGCCAGGCGCGCTTGACCAGCATCTCTCTTAAGAACATATAAAATATGCTGAGACAGTTCTGCCCTGTAGGTAATATCATGCATTTCAAGGATGTCGACTATTTTAACGGCATCAACCACACGCATATCCTGCACCAATGGCCTGTATTCAGGTGTGCGTGCCCAGCTAATGATGAATATGCATGCCAAAATAGATACAGCCAATACTGCAAGCAGTAAATATTGCCTGGATATAGTAAATGTATGGGTAGGATTTGAGTTATCCATGTTTATTCCCTGGAAAAATAAAAGCCATTTGCTTTGTTTGATATTTCACGGCGGTATTCGGTCAACATGATAGACAGCTTACGTGGAAGCCTGATGCTGTCTTTATCACTTCTACCGCTATGTATCTGACCCCTCAGCTTTGCGTCTGATTTCTATCAATGCTGCATCCTATATAGAATCTGATATCTGCCCACTATCAAGATTGCCGTAAAATACCATCGTTGAGCGTTTTTCGCTATTCGGTCCTGCCTCATAAAAAGTAATGGGCGCTGGGTTAGGCTTCATAGCCCGATATTGCCCCGCGCTCGATGTCTGGTTAGCCATAATGGCAGACAGTTTTTAAAAAAAGCCAGTGCACTTCTTACTCACAGCTATACTTGCTGTGACTCAACAGCTAATAGTTTTATCAGTACATTCTAGGGTACCAACCCCGTATGTCAGCTCTACTTGGGCTATTTCTGCCTACAGATACAGCCTGACACACTCATACGCTGTGAACCCGGTCTCCAGAGCGATAAGCAGCAATAACATATTAACCACGCCGCGTTCAGGTAGTTTTGCACACACCAGCGCCCCCAGTGGTGCACCGAGGATCACCACAGGGATGGCTGCATGCACCATAAGCTGGATCTCGGGTGTGAGTGTGTTCAGTACCAGCATATTCGTCATCGTGCCCACAACAGAGGTGATGGCCATAATAATCACGCTGGTTGCCGTGGCGACTTTGATTTCTTTTTTCAGCATCAAAACCAGATAGGCAAAAATAAAAATGTCAGCTCCGGATCCCACCAGGCCACTTGCCAGCCCACCAATAAATCCAACCAAAGGGATATACTGATAATCAGTCGAACTCTCTGTCAAATGAGACTGAATACCAACTCTGAGCTGCTTTATCAGGGTCACCGCAAACAAAATCAACAGTACGCTGAATAAGGATTTGATTGCTAACCTTGGCAGCAGGTCGCCCAATAACGTCAGGCTAATGATCACACCAGGGATTGCCCCCAGCAGCGCCGAATATACAACCCGATGATAAAAACGGATCTTAAAAAACAAGATAGTCAGTGTCGCGGCAACCATGCCAAAGGACTGAATACCCAACGAAAACACCTTCGCAGTAGACGGCTCAATAGACAGTACTTTGGTCATGACGGGAAAGGCCACTGCCCCGCCACCAAGCGCCGTGCCGCCGGCAATAAATGAACCAAACACCATGGTCAGCGCTATCTGTATCTGCTGATAAAAGTTACTTACAGCCAGACCCGGGCCAAGGCTTAACAGCCAGCAAAAAAGCAAGCAGGGGTAGACCAGTAGTGGTACGGAGCGTTTTGATATTTTTTGACGGAACGTGTTTTGCAGCATACTTTCTCCTTAAAAAACGGCCACATTGTATCCTTGATGTCTGCCAGATTGGAACAACCAGACCAATTGAAAACCAAAATATCCTGATGAAATCGTGGAGTTTGAAACCACTGACCAACCCTTTGCACAAAGGTTTAATGCCAGCAAACGTGATTGCGCGCGGCCATGAGGACCAGGTTTGGGCTGGGTCGGCTGGTATGTACTGTTTACTCTATTCAATCGTTCATACAACAGGCGCCTTGTGGCTCCCTCGCTTATCTCATGTTGAATTGGTTTTTGAAAAGACTAGGCTGCCAACTGTGACTTAGAACAAGCTTTATACCCTTAAAGCCTTCTTTATTACTAATTTGCCCCTTAAAATGGGTTATTGGAAACAAGGATAATTTAAGGAATAACGATGTTTACCAATAAAAAACCCCAATTTTTACTGAGTGCGCTGGCACTGGCTGCCAGCTCTGCAACAGCGCAAAGTGATGGACTGATCCTCAAACAGGATAGCCTCAGAGATAACCTGCTGACTCAGGATAAACTAACAACCTTTACACCTGAGTTTCGTGGCACGCACTTTATTGCTATAGACAGTCAGGGCAGCATCATCTCAGGCAGCCAGGTTCACAGCGCTCAACCTCAGATCAACGCACCAGACAGCACTAAGTACATCACTTTTGATGTGATCAACAACGACGGAATAAAAGCCACCTACTACGGCACCCCGTCACTGGATTTCAACGGCTGGTACGGACACTGGGTCGATGTCACTGAGCAAAGCGGCGATTTCGAGTTGACCATAGGAGATGGTACCGTGCCCAACCGCGCTTGCCAGCTGGCTGATGAGAAAGTTGATATCAGCGCTTTTGAAGTCGCGACCACCAGCCATGGCAGCATTAATCACCTGAATGATGGTGTCGTGGTCTACAGCTACAACCACGTCTGGTTTTCCAAAGAAAATCAGGAGTCAGTTTATGTGACTTTGTCTCAGGCTGAAGCGGTATCAAAAATCGCACTTGCCCAGGGCTACAATCACACCACAACCTGGGTCACTACCAGCTGGAAACTGTATGGCAGTAACGATCAACAGGTTTGGACACCCATTGGGTCAGGCGACAAGCCCGACTTCCCGGCTATGTCTGAATACTGCCTGGACTCAACGGCACACTATCAATACTATCGCCTTGATGTCTCAAATGATCTGGGCAATTACCTGAGCTTAGGTGAGCTGGAACTGTATAAGTAACGTCTCTCAAGTTCGCGCTGGTTGGGTGTCCCCAATCTGCGCAGATACCCTGCCCTTTAATGCATTTAAGCGCATTCGTGCATGCCATAAATACTACACAGGTATTAGTGCCACACCCCAACGCTCATCTCTGAGGTAAATCCGGGACCAAATGCGGCAAGCAGGCTGGCATCGCCGCGTCTTGCAGAATCGAAAGTCCGTTTTAAAACATCAATGACTGCTACGCTGGAAGTGTTACCCGTTTCAGCCAGGCAAGCCCGGGAGCGGGCCACCATATCGGGCTCAAGCGACAAACACCGTACCAGCTCATCGAGAATGCGTTTTCCGCCGGTGTGAAAAATCGTACTGTCAACCTGGTTGGCATCGCGCGACAAGCTGCGTCTGCAGAACGATTGCAGATAAGGCGCAACATGGGGAATGGAGTGCATGACCTCCTTATCCAGAGAAAACTTAAAGCCCAGATGGGTAATATCATATTCGATGTAAGGCAGTGTATCTTTGATGGTAACACTTTGATTATTGGTCAGCTTAAGGCCAGATACCTGACTGTCACCGCGCATTACCACAGCGGCTGCCCCATCGGCAAACAGTGCATCACTAATAAAGTCCTGTAAGCGGTTGGCTTCTCGATGAAAACACAATGAGGAAGTTTCAACACAGACGATCAGCACATTGCTGTTTTTACGGATCTGGCAGTATTCAAATGCCCGACCAATCGCCGAGGCTCCCGCCACACAACCCAACTGTGCAATCGGGATTTGTTTGGTTTCATTAGGCAAACCCAGTCGATTAATCAGATGCGCAGTCAATGAGGGCATCATAAAACCAGTACAAGACGTGGCGATCACCATATCGACGTCCTCAGGCTGCACCTGCGCGTTTTTCATCGCTTCTAATGCAACGCCTTCGGCCATATCAATCGCTGCTTCTTTGTAGCGAGCGGCACGCGCGCCAAAGTCCTCGAGTTTCACGACTTCTGTGAGCGGCAGGATCAGGTGCCGGTTTTTGACCTCTGTATTTTGGATCATTTCAAAGGCCCGTTGCTTATAAGGGCTGTCGGGGTGACAAACTTCAATGACTGTCATGATATCATCAGCATTGATGAGGTGTTCTGGGTAAAAAGTCGCAGGTTTGCATAATGTGGTCATGTTGTATCTCCTTTTGAATTCATACAAAAAGACCCGACCCACACAAATAAATTTCACAAAAACAAGAAATAAAATTAACAAAACGTAACACACCAGATTGCAGGGGGTGCCTTTCCCGGACTGACAAACCATCACTGCTCTGCACTGGATCTGTGTATAACAACGGATTGCTTTACGTTGGAGTGTAACTTCCCTTTATAAACATGTGCTTCAGCAGTGCCTGTTGGACAAGGCGAGAACACAAGGCACGGGGACACTGAACCCACGCCTTGCTTAATCGCAGCTTCTACTCAATCGATGCAGAAAACGGAGTGCGTGCGCTTAGTTGTGATAGAAGATATATCAGCACAGTATCCTTCCCTGTGCGATAGTCCTCCCAGCTCGGTGCTATGTGTATGTCCGGATACACGGCATCACTTTGTACGTCTGAAAATGGATAGTACCGTTTCGACAGGCTGAACCGACGCCCCGAGTTTGGCAGCGAGAACACGCTGTTTTCTGAAAACTGATTTGGGTCTCCTCCGGTTGGGGTGCCAACCACTGTTGCATTGAGGATTTGTCTGAACTGCACGGTATTGGTCATGGCAGCAGAAAAGGTTTCTCCATCTGATAACACATAGACTCCCTGCATCCAGTCAATCTGATCCAGAGGTTGCAAACACGCGGAGAGCGCCAGACCCGAGTAGAAATTTCCGCCACCGTTGCCTCTGAAATCGATAATCATGACACGCGAGCCAGCCGCCCTGAGGGTCGCTTGTAAGTCCTCACAGTGCGCTATCACCTGCTCGGGTTCGGGATAAGACGTAAAGGCAAGGTAAGCGGCTTTATGCTGCCTGAACAGGCTCAATGTGATCCCAGGCATGCCAATGTTCTGTGTGGTCAATTCGGGCTCAGTGCGCGAATAAGCAGAGCTGAGTTTGCCAAATTCACGCATACTGATGGGCGAAACCGGTACACTGCTCTCCTCTTCCCCTGTGACAAATTTGAACAACGCAGGCTGTTCCTCTTTTACTATCTCAAGCCCCAGCAATAATTTATGTAAAGACAGGTAGTACTCAAAGCTGGCTTTTTCACTGTACTGATTGTCTACACCAGGCAAAGTAGCCGCCAACTGAGTGTACAGCTCAGCCACACTCACCCCGTTGATTGAGCTAAGCTGAGCCCCCAGTAAGTTGCGATATGCTGACGTGGTGTCGATAACACGTAAGGAATCGCCAAAAAATTTAAACCTAAATGGAAAGTGCAGATGTGGCCCCGACATCATAAAATAATTGCTGTGTCCGTCGCCTATTGCCCGGCTTATCGCCATTAACCGGGTTTCTACCTGCGCTTGTGTGAGCCCTTGCAATTGTGTTTTGAGACGCTCAACTCTGCGGTCAAAGTCCGCTTCTGCCAGGGTATGAAATGGCTGAATGTGTTGCGTTTTAACCTGTTGGGCATAAAAGTCAATGTCTTCCAGCCAGGCTTGTTGCTCTGTCCGGGTAAGCGGTGAAGCGGCGCCATTAAGTGTAAAGCAGCCAAATACCAGCGCTATCAGTTTGTATTTCATCGGTTAATTCCTTTTGTATAGTGTGACGGGGATACCCCAAACTGTCTGATAAATGCGCGTCTGAAACTGTCATAGCTGTTAAAGCCAAGCTTGCCCGAAACATGTTGCAGACTGATATTTTCTTCACAGAGCAGGTCACGTGCATGATTCAGTTTCAGGGTCTTAAAGTAGTGGCTGGGTGTACAATTCAGATGCTGCTTAAACAAGCGTGTCAGTTGCCGCTCGCTTAGATTACAAAACTCAGCCATCCTGGATACCGTGACCGACTGATTAAGCTGTGTGCTTAACCAATCCATTAACGGAGAAAGCTTTAAACTGTCACCAGATTGCAGTGCCAGGGCATCTGAATACTGATGCTGGTTTCCTGATCGTTGCAGATAGACCACCAAATCTTTCGCCACTTGTGCGGCAATACTGTTGCCATGATCCTCTCTCACAATGGCCAGTGCCAGATCAACACCTGACAACACCCCTGCCGACGACCAGACATGCTGATCCTGTATATACAAAGGGTCCGCAGAAACGGTGCAATGTTGATGTTGCCGGGCCAGGTTCTCGCAATAGCGCCAGTGCGTCGTCAGGGTTAATGCCTGCTCAGGAAAAAGCTGGGCCAGCACAAACGCGCCGGTACAGATGCTAAATACCCGCTCTGCTTTGTCTGCCAGCGTCGACAGAGCTGCCAGTTGTTGGGCGCCAAGCGTTAATGTCCGCATGCCACTGCCACCACAGATGATCAAATCATCCAGATCGATATCATCGCCCAGCCCAAAATCGGCATTAACCTGTTGACCATAAGCGGTTCTGACCGGACCCGCTACTATGCTCAGCAGCTTACTCGCATAGGCATTTGGCACACATGCGTTAGCCTCCATAAAGGTATCCAGCGGTCCAAATAAGTCCAGGGCCTGAAACCCATCCGCGATAAAATATACTTGTTTTCTGGTCATAGTTTACTCCTTTGATGTACATCATAACCGAACAAGCAGTGTCACTTAAGACACAAAAACGACAAAATCAGACACCATAACTGGGTGTCAGTTACACCAACCTGATTGTGGCCAGACAGAAAAATGAGAAGGCTTATTGCAGGAATTGATATCTATTCAGTAACTTTTGATAGGCGGGGCTGTTTTTAAACTGTACCATCTTGAGATTAAAAGCCTCTTTAAGCTCAGGATCTCTGAATGCAATACGATAAGGTGACGCGGGAAATAGATAATGCACCGACACGTTGACCATCTGGTCACGACCAAGAATTGCCTTGCTCAGATAGTTAAAAATATTGATATCCATGACGACTACATCGACTTTGCCCTGCAGCAGTAGCTCAACCTGTTTTTTCTGGTCGGGCAGCTCTATGTATAAAGGGCTATTGGCGGTTGCGAGCTGATACTCCATCCCAAGGACCAGCGATGCATTTTGAAATCCAATGACGGCATAATTCTCAAGTGCACTGATACTGTGCAGCTTTAAGTTACGGCTTTTTAAACTAATTGCGGTGTTATGATAGGTAATGTAGGGTTCAGACAAAACCGCCCCCGCCAGATCCATACGTCGGTTCATGGTCAGTGCCGCATCAACTTTGCCGGTTTTCAGCAGAGAATCCGAACGACCGAACGGGACATAAACGAATTGCAGATCATGGCCCAGCGCAGCAAAAACCGCTTTCACCATATCCAGTTCAAAGCCGGTGTCTCCCTGTTCTATAACATAAGGCGGTTTGGTCCAACCGACTGAAACATCAAGCGTATCCGCAACCGCGGTTTTGCTCAAAGTCAGCCCGGATACCAAGATGCTACAGATAACAAGACATTGCGATATATTCATATCACCTACCAACTTCCTTCTATAGTTATTATTCTAGAGCCGTTCACACGAGCTGCAATGACAATTTAGGGAAAGATATGATCTTGTGCAATCTGATTTTGCCTTATCCGCTTAAAACAAAAACGCCACCGTATGGACAGTGCTTAGGTTAAATATCACACTGGTTATTTTATTTGTGATACCACTTCACCGTCTTTAGACAACACCGCTTTCAGACGTTGTGCCAGTGCCTGACGTTTGCTCGCATCATAACTGCAGCTGTGCGGGTCGAGCTGCTCGGCAGCTTCCAGAATTAAAGGTTCCAGTTCGGCCATTTTTTCACTGAGTGCTTTTAACTTAAGCTGAGTTGCTGACCAGTGTTCAGCCTGAATTTTGACGATATCTCCCGACATGCTCACTCCGAATTATTGCCTGTTGTTTTGTATGTTTAGTCACTCATACGGATAGTAAACTGCTTGTGGTTACTGTAACTGTGGCAGATCCACACAAATATACCAAGCGCAGCGATAATAAAAAAAGCGGCAACCCGGAGGTTGCCGCTTCGTGCCCCACAGCTTTGTTCTGGTAGTACAAATACCAGAAATCAAAGACACTGTACTATTTTTGATTCTTCATCTGACACGGACGACTCAACCGACACCGGCCACCAGCGATTTTGATAAAAGCGACTTATCTCGCCCGTCTGTTGCCACTGAAATACGTACAACCACTCATTATCGATCAACTGCCTGACCACCTCATGACGCTCAGCAATCTTTTTAATCGCAGATTTAGGTGCTGCCAGATAAACAGACAGGCGTAACACCTGATGCATCCAGTCGTATCCATTGTGTAACGACTGCATTGCAAGACCGGTTCGCAAATCGCCGCCATTGCCCTCAAATACCCCGATGTTGCCGCCCACCGCGTTATGCAACACCTTATTGCCACTGCCGAAGTGCAGATTATCTGTGGTCGAGGCGTTGTATTGCATATTGATCCAGTGGGTTACCAGCATTGGGGCAGTCATAATGGCTTCCAGAACCTGATAGTCTGGATCCTGCTGATACTGATAATCATGCAAAAAGCTGCGCCCCTGTAAATCAATACCCTGGGTCCAGCTACGGGGTGCAACGATGAATGCAGCATTGTTTGCCAGCCCCCACTCAGGGCGAGTCTGAGACCAATCCAGGCTCCGTGCTATCAGGGCCTGATCCAGCGCTTCCCGACTTGCATCAGCTAACTGAGTATCCAGCTTTGCCGCCCGCTCTTTTTGTGCAGCCGCCGTAGCCCCCTGAAGCCATAACGCAATCTGAGCGTCCGGCTGTTCATCATAACAACGAATATGATCTGTGGTGGTATTGTGCAGTGCCGCTACAAATTTTGTCTGCTCTGGGATCTCAATCCCCAGCTCAGGTAATGCCGCACGCACCGCCTTGTCATTGAGTAACCAGGCCAGCACTTTGACGTTCACTTCACCACTTTGTCCACCGCACGCACCACACCCGAGCCCCGCTTCCTGCAAGTTATTGGTAGAATGACTGCCATGCCCAACCAATAGCACAGTCGGGGCGAACTGCTCAAACCCCATTGCATTGAGCACGCCAGCGGCCAGGCCCGCCTTTTGTTGTGCGCTCAGTTCCTCTCCATTTTGTGTCAACGACCAGTCCTGACTGTTTGTCAGCTTATCAACCGGATGGGCCTGTTCAGATGCAAAGAAGGCTTTTTTTAGTAATTTAAAGGTATCCAGCCAGCCTGCCGATTCCACCATAGAGAATGAGGCCGTGGCCGATTTAGAAAATGCCTGCCAGCGGGCGCCTGCATTGAGCGAAGCGGCGCCATGTTTATCTGCCTGGTCATGAGAGGCCACCAGACTTGGCAACAACAAACCCGGGCATTGAGGGCGATTCACATCAACCTGTTGTGGCTGATATGAAATCGGTAACCCAAAAAAGCCCGCAAACCCCATCGTCTGTACCTCATCGCTTTGCGCTTCCAGTGCGCGACGATAAACCTCAGAACGTACATCGATACAAAATGCGGCTTGACATTGTATGGCCTGTGCCGGCTGATTTGCCGGGCGACTCAGTGCCTTATGCAGTTGCTGCTGATAGCTCAGCTCTGCTGCTCTGGCCCAGATCCACAGGGGCTTTTGTTGCGCTTGATGTTGCGCTGGTTGTTCCGACAGCATTGCGAGAGATTGCTTCCATTTATGCGCCAAAGTAGTAAAAAATGTTGGAAAGTGGGCTTGCTGATATCGCCACAGCACCAGCTCCCACGCCATACGAATGGCAAGCAGATCCTGCATTTGATCCTGGGGCTCGCCTTTGAGCTCGTTCTGCCAGCGCAAATATGCTACCCAGGCGCCCCATCCGCTCACATCCAGCAGCAGCGCATGTGCGTACAACTCAACCTGGTCGTCCTGCACCCCAAAGGTATCCAGCGCTTGCGCTATCAAAACCCCCGGATCGTCTGGCAACTGTTTAAAATAGCGGTGCAGATCAGGCTCATCCAACACGATACTGAGCCCGCGATCGCGCTGACTAACCGCCAACCAGTGCGTGTACAGAGCAGGCTGCGCATTGCTGTGCTCACGATGCAACATGGGCTGAGCTTGTTGAAAATGCGCAGCGCAGAACTGGCTGATCTGATGAATGATTTCATCTCTCCAGGCCATTTTGTGACGCGCCCTGTGCTCATCCAATAACGCTGACAATGACTGCCAGGGTGCCTGCTCTGGCGCACGTTCCAGTGCCTGAACCAGCTCGGCAGCACTCATACCTAGCCCTGACTCTGCCAGCGCCATGTGCAGTGACTGCTCGCTGATCAGGCCTCGTCGATACCAGTCCAGATAATCGCTGGCCGGCATCAGCATTGAAATCCCCGCCAACGCGCTGAGCCGTGCGCTGACCTGTTCAATTCGCTCGTGGCGCATCGGCCAGTAGGGGCTGACTGCTATCATCTGGTCCAGCGGCCAGCTGGGTGCCAACTTCTGGCAGGCAGCCTGGACAGACATCCGCTGTGCCTGAGTAAGTGTGCGAATATCACTTGCCATGTTAAGACTCCTGAATTAATCCATACGGGCGCTTGACGGCGCGTTGCGATTTGACTGGGGCCGGCAGCTTCACCGGCCACACTTTCAACGTCAGCCGGGTCCACCACTCATCCAGATACAACCCGGCAAACAGCACCACAGACAGGCTTTGGACCTTAGGGTGTGCTGCTCGGTAGGTTAATAGCCAGTTCAGTACAAACAGGCTGACAAACAGCGCCATCACCGCACTATCCGCCGCACTCAGAGGCGCTTCATGCAGCGCCACACTAGCAAAGACGGTTTGCGCCAGCAGGGTTTTCAGGGCTGCATAACTGGCCAGTAACAATACACTGAGCGCCACCACACCAGCCCATGGCAAACTGTGGTGCGCACTGCTGCGTTGTGCCAGCAGCAAGGTTAGCGACATTGCCAGTAAGGCCCACATACTCAGGGCGGTGCCCTGACCCACCAGCCAGTAGGTTACAGCAACCAGACTGACACTCAGCAGTGCTGCGCCCAGCCAGCGTGTCACTGACGGGGTGACAGGGACAGCCAGACGTGCCTGGAGGTTTTCGCGAACAGCGTTGCCTGAGTTAAGAAAAGCATGGGCTTTGTAGGCAGAGTGGGCCAGTAAATGCAGCAGTGCCAGCTCATAAAGACCCAGCGCACATTCAACCAGCATCAAACCCATCTGTGCACTGGTTGACCAGGCCAGGCGAACCTTAACACTCACCCGGGTTGTCATGATCAGCGCCGCCAGAACCGTTGACAGGCCACCGGCAAGCAGCAAGAGCCACTGCGCAATGACGACCTGCATAACCAGAGGCGCAAACATTATCATTAAAAAGCCACCCAGATTGATAACACCCGCATGTAACAAAGCACTGACCGGCGTAGGTGCTTCTACCACCTGCATCAGCCAGCCATGTACCGGCAACTGTGCACATTTGATAAGCGCAACGAGTACCAGCGATACTGCGGCAATCTGGGTGTAAACACTGACTTCAGGGTTGGGAGCCTGATAATGTGCCAGAATATCGGTCAACAAAAAGGTGCCGTGGGCCTGATATAAACACAACACGGCAATACACAGCGCCAGCTCGGCCAGACGCGCCAGAATAAATTTTTTGTGTGCGCCCAGGGCTGCACGGGGACGCTCAGGATAGAAAAGTAACAGCTGATGCAAAGCCAGGCTGATCAGCGTCCAGCCCAGTAAAAGCAGCAGCAAGTGATTGCTCAACACTACCAGAGACACCGCTGCCAGGGTGCCAAGCAGCCAGCGCCAGTAAACATTCAGGCGCGGCTCACCAGCCATATAGTTAAGAGAAAAGCGCATCAGAATGATGGCCATAAATATCACCAGGGCAAACATGAACAGTCCCAGTGAAGTGACATGAACCCATTGGGTGAAGGCACTGTCGGGAAGTATCTTCGTGTCGACGCCCTGCCCTGCAAGGGCTGCGACCAACAGAACCAACAGCCAGCCAGAGAAGACAGTTACAAACCGTTTGCCGATGCGTTCGGCACGGCCGCAGTGCCAGGCACTGAGCGCAAAACTGAGCGTGATGACGAGCATCATCATTAATGATATTGACATAATTATCCCACTCCATTCAGAACGGGCTCAGTATGTCAGACGTTGAAAGATATAAAAAATATATATATTCTAACTAAACCATATATTTTTTATAACTATTGAATGAGCCGCCTCAACTATCACCACCTCTACTATTTCTGGCGTGTTGCCAAAGCTGGCAGCCTGACGCAAGTTGCTCAGGATGTACACATTTCTCAGTCCGCCCTGTCAATCCAGATTAAACGGCTGGAACACACGATGGGCGTCTCATTATTCGAAAAACAGGGCCGCCGGCTAACCCTGACCGATGCAGGCAAACAAGTATTGGTGTATGCCGACGATATTTTTTACAAAGGCGAAGAGCTGGAGTCCTTTTTATTGAAAGGTGTAGCGACCGAACGACAACACCTGTCCATTGGCGTGCAGACCACCTTGTCGCGAAACTTCATAGAAAGTTTTATCAGTCCTTTACTCTGTGATCCTCACATCAGCTTTACCCTGACTACCCGGGATATGGATACTTTGCTGCAAGGGTTAAGTAATCATGAATTAGATCTGGTTCTCACCAATCGCCTGGCCAGTCAGGATGAAGCCCGCTGGCATACACAGTTGGTATCGCGGCAGCAGGTTGCCATCGTTGGCCCAAAAGGTGCCAGTATCAGCAGTGAATTTCCGACAGGATATGACAAGGTACGTTGGGTACTACCGGGACCCACCACAGAGATCCGCTCAGCCTTTAACGCCCTGTGTGCAGCGCATGAGTATAAGCCGGACATTCAGGCCGAAGTCGATGACATGGCGATGCTACGACTGCTGGCCAGAGACAGCGGCGCCCTGGCGGTGTTACCCCCGGTAGTTGTCAAAGATGAAATAGCCCAGGGCTTGCTGGAGCAGTATCAAAGTAAACTGCCCATTTATGAGCACTTTTACGCCATTACCACGTCCCGCAAATTTGTCCCTCAGGCCTTGCTGGACTTGCTCAAACAGCCTCTGGCATAACGACTTAAGGTGTTGCTTTATGGATATAAAACAGACAACATAGCGATATAAACACAGTCATAAGGACAGATGATGGCGACCTTAAGCAGTAAGATCCGAGCGGATCGCCCCTACAACTTTAAAAGCGAAAAGCTGTATAAGCAATTTGAAAGCGACCGCAACCGCATCATCACTTCGGCTGCCGTGCGTCGGCTGCAACAAAAAACTCAGGTGTTCCCGCTTGAGCGCAACGCCGCCGTTCGCTCCCGGTTAACCCACTCTTTGGAAGTGCAACAGGCCGGTCGCTATATCTGTCAGTTGATCTGTGAACTACTCGATCCACAAAATAACCATCAGTCTTTGAGCAGCGAGTATCGGCATATGCTGGAGTCCATTGTG
The DNA here is from genome assembly GCF_005887095.1 of Pseudoalteromonas rubra. Classification (GTDB taxonomy): domain Bacteria; phylum Pseudomonadota; class Gammaproteobacteria; order Enterobacterales; family Alteromonadaceae; genus Pseudoalteromonas; species Pseudoalteromonas rubra_E. Next base: position 71,499 of record NZ_PNCI01000024.1, on the reverse strand, counting down.
GAAATGGCCTGCTTAATGCACGACATAGGTAATCCGCCCTTTGGCCACTTTGGCGAGGCAGCTATCAGTGACTGGCTGGACGGCCACATTGATGAGCTCTTCAAACAGCTTAGCGGGCGTGCAATGCACCCCGACGTACTCAGAGATCTGACCCACTTTGAGGGCAATGCGCAGGGGATCCGTCTGGTGCATACCCTGCTAAACCTGAATCTCACCTATTCACAGGTGTCAGGCATTATGAAGTACACCCGTTGTGGTACCGAAGCACCGCCAGAACAACAGCAGCCACAGGGCTATCTCAAGAAAAAAGTAGGCTTTTACCTCAGTGAACAGGGTTATATTGACAGGCTCACAGAGGCATTACACATTGCGCCGGGTTGCCGGGCGCCTTTTTCCTATATCATGGAGGCCGCCGACGATATCTCCTACGGCATGGCCGACCTAGAAGACGCTGTAGAGAAAAATATATTAAGTTATTCGCAGCTCCAAACCGCTCTGCTCAACACCTATGCGGCGCTCAGCGCGCACTTACCTGAGTCAGACCGGGGGCTAATGGCAGACATGATCCGGGTTGCCAAGCGCCGTAGTGAAAAAATCGCAGGCAATCAGAGTCAGTTTTTTGTCTTTTTGCGGGTTGAGGTAAACCAAAAACTGCCAAAACATGCGGCTGAGCAGTTCGTCAATAATCTGGACGCGGTGACAGCCGGACACTTCAATCAGGCGCTGATTGAAGATGGCAGCGCCTGTCACCTGCTTATCAAAACCTTTAAGCAGGTTGCTAAAAAATGGGCCTTTTCTCACCCTGAGGTTGAAGGACGCGAGTTGCAGGGCTATCGGGTTATCAGCGGTTTGCTCAATATCTATGAACCACTGCTTCATCTGAGTAAAGCGCAGTTTGCACAGCTGATGGACATTCCACTCCCCACAGATACGCAAGTCCCCGCTATCTCTATCTATTCCGCCAGACTGTTTAAAAAGCTCCCCGAGAAACACAAACAGGCTTATCGAAGTGCACTTAACAGCGACACCATGAATGCCACCATACCCGACCCCGCAGAGCGGGAGTTTTATCTCAGAGTCCGATTGGTCATTGACTATATCAGTGGCATGACCGACCAATTCGCCTTCGATGAATATCGAGCTTTTCAGGTTATTGACGAAATTTAAGTGGGCTCTTCATCCCCCCTCAATAAAAACGAAAACTTAGCGCCACCAAGCGAGGACTTTTCGTACAGGATCTCGCTTTTGAATACATGCGTCACCAAGTTATAGACAATGTGCAATCCGAGCCCGACATTGCCTTTGTGTCGGGCTGTCGTATAAAAAGGATCAAATATTTTTTGCCTATCCGCAGCCGCCACCCCTTGCCCGTTATCTTCAACGCATAACTGAATCGCATCTTCATCATTGCGTATGGCACTGACTTTAAGTACTAGCGCTTGTTGCGTCGTGCCGTGTTGCAATGTATTTGTGAACAGTATCTCCAACACCTGGAGCAAAGCATCAATATACGTACATAACGTTGTAGGTTCCGGTAGGATTAGCTCCACGCCTCTGTGTTGTTCACTGTCACAGGCCAAATTAAATGCAGTACTTACCAGTTCACAGAGCTGACATGAGCCTCTCTGTTCAAAGCGTTCTTTCACCGCAACTTTTTTAAACTGCTCAACCAGTCCACCCGCACGTTGCAAAGCTTTTTGGGTTAGTTGAACACTCTCTTTCAACGCGTCCAACCCCTCAAATAACACTTCTCGTGTTAAACTCCCTGAACGAGCGGTAGTTCCAAGAGCATGCAGCCGTACCTCAATATTAGAAGACGCCATAATAGCTGTACCCAGTGGCGTGTTAATTTCATGCGCAATGCCCGCGACTACTGCGCCTAAGGCCGCCATTTTTTCAGCTTCAACTAAGTTTGTTTGCGTTTCTCTTAGCTCAACCAGCGTAGACTCCAGCGCTTGGGTTCGTTTTTTGACCAGCATTTCCAGCTCACTATTAAGCACCAGCAGATCGGCTTCTTGCTGTTTTAGCAGTGTAATGTCATGCTGGATCCCAGATAAACGGGTGGGTTTCCCGTGTTCATCCCGCGCAACGACTTTTCCTTTATCATGTACCCATAGCCACTCATTGTCTGATGTGCGAACCCTGTAACTGATAGCAAACGCATCCTGCACATTGTTTAATAGCGCATCTATTTCGCCTGCTAACTTCACCTGGTCGTCACTAAACACGTAATCCCCAAAATTCTTGGCTCCAAGATTGACCGATTGCTGCGGAAGCCCGGCCATACTTTCGGCGTTTTCTCTGGTAATGAGTCCGCTAGCAAGATCCCAATCCCAAAGTACATCACCACTCCCCCACAACGCTAAACTCAGCTTTTGCTCTTTTTCTTCTATCTTCTGGTGCGCATCAGTCACCAACCTCAGCTCTCGCTTGTGTATCCGTCGACGATATGCAAACCAAGCGAGCAACAATCCAGTGACAACAGAAATGACGAGCAAGTTACGATTGGCTATTTTGTTGTTCAGTGTCGCCTGAGTCAGCTCAGCCTGCTGACGAACGAATTTTAAATCCCGCCTGGTTTCGTTAACCTGATTTTGGATCACCAGCATTTCTATCCTCTGCTGGCTTTGTAAGTCAAACAACTCCCCCCGCTCTTTTTGCAGTCGGGTTAACATCGCGTACGCATTCTGAAAGCGACCCGTTCTCGCATACAGATCGGATAAATGATCATAGGCACTAAACAGGACAATGTTTTTTTGTGCCTTGCGGGCCAGTTCCAAGGCCTCTGTCCAGTAAGTAATGGCTTGGTCAGTCTGCCCTAATCGTTCAACCACTCGCCCCAGCTCAACCAGACCCTCGGCGGTTCTGCCAGCCGACTTTCTGGCACGATAAATATCCAATGCTTTGCTCAAAATGGCATATGCATCCTCGAGACGCTCTTGTGTGATAGCAATTCGGCCCAGATACAAATAGGTGGATCCTTTTAGCATTCGGTTATTCAGCTTAGAAGCCAAAGTTAATGCCTTATTTAAGTAGTCGCTGGCCTGTTCGAGATTTCCTCTTAAGCGATAGCTTTCTCCGAGGTTGTTATACGAGTACACCATACCACGCTCGTAACCAATCGATGATTTTAGCGCCAGAGACTGTTTGTGCATCTCAATCGCTTTATCATAACGGCCCAAATCTTTGTAGATGATCCCTGTATTGTTGTAGGTAATGGCCAAAGATTTTTTACTCCCAAAGGAGCGCATACCTTCCAAGGACTCAAGCTGGTACATCAGGGCGTTGTCCAGATCGCCCGTAGCACGATAAACAGAGCCAATACGGCCCTTGATTTTAACTTGCCCAACTTTGTCTTCAAGCGCTTCATAAACCGCTAGCGCAGCCAAAAGCTGCGCAAATGCACTTGCAAATTCATGGCTGGTATGGTGCACACCAGCCATAATGGTGTGCGCCTCAGCCAGTCCCTTTGAGGGTTGCTGAGAAGGGAATTTCTCGAGCAGTGTCTGTGCATCCAGTCTTGCCTGCGGATACATTGAACGCTCCAGATACATTACTGCTCGCATCTGCAGCGCAGTGCGGAGTAAATCGGTGTTAGCATGTTGCCGTGCAAAAGCCAGTACTTCATTCAACAATGACAATGCAATTTCGTTGTGACCGATAAATTCATTGGCCTGTGCCTTATGAAGCTTAAGGCGCTGCCAAAGTGCAGGATTTTGCTCTAGTGGCAAGTTTGGTGACAGCAATTCGATCAATTCAAGTGCGGCTCTGGCATCCACGCTCGACTGTTGCGCCAGATACTGATTCAATAGCTGCAGCTGTGTAACACCTTTGGCGTCATGCACCTCCTGAACGGTTGGAACAGCACAACAAGCACCTGATAAAAGAATAAGCACACCAAATACCAATGGATTTCTCATTCTTTTCTCCACCACGGCACCTAATCCAAGTGTAGCGTACTATCCGGAATTAACATTCTTGCTTTGCCCGCCAGTATCAATTTAGGCTCTTACTTAATGACCGAGCACATACAAACAAATTTAAAATTTGTACAAATAATACTAGACAGACCCAGAGAGTCCCTGTAGAGTGAAGGCCGCTAGAAAGAAAGTCGATATTTACATCCTACAATTCGTTGTTTTACACCGCGTAACACAACCTGCAGTATTTAAGTTTCACCTCTACTTTTGATGCATTCACACCTATCGAAGGTTAATTTTTTATTTATATTACAGGTTAATACTATGTCTAACACAGTTACTGGTACAGTTAAGTGGTTCAACGAGTCTAAAGGTTTTGGTTTCATTTCTCAGGAAAATGGCCCTGACGTATTCGCTCACTTCAGCGCTATCCAAGGCGACGGCTTCAAAACTTTGGTTGAAGGCCAGAGCGTAGAATTCACAGTGTCTCAGGGTCAAAAAGGTCCTCAGGCTGACAAAATCGTAGTTCTTTAATTACTACGCATTTTGCAAGAAAAGCGAGCTAAGGCTCGCTTTTTTCGTTTCTGCCCTTTCTGTTTTTCCCCTTTTGCATGAAAAGTTGCATGAAAAATCTGCACCTTAATAAATTTGTCACACCCCTCTGAGCTGCTAGCCTTGAGAAGACAACTCAAGGAGAGACATTATGAAAGCACGGATTGCGCTCATTAGCGCCGCACTGGGTATATGCTGCCCGGTTTTTGCAAATACACCATATACCTCAACCCTGTCCGGCCAGTTTTATTATGATGGTTTGATAATGGCGCCCGATGGCAGTGGCTACTTTGGCCAGCAATGGTTCGAAAACGCCACCGAGGTCACCCTCTACCCTAAAAATGGCAATACCGCCATATGGACACTCACGTTAACCAACGGCCAGGGCCTGCCCATAGTGGGTGAGCCGGTTAAGGTAAGCGCGGCCCCTCTTACCCTCACTTCGCCACAGTGGCGCGACCCGACAGGTATGGCCGCCCGATTTAGCAGCAGTGTACGCGCTAAAGTTCTGACCCGGATTGAACAAGGCCTGTTTCGTTTAACGGCGCCCTATGACGTATCCACTCCGGTAACGGATGCCAAAGGCCAGGTTGTTGTCTCGATTGACAATTTTCATAGCTGTGGCAACGACGCTACGCCAGGTACAGATCAATTCATCGCTCAGACCAGCACCCAACAGCTCGTATTACAAGTGAAATGCGCAGTTACCGGGCTGGTTGCTATCCCGGACACACCGTCGCAGGGTCTGACGACGTCAGGGTTGGTAGGCCGTCATTTACACCCAGACTTACTCACGGCATTGCAAAACCTGGGGCAAGCCTGGCATGCCCAGCCCGATAAGCCAGCAGGTATGCCCGATCATTTAACCATTACCGGTGCCACCATGCGCTGGGGTGGCATAAACCCGCCGCACTTTACCCATAAATTTGGTGGCACGGTGGACATTCGCCCGATCGGCACCCAAAGTGGCCCCATCAGTGTCGGCGATGCGGCGTATGACCGCCAGGCGACACAAAGCCTGGTAGATGCACTGGTCCAGCTGGGCGCCACTCAGATCATCTTTGCCGATAACCTCACTGGTGTAACCCAGGTCAAAGCAAACCACAAAAACCACCTGCATGTAAGCTTTCTGCGCGAACCACTGGAACCCTGGCATTATGATGAGTCAGATAGCGATGACGAGGGCCTGCACTGGCACGATTATGAAGGCATCTATGATACCCGGTATTTTATCCCCGAGGTAAAACAGCTTAAACCTGATGCATTTAAATTTAACTTGAAGAGATAAACAAAGAAGACGGGCTGCGGCTAATCCGGCCCGTCATTGTTTTGTTATTGCCGATAGTATGTTGCCGATAGCGATTTCAGCAGATGAGCAGTTTGCCAAACAAACGGGCGTCAGAAAAAGAACCGTTTTTGTAGATTGCCTGACGACGTACCCCTTCAAATTCAAAGCCTGCTTTTTCCAGTACCCGCTCAGAACGCGCGTTTTGTGCGAAAACCACCGCTTCTAATCGAACCAGGTCTGTGGTGGCTTCAATCTCGTCTGTCAGCAACTGCAATGCCCGGCCGGTAATGCCTTTGCCCCAGTATTCTTCAGCCAGCCAGTAGCCAATTTCTGCGCTGCGACAATACTCAAAGGTGCCCTGACGCGCCCCGATGCATCCAACCAATGTACCATCCAGAATAATCGCTCGGGTGATCCCTTCTCGACTGCCCGTGTTGATCCACCACTGCGCATCTTCCACAGTGTAAGGAGAAGGGACCTTTGGTGACAAAAAGTGCACCGTCGCCGGATTATTTAAATAGCTAACCAGGCTTGATTCATCGGCAGGTTCAAATGGTCTGAGTGATAACATGACAGTCCCTTAGCGAATGGATAAAAATTAGAAACATCCATCCTACTGTGCATTACCTAAGACGACAACTGTCTTGTTCGACAATTACCTATGCTGTTGGCTAAAGCATACGGGCGATTGCCGCCCGTATTTACTAAGAGGAAGGAGTTACAGTGGCCTTACTTGTCGGATCCTGACAATCGCCAGTGCAGCAATGACCAACACAAATACAGCACTGACCAGCAATTTCCACAGGCCATTTTGTGTCTTCATGGGTTGTGCTTTAAACAGCGGAAAGTCTTCCACATCCTGACGTGTCACCGGCTGATCGAAAAACAGGAAATCATAGAAGAAATGGCGAATGGTCTGATGATATTCAGCCACTTGCTGTCGATATTGCAGTTGATAACCACTACTGGTATTGGCAAGTTCGTTCAGGGTGAGCTGGAAAAACAGTGCCGGAGACAGTACGCTGAGTGATTGCAGTCGCGCCTGACGTGCCTGATTGTTTCTTATGTTCTCCTCAACAATGGCCTGTACCGCAAGGTCACTCATGTGCTGCTGTGCGTAGTACCATTTCCAGTCAAATGCTTCACCCAACGGAGTCGTATCCTGCCAGGCGGGTTCGTGCGTCAGAAACTCATTGAGCGTGGCTTGTTTGTCTTTGTCCCAGCCATCATTGAGCGTCATACGTTGTTGCAGTGTTATCTCAAGGGGCGCATCACTTTGGTATTGTGCAGACAAGTATAAGTGCACGGCTCCCGGCACCAGCAGTGCCAGAACGACCCAGCTGCTTAGATAGGCCAGGCTATTGACCACGCTGTTTTTGCCAAAGCTCATGATCAGTGTGGCCAGCGCAAACCAGAACACCATATACAGGCTGGTTGCCCCCAGTACAATCCAGAATACAGCATCAAAAGGCAAAGACAGTATCATGGCGGCACTGACCAGCAAGGTAACCACCAGCAACCAGATCACCACAAACCTAAGCGCGATCTGTTTGCCAAGCAACCTGAAGGCGCTATTGGGCAACGCATTAAGCAATCGCCAGCGGCCAGCGTGCTGCTCGTCTGAGATCAGAGTAACCGTCAGGATTCCAATCACCAATGGCAGAAAATAAACCAATACAAAGCCAAGATCCAATCCGCCAGCCCGTTGCTGAGCCGGGTTGACAATTTCGCGATTGAAGATCTGACTTTGCAGTGCCGTGGCACGCACTTTAGACGCCACCATAGAGGACGGTGTTTCCCCCACAAACAGCGCAGCCCAGGGACTCAGCTTCCACTCTGTTGGTGCACTGGCGTAATATGCCAAAGAGCCCGCAGCCGGCAGAGTTTCTCGGCTGTTCACATGCTCCCGCTCCTTCTGAAATACCACCATAGATTTATACTGGTCGATACGCACCGACTTGTAACCAAGCGCGCCCTGATAAATGGCAAATACACCCGATACGATAAATAACACCAGAACCAGCTTGTTAATAGTGCCGGCAAACAGGCGCTTGCATTCAAGTTTAAACAGCAGCATAAATCCTCCTCTGCATCCCATTTGAGTTCAGGAAAATATACAGCGCTATCACCGCCAGCAGCGGTAAAGCCCAGGCCAGAGAAAAAGCGCTCAGTGACCAGCTCAGCGTGGGCATGGTGTAGTGAAACGCATCAAACTCCTGCCAGTAGGACTTATCAACGCGTTGTGCTCTGTCGTTGTGATGATGGATCTCATTGGTGTGCAACTGATTAAGCTTTTGAATACGCGCGTATCTGTGTGCCTCTGCCTGTTGTTCAAAGTCCAGGAAGTGACGGGTATCGGTGCGCGTCAGTGCCATGGAAAAGTCACGCACAAACAGATAAGGGTTAATCCAGTAAAACTGGCTGACAAACTGTCGCTGTGCATCAAACTGAGCAACCTGCTGTTGATAGTGCTTTTTGTAGATTTCGGCGTTGAGTTTCTCACCTTCTTGCATCACCAGCCCTTTGTAGTTAACAGGCAGCTCTTCGACCGAAGACACACCATATTTTTTCAGCGTTTCTTCGCGAAATTTACTAAAGTACGGATCGTTCGGGTTGTGACTGTCGCCCACTTTGCGGTTATCCAGCTTGACCGCCAGTTCAAAGTCATTACGCTTTTGGTGGGGGTATTGGTGATGGGCAAATTCCGCCAGCATGCGCGGCATCAGAATAGTCAGGATAAACCACACCGAGGTTAGCAATACAAGTGCCTGTTTGGGGGCTTTTACCAGACTCGACACCAGCAAAGTCACGGCAATCCAGAACAGGCAGTAAAGCAGATAAGCCCCCAACAACAGCAACAACCTTAACGGTGCTTCGGCAGAGAATTGCGCGCCAGCGCTGGCCGCCAGGCCCAGTGCTAACACAAACACGGGTAAGATAAAGATCACAGATAAGAACAAGTAACTGAGACTTTTTCCTGTCACCAGCGCGCGGAATGACACGCCCATCGACATCAGCTGTCGTAATGTGCCACTTTTTTGCTCGCCACTGACACTGGCAAAGCCCAGTGCAATGATCAGCAACGGCCAGATGATCAGCAATATATTGGCACTACTGAGCTCGGAAAAGCGCAGCAGAGTTCCGCCGTCCTGATCGTTTGCAAAGTTAGCACTATTTTGTTTGTGTGCTTCCAAAAAGATACTGTCGCCGACCCAGGCGTTTACACCCAGATCAAAAAAGCTCAGCGCACTGGGCGGGCGAAATGCAAAGTGGCCAAAATGCGCGACCCGGTGCGGGTGTCTGTCGGGTTGTGCATTCCACTGCTGCTCGACAATTTCCTGCGCTTTGGTTTGGGTATGGACACTTTGCTGGTACTGCTGCCACCCTGTAAACAAGGCGACCGCCAGCAATAGCTGAGTCATAAAAAAGAGCAACCACAGGCTCGGGCTTTTGCGCTTACTGGCCAGTTCATGGCGACAGATCTGCATTATTTTATTATTCATGTGTCAGACAATTCCTGTTTCTACATCAACAAGTCAGCCTTAGCTGGCAGCTCGCATGGCGGCTTTCCCTGAAATGAGTTCATGGTAAGTGGTTTCTAAGCTGCTCAGAGGCAATTGATTGTTATCCAGCAGTGTCAGTAGCTGACCCTTATCCATAATGCCGATTTTATCTGCCAGCGTGTGGGCACAATAAAAGTCGTGCGTGACCATCAAAATAGCCGCTCCTTTTTTTGCGAGCCGCTCAATAATGCCGATGAATTCCAGCGTTGCACTCGGATCCAGGCCAGAGGTTGGTTCATCCAGCAACAGAACTTTAGCCTGACGCATAATCGCAAATGCGATACCGACCTTTTGTCGCATGCCTTTCGAATAATTTTTTAATGATTGTTTGCGGGCATTTGGTTCCAGGCCGGTTTCGTCCAGCGCTGCGTGGATCTGTGCGTCACTGATCGTCAATCCAGACAGACTGGCAAGGTACTTGAGGTTATCAATGGCATTAAACTCCTGATACAGGTTTACCTGCTCAGGTAAGTACACCAACTTGTCTTTACTGCTGGCGCTTTGGTGCACATCGATACCGTCGATCAGTGCCTGACCGCTGTCAGGCTGAAGGAAATTAAGAAAAATATTGAGTGTGGTACTTTTTCCTGCACCATTGGCACCCAGCAGACACATGATCTCACCCTGTGCCACTTTAAAGCTCAGATCGGTGATCACCTGCTTATCCGCAAAGGACTTGTTTAACTGTATGGCTTCTAACACTAAGAATACTCCCTGATACGATAAAAACCGCGCACGCCCGGACCAGCTAGTGTGTCAGCCTGGTTGAGCATGAACGGTTCGAATAGACGCAATCAACGCCACGTTTAGTTATAACATAACATCAAAACACTAAATAGGAACAGTTTTTATTTACCAGCCCCATTAACCAGTTGGTACCAGAAAGCTCGCTGTGCCTGTGAAAGCGCCGCCTTCGACGTGGATCTGGCCATTCTTATAATAGACCAGGTTATCGGACAATCGCTTTTTACAATGCTTAGGGAAGAACCCTTCAAAGCGGACTTCTTCAGTCGTATTGATAGTTCGTTTAAACTTAATGTCTAAGTCTCTGAGGTAGACTTCCCCTACCTTTTCGGTCAACTGGTTATCCCAGCATCCGTAAATAATCCCCAGCTGGGAAATCCAGATCATGGCGCTTTGAGCGCTAAAATGAAAACGGCCATCTCCGGGCATTTGAAAATGCTCAACATTAATGCGACCGTCAATATAGCCGGGCTCCAGGGAGACAGAGCTAAAAGACATACGCTCTTCACGCCAGCCATTTTCGAGGTAGTCTGACATATAAGCACGTTGCTGCGCTTGGGTTAGTTGAATCATGGTTAATCCTTACTTTGGTGTAGATGGACTGGTTGTTTGAATTTGAGAATTGGTACCGGGCGCTGCCATAAACACAGTGTTCAGCACTGCGGTTAAGACACCGATGGCTATCAGGCAATACCAGGCGAGATTGTCATTGAGTGCCGTATAGTCAAATGCAACCCCCACCAGGGCGCTCCCTGCAATTAAGCCGACACCGGCAAACAAATAGAAAAACCCGTAATGCGTTGCAACGGATTTCCCCTCAGCCAGTACAGAAATCTGGCTCATGATAAACGGAAAGCTCACCATGGTACCGAGCGTAAATAGTATGGCCAGCAAGCTCATGGGCAGGTAATACAAAACACCCGACTGATATGCCCAGTTTGGTACCAGAGTCGCAAATGACAGTCCCATCAGGGCAATCCCTATGCTGATCCACTTTTCGGGTGACAGCCAGCGCTCACACAGGCGTGTTACTGGAAATTGCAAAACAATGGCGATAAGTGCGCACAAAGTCAGCACCCAGGCCACCTCTTTGGGCTCTCCTGACTGCGTCACCAGATGTAGCGGAATAGCAAAAGAGATCTGATTGATCAGCATAAAGTATCCGGACATGATGATGGAGAATAACAAGAACTTCCGATTTCCCAGTACACCCGCAATCATTGCCGATATACCACCCCCCCCTGATGCTGATTTTACATTGCTGCTCGTTTGCGCCTGCTTACCCGGCAATAACACTGCAAAGAGCACAGCAAAGAGCGCAAAAGGTAGCGCCGATACCACACACAACACATCAAAGCTCACGGTCAGTAGCATAAGCCCACATACGGGCCCCAATAGTTCCCCCCCATTTCTCGCAACCCCGACCAGGGCGAACATCTGGGCACTGCTGAGCTCAGTTTGTTTGGAAAAATAAGACTGTGCCGCGGGTGTAAATAGTGCCCCTGCAAAGCCAGTCAAAAAGGCAGCTAAAAACAGTAACTCTGTCACCTGTGAAAACAAAAACAGACAAAAGCCCAAAGCTCTCAGCAAACAGCCTGCAACGATGGGCTTTTTAACCCCAAACAGATCGGCCAATAATCCACCGACCAGAAACAGACCTTGCTGGCAAAAAGAGCGCACACCCAAAACCAGTCCAACCAGGGTGGCGCTCAGCAGCAAGTCTTGCTTAAGGTAACCCGCCAAAAACGGGATCAGCATGTAAAAGCCCAGATTAAATACGAATGCCGCTACGAGCATGCAGCGGTACTCAACACTGAGCTTCAGATAAGACGTAAACATCGACATAGCCGCTAAACCGGTTTTTGCGCAATCAAAATAGAATGGAAGTTATCGGCGTAAGTCTGGATCTTCAGTTTCAGTTGAAACGGTGTCAGACCAGCCTCATCGATACTCGGATACAGCAAAGTGCGCAGATTAAATGCAGTGCGAACGACCAGCTGAGCACCCGGGCGCATTTGCTGGTACAAGTGCGCAATGATTTTGTCTTTCAGCTGCTCATCTCCGACCAAAGCGGCAAGCCAGATCACATCATACCGATCCAGATCGGCCTGTTCACAGATATCATTGTGAATAAAATCCATCTGATTACCAGGAGATAGCGCGCCACACACCTGCTTGCCAAGTATCAGGTCGTCGTACTGAATATCGAGGTTATCAACCTCTAACCCGGCATCATGTAATGCCAGTGAAGTCAGAGGCAAAGCACCAGAACCAACCATCAAGACCCGCTTTGCCGGTTCATCGGCCAATGAGTGTATGGCATTAATTTCCAGACCTGTAGCACGTCGATAGTGTTTGAAGTAAGGGTACTCTTCTCGCAACACCTGTTGCGGCGCTGTGCTAGTCACAATACGCTGTGCCCAGTGCCGCTCATACATGCTGGATGCCAGACTAAATAAGTGCTGTATCTGGGGTTTGATAGCCTTAATGTTTGTCTGAGCAAGTACCTGCTCGGCAAACTCACTGCCATGTTCATTGGACAGTAATCCTAAAAACCGATCGAAGATTGCCATTGACTCGTCGTTGATGGTCAACCCCTCCATGGCATGAATTTGTTCATAAACGTCCACAATTTGCGAGGCGTGGATCCCTACCTGATTCGCGATAGTCATAAGTAAGTCACTGCTGTACTGTTCCGATTTTATGTTATAACATAACCCACAGGTTATTTATGTGTAAACCCATTTATTCATTAAATTTTAATTAACTTAGCCACTTAAAAATTACTGAAACAAATAATTTACCATTACAGGAAAGTGACACCCCGAGAATTTATTATGGATACAAATAAAAATAAGTCTTCTTTTCATCAACTTAAACGGCGTTATGCGGCCCTTATAGCGGTACTGATTGCGGGTGGTTCCGCATGTGCAGCCTTGCTGACTCTGGCAAGTCCGGCAAAGGACACTCAACCACAGGATGTGCAACTTCCGCTGGTATCAAGCACTCCACTGTTAGCAATAGATCATCAAACAACACTGTCGCTGTCTGGGATTTTAAAACCCGCTGAGCAAACAGAGGTCGCTTTCGAGCTGCCAGGTAAAATTGCCTGGCTCAACGAAGCATTTATCGAAGGTGGCATTATTAACAAAGGCGATATACTGGCCAGACTGGACCCCTTTGATTATCAAACTCAGTTGCTGAACAAGCAGGCCGAACTGGCGCTGGCTCAGGCACATTTATCTGAGCAAATCGCCCTCGCGGATGTGGCCAAAAAAGAATGGGCACACAGCCCCCATGTCACAGAACTGGCACTGCGCAAACCGCAGGTCGCCAGTGCCAGAGCACAACTTAAGGCCGCCGAAGCACAATTGGCGCAGGCTGAAAAAGATCTGGCCCGTACTCAGTATTATGCGCCTTACGATTCACTGGTAATACAACGAGATACTGGCCTGGGCCAGGTTATCTCTGCGGGTCAGGCGCTTGGCCGACTGGTTAACCTGAGCTACGCAGAACTCCATGTGCCTGTTGCCCAGTTTGAGCGGCCTTTTCTGCCAGTGTTACCGGCACCAAACGTGCAGATCACAGCCGAGAATGTACACCGTACAGGCACACTTGTCCGGCATACCGGTCAGCTCAGTGACACGACCAGAATGGCCTACTATGTGATCCGGATAGACGATCCGTACGCACTGCATAGCTCAATGCCTGCTGTCTATTTTGGCCAGTTTTTGCAGGCACAGGTTGCGGGGATCACCCTTAAGAATGTGCTGAGAGTGCCACAAGAGTGGATTAAGAACGACACACTCTGGTTGACGAGTCCACAGCAAAGACTGGTGCAGTACTCTGCCAACATACTCCGCCGGGAACACAATTATGTTGTGCTCAGCGCCCCGCCGCTGTCAGACCATCAGGTTGTCACGCACTTGCCTGATTACCCTCAAACGGGCATGCAGGTACGCAACAAGTTGGCTCACACTCAGCTGGCAGCCAAAGGAGAAAAGCAATGACGCAGCGACATGGACTCATCGGTTATTTTGTCCATCATCCGGTTGCTGCTAACCTGCTGATGCTATTTATCGTCTGTATGGGGTTGCTCAGCTATCAGGGGATCCAGCGACAAACCTTCCCTATTTCTGACAATAACAGAATAATAGTGACGGCCACCCAGCTTGGCGCATCTGCCAGAGAAATCGAAGAAAACATCCTGCTTAAGATTGAACAGGCATTAAAACCACAAGTGGGTATCAAACGCCTGACCAGCCAGGCTACGCCATCACGCGGATTAGTCGATATTGAGCTGGAGCACGATCAGGATCTGCCTTACCGGCTGGATGAAATTAAAATGAAGCTGGATGCCATCGCGACTTTCCCAGCAACCATGGAGCCACTGCGTATTACCGAGCGAGCACAGCGCCAGCGTGCCCTCAGTGTTGTATTGTCAGGCCCGGACAACCCGCTGGCGCTGAAAAAACTGGGCAACGAATTAAAAGATGAGTTGCTGCAACTCGATGGGATCTCTCATGTTGACCTGTCTGCCATTCCCGACTACGAAGTTGCCATCGAGCTTTCTCCCATTCGCTTGCAGGAGTACAAACTGAGCCTGTCAGACGTCGTAAATGCAATCCAGACCCACGCAGATAACCTCTCCGCAGGCCGGATTAAAACCGCCCGTGGTAACATCTATCTCAGACTTGAGCAGCGAGGCTATCAGGGCAGCGCCCTTGCCAATACACCAGTCATTACCGGACCTTTGGGTGAAACTGTGCTGCTCCGAGATATTGCCACCATCAAGGATGGTTTTCGCGAGACCCTGGATGCAGGCCGCTTCAACGGTGAACAGGCGGTTTATATCATGGTGCTGGCAGCCAAAGAGCAATCACTGACCGCAGTGGTTGCACAGGTAAAAGCCTATATCGAATACAAGCGCCGGGCGTTGCCCGAGCATATTCATATCCACGAGTTTGTTGACGTTACCCATTATTTGCAGGGGCGCCTCAATATGATGCTGGAAAACCTCGCCCAGGGTGCCATTTTGGTGTTTATTGTGCTGGCCGTGTTTCTGCGCACCCGCCTGGCGGTCTGGGTGATGGTCGGTTTGCCGGTTTCTATGCTCGGCGCTTTTTGGTTAATGCCACTGTTTGGCATTACCATGAACCTGGTGTCATTATTTGCCTTTATTATGGTGCTCGGGATTGTGGTAGATGATGCCATCGTGATTGGCGAAAGCGTCTGTGAGCAGGTTGAGTCCAATGGGCACACACCCGCTCAGGTGATCCGGGGAGCACAAAAAGTCGCGATGCCAGCCACCTTTGGTGTTCTGACCACCATTGCCGTGTTTATGCCCTTTATGTTCAGCAGCGGACCCAACTCAGGGCAATTTATCGCCATCGCCGGGGTGTGTATATTATGTTTGTTTTTCAGCCTGATTGAATCAAAGCTGATTTTACCGGTACACTTAGCCGCAACCCGGTTACCACCTAAGCCGAAGGATCACTGGCGTAATCGTTTCAATGCCCGCCTTCAATATCTGCTACACAGCTATTATGCACCGTTGCTAAATCGCTGTATTCACTATCGTTATGCAGTCATCGCCGGATTTATTTGCCTGCTGGTACTGGCCCTCTGCCTGGTTATAAGTGGCTTATTACGCTTTACCCCTGTGCCCAAAGTGCCGCATGACTACCCGTCAATCAATATTCAAATGCACCATACGGTCTCTGAAGCACAGACACTCAACGCCGTCGAACAAATAGAGAATCTGATCAATCGGGTTGAGCATGCAATCCAGACCGAAACCGGTAAACCCATGATGGATGTGATGTATACCCGCATCGACCACCTCACTGAGGCGGAAGTGGTTGTCCCTTTGGTACCAGAAGCACAACGCCCCTTCGACACCTTCGAGCTGGCAAGGCGCTGGCGTGAACAGCTGCCCGATATACCTGGCGTTAAAAAGCTCACCATTGAATCAGATGTCATCGACATCGCCGAAAAGAGCGATCTTGAGTACCGCCTGTTCGCCAAAGACGCAGAAACACTGTCACGGGCAAGCCGGGACTTCATTAATCAGCTCAACACAATTCGTGGCGTACACAGTGTCTACTCTACACTGGATAACGCCCAGACTGAGTACCAGATCCAACTTAAACCACTGGCCCATCAGCTCAAGCTTAGTGCAAAGGAAGTGACTCGCCAGGTTGGTGCCCGCTTCTATGGTCTGGAAATACAGCGTATTATGCGCGAAGGTCAGGAAGTGGTGTTCAAGGTCCGTGGCACCCTCTCAGACCGCCAGCAGCTGAGCGCGCTGCCGCACACATTGATCACTCTGCCAAATGGTGAACAGGTGTTTTTTGGTGATGTTGCGCAAACCGTTGCAGTACCGGGCTTTTCGAGTATCCATCGGGAGCAGGGCCACCAGGTCGCAACCATCAGTGCCAATGTTGACGCCCAATACACCGCCGTTTCACACGTGGCCGATCACATCGACTCTCAGCTCCTGCCCGAGCTGACAAGCACTTATCAGGGACTCACCACTCAACCGGGCGTAGCGCTGGAAGCACAAAAACAAGAGCAAAGCCAGGTGATGAAGTTTGGCATCATTGGCTTGCTGGTGGTTTATTGCTTACTGGCACTGCCGATGAAGAGCTATCTGCAGCCGCTGATTGTGATGTCCGTGATCCCGTTTTCTGTGGTCGGGGCCCTGTGGGGACATTACCTGCTGGGATACAGTCTGAGCATGATGTCAGTCTTTGGGATTGTTGCCGCAGCGGGGGTTGTGATCAACGACTCGCTCGTCATGACTGATGTGATCAATCGTCAAAGGACTGCCGGGCAAGATATGAAAGCTGCGGTAGTAGAGGCAGGTATTGCACGCTTCAGAGCCATCTTGCTTACCTCGCTGACCACGTTTTTGGGGCTGGTACCCATTATGTTTGAATCGAGTCTGCAGGCGCAGTTTGTGATACCAACGGCCATTTCACTGAGCTTCTCGGTGGTGTTTGCAACCGCGGTAACGCTGCTTATGGTACCTTGCCTGTACGTGATGCTGGAGGATCTTAAACAGATCTTCACGTCATACAAACCAGCAGCCAAAGCCCATCAGCTTTAAATATAGAAAACCCGGCGGATATGCCGGGTTTTGTTCATCAGCGTAATATGCGCTTACTGCTTACGCTTGCGAAAATGCAGATAAAAAAATGTGCCCAGGCAGGGAGCGCAAGGGCACATTAAACACTTCTAACAAGTCGAAGGGCAAAAGTTAGAACTGATAAGAAGTCGACAATAAGACCTTGCGCGGCTCGCCTGGCTGCACCCAAATCTGAGAATATGAGTTGGTAAAGTGTTTACGGTCAAAGGCGTTATGTACCTGTGCCTTCACTGACCAGCGATCGCTGATGGCGTATTCGGCAAACAAATTCACAGTGACGTATGAAGGCAGATAAAACTCGGTGCCGCGCTGTCCCAATCGCTCATCGACGTACTGCGCACCTATCCCCGCAGACAACGCATTGCCATTCAAAGTATATTGCTGGCTGAGCTGAATGCTGGCCGCGTTCTCAGGGATATTCAGAAGGTCATCGCCTTTTTTGATGGGCGCGCCCAGGCCAGTATCAACAGAGTCTTTACTTACCTGCGCATCCAGATACGCGTAAGAGAACTGGATCTGAATATCGGCAGGCAACTGGCCAACGACATCCAGTTCAATGCCTTGACTCGTAGCTTCACCAATGGCGGCGCTATGGCCTGGGTGATTGAGATCCGCAACTATGATGTTAGTCTGCTCACTGTCAAAGTACGCCAGCGTAACATCCAGATTATTATCTAACAGTGACCATTTACTGCCGAACTCAATTGACTCGCTCTGGTTCGGGTCAAAGCTCTCATTTTTATAGTCAAGACCAAAGTTCAGGCGATAGCCTTCGCCATAGGTTGAGTACAGCGACCAGCTATCAGTAAACTGATATACGAGACCCAACTGCGGACTGAAGTGTTGTTCAGACTGTTCGAAGTATATATTGTTGCGTTTGTCGTCTGTGGTTTGCTTTAACCAGTCAAAACGACCCCCAATCCGCACCTGAAGTGCGTCAGTCAGGGCTATCTGGTCCTGGATATACAAACCCGTTGCCCACTGATTTTGTTGGCGCTCAATAAACGGGTTTGGGGTCGGTGGCGTATGCAGGCCATAGACAGGCTGATGAATATTAATGGCATACAGCTGCGCATCAGTCGTGTCCGGACCCAGCACTTCGGCGCGAGCAACTCGGTAGTCACGATCATACTCAAACCGGTCGTAGTCAACGCCCACGATAATATGATGCTTGATTGAACCTGTTGTGATATCACCCGCCAGTTCAAAGCGCGCCACGTACTGATCAGTATCATAGGCACGCAACCTGCGCTGTCGCGTCAGGGTCTGAAAATCACGGTAAAGTTTTTGCCTCGAAGGTGCAATATCGGCATCACTAGACAAACTATCCAGCTCTGTTTGCCTGAAAGCCAGTGCCGAACTCAGTTGCCAGTCGCTGTTTAAGTCATATAACCATTGAACCTGGTGACCATGGACCATAGTGGTGGTCGGCCCATCACCCGGCTCCCCCAGGAAACGCTCAATAGGCATAAAGTCAAAGTTACCATTCAGTGCGAGAATACCGCGGTCAAATGGGATCTCCTGCTCGGCATATTCAAAGTCATAGTGCCAGGTTGAATCTGCACTCTGATCAAACACAAATGACGCCATCAGGCCGTGCTTTTGCGTTTCTATGGTGTCGCGAAAACTGTCTTCTTCCTGATAAAAACCAATAAAGCGACCCGCAACCGAGTCTGACATTACAGTGTTGATATCTCCCACCAAACGACGATGCGCACGGCTGCCCGCCGTCAGTTCAAACTCACTGGATGACTGGAAAGTCGGCTTTTTAGTCACCAGATTAATTGAACCACCCGGCTCTCCTCGGCCAAACAAAGCGGCTTTTGGCCCCTTTAGCACCTCAACCCGTTCAATGCCCGACACATCCCGGGGACCAGAGAATCCGCGGCCTGCGTTAAAACCATTGACCAGATAGCCGCTGGGTACGTTTTCGTCCCCAAAAAATCCACGGATAGCAAAACTGTCCCACAGACCACCCAGGCTATTCTGACGGCTCACCGACGCAGACATATCCAACACCTGAGTTAATCCTGTTACGCCAGTTTGTTCAATCAGTTCAGAATCAAATTCGAACAGTGCTTCTGGTGATTGCAGGTGAGTGAAGTTACCGCGATAAGCCTGACGCTCTCCCTTTACTTCAATTTTTTCAATGGCACTGTCGGCATGTGCAGTAAACGCCGCAGCAAGAGACAAAGAGAGTACACTTAAACGACACGCAGAGTGTAAAGGTTTCATTATCAGTCCTTCATTATGATATATTATAACAACTAAGCGCGTGGACTGTACCACGAATGTAGCCAGCTGTTAAGACATAAGCTATGAAGTTTTTCTGCCGTTCAGCACTTTGTTTTTTATTAAGAATGTTGACACAGTTAAGGTTAAAATCGGGAGCCTCCCTGCCCCTCGAGTTTCTTCCCGTAATCAGAATTAACCGGCTTTTTGCTCGGCCTCGTCAAAACGCGCGACGCTGAACGGAGTCAGATCCAGCGAAGGGGTTTTGCCGGTTATCAGCTCAGTCATCAACTGCCCAGTAATCGCAGATGTCAGAATACCGGTACGGAAATGACCACAGGCATTCAGATATCCTTCGATCCCCTCAACCGGGCCCAGAATTGGCAACTCGTCCGGCGTGCCTGGTCGTAAACCTGCCCAGCAACGCTTTATGCTCGACTCTTTGAGAATTGGCAGGCACTTCATCGCACCCTGTGACAGCTCCTGGATCTTGTCCAGACTGTTGGTGGTATCAAAGCCCTTTTCTTCGGTGGATGAACCAATCAGGATCTCACCATTGTCCTTTTGTGCAATGTAACAATCGCTGGTGCTGATGCAGCCATTCATGATCTTCGGCATCCGCTCTGAGAGCACTATTTGTCCTTTCACCGGATAAACCGGCATAGTGCGTCCCGTTGCTTGCTGATACAGTTCATTCGCCCAGGCGCCGGACGCGTTGATCAGTGTATCGCAGAAGAACACTTGGTCATGGGTCTTCACCCCTTCCACCACATTGCCGTTGCGGATCACTGAGGTTACTTCAGTGTTCAGATGTAAAGACACCCCATTCTGACGGGCCCCTTCCAGGTAGGCGTCGACCAGTCGATACGGGTTCACCTGGTGGTCACAAATAAAGTCAATGGCCCCAATGGCATCGTCCGTTACATAGGGTTCTTCCTTTTTGAGCTCTTCGGCATCCAGCCAGCGCACCTGATCGGCCAGATGTGGGATCCCCTCAGTGATCTGCTCAGCGTATAACCTGTCTTCTTCGTTATACATAATAAATTTCAGACCCGTGCGCTCAAATTTAAAGTCCACACCATGTTTTTCAAGCATTTCCTGATGTAATGCCGGATACATATTGTTAGAGGTCAAGGCAAATTCAAAAAAGCAGTCTGGTAACTGGTGCGGGCGCATCACGGGCACTTCCTTACCCTGGGCTTCGCTGTGTAACTTAGATAAGGTCTTAAAAAAGATCACACCACAGCCCAGACCGACCGATTCACCGATAGCCCATAACCCGCCGGCAGACGCGCGTGACGCATTGCCAGGTTTCTTCAAATCAATTAGCGCGATTTTTAAATCTGTATCGCGACTCAAAAAGTATGCGCACGCTGCACCCACTGCACCGCCACCGGCGATGACAACATCATATTTTTTCATTGTGTTCATTCCATTAAAGTAAAGGGGATAGGATCAAGGGGAAAACGCGGTTTGATCACACCGATGTTTTCCGTCAGGCCCGCTTCGTGCAGGTAATCCAGAGCATATGAGCTGCAGGTTTTCCCCTGACAATCCCCCATGCCGATCCGGGTACGCATCTTCAGGCTGGTGATGTCTTTCACGCCTTGCGCAATGGCTTCGTCCAGCTGCTCACGGCGAACCTGTTCACAACGACACACCACAGTTTCAGGCGCTGCCAGCGTCAATAAACCGGGCTGCCTGTCTGAAAAGCGATCAAAGCCAAAGCGGAACTTTTTGATCCGGGCGAGCTTATTTTTTACTTTGGTTGCACGACTAAGCAACTGAGATTCTGTAATTTTTCCGCATTGCCAGGCTAGACGCAGCGCTGCCAACTGCCCCTCACAAATCGCCGCATCAGCGCCCAACAGACCATTGCTGTCGCCCACCACAAACGCGGCATGGTTTTGGCTCTGATGCCATTCATCAAGCGCAGGTACATAGCCACTGACCTTAGTGTAGTTATGCTCCAGACCCAGCAACATGGCTAGTTGCGTGCGTGCTACAAAGCCATAGCCAACCCCGATTGCATCCACTTCTACCTTAACTGCCAGGTCACGTTGAGGACGCCACTGGCTGTCATAAGGCGCAACCTGAATGCTCTTAAGTTGCTCATCCCCCTGGGCGCTGACGATACCCCAGCCATATTTGAAAGGAATCTTGTGCTTTTTGAGATAGCTCATCATGCTCATGCCTGAGAGCGTTAACTTGGGCTTGTTAAGCAGCGCAACGGCTTCTTTTGCCAGTTTGGCAAATGGGCTGGCTTCAAAGACACCCACCACATCTACACCCGCTTTGTGTAACTGGCAGGCAACCAATGGCAACAAAGGCCCTGTGCCAACCAGTGCCATACGCTGACCCGGCCTGACCAGGCCACTTTTAAGCTGTAACTGCACACCGCCAAGTAGCATAACACCGGGTAACTGCCAGCCGGGAAACGGCACACTGCGTTCATGACAACCCGTTGCAAGGATCAGGTGCGCGTATGGCTGACGACTCAGGCCTGAATTATCGCTGAGCAACAACTGATTGCTCCCTTCCGGGCCCAGTACCCGTGTTTGTGTTTTAACTTCAATTGAGTCACTGTGCGCCTGATACCGGGTTTGCAGTGCCGTCATGGCACGCTTTAAATTATCATCCAGGTGCGGCAAAGAATCAGTCTGGCGCAACGGACCACGATAGATCACCCCACCCAGTTTTGGGGCCTCATCGATGATCACCGATTTTAAACCATGACGTGCCAATTCCGCCGCCGCCGCAGTACCAGCAGGGCCGCCTCCCACGATCACAACCTGATCATGTATCTGACTAGTCATGTTTGATCCCCTCTTCCTTGAAACGATTGGTCAGGGTTTCGACCGACATGCGTGGCTCTACCAATGTCTGGCAGGCCCGCTGTTTATGCTTTGCATTGATTTTTACCTGACAACAATGACATACACCCATGCCACAATAGGCACCTGAGGCCACTTTGCGATCATTTTCCATCACTCTGGCATAGTTTGCCGCGAGTAACACAGACAACACGGTCTCGCCTTCACAGGCTTCAACAGGTTGATCATCGACGGTAATTTTGAAATTGCGCGAAGGCAGAGGCGTAATGTCTCTGGTACGCTTAAGTGATTTCATAGCTTGTCTCTCTCGTGTAGTGATACATCATCAACCGCAATATCAGTACGATTGATAAACAGGACAGGCGGAGAGCCACTGACGCTGAGGGTAACTTAAAATGATAATTAAAAGTTAACTGCTTAAAAGTGTGTAACCGTTTTTCCGGTTCCTTTCGCTCGTCTATGCCCTATTTTAGGCACATTTAGCTCATCTCCTGTGAACGAGAGAAGATTAACTCGGAATAAACAATTATTCCATATTTATTTACATTGAATAAACAAAACTTGATCTGGATCTGGGCATGCCGGTTTTTAAGGCACATGCCGTTGTGTGTACCCGTACTTTAGCACTAGCTCACTTGGTGAGACTCAGACCAGACGCGCAGTTGCTCCAGAATATGCAATGCCGATCGACCAAACTCGGTCAGCTCATAGGTTACTGCAACGGGTCGTTCGTTCACAACGGTACGCAGCACCATGCCCTGAGCTTCCAGCTCCTTCAGACGTTGATCGATCATTTTTTTGCTGGCTCCTCCAAGCATTCTGGCCAGATCGTTAAACCGCACCGGCTCATCTTTAAGATGATAGATAATGGATCCCGTCCACTTTCCGCCGATCAAACGCATACCCTTCTCGATAGCACAAGGTTCCTCGCATGCATTTAAAACTTTTTTCCTTCCCTTACTATCTGTTTTAACAACACTTTCCACAGTCTGCACTCCAATTATAGGGTGGTTACCAAAAGTAAACTAATTGAATAAAGGTTACAGGTTACTATTATAAACCAGGTTAGTAATTAAGCCTACCGGAGAATTAACATGAACAAAGCCCTGATCATTAACGCTCATCAGTATTACCCGTTTTCTGAGGGAAAACTCAACGCGACCCTGGTGGATAAAATGGTGTCTCATCTCAATACCAAAGGATTTGAGACCCGGGTTGTGACTATGGCTGAGCCGCTGGATATTGAACAACAACTTGAGCTGCATCGCTGGGCGGATGTGGTACTGCTTCAGTCCCCCATTAACTGGATGGGCCTGCCCTGGTCGTTTAAAAAATACATGGATGAAGTGTACACCGCAGGTATGGGTGGTGCTTTGTGTGATGGCGACGGCCGTTCGGCAGACAACCCCAAAGCCAATTATGGCCGCGGTGGCACACTCAGCGATACGCGTTATATGCTGTCTGTGACCTTTAATGCCCCGGCAGAGTCATTTAACGACGAACACGAGTTTTTTGAAGGTAAAAGTGTAGATGACTTGCTATTTCCGGCCCATATGAACTTTAAGTTCTTTGGCATGCAGTCTATACCTACGTTTAGCTGTTTTGATGTGATGAAAAACGCAGACATTGAACGCGACCTTGCTCGCTTTGAGACCCATTTAAATACCTACTTTTAAGGAACTGCCATGAGCCAAGCGTACCAGTACACTCAAAAACTTCACCCCGGTAGCCCGTTTCCGGATATTCAGGTCACTCTGGCCGACGGCAGTACACGCCCTCTGGCACAAGCCAATGATGACGACCGCTGGCAGTTGGTGCTGATTTACCGTGGCCGCCATTGCCCTTTGTGTACTCGCTATCTCAATGAGCTTGAGCAATTCAAAAACAAGCTCGCCGACATCAAAGTAGACATTGTTGCTGTCTCGGGAGATAGCCTAGCGCAACTCCAAAGCCACAGTGAGCAGCTCAACGTATCGTTTGCACTGGGCTATGGTCTGAGCCTTGAAGAAATGCAAACGCTGGGCCTTTTTATCTCTGATCCGCGCTCCGCACAGGAAACCGATCATCCGTTTGCGGAACCCGGACTCTTTGTAGTTAATCAACAGGGAAACATTCAGGTGACAGATATCTCGAACAACCCGTTTGTTCGTCCGGACCTGACTTCTCTGGTGAATGGGCTGGCCTGGATCCGCGACCCGGATAACAACTATCCCATTCGCGGTATGCACCGCTAAGCCGAATTGCACAGGAGAAAAACCATGTTTACCTATTATGAGCCCGATACGGCACCAGAAAAATCAAAGCCGCTGATGGAACAGTCGCTGGCCAGTTTTGGTATGTTGCCCAACCTGCACAAAGTACTGGCAGAGTCGGCTGTAACCTACAAAGCGTATAACGACACCTTTAGCACTTTTATGCAAGAGACCAGCCTGTCAGCGGTTGAACAACAAGTGGTCTTTATGACCGCCAACTACGAAAATAACTGCCACTATTGTGTGCCGGGCCACACCTGGATGATGAAATCGGCCGGTATGCCCGAGGCGCTGATCACCGCACTGCGCGAAGGCACATCGCTGCCCGACAGCAAGCTTCAGGCACTACAGGACTTTGTAAAAGCTTTGCTGGCCAAACAGGGCCACATTGGCGACGACGCACTGAATGCTTTCCTCGCTGCCGGATACCACAAGCAGCAGGCGCTGGAAGTATTGACCGGTCTGGCTGCCAAGCTTATCTCCAATTTTACCAATGCCCTGGCCAAAACCGAGCTGGATCCGCCCATGCAGCCCTACCAGTGGACGCATCCGAATTCACGGTAACCGTCTGCGCCAATTTGCAAAATATACGCATGAGTGTAATTGCTTTGCCAGAGCTGCGCGACGAGAGTACACAGCACAGGCCGCTTAGTGGCGGCCTGACCCATAACACCACTCTGCTGAAAAGAGGTGACGGAAGCCTTTGGGTATGTAAACGCTCACTTGGACGCAATCATTCAGGGCTGGAAACTGAGGCCTATGTATACTCATTGCTGACACTCTCTCGCTTTATGCTACCGGTTGAATTTCATCACAGTGAAACTGGCCCGCAGACGTTATTACGACCCTATATTGAAGGAAAAAGCATAAGTGACTGGGCGGCATTAGATATCGAACAGGTGATCACCCTGCTTAAACAAGTCCACCAGATAACTCATGCGCGTCACGGCAAAGTCAGTGCCCCTGCCGGCCTCACACTGAACCCGGCAAAACACCTCACCGCTATCTGGCGATACTTTCGTAGTCGGACCGCAGAGCATGCCAAACTGACCAAACTCTACTCCTCACTGCATCCGGTATTGCAGGCGCGCCAGCCCTGTTTTGACCAGCTCAGTACCTTTACGCTCAATCACGGTGACTTCCACCCCGGCAATCTCATCGTTACGCCAGCTCAGCAGCTCATCCCCATTGACTGGGAGCGCGCACATTTTGGCGACCCCGCATTCGACCTGGCCCTGCTCAACTGGCACGGCAACGGCCCCATCGTTGACTCAGCGTTACAAACCCGCGCCATTGCGCTTTACACTCAGTGCCCCGCAGAACGAACACTACTGGAAAAACGCGTAATCTGCTGGAGCTTACTGCGCCTGTTTAATGATTATTTGTATCTGACGCACAATAAATTAAAAGTGCAGAAGGTGTCGCGCTTTGAAGAAACCACATCAATGCTTCTGAATGCGGCCAGCTGAAGCCACATTGCCGGATTTACATACTGGATTACGTTCGCGCGTTTTTGAAGGTTGGAATATCAGCCTGTAGCGAACACCAATTCGCTTTGCTGCTGGTAAAAATCTGTGCATCCACTTTCACTGGAATATCTGAGTCGAATGTGGATATGGCGACTTCTATGTCTTCTGGTGGCATGCCTTTACTTCGAAAGCCAAGGCTGGATCCGCAGATATGACAAAAAGTACGCGTGGTGCCATTAGGAGCTGTGAACTCTTTTAAGCAGTCTTTTCCGGATAACCAGTTTAAATCAGTCACAGACACCAAAGTACCAAAAGCAGCGCCGTGAAATTTACGACACATAGTACAGTGGCAATTCGCCACTCTGGTGCTGAAACCGGAGACAGTGAAGGTAACCTGCCCGCACAAACACGAGCCATGATATTCATTTTTCATACGTTTCAGTTTCCCAGCTACAAACCACCAGATTCAAGTCAGGCAATACTACAAAACTCAAGATTACACTGCGAAACCACCAGTTAGCTTAGTTAATAGAGAGGTTTCACAATGTAAGTACTTTGCATGATCTGTTTGCCTGGCCTGGCAACTATGCAGTAAGTATCGTATTAAACCCACCGTAAATTAGACGTTTGCCATCAAATGGCATCGGATTATTTTCCTCAGACATTCTCGGGTCTTCCATAATGGCATTCCAACCTGAGTCACGTACCTCTTTAGACGGCCAGACTACCCAAGAAAAGACCACAACTTCATTGTCCTGCGCCTTGACCGCCAGAGGCAGAGAAGTCACTTCTCCTTGCGGTACATCGTCACCCCAATTTTCTACAACTTCTAACGCACCATGCTCTTTAAATACGACCGCTGACACGGTTGCATGCTCAATGTACTTTTCTCTATTGTCATTCGGTACTGCTGCGACAAAACAATCTACATATGACATGTTTCTCTCCTTTACCCTAGTTTTTCACATACCCTGAACCTAAATCCAGATCTGGTAACGCGTTAAATCGCGCGCATTACCACACCCAGCCTGCTAATCATAGCAGACCAAAATAAATGGCAGAGGAAAACAATACATCATCCTGTTGACTGAAATGGTTAACTCACGCCCCCGATAAAAAGGAAATCAAATGCTCATTGCTGACTGCGTTTTACTGGCATGTATCCCCAAGTTTACTTCTTGTCTAGAGTAATATACTGAACCACACAACCGGGCAGATTGTCATCAACCTGTAAGACCCCTATTGGTGAGTTTGTAGTTTGGGCTGTAAGTAAAGTAGAATACAAAAGATCAGCCCCGGGGGTTCCTGCTGGAATGATCTCGTAAACACCAGATGCAGCATTACAGTTTAGAATTTTTTCATCTCCGCTTGTTCCAATAAATATTTTTCCTGATGCCTCGACATAGAGCCTTTCAATATAAACATTGGAGCAATGGTCTGGAACACAAACACCAGCAAAAGCGGCAAATGAGCTAAAGCACAAAAGTGATAGCAATAAAGATTTAAACGACTTCATTTTATCTCCTAGAAACTCTAACACCTTACTATGAAGGATATTTTTATTAAAAATCAATATAATGAAATCCATAAAACGACGATTACACTAATACTGTCTCATTACTAACCAAACAGATAACCAGCAACATATATGTGATTCTAGGACCTTACATGATATGATTAGAACAGCCTGCTGCGCATTCATGCTAAGCCCCCTAATTCACTTCGAGAGCTCCACCAGTTCTTTATTTCTTAACTCTAAAGCCACTCATATGTATTCTCTAGATTACCCCAACTAGTCACAGCTAACTTTGGATATCTTAGAATTTTTTATCTTGTCTGGTTGAAGCTTTCTTTTAGCTCATTTTGCCAATTGCTTTCAAATAACCTCTCCAGCATTGGAGCCAATGGTGCCCAAGTGTTGCCAGTTACCCCAATGGTTAACTTTTTGGATGGAAAATAATACACAGCAGAAACATAACCAT
The DNA here is from genome assembly GCF_005887095.1 of Pseudoalteromonas rubra. GTDB lineage: Bacteria > Pseudomonadota > Gammaproteobacteria > Enterobacterales > Alteromonadaceae > Pseudoalteromonas > Pseudoalteromonas rubra_E. The sequence goes on along the minus strand of NZ_PNCI01000024.1, from coordinate 43,513 downwards.
TCAAAGCCCCTCCTCGGGAGTACACGGTTTCACCATTGATTTTAAAAACTTCAATACCTAAACCAAGATTTTGCTTCTTCTCATTAATGACTTTAGAACCATCCTTAAACCTACACAAGCTTCGCATCATAGCACGTGAATCGCTGCTTAATATTTCACCTGAGACTAAGCTTTTGAACATGCGCAAATACGAAACCAAGTCTCCTGCAAGTGCTCCCGCGCCCCCAACAATACGATATTCGACAGGTGACTCATATAAACTGGCTTTAGACCCATTTTTCTCGAACGAGGGAGATAAGACTGGAGAGTAAAAAGAATCGCCCAGGTAGTACAGATTTGTTTCTGGCGCATTCTCAAAGATGAACTCTCTGAAGAAATCGCCCAGACTTTGATGGCTAACATGTTCAACAACCAGACCCAAAAGAAAGTATGCCGTATTATTATATCTATACCGCTCTCCCGCTATTGGTTCATGCGAAGCTAAATTTAGCTTATCGATAAACTCTTTTTGAGATTTCGCTTTTTGCCAGACATAATTTTCAAATTTTCCTACACCAAAAACATCGGATAAATCTGAGCTATGGCATAACATTTCCTGAAGAGTGACTTTTTCACTATGCTGTAGTTTAAAAGGTAAGTGCTTTTCAAGTGGATCCGATAAACTTAGTAAGCCTCTTTCTTGAAGCAAGAGAATAGCTGACGCAGTCAGCGTTTTGGTATTTGAACCGAGTGAGATGACTTTTTTGGCAGAGTATTTTTCTTTGCGATCCTGATCAGCAAAACCATATGCACGGCTAAATACTAGATCATCCTCTTTTAATACCGCAATAGCCAGACCAACGTAGTCATGTTGCAACATGTGAGAGCGAACTATCTGCTCAAATTCATCGTTGTTAGATGGCTCAATTTTTTCAGAGCAGCTGACTAATAACAATAACAACGGAACTATTAAATAGCGCACAGTCTCTCCACACAATATAACGCTGCGGCCTGAAGGATACCCTAATATTAATCACTAAAACAAAGGGAACACCCGGCACTGTTTCAGCTAATATGTTTCACCGCAAGCCAATCCGATAACAGTGCCCAGCTCAAAACCACCGTGTTAGATTTATAACAAATCAACACGATGAACCTGGCAACCTTCTGTGCCATGATTAATGTACAGTCGCACATTATCACCAGTTGCCTTTGCACTTAACAAAACACTTATCATTGCTTCATAGGTATCAGGCGCAGAAGACTTTTGTATATATGCAGTGTCATTGTTTGTAGGAAGAGTGCACATTTTTGTTTCACCAACGATACTAATCGTTATATTTTTTGCTGAGCTTTTAGGGCTGTGCACTTCTATGCTCCCCACTTTCCCTGTAACCTGGCTGTCCCAGGCATAGGCTAAGTTTGAGCCGAGAGAAACGGCGCTAATTAAAATACTTGCTAGAGTTTTCATATTTTACCTCAGTATAACAGCTCATCTAAACGGAATAGCCTCGTTAGCCTAGTCGCGAAACATTGGCTGACCAGCCTGTGTTCGTTTTGAACTGAATTTCTATATTTGATACTTATGAGCCCGGCGGGCCACTGTGAGTACCGCCAATAACCATTTCACCCACTTTACATGTGTCGTCTGTTAAATACAGAGATACCTTTTTACCTGACATGTAAGCTGCCAGCAGATTAGCATGCATGGCGTTTAAAGCTGGGTGATCGGGATAAATTGATGCGTATTTAGGTCCATATCCGCTTTGAGAAGTACATCCACTTAATTCAGGAGAAAGGCGGACATTTATACCACCATTAACAACACTGACAACCTTTATAACTTCTGACGCAGCTGTCCACCCTGAATTACCTGCATGTGAAGAAATGGCGATTGTCAAAAAGCAAAATGAGATAATGCTGTTTAAATATTTTTTCATCTATAACTCCACTATTGAACTGAGAGATCACGCTTTTTTATTCATGCAGAAGTAGCATGCATATTCGATTATTGAACTCGGTCGCCTGCACAGAGTATTCGACTAGTGCAGTTTGTGCTCAGGGAGTTGGCTTTTTGATGAGTGACTTTGTTTTGAACCAATTGTGACTCAAACCGTTGCAGCGTGACTCATACCCTGACCGAACAACGTACTGTTCCTGCAATTAGACCCTCTTTTCTCTTATTTGGCAAGGTGCTCAGCTACTCGTAAAAATAGGGGTGGGCTGCCAATTCAGCGTTGTGAGTAAGTAGATCAAGGCTCATAAGCCGTCCGGATTGGCGCCGGGGCTGTTGGCCCCGCACTTTTATGCTCTCGACAGTGTTGTTTGGCGTGTTCTTTCATTTAATCTGTGTGAGCGCAGGCGACAGGTCAATTCAGCCCGCACCTGCACTCTCATTTTCAAAAACCTCAATTTGCAATCAACAACATCTGCACACTCATATTGAGGAGAGTACATGCCAGAAGGCTCCAAATGAAGACCTTACTCAAAGGCTGCAAAGTCGAGGTATTTTCCATTGAGCCACAGAAGGCGCTGACTGTTGGTTTGTGCTCGGGAAACACCCTGTTTTTTCTTACTAACCCAAATAAAACGTTGGGAGTTGGGTGGATTGTCAGTCAGGTCGTTGAAGACATCCTTGAGGTCGCTCCACTGACTGAACTTTTCTGCATCACCGCCGTAGGTTTTTTTCACCATTTTACCTGGTCTGCCTCCAAATGGACTGGGACCACCGCCGACCTTTACCTTGTATTTGTGTGAAACCTTAGAGTTCAATTGTGCACCCAATGCCGGTTTTTCTTTGTCCATCCAAGCGATGACAGCATTGATTTTCCCTTTGGGTACGGGTTGCCTGGAATAAGCATGATGTTGTGTGGATAAACCGCTCATAGCATGTTTTGAAGATCCGCTAACATCGTCATAGACCACAGCAAAATGATCGAGCCAACCCCAATTGGCAGACAATTCATCTATCACTTTTTGTACAGAGGCTTTATGGGTTCTCGCATCCAGTGCTGGGAAAACCTTATTTGTCATATAAAGGTCTATGTACTTACTACAGTCCTGTTTACATAGTTTCAAAGCTCTCAGCCACGCTTGTTCGTGCCGCTGAATGTGTTTACTGTAAAATAAAGCATTGGATTCTATTTCACCTCGTATTTCTTCCAAATGTTCCAGAGGCACGAAGTCTAGTGGGTTGCCCCCATCAGGGACTTCAATAGACAATAACACTTCATCGTCAATTAAGGCCACGCAGTCAATAAAATTCTCCATCAGGTTAGCGCTGATGAGGTAATAGTTCAGCGTTCTGCCAATCTCCTGAATAGTGGCAGCGTTCCCAAAAGATTCACTAAGGTTCGCGTGATATACATTGTTGGCAAGCGTACCTTCGCTCAAAGTTTGGCTGATAAGCTCAACAGCTCCTCTCAAATCTTTACCTTGGTACTGTTTTAGTTTCTCCAGGCTCGCTTTACGTACCGAATGGCTTGTTGCTTTAAGAAATACATCGACTGAGTTGGCAACGCTATCAATGTCTTTGAACGCATTACTTAGCGTAACATTCGCGCCAACTCGCTTAACAACGGCCCCAAGATGCTCGAACTGACCCAGCATCAGACTTTGCAGCGAATCGATTTTTAATTCGAGATCACCTAACATATCGATAATGATTTCTTCGCTGGATTTACTTGATGAGAACAAGGATATAAAGCTCAATGTAGCGCCAAGTACGCCGAATGACGCCGATAACTTGGAGATGCTGGAATCAGTAAGAACCTTAATGACCTTGTTGAGATCAGCTCCATCCTTGCCTATAGAAATTGTATTGTTGAACTTATCGATTGCCTTAACAACTTTAACGGAACCCTCAGCGATATCCTTAGCTGTTGTCGTTGCGCCATTCGTTGTCATTGCCAGATTGTCTTGCATACTTCTCTCCGAAAAAGTGGTTCGTCGATTAATTGGTTTGCTAACTCTGAACTAATACAGAGTTAGCAAATCTTCAGTTCGAGAAGGAGGAGTTTACGCCAATCTCACTCGGCAAGGATATTACAACGCATTACCCTAAAACGACCCAGGTTAACAAAATACAAGTGGCATAAGACTCATTGAAGTTTATTTTTCTAAGAGTAAAGAGGTCTGAAAACAAACGATTCCAGATTTCCCTGAATAACACAGCGATTGCTAAAGCAGCGAAAACCCACACTAAAAAGTACACAGAAACACGGGCTACAGCTGACTCAAATAACAGGTTAAGCAGAGTTTCACTCTCAGCATATGATTGTATGTCTGCTGTGATAAGTTCGCGTATCAGCTCTAACAGCCACACAACAATTGTGGCAATGATATTGAATGGTGTCGTTATTTCCTTTCTCATAGACTTCTCCTTATTAGTGTTGATATTTATGCGGATACAGCGCGCATAATCGCTCGTTAAACTAAGCCGCTATCTGCTCACAGTATCCGGCTGGTGTAGTTTGCACTTAGGGGATTTGTTTTTGCTGAGTGAATTTGTTTTGAACCAATGATGGCTCAAACCGTTGTAATGTGACTCAATCCCTGCCTGAACAACGCACCGTTCCTATTATTAGACCAACTTCTCTCTTATTTGGCAAGGTGTTGTGGTACGCCACAGTTTGATTTGAGCCGCCACTTCTGCGTGGTGTTTAAGTAGATCCCGGCTCGCAAGCGTCCGGGATGACGAAAATGAGTGTAAGCATTGTATCAACTCGATACCTCCATATCGCGTATCAGTAGCTACCGACTCGTAAGTGTTTGTCGGTGTCATCTCAGTCCAAGACTTCTGCGTGGCGTAATAGCCCCACAAACGTCCAGGGTGGCGTCGGGGGGTGTGCTACCGAGTTTTGACGGAGTAAACAGTGCTGCTTAGCGTGCCTTACCCATTTAATACGCGTGAACTCTGGCTACTTAAACCAAGTGAATTTCTACCGGACTTCTTCTCCCATTTCCACAAATCGCAATTTCATTTCCACAAATCAGCGCACAGAACCCACACTCAAAAAACACACAAATCCATGAAATACAAACACTTAAAAGTTGGCATATGACTTGTAGTGACTCTACCCAAATACCTTTAGAGGAAATGGCATGGACATACAGGTCGAACAGAAAAACAACATAAAAGTAAACTGGTTGTGGCTGGGTGGTATTGCTTTGGCCATAGCGATTATTGGCTGGTTGATAACGCAACCTACAGCACAAGCGTCTTTGCCCGCAGAGAATGCCTGGGTTGGTAAAGTCAGACAGGGCGATTTGACCATTTCAGTGGCGGGGTTTGGTCAACTTAAGTCGCGCACGCCGCGTCTGATCAGCGCTGCCAGTGAGGCCACGGTTGAGGAGATTATGCTGCGTCCGGGTGCTGAGGTCACGCCAAGCAGCGTGATTATGAAGCTCAAAGATGCCAACCTTACTCAATCGCTTAAAGATGCAAAACGAGCACTGCAACAAGCCAAAGATCAGTATTTGCAATCCGATATTAATCAGCAGCGGGAAATGCTGTCGCATCAGGCAAGTCTGGAGATCTTAAAGTCTGAACTGGAAAGTGCTGAACTCGAGGTCTCTGCGCAGGCTGGGCTGGTTGAAGATGGTGCCGTGTCCAAGCTGGATTATCAGCGTACCGTACTGGAGCACCGCCAGCTTAAGCGGCGCATTGATATCGAACAGCGCCGTATTGCTCAGCTTAAAACCTTACATCAGGCCAATTTACAACTGGCCAACTCCGATATAGAAGCCGCCGAAGAGGCATATCAGTTAATTCAGCACCGGGTAGACCAACTGACTGTGCGTGCGGGGATCACTGGCGTTGTGCAACAACTCCATGTGGAACTGGGGCAAAGTGTGCCGCTGGGCGCGCAACTTGCACTGGTTGGCAGCACTAAAGATTTATATGCTCAGCTGCAAATCCCGCAGGCCTATGCTGAACAAATTAAACTTAAGCAGTCGGTACAAGTGAATACCCGCGCCGACTTTATTGCTGGCACTGTTTCGCGGATCAACCCAATAGTGCAAAACGGCAATATTGAAGTCGAAGTGGCCCTGCCTGCCGTGCTGCCCGACAGCGCCCGGCCCGAGCTAAACATTGAAGGAACGATACATATCAGCACCCTTGAGGATGCGCTGTATATCGACAAACCCGTTGGTGCCAAGGCTTTCAGCACTGCCACTTTGTATCGTATCGAACCCAATACCCAACAAGCACACGCCATTGAGGTACACTATGGCGCCCAGACCGCACAGTATATTCAGTTGCTATCCGGCGCACAGCCACAGCAGCGCTTTATTCTGTCGGATATGGCATCCTATCGGGATGAGCCGGTCGTGTACCTGAGTAAATAAGGAAACAACAATGAACAACCAATGCGTTATTGAACTCACCGATATCACCAAACACTTCCTGCTCAGTGGCTTAGAAACACAAGCCTTACAGGGCGTAAACCTGCGCATTAACGAGGGGGAGTATGTCTCTATCTCAGGCCCGTCGGGATGTGGCAAGTCCACACTGCTCAATATTTTGGGTCTGCTGGACACGCCAACTGGCGGTCGCTATCAGATTGCCGGTAACGATGTCAGCCAGCTCAGTGTCAACCAGCGTGCTACTTTAAGAAACAAGCACATTGGCTTTGTCTTTCAGTCATTTAACCTGATTGATGAGCTGAATGTGTTCGACAATCTGGCACTGCCTGTTAAGTACAGTGAACAGCCTTTAAGCGGCTCACAACTCAAAGAACGCGTTATGCAGTGCCTGGAACTGGTGCAAATGACCCACAGGGTAGATCATCAGCCCAATCAACTCTCCGGTGGTCAGCAGCAGCGCATTGCCATTGCCCGAGCACTGGTTAACAAGCCCGATATTCTGCTCATTGATGAGCCCACCGGAAACCTGGACTCCAAAAATGGCGATGCCGTTATGCAGATGCTGCACGATTTAAATGCACAAGGCACCACCATGTGTATGGTAACGCACGACCCCAGATATGCTGATATGGCTGGTCGTAAGCTGTTTCTGCTTGACGGGGTGATGGTCGACGAGGTCAACCTGGAGATGGCGGGATGATCAAAGAAGAACTTAAACTGGCCGCCTCCAACCTGAAAAAGTTGCCCGGCTTTAGTCTTACAGTGATCCTCACACTTGCGCTCACGCTTGCAGCGCTGTGTGTGGTGATCAATATCAATCACAGGCTACTAACCAAACCTCTGCCCTACCCCAACGCCGACACCTTATGGGTCACCGACCAAAGTGAAACCATTAATGGCGAAACCCAGTATGGCTTTCAGATGTTACCCACCCAGTTTCTGATCCATCAGGATCAGCAGTTTATTGACGAAATGGCGATGCTACATCTGACATCACCGCGTCTGATGGATGTGGACCAACGCCCCACGGTTGATATTCTCCGTGTCTCTCCGGAGTTCTTCTCTTTGCTGGGCGTCCCTATGCATCTGGGTCGCGCGCTGAACAGCAATGAAAGCGTAAGCGATGAACAAAAGGTACTGGTGCTGAGCTATCAGGCCTGGCAGGACAACTTTAACGCCGATCCTGAGGTTATCGGGTCCTTCACCCAGCTCAACCGGGTTGCCTACGAAATCGTCGGGGTGACTGCCGCTGACTTTGAAGTGCCTGAAATTTTCAGAAGCTTTGCCATCAGCGGGTTTAGCAGCTTTCCTGAGGCGCTTAGCACCACCAGTCACTGGAACAGCATCAGCAGTCAGTTTAACGGGATTGCTCGTTTTAAGCCGGGCGTAAACCCTGAACAGGCGAATCACTCGCTTGGCGAACAAATCGATGCCTTATATCAGTCTCGTGACAATGTGGCACCCGACACTGCCATTGGTGCCCGCTTTACACCGCTACGCAGCAGGATCATCGCAGAAAGCGACACTCTGGCTCTAAGCTTGTTATTTTCAGCCGCGGTGCTAGTGTTGATCGCCCTGACCAATGTAACTAACCTGTTTTTGTCTCGTGGTGCCCAGAAACAAAGAACGATGGCCATTCAGGCAGCGCTGGGTGCCAAACCACAACATATTTTTATCAGTATGTTTTGTGAAAGTCTCTTGTTGATTGGCGCAGCAACGGTTTTAGGATTGCTGGCCGCGGAGTGGCTTAACGTGCTACTGGCCGACGACCTGAGTTACCTGTTTACTCGCATGCAATCTTTATCGCTTGATGCACCAACCGTGATTGTTGCAGTCTTGCTGGCACTGATCATAGCCCTGGTAATAGCGGCCATCACCAGTCGCCAGGTCAACTACCAGGCCCTGACCAACGCCCTGCACGCCAGCGGTAAAGGCACCGGTGCACAGATCTCAGCCCGCACTCGCCATATTCTGGTTGCACTACAGGTGATGTTCGCCAGTCTGTTGTTATTTTTGGCTGCCAATAAACTATTGCCTGCTTATCAGGAAATGACACACCCAACCGGGTTTAACACCGAGCATCTTTATTACGCCCGTGTCGATGGCAGCGCTACCGAAATTGATCCGTTTGAGTTATCCAGACAGGTTAAAAACACCCTGGGCACACAGGCCAATATTGAAACGGTTGCGGCCAGCGCCACCTCACCACTGGCCATGGGCTGGAAAAACTATCTATACGACGAAAAGGTTGAGCTGATCGGGATCATGAGCCTGGCATTTTTTGATCAGGATGCCTTCACCGCCCTGTCATTGCCAATCACGCAAGGCCGCAGCTTCACACCTATCGCAGCATCTGGTGAAGACAATAATGAGATTGTGCTCTCCGACTCTCTGGCCAGGCGCCTGTATGGCGAAACCAATCCTCTGGGTCAGACGCTGTATATCGATCAGGAAACGCCCAGACAGGTGGTTGGCATTGTTGGTGACGTGTATGTGCCTACAGGCCCTTTAGGATACGAGCTGGAACGCTATTATGTGCCTCTTACCGAAGGCAGCAATGCGTTTATTATTAAAGCCAGTGGACCGCTGTCGCACTCGCAACTGGGCAACGCCTTAAAGGACATACATCCAACCTTAAACTTCTCGGATTTCAGGAAAGTGGATGATATGCTCAGTCAGCGACTCAGACAAACCTGGCTGCAGGCCATGCTGACAGTCGCATTGCTTGTACTGACACTGAGTCTGGCTGGCGCAGGCATTTATGGTGTACTCACATACAGTGTCCAGATGCGTCGCTACGAACTGGGCATTCACCTGTCTTTGGGTGCGCATACACATAAGCTGATTGCTATGATTGTAAAACAGAGTTTTGTGCCCATATTCACCGGCCTGGCTATGAGCCTGTTGTTTGCAGGCCTTGGATACCTGCTGTGGTCGCGTATTGGCGATGGGCCTGTCGAAGTCAATTTACTGGCTGTGGTGAGTAGTATTCCGGTTATGCTATTGGTTGCGCTAATTGCAAGCTATCTGCCGGTGCAAAAGGTGATCCGCCAGGACCCTATCAAGGCACTGAGAAATGAATAACCATTCTAATAAAAAGTAAATGAGGAAATGCAGGCGCCGAACGGCGCCTGCCAGTTTAACCATGCAAGGCACCGTACTTATCGTTGATGACAAGGCTGATATTCGCCTGAGTCTTCATATACTGCTGAAAAACAGCGGTTTTACCACCATTCAATGTGACACCCTGAGTGCTGCGGCACAGGCTCTGGCACAGCACTCTATCGATCTGGTGCTGCTCGATATGAATTATGAGCTGGATACCACCTCGGGTCAGGAAGGTCTCAACTTCCTCTCAGAACATGCTGCGCAGATACCTTCCAGCCCGGTGTTTATTGCCATGACCGCCTGGTCCAGTGTTAATCTGGCCGTCGAAGCCATGCAACGAGGTGCAGTAGATTTTTTTGCCAAGCCGTGGGACAACCACGCAGTGCTGATGATGATCAAAAAGCATCTGGGGTTACGACACATAGCCCATGCCAGACAAGCTGTCACTACGGTCATGCAAAAAGCGCCCGCCGACAACCCTCTGCTATGGATCAGCCCGCAAATGCAGGCACTTAAAAAACAGCTGGACCGGGTCGCCCCGACCGGCGCCAATATCCTGTTACGAGGCGAAAACGGCACGGGCAAATCCCAGGTTGCACAATACCTCCACCAGCAAAGCCTGCAAACAGGTAAACTCGTCAGCGTTAACATGGCGGCAATCCCGGATACTTTGTTTGAAAGCGAGCTGTTTGGTCATGTCAAAGGCGCATTCACCGATGCCAGGCAGGACCGCGAAGGCCGCTTCAGTCAGGCAAGCAGCGGCACCTTATTTTTAGATGAAATCGCGACGCTAAGCGAATCTCAGCAGGCTAAGTTGTTACGGGTACTGGAAAATGGCGAATACGAACTGGTCGGCTCCGACACAACCTGTCACGCAGATTGCCGACTTATTAGCGCTACGAATGCAGATCTCGATACTCTGCAAACGCAAGGGACATTTCGTCAGGATCTGTATTTCAGGCTCAATACCATAGAGCTGACACTACCACCTCTGAGACAGCGCAGTGACGAAGTGATTCCGCTCGCCGAGCACTTTATATCAGCTCACGCGAAGCGCTATGAACTGCCCGAAGCACCTTTATCAGAGTGTGCCCGTAAAGTGCTGCAGGCCTATCACTGGCCGGGCAATGTACGAGAATTAAGCCACATTATGGAGCGGGCGGTACTGATGAGTGACGAGGCCGAGATCACTGCCAGTCAGCTGAACATCAAACCAGCCAGCAGCGAGCTGAACAGCCCGGTAAAGGAATTGGTCACGCTGGAGCAGGCCGAACAGAAACTGATCAAAATGGCACTCACTCAGTGTCAGGACAACGTCGAGGAGGCGTCAGCATTGCTGGGGATCAGCAAAAGTGCGCTGTACCGCCGCATGGATAAATTCAGCATCAAAACCCGGCAGCCTTAACCGTGATTAAATTAAATTACGAACGCCTTGTTTCTGGGTTTTGCCTGATAGTCTGGTTACTGTTTGCCTTGCTCAGCACCGCACTGCTGCTCAGCCTTGGCAGTGGCTGGCTGGGCATCCTTACCAACTGTGTTGTGGTACTTTGCCCCGCTGCACTACTGCTACACAGCATTAAAACCCGCGTTGTTCAGCCCTTTTATCATCTGACTAACACAGTCGAGGCCATGCGTTTAGAGGATTATGGGCAACGGTTTTATACGCGCGATCAAAGCGGTATCCTGGCTCAGCTGCAAACAGAAACCAGTCAACTGTGTGAGCATTTGCAGGCATATAAATCGGCACGCGATCATCAGGCCATCTTACTGTTTCAGCTGATTGAGCAGCTGCCTAGCCCCATTGTAGTGTTTGATGAAAGTAATGCTCTGGTTCATGCCAATGAGGCTTTCTCAAACTGGACAGGCAAACCCTGGCAAACGCAACGACTGACCAAAGCACACCATTTTAGCCTGGTGCAGTCTAATGGTCAGTGGCAATTCAGTCACCCCTCTCTTGCTCAGCAATGGCAGATCCGCCAAAGCCAGCTCCCCATCAATGACAGTCATGCCCATTTATTGATCCTGACCGATGTACAGTCGGTGGTGAGTCAGGCGCAGCGTGACGCCTGGCAAAAGATGATCCGCATTCTGAGCCATGAGATCCACAACTCACTCTCCCCCATCAAGTCATTGGCACAGACATTACAAACCCTGCAGCCAAGTAAAGACACTCAGGCCGATTTCGAGCAGGCCTTAATGGTGATTGTACAGCGCAGCGATGGGCTGATGTCGTTCGTTAATCGCTATGCCAGTGTTGCAAGACAGCATCAGCTGCACCCCAAAGTGATCACCATAAGCGCCCTGCTGACCCCAATGCAGGCTTTATATGAGCCACGGGTTTGCTGTAAAGTTGAACAAGAATTCACGCTACCAGTAGATGTCAGCCTGATGGAGCAAGTGCTGATTAATTTGATCACCAATGCGCTGGAGGCCAGTGCACAGACCGCTGCGGTCAAGATTACTGCCAGTAAAACAGCACAATACGCCTTCATTGATATTCTGGATGAGGGTCAGGGCATCAGTAATCCCGACAACCTGTTTGTGCCTTTTTATACCATCAAAGCAAATGGCAAAGGCATTGGGCTGGTGCTGTGTAAAAACATCATTGAGCAACACAACGGTCGCCTGACACTGGTTAATCGCACTGACAAACCCGGTGCCAGAGCCCGTATTCAGCTGCCACTGGCTCAGAGCTGAGCAAGATATTACTGCTCAACAAAAATCAGTGAGTTGGTATCAAAGCCACGTTCTGAGGCCATGCGAACGAACTTGTCGATAATGGCCTGGTCTACTTCCGGGGTTCTTGAGAGCAGCCACAGAAAGTCGGTATCGGGGCCAGACACAAATGCATATTGATAGTTTTGATGGTCCAGCTCAAACACCACATAGGCACCGTAAAACGGGCCAAAAAACGAAACCTTCAGATAGGCTTCATCGTCCTGGTTGACAAAAAACGCTTTGCCCTCGGCTTCGCGCCACTGATTTTCTTCGGCGTTAAAGCCACGATTAATCACTTTTACGCCGCCATCTTCGCGCATACTGTATTGCGCCGTTACGCGAGAAAGTCCGCGTTCGAAGGAATGATCCAGTCTGGCAATCTCATACCACTTACCAAGGTAACGGTTAAGCTCAAAATTATTAACGGGCTGCACGCCCTGTGGCATACCCAGACAACTGCTGAGGATAAGCGCCATCATGATGATTAGCAGTGTTTTCAATGTGTGTTCCTTGTATAACCCAATGCAGGTAGTACGCTCAGGAAACAGCGCAGGTTCACTGCTTTGTAGGCTTTTCCCGACGTTCCGCAATCCAGTAATACACATTGTAGCAGGCACCGGCAATGCAGAGCAGAGAGATCAGTAATGCCGGCACGAATATCAGCAACATATTGGCTTTAAACCCGGCGATTGCTATGACGCAGCAAATTGCACCTATGATAAGTTCAATGGCAACCGTTTCCCAGTCCATCGTATGTGAGCGGCTGACTGTTTTCGCTGCGTAATGATTTACTTTAAATCCCATAACAGACCTCCTTACTAACTGGTTAGTCCAGTATAACATAACTAACAGCATTGAAGGTCAAGAAGGTGTCGGGTGCCGTCAATTCCGTGTTATTGCACAGATGACCGAGGGAGTGTCTGGGTAACTTAGGAGGTATTGGGATGACCGAGGAGTTAATGGGCTCCGTCATCCCGCCCCGAATAGGGAAAGAACAATCAGGCTTTTTTAACGAACTTAGCAGTCACCATCATTTCGCCTACGCCGTCGACCTTACAATCCAGTTCGTGGTCTTTTTTGTCCAGTACACGGCGGACCAACGCTTTAGTACCAATTTTAATGACCTGAGAACTCCCTTTGATTTTCAAATCTTTAATCACGGTCACTTTATCGCCGTCGGCCAGCAACGCACCGTTCGCATCTTTCACTTTTACCACGTCATCATCGTTGACTTCGTTGGGATTCCACTCAAAGGCGCACTCTGGGCACACCAGGTTACTTTGATCCTGATAAACGTATTCAGAATTACATTTTGGGCAAGGAGGTAAAGACATGCTTACTTACTACTTTTGATTCATTTGGCTGCATAGTAATGGCTCAGTCCCAGATGCGCCAGTACTAAGCCAATATTTATTGATTTAGTGCAGCCATAAATAATATTACTGGCCTTCAAAGCTGGTTTTAGCGTGCTCAATGACAGTCTCGACTCTGGCAGGCAAGATGCTACGTTTGGTCGTACACAAATATATAGTTTCACTCACCGGATGATCGAGCATATGCACCTTTATCTGTTCACGCTTTGCAAAAGCCTCAACTGCGTAGGCAGGCAATACGGTAAACCCTAAGCCCCGGCTCACAGGCTCCAAAATCAGGCTGATCTGGTTAGAAAACCCTTTGCGCTCAAATTCACTACAGTGCTGAAACAGCGTGTAGTTAGCGCTGAGCAATAGCTCGGCATGATGTGCACCATCGGGATGATCAATAAAGCCCAGTGATAACAAGGTTTCCCAGTCTGGCTGATTTACCTCAGCGGGTGTCACCAATAATAAAGGTTCCGTGGCGACCATCTCGCTGATGATATCGGCCGATTTTACCTGCACTGTTGTGAAACCCATATCTGCATCGCCATCAGCCACGGCTTTTTCAATGGCCTGATTAGGTGCAAATCTGTGGTCGATTATGAGCTTAGGATAACGCGTCTGTAGTGCCAGCAAATGCGGATATAAGCGAAGCCCCACACTGCCCGGTGACATCACTTTGACTTCCCCCTCAAAAGCCGGATCTTCTCCTATACTAACCTCAAGATCCGATATGCTTTGCAGTATATGTTGTGCCTGTATACGCAGCCGTTTGCCAGCTTCCGTCAGCACTACTTGTTTGCTGTCACGCAGCAGCAAAGCAACACCCAAATGCGCTTCCAGCTTTTGCACATGCTGGCTCACACCCGATTGCGTCATATGCAGCTGTTCAGCCGTTCGTGTGAAGTGTTCGACTTCGGCAAGGGTACAAAATGTTCGCAGCCAGCTGTTATTTATCATCACAAAATGTATTTATTTAGATAATTTTTAATAATTTTACATGATGATTGAGTATTTGTAACCTGTTCATCATTCAAACAGAGGAGAGTATTCTATGAGCCAGGTTTACCCACGTAATTTTTCGCATATCGGTATTTCGGTCCCCGATCTGGAGAAAGCCGTTGAGTTTTATACTCAGGTAATGGGCTGGTATGTCATTATGGCACCGACTGAAATTAGTGAAGATGACAGCGCCATAGGTGAAATGTGCACCGACGTATTTGGTCCGGGCTGGAAACGCTTTCGCATAGCGCACCTGTCTACCGGCGATCGCATTGGCGTCGAATTATTTCAGTTCGACAATCAAACCAACCCCGACAACAATTTTGAATACTGGAAAACCGGCGTTTTTCATTTCTGTGTGCAAGACCCCGATGTAGAAGGTCTGGCGGATAAAATAGTGGCCGCAGGTGGTAAAAGACGTATGGAAAAACCCCGCTATTACTACCCGGGCGAAAAACCTTATCGCATGATTTATATGGAAGACCCGTTTGGTAACATAGTCGAGATATACAGCCACAGCTATGAGTTGATTTACAGCGCAGGCGCCTATCAGGAATAACAATTTGCAGGGCTGAACCTGCCGACCCTGCTTACTTACCGGCTTATTTATCGGCTTGCTTGTTGGCGCCCCAAAACGCAACGCTCAGCGCCATGCCAGCTCCAGCGCACGGAGCAATGGTAAAAGCCAGAATGTCAAATGCGACCCCAAAAGTCACCCCCATTGCCGTACCGACCCCAGCACCAACCGCAATGTACAGGCCCGGGTTAGGTCCTGATTCGACTTGCTTGTCTGCCATATTTATTTCCTTATTCTATGTCTTAGTTGGTTTAATTTTATACACACACGCAGGCACAGTACAATACAAAATTGTATGCCAACCCAAGGCAAAAATGCGATATGCTTTAACTGAGTGACGATAACCTCAGGTTTGTATGCATATTTTATTAGTTGAAGACGACCCGGATACCGCCGATTTTATCTGTGCAGGACTGACACAGCACAATGCCCGTGTACAGCATTGCGACAACGCAGAACAAGCCATGTTGAGCGCGTCTGCTACTTCTTTTGATGTCATCATTTTCGACCGCCTGTTACCTAATATGGATGGTCTGGACGCGGTCAGGGTTTTACGCGCCAGCAAAGTTACAACCCCCATTATTATGCTCACAGCACTGAGCGATACAGCCGATCGGGTCGCCGGGCTCGAAGCCGGAGCCGATGATTATTTGGTTAAACCCTTTGCATTTGCTGAACTGTATGCTCGTTTAAAAGCCCTGGCCAGACGCCAGCCCTTACGCGCTGACACACAAGAATTATTTTTGGGCGAGCTCACACTCAACCGCACTTCCCGTCAGGTGATAAGAGCAGGACAAGAAATAGAACTGATGCCCAAAGAGTACCAGATACTTGAATATATGATGCAAAACCCGGAACAGCTGATCACCAAAACTATGCTGCTGGAACAAGTCTGGGGGTTTAGCTTCGACCCCAAAACCAGCTTAGTGCAAACCCATGTCAGCCGGCTGCGCAACAAACTGGATAAACCTTTTGCCTTTGACATGATCAAAACCATTCGCGGCAGCGGATACCTGCTGACAGGCCAGTCTGATGATTAGCCGTTATCACCTGACACAAACGACCCTGGTGGGTGGCACACTTTGGGCAGGCATGCTGTTGCTGCTATGGATCATCAGTCAGTTACTTGTTTGGCAGGACAAACAGGAGCAGCAGAGCGAATTTAGCGAGTTTCTGGCTGAGGTTAAGATAATGCTCGATGAGCACGGCCTTGAGCACGTGTTGCAAGAGTTCGAACTGGATGAGGACGTGATCTGGTCCGACACCGAGGCACGGGCACATCTGCTTGATGACGGCTGGCTGGTTGCCATATATGAGCAGGACAAGCTACTTTTTGGCGCCAGCACAGAGCTAAGCGTTGCAACCTCTGCACAATGGCAAAATGTTTCTTTTGATGAAGAAGGCGACATAGAACTGCTGTCTGCCAGGCTCGATTTACCCGATGGCTTACATATTGATTACTGGCAAAAACGCGACGACATGCATGCTCAAAAAGCCGAGTTTTATGAGCAGCTCTTAGGGTGGTTTGCTCTGTTGAGCCTGCCGTTCACTTTGGCTGTGATTGTATGGCTGCAGCTCAAACGAACCCGCCCGCTAGAGGATTTATCGGCTCAGTTGGCAAAAGTGGCACACTCACCCGATTCAAAACGCACTGAAGTCTCTACCTCTCACCCCGATATTGTGGCGCTCAGCCTTGCTATCAACCAGATGCTGGACGAAATAACCCGCCTGCACGGCAATATGAAAACCATGTCAGTGGGCATTGCTCATGACCTGAAAACCCCTTTATCGCGGATTTCCAACCGCCTTCAGAGTATGTATCAGGACCTCGACGACACGGCTGCACTGCAAGGCCATATTGATAAAGCAAGCAGTGAGCTGGCTCAGGTCATCAATACATTTAACAATCTGGTGCGACTCAATGCCATTGAGTCGGGCAAACATATACAGGGCTTCAAAACGTTTGATTTGTCGGCATTACTCGATGAACTGGCACAAAGCTACCTGCCCGTCTTTGAAGACAGTGGCCGCCGTTTTGATGTATCCATTGTGCCATCAGTACACTGCCACGGCGACAAAGACCTGTTGGGCCAACTGATCTGTAATTTGTTGGAAAACGCGCTGGAGCATAGTCATGAACAGTCGCATGTCTGGCTGAGGCTACAAAGTCATACCGACAGCGCCTTGCTGCAGATTGGTGACGATGGCCCCGGGATCCCGCTGGGTGACCAGCACAAAGTATTTGATAAGTTCTATCGTGCTGATATCAGCCGTGGCCGCCCTGGTAACGGCCTTGGGCTAAGCATAGTGCGGGCCATTTGCGACGTACATAAAGCACAGCTTTGCCTGCTTGAACAACAGCCCGGTGCCGTATTTAATATTGAGATCCCCACACGCTCTGCACGGAGTGATTAGTTATAGCTGATGTAAGTCACTTATTTACCGCCAAAGCACACTTCGCTACTTCGTCCCCCCGTGCCGGTGCACAGAATGACCGAGACTGTATTGAGATCCGTCATCCCGGCCCCCGAGCCGGACACCACCAAGCGTAGCGAAAAAGCTAAGTAGAACTAAAACGCTGTCGATAAGCGACTCCCGTGTCAGTGCACGGAATGACCGAGACTGTATTGAGATCCGTCATCCCGGCCCCCGAGCCGGGAACCACCAAGCGTAGCGAAAAAGCTAAGTAGAACTAAAACGCTGTCGATAAGCGACTCCCGTGCCGGTGCACAGAATGACCGAGATTGTATTGAGATCCGTCATCCCGGCCCCCGAGCCGGGAACCACCAAGCGTAGCGAAAAAGCCAAATTGAACGAAGGCGTTGCCAGTAGCATACAATTTTGTAAACAACCCGTATGATAACTGTATGACCGTTTCGGTGCATTTCACTCTAGACTTAATCTATCCCTAAGTAAGAGAGTGAAACCATGTTTAGATTAACCCCGCTTAACATACTGCTGCTCAGCCTGTGTATGAGCCTGACTGGGTGTGGTGGCAGTGACGGCAGCCAGAACACCTCCAATAACCCCGTCCCTTCCTCACCGGACTCAGGTAATTCAAACAATGGTGGTACGGGTAACGATGATCAAAACAACAACGATGGCAGCATCGGCGACACACCGGACGACGATACCCCGTTGGCAGACCAAACCTTTGAAACGCCCATCAGTACATCCCGATTTTTACAGCAGGCCACTTTTGGCACTCGACCAGAAGACCTGGCGTCGCTCACAGGGAAAAGTGCATCAGACTGGTTCACAGCACAGCTAAAGTTGCCACCCAGCCTGATCATGCCCGTTGTGTCCGAGTTTACTCCGCCGCCCACCGCAGAAGATGATTTTAATGCTCTGTATATTGAATCAACCAGTGTGGCTTTCTGGCGCAATGCCATCGCCGGCGAAGATCAGTTGCGTCAGAGAATGGCATTTGCCCTGTCGGAAATACTGGTAGTATCGAATGCTGGCGGCGAAGAACTCACGGATATTCCCGAAGCGGTTGCCTCATATCAGGATATTCTGATCCAACATGCCTTTGGCAACTATCGGGAACTACTGGAAGCCGTAACCTATTCTCCTGCCATGGGGTTTTACCTGACCTACATGGGTAATCTCAAAGGAGATGAGGTCACAGGCCGGATGCCAGATGAAAACTATGCCCGGGAGTTACTGCAATTGTTTACCATTGGCATTGTTGCATTGAATCAAGATGGTACGCCGCAACAAGATCAGAGCGGCACAATCAAAGAACTCTACACCAACCAGGACATCACCGGGCTGGCTCGGGTGTTTACCGGCTTAGACATGGACTACGAGACATCGGAAGAAACTGAAATAAATGAATTTGCCCTGCCGATGGCCGTGTACCCACAAAACCACAGCGAGAAAAGTAAACACTTTTTAGGCACCACCATTGCAGCGGGTACCGGGCCTAAAGCCTCTGTAACTCAGGCGCTGGACCATATTTTTGCCCACCCGAATGTCCCCCCATTTGTCTCTAAACAGCTCATCCAGAGACTGGTCATGTCAAACCCTTCACCTGACTATGTTGCCCGTGTTGCCAGCGCCTTTAGCAGTGGTCGCGCCACTTTGCCCGATGGCACAGGGGTCGGTGATGGCCGTCGTGGCGATTTAACGGCAACACTGGCAGCCATCTTGTTTGATACAGAAGCCAGGGCAGATGCCAGTGATCGCGGCGGTAAAATCCGCGAGCCTATTTTACGCTTTACTCAATGGGCACGGGCATTTGCAGTAAAAAATATCACCCCTGAATATCAGGAAATGCTCTGGGATACCCGAGATGCAAGCATGCTGGGCCAGCACCCCTACCGCTCACCCAGTGTTTTTAACTTCTTCCGCCCGGGCTATACCGCGCCTGGCAGCGTGAGTGCGTCAAATGGCATGGTGGCTCCTGAGTTGCAAATCACCAATGCCAGCACCATCACTGGCTATGCAAACTTTATGACTTACTACATCACCGGCCTGCAGCAGGAAGTAGATGTGGAAGATCTACAAGCCGTTTACGACGAAGAAAATATTCCGCTGAATGCTGAAAACGCCGTGGAAAGCTTTCTGGCAAGCTACGACGCAGAACAGGCACTAGCAGGCGACTCGGATGCCTTAATCAACCACCTGGACCTATTGCTGTGTGCCGGGCAACTCAGTGCCACCAGCAAACAGCAGATTAAGCACATATTGCAAACAGTGGCCCAAAACGACGAAGCAGAGCCCGTAAGACTCGTACACCTCGCCATTTTACTGGTGATGACTTCGCCCGATTATTTAGTCCAAAAATAGGAGCACAGCTATGAACAGACGCGACTTTATCAAACTCAGCGGTGCCTCTTTAATGGCATCATCGATGTTTCAGTTAGGCCAGGCACTGGCGAATAGCCCTGCTCAGAATAGTGATTATAAAGCTCTGGTCTGCGTATTTTTGTACGGTGGTATGGACAATCACGACACCATCATTCCCTTTGATGAATCAAGCTATACGCAGTGGGCTACTCATCGTCAAAGCCTGCTGGGTAAGTATACAACGCCACGCACTTTGGCTAATTTGTTGCCTATTGCCACACCCGGGCGCTTCGGTTCGCGCCGCTTTGCCCTGCCTGCGGAATTAGCCGGGCTGGCCAATTTATATCAGCAAAATAAGCTGGCTGTCATTGGCAATGTGGGGCCCTTACTCAGCCCCGTCACGGCATCTATGATTGCTCAAGACACCGCAAGACTGCCACCACGGCTGTTTTCGCATAACGACCAGCAATCAACCTGGATGTCTGGCGCTGCAGAAGGCGCGCAATTTGGTTGGGGTGGCTTAATGAATGATGCACTCATGGCTCAGGGTCTGACCAGCAACACCCCGTTTAATGCCATTACCACGGCAGATGGCGCATTATGGCTGACCGGTAAACAAACCGCACCCTATCATGTCAGTGACGGCCAGGCAGCCACCATAGAAGCCCTGGAGGAGTTTGACAACCACCCTGATCTGGTTGCTCATTTTAGTAGTCAGCCTCAGAATGCACAAAACTTTCTGCAGCAAGACGTCACTAATGCCATTAACAATGCCTATCAGGCAAACAGTCAGTTTAATGCTGCGCAGGCCAATACCACAGTGACACTTCCCGACTTTCCGACTACATCGCTGGGCAGACAATTGCAAACCGTCAGTAAAAGTATCGCCGCCCGCCAGCAGCTTGGAGCATCAAGACAGGTTTATGTCGTCGCTATGGGCGGATTTGACACCCACTCAGGGCAAGCGCAAAACCTGCCCAAATTGCACAGTGTCCTGGATGGCGCTTTGGTGGCCTTTAATACTGCAATGGAAAGCCTCAATCTGAGTGAGCAGGTCACTGTGTTCACGGCCTCTGACTTTGGTCGCACACTGGCCATCAATGGAGACGGAACCGATCATGGCTGGGCCGGCCATCACTTTGTCATGGGCGGGGCTGTCAACGGTGGGACAATTTATGGTGATATTCCGCAAGCAACACTCAATCACGAGCTGGACGCAGGGGGCGGCCGTCTGATCCCAACCACGTCTGTCGATCAGTATGCCGCCAGCCTCGGGCAGTGGATGGATTTGGATACCAGTACACTGAACACCATGTTCCCCAACCTAAATAACTTCAGTGGCCCACTTTCTTTGTTTAAATGACATCAAGACTAAACGATCCTTGTCTATAGTTCGTACCAGAGTAAGCCTGAGTTAACACTCAGGCATACTCTCTTCTGTCTTTCATGGCAACAGAATATAAATTCGAGATAAGGATACACTATGTTAAAACGCGCGCTTTGTATTTGTACCTTGCTTGCAGCTTCAGCCCAGCTCCAGGCGCAAACAGATGAACGGGGAGCCTTAAGAGCCCAAATGGAACCTAAAGGGTTTTTGTACGGTATTGGACTGGGTGTCAGTGAAGAAATCTACCAGGGCTACGACAGACGGGTGATCCCGTTACCCATCCTCGGCTATCGGGGTGACAAACTGTCCATACTCGGCCCCTTCGTCAGTTATGAAATTCTGGAAGTGAATAACATCGAGGTTGTGTTACAGGCTTCGCCCCGCTTTCAGGGGTTCGATGAATCCGACAGCGATGTTTTTAAGGGTATGGCAGAGCGCGACTTTTCCATGGATGCGGGCGTTGGCATAAAATACGAGCGTAAAAACTGGAAGTTCGGCGTCTCTGCCGTTCACGATGTACTGGATAAGTCAGATGGCTACGAGGTTTCTGCTAGTCTTGCCAAAGCCTTTAAGTCAGGGCCGTTTTTCTATGAACCTAGCCTGAGCATCAGTTACCTGGATAGTCACCACGTTGATTATTACTACGGCGTTCGACTGTCCGAAGCCACCAGCGCCCGACCTCAATATGTGGGTGACAATGCCACCAATGTGGCGCTGGGCTTTTCTATATCAACGCCTATTTTCTTTGGCGGATTTACCCAGCTTGCGTTTGATTATACCTGGTTTGACGACAGCATCACCAACAGCCCCCTGGTCGACAACGACGCCAGCTTTGCAGCGCGCTTGTTGTTCAGTAAGTTCTTTTAAACACAAAAAAGCCGCAGCTCAGGTTCGAAGCTGCGGCCTTTATTGTAGATCAAGTGTGTCGGATCAGATGCTCGCAGGCATGCCCATACAGCTTGCGTAGTAGGTCGTTGTTGCAGGCCAGTCAGAGAATACGCCCATTACTCCCACGTCTTTAGCCAGTACGTCGAGTAGCTTAAAGGTATCGCCGTCATTGTTGATCATGCTTTCACCACGGTGTGCACCATTGACACTTTGGTAGTACCAACCACCGCCGGTGGCAAGGTGACCGGAACGCTCCAGCGTCCAGGTAATGATCCCAAGCCCAGCTTCACGAGCCGCCTTTGCATAGGCTGAAGGCACCATCTCACCATTTTCTTCGGTGACCAGCACCCACATAGGAGGTGCGATGATCTTCACGCCATCAGCCGCCAGTTCAGCCATGGTTGGAACAAGCAGCTCAGGGTTATTAACCAGCTGCTGTGGTGTGACACCTTGCTCATTGGCAACGGTTTGTGCGTCATAACGGTCATCCAGGTACACTGCCTGTGTCCCAAACTCAGGGTTTTGCGCAATCCAGTAATTAATGTCATCACGATTAAACGACTGTGCCCAGACATGCTTAGGCTCAACACCCGCGGCCCTATATTCGTCGATCATCTTCTGCGCGTAGTCTTGCTGAGAAAAGCCATCGAAAGGCATGGTCACTGATGGTGACTTAAGTTCAGGTGTCATTTTTACACCCAACTCTTTGAATAGGTTAATACTTTCAGCATGAGTCATAAGTGTGCCACGGCTGGCATACAGGTCGGTGCGCCACTTAGACGTGCCATTCATGTACTCAGCAACGGTGGTCCCATTTGGGTTCGACGCATCCATCTTACCTTCTAACGTTTTAAATTCTGCCAGGGTAATGTCACTGGTACAGCACTTAGCCTTTGCCACAACTCCATTTTCAGGATCCGCAGGTTCAAACGGCGTAGAGCAGTTTTGCGCCAAATCAGTTTCCAGAATGTTCGTGGTGGTATGCAAGTCGCACTGAGAGTGACGACATACCAACTCTTTGTCTTTGGTAAAGGTAACGTCACACTCAAGAATGCCTGCGCCCATTTTAGCTGCCGCAAGATAAGACTCTTTAGTGTGCTCAGGAAATTGCATTGGTGCACCGCGGTGACCAATAGAGAAGTCAGTTTTATAGAATGGGCCGTTCGAACATTGCGCCAGCTTGTCTTTTAACTCGCCTTCATCCATGTCCTGGATAAGAAAGTCCGGGCGCGTGCCAACCTGCATATTATTGGCACCACCTGCCGGTACTTCAACCACGACTGGCACTTCAATTGTTTTTATTTCGGTGACCGTGTCGGTGACAACTACCGTTTTTTCGACTTCTATCACCTGGGTTTTAGTGTCTGTGGTAACAACCGCTTTTTCTACCTCAACCACTTCGGTTTTGTCGTCATCACAGCCAGCTAAAAACAAAGCCGCGATCACAGCAGAGAGTGAAGTTATTTTTTTCATTGTTATTCCTAAGTTTACGTCAAAAGAAAGCGCTATTATTCTTAAGGGAAATAACAATAGAGGTGCTCTATTACCGAAGTAGGAACACTCAATGACTGTTTTGTGACGCCCCGCCTCAATACATGAGGAAATATCACTACATTACGATGTCATTACACTACCTTTAATTTACGCTCCCGGAACGAGATACTGCGAATGAGCCAGGAGCTCTTAACAACATATAAATTAAGGTAAAACCAAATGGATACTGCTCAAAATAACAGCGCTGTCGATAATTTCTCTTTCTACCAGTACGTGTCAAATTACAATAAACCAACGAATGACAGCTACAGTGATGGTCCAAGTCAGTACGCAGAGTTTTTGTTCGAGTCTTTTCCAGAAGTCGCTAAAACAATTGCACAGGCAGGCGGATTTGTTACTTCAGTACTCAATGTTCAGACCGATATTAATGACCAGCACGTGCTTTTCCTAGGTTTATCGTCTAACTTGGTGGTCAAAATTGTCTACGCCGACAGTGGCTTTGGTAGAGTCGAGCAGGCTGAATTGTTGCAAGACAATCCGACCGCCCCCGGATTTTCTGGTGGCATTTTATCACTGGCCTATGTCAATGGTTTTTTGTTTGTCGGTATGGGCGATCGCAAAATTGTGACCAAAAGCCAGTTCGAGTGGACAGCGTTCTTAAACTCCTTATGGGAGCTCAGCCCAAGCTTCGACTGGACCCATAAAGAAGATCATCTTGGTGGCGCTGTTGCCATCTACAATGATAAGCAAAAAAAATGGCAGCACGGTATAGATGCCTCAGAAGCAAAGGGCGCAGTTAAATCACTTCACGCCTTTACGCTTGGCGGGAAAACCTTTGCAATCTCCTATGCAAGCCTGGGGGAGTTACCGCAAACCGTCTCTAAAGGGTTTGCAATAAAACACAAAAACATTGGCGATGCGCCTGTTTTCTATGCCCTGCCCACGGCCTCTAAAGTGCAAGTATCCCGGCTTCATTATGTAAATGAGGGCGTGCAGCTGGCCATGTATTGCGATGAATTTGAATACTGGTCTCATGTTAATCTATTTCCCACGTTTTGGTCCGAGCTGCCCTTTAGTATCGTCGTTGGTGGCTCGGCAGAGCAAATACTGTACGCGGCGTTCGAAAATGGCACGATAAAAAGTCTGAATTTAAATAACATAGGCGATGTTAACAAAGGCTGGACCGACTGTTGCCAGTTTCAAAAAGGGGCCATTACCAGTATTCACTTCGACCCCTATTCAGGTGATCTGCTCATCGCTGCCAATGATGCCAAGGTCTACACCAGAAACTCGGATAATATTCTCGGAGAATTTGATTCCCCAGTTCAGTTTATCTCTGTCGACAAGATAAATGACGATGTGTTTATGGTGTTTGTCACCGCACACAATGGTATCTATGTGGAAAAGAACTACAACTCTAGTCGCATTACCACCGTAGAGGCACCTCAAACAAAGTGGCATTCACCCGCTATGTATAATGAAAAGGTTACGGCCGTAAAACCCACGGCACTCAGTAATTTGATAGCACAAGAAGATGGCAGAATACTGTGTTTTGTCGGGTTTAGCACCGCAGATCTGAAACAAGTCAGCTTTAACACAGAAGATACCAATGTATGTCACAGCACCTTTATTAAGACCTACCAGCATGGCACGATTGATAGTATAGCGTCGACCGACCATGACTATATGACGGCGCACGATGGCACCCTTATTTTCCACGATTTTGATGGCAACGGCTATAAGCAGGATAATATTGCCGCATATCCTGCTGATATTCAGGCCAGATGGCAAAATGGCAACATTGAGTTGGTCGCACAGGTCGCCCAGGTTGTATTCCACTTGTACAACGGCGACTATGGTAATCGCAACTATGATGGTCAGGGCAGCTTTACCACGCAATTTAGTCCAGAGTTGCCTGATGATGCCTTATTAACAGACGTGAACTGGAGCCTGTTTGCCCACAATACCCCAAGAACGGTAATAGACTAAGCCTGAAACGAGAGGTGCCAAGATGGCACCACTTTCTTTGAATACAATGCGACACATTACTGATACTGAGCAGCCGTTATAAACTCGCCAAAGGCTTCACACCAGACAATCACAGTATTGTAGTCTGCCGGATTGATTTGCTTAGGTACATCGACCACAAAGTTACTAAAGGTTTTGATATCACCGACCTCAACCATGGTACTCTTGAGGCGGTTAAAGTCCGCTTCAGTTTCCACAAACTGAGGAGACAGGTATAAGCGATAGTCCGGCCCGGGCGCAAGCTCTCCAAGCAGGGTAATGTGATCTTTGCTGATAGAAACCATTCCTTCGCCCCAGTGCAATGCATCGCTGCCTTGTAAGGACTTGCGAAACTGTGCTGAATAGTCAGCCCCAAGGGATGCAGCAGTAACCACCCCTTCATTCGGCGCAGGAGGGGCGGTTAGAATAGGTAACATATAAATACCGGCTGCGAAGCCAGCAAACCCAACCAGGCCATGCGTGATCAACAAAACCAGTGTGCGTAAAGTCATTCATTGCTCCTCAAGGTCCTTTGACTGGGCTACGACTTTATGAAGAATGGACCATTTATTCATCACCCAGGAGATGGCTGTGTCTCTTTTGTCGTATAAATATAGCGATTAAATACGTAATGCCATGGCATTGCCAGGATAGGAAGTATCACCAGCACAAAAGCAAACGTGGTTTCTTCAAGGCCAGAGCCGACTAACCTATCTGCCTGCCACAACGGATATGCAACCAGCACCAGCCATATCAATTTGTATATTATCTCCAGCAGCAGGACAGGGATCATTTGTACCGGACGAAAAACTCCCACCACAGCGAGCACAGAAAACGCGGCCCACACACTCCAGGCCATTGCTTCGTTCTCCTCCCAGGCTCCTTCATAAGTAAATATGTGCCCCCATACATCCTGCCCAAGTACAAAGACCATCAGGATATAAATTAGACGCATAAAATAGATATTGAAAGGTCTGATCCCATCATAATGTGGGCTTTTGGCAAATAGCGTTTTCCACATGGTATGCTTCCTTATGTTATGATAATTGACGACACAGAACCGTTAGCTCTGTTACACCATCAAAATGCCGACTAATTTTTGAGCACACCTTTTGTAATTACAAGTCTTAATTGTAAGATTTATTTACCAAAAGCGGTTACACCTTAATTAAAATGCGTAACCCGCATTGAATGTAAGCGCAGCCCCACTCTCGAATCTGTCTCCTGAAGACCAGGAGTTCTCTGTACGCTCATAGTAGCCTACACCTATGCCAAAGTCCCACCCCCGGCTCGCAAAACCATTAGCTCGATAATTAAGCGTCAGCCCCGCGATATCTGTATGTGAGCCAAAAATGCCAAAGAAGCGGCTAACGGCGGCACCCACGGCGACCTTTTTGTCGTCTGAAAACGCAGTGCTAAAGCCTAGCCCAGTGCCCAGTATCCCCGCGGACACATAGTATTTAGTATCACCCTCTATGGCATTTAACTGTGCACCCAGAAAGCCATATTGAGTCCCAATCCCAGTTGCGACTTGAAATTCAAAAGCCTGTGCGTTTAATGCACCGCACAGCAATAAAGGAGCAAAGAAGTGGTGTTTTGTTATTTTCATAGTTGTAGAACACTTAAGGTAAAACCTTATAGTACAACAACTAAAAATTTCATCCCAGAGAAATCCCCCTTTTTGGGAACTCTTTGTTTTGCTTTTTTTGCAATACTATATGGTGTATCACTGTGACCCGAAAATCACGCCTGATAATACGCCAGGAAGAAAGCCACTGTATCCTCTGTCAATTCCTCAATTTGCGCATTCGTTAATACTGGCTGCTGGTGTAAGATCTGTGGCCAGAATGCCTGCCCTTTCAGCAGGCTGATCAACTGAGCATGTGCCTTTTGAGGTTCAACCTGACGCAGTCGACCTGCTGAAACCGCCTGCTTTATCCAGCGGACTAAGGCGGTTTCCTGCTCGAAGAACTCGCTCATTTCAGCGGTAAAGATATCAGGGTTAAACAGACAATACCCAATTGCAACCCGGATCAGCTCCTGCAAATTTTGGTTACTCAGAAAGTCCAGCTCATTTTTTAATAAGGCGGCTAGCTGCACATCCAACGCCATGTCTGCCTGATACTCGATATCACAAGTAAGAATATTCTGACGCCAAATCTCTTTGATAATATGGGTAACTAACTGCTCTTTGCTCTCGAAGTGATTGTAAACGGTGCGCTTTGAGACCTGAGCTGTCTGTGCAATCTTATCCATGCTGGTGTCACTGACACCATATTGCTGAAACGCGCTCAGGGCACCATCTATAATGGCCTGACGCTTTAGCATACTGCGGGTAACTTTAACGGTCATGGTATTGAGTGATTTTCTATGGCTTATACTAAGGGTATTTTTACACTAACTAGTTTACTTTTCAATTTGTCCTTGTCACGCTGAATAGCCTGTCCGGAAACCCCGTAACAGAGCATCTGATTTTTTGATGAATTTAACGCAAATATTCTAACTTATATCATCAAATGGCAATAATCTTGATACACTATAACACTATTGCAATTTTATGAATTTAAAAGCACGATGATCCCTTCAGCTCACACCCCGATTATGGCACTTTGTGCACTGTTATTTGCCACACCCGCTCTGTCTCATTCTCATCAGGGTCATGCAACGCCGAATCAAGCACTGCGTATTGCAACCTGGAACATTGAGCACTTGTCAGACTCTGATAAAACCGGATGTAAACCAAGAAAGGCAAGCGAAGTCAATGCGTTAAAACAGTACGCAAAAACCCTTAACGCAGATGTGATTGCGCTACAGGAAGTCGCTTCTGCGGCAGCCGTACGTCAGGTGTTTTCGGATAAGCACTGGCATATCGTCATGTCGGACAGGGCCGACAGTAAAACCTATACCTGTCGGAAAAGTGGTAACGACTCAACGCAACAAAAAGTGGCTTTCGTAGTGAAAAAGCCCCTGACCATTGATACAGTCGTCCAGCATAGTACTTTCTCAGCTGTTAAACCGGGCCTCAGAAATGGCCTTGAGATCCAGCTTAGTTATCAGGGAGAAACACTTCACTTATTGAACGTGCACCTGAAAAGTGGCTGCTTTGTGGATGACTACAAACGCTCCGACAAGGAAGCTTGTAAGATACTTTCGCAGCAGGCGCCCATTTTAGATAACTGGGTCGAAAATAAAGCCAAAGCGCAAGCTAACTTTATCGTACTGGGTGACTTTAACCACAGGCTGACTGCACCTTACAATCGTTTGAGCAGAGATCTGTATTACCCTCAGGGTGCGGCCAATGCCCATCCAAATAATATGGATAAAGCCCCGGTGTTCAACGCAAATCAAATGCTGACCGGTTGCCACCCCTACTACCCGGCACCGATTGATCATATTCTTGTCGCTAAGTCCATGAAAGAGGATTATCAGACAGGGAGTGCTCAGTTCCACTACTTTGCTGATATGACCCCAGACAATATGCTTGCAGATCACTGTGCATTAAGTATCGACCTGAAGTAACACGGCTCGGTCACTGGGCCTGACTTATCAGGCCCTATACGTTATCAGCCTGTCGCCACTCTCGGCTGCATACTGCGCGTATGTATGGCCCCGTACAACAACCATGCCCCAACCAAAAAGTTTGCCAATGCCAGCGCCCAGACTATGCCCTGAAAGCCGTT
Source organism: Pseudoalteromonas rubra (assembly GCF_005887095.1). GTDB lineage: Bacteria > Pseudomonadota > Gammaproteobacteria > Enterobacterales > Alteromonadaceae > Pseudoalteromonas > Pseudoalteromonas rubra_E. The sequence continues at coordinate 14,152 of NZ_PNCI01000024.1, read as the reverse complement.
GAGCTGAGCGCCAATAAACGCCCCCGGCAGCGATAACACAAACAAACGCACCAAGGTGACATTCAGCGCTAACCCGCTGCGACCTATGGCATTACAGCAACTCACATACAGCATCACACCTGCCAGCGCCGCATAAGATATCGGCAGAATACACATCGCCAGCTCAATTGACTGGCTGACAAAAGACTGTTTACAGAAACCAACACCCAACAGGTCAGCTCCCCAAAATAAAGCGATTGCTATTGCGCCCTGCCAGGCAATACAAACAGCCAGCGCCTGTTTGATCCCTCTGCGTACCCGTAATGATTTGTTTGCCGCCCAATTCTGACCAACAAAGATAGGCAGTGAAGTGGTCAGCACCATAGGCAACAGTAGCGCAAGCGGCTCTATGCGCATCACCACACCAAAGGCTGCAACGGCATCACTGCCCTGAGAGGCCACAATCATCATTAATAACGACTGGGCCAGCGGCGTTAGCAGTTGCATAGCGACAACCGGAATAAAGAGCCTGAACAAGCGGCGAAACGCCTGACGACTGCGCTGGGACAACAGGCGAACTTTCAGGGCTATATTTTCTTTAACGCGAAGCAAGTAAAGAGCGTAAAAACTAGCACTCATTGCCGCCGCAAAATGGGCAACCCCAAGCCGTTCCAGCCCACTAAAGGATAAGGCCGATTGTGCCCAGGGCGTAAATAGCACAGCGCTCATCAGTATCTGTAACCCGGCAAATAACACCAGTAGCTGCGCGGCGCCACGCATATTACCAAAGGCACGAAGTACCCCAAACACAACCATCACGATGAAGAAAAACACCACAGCACCAAGGCGATACTGCATGTAGCGCTCAAGCGTAGGCCAAACTTGCTCTCGTGCGGTAAATTCAGTAAACCCCAGCATCGTCAACAGCGGCTGCAACCCCAGCCATATGACAATCGCCAGAGCAGCACCAACGAGTACCGTGAATATCAGGCTCACAGCGGCCAGCTGCTCCACTTCTTTTGCCTGTGTCAGTCGGGTGGCCACCACAATGCCAAGACCAATGGCAAATGCAAACAAGGTCGCCTGAATAGGCAAGGTAAAACTCATTGCCGTTAGTTCATCAACTCCCAGGCGCGAAGCAAAATAGAGTTCTATCAGGTCGGCGCTGAACAAAGCCAGAATCGCCCACAGCATAGGTAAGGTCAATTGCTTTAATACCGCGCTGGTAGAGCCGGTTAAGATCCAGCGCTTGCGCACAGCCCGTTTTCTTTGCTTATCACACACCTGAAGCGGTTCGCCCAGGCTCAATGCAGGTGACTTATCTGATCCCATAATGTAGTAACTTGCTCCCTGAATAACCAGTGTCTTGGGTGTACAAGCCGCCAAAAACCAGCAATAAGCGGCCACCGTTAAACCTGACCCGAATTTGGGGCAAGAGTTCACAAAAAGTGGCAAGGAATTCGATTAATCACCTGTAAAGTGAGATAAACGTTCATCCTTCATCGAGCAGAAACACCTACCGTCGGGCTCTAATGTGCATTGGCCCTTTTACGAATAGCCCTGGCAAGCGGCCTTTCAAGGCAAATAAATGAGAGGTAAGCACACGCAGCACTCAAAATTAAAGACAGTACAAGCTTAACTTCTACAGCCAGTTCAAAACGGTTAACTTGCATGATCACAGGCATATGCAGCAGATACAGGGAATAAGAGATTTTGCCAAAAAAGTCCCCAACCTTGTTAGCCAGCAGGACATTGTTATCGGGTACCAGAAAAACCACACAGAAAAACACACAGCTCATGACCAGCAGTACCTCATAACTGAGCCACATGCGGTTTTTAGCGTCCGATGTAATGGGCGACAACTCTGGGTACATCAGGGGAATTAAACACAGTACAAACGCAAACCGATGTTTCTTCAGATACGCAGGAATAGCCAGGGTTTTATAATGTAATCCAAATACCACACCAATAAAGAAATAAGGCAAACTGCGCAGCACAGTGAACTGGTTATATGGCACACCGTAAATGTCACCATAGATACGAGGAAAGTTTGTAAAAAATAACAGCAACAGACACCCGACAATCAGAATGTAAATATAACCACGTCGGTTCGCGGCGAGCGCCCACAGTAGTACAAACACAAAATAAAACTGAACTTCGGGTGGAATAGACCAGAGCACGCTGTCGCCATAAAGGAACAAAAGGTGCCCCAGCAAAGCCTGATGATCGGGAATATGATAGAGCAGATCGCTGCCAAACTTTGTCAGTGCAAACGACGCCAAGACCACCAGCACATAAAGCGGCACAACACGGGCAAAGCGCGCCACCAGGTAGCGCTTTACACTGTTTGTACCAAAGTCCTTATCCAGATAAAGGTAAGACATCAAAAAGCCGCTAAGCATAAAGAACAGCATGACACCGTATGCGCCAGCCCCGCCTCCGAAGGCACCACCAAGCCACTGTGTAATATCACTGAAGTGGGTTACAAAAACGATTAACGCTGCCATTCCTCTCAGGGAATTGAGCTTTCTGATCTCCATGATGAGGTCCTGTTATTATTATTGTCCTTGAAGGCACAGGTAGCGCCTGAGTGACGCATTGTATTGGATCTACAGGATTAAACAACTCAGACGCTTTATACATAAAAGTACATCAGTCTGATGCTCAAACTAGCCTGGAAATTTTATCAGTACCAAAGTTGTCAAGCTCTCGATTGCAGCTCTTTGACTGCGCTCATTTTTTATTCAAACCCGGTTCGCATTGAACCAGAAAATTACACAATTAAGGTACAAACTCAAAGAAAAGTAGAGACAAATTAGTATAAAAGAACTAGAATAGGCGAATTTTTGACAAGGGCAACTGCGCTCAAGCTTCAGTGCAGGCCTAACTCGTGGAGAACTTAATGAAGAAAAAGCTGTTCGCAGGCGCACTGGCTGCCTGTGCATTTTCGGTAAGCGCATCATCTGAGCATGACCTCAATAAAGGCTATGCTGCGCTGGTATTTGATGATTTTTATTCAACATCGGGAAATGCACTGGGTGCCGTGTTTGCAGGCGATGACGTCAGCCTCAATGGCTATTCTATCGGTTATGGTCATAGCAGTGCCCTTAACGCCCATTACCTGGTTGCAGGTGGCGACATCCAGTACATTAATGGCAGACAATATGTCGGTCATATCATTGCAGGTGGCCAGACAGATAAAATCAGCGAAGCAGTGCGTTTAGGTTTGGAAGCCGGCGCTCAGGTGACTGCCAATGCCGCGACGCTGCCTGTTGACTTTGCTGATGCTCAGTCAGATATGTTGGCACTCTCAGCCAGCCTGGCAGCCCTGCCGCAAACTGGTGACATCCTGAAGCAATGGGGAGGTCTATACCTGACAGGTGATAGTAGCAGCGAATTACAGGTGTTTAATTTATCTGGTCAGGACGTCCAGGCTAGCCATACCTTTGATGTATCGGGTATTCCAGACAATGCCACAATCGTTTTCAATATCTCAGGTGATGGACACAACTTCGCACCGCTGAATAACAAGAGCTACGCGACGCTGATCCAGCATAGACACCGCACTATTTTTAACTTTGCGGATGCAACCACACTTGACCTGGCGGGTTTGCAAACGGAAGGCGTGATTTTAGCACCTCAAGCGGATATCACTGCACCTCATGGTACGGCGACTATGCCGATTGTTGCCAACAGCTTCAGTGGCTCTATGGAGTTGCGCGGCGGAGCCTTCCTTGGTCAGCTACCAAGTGACAACGCTGTCTGTAAAGGCGGGTTATATGCCATTAACTATTACGGTGATACCGAACAGGGTTATGTCCATCAGATAGATCTGAGTTCAGGTCAGTCTGACAAAGTGATCAACCTAAACAATACGGCGTCGAATATCGCTTCACACAACGGCAAACTGTATTTTATTGATCAGCAGAGCAGTAAAACGCGCGCTTCTCATATTTACAGCTATGATCTCAGCACGCAGACACAAGCACTGGAATCTGTCACCGACGGCTATAAAGTGATCCGACTTGCTTACGACATATCCGCTGACGTGCTAAAAGCCACCAGCCGCACTTACGCCTACAATTACGACGTAGCAACAGGTGAAAAGCACGTGCTGGGCAAAATGAAAGCCTCAGATGAAGACTTTAAAAATGGTGATATTGCCTACTCAGCAGACGGCAATACGCTGTATGTCCTGACCGGTACTGCGCTGTACAGTGCAGATGCAAACCTTGAGCTGACATTGATAGGCAAGCATGGCGTAAACTGGGCTTCCGGACTGGCTATTTCACCTGAAGGGACACTGTATGTTTCTGGCCGGGAGCGCAATGCCGATGCAGCAATCTACGAGATTGATCCTCAAACAGCTGCCGCAACCAAACTATTCCATGTTCCGCATCGAGTGAATGATCTAACCTGGGTTAAAAATTTCTGTAACTAACTCTGTAACTAGCCCCTCATTCATCCATTATAAAGAAGCTGCTGTATGCGGCTTCTTTGTTTTTGCCAGCCATTCACCCTCCGCCTAAAGTTGCCCTTTTGCCCCGCTTTGCCGTACACTCAGGCCATTCGTTGTTTAGATCTACAGGGGACAAAGTGTCGTCGTCCAATAAGAAACAAAGTGGCTTTTTAAGCCAGATGATATTTAACATTATTATTCCAGTGGTTATCCTGACTAAATTTTCAGGCGAGCAACATCTGGGTCCGGCGCTTGGCGTGATCATCGCTCTGCTTTTTCCTCTCGGGTTTGGCCTTTGGGAGCGCAAGAATACCGGTAAGTTTAGTTTTATTTCCGGACTGGGGATCGTCTCTGTACTGCTCACCGGCGGGATCAGCCTGCTGGAGCTGGATGCTAAGTACATCGCCATTAAAGAAGCGCTGATCCCAGGCCTTATCGGTATCGGCATTATTGTCAGCCAGTATACTAAGTATCCTTTGCTGAAAACTCTGATGTTTAACGACACGGTTATGGACATTGAAGGAATAGAAAAGGCATTGGCAGAAAAGGGCAACAGCGACAAGTTGAGCAAGGTCCAAATGGGCGCGTCAAAAATTCTCGCCAGCGCGTTTTTCCTGTCTTCTGCGCTGAACTATATCCTGGCCAAAATGATAGTGGTCAGCCCGGCGGGCACAGAAGCATACAATAATGAGCTGGGCCGAATGACCGCTCTAAGCTATCCGGTGATCATGGTGCCGACAATGATCGTCTTTTTTATCGCGCTCTATTACCTGCTCAATTCATTGAAAAAATTGACCGGGCTTAAGCTCGAAGATATGTTTCACGATCAGGAGTGATTTTCATACCACCCAGATAATACATTACAACTCTAAAGGGGGAATGCTCCCCCTGACTGAAATCATCTTCAACAAACGAGCTCAATAGATACGTATGAATGTCTTAGCCCTATCGGCTATCGCGACAAGATCAGCTGTTTATCTCGTAGCAATATGCGTATGCATTTGTCCTTTTAACACGCTTTCTCTCTCAAAGAAGGCTCGTCTGTATAACCGAACAATGTCTCCCCCTCTTCTTTAATCACTTGGCCAATGCCAATAAAATCAGCAATTTGAACCATGTGCTGGGCGAGCGATTCTTCAAGCTTTTGGACTCTATATATTCAGCCCGCGACTCCTGAGCTGTAAGCTCATCTAGTTTTAGGTACAGTGACTTTATGGAGAGCTAGTGCCTTTACTTTCCAGCTCATTTATTCTGACGCAATGCGTTGTGGTGCCGTCAGTTGGGTCCTGGGTTTCCCATACCAAGTGGTTAATAAACGTTGTAAGATACTCAGTATTGTCTTGAGCTATTTCTTGTTTCATTTCCTTTAATAAATCCTCCTCACTATTTTGCAACACGCCAACAGGATCAGTGAGTACTTCCAATGAAAGATGTTTGGACTTATACCTCATTTTTGAAGCTGAGTATGTAAACGTGCCCTGATCGGTAACACTAATACTGCCCAAAGGTATATCCTCCTGATAAATATACTTAGCCACATAATCGGTGGTATAAGTCAAATCTGCAGAACGATAGCTATAACGCGAATCTATTTTAGTCGCCATGCCTTCTTCCACAAACTCCTGATAACACTGCCACTGACCATCAATTAACCTCAAATGCTCGGTGTCATTTGCAAACAAGCTAAGTGGTATCAAGAATAATATAAAGGTCAATTTGTTCATATGCGTCCTCTTTGTTGAATTCTGTTGGTGTGACTCTGTTGAATGTCAGCCAGCCCTGGAGCCAATAAGTGCCTGCTGCCATTCTTCCCATGAGAGTGTTCTGCCCGGGAACGCGGCTTTATCAAACGGCCAGCACGTCTTTAACCAGTTTTGAACTGTGTTGAAAAGCAACTCATCCTGCGTTTGGCTATCAGTGCGGATCCACAAATACACCTCACAGTCGTAATGTGGCGATCGACTTGGGTCTATGTATACAGAGCCCAGACACTTGCTCAGCATGGGATCAAACACGGAGTACGCAAACGCCTGGCGCAATTCAAACTCACGCTCGTGCACTTTCAGACTTTGCAGACTCTCATTAAAGGTCATGTCTGGCTTTGGCCAGTCAAAGTCTGGGCCAAATATACCCTTTAACCTGCTCAGACTCGACATAACCGCTTCGTAATCAGGTGCTGCGACGCTGCTATCTAAAACACGAAAATAGAAATGCCGCGTCTCAAAGCGAACTGGCGGGTCGAATGAATCAGGTATAAAAGGGCACTTAGCCATTGTGTCTTTCCATAGTTACAGCGCCTTTTGCGCCGAATTAGTTAGTGACGATATGATCATTTCTTTGGCAACCAACGCCGCAGAGGGGAGAAACATCGTTGATACTATCCGCTTATCGACAATCACAGCATGCTTATCCTTGAGCGTCTGTTTATTTTGCGCGATTGCACCGTTTTTGTTCAGCCGACTTTCGATAAGAAAGGGCAACAGTGTGCCCTGCTTAGCCCAGGATTTTGACTGTTCAGTCGAATTAGGGAAGCCGGCTACTTTTTTGCCTTTAACCAGGAACTCACCGTTCGATAGCGTGACGTTCGCAATGCCGGCCGCACCATGACCACCCACTCCGACAATGCCGCCCGATTCGTAAACTCGTCTGATAATAGACTGTATGCCTGTATTATCTGCTACGTCGAACATTACCCCATAACCGCCACCGATAAAGACACCCCAGTAGTCACTGGGATTGACCTGGGCAGGTGTCAATGAGCGGTTTGCTCGCTCCAGAAAACCTTCATATTTAATGGTATAACTGCTGATCCCCAGCGGATCCATCATAAATTCTACTTTGCCCCCTTTGGGTGAGACAAAATCAACATCAAAACCATGGCTCACAAAAATATGATATGGCGGTGCAAATTCCCATAAATTGTTTCTGGCGTCATGCTTTTCTGGGTCTCCCATGTCAACTTCACTCGACACCACAACCAGTACTTTCTTATTTGGTTGTGCAACAGTATGGGATGAAAACAGGAACAAAGTCACCAATATAAAGGTTATAATTTTCATTTCTTTCCTTAATTTAAATAGATACTTTTTGATAAGACGCAGGGCATATTGAAAAGGTTTAAACAGATAAATCGTTGACGTTAAAAGCTGAATTCCATACTCAGTTCAAAGAAACTCCAATGCCCCCTTAAAGGGCGCGCATGGCATTACTTTCTTGCCCATATTTTTTCGGCAAAATCTGGGCGGTCAATAAACGGGTTTCGATTACCCTGTATGTTATAGATTCTGTCATTTCTTTCTTTTTCATTGATGCTAACACCATCAGCCAAATGCCAGCCAAGAAGAATAGACAGTGGGCCAAATTTTGTGTCTCCTGCTTCAAAGGTTTCGCTATCTGTGAGTTCCAGATCGGGCTCACCACCTATGCCTTCATAGCGTACCGCCATATACATAAGTATTCTGGCCACATCACCTCTTATGTCACCTTGCGTACTTGGCTCCAGTTGATAGAAACCGGCTCTAACGACATCACTAAAAGGCATATTTGTTCTTCTTGCATTCTGGCGCGGATCAGCTGGCACTATGTTAAACAGATCCGCTTTTGCAGCATTAGAAGAAATGGCGCCAAATGATTTTGGCCATATATACTCCTTATTCCAGCGTGTTTCGGATCCTGAGCCCGGGCCAAACTCCTTGTTGACCATCTTAGCGTCATAAAAGACTCTCAACTGGTCTGTATCATACAGATCCTCATAAACATGACGGATAACATCGTTTAAATTTTTCTGTCCAAATATTCGATGATCCTGTCTAGTAAGTCGGGATAAACCGGCCTTGAGCTGATACCCGTCGAGGCCGTATACTTGCCCATAGTACTTGTCGATATCAATTTCTTTCTCAATAGCAGGTGCAGGGGTTACCTGAATAACAGAAGGTGTGGGTTTGTAGATACTGTAGACAATGCCAGAAACCAAGAGCAAGGTAACAACGACAAAGGGCCAAATACGCTTTGGAGGTGTAATATCTGTCAGCGTATTCACCAGTTTACTTGCATCACGGTGAAAATCGGGGTCAGGGCGAACAACGATGCCACTTATAAGTGTGATTTCGCGAATGGACTCTGGCAGAATATTCGGATCAGGCATATCACCACCTCGCACAAAAACGGGCAGTATAGGCTTTCGACACCTTAATGCAGCTTCGACCTCAATGCGTATAAAGTCATCTTCACTTTTAATTCTTGGTTCATCGCCACCATCTTCAAAACCGCACCAATCCGGACCAATAATAAGAACTACGGCTTTGGACTCAGATATTGAATCTGCGATAACTTTCCTAAAGTCTTGGGCATGGGGTATAGAGTCAACATCCTTAAAGACATGCCTTTTTCCAAATTTCTTTATCACTACATCATATAAACGGTCAGTGATATCTTGTGAGTCTTTACGTCTGTACGATAAAAAAATGCGGCTCATTAGTTTTCCTTTTTATTTGATACCCGATCTGAAAGACAAGTTTTACTGGTGACGTTATGCCGTGTAACACAAATATAACCACAGTAAAACTTCTCCGACGGGACCAAGTGCTGGGGTTACCAAATTTTCCACCATGGCTTTTTCTTTAGTTTTACCACCTTTTCCGTGGTTTGTGTTGTAGTAGCTTCGGATTCACGGGGCGCTTCAACCGCTACCGGCTGAACCCAGGAGGAAGTATCCACCCCATCTATTCCCATATCCAATGCTGCAGAGTTATTGCATTTGCTCCTGTCGCTAAGGCTTGGGTTAGCATAGAACTCAACCACACCATAAGGTAAATGGCCTTGCTGGTAGAAAGATAACGATTCAATGCTCGGAAAAGACTGAGCTGTACCAGAAAAGCTCTTATTAAATTCATTAGCTTCTTCATCTGGGTCGTTTAGAAATAAGACTTCAAGAGGGTGCAAAGATATAAATGGTAGTTTGGCACTTTTAGATCAGAAACTGCTTTTTCCCAGTATTCTTCCCCCAAAGCTTCACCACCGCAAAAATCAACAAATAGATTTTTCCTTGCAATTAAATTAGACAGCACCTTTTCTTTTGATGCACAAGACGCTTGAAATCTGAAAACCACTTCCTTACCGTCAAATATAATTATACTCAGCCGGTTTTAGGTCATCTTGATCAAAACCAAAGAACCATGGCACCGGTATTCTATTGCTCCCAGTTGCAAGTATTTCGAACTTCTCCCCTTTCTCTTCAAGCATTGCAATACTATTGCTCAACACATCTGAATTAACAAGGTAAGCGTTATTAGCCATATTTCTTCCTTTTGAAATTAACCAAAAAAACGCTTGCGATCCTAACATGATATGATGGCACTGGAAGAGCTTGGGCGAAACTATCTGTAGGTAATGCTCTGTGATATCAGCGACGCATTAAAGCCGTTAGCCTATACATGTACATAAGATCCAAGAATTGCTGAAACAGCTAATACTATTTTTTCATTCAAAGAAGCTGTGGCAATTTATGGGAGAGTGACCGGGCTACTCATCACACCATCATAAAAATTAATTGCGTTTGACAAGTTGTGAGTCGAGGAGTGAATGAAAGACTTTAAATGTGGGATGTTGCATTAGCGTCTGTAAGGCAAGGTCACCAGTGACCCTGCCGGATTAACGGATTACATGCTATTTGCTATCGCTGCACCAAACTAAACCAGTTCCCGGAGTTGTCCAGCGCCATCGCCTCGATACCGTACAGCTGCGCTGTTGGTGGCTGGATAAACTCCACGCCTTTGGCCACCAGTTCTTCGTAGGTTGTTTGGCAGTTTTCGGTTTCGAACACACCCGCCCCAAATGCGCCCTCTGCAATTAAACTGCGTATTTTTTCGGCAGCGTCTTTGCTGAACATTGGGCCTTCTTTGGGCTCAGCCAATACCAGCTGAAGCTGTGGCTTGGATTTCGGGTAAACAGTGAGCCATCGAAAGTCCCCTTCCACTTTCATATCGTCACCTACCTCAAATCCGAGCTTATTTTTATAAAAATCAAGCGCTTCGTCCTGATTTAGTACATATACTGTGGCATGCGCTATAGATGTGATCATTTTCCTATTTCCTGTAGTTGATTTATCTTTATTGTATAGAAACAATCAAAAAGATATTTCTCCAATATTGCTCACTTTGTCAGCTTACCCAAAAAATGATAGGCATAACATGCCGGTATAACTTGCGCGGGGAAGCGATAAGCCTCTGAAGACAAAGCCCAAAGCTTACGGCGATAGGAAGTCGGTGCCATACCCACTTGCTTTGCAAACAACGAAGAGAAGCTACCAAGACTTGCGTATCCTACCTGTTCGCAAACCTCGGAAACACTGAAGTTTTCGGTAATGAGCATTTTCTTAGCTTGTTCGATTCTCAACCGGACCAGAAACTCATTGGGGGTTTCTCCATACATATCCTTGAACACACGCAAAAAGTGATAAGGAGACATATATGAGCTCCTGGCGATATCAGATAGACAGAGCGGCCCCTGAAAACGATCTGCAATATAGTCCCTGCCAGCATTCAATTTTTTAATTTTGTTGTGTGTTGCCATAAAATATACCTGTCAGTCCATGTAGACATGAAGCCAGACTGCCCTATCGGGTCATCTCTGATTTTCGTGTAAAAACATCTATAAACCTAATTTATATAATGCCCCTGTCAATGCAAAGCACGCCCCACATCGCCAATACCGCAACAAAGTTAATAGTAAACACAATGCCGCGCATCCTGACATTGGATGTAAAGACTTGAACGCAGCTATGGACACAGCGACCAAGAATGAAGCCCCATGCCAGGTATACCTGAATTGGATTAATGGCTTCACCTGTAAAAATCAAAACTAAACAAACAACATAGAAAAATATTGGCCATTCAAACTGGTTGCTGAGATTGGCACTGATCCTGGGCTGAATATCTTCGAAAGGGTTTGAGCCATCTTGCCTGGAACCCAGACCCCAAACAGCAGGCGCTCTGGCAACCGTTAAGAGTACATAAAGTACTGCACACAACAAAATGTGCATTAGCATTGGTGTTAAAAGCACATCCATTTTTAGTTCCCTCGGTCAGCTCACATTCAATATGAGCATTCTTTGTATATCTACAAGCAAATTTGAAAAGCATCGGGAAAACGTCACCTATGGAAATTTGGTAATTTCCGCCATAGCCTCTTATCATTTTTACGGGCTTAGCTTAATTCATCACCTCACTCAGTGTAAAACTTTCGCAAAGATTACCGCTTAGCTTGATAGTCAAATATAGCCCCGGCCTTTTCCACTTAAGAGAAGGTATAAATACCCTTATCTCACTTTTATCAATGCCAGAGTACTTAGCCCTGATAACACCTTTATTGTTTGCGTTCAAAAACTCATTCAGTAGTGTTTCATCGCCAGATGTGTATCTGCATTCACTTTTGCCGGGAGAGTAGTTTCGAACATTCTCCATAATGTACTGAAGATAAAAGAAATCGACGTCTAACGCTGACTCTCTGGAGTGGGTATTTAGAGAAACAAAAAGTAATACTGAAATAATTAACTTAGTCACCAGCCCACCCAAATAACCCCCTCACCAGAGCAATTCCCAGAGTTTATAATTAAAGTCAATATGATAGCCACACATGGTGTTGCCTGCTCCAATTTATTTTGCCAACAGATAACAACTCCGAATGTGATACACCCAGCCTACACGATGTGCTCAGCAAATACTGCTCTTCAATTCATCAATACTGACAACCAAAACTTTGCTCGATGGCTGCCAAACATGAAAAATTTTACTACCCGGGACAACCTCAAATTGTCTCAACAGGTTGTGTATAAAGAGTAGCCGTTACCTTAAACCCAACTCTAAGAAGCGGTGCAATGTACAAAGTGGCAGGCATGGAGGTTTAGCTATTGGCGTCATGCCTTCTTGATATAGTTACTCACCACTTGACTCTATTTTGTAGTACCCTTCATTGGTAACAATGCCTGAGAATTCAATAAATTGAAACAAAACAAAAAGAATAAAAAAGACAGCAAAGGCAATGTTTGTTTTTTTAAGGGCACTGTAATAGTGACTTCTAAAATTTTGCGCCGATTTGAAATATAGACAGGCAGACAATAAGAAAGGCGCTAACACTATAAATATCAAGCCAGACACAAAGAAGCTAGTTAAATGATCTTCGTAATAATATGGTATAATTTTATCCCACAGCATTGAAAAAGAAATAAAATATATTGTTACTGACAACAACGTTGTGCCAATTGACATTAAAATCATTTTCATCTGCTAAATCCAGGGCTGATATAAATATTTGCTAGCCCGTGTCGATTACGGGCTTAGATTTTTTAATAAAGGGTTGTGATACTGAAAAGCTAGCATGGCCAGTATGTGTCGGTGCCCAGTAACTTACTCATTTTTAGTATTATTGACATCTACATCCTTCCATATAGTTGGCGATAGGTAGGCATAGATAACACCAATCACATACAACGGTACTACTGGTCCAACAAAAAAGACGACATAAATAAGACCACTATAGAAATCTACCTTTTCTATGTAATCAATAGCCAAACGCAGCTCATCTAAGACAGCAATGACTATCCATATTTTCCAAAATATATTGGGCAATACTCGTATTTTAAAAACATAAAATACGGCGGAGAAGTAAACTGGAATATTTATGCTAAGTACTATCAGTTCATAAGTGGTTGAATTGAACACAGACCAGTAATACAAGTCTATGTAATCTACTATTTTCCACCAAAGATAAAAGTTGACAGGTATTAACAACCACAAACTACGGTCATACGATTCCGTTCGGCCATTCCCAGTCTCTGAATTACTTACCTGAGGTTGGTATTTTCTATCCATAAACTCCACTCTTTTCCGTTAATAAGCAGGTTACATTCAGCGAAGAAAGATCACTGCCAGCTTTTTTAATTATCAACTAGCCTTTTATAAACGCTACTGCATCAGATGATCCGATAAAAACCTAATATGGTTAATCTTCACACCAAGCTCATCTGTATGGACCAATATGATTTTCGCATGTGCTAATCCTGTCGTAAAGCTCAATGGAACCATATAAACTACCGTAGACTTAGTATTACCACTGAATGAGGTAACAGAGCTCATATTCTCTAGGCTTAGCTCACCTATACTTTCTAAGCTACCTAGTGAAGACATTTTGCTTAAGTAAAGTTCCCACTGCTCAGGTGTTATTGAGTTATAAGCTTCGTCCGTCATTAAGCGTTTAAAAATAGCTTTATCCCACTTGGCTATTTCCGACATATTTTGTTCTATAAACGGTATAAAAGTATCACTAGGCTCAGCTTTATTGATAGTCGTAATCACGGCAACAGCTATAAAGAACAAGAATATACTTAACAAACCAAAGCCAATGTATTTTAAAATTTTCACTCATACCTCACAGTAACGTAACGCTTAAAGCTGAGAAGTGCTAGACGTTTGCCAATCACTATCACAGAATCACACAGCATTGTTTGACCATGACAAACCAGCCACATAACAACACCGAGCGCGATGTGCCTATGTTACACCAACCACCCAGAAAAAACTTCCCTCAACTCATTGCAAGCGCCTTAGTGCATCAATGCGGGTAACCGAAAAACTTTGCTCGATAGCAACTAAATAAGAGCAGATTAAACATTTATGGTGATCGGTTGACGACTTTAGTCGGCGTTGTTTCCTAAATCAT
>NZ_PNCI01000023.1 GCF_005887095.1 Pseudoalteromonas rubra | reverse complement strand
ATATTGCTTTTTAACTTAGTGGCTAAATGTAAGAGGTAATGTTGCTTCTTTCCATTCATCCAGTTGAGCTATACTTGCGTTCCATAATGTTGCTACTTTAACTTAATCTTTCTGTCATATCAAGCGATTAAGCTGTCTGTAACAATGGTGCCCGGGGCCGGACTTGAACCGGCACGCTGTTACCAGCGAGGGATTTTAAATCCCTTGTGTCTACCAATTCCACCACCCGGGCATCGGGTTTGCTAAAGCACCAGTTGTTTAAATTGGAGCGAGTAACGAGGTTCGAACTCGTGACCTCAACCTTGGCAAGGTTGCGCTCTACCAGCTGAGCTATACTCGCGTTCCGGGAACTTTCTAACTTCTAGGTAAAATGTAAGAAGCAAAGTTGCGTCTTTCCATTCATCCAGCTTAGCTATACTTGCGTTCCATAAGCAATTTAACCATTAAGTTAATTACTCTAAACAATGGTGCCCGGGGCCGGACTTGAACCGGCACGCTGTTACCAGCGAGGGATTTTAAATCCCTTGTGTCTACCAATTCCACCACCCGGGCATCGGGCTGCTTTCGCATGTGGAGTTTGTTGAGAAAATGGAGGCGGAACCCGGAGTCGAACCGAGGTAGACGGATTTGCAATCCGCTGCATGGCCACTCTGCCATTCCGCCACACTACTCTGACTAAGTCAGATAAAGAGAAATTGGAGCGAGTAACGAGGTTCGAACTCGTGACCTCAACCTTGGCAAGGTTGCGCTCTACCAGCTGAGCTATACTCGCGTTACTAGAAATTTAAAATTTCAGTTTTAAACCCTAGTTAAATTCAAAACTTTCAAGATATTGACGCGTTTTGAACTTCTCTTTTTGTTAGGCTGTTGCCTCTCAACACGGACGCATTCTACAGAAGTTCCGGGAGGCGTCAACATAAAAAATGAAGCTTTTTAATCGTTTGCTTATTTTTTATCTAAAACGCTTTGTATTCAGCCAAAGAATACTAAGATTTAATCAATTCAGTACGGGCAGCATAGAAATACTGCACCATAGAGACCACAGTCAGTAAAGTCGCAATGGCTAACAATGCATAACTTAGCGTCACCATCCAGGGTTCAAACTGCCAGATCAAACCAATGATGGCCAGCATTTGCGCAGCAGTTTTAAACTTCCCCATCCAGGATACCGCCACATGACCGCGCTTGCCCTGCTCTGCCATCCACTCTCTGAGTGCCGAAATGACAATTTCACGACTGATAATGACAATGGTAGCAATTGTCATAAACATATTTTGATAATGGGTTGCCAGTACCACCAGTGCCACACTGACCATGACTTTGTCGGCCACGGGATCCAGAAATGCACCAAATGGCGTTGACTGTTCCAGCTTGCGTGCCAGATAGCCATCCAGAATATCGGTCACAGATGCCAGCCAGAAAATAAAAGCGGCAGCAAAAAATGCCCATGAATAAGGCAAATAAAAGATCACTGCAAAAACAGGAATAAGTAACAACCTAAATGTTGTGAGCGTGTTTGGAATGTTCCACATAACTACTAAGAGAGACTCTTTTTTACTATGTTCGCATGAACGCTTAAGCTTTGTCATGCAAATGGTTAAATATCTTTTCAGCCAACTGAGGGCTGATCCCCGGCACTTGTTTTAGTTGTTGTATATTAGCGGCTTTTACGCCCTGCATTCCTCCAAGATATTTGAGCAGTGCCTGGCGTCGCTTCAGACCAACGCCTTCTATTTCTTCCAGAACGGATTGCGTGCGTTGTTTTTGACGCTTACTTCTGTGTCCCGCTATCGCGAAACGGTGAGATTCATCACGGATGTGCTGGATCAAATGCAATGCAGGTGAGTCACTTTCCAGATTAATGGTTTTACGCCCGCCATCGATCAGTAAAGTTTCTAAGCCTGGCTTACGGCTGGTGCCTTTCGCCACACCTATCAACATAGGTAGCTTATCCAGCGTCCAGGATTCAAAGAATGATTCTGCTCGCGATAATTGGCCCTTACCGCCATCTATAAAGATAATGTCTGGCACCTTGTCAGGGTCTGTGACCTTGCCATATCGTTTATTCAATGCAAATGCCATGGCCGCATAGTCATCACCAGGTGTAATACCGGTAACATTATAACGGCGATATTCCCGATTGTTAGGCCCCTGACCATCAAACACCACGCATGATGCCACGGTGTTTTCACCCATGGTATGACTGATATCAAAACATTCCATACGGTTGATATCCGACACGCCCAGCGCCGCCTTTAATTTGGCATATCGTTTATCAATAGAGTCCTGCGCATTTTGCTTCACCATAATGCTGTTCAGGGCGTTCTTATTAGCGAGCTCGAGGTACTGCGCTCGCTCTGAGCGCACATTCACCCTCAGCTGAACTTTACGCTCTGCAACCTGAGTAAGGGCTGCCGCCAGATCGTCCAGCTCTGCAATATCAAACGGCAATACAATATCTTTGGCTATCCGGCCATGACTGCCAGTCGACACATAATACTGGCCGACAAAGCTGGTCAGGATCTCTTCTCGACTCGAATCTTTGGGTATTTTTGGGAAAAAGGTTTTAGACCCCAAAACTTTATGCTCTCTGATCATCAACATGTGAATGGCACTCAGGCCATTGCGTTGCGCAAAGCCGATTACATCCATTTCAGCAAAATTGCCCGCAACAGATTGTTGCTCCTGCATTTGACGTAACAAGGCGATTTGATCCCGGAACTTCGCCGCAGCTTCAAAATTGAGCGCCATACTCGCCTGCTCCATTTTGTCCACTAAAGTAGCGATGACCTGATGAGATTTACCGCTCAGAAACTGGCGCACCATATCAACCTGCTCAGCGTAGTCATCGTCACTGACTTTCGCTACACAAGGTGCGGAGCAGCGTCTCAATTGATATTGTAAACAAGGTCGGCTTCGCGCCCGGTAATAGGCGTCTTCGCATTGTCTGACAGGAAAAATCTTCTGCATCAAGCGTAAACTTTCCGACACCGCAGCACTGCTGGGGAAAGGGCCGAAGTACTCGCCTTTCTTCTTTCTGGAGCCACGATGAAACGCTAAGCGAGGGTGACGGTGATCGGTCAATAAGATGTAGGGATAAGACTTGTCGTCACGCAGCAGGATATTGTACCTGGGTTGGTACTTTTTGATCAGGTTGTTTTCCAGCAATAGAGCTTCGGTCTCAGTATTCGTCAGCGTCACTTCAATATGACAAATATTGCTCACCAGGACCCGAGTTTTAGCATCTGGTATATTGCTGCGAAAATAGCTACTGACCCGCTTTTTAAGGTTTTTTGCTTTACCGACATAAATAACCTGATGATCTTCGTCGTACATACGATAAACACCAGGTTCTGTGGTCAGCGTTTTGAGAAACGCCTGACTGTCAAACACTGCCATGGTCGAAAACTGCTTCTAACTTAGAACAACGCGCTCATCCTAATGAGAGCTGTCGATGTCGATCATTTTGTGGCGAATCGCCAGGTGAGTTAATTCCACATCACCACTGACGTTCAGCTTTTCAAACATGCGGTAACGGTAACTGTTTACCGTTTTGGAACTCAGATTTAGCCGGTCTGCGATGTCCTGTGCTTTTTCACCTTTGGTGATCATCAACATGATTTGCAGTTCACGATCCGACAATGACTGGAAAGGGTTTTCATCGACTTTGCCGCTAAATTGAGCCAGCGCTATCTGCTGCGCTATTTCCGGCGCAATGTAACGTTGACCAGCGTTCACAGCACGGATCGCATTGATCATCTCATCCGGACCTGCACTTTTGGTTAAATAACCATGTGCGCCAATCTGCATAACCTTGCTCGGAAACGGATCTTCACAATGCACGGTCAAAACAATGACTTTCACATCCGGACAGTATCGACAAATTTTCTTAGTCGCTTCCAGACCGCCAATACCTGGCATATTCATATCCATTAACACGATATCGGGTTCGCTCTGACGGCAGTAGCTCACTGCCTCTTCACCCGTTTTAGCCTCTCCGACCACTTTAAACCCGCGCACATCATCCAGAATGCGTTTTATACCGGTTCTGACAAGTTCATGATCATCAACTAAAAGTACGTTAATCAACGGGTAACCCTCACACTAGCCTTGG
The DNA here is from genome assembly GCF_005887095.1 of Pseudoalteromonas rubra. Lineage (GTDB taxonomy): Bacteria > Pseudomonadota > Gammaproteobacteria > Enterobacterales > Alteromonadaceae > Pseudoalteromonas > Pseudoalteromonas rubra_E. The sequence goes on along the minus strand of NZ_PNCI01000023.1, from coordinate 50,273 downwards.
TAATGGCAATTACTGCCAAATGTCATTTATTCAATCGTCTGATAATGCATGTATTATGCGCGCATTATGCTTTGCAAGAGTAACACAGAAAATTGCAAAGCATAATCAATTCGAGTTTCCACTTTAGGTAAAAACAGCCTTTAGTATTAGAGTTAGACTATGATTTACCATGCAATTTCAGATCCTGCTCAGAGAAACGGTCGACCCATAATGCAATCACACCGTCGCCAGTTACATTACAGGCAGTTCCGAAGCTATCTTGTGCCAGATATAGCGCTATCATCAGAGCCACTGCACTTTCATCAAAACCCAGCATAGTGCTAAGCAGACCCAAAGCAGACATAACAGCGCCGCCGGGTGCCCCTGGTGCTGCAATCATGACAATACCCAGCATAAAAATAAAGGGCAGCATTTGTGTCAACGAGGGCAATGTCATTTCAGGTGACAACAACATTACGGCCATAGTACAGGTAACAATCGTGATTGTTGACCCTGACAGGTGAATGGTGGCACACAAAGGGACAGTGAAGTTTGCAACTTCCTCTTTCACTTTATTAGATTTACTGGCACGCAGAGAAACAGGAATGGTTGCCGCACTGGACATAGTTCCGATTGCGGTAAAATAGGCTGGCAGCATGTTTTTAATGAGTTCCACAGGGTTGCGCTTTAGCAATACACCGGAAGTAATATACAAAAACGCCAGCCACAGCCAGTGCATGGCAACAGCTGCCAGTAACACCACACCAAACGTGCTCAGCGTATCTGCCACTGTGCCCGCAACAGCCATTTCTGCGAACACACCAGCAATGTAGAATGGTAAGGCAGGAATGATCACTTTAGCCAGCAGCGCATCAATCACATCACGACCCTGGTCAACCACTTGCTTGAGCTGAGTCAGGTGAAGTTGACTGATCCCAATACCAAACACAAAAGCCGTTGCCAGTGCCGTCATAACGCCCATCAGCGGTGGGACTTGAAGCTTAATAAGGCTTTCTACCTTAGTGGCCTCAGCAGCCTGATAAGCAACACTGCCCTCAAACAGGGGCACAGCCAAACTGACTAAGAGTACAGCCAAAGTTCCCGCAATGACCGTCGACCCGTATGCGAAACCAACAGTTTTGCCTAACAAATGGCCGGATGCCTTTGGCAACCCTGCGATCCCGGATGCGATATAAAACAGAATAATAAGTGGAATAGTAAAAGAAATCAGTTGTCCGATAATCACCTTAACGGTGTAGAGCAATTCGACCAGGAACATTGGCAGATAGAACCCCGCCAGTACACCGGCGAAAATACCAGCGACAAGTTTTAAAATAAGAGACATACAACACGCCTGAGTAAAAAACAGATGCGCCTTTTTACCATGGAATGACAATGCAGGTACATAGTTGTGCGATATGACTTGACTAACTGTTCACAAAATATAAATAAAATACCACTTAACTTGACCACCTTGCCGTTAAACGCTAAACAATTGTTCACACACCATCTCTGGTATTTAATGCGCCATCAAAGTTGTGCTATCAAACCCGATAATAATGTTAAATAAAGTTTTAAGCTCACTCTCATTCCTAGCGCCGTGCTTGTGGTTCAGCGCGACCAGCCAGGCAGCCGAACCAAGCATCCCTTATATCAATGCCAGCGTAAATATCGACGGAAAAATAGATGAGTCAGTGTGGCAACAGGCAAAACATATTGCCATCGACAATGTAACCTGGCCATATGAAAATACGAAAAGCCCGGTATCAACCTCTGTACGAGTGTTTGAAAATGGCCAGTCCCTGTTTCTTGCCTTCGATGCCAAAGATCCGGACCCCAGTCAGATAAGGGCGTTTTTCCGCGACCGTGACCGTAACTGGAATGACGATCTGGTTGGGATAAAGGTCGACTCCTTTAATACTGGCCGCAGTGCTTATCAGTTTTTTATCAATCCCCTTGGCGTCCAGCAGGATTCCATAGAAAACGTACTCAGTGGCAGCGAAGACAGCTCCTGGAACGGTATCTGGGACTCCGCAGGCCAGATTAATGACACAGGCTATGTGGTTGAAGTAGAGATCCCACTGCGTGTGCTCAACTTTGACGACAGTCAGGACACCAAAACCATGGCCATGGAATTTTTGCGTTTTTATCCGCGCAGTGAGCGACTGCGGATTTCCAGCATGCAAATTGCCCATGAAAATCAATGCTGGGTATGCCAGATGCCCGCTTACACCGGCTTTTCCGATGCCAGGCAAAGCAGCAACCTTGCGGTGATCCCCTCCATGGTGATCAGTCGCCAGCAAACTCGAGATATTGACGGCAGTACTATCCCGGACTGGGAGAACGACACTAACTATGAGCCGGGACTGGACGTTAAGTGGGCCATTACACCGGACACCACTTTAAACGCCACACTTAATCCGGACTTTTCTCAGGTAGAAGCCGACAATGGTCAGCTCAGTGTTAACAACAGTTTTAGTTTATTCTTCCCGGAAAAACGCGCATTCTTCCTTGATAACGCGGATTATTTTTCCTCCCATATCAACCTTTTGCACACCCGTAACATTGCTGCGCCGGACTATGGTGCTAAGTTAACGGGCAGCAAACAGGGCCATACCTATGCTGCCTTTGTGACTAACGATGAATTTACCAATGTCATGGTGCCAGGTAATCTGGGGTCAAGCGTGGTCTCGTTGGAGCAAAAAAGTGAAAATGCGGCACTGCGCTATCGATATGATGCCGATGAAACTTTGTCTGTAGGCGCTTTAACGACAACCCGGCAAAGTAACGACTACAGAAACCAGGTGTTTAGCCTGGATGGCAAATACGAGCCCACCGCAAATGATACCTTTAAAGCACAGATCCTGACCTCAAAAACGGACTACGACCCGGCCATGGTGAAAGAGCTGTGTGATGACGAAACCCTCGATGACTGTGAGATAGATGAAAGTGTGCTTCGCACCCAGCTGCAGGATGATAATCAGGGCCTGGGCTATATGCTTGACTACCGTCATAACCAAAAGCATTGGAAAGCCTTTGCGAGTTATCGCAACTACGATGCCGCATTAAGAACAGACATGGGGTTCTTGTCACAAGTCGACTTCAATAAGTTCATCACTGGTTTTGAATATCGCTGGTATGGTGATGACCAGACCTGGTGGAATCGCACTCGCTGGTATACTGACTGGGATATCAGCCACAATGAAAATGGAGAGCTGCTGGAAAAAGAAGTTCAGAGCAACATCGCCATCAGCGGTCCACTGCAGAGCACCATTGATTTTGGTGTCGATCATCGCAAGCGAACCGGCCTGCGTCATGACGAAACCAGCCTGGCCATAGATGGAAACACCGATCTGTTCACGGAAAATACCCAATGGATTTATCTGGAAAGTAAACCGGCTCCGGGCGTGTTCAGTGGGTTAACACTGCGTAGAGGCAACCGCGTCGATTTAGCCAATAACCGCATGGCTGATGAGCGTTATATTCGCCCTATGCTGGACTTTTATCTGGGCAAGCATTTTGAGATACGTCTGCGGCACACCTATCAAAAACTCACCGCCGATGGCATGGATGTATTTACCGCTAACCTCAGTGATGTGCGCTTTACCTATCAGTTTAACATCAATAGCTACCTGAGACTGGCGTTCATCAAAACGGACATTCGCCGTAATCAAGCGAATTACGTCGACGACGTGGACAGCCGATACAAGCGCCTAAGCACACAGCTGCTCTATGCCTACAAGCTTAACCCACAAACGGTGTTTTTCGCAGGATACTCGGACAATGGCTATCAGGATGATGACTTGACCAAGATAAGCAAAGACAACAAGACATTCTTTGCCAAGTTTAGTTACGCCTGGCTGATGTAAGCCCCTTCATTAGCCCAGTCAGGCGCGCAGAATCTGACTGGGTTTATATTGCTCTTTTATTATACATATTTATTTTTTATTCCATCAAGGCATAAGCCTTTTTAATATATCTTATAGCCATTCTTTCCTTTTGTTTTGCTACAACCCCAGTAAAGTGTGACTAGTATTAAATATCCTTAGCTCATTCAAGGGAAAATTATGTCGAACGTTTTTGCAGATAACAGCCTGTCTATTGGCAACACCCCAATTGTTAAACTTAACCGCGTGACCGGTGGCAACGTCTTTGCCAAAATCGAATCTCGTAACCCGAGTTTCAGCGTAAAATGCCGCATCGGTGCTTCTATGATTTGGGAAGCTGAGAAAGCCGGCTTGCTAAGCGAAGGCAAAGAACTTATCGAGCCTACCTCTGGTAACACAGGTATTGCATTGGCTTTTGTTGCTGCATCTCGTGGTTACAAATTGACACTGACAATGCCAAACACAATGAGCCTTGAGCGCCGCAAGCTACTTAAAGCCTTAGGTGCTAACCTGGTACTGACCGAAGGTGCCAAGGGTATGAAAGGCGCCATTGAAAAAGCGAATGAAATCCTGGCTGGCGACCCTGACAAATATGTTTTATTACAACAGTTTGAAAACCCGGCTAACCCGAAAATTCACGAAGAGACCACAGGCCCTGAGATTTTCGAAGCGATGGAAGGTGCGATTGACTATTTCGTTGCTGGCGTAGGGACTGGCGGTACTATTTCTGGTGTGACGCGCTACCTGAAAAAAGAAAAAGGCCTGAATGTAAAATCGATTGCTGTTGAACCAGTTGATTCAGCCGTTATTTCTCAAGCTTTAGCAGGCGAAGAACTGAAGCCTGGTCCACACAAAATTCAGGGGATTGGCGCAGGTTTCATTCCTGGCAACCTGGATCTTGAGTTGCTTGACGGCACTGAGCAAGTATCAAACGAAGATGCAATTGCGATGGCCCACCAGTTAATGAAAGACGAAGGTATCTTAGTCGGTATTTCTTCAGGTGCTGCCGTTGTTGCTGCGAAACGGCTGGCAGAAAAGCCTGAAAACGCAGACAAGAATATCGTTGTTATTCTGCCAAGTGCAACAGAGCGTTACTTGTCTAGCCCGCTGTTTGCCGATGAGTTCTCAGAGCAGGAGTTAGTTCAGTAATCTGGTAGTGCCAGCTCTTATTAGACTAATTGTTTAGAACAAGGCCAGCAAAATGCTGGCCTTGTTGTCTTCTTCCCTTCCTTTTAGCGTGATACTGTCTAGACTTAGTGGATAATCGATGTGGTCTCAAAACAAACTCATCGTTTTATTTTTAAACGCTTTTATCTAAACTGTGCGCACCGGGAAACACCTTATGAACACACTTACCAGGGTAGTATTGTTGCTGTTACTGTGCAGCGCTTCACTGACCACCCATGCTAGTCTGAATGTTGGCTACTTTAAGCAGGGCAAGTACGTCATGGTACAGGGTGAGCAATACCGTAATGGCTATTTGTATAACAAAAGTGGTGACAAGCCGCTACTGCATCTGGTAACACTCGACTGGCCGCCTTATATCGGCGATCAACTGTGTAATAAAGGTTGGGTATTTCAATTTACCATTTCCTTACTGGCCGATCAGGATTATCCGGTTTATGTCGAATTCCTGCCCTGGGCGAGAGCGGTCAAAGCTGTTGAATCCGGTCGCGCAGATATCCTCTTCCCCGAGTACTTTATCGAAGATGCGTCACCTTCCGATAACTATCAGGGTAAAACACGTCGTGAGCTGCTGGCACTGTCTAACGCTTACCCTGGCGGCGAGATAGCGTTACTAAAACGTCGCGGTGAGTCTGATAGCTTTGAAGGCAACCTCAATGCGCTAAAAGGCGCCACCATAGGAGTTGTACGCGGTTATCAAAATACCCCTGAGTTCGACGCTATGATGGACAACAATGAGTTTGTGATTGTGGAGGCCGTCGATGATCTGCAACTGGTAAAATTGCTGGTTGGCAAACGTGTTGACCTGATTATTGGTGACCCTAAGGTGCTGCGTTTTACCGTGAGTTACTCTGATCTGGCCAAGTCTGAAAAGGTCACTTTGCTCAGAGGCCTTGAAAATGTTGAACCCGCCTTGCGATACAACAACCTTTACTTTGCACTCAGTAAAGCCAAGCCTAACTGGCGGGGCGTGCTCAATGACATCAATAAAGGCCTGTATTTATTCAAAAATAGTGGTGAAACCGAGCGGATTATTGAAATGGGTAGCTCTGAGTGCTATTGACTGATCTGCGCGGTCACTCCCAACTGCGCAAGATTTGAATATTCTCTGTGATTCGGGGTCAATAAAATAGCCTGAAGTTAAATACGACAGGACATTTTTGATGGCCGTAAATAATAAAACCTCGCTACACAGCACTGGACACTTGGCAGTAGAGCCAGTTGTCACCTTGTTTTTTAAGCACTTTTTCCCTATTTGTTTTGGTATGCTCGTTGTTGGCCTGTTCAACTTTATTGATGGGCTCTTTATCAGCCATTTTGTGGGTGAACTGGCTTTGGGTGCCGTGGCAGTCGCTTTTCCAATACAAATGGTGATTGCTGCAGTGGCCGCCATGTTATCTTCAGGTATGGCCACCCTGGTAACACGTCAACTGGCTGCTGGCATGCGAAAAAAAGCAGGATTGATCATCGGTCATACCCTCCAGATTGCCTTTGTATTGAGTCTTATTCTGTTGCTTTTGGGCTGGCTTTATCCGTTGGAGATAATCAACTGGCTCAGTGTAGCCCCCTTGTTTAAAGCTGATGCCTATGCCTACCTTCGTCCCATCGTCTTGTTTAGCTTTGTGGCGATTCTGTTGCCCGTGCTTGGCGACATTTTTCGTGCCGAGGGGCAGCCGCATAAGCTTATGTTATTGATGTTAACCGCCTCGGGGCTAAACATCTTGCTGGATTACCTGTTTATTGCGGTGTTTAACTGGGGGGTAGCTGGTGCAGCAAAGGCGACAGTGATATCACAGGCAGTCACAATAGTGCTGGCTATACACATGCTAAAAAACAAAGACAGAGATACACCTATCCTCTTCACTGCTGACTGTAGAGCCTGGTTATCTATTCTGGCAATCGGAACCCCTATCCTAATCACTCAGCTGTGTCTTGGCTGGCAAACCGCCATCATGAACATTCAGCTGATGAAGACGGCGGGTGAAAACTGGGTGATTGCTTACGGTATGCTGGGCCGTGTACTCACCTTTGCAATTTTGCCGATGATTGCCATGTTGATCACCTTTCAGACAATCTGCGCTTATAATCTCGCCGCACAGAAAACAACACGCGTGCGAAAAATAGTGAAAGTGGCCTTAGTCGCTATGATGTTGTACGCAACACTCTTAGTATTGATGCTGGTCTTTTTTGCATCCGGCATTATGGCCTGGTTTACAGAGCAGTCTTTACTGATTAATCAAGGCCGGACAATGATACAATCGGCTTTATGGGGGTTACCACTGATAGCTATTGTGTTGATCGCCAGCGGCTTTTATCAGTCTATCGGCGACGCCCGCCGGGCAAGCTTTTATAGTGCGCTCAGAGTCATATTTGTGTTTACTCCTTTACTTTTGGTGTTGCCAGTGTGGTTTGATCTTCAGGGAATTTTTATGGCTATCGTCAGTGCTGACATCATCGCAGCCTTAGCAACCTGCGTTTTATGCTGGCTTCACTACAACAAGCACAACTTATCCAGGTTAGAAGGTCTCAATGCAAACCAGTAAACAGCAAGACAAACATCGTGAGCAGTACTATCAACGCCTGAAGCCAGTGCTTGCTTATATCCACAGTCAACAGGGTCAGCCGCTGACACTGGATAGCGCCGCAGCGCTCAGCCATTTTTCCCGGTTTCATTTTCAGCGTATTTTTTCTGCACTGATGGGGGAATCTCTCACACAATATAGTAACCGGGTAAGGCTTGAACGCGCTGCGTCTTTGTTATTTTTCCATCCCGACAAAAACGTGACAGAAATAGCACTGGATTGCGGTTACTCAAGTAGCGCTAACTTCGCTCGCTCTTTCAAAGATCACTATGGTATTACGCCGGTTAGCGTGAGAAAAACTGAACGACTGAGACAACAGCTTGCGCAGCACATGGCACCACAAAAGTTAAATATTGAGTTACTCCTGCAACTGCAAGCACAACGAATGTCGGCACACATACCGGACGAGACTCCCGTGCCCACCCGAATCATGAACGTCGACACCCGGGACTTGTGTACGCTGAGAGCATCAGAGGGTTATCATCTTGAGGGGATCTGGCAATGTTGGGAGCAGCTCCATCAATGGGCCAAATTACAAGGTCTCGACTCTGAATGCGTCACTAAGCTCGGATTTGGTCATGATAACCCGCTTTTTACCCCTCTGGATAAAGCGAGATACGACGGTGCACTGGTGATCCCGGCAACATTAAAAACAGCTGTCAGAGAGCCGTTTAGGCTTAGCACATTGAATAGTGGGCAGTACGCTGTTTTTAACTATGACGATTTAGCCGGTAACCTGCTAACTTTTCAGCTGGCACTATATTCGGCCTGGTTACCACACAGTGGTTATGAGCCGGACGATGCGCCCCTCATTGAGCACTACAACCGGCCGATATCAGACAGAAATGCTGAAGACCCGGCAACTCGCAGCATCGCACTGGAAATATGGCTAAAGGTGAAACCGCTGCGAGCCGGTGTCTGACTAACTTATACCAATATACTTGTGTACCTGTACTGACAGGCGCCAGTTTTTTTGTTTACAGGTATCAATAGCCAGCTTGGTCGCCTTCGCTTTTTGGCTAATTGGTTGCAAATACACCAACTTAGGGTGCACACCGGTTTTTTCAAACAAAGCTTCTAACTCTTCGATGTGTTTTTCCATTGCCACTGGGTGCTTAATTTCATCGGCTCTGCGCATGGCACTCGCCAGCACTTCATACCCGCCACGCATATTAATTTTAGGCGAAACAGTAACCCAGGTTTCAGCTGGCACCAGGATCTCAAATGTTCCACTGGTTTCAACCTGTGTGTCGTACCCCTCAGCGTGAAGCTTGTCACAAAGCGGGGTTAGGTCATACATGCAGGGCTCTCCACCCGTAATAACCACATGTTTGGCAGTGTAACCCCGCTCTTTAAATAAGGTCAGTAATTGCTCTGGCATCGCATTGGCCCAGTAATCTGAATCGGCCTTCTTCTCCACCGTTTGCTCCAGACTGACAAGATAAACCGGATCCACCTCCCAGGTCTGCTTGGTGTCACACCAGGCACACCCCACTGGGCATCCCTGTAGCCGCACGAAAATAGAAGGCACGCCAGTGTGGCTTGCTTCACCCTGGATGGTTTCAAACACTTCATTAATCTTGTACAAAACAGCTCCGAACTCACTTTACTTCCCGGGCTCAGCCCGGATAAGTGGCAATTATCTAACGTTTACAATTCACATTGACTACAGCAACTGCGCTGAAAAACTGGCATTATCTGACCCGTCGGATTGTCATTTTTTCAGCGGCCGTGTAGTATATCGCGCCCTGACACAAACCTCTATTAAAATCGAGGCCAATGTCAGTGAGTATTCGAGCACATAAACGAGGCAAACCAATGAGCGAAAAAGTCGTTGTTATTTATTCCGGTGGTATGGATTCATATACGGTCCTGAACAAAGCACTTAAGTCAGGCTATGAGGTCTATGCACTGTCTTTTAACTATGGCCAGCGCCATGTAAAAGAGCTCGAAGTTGCCCGCCAGGCCTGTGATGAACTTGGGGTAGCGCATAAAGTTGTCGATATCTCCGCTATTAACCAGTTGATCGGCGGCTCCTCTTTGACCGACGATATCGAAGTGCCTGAAGGCCACTACGAAGAAGAAAGCATGAAAAGCACGGTTGTGCCGAACCGCAATATGATTTTACTGTCTCTTGCGGTGGGTTACGCGGTTTCTCTCAAAGCCAGTAAAGTCTTTTATGGCGCCCACTCAGGCGATCACGCAATTTATCCGGATTGTCGTCCTGAGTTTGTTAAGAAAATGGATGATGTCTGTCGCATCGCAAACTACGAAGAAATCGAGATTGTTTGTCCTTATCTGAACAATACTAAGATTGAGATCCTCACAGACGGCCTGAAAATGGGACTGGACTACAGTAAAACCTGGACCTGTTATAACGGCCGTGAGAAAGCATGCGGCAAATGTGGCGCTTGTCAGGAGCGCCTGGAAGCCTTTGAATTAAACCAGGCCAGTGATCCTTTACCATACGAATAAGCCCTCCCCTGTGGGCGCATAAGTCGTCCACATTCTAAATCACATCTTGAAACAGATACGCCACAGATCTCTGCTGTATAATTTGCTACGATTGGAGTACCAAAATTAGAAATGGAGTAATACGTATGCCCGGTACCACAATGGTGTTTTTGATTGTCTTAATTGCAGTAGGATTTGGCACAGTCAGGGAAATCTATGCTAAACGCCTGGAAATGAAAAAGCTCGATGGAATGAATCAGTCTGAGAAGCAGGCTATGCAAGAAGAAATCAAACAACTTAAGTCACGGGTTGCGACACTGGAACAGATCATCACCGACGATGGTTACCAAGTTGCCAAAGAAATCAACAAACTGTGATACCAGACTGGATTTACCAGCTGGTATCTTAGTTGAACTGAGTCGTAGTAAAGGTTAAGCGGTGGTGGCAGCTACTGAGTCTGCTTTAGCAGTCGACTTTTTGGCCTCTAAAGGCTTAGACTTTTTCTTATCGAAAATCCCTAACCGAATACGGATAAAGTGTAGAATTTCCCGCGCAACATCCACATCAACAGCAGCTTCGAGCCCTTCAAAGCCTGGGCTTGAATTGGCTTCACAGATCTTAAAATGCTCTTCATCAAACAACAGGTCAATGCCCGCCATATCCAGGTTCAGGATATTTGCCGTTTGGGTAGCCAGCCATTCAATCTCAGGGGTGATCGGATGAGACGAACCTTTCGCACCGGCGCTGACATTGGCTTTGAAATTTGCACCACCCGAGTTTCTTTCCATACACGCCACGACACGTCCCCCTATGGTCAGTACTCGCAGATCGCGGCCATGACTCGATTTAATGAATTTCTGCAAAATGATATTGGCTTTCGGGCTGGTCGCTTCAATCAGTTGCATTAAATCATCGAACTCGCTACGTGTTTTTGACAGGAAAACCCCACTGCCTTGCGATCCGGACAGGGTTTTTACCACCACAGGAAATCCGATCTGCTTTTCAACCAAGTCAATATTAACCGGAAACTTCACCAGCATCGTCTTTGGTGTAGGTAAATTCTGCTGCGCCAGTATCTGTTGTGCAAACAGCTTATCCTTTACTGTTTCCGTGGCCTCTGAACTGTTAAAGCAATGTACACCAAGACGCTCCAGGTGACGAATAATTGCCAGTGCAAAGTAGGTGGTGCCAGCCCCCATACGCGGAAGTACAAAGTCTGGTAATGAAACCGGCTCGCCATCAATCAATACGCTCTGATCATCTTCGCGAGAGACGAGCAAATCAAACTGATCAGGGGAGTAAACCTGCAGATCAATGTTCTCTTCCTGAGCGGCCTCTAACAGTCGTTTGATCTCGTAAGTTTCAGGTTTTAAAAGGGTTGCTGAGTCTTTGTATATGATCCATCCACGCATCTGTGTTTCTCGTTTATCGATTGCGTTAAAACGCGGATTATGATGAGCGAGCCAGATGAAGTACAACAAAATAATTTTGTCGTCAGGATGAATCATTTGGAACCAGTCTAAGCCCAGTAAACACTGCAATCACGACTCGTTTACCAGTGCCAAGACTTCCTCGATAAAGGGGCTAGGGTCCTCAGGTACTATTAAGCAAGTCTGTAATCTGGCGCGTGTCAATGCAACATAGAACAAGCGACGCTCTTCTGCATCCGGGTACAGTTCGGACTCGGGCAAAAGCGCCTCTGTAATAGCAGCATTATGCGCTCTGGCCGGCACACTACCCTGATGCAAGCCGAGTAAAATACTGAAATCCGCCTCTTTCCCCTTGGCACCATGAAATGTCAGTGCCGTTATGCGAACTCTGGGGAAGCGCTGAGCAAAGCTTGCTATCTCCTCAGGGGATGGCAAAAATTTGTGGTTGCGTGCCAGTAAAAGCAGGCTACACGGCTCTGCGGTCAGGTCTAAAAAAGCTTCTATTGCTGTGCTAAGTGCGTCATTTCCATCTGGATGCGCCACCAGAGCCGGGCAGGTCGCCATATTGCTGGCATTGACCCTTTTAACGAGTTGACTGGGGTTCTGACAAACAAACTCGCTGGCAACATCCAGCAACTGTTGTGGATAACGAAAGGTCATATCCAGCTGTTGGATAGTGGCCTGTCCGAAGTGCTCAGCAAAGTGCGTGATCATCGACACATCTCCCCCGCTGAAGCGGTAAATCGCCTGCCAGTCGTCACCGACTGCGAACAGCGCATTTTTATCATTTTGCGCAAGCAGGGTTTTAATAAGCAGAGCCCTCAGAGGTGAGATATCCTGAAATTCATCAACCAACACATAGTGCCAGGGGCTACAAAACTGACCGCTGCGCACATAATCAATCGCGCGCGTGATCATATCGTCAAAGTCGATACACTGCTCTTTTTGCAGATAAAGCTGATAGTCAGCCAGTACGGGCCTAAAGCAGTTAGTCCAGAGCACAAATTCTTGACTTAATGCTTGTGTTTTACCCAAAAACAGAGCCTGTTTGTAAAAGCTGAGTGCTTCAGAAAACTGTCGAATGAGTTTTTTGGCCGCACGTCCCCCAAAATCGATCTCCTGGCTTTGTTGTGGATCAGCAAACTCATTTTTTAGTAGGGCGAGTAAATCTCTTTGATACTGAGGGTCCTGACACAAAGACGTCAAGGTGTCAGCAATAAACCGCTCTCTCGCACTATCATTCAGACACAATGCGGACAGTTTGGGCTTATGACCCTCAACTTGTGCAATGATCCCTAACCCGAGGCTGTGAAACGTGGCGCACTCTATGGTTACCCTGCTATGTTTGAGCCTTTGCTGCATCTCATCTGCGGCTTCTTTGCCGTAAGCCAGCATCAATACTTGCTCGGCTTCAGCCTGCTTTGAATGCAGCAGATAAGCCGCTTTTGCAACCATCACACTGGTTTTTCCAGTACCGGCTCCGGCTAATAATAGCTGACGTTCATCCTGAACAACACATGCACGACGCTGCGACTGCGTCAGCGGATGACCGCACACTGTATCAAAGAAGGCTTCATAGCGAGATAACTGCGCCTGCACAAACGCCTCTCTGAACTGAGCTAGATCTTCTTCTTGCCAAACGTGTAGCTCATTGACGGTACACTGGGCTTGCTTTAGTGTCTTGTGCATTTGAGCCTGACTTGTCCAGCCGCTCCAGCGCTTTGCCAATTCAGCTACCACAGAGCGGATTGCAGCCCAGTTACGCACCGAAAGGTAACGGCACTGCAGGAGTTGTTCTATTGCCCTGACTGACGAAAGCAGACGTGCTTTGTGAGTATTTATCCAGAGTATCTCGAGGTGGTGCTGCAACTGGAGGTGACAATGCCCCCGTAATCGAAGTTTCAAGGTCGTATCCTGTTGAAAACAGTCGATACGGGTCCCCAACCAGTCTGTCACGAGCACGGGAGGCCGAGATTGTTCAACCCAGCTAAGTAACTCTGTGCCGCCTGAGCGTCGAACGCTTATCCCTTGCGGTCCCACGTCAACGGATTTGGTGTTATGAAATACTCGTGAAATAAAGTGAGCAGGAAAAAGCATAAAGAAAAATACAGGCCAGTTTCTTATAGTGTAACTCAATGTACAGCCAATAGTGCAGCTAAGTGATTTAAATTTAGAAGCTTTTGGAAAGTAATTATGAGATATAAGATAACCGATTGGTGCGAATGGGGGGACTTGAACCCCCACGAGCTATGCTCACCACCCCCTCAAGATGGCGTGTCTACCAATTCCACCACATTCGCAATTCGGTGTAATGCATTCTGACCCGGATGGTCAGTGATTCTCGATTTAATGAGAGAGCCAGTGCATTGCTGGCTCTGAGATTTGGTGCGAACGGGGGGACTTGAACCCCCACGAGCTATGCTCACCACCCCCTCAAGATGGCGTGTCTACCAATTCCACCACGTTCGCTAAGTAATAATATTAGTTTGGTACGTCTGAGTTGTTTTGAGACTCTTCTGAAGCGGGTACATCGTCGCTAGAAGGTGCTACTGTTGCCGCTGGTGCTTCCAGGTTTTCCCACTGATCAGCTTGCTTAATTTGGCTTGCTGTCATGCTACCTAACACAATACTTAGTACAAAAAATACTGTTGCAAGTATTGTTGTTGTCTTAGTCATAAAGTTACCAGCACCTGATGACCCGAACACGGTTGCCGACGCGCCAGCACCGAATGAAGAGCCCATATCTGCGCCTTTACCTTGCTGGATCAAGATCATGCCGATCAATGACAGCGAGACAACCAAATAAATAACCAAAAGAATCTCGTACATTTACTTATCCCTTTGCACTTTCACAGATAGCCTTAAAGCTTTGTGGTTTGAGGCTTGCTCCGCCAATCAGGCCACCATCAATATCTGCTTGTGCGAATAATAATTCACTATTACTTTCATTGACACTACCGCCATAAAGAATGCGTAGTGCCTCTGCAACCTGTTCATCATAACTGCGTAACAAGTCACGTATATACTTATGTGTTTCCTGAGCTTGTTCTGGTGTGGCTGTTAAACCGGTACCTATAGCCCAGACTGGCTCGTATGCTATCACAGAATTAACCAGTGATGCTATGCCTAATTTTTCGATTACAGACACAAGCTGTTGTTTGACAACTTCTTCTGTTTTACCTTCTGTTCTCTGCTCCTGGGTTTCACCAATGCACAGAATAGGTATCAAGCCGTTCTTTTGCGCTTGTGCGAATTTATCGGCAACGTCTTCATTTGACTCGCCGTAAATGCTGCGTCTTTCTGAATGGCCGACCAAGGTATAATTTGCGCCCAGAGATTTGACTAAGGAAGCTTGAATCTCACCTGTGTAGGCACCGGCATCGAACTCTGACACAGTTTGTGTGCCACACTCTAAACCCGCTGAGATTGCTTCATAAAGCAGAACTGCCGGAGGAAAAATCAATACCTCACGCTGTTCGCCTGTGACTTGCGCATTCACCGCTGCAATTTCTTTTATCAGCTCTGGCGAGCCGTTCATTTTCCAGTTGCCTGCGACGATTGGCTTTCTCTGTCCCATGTATTACTCCGCGTCAGAAAGCGGGTGAGATACTAACGCCACTCACCCTAAGTTACAAGAAAAAATTGTGGTTTTTTGTCTAGTTGCTCACAGATTCAACGACTTGAGCTATTTTGGTGGCAAAGTCAATAACTTGCTTTTCTTGCTCTGCCTCAACCATGACGCGAACAACCGGCTCTGTGCCTGACTTTCTCAGTAACACCCGACCCTTGTCGCCCAGGTCAGATTCAACGTCTCTTACCGCTTGCTGAACAGCTTCTGCAGAGACCGGATCGGTGCCTTTGGCATACCGTACGTTGATCATTTTCATCGGGTATTTTACAAACCCAGCGCCCAAATCTTTTAGAGTTTGATTTTGCGCAACCATCGCTGCCAACACCTGAAGACTTGATACAATCCCATCCCCAGTTGGAATAAGATCCAGATTTAGTACGTGACCAGAGCTTTCACCACCAATCGTCCAGCCGTGCTCCTGAAGCTTGCTTAGTACATAGCGGTCACCAACTTTACTGCGCTCAAAGGGGATGCCCTTCTTTTTAAGCGCGTTTTCTAACCCCATATTAGACATCACAGTGCCAACGACACCGCCTTTTAATTGTCCACTGCATTGTGCCTGAGCTGCGATGATGTAAACAATGTCATCGCCGTCGAATACGCGGCCATTGTGGTCTACCATCATAACTCGGTCACCATCGCCATCATATGCGATCCCGACGTCAGCCTGGTGCTCCAACACGTGGCGTTTTAGTGCATCAACGTGCGTTGCACCGCACTTTTCGTTGATATTTACACCATTAGGTTCACAAGCCGTACATATAACCTCAGCCCCCAGTTCACGCATAACAGCAGGCGCAATGTGGTAAGTCGCGCCATTAGCGCAGTCTAAGACAATCTTGAGTCCCTCTAGAGACAGCTCGTTAGGGAATTGCCCTTTACAGAATTCGATATAACGACCATCCGCATTTTCGAGACGTCTTGCTTTACCCAGTTTATCTGAGGCAACACATGTCATTGGTTCGTCAAGCATGGCTTCAATTTCCAGCTCAACCTCATCAGGTAGTTTCTTTCCGTCACCGCCGAAGAATTTAATGCCATTGTCATGATAAGGGTTATGAGATGCACTAATCACAATCCCGGCTTCAGCACGGAAAGTCTGTGTTAAATAGGCAACAGCGGGGGTCGGCATAGGACCCAGCAGTACGACGTTGATACCCGCAGCAATTAGACCGGCCTCCAAAGACGTTTCCAATAAATACCCTGAAATGCGCGTGTCTTTTCCTATGATCACTTTTTTAGTGCCAGACTTGGATAATACCTTACCCGCTGCCCAGCCTAATTTGAGTGCAAATTCTGGCGTGATAGGAAACTCTCCTACCATTCCTCGTACACCGTCGGTACCAAAATATTTTCTTGTTGTCATTCATTTACTCCATGCGTTGCTGCGCGCCAAACCCGCAGCACATCATTGGTTTCTTTTACATCATGAACACGTATGATCTGCGCCCCCTGCTGAGCACATAATAATGCTCCACTAAGGCTTGCAGCCAGGCGCTCATCTGTATCCCGATTAAGTAATTTGCCAAACATAGATTTCCGGGATAACCCGGCCAGAACAGGAAGTTCTAGTTCAGCAAAATATGATAGCTTCCCTAACAGTAAAAAGTTATGCTCCAGCGTTTTGCCAAAACCAAAGCCTGGATCAATAATAAGGCGGTCACGTGCGACTCCAGCTTCTTCACAGCTAGCAATACGTGACTCAAAGAAAGTGCGAATATCCGCAAACAGGTCCTGATAGGTCGGGTCGATTTGCATCGTTCTGGGCTGACCCTGCATATGCATCAGGCAAACAGCAACATTGTCATAACGCGCTGCAACCTCGAGCGCATCAGGCGCTTGTAAAGCTCGGACGTCATTAATGATATCTGCACCAGCTGCTATCGCTGCGGCCATCACCTCAGCTTTGCTGGTATCAATCGAAATAACACAATCGGACTGCGCACGCAGCTTTTCTATCACTGGGATAACCCGGTCAAGTTCCTGTTCTAGCGATACATCTGGCGCCCCCGGTCGGGTTGACTCGCCACCAATATCCAGGATATCCGCGCCCTGCTCTAACAAAGCCAGGCCATGGTTGACAGCGCTGTCAGACTGAGAATACTTGCCGCCATCTGAGAATGAATCAGGAGTTACATTGACTATCCCCATTATCCGGGGCGTCGTTAGGTCAAGCCTACGACCACGAGGAAGTTTAAGCTGAAGCATAATTCGCCTGTTGAAATGCCTGTATATAAGCACATTTTAAAAAAAACTGCCACTTAAGATAGTGAGCACTCGCGGTGGAGAGCCTAACCGACACTATCTGAATGGCTGCTTACTCATACCAATGCATCTATTTTGATTATACCAATTTCACGTAAGACAGCCTGAAGGTGAAAGCAGTGTTCGTACTAATACACTAAATCACTCAGCTCTGTTACAGGCGAATTGGCATAAAGTTTTATTCTTAAAATATAAAAAACCCCAGCTAAGGCCGGGGTTTCAATCTGTTAATTCTAACTCAGGTTATGACTTGTCATCAAGCTCTGAACCCGGTGTTGATGCAGTTTCGCACTTATCATCATTACTGTTGGCACTTGCCTGGCTATCTGCATTGCCATTGTCTGATGGCTTACGATCATGGGCATCTCTGGGTGGACGCACTTCTTTTCGCTCCATCAAATCGTCAATCTGACCAGCATCGATTGTTTCATACTTCATCAATGCGTCTTTCATCGCATGCAGGATATCCATGTTATCCTTAAGAATTTGCTCCGCTCTATCGTAATTACGGGTTACAAAGTCCTTAATTTCAGCATCAATGAGCTTAGCCGTTTCATCAGATACGCCCGCCATACGAGACGACCCACCACCCATGAACATTTCACCCTGCTCTTCCATGTACATTTGCGGGCCCAGCTTAGGGCTCAAGCCCCACTGCGTTACCATCTTACGAGCAATGTCAGTAGCTCGTTCAATGTCATTGCTAGCGCCAGTTGTTACCTTGTCATCACCATAAATGATGGCTTCAGCAATACGACCACCGTAAAGGCTAGAAAGCATAGACTCAAGATGTTCTTTTGAGTGACTGACTCTATCTTGCTCAGGCAGATACATAGTGACACCCAGCGCTCGTCCACGCGGAATAATAGACACTTTATAGACCGGATCATGTTCCGGTACCAAACGACCTACAATAGCGTGACCCGCTTCATGGTAGGCAGTCATTTCTTTCTCTTTCTCAGACATGACCATAGACTTGCGCTCTGCGCCCATCATGATTTTGTCTTTTGCCGCATCGAACTCGGCCATACTCACTTTGCGTTTATTACCACGCGCAGCAAATAAGGCAGCTTCGTTTACCAGGTTAGCCAAGTCGGCACCCGAGAAACCGGGCGTACCTCGGGCAATCACTGATGCTTCGACGTTTTCATCTAGCGGCACTTTACGCATGTGTACATTCAGGATTTGCTCACGGCCACGTACATCTGGCAATCCAACAACAACCTGACGGTCAAAACGTCCAGGACGAAGTAACGCAGGGTCAAGTACATCAGGGCGGTTAGTTGCAGCAATAACTATGATACCTTCATTGCCTTCAAAGCCATCCATTTCTACTAGCATTTGGTTTAGGGTCTGTTCACGTTCATCATGACCGCCCCCCATGCCAGCACCACGTTTGCGGCCCACGGCATCGATTTCGTCGATGAAGATGATACAAGGCGCTGCTTTTTTAGCCTGCTCAAACATATCACGTACACGTGATGCGCCTACACCCACGAACATTTCTACGAAGTCCGAACCTGAAATAGTGAAAAATGGGACTTTCGCTTCGCCTGCAACCGCCTTGGCCAGCAAGGTTTTACCAGTACCAGGAGGGCCAACCATTAACACGCCTTTCGGGATGTTGCCACCTAGCTTCTGGAACTTAGATGGATCTCGTAAGAAGTCAACCAGCTCAGTCACGTCTTCTTTTGCCTCGTCACAGCCTGCAACGTCAGCAAATGTAGTTTTGACCTGATCCTCACCCATGAGGCGAGCTTTGCTTTTACCAAATGACATAGCGCCTTTGCCGCCGCCCCCTTGCATCTGACGCATGAAGAATATCCATACACCAATGAGCAGGAGCATTGGGAACCAAGATATAAAGATATTGGCCAGGAATGACTGCTCTTCTGGCGCAACGCCTTTAACGTTTACATCGTTCTTAAGTAAGTCGTTGATCAGATCATCATCGTACAATGGCATAATAGTTTGGAAACGCTCACCATTGTTTTTGATCCCTGTAATCGTGCCAGCTGTCCGGTCGATGTTTACATCGCGGACAACACCGCTGCGCACTTCGTTCACAAACTGAGTGTAACTAGTTTGGCGATCTGCTTGTTCGCCACCATTGAAGCTCTGAAATACGGTCATTAGCACGACAGCTATTACCAACCAGAGTATTAAGTTCTTCGCCATATCGCTCAAGGGGTTAACCTCTTGTATCTAAAATAATTCAAATTCGTCTTAAAAGCGTTTCAACTGTACTACAGTTTGTAACCCGTCGCCACTATATATACTTCACGAGATCGGGGGCGTGACGCTTTAGGCTTGCGGATCTTAACCACTTTAAAGGCATTACGCACGTCTTGTACAAATTGATCAAAGCCTTCGCCCTGAAACACCTTCACGGCAAAAGCACCGTTAGGCTTGAGTACCTGATGACACATGTCGAACGCCAGTTCCACCAGATACATGCTGCCCGCCTGGTCTATCACATTGTTACCGCTCATATTAGGTGCCATGTCTGAACATACCACATCAATATTTTTGCCGCCAATTCGGTCCAGCAATGCGTTCAAAACAGCTTCCTCACGAAAGTCGCCCTGAAGAAATGCAACGCCAGGCAAGGAATCCATCGGCAAAATATCACATGCGATCACTTCTCCCTTATCACCCACCTGCTCTGCAAGGTATTGTGACCAGCTTCCCGGTGCAGCGCCGAGGTCAACAACATGCATGCCCGGCCTAAACAATTTGTCTTTTTGTTGGATCTCCTCAAGTTTGAAGACAGCACGAGAGCGATAGCCCCGCTTTTGTGCCTCATGAACATAAGGATCTTCAACATGTTCTTTTAACCAGCGTTTGGAGCTCGCTGAGTGCTTTTTATTTGCCATATTAACTGCAACTCATTAGTAATATTCTTTAGATGGCGTTAGAATAGCGGTAATTCAAGCCTTAATTAGTAAATTGTATCAATATGACATTATCAAATAAACAGAAGCAGTACCTAAAAGGGTTAGCACACGACCTAAAACCTGTTGTTTTGCTCGGCGGTAACGGGCTGACAGAAGGGGTTCTGTTAGAGATTGAGCAATGTTTAGACATTCACGAGCTCATTAAAGTTAAAGTACCGACCAATGACCGTGAAACCAAACAGCTTATCTTCGATGCCATTGTTCGTGAGACAGGCGCTCATAAAGTGCAGGTGATCGGACATATCATCGTGCTGTACCGTCAAAGCGAAGACAAAAAAATTCAGCTTCCTCGTCAGTAGCAGACGGCCTGCAGGACTGACTATCCATCAGCCTGCGTGTCAGCTGTTCTACTAAATTCAATGGCCTGACGAATAAACTCCGTGCTCAGGCCATTGATCACGCCGCTTTCTGCATTTAAAAGCAGACTAAACCCAATCCCTAATTCAGGTAACACCGCCACATCCGTCCGGTACCCCTGCACCCAGCCACTGTGGTAGTACATTAATTCACCAGAAAAACTATATATACGCCACCCCAGACCATAATGGGCTTGTTCAACGTAATTACGCCATACACGTCTACGCAGTTCACGCTTTGTGCGCGTATATGGGCGAGACTGAATGGTCAGTGCGTCCAATGACAGTACCGATGGATAAATACCCAGTTGCGCTTTTAACCATTGGCGCATATCCGCAGCACTGGCATTCACACCCGCAGCGGGTGCTACTTTATAGTAATGGGGTTTCAACTTTGCAGTATGCCAGCGTCTTTTACCCCGGACATGAGGCGCTGCAAAATTATCGTCTTTGGTCATATGTGCATGTCCCAAACCTGCATCTTTCATACCCAATGGCACAAAGAAAAAGTGCTCAAGCCAGGACTCGTAACTTAGCTGAGTGCTTTGCTTAATCACATCCCCGATGAGACTGAACATGACATTCTGATAACCATAACAAATACCAGGTCTGCAAATGTGCTCCACATCAACGAGTTTTGGATAAATTTTGTCATAACTCATCCTGGACTCTATCAGGTTGTCATACGCATTTGGCACCAAACCACTAGAATGGCTCAGCAGGTGGTATAGCTTCGCTTCACCATATGCACTTTTGGTGAAGATAGGCAGGTGCTCGGCAACCGTATCTTCAATGTCGAGCAGGCCCTGCGCAGCCAGCTTGGCGGTCAGGGAACCTGCAAATGTTTTAGACACAGATGCTAAACGAAAACGCGTACTGGCAGTGACTTTTTGCCCTTTTCTGACTTTGGTCAGGCCTATTCCGGCAATATGATCACCATGCTCACGGTGCACAATGCTCAATGCCGCGCCCGGTATCGATTTTTCTTTTAGTTTTTGTTTGAGTTGCTTAGAATATGCGTTCACAAATTGCTCCCAGCGCTGCTGCTCGCTGCCTGGGTTAGCCTGAACGACCGAAGTCGTCAGTGCGAATGCAATAACAATAAGATGATGCAGTGACTTCATAATGATCCGATTCATTAACACGCTGCACATAATATCATGAAGTTTGGCACTGCTCACGCGGACAATCTCTGTTGGCGATAGAATTTCTTCTGCTCGGCCACTGAGATAATGCCAACGAATTTGTCGTGTTTTAATGCAGCTAAGTGCTGAACTATAAAACTAAATTTAGAGGTATAAGTCATGCGCTGCTTGCTTTCAATTATTGCCTTGGCCGGACTGACAGGGTGTATTACAACACCGCCAATGGCACCCAAACTGAACGTGCCGGCTAAGCCGTTGTTAACCAAATCAGTATATCAGCTGTCATACAGTACAGAACTAGAATCTGCACGGATCAAATCCGTTCAACTGCCTGCTCACCCCGTCAAAAGTGGTAATACGGTGTATATCGATACCAGTAAAGTGAGCATGACGGACACATTACGCAAACAGATTATCCAGCTTTTAAAAGACAAAGGCTTGACAGTCGTGGCACAGAAAAGCAGCGACTATCATTTGGTCGTTCAACAACTTGATCTGTCCTTTGGGAAGGACAAGGTGTATGTGTTGAACAAACCCGAAGACCCGCATCCCTACATTGCAGAGCTAGCTCAAACTATTCCGAGTAAGCAGTGTAGTAATATCATCGCCTCATTGAGTATGCGATTGACGCACAAATCATCATCTGATGTCATTTGGTTTGCTAAATCGTCTATTAATAGCGCTGGGTACCAAGGCATCCCACTGCAGTATACGTTCACAGAAACTGAGAAAGTGACCAACGAACACGCGGTAATATCGTTTATTGTTGAACAAAACCAGGAAGAAGCTCGTCGAGCCAGATACAACCAGGCTGTGGAGATCCCACCCTACCACGTGGAACCGCAAATCTCTCCGCTTGTAAAAACAGCCGGAGCCTGTAATAAAACAGAAGTCAGCGCCCTGACCAGTGACATGATGCACCACTTAAGTCGCGGCCTCATAGAAAAGCTTAATGTATTGCTTTAACAAAAGTTCTAAAACAAGAACACACACTTAATTACACTTTTTACGCGATTCGTACTTATAATTGCAGTCAAGAACATAATTAAAGCAAAGTAAACGTAGCCTTGTCTGTCAGTAACGCAGGCAAGCGCAATTAAGGAGAAGTCAAATGGAGCAATACGGCACGATTTTGTTGGTTGAAGATGACGAGTCGCTCGCACAGTGGGTTGCCGACTACCTGAATAATCAAGGTTATACCACAGAATGTTGTTATCGCGGTGATCAGGTTGTCAGTATGGTCAAACAACACGAGCCGGATCTGGTGTTGCTGGATATCATGTTACCGGGGCAAGACGGTATCAGTGTTTGCCGCGAACTGCGTCAGTTTTACAGCAAGCCTATCATTATGCTCACAGCCAAAGACGAAGAAATGGATGAGGTGATTGGCTTAGAAGTCGGTGCCAGTGATTATGTCATCAAGCCAGTTCGCCCCCGCGCGCTACTGGCAAGGATCAAGGCCAACATGCGCGTAGCTCAGGATAGTGAGTCTAACTCAGACACCAATGCCGTCATGCTTAATGTCGGGAACCTGCGTATTGATACACAAGCACGCAAAGTCATTGTGTCTGATCAAGAAGTCAATGTGTCCAGTGCCGAGTACCTGTTACTGCATTTTTTGGCCAGCAATGCCGGAGAAGTGGTTTCTCGCGACGCCGTGTTTAAGGCAACTAAAGGGCGTGAATATGATGGTCTGGACCGCAGCGTAGATGTGCTCATTTCGGCACTGCGCAAGAAGTTTGGTGATGATCCTCAGAACCCTGAAAAAATAAAAACAATTTGGGGAAAAGGCTATTTGCTTGTGCCTTCAGCCTGGTAAACCACAGGTTTTGGTCTCTCACAGTCCGCGCATTCAGGTGCGGACTTTGCCCCTCTTCGCATCGCCTGATGTAGTCATGCCTATCTCTGGAGTAGTGAATGAAAAAGCTCTATCTTTATCTTTTAGCTAGCGCCCTTATCTCAATCGTTGTACTGGGCTGGCTGCTTGATACCCTGAGCCAACAAGCTGAACCTGCCGAAGATGCCTTTGCCTGGCAGGCAAAGTTGCTGTATGGCGTAACTAATCAAAGCGCCTCTATTCCCGAAACGTTGCGACCAGCATATATGGAGCAGGTCAGTAAAGACTTTGACTTACCCATTACCTATAGCTCTGGCGATTCACTGGCGCTCCCTGTAGAGTTAAAAAACCAGATGATGCAGCCTGAAGGATTACTGCTGGAGGATGACATGGGCTATTACTTGCTAAAATCGGCCCCTTCATTGGCACCAGACTACCTTGAGCTCAGATTAGAGAAACCACCTGAACAGTACGACTCCGACGTCTTTCTCACCTTAGCGTTTTATGCGGGCATTTGTACCTTCATGTGGGTAATCTTGGCACCACTGGCCAAGCGACTTACCGTCTTGGTCAGCGCAGCGAAACAATTTGCCAGCGGCGACTTAAGTGCCCGAATAGAGGTCAATCATTTCACCTATATAAAGGACTTAGAACTCACTTTTAACCGCATGGCCAATCAAATAGAAAAGCTGCTGGCTGAAAACAAGCTCATGGCCTCCAGTTTATCTCATGACATTCGTACCCCGGTAGCCTGTTTGCGCTTTGGTTTCGATGCAGCTTTTGAGGAAGACGACATTGAGCAGGTGCACGCCCTGATGCACAGAATGGAAAAAGATCTTGACCAGATGGAAGACATGCTGGCGAGCTATTTGTCCTTTGCCACACTCGAACAAAAATCGCACCTGCTCAAGTTCGCGCCCACTCAACTGGACGGCTACATCCGTCATGTAGTTGAACAAATGACGCCCAAATTGACTAACAAACAAATCAATGCCAGTGTCTCGGTCCCTGCACACTTACAGTTAGATGCCGATCCCCACTGGCTGGCGAGAGCCATCTCCAATTTACTCAGCAATGCCTGTGACTTTGCCAACAAGCAGATTATCGTCAGCGCCCAGCAATTGGATCATCAGATTGAAATACGAGTAGAAGATGATGGCCCGGGTATAGAAGAAGAGAACTGGGATAAAGTGTTTAACCCGTTTTTCCAGGAGCAGGGCCACCGTAATCGCGCAGGGAAAAGCTATGGTCTGGGCTTAGCAATCGTTGCAAAAGTGGTTGACTGGCACCACGGCCAGGCCAGTGTCAGCAGATCCGATCTGCTAGGCGGTGCTAAATTCACACTGACTTTTCCCTGTAAAGCACCGAGAAATACTGTCAAGGCTGACTGACAAGCGTTAGATTTATGCTATAAATCAGCTAGATACTAAACAAACGCGAACAACGTACTGGATTTTTCAGATTACGCTCAGGATTTAAGCAAAAACTTGTGTTAGATCAATGCAATTTAGGCCTTTTTATTTCCTTTTAATTACAGTAGATTGTTGCCGCCGTCTTTAAAAAAAGAGAAGTATAACAATATGAGCACTGTGCGCGGAGAGTTCAGCTCTCGCTTCGGATTCATTATGGCTGCAGCAGGCTCTGCTGTTGGCCTGGGAAACATTTGGGGTTTCCCGACTCAAACCGCCAGTAATGGGGGTGCCGCTTTTGTATTAATGTATTTGATCCTGGCGTTTTGTCTGGCTTACCCCGCATTGATGGCCGAGCTGGTGATTGGTCGTCATGGCCAGGCAAATGCAGTCTCGTCTTTGCAAAAGCTTGGAAATAACCCAATACAAAAAAAATTCGCGTTTTTCGTCGGCTTTGGCGGCATCATTTGTGCCGGACTGATCCTGAGCTTTTACGCCATTGTGGCAGGCTGGATGCTCAGTGCCACCATAGAGCCTGTTGCTAACACAGTGGGTGCCACAAATGCCGCTCAATGGTTATCAGAGCAATCTCTGGTAAGAGATCTCAGCTTTACCTTAATTTTCGTCGCACTGACTATCTCAATCATTAGTAAAGGGGTCGAAAATGGCATTGAGAAATGGTCTAAACGTCTGATGCCAGCCTTGTTACTTATTCTCTTCTCCTTGATTGCGTACGTACTTACGCAGGAAGGCGCGACTACTGGCTTAAAGGCCTATCTTGTCCCTGACTTTTCTTCTTTGCTCGACCCGGGATTACTTGTCAGTGCACTAGGTCAGGCGTTCTTCTCTCTGTCGCTGGGTACCAGTGTGATGATCATTTATGGCTCATATATCAGTAAACAGGAAAACCTGGTTTCTCTGGGTGCCTATGTCACTCTAATCGATGTCTTTATTGCCTTTGTTGCTGGCTTACTTATTATCCCAGCTATGTATGTGGCACAGGCTCAGGGGGTTGAGATCTTCTCAGCTACAGGCCAGCTTTTATCAGAGGACACCTTAGTCTTTCAGGTTCTGCCAGCCTTATTTGAAGGTATGGGCGGTGTGGGCGTATTCGTTGGGTTTGCTTTCTTTGCTCTAATGAGCATCGCCGCGCTTACCAGCTCTATTTCTATGCTGGAGGCTCCGGTGTCTTATGCGGTAGAGAAGTTTGCCCTGGCCAGAACACAAGCGACCTGGATCATTGGCGGCATTATTGCTACCGTGAGCGTAACCATCATCCTCAATTTCTCTGCCCTGTTTGGTCTGGTTGTTAAACTGACAACGCAATTCGGTCAGCCATTGCTGGGAATGTTCTGCTGTATTTTCGTTGGCTGGATCTGGCACCGCCAGAAACTACTGAGCGAAATCCAGGAAGGTCATCCGGAAGTGGCATCGTCTCTGTTCTGGCGGATCTGGCCGCTGTACATCAAATTCGTCTGCCCGCTGGCAATTGCGCTGGTCTTTATCAATTCTCTGTAACAAGCGGGCAAGCCAAAACTAATGAATAGAGAGGCAGCATCGCCTCTCTTTTTTTGGTCGCCTCTTTTGACAATTATTTTCCGGACATTAAAAAAGCACGCCCGGGCGTGCTTTTTTCAATCTTACGATTCTTTTTGGCAGATTAAGGACACCAGAAAACGCTGAGCTCAAGCTGTGGGTGATTTAGCACAGCTCGCAATGGAATATCGAGTTCGGAGCCAGATTGCTTGGCCTCTTCATACACGGCGCGCTTTGCCTCTCCACTGATAAGTAACACAGCATGCTTTGTATGAGCAATCCCTGCCAGTGTCAGGCTCATACGTTCGGTGATACTGCCGGTAACTTCACTTTGTTTAGCATTGATTGCACAAACAAGATCAGACGTTTGTAATGCCTGCTCAAGCCCTTCTGCATGAGGGAACAAAGAGGCAGTATGACCATCCGGGCCCATACCGAGAATGGTAATATCGAAAGGCGCTTTCAGTGCGGCATAAGCTTTTTCACACGTAGCCTGACCTGCCTGTGCCGTGGCTTCGGCGTTTTTCATGGTCACAAACTCAGCACAGCTTGCTTCGTTTTGTAACAAAGTCGCCTTGATAAAAGCTTCGTTAGATTTTTCATGATCTGCATCGACCCAGCGCTCATCAACCATCGCCACTGTAACCTTATCCCATGACAGTGGCAGATTTGACAAGTGTTTGTAGGCCGGTGCCGGTGACGAGCCACCTGATACCAGCATAGTTGCACGACCATCTGACTCAATGGCATCACTCAGTGTGCTACTTAAAAGCTCAGCCAGTTTTTCGGTCATTGCCTCTTTGCTATCAAAAAACGCTTCGTTAAGCTGTGCCATTATGCTTTTTCTCCCACATTGAACCAGGCATGGTTGTTTTCTTCCAGTAATTCATCAGCCGCTTCAGGACCCCAGGAACCCGCACGATAAAGTGAAGGTGTGCCCTTTTCCTGCCAACGAGCGACGATCGGGTCGATCCATTGCCAGGCCTGACGTACTTCATCACGGTGAATAAACAATGCCGGGTTATTTGCTGCTGCATCCAACATCAGACGCTTATACGCATCTGAGTGAAAACCCTTGCTGTACTGCTGACTTAGCTCGATGTTCAACGTAACCGGTTGTAGCTGCATTTCCAGGTTATCAAGACGCTTTGACATCAAAGTTAATTGGATACTTTCTTCAGGTTGCAGGCGGATCTCAAGGCGGTTTGGCTGGATCGGACCCACACTTGGATCGTAAACGTTGTGAGATACCGGCTTGTATTCAACCACTATCTCTGCACAACGTTTTTTCATCCGCTTACCTGTTCTGAGATAAAATGGCACACCAGCCCAACGCCAGTTATCAATATGCGCCTTAATAGCCACAAACGTTTCTGTTTTACTTGAACCTTCACCCAGCTCTTCAAGGTAGCCAGGTACCAATTTACCGTTCAGATCGCCCGGTACGTATTGACCACGTACCACGTTGTCATCAACATCTTGGCCAATCAAAGGACGTAGTGCTTCTAGCACCTTGAGCTTTTCGGCACGAATGCTATTGGCATTTAACTTTGACGGAGATTCCATTGCAACGAGGCATAGCAGCTGCAATAAGTGGTTTTGAACCATATCGCGTAATGCGCCGGCCTTATCGTAAAAGCCTGCACGGCTCTCCAGACCAACAGTTTCTGAAATGCTGATCTGAATATTGTCAATTGACTTGGCGTCCCAGAGGTTTTCAAATAATGCGTTAGCAAAACGCAAAGCCATCAGGTTCTGTACGGTTTCTTTACCTAAGTAGTGGTCGATACGGAAGATCTGGCTCTCTTCAAAAAACTGCGCAATCTTACCGTTTATTTCTTCCGCCGATTTGCCACAATAACCAATTGGCTTCTCCACCACAACGCGAGAATTTTCAGTGATCAGATTCTTCTGCGACAACAACTCACAACAGGTGCCATATACCGCAGGAGGCAAAGATAAATAGAAGACGCGAGATTTTTCCTCACCATCTGTGTCCAAAATATCTTTCAGGA
This sequence comes from Pseudoalteromonas rubra, assembly GCF_005887095.1. GTDB lineage: Bacteria > Pseudomonadota > Gammaproteobacteria > Enterobacterales > Alteromonadaceae > Pseudoalteromonas > Pseudoalteromonas rubra_E. The sequence goes on along the minus strand of NZ_PNCI01000023.1, from coordinate 21,605 downwards.
CATCCCAGTTATCATCTGCCGCTGTTACATTGACAACCACAGGTACTAAGAATTGCGAAAAGGCTTGCCAGTCTTTGACGTTGAATTCCCCTTCGCTGAGGTGAGATTGAAGTGCCTGCTCTGCCGTGGCGAGGTATTGTTCTCTTTGTTCTTGTGCACGGACGGTAGGCAATACGCGTGAGCCTTCAGGTAAATTACCTTCTTGATACGCACGATACATTGCAGGTAACAACTTTCGTAACGCTAAGTCGCCGCCTCCACCAAAAATTACGATATCAAAAGGATTAAGCATAATTATGTCTCACAAGGTTAGGCGCGTAGCACATCAGTGCATCACACGCTCGTTAGTTAAAACCGTTTTCCAGTCTGACTGTAGACTAGCAAACATTGCTTTCATGCTGGGTTTGAATTCGATTGCACAACATAGCGGTACTGCTGATGATACCTGGTTTGTTGTGCCGAAATTCCGTTGGGATGATAACGTATTGCCGATTTGATACGTCTGTATGTACTTCGTCGTGACGACTACGTCATACATCCCCAATAAGAGTCTGTTCCGTCACTGCTTGTTGGTTCTGTTGAAACCAGTTTACCCGCTTGCCCATGATAAGTTATGACAAAGCGAATAAATTTGAAAAAATGAGCCTTAGGGGCACTGTAATTCCTCTCACAAAAATACAGGCCCTAAGCACTCCAGCGCTACCCGTTCAAAGGTATTCTTTCCATTTGTGTCCTGGTAGCAATCGGACACCTGACACTAGGTTGTCTAGTTGTCAGTTTTTATGATCTATGCTGTTTATAGTACGCAATCAATCCGGCTGTGGAGCTGTCGTGTGGGTGCTCTACTCCGTCTTGCGTAAGCTCGGCCTCAATGGCGCTGGCTAACCCTTTACCCAGCTCAACACCCCACTGATCAAAGGAGCAAATCTCCAGTATAATGCCTTGGCAGAATATTTTATGTTCATACAATGCTATCAGGCGACCAACCGCTTTGGCATCGATTTCATTCAGCATCATCGACGTTGTAGGTCGGTTTCCTTCGTGGATTTTATGCGGCAGCAGGCGCTCAATTTCAGCGTCCGACTTACCTTTTTTCGCCAAGTCTGCGCGTACCTGTTGTTCATTCACACCCGCCATCAGCGCTTCTGTCTGAGCAAAGAAATTAGACAGTAAAATATCATGGTGTTTATCAACGTTGCGCTGTGGTTTCACAGAGGCGATAAAATCAGCAGGTACAATCACGTTCCCCTGATGTAGACACTGATAAAATGCGTGCTGACCATTAATGCCCGTCATGCCCCAGATCAGTGGTACGGTTGTGTAAGGTACCGTTTGTCCGTCAAAGGTGACATGTTTACCGTTACTTTCCATCTCACCCTGCTGTAGGTAAGCAGGCAGCATGTGTAAAGCCTGATCATAAGGTAAAATAGCTTGCGACTGATAACCAAGAAAGCTGGTATTCCAGACGCTCAACAGCGCCATAATCAACGGAATATTTTGCTCAAGCGGTGCGTTTTTAAAGTGTTCGTCTACCTCAAAGGCACCTTCTAAAATGGCCTCGAACTTGTCGTAGCCCAGGTATAACGCGATGGGTAACCCGATTGCACTCCACAAAGAGAAACGACCACCCACCCAGTCCCACATAGTGAACACGTTTTCGTCGGCGATACCGAATGCTCGGGTCTTCTCAAGATTTGTACTGACTGCCACAAAGTGCTTAGCCACTTCGGCCTCGTCTTGCGCCGCATCCAAAAACCAGGCAACAGCAGAACGTGCATTGGTCATGGTTTCCGATGTTGTGAACGTCTTCGACGAAATAACAAATAGAGTCGTTTCAGGGGACACTTTGCCCAAGACATGGGCCAACTGGACACCGTCGACATTAGACACATAATGGACGTTAAGCGTATCGTCGGCATAAGAGCTAAGCGCTTCTGTGACCATCTGAGGGCCCAGGTTTGAACCACCTACTCCAATTGCCACCACATCTTTAACTGACTTACCAGTATAACCACGCCAATCGCCACTACGTACCTTATGGCTGAAAGCTTTGATTTTCTCGAGCTCAGTATTCACCTGGTCCATGACGTTTTCGCCATCAACATAAATCGGTGTATTAGCTCGGTTACGCAAAGCAACATGCAAAACAGCACGATCTTCGGTGATATTAATCTTCTCACCCGCAAACAACTTGTCTCGCCACTGAGCCAGATCACATTCCTGCGCTAATTTAATAAGTTGTGCAAATGTGTCTTTGTCTATGAGTTGCTTAGAAAAATCAAACAACAAGCCCGGGATCTGACGAGAAAACAATTCAAATCTGTCTGGGTCTTGCTCAAACAAAGATTTAAGATGTTGTGTCTTCAGCTGCTCTGATGCTGTTGTTAAAGCCTGCCAACTCTGTCGTTGTGTACGGCAACTCATAAAAATTCCCCTAGTGACGATGCGTTTTCAAAACAATAAAAATTGTAATTATCACAAGTGTTAAACGGTGTATTGCGTTAAACATAAGTTAAAATGACAACGCTGTCAAATAGCTAATAATCAATTTTACACTGCGCATAATACCCGAATTTTGACTTTTTGACACCGGTATCATTAATTTATTTGGTAGATTTTTTGCTGCTAATTTGAGAGTAAATTGGATAGACTAGAAGCATCAAATGATCATTTTATGAAATCAAGGCACGGACTATACCGAGTAAAAACCCAACTGCGAGTCATCAGGAATGCGCAATGATCGCGCTATAAAGTACGCAGTTAGTCACTTGTACACAATATAGTACCACCTTCTCTCACAGAAGAAAAACAAGATGAAAGTAACCATCAACGATGTAGCAAAACACGCAGGCGTGTCGATGAAAACCGTATCGCGCGTGATCAACAAGGAACCATCGGTACGCAAAAAAACCTATGATCAGGTGATGCAAGCCGTCAAAGAGCTGAACTACCAACCCAATACCGCCGCACGGAATCTGGCCGGTACTTCTTCATTCGCCATTGGGCTGGTTTATGATAATCCCAATGCCTACTATATTATAGACATGCAAAATGGTGTGTTGTCTCGGTGTAAAGAAGAAGGATACGAGTTGGTGATCCATCCTTGCAACGCACAGCACAAAGATATGCAGACAGAAATTGCGACCATGATCAAGCGTTCACGCCTTGCCGGACTGGTACTCACTCCGCCTTTGTCAGAGCAGCAACCTATCATTGATATGCTGGATGAACTGGGCGTGAGCTATGTTCGCTTATTGTCTGGTCACAACGAGCAGGAAGAAAATTCCAAAAACTGTATTTATGTTGATGACTTTGCAGCCGCTTATGAGATTACTGAGCATCTGATTACTTTGGGGCACAAACATATTGCCTTTGTCTGTGGTGATGAAGAGCACAAATCTACGACTGAACGACTGGCAGGTTACAAACAAGCCTTAGCAGATCATCGAATAGCCTTTAACGAAAACTTTATACATAAGGGGACTTATTCTTTCGAATCCGGTGTTAATGGTGCAAAAGCATTACTCAAAGATGGTAACCCAAATCAGATCACCGCAATTTTAGGCGGTAACGATGAGGTGGCCGCGGGCGCGTTATTTGCTGCGCGTTTGATGAATATAGAGATTCCCGCTCAGCTTTCCATTTCCGGGTTTGAGGACTCCCCTTTCTCACGCCAGACCTGGCCAAAATTAACGACGGCACACCAGGCCAATAACGTGATATCTGAACATGCTGCGCGGCTGTTGTTTTCTAAAACCCGCGGTAGCCGTAATCACGATAAAGACGTCATTACCACATTTACACCAAGTATGGTGGTACGAGAAAGTACCGGCCCGGCACCTCGCTAAACAGCATGCCCCGGCAGGCCGGGGCAAATATACATCAATTCAGCGCCAACCCGCCCGCCAAATTGGCTACCTTGTCAAAACCAAGTAGAGCAAGCGTGTTACCTGCTTGCATTGAGCGGTTGCCTGTTCGACATACCAGCAGATAATGCTGCGATGAATTCAAAGCATCATTTCTCAGCACGTCCGTCATTCTGCTCAACGGAATATTCAACACCCGGCCAGAGGCCAGATCACCGAACAACTCTGTGATACCTCGTCTCGACACATCCGATTCATAAGGTTCGCGACAGTCAATAATCACACCCTGATGGGATTGCAACCAATCTTCAGCAGCCGTTTTGTTGAGCGACTGAACCGATGGTACTGCCGCGTCCATGAGTGCACCAAGGAAACGTTCTCTGAATGTGGTTGAGTCGCGATCAATACTAGCTTTTTGCTTCACAAACTCATCCGTAGAGCATGCCCCATTCAGCAAACGCCCCAGGAGCGGGCTGATCTGCACCTGAGCATGCCAGTTGATAGCAAAACACTGCTGATAGTCCAGTGCACTACATATCAGGCTGTTGTCATCAAGCTGCTCGTTGAGACGTAGCAGCGTTGCCGCCATTGACATCGCACGTGAGGTTTCACCCTGACTATCTCCCAATCCCTGAGGTAATAACAGCTTACCAACAAAGCAAGCCGAGACATCTTCACCCTGCATAAGTAGGTAGCAGCACTCTTGAGTATCATTATCTGCCAGAGAGAGCTTTTTCAACGTCCCCTGCAACAAGCCGCCAGACTCGCCTTCGGGCCAACCAAACTCATCTACCGCTCTATTATCTGTCAGATTGTGGACCAACAGGTTCACGGCATCAGCAGCTTGTTCACTCAAGTGCGTCTTAAGTAATGCACTGCAACCCAGCCCCTGCTTGTCGAGTAAACGCTGCAATCTGGGTACCAACTCCGGAACCGGATCAACGATCACCGCTTGTTTATCGGTCGTCACATACAGCCAGCAGCAAGCGCCCTGATGACGTAGCTGAGTTAACCCAACCGCACATGCTTCCTGCTCCGGTGCAGTGCTATCCGACACCACCAGGCAATTGTTCTCTAATATTGGCTTGAGACTTTTCAGCGTATCGCATGCATGACGGATCTGGGCTTCACTGTCAGCAGGTCCAAATGAGAGCCGAATGGCATTCTCGCTTTGCCAGTCAGGCGCATTCATCGCATCCAGAACAAAGCTTCGACTGGAACCCGAACTACAGGCGGAGCCACCACTGACACGAATACCCGCCGCATCCAGCAGGTCAATCACCTCTTTGCTGGTCAGGTGATCTACCGAAAAATTCAATGTTGTCGGGACCGAGAGCGCAAAATCATGATGAAAGGTGACTTGTTTAAACGTTGTCTCCACGGCTTCAGCCAGCATACTGCGGTGTTTTTCAAGCTGCGCAACCGGATTAAAGGGAGAATTATCTTTGTCGAGCAACATATCAAACAGCTTACTGAGCGCAGCGATACCCGGGATATTCTCTGTACCAGAACGCATGCCTGATTCCTGACCGCCTCCTGCGATAAAGGGAGTATAGGGACTACCGCTACGAATATATAAAAACCCAATCCCTTTAGGTGCATAGAGTTTGTGTCCTGAAAACGGGGCGTAATCGATCGTAGTTTGAGACAGCTTAAGCGGCAGTTTCCCCAGCGCCTGTACACAATCCACCATCCAGGCCGTTTGTGTGTTACCCTCGCGGATCACCTGCTCCAGACAAGCCAGATCCTGCTTAACCCCGGTTTCATTATTCGCAGCCATGGTACAAATCATCACGGCCTGCTCGATATGCTCAGCGATAAAGTCCAGATCCAGTAAACCTCTCGAATCTACCGGGATCTCCAGGATCTGCGCATTCAGACCAAGTAAGCGATTCCAGTGCTTTAGCGTATTTGGCACCGCCTTATGCTCTGTCGCGCCGTACATCAGAACGGGTTGTGCATATTGCTTGTGACTTTGCTGAACGTAATCACTTAGCGCAGACACAATGGCAGTCTGTATTCCTTCTGTTGCGCCTGAGGTAAAGAGCAATTCACCACTCGTTGCCCCAATCACCTCCCGACCTTTATTTCTGGCCTCTTCCATCAGGTGCTTAGCTTGTACACCCGTAATATGGGCACTGGAAGGATTACCAAAACAAACTTGCATGGTATGTACCACGACTTTGGCAATCTCGGGCAATACCGGCGTAGTGGCATTAGCATCGAGGTAGATTAATTGGTCTTGTTCAGACTGGATCACACGGCGCTCCTTTATAACAATATAGAATATCATATTCCATTCTACACAAAAGGCAGAGCAAGCATAATAATCATTTGCTGTATAAATGAAGATCGTTATTCCAAAATGGTACAAGATAACATTCGGGAAGGAGCACAAAAGCAACAGGTGACGCGAATTCGCCACCTGTCAGATGAGAGAGATTAGTCAGCCTCAGAGGCCAGATATTCCTGATGCTGAGTTGACCAGGCATTAAGAAGTGCTTTTACCAGCGAGGCCAAAGGAATTGCAAAAAACACCCCCCAGAACCCCCACAGACCGCCAAAAAATAACACGGCAACTATGATATAGACGGGATTCAGATCAACCGCTTCTGAAAACAGCAAAGGCACCAGGACATTGCCATCTAATGCCTGGATCACACCGTAGACCACTAATACAGTCCAGAATTCAGGTGCGACCCCAAACTGAAACAGCGCAACCGCAGCAACGGGCAAAGTGACCACCGCAGCTCCAATAAAGGGAATTAAAACCGAGAAACCAACCAAAGTGCCGAGTAAAGCTGCATAACGCAGATCCAAAATGGTGAACGCCACAAAGCTGGATAAGCCCACTATGATGATCTCAAAGACTTTGCCCCGAATGTAGTTCATGATTTGGTGGTCCATTTCTTCCCAAACCTGATTAATAAGGCGCCTTTCTTTTGGCACCAGTTGCAGCAGTCCTGTCGTTAGCTGGCTCTTATCTTTGAGCATAAAAAACACTAACAGGGGCACCAGTACCAGATAAATCAGCCAGGCCACCACGTCTTTAATCGATGTCAAAGACGCAGAGACCACCTGCTGGCCAAATTCAAATAACTTAGTTTCAACCGTCCCAACCAGGTTTTGCACTTGCTCCGCAGAAATAAGGTTCGGATAGGTATCGGGCAAATGCAACAAATAGTACTTGCCTTCTTCAATCATAGTCGGCGCCTCTTGCACCAGGTTGCTGGTTTGCGCCCATAACACCGGTAAAATGCCGAACATCAGCGCCAGCATGACACTCACAAACACCAGCATTACAATGTTGGTCGCCATCTGCCGGCTAGGCACCAGCCGCTGCAGACGAGTTACGGGCCAGTCCAACAGGTAGGCTATCACTATCGCCACTAATACAGGGATGATAAAAGTCCCAAAGAAATACAGCAGCGCGGCCATTGCCAGTAACATCAGCAACAGTGTCACTGAGTTAGGGTCTGAAAACTTGGCCCGATACCAGGACTTAATGAGTTCAATCATTTACACACTCCACTTGTATAAAAAATGGTTCTGACTGTTGATTATGCTGAAATACCATATCTTGACTGTCTAAATAGCGCATTATATCTCGCAGGTCTTGTTCTTTTGTGTAAAAAAACCGCACGGCATCCGTTTGAAGTCTTGCTTGCTTAAGCTGCCACTTAAACTGAACAAATAGCTGCGGACACCGCAAAGGGCGTAAATCATATTCTATCACTCTGCTAGGGCCTTATTTAATTCTACTTTCAACCTATTACAACTCTTTTGCTGTACCTTAGCACATTTCAGATTTACTCTGTCTGCAAACCGTATAGCCTGAACTCGGTCAATGCGTTATCCTTATAACAGAGATAGTGTTTTTTCGGATTTTCACATGCCTGGTGCAAACAACAAGGCGCGTTTGCCTGACAACCCAACCTTAAAAGAAATAAACTGGTTTAAAAAACAAATTAACTGGGGTGAGTTGCCACCATTTTATCATCTTGTCGCCTCTTCGGTTAGCGAAGGCGAAGGGATTTTTCAACATGGATTTGATCATGCCGTTAAACGTTTATTAGACAAACGGAACTGGAACTTATCTTTGCTTGGTGGATATGAAGATCAAAATGGTCTTATTCACTGTGATAAAGCGCCCGCTTTATCTCTTCATCAGGTATTTACAGACCGCGGTTTTGAGTTGTGGGCTTATCCCATTGCCAAGGGGGTCAAAGTAGACAGATACCTTAAAGACAATAAATATCTTGAGTTTAACGTCTGGGACCCACATACCATGAAAGTCCTGTTGCGTTTCAACCAGCTGCATAAATTTATCGCTTTTTATTTCGACCGGGGCGATACCGCAGACAAAGCGCTGATCCTGCATGCGCACAAAGTGGTACATAAAACATTGACCATGCTGCAACGAGAATTGAACGTTATTAAGGTTGATGGGGTCTCAATAAAAGACTTTTATATGTTATGCGAAAAAGACGCCCGGGCATGCAGCGATGAAGTGGACATTGCCAAGATCATGCTCGGCGATGATATAAATAAGGATTAGAATGCAGTTAAAAAAACTGTTTCAGGCATCTGTGTGTGCCCTGTCACTGACTGTTTCGACCTCAGGCTTCACTCAGTCCTCATTGAAATTACCTGATTTGGGCACTTCTGCGGTACAAGTGCTCCCCATAGATAAAGAACAAGCCATCGGCGAAATCATGATGATGCAGATCCGCTCAGGCTCTAAGCTTGTGCAGGATCCAGTGCTTGATGAATACCTCTCAGCGCTGGGGAATAAACTGGTTGCCAACGCCAATGATGTACGCTTTCCCTTTTCATTTTTCTGGATTGATAATAAAGATATAAACGCCTTTGCGTTTTATGGTGGGCATGTTGGCGTACACACCGGGCTGATGGCACAGGCCGACAACGAAAGTCAATTTGCGTCTGTATTAGGCCACGAGATAGCCCACGTTACCCAACGCCACCTGGCTCGGAGGATCCAGCAAGCCAAAGACAACAGCGCTTTGACAATTGCGGGTATGATCACCGGTATTCTGGCCACCGTGATCGCCCCCGACGCAGGTATGGCGATTTTGTCGGCCAGTTCAACTCAGTCAGCGCTAAGTCAGCTAACGCACAGCCGAAAAGCCGAACAAGAAGCCGACCGATTTGGCATGCAGACATTGTATAATGCGGGCTTTGACCCAAATGCATCCAGTGAGTTTTTGAGCAAATTGGCCGCCCAGGTGCGTTTCAAAAACAAAGCGCCGGTCTTTTTAATGTCTCACCCACTGCCCGACTCCCGGGTGTCGGATGTTCGCCTGCGTGCGCAGCAATATCAACAAAGGTATGTGCCAAAAAGCCAACAGTTCCAGCTGGCTAAAAGTCGGGTTATCGCCAGATACCAACTGGAGGGTAAAGCAGCACAAGCTTATTTTGAACAGGCGTTAAGACAATCTTCCGACCTGGACAAAAGTGCGCTTGAATATGGACTGGCGATCACTTATCTGGATCAGAAAAAGTTGGACAAGGCACAAAGCATAATGGACAAGCTATTAAATGCCGAGCCAAACAACCTCTTCTACCTTGACGTATACACAGATCTGCTGCTGGCAAAAAAAGACTATACAGCGATCACTAAGCTGCTAGGCGAGAAACATGAGCTTAGGCCCAACAATCAGGTTATCACGCTCAACTATGCCAACGTCGCCATTAAAAGCGAGCAATATAAATTGGCCGAGCAACTTCTGAAAGTTTTTCTACTGGAAAAGCCAGGGCATGTGCTGGCGCGGCAGCTGCTCACGGATACCTATAAAAAAATGGAATCCAAAGCGGACTATCATGAAAGCCAGGCCAGCTTGTTGAGCCACTATGGCGCCTTTATGCGGGCAGCGGACGAAATTCAGAAGGCACTTAATCACGTCGAAAAGGAAGAAACCGTGCGCCGGCTGCGCTTAAAAGCGTTACTGACTCAGTACCGGGATATGCAAAAAGAGCTGGCTAAACTCTAAATCTGTCGGCCCCCCCTGAGCGTAAACTGGAAAAGTAATACGCTCAGGGTATCCATTCAAGCACCGACTCACCTCACCACTAAAAGCTGGGCAAGAGGCCGCTCTGTTTTACTTCATGCAGCAGAGACTCGACCTGAAAAACGTAGGCATGGCTTGCAGGATACGGTACAATTTGCGCTGAATCAGATAAATATTAATACCGTAAAGGATCTTATATGTCAGTTACGATTTACCACAACCCACGCTGTTCAAAATCTCGTGAAACTCTGGCTCTACTGGAGTCACGTGACATTCAACCTGAGGTTGTCGAATATCTTAAAACACCTATTAATGAAGACACCCTGAGTGCTCTGCTACAAAAGTTAGGCTTTACCTCTGCACATCAGTTGGTACGCAGCAAAGAAACACTCTACAAAGAGCTGGGCCTGAGCAAAGACAGCGATGAAGCGCGTATTCGTCAGGCAATGCTGGAAAACCCAAAGTTGCTCGAAAGACCAATCGTAGTGAAAGGTGACAAAGCCGCCATTGGTCGCCCACCTGAATCCGTTCTGGATATTCTGTGATCCTATGCCTGAGATCTTAGTTTTATATCATTCCAGCCATGGCTCTGTTGCAGCCATGGCACATGAAATTGCAGAAACTCTGGAATTTCATGGTGCACAAGTCAGACTACGCACTTTTGTTGCAAAACAAGCCCATGACATTGTGGTGTCTAAGCAAGATCTCATAGACTGCGATGCGCTGGCCTTTGGCACACCAACGCGCTTTGGGATGATGGCATCGCAGGCGAAAACCTTCTGGGAAACAACCAGTGATATCTGGCTCAAAGGCCAGCTTATCGACAAACCAGCGTGTGTGTTTTCTTCTTCAAGCAGCATGCATGGCGGCAATGAAGCAACTCTGCTCAATCTGTCCTTGCCACTGCTACACCATGGTATGCTGTTGATGGGTGTGCCTTACGATGTGCCAGAGTTACTGTCGACCACCAGTGGTGGCACGCCGTATGGCGCAACCCATGTAGCCGGCATGGACAATAGCAGCGAACTGACAGACACAGAGCTGAAAATCTGTCGGGCACTTGCAAAACGACTGTTTACCATTAGCAATAAATTATCATGAGCCAGATCCCCAAAAAATCCGTTACAAAACGCTTTCAGGCCTCAGCCCTTATTGGGTATGTGGGCTTATTAATTCTCATGCCCTTGTGGTTGTTTGTGTTGGCACCGCGTGAAGGCTACAGCACAGGCTTTGTATTTGCAGTGTATATTTTACCCCTGCTGTTACCACTGAAAGGCATTATTCAGGACAAGCCCTACACTTATGCCTGGGCCAACTTCATCGTGTTGATCTACTTTACACACGGGCTAACCTTGTTATGGGTGTCTCCTGAAGAAATGCCCTTGATCTTACTCGAGTTGTTTTTTGCCACCTGTATGTTTATTGGCTGTACGTACTATGCCAGACACAGGGGCCAGGAGCTGGGGCTAAAGATCCGTAAGCTGAAGCAAGACCTGGCAGATGAAAAAGCAGCCTACGAACAGGGTGAACAGAAGGACGAAGAGAAATAAATCGTACAGGCCACGCCAGTGAATATAACCCACTAACTCGGTGGCCTGCTCATATTTGAGCCTTAGTTAGACAGTGGGCGGCCACCTGTGATTTTATTGGCCCGACCTTCTTCTTTGGCCTTTTCTGCACGGCGACGACGCGCTTCTTTAGGGTCGGCTATCAGCGGACGATACACCTCAACCCGGTCCCCGGCTCGGACAACATGATTCAGCTTGACCGTTCTATTCCAGATCCCCAGACTCAAATTGGTTGGGTCTATTTCAGGGCAGCGCTCTAAAATACCACTTTGCAGCACCACTTGCTCCACCGATGTCCCTTCAGCTACATCAACACTGAGCGTTGTGGCTTTGTCGGGCAAGGCAAATACCACTTCAACCTGGATCATGAACGTACTCCGTATACTATTTTGGCTCTTTGTGTAAAGGCCGATACCATGTTCTTCGCAACTTCATTGAAGATGCGGCCAAATGCCAGCTCAATTAGTTTGTTGGCAAATTCAAACTCAAGCTTTAAACACACTTTACAGGCCTGTTCGTCCAGTTCGATAAACTCCCAATATCCATGTAAGGATTTAAACGGACCGTCTACCAGCTGCATTCTGACCCGGTTGCCTTCGTACTGGTTCTTAGTGGTAAACCATTTGGTCAGGCCCGCCTTGGAGATTTCAAGGCTTGCTGTCATGCCCTGATCGGAAGTATCAATCACCCGTGCCCCAGAGCAATGAGGCAAAAAAGCGGGGTAAGCGTCAACATCATTGACCAAGTTAAACATCTCTTGTGTGCTGTACATCACTAACGCACTTTTTTCTACTTGTGGCATACGCTCTCCAAACTCTAACAAAGCGATTTTACCAAGGTTTTCAAGATTTATCTTGTTTGTGACAGGCGACTGGGGGAAAATAACCACAATTTTTGATCCGCGCCGATATACAAGGTAGACTACGCCATTATGGCAAAGAAAAAACCAAACAAATCAAATAGCAATACCATAGCGCTGAATAAAAAGGCGCGTCATGAGTATTTTTTACACGACAAGTTCGAAGCAGGTATTGAACTCCAGGGCTGGGAAGTAAAAAGCATCCGCGCCGGCAAGGTCAATATCACCGATACCTATATTCACCTTAAAGACGGCGAAGCTTTTTTGCTTGCCAGTCAAATTCAGCCATTAAACAGCGCCTCAACGCACGTCATTTGTGACCCGATGCGTTATCGCAAGCTGCTGCTTAAAAAGCGCGAAATTGACCGCCTGATCGGTGCAACCGAGCGTGATGGCTTTTCACTGGTGGCCACCGCCATGTACTGGAAAAAGTGCTGGGTAAAACTTGAATTCCACCTGGCCAAAGGTAAAAAGATGCACGACAAACGCGCCGACATCAAAGACAGAGACTGGTCGCGCGACAAAGAACGTCTGATGAAACATAAAGCTTAATTGCTGTCAGACACCCATAAAAAAACCGCCTTTTGGCGGTTTTTTTGGGTTAATGGCAAAAGCCATTAACCTTTATACTTTTGCATCACCAAAGTTGCGTTAGTGCCGCCAAAACCGAAGCTGTTTGACATCACAGTGTTCAGCTCGCGCTCGCGCATTTCAGTTACAATATCCAGGCCTTGTGCCTGCTCATCCAGCTCATCAATGTTGATAGATGGTGCAATGAAGTTATTTTCCAGCATCAGCACTGAGTAAATCGCTTCGTGAACACCAGCAGCACCCAGAGCGTGACCTGTCATTGCTTTAGTCGCACTGATAGCCGGAGAGTTGTCACCAAACAGCTCCTGGATAGCACCCAGCTCTTTCACATCACCAACCGGCGTTGAAGTGCCATGGGTGTTCAGGTAGTCGATTGGACCTTCGAGATCCTGCATTGCCTGCTTCATACATCTCACTGCGCCTTCGCCTGACGGTGCAACCATGTCATAGCCATCTGATGTCGCACCGTAACCTACGATTTCAGCATAGATGTGTGCACCACGTGCCAGTGCGTGCTCAAGTTCTTCAACCACCACGATACCGCCACCGCCAGAGATAACAAAGCCGTCACGGTTTGCATCGTACGTACGTGAAGCCGTTTCTGGTGCTTCGTTATACTTGGTAGACAATGCACCCATCGCATCGAATTCCATAGCCAGGGTCCAGTGCAGCTCTTCACCACCACCGGCAAAGATCACATCTTGTTTGCCCAACTGAATTTGCTCTACCGCATTACCAATACAGTGTGCTGACGTTGCACACGCAGAGCTGATTGAATAGTTAACACCTTTGATTTTAAACGGTGTTGCAAGACAGGCAGACGCCGTACTGGCCATCGTACGCGGTACCATATAAGGACCAACGCGCTTAACGCCTTTCTCGCGCAGAATGTCTGCGGCTTCAACCTGGTACTTAGATGAACCACCGCCAGAACCGACGATAAGACCCGTGCGCTCATTAGAAACCTGCTCAGGGGCCAGACCTGAGTCTTCAATCGCTTGCGCCATTGAAATATAAGAAAATGCAGCTGCATCTCCCATAAAGCGATGTGCTTTACGGTCAACCAGAGACTTAACGTCAATATCCAGCTTGCCCGATACCTGGCTACGCAGATTCATATCTGCGAACTCTTGGTTAAAAGCGATACCACTTTTACCCGCTTTCAAAGAATCTAGTACTTCTTGCTTGTTGTTACCGATGCTTGACACTACACCGATACCCGTAATAACGGCTCTTCTCATGGGTAATTCCCTTAGGACTTTTTAAATTTACGCGTATTCTACGCTGAAACCAGGCACCAAGTGGTCAGCTTTCCAGCGTACACACGTACTCTGAACTGATATTTGTTAAAATGCAACGGACGAACGCAAATAAAATCCGTAAAATAGACGCCAATTCAGTAGCGAACTTTTAGACACATTATGATACGCAACGCCCAGATACACTTTAACGACGCAGGCACACCGGTCGCAGACAGCTTTGACGATGTCTACTTTTCGAACGACGACGGTCAGGCAGAATCGGATTATGTTTTTTATACACAGAACAAGCTCAATACCCGATTACTCAACCATGACAGGGACCACTTTGTGGTTGCCGAAACCGGATTTGGCACAGGGCTGAATTTTCTTAATACCTGGGCTCAGTTTCAGCGCCTGAAAACACAGCGCAACGTTCAGCGTCTTTATTTTATTTCATTTGAAAAATACCCCATCAAGATTGAAGATTTACGACAAGCCTTAAAAGCATGGCCAGATTTGTCGGATCAAGCACACCAATTGTGCGCACAATACCCGGATGCCGTTGAGGGCTGTCATCGCCTTGAGTTTGATGGCGGTGAAGTCATTCTGGATCTGTGGTTTGGCGATGTACATACCTCCTTACCTAAACTCTCGTATGCGCCCAGTGGCCTGGTGGATGCCTGGTATCTGGATGGCTTTGCCCCTAGTAAAAACCCGGATATGTGGCAACAATCTCTGTTTGATGCCATGGCAGCACTGAGCCGTACCAATGCCACCTTCGCCACCTTTACCGCTGCGGGCTTTGTACGCCGGGGCTTGCAACAGGCGGGGTTTGATTGTCAAAAAGTCAAAGGTTACGGTCGTAAGCGGGAAATGGTGATCGGTCAGTTTAACGAGGCGAATCCTCAGGCAACCAACCCTGAATACTATCGTCACTCTGCTCGCAAGCTTGAGCGTGTTGCCGTCATTGGGGGTGGGATTGGCTCTGCCTGTTTAAGCTACCAGCTTGCCAAGCGCAACATCAGCACCACCTTGTTTTGTAAAGATGAAACCCTCGCCGGCGGTGCATCACACAATCGCCAGGGCGCCGTTTACCCTAACCTGCAGGCCGAGTACAGCACCACCAGTGAGCTGTATGCCCTAAGCTTTTTGTACGCGCGGCGTTTTTATCAGCACATTGAAGCGGCTGGCTTTAACTACGACCATGACTGGTGTGGTGTATTGCTGCAAAGTGTGACCGATGGCAAACGGACACAGCATCAGAAAATTGCCAGCAGTGAGCTGTTTCCAGAATCATTAATACGCTATGTCTCGGTAACAGAAGCACAAAATCTGGCCAATATAGACACCCCGTTTGACGGCCTGTTTATCGAACAGGCCGGCTGGGTAAGTCCCCCTCAGTTGACCGAAGCCGTCCACAACGCAGCACAGGCTAAGTGCCCGGGTCAGCAGCACTTTAATGCTGATGTCAGCGAACTCGACAAACGTGAAGATGGCTGGTATCTGCTCGTTAATACTCAGTGGCAGGGGCCGTTTTCTGACGTCTTTGTATGTGGTGGTGAGCACAGCGATGGGTTTTCTCAGACACAGCATTTAGGGTTGCATGGTGTGCGGGGCCAGGTTTCTCATATCCAGGCCGGTGAAGCCTCTTCAGAGCTCACCACAGTGTTATGCCACAAAGGCTACTTTACACCCAGCCTGCAGGGCGAACATTGTATGGGGGCGACTTTTGAAAAATACAGCAAGGGCCGGGAAGTCACCGAGCAGGATAATGCCACCAACCGTGCTCAGTTACAGGGCTTTTATGGTGATACACAGTTTGATCAGAGCCTGGGAGAAATAACGGGGGCCAAAGCGGCGGTACGTTGCTGCTTTAACGATCACTTCCCCATGATAGGTCAGGTACCGGATCCAACCAGTCTGTGCGACGCTTTTGCGAACCTGCGCCGGGGCAAACATCATGATTTTGAACCACTAACGCAACCCCATGAAGGTCTACATGTAGTGACCGGATTTGGCGCACGCGGATTGTGTAGTGCGCCTTTGGTGACAGAGCACTTGGTGGCAGCGCTATGTGACGAGCCCCGCCCGTTCAGCGAGCGGCTGAATCAGGCACTGCACCCTGCCCGCTTTGTGGTCCGGGATTTGATCAGGAATAAAATCTAAATAATGTGTAATGCCATCAGGCTCCCAAAACGGGAGCCTTGCTATTATGGTTTGGAGATTTGGATCACCACGCGGCGGTTTTTATCACGCCCGATGGGTGTATCGTTTGGTGCAACATGACGCTTTTCACCAAAGCCGTCAGTGACTATCTTATCTTCCGGTATGCCTTTTGACGCCATGTAAGTTTTAATGGCTTCCGCCCGTTTTTTCGACATCGCCATATTAACCGAGCGGCCGCCGTAGCTGTCTGTGTAAGCCGAAATATAAATCGACTCAATTTCAGGGTCGTTATTGAGGTATTCCCCGATCATATCCAGGCGTTTGCGCGACGACTTGGTGAGCTCGCTGCTGTTAAACTTATAATTCATCACAGTAAAGGCAATATCTTCAAAGCTGTATGGCAATAAATTGTCGCGGCACTGCAAAAACTCCCAGTAGGCGTTTTTAAAATTCACCGAAGACAGCGCCACTGAGATTTGGTCGTGCTGGTTTTGCCAGTCCTGATAATAAAAAGTGGGATAATAACCCTTTTCAAGCTCAGTCAGCATTTCCCAGGAAATGTCGTTAGTCAGTTCACCATCAAATTTCTTCAACAACTTCATCTGACCCATTACCCGGGCCGGCATACCCGCGCGCCAGGCAGGCGGCACCGATTCCAGCCCGGCAAAGTCGTAACTATCGGGCCTTACAACCATATCCAGATTAAAGGTCAGGTCTTTGTTTTTACTTGCGGTTGCAGAGAAAATTGCTTCACCATAATAAGGAACTTCGTGTGATAACGCGCACGACAACCGGGTGGTCCTGTCGACAAACCATTGCGAGCTGTCTGCCGTGGCAGAGTATTGCCGCATTGCGCCCTGCGCCTGAAGCGTCAGGATACTCAATGTCGTGGCAATGATCAGGTTTGTATTAAACTTCACGCTTTTACTCCGCTTTGAACAAAAATACCGAACGAGACGCGGCGACCGCAAACAGGGCAGCCTTTCGTTGGCGTCTTACTGAAAGTCAAAGCAATAATCGTGCCTTAAATCCAAGCTCCTGAACGGCAGAGTTCTGACACCAGAGCCTTAAACGGTACACCTGATATGACGGCTGTACTGCTACCTATGCACACAGAAGCAGGAAACGCGCCACTAAGTTCGCATCTTTAATTCTGATCAGTATAATAGGCCGCTCAAATTAGTAAACCAAGCAGATTATGGCAGAACAAGAGCAAACCCTATTCGCAAAGCGCTTTCGCGGCTTTTTTCCCGTCGTCATTGACGTTGAAACCGCAGGCTTTAATAAAGACACCGATGCACTGCTGGAAATTGCCGTCAGCATGCTCAAGATGGACGACCAGGGCCTGCTCAGCCTGGACCACACGGTTCATTTTCATGTTGCGCCTTTTGAGGGTGCCAATATTGAACAATCAGCGATAGACTTCAATGGCATAGACCCCTTCAGTGCCTTACGCGGCGCAGTAGACGAAGAAGAAGCAATCAAAGAGATCTGTAAAGCAGTACGCAAAGCCCAAAAGGCCGCAGGCTGTCAGCGCACGGTGGTGGTGGCCCACAATGCTGCGTTTGATCACGGCTTTTTAAATGCCGCCATCGAGCGCTGCAAAATCAAGCGTACCCCGTTTCATCCGTTCGTAAGTTTCGATACCACCTCGCTGGCCGGGCTGGCATTGGGACAGACGGTATTGGCTAAAGCCTGTCGTACCGCGGGAATTGAGTTTGACAACAGTCAGGCACACTCTGCACTGTATGATACCGAACGCACCGCAGAGCTGTTTTGTCATATCGTAAATAAGTGGCAGGCACTGGGTGGCTGGCCTTTACCTGACATGTCGGATGAAGAGGGTGACGAGCCGGCTCAATAGCCGAGAGATGACATCATGTGCGATACCTGCCACAGGTATCGCAACAACATTACTGTGTAGCAAATTCCTGAGTGATCTTGCCCTCGTCCAGCAATACCGAATGCGGCGGATAAATCCGCGAGAATGACTTGCTGTCTCTGGCAATGGTGAGTTCGATACCCGGATGCATTAACTCGTTGATTTTGATCCGGCTCATCTTTAATAGTCTTGCCAGCTTGTGCTGTACCAGCTTCATATTGCGTTGATTACGCGCGTAGTGTTTACTGAGTTGCTGCTCATTCACAGCCAGTTTACTGAGATAGGCGTCCCGTTTGGTGGAAGCCGGTGCTTTCTGCGCTTTGATCTGGGCCCGTTTCAGGGCAAGGGTTTTATCGGTAAGGCGCTTTTCAAGATCTTTGAATTCTTGTTGTTTTTTCTTCAGCATATGCCAGTCCTGCGCCAGCGTAATACGCGTTCGGGTTCCCGACGGTGCACCCACTTCACCCGCTTCAATACGCATGGCATCGAATACAGTACCGCCTATCAGTTTGCCTCTGGGCGTATCGCCTTTTCCGACCCGGATCATGCGCTTGGCTCTGAGATCGCAATGTAACACCTGACGCTCAATTAACAGATCCTGCTCAGATTCAATATGGCAATACTGTGCATAACCAATTGAAACGGTGCGTTTTGCTTTTATACAACAACTGAAATCTTCACCCTCTTCGCGCTTACGACCTATTACGCCCAGCATAACTGTCACCGCGCCATTGCTTTCAAGGTGTGCAGATTCAACAAAGCCAATCACTGTGATATCGCCAGACGCTTTGATTTTCATGCCATCTTTAACATCACCACTGACAATCACACTGCCATCAAACTCAATGTGGCCCGTCGTAACATCCACCTGGTCGTAACACAGCACGTCATCCACTCGAATACCGCGTGGGATAGCCACGGGTACCCCTTTGGAGTCAGCAATTAACAGGTTAGGATCATCGGGAGAAATTTTGGTACCTTCCGGTACTTCCAGCGCAAAGTCTTTGCCCTGTTTGGGCTCAAGCACATCACCAAATACAGAATACCCTTCTTCGCCTGGCGTTGGCGGCACACGCTTCATCAGCGGGCTGCCGGGGCTGACGGTAATGATGGCCCCCAGGTCACGCATATCAACCTTACCACCGTCTTTTTGTTGCGGGCTTAGAACTCTGTCCTGCGCTGTCATACATAAACGGACAAATCTGGCGTCAGTGCCATCTTTGGCACGCTGACCGTGGGCAACAATACCGCTATAGACACTACCAGGAGACTGCTCAAACTGCTGACCTAAGAAGGTATCCAATGCTTGCTTGCTGATCCCGCGTTTTACCCCGGCCGATTTTAGCGCTTCACGGGCCTGCTCCATGGTCACCATTTTGCCGCCCCGCGCTGTCGTCAGTCGTGCTTCGGCCATCATATTGTTGTCGTCAACCCGAATAGACAGCTCGGCGTCAACCGCCTTAGCAACAATTAAGGAATCCTTTTCTCTATCGTCCGACGGCGAAAACAACTGCCCGATATTGGCATGTATGATATCAAAGTCGGCATAAGGAGAGCTTTCCAGCGCTTCAACAAGCTGCGCGGAACTGGCCGGAAATCCGGTATTTGCAGGGTGTTCGTTAATTGTAACGTACCCTGACTCCTCATCAAAATGAAACAAAGACATCACTTACTTCCCGAAAATTATGCATGATGTTATTAAATTTATTATGCACTACCAGGTCTATACATAGGACAAGGGCCGCTGTGTAACCTCTGATACTGTATTGCATCCTTGCTGACAATCTGTATAGAGTCTAAACAGAAAACAGCTTGTTATGCCGTCGCCATAAAAGCACGCATGCTTTTTAGTGCACCAGCATCAAGTCCCATCATTTTACAGTTGCACCTGCCTATGCAAGCTAATCTTGGCAAACAACAAAAATAATTTGGAAAAAATACAACCAAAGTGCTATATTTCCCATAATCTAAGATGCAGCCAAAATTCGAACCTAGCTAAAACAGGTACGAACCGGTCAAACTGACTTACAGCGACAAGTTAAAACAACCATCGCCTTGCCTTATTTGAGCACAACCTTCCCTAATTGTTAAGCCCAACCAGCCGCTCAACTACACAAAATATAAACGATTGTAAATGAGACTTGAGTATAAAACCGCCAAGTAGTTCTTATCACTATACTTATCGGCAAACTTAGCTTGAGCTTTAGGGATTTTATTGGGTATAATCACACTTACTGACTGAAAGAGATTTCAGGGGCTGATTAGGATTCGACAGGATTCATGAAGCCTGAGGTGCATGTCGAGGGGCGGTTGGCCTCGTAAAAAAGCCGCATTTAAAGTAATCGCAAACGACGATAACTACGCTCTAGCGGCATAATAGCCCGCTAGCACTCCTCCATGAAATGCTTGTGGTTCTGGTTCTGGAGTGTCACCCTACACAAGATCGCTACGGAAACCCTGGCCGGGGTTGAAGGGCTAAAACTAAGCGGCCTCGCCTTTACTTATCGTGTTCGTCCGAGACTTAAAGGTTAACCAAAAGACGATACTAAACATGTAGGACCGAAGGTCGACGCTTTCTGGACGGGGGTTCAAATCCCCCCAGCTCCACCACATAGCAACACAAAAACCCCATCAAAACACTGTTTTTGATGGGGTTTTTGTTTTAAGGGGTGTTTCTATAGTGGTTACAGTGTGCTGAAAATGTGATACGAAATAGCACGTTTTCAGCACGTGATATTGGTGTACTTTTACGCCCTATAGGGCCTTGTTGATCAAATCCAAATAGCTTAGGAAACGCTGCGACTTCAGCTGTTTCCCTGATATTCAGGCATACCTAGCCCAGCCATTCTGTTGAGCACTTTCACTTTGATCATCGCTTCAGTGTGCTGCTGATTGAATCCACGACTGACCAGCTTGTCACCCATTAGCTGTTTATACCGGTACATTGCTGTTTCCGCCAGAGAGCATTGATGGTAGTTCCCACACTTTTTCCACTCACTGCTACCTATATGCTTTGTTAAAATAACCGCGCTGTTTCGAGCATGTCCATCCTCCCACAACTGCGCGTTGCACCTCGGTGGGATCACCGCGTCGGCCTTTTTGGCTGCCACTTCGGCATAACAGCCTCGGGTATCATAAGCGCCATCCGCTTTTACCGAGCTGATCTTCCTGCGCAGTGGTCTGAGTAAATCACCCAGAACTTCTGAATCAGCTACGGAGATTGTAGACAACTCAGCGCCTATTATTTGGTGTGTATTTGCATCAACGGCCAGATGCAGCTTTCGCCATGTCCGGCGTTTGTTTGCGCCGTGTTTTCTTGCGTGCCACTCGCCGTTCCCGAATACTTTCAAACCGGTGCTATCAACCACGATATCAATGCCTACGGAAGTACTGGTATTTGGTC
>NZ_PNCI01000022.1 GCF_005887095.1 Pseudoalteromonas rubra | reverse complement strand
GGTTGCTCAGAGCAGTGAATATCGTTATATCCAGCAGCACAGCTACACTTTTGATGCGATGGGGAACCTGACCAGCCGGGCGCTGAACGCCGAAAAAGTTACAAGGACACCCACCCAAAATCGTAGACATCCAGTCTTACGAGTTATTACGAGTTAAATGGACAGCCACCAAAAATTGGCGTACGTAAGGTACGCCGTCTACCTTAAGGTAATGCTCAATGGATTGAGGATGCTCGATTATGCCAATGGCAAGGAAGAGACAGGTCAGCTTATCAGATACAAAGTACTACCACTGCATATCCCGATGTGTTCGCCGGGCATTTCTGTGCGGTAAAGATCGTCTCACGGGCAAGTCATATGAACATCGGCGAGACTGGGTAGAGGAAAAATTACTGACTCTTGCTAAGGTATTTTGCATTGAGGTGTGTGGCTATGCGGTTATGAGCAATCATACGCATATTGTGTTGTATGTGGATGATAAGAAAGTACAAAGGATATCAGATAAAGCGATAGTGCTTCGCTGGCATAAACTGTTTAAGGGCAACTGGCTGACGCACAAGTTCATTAATGGTGATGAGCTTAGCGAGTCAGAGTGCAGTATGCTGGCAGCTGATATTGTTGAATTCAGACTCCGGCTTGCGAGTATCAGCTGGTTCATGCGGGTATTGAATGAAGACATCGCCCGCAGAGCCAATAAAGAAGATGGTTGTACAGGCCGGTTCTGGGAAGGAAGGTTCAAGTCACAGGCATTACTGGATGAAGCGGCACTGGCAGCATGCATGGCCTATGTTGACCTCAATCCAGTCAGGGCCCAAATGGCAGAGACTCCGGAAACTTCGGACTATACCAGTATCAAAAAACGCATTGAGTGCGCACGACAGGGCAAGCAACCTAAAAGCTTGCGACGCTTTGCAGGCAACCCCAGAGCGAACATGCCAAGTGGCCTCCCGTTTGAGCTGACCTATTATATTCAGCTGGTCGAATTAACAGGCCGGTGTATGCGGGCAGACAAACGAGGATATATCAGAGATAGCCAGCCGCTGCTGACCAGGTTGCAAATAGAGCCAGACAACTGGCTTAAACTTACCACCCGATTTACCAAAGTGTTTCATGGTGCAGTAGGGCGAAAACAGGCAATGACAGATTACTGTGAGCATCTGGAGAAAAAGAGACGCGCCAATCTGATGCAATGCGAGCGCCTACTGGGCTAGCATCTATCCTTTTTCAGTATTATTTCAATTTACCCCAACTTAGGCCTGGGTATGTTTTCGTATTGTCTGGCACCGATTTTTACCACGATGACGAGCTTAAACTTACGAATTTCACCGCTCTGAGCATATAAAAAGCGCGATATTTAATAATCTTGCATTTCCAAGTTGAACCTGCCCACAATTAGGTTGCGAATTTATGGCTGGGTGTCTTTGAAAAAATTAATTTAATATCTGATAGTTAAATGGGCATCCACCCAAAATCGCAGACATTCAGTCTGGATCTTGGGGGTGGGTGATGAGGTGGACGACTCTAAATCGGCGTTAGTGCGTCCCCCTGATATACATCGACCTGACTGGCCGTAAAGCCGCGCTAAAAATTAATAATGTGGTGGACAGTCAGTGGCATTACTACGCCAGCAACCCCTGGCCTCAGTGCATAAAACTTGGTGTGTGGTGCGGTTAGCCACCTTTGACGAATATGGTCGAGTGTTCCAGTAGTTTGATGACTATCGTCGTACCGCGGGATCGCGGTCGTTTTGCGCAAGCCCATGGCCAGCGCCAATCAAGCCGTTAGCGTAGGGCGATTTTCGGTGAATCAAAATAATTATTTTTGGATGCTTACTACGCAAACTGTTGCAAGTGGTGATCCTGTATTTATTAGTTATGTAGGAAACTAGCTTATGGCGTTTAGTAAAGTGATGCTTTTTTTATTTCTTTTAATGTTGTTAACTATGGAATCTAAGGCTGATGTAGCTACTCAAGATGATTTGTCAGTAGACTTTTTATCTCTAGTTAGAGCGGCAGAGGCAGGAGATTTTTATTCAGTTAAATATTTACTGGAAAATCGTAAAATAGATCCTAATGGCTATGCTTCCACAGCAGGGTCTATGCTAGCTCAAGTTGCGAATAACTATTTGCGTCCGATTCAAGTTGCTTCTCGAGAAGGTAACTATGAAGTGGTTAAGCTTCTTCTAGAACAAGGAGCAAACCCCGATTGGTGTTGCTGTGAATGTACTACAGCGTTGCACTATGCTTTGGAAAATAAGCATGAAAAAATTGCAAATATATTAATTGAACGTGGTGCAAATATAGAGTTACCTTTTTTTGGAAAAGATAAAGAGTACAGCTGTTTGGAACTAGCAAAAAAGCATAGCTTGCAATCGACAGTTACGCTTCTCATAAAAAGTAAACGAAGGTCAATCAAGGGCAATTAAGCTAGAACTAGTTACAAAGACACCGATTTAAAACTGGCGCTCAATGAGCGCCTTTTGTTTGTGCATAACGCAAAGTGTGTGATGCAGCTTGTGGAGTTACGTGGACATATATGGAGCGTGCATATATGTCTTAGAGTTTATTGCTTTCAGGAAAAAAGCTGAAATCACGATGTTGCCTAAATTATCTGGATTTGCTCAATAAGGCCATTTGGATTTATTCTTTTTATCTATAACACAGTTAATGGTGGGGACAATGGTTGTTAGAGTCTTGGGAGTGATTATAGGAGCTATAAGCATATGGGCTGGGACAGATATGTTGATGCTTGAAGTTTTTGACAGTTATAAGGAAAAGATCAGCGCTATAATAATGGTATTTATGGGGGTGGTTTTCGTTCACTATGGTGTAGCAGGAAAGTTGATTTTTACTATCTTCAAAAGGAAGTAGCAAATGACGAGGGTATATTTGTGCGCTCCGCGATGTTAAGCCGAGTAGGCCTACGCGATAGTCATTATGATCTCGCTCGTTACTTTTGCAAGTAACTGAAATTAAAGCTGTTATTGCCACGCATCGCACTACCCACTAAGCCCCAAATAACTAAAAAGGGCACTGCCGTGTGCCCATGCTGGTTTAAACTTATTATCTGTTAAAAATTCCCCTCATCGGGCCTAACAAATTATTAGGGTCAAACCAGTTTTTCAGTAGCTTCAGTAAAAACCACTTTTTATGATAATGTTTTTTCCAGTCCCTTGAGCTCATGGGAATGGCGCCAACCGGGTATTGGAAGCCACCCAGCTCTCGTGCTCCTTCGTAAATGCTTCTGTTGGCCTGAGTGAGCTGCTCAACACGCTCGGGGGTCGGCGGAATAGCGGTACGCATCAAAGAAAAGTAAACGAACTTTTCTTCTTCTGGTACGCTGAAAAACAGGCTACTGAAGGCGCTTCTCTGTTGCATCGACATGAGTACCGGCCCGGCTACATCATTGGCAGGTGTGTTTGCTAATGTGTCCTGAATAAACGCGTGTGCTTTAGAAGCGGGTATTAACAAAGGACACCAGGGGTGAGGTAAAGTCCAGAGTCCGGCTGCTTTTAACTGTTCTACAACTGGGGCCAAACGGTTCAAAAAAGTAAAGTAGGGGAGATCCTGAATAACTTCGGCTCCGGGCACAAAATTTAAGCCATCAAGCAGTTCGGCATCTACAGGTGGTGTGTCGGGCTCAAAGTACTTAGCCAGCTGCATTACATAACGCCAGCCTCCGGCAGGGTCCGGCTCTGCACCACCCTGAACGCCATCAAAAACCCCTTCATCTAAAAGGCGCTGGTTGTCGTTTAAGTAGTGTTCAAGATTATCGTACACCAGTTGATATGCTCTGACCGTACTGGGTGTTGGCTCAAGATCAAAGCTGGCTTCTACAATAATCCCGAGCTGACCTAAACCAGCTTTCATGGAGTGGAATAGCAGGCTGTTTTGATACGGTGAGCAGTCAAGCAAGCGCCCGTCACCGGTGACCACTTTAAGGTGGCAAATATTGTCTGCCATACAGCCGTGTTTATAAGACTGCGCACCCAATCCACCGACAGCAATGGTGCCGCCAACACTCAAATCAATAAAGTCGGTGATGATGGGGAGTCCCAGGTTTTGAGGCACTGTGGTTGCCAGTAGCTCGCTCCAGCGAGCACCTGCCTGAGCAGTAATTTGCTGGTTATGAACGTCATAGACTTCAGCCAGTGAAATCATGTCTATCACCACGCCGCCCTGGGTTTGTGTTTCGCCGTTGGTCGAATACCCTTGCCCTTTTACCGCAATTTTTACGTTATGTTGATTGGCAAATGTAACCATATTGACGATATCTTGGTAGGTGGCAGGCTTTAAAATCGCGCGTGAGACATATTGATAAATATGACCAAAATCATCAGCGGCCTCAGTCAGGCTAGTTTCATCGGTGATGAGTTCACCGTCGAACACCGGAAAGTTGTCGGCAAACGCCTCGGGTGATGAGTTGAGTAAATCGCGCTCGCTCGCCCAGCTTTGGCTTTGCAGGTTAAACCCAACAACCAGGCTGCCCATGCCTATTTTTTTTATAAAATCTCTTCGAGATGACTTTTGATTCATGCATCCTCCTAATATTACTGAAGTAAAAAGCAGTAAGAATAAAATGTGGTTGGATCCGAAAATGCGTTTTAAAGGCAAATTCGTATTCCGTTTTTATTATCTTGATGTTCACGTTACAGCTAATGTAAACGTCTCTGTCCCTGAAAAAGCGTGTTAGTCAGCACGCTAAGCTTCATACCATGATCAGCTAAAGCGACCTCGTTTTGAGCTGGGTATGTTGGCGTCTTTATCGGTGTTGTATCTAAACTCAGGTAAAACCCTATTAAAATTATATTAACCTTATACTTTATGGCTAATTGCAATAAATAAAGGGGCTGGCAGAGATAGTATCATAATGAATGATACACAAATGCTACACTTTTTTAACCTTAAAGTGAAAGAATTTATCGAAGAGGCGATAAGATATCTTGGTTCATTCTTTTGTCTTAAAATTCAGGCGGGTAGACTGACACAACTGTTTGCTAATTTAAGTAAAAAGTCGCATTGATGTCTTTATTAGTTTACCGGGAATACTCGGGAGGTTTTGCGGTTATTTGGGGTTTATGTTTAAGCTGTCCAATGGTGAGCGTGTTCCATCGCAAAACAACGAGATGAGCTGAATAAACTAAGGATTTGTAAAGAGAGATTTGGCGTGCCTGGCGCGTTACATAATGCAAAACGAGAGAGCAAAATAATTCTGGTTTCAGTCCCTTTAAAAGCCCAGGCTATTTGCCTGAGCTTTGGGTAGTAAAGTAAATTGCCCGATAGCCTGGAGTGCTTGTTTGGCCTGTCTATCGGTGTGCAGCGAATAATCTAAAACGTGCTACACAACCGCATCGATAACGTCGGCAGGTTTACCATCTCTGATTATTTTGCCGTTTTTAATCTCTATAATACGGTCCATTATGGTGAGCACATCATAAGAATGCGCAACAGAAATGACGGTTTTGCCTTTCATCAGCGTTTTAAGTGAGCGGATAAACTCGGCTTTTAAGGCCGGGTCCAGGGCACTGGTTGCCTCATCCAGCAACAGTATTTTCTTATCTCTTAATATCGCTCTGGCCAGCGCCAGCCGTTGTCGCTGGCCGCCAGAAAGTTGTCCGCCGTTTTCACCAATAAACGCGCTTAACCCCCTACGGCCGCGAGCGTCTGTGTATGCTTCTACAAATTCCAGGGCATTGGCCTGTTCAAGCGCGTGTCTGACCGACGCCCGGCTTACGTTATTTAAACCAAATGCGACGTTTTCATAAATGCTCTGATTAAACAGGCCAATATCCTGATTTAGAAAACTGATCTCGCCACAGATCTGATCTGTGGGGTAATCTTCTATATTCTTGCCATCAATGTAAATTGCCCCTTCTTCAATTTCGTCAATGCCGGCAAGCATATTCAGCAGCGACGATTTTCCTGCTCCTGACGGGCCTATGATCCCCACCTTTTCGCCGGCTTTGATTTTTAACGACAGATCGGTGAACAGAGGCGCTTTGTTTTCATATGCAAATTCGACGTTTTTAAAGGTGATTTTTCCTCTGGACACATTGAACTTGCCCGCGTCTTCAATGGGTTCAATATCTTCCAGAAACTCGTTAATCACTTCTCTGCCCACGGTAACCTGGCCCCAGGAAACAAAAAAGGCGTCAAACTCTTCCTGACACCATTCCGAGAGCGAAATAACCCGATAGACCAGGGCCAGTACCATAGAAAACTCGCCAACGGAGATGCTGCCATTGAGCCAGAGCTGTAAACACAGTGCCCCTGTACCCACAATCAAAGTACCATTTAGCAGGCCAACCACAGAGGCAAAATGAGAGAAAACACGAAATTCCTTTGCCACCACTCTGCGGTGTCGGGTCGCCCATTTTTCAGCAAACTGTTGCTCGTATTCGCTGCCGGAGAGCATCTTTACCGTTCTGATCCGGGCAAAGCGTTCAGTTAATTTTCCGGTGATCTGTGCACAGCTTTCGGCTTCCAGCCGGTTGGTGGTTTTGGCGTTGGGGATCCACTGCCCGAGCAGCATGGCCAGAAACAGGCCTGTCCAGATAAGGAAAGGCAGCGTCAGCCAGCCATCTATGTTGCCAACGTAAAACAGCAGCGCGCCCAAAAATGCCAGTAAAAACCCGGCAAAGCCACAGAATTGCAACACTACATCTATGATGGCTTCGGAGGTATCCACAATCACAATGGCTGTGGATCCCGGGTCGTCTTCTTCGTGATAACTGGCAGGCGATGCAATTAAAGTGCGATACAGTTTTACAATGGTGTTTTTTTGCAGGTTAGGCCCAAGCAGCTGATGAAACACCAGGTTCTTAACCAGGGTAAGTGCGGGGATCAAAACGGCAATGGCCACAGCGAACAATGCCAGCTGGTGTCCTTTATTGTTCAGTTGTGTTTTGTCACTGGAGGTATCCAGCCAGTCGACCAGCTCACCCAGAAAGTCAAAGGTCACAATTTGCAATAAGCCGCCCAGCAAAGAAATGATAAATGCAACGGCTATCCAACCAGAAAACTCTTTGGCGCACTGGCGGATAAACGGAAGATTGTGTTCGGCCTCATGCAACTGGCTGTCGAATGTGTCTTTGTGGCCTATTTTTTCAAATAGCGTAAATAATGGCTTCATCGCTTTGTGTGGCACCCGCACGTATCTGGTTGCGCTCCGGCTGTTTGGCCAGAGCCAGGAATAAACAAGCCACTGAGACAACGATGCTGGTCGTTTCAGTGGCTCTGACTTGTATACTAATCTGCTTTTATGGCAGCAGGGTAAGCGCTAGTCGTCGTCTTCATTCTGGTTAGAGGTTTCTGGCGTATAGTCATCCCAGTCGCCAGCGGCAGGCATCGACAGTTCATCCACGTTCTCACAGTTTACGGCCTGGTTGACGTAATCCCGCATATCTTTAGATAAGAAGAAGGCACCAAAGTGTGCTTCCGGCGAGTAGTATTTTGTTTGAATGTCGGCCTGATTAAAGCGTGTTTCGAGTTCAGCGAGCGACAGTGTGTTGATGGTGCCGCTGCGCGTTGCCCAGATAAACGCATGGGAGCCGCCAAAATAGTCGTAACATCCGCCCATATAGATGCCAGCCGGATTGTTAAACGCCTGAGTTAAACGAGATACCATCGACTGCATCATATAGGGCTCAAAATAAGGCGTACCACCTTGTGCCACTAAAATGCCGTCAGCTTTTAGTGCGGTTAAGCAGTTACCAAAAAAGGATTGGGTGAACAGGGTTTCCGACGCACCGCCATCCGGGTCAGCTGCATCCAAGATGATCAGGTCAAAACAGTCACTGTACTGAGAGATGATATCGGCGCCATCTCCAATGCGCAGTACAAATCTGGGATCGTCAAATGCGCCATTGTTAATTTCTGGCAAGTACTTGCGGCTCAGTTGAATAATTTGCTCATCAATATCCACCATGACCACGTTTTCTACGCTCTGGTGTTTTAATACTTCGCGGGCACTGCCGCCATCGCCACCGCCAACGATCAATACGTTCTTGACCTGACCATGAAAGAGGATAGGCACATGTGCCATCATCTCATGATAAATGTGCTCCCCTTTGGTGGTGACCTGGATCCCATCGTCTATGCGCATTACTTTACCCAGGTGGCGGGTTTCAAAAATGCTGACATCCTGGAACTCGGTTTCTACATCTACCAAATCTTTTTCTGAACGAAGTGCAATGTGAACGCCACTTGTCATTTGCTCATAATGCCAATTAATCTTAGTCATGTGCGTGAATACTCCGTTTTATGCGGTTTTTTGCGTTGCGTGTAACTGGTTGTGTAAAAGCGGCTGAAATTCTCCGGCCTGGCTGACAGAGCCACCTCGTGTGAGGGTGTTCACCACCATCTTGCCTGGTTGAAAACACTGTTCTATCACCTCCAGGCACAGCTCAGGCTGTGCATCACCACACATAAAAATGTCCATGGCAGCAAAGTTATATTCTGGCCAGGTGTGGATAGAAATATGGCTTTCAGCCAGAATGATCATGCCCGACACACCGCCATTGGTTTCAAATGGGTGCAAATGGGTTTTCAAAATGGTGGCGTTTGCTGCGTTGGCACATTCAATCATCATCTCTTCTATGTGCTGCTCACCGATGAGGTTAGAGGCATCAAAAATATCGACAATAATGTGCTGGCCCAGTGGGTGAACAAGCTGTGTTGTGGATGCGGGTTTAGTCATGCTTTTACTCAGTGTTCGGTTGTCAGGGTGATCAGGTAGCCGGTTTTGTGCATGTTGCTTACTGGCGCAGGTAAACCTGACGACCAAAAACACAGACAAAGTGACACGCTCTGGCTCTCCCTTTTTGAATACAGATATTCCAGCACTGAAATGTGCAACGAGTGTGGAGTCGGGCATTGATACTAAGGCCGGCGGCTCGGTACGCGGCAGGGAGTGACTGCTGCCCTTATGAAAAACACAGCTAGCTCAGATGCTTGTGACTTCACAAACGCAGCGAATTACACCAATATAGAAACTTAAAAAGTGATATACAGATGCGTGATGAGGGTGGACACACAACGGCCGTTTAGCCTTTTGGGGTGCAGGTAAGTCATCTCTTACGTGGTTGGTACCCAGATAAAGCATCTGCTGTCCAAACTACCGGGTCAATGCACTTTTGGTATGTCTGGAAGCGGATGCTAAAACAATAAATGCCAGTAAAAAGCGGGTATACTTAGATCTTTATCGATGGAGATTAGCCAACCTCAGATCAATATCCTTAGGGACTTAGAATGCTTTTCCACCATTAACCTGAACGGCATAGCTGCTTTCTGATGTGGTTCCTTCCTTTCTCGTTACGCGAGCATGAGATATTAAAGCTTCAGTGACGTTCTCAGGTGATGTCCAGCTGATCGTTGCGATACCACTAGCGCTATTGTTGACTGCAATGGATTTAAGTTTTATTAATGACGTGCTGCGACCTCGTAGCGTCAAAATGGCCGATGGGCCGGGTCCTGATGTTGGTTCATCTTCAAACAGGGTATTCCAGATCTCAATATTTCCACCTATCACGTTCCCATCATCATACAATATGGCACCAACATCCGTTCTGAAAGTCACTTCAACTTCCAGCATTGAATCTGTCGTATTCGTAAGATAAATGAAAGTATTTGATTTATCAGAGCCAGAGAATATGTAATGAGGAAGTACTGCGCTCCCGTTGCTTTGTGCTAGTGCCCCCATACTGGTGGCAGCAAAAAGTAGACTTATAGTAAGATTTTTCATCTGAGTTTCCTTATCTATTATATTTAAGTTGAGATACTTCCTGCTCAAAAAACGACATGAGCTCAATAAATATACAGGAACAAGTTCTTTTAAGATTAACTTTTTGTTAATTTTTTTGTTGGGTGCAATAAATCAAACTTCAGTTCTATACATACGCAAACCGATTTTTAGAATAGTTTAAAGCGATTGCCATTCCAAACTAGGGCATTCAATTGATGTCCAAAGATGTCTATTCAGGCAATGCAATATGAAAGCCCCTGTACTCTGCCGGGGCTTTTGTGTACCTGGTTGTATTTTGCCCTGCGGGCCGAACTGAAGTGCGTTCAATTTTGTTCCAGACAAAATTGTCGAACCCTGGTCGAGGGTTCTCACCCACCTTTTCATTCGTGAAGAGGTAAAATTTGGGCATAAAAAAACCGCCAATAAAGGCGGTTCTTTTATTATAAATGATGTGTGCACAAGAGTGAGGGATTCGCTTTCGGGCATAAAAAAACCGTCCACATTGGGACGGTTCTCTTAAAAGCAATGATGTGTGCACAAGAGTGAGGGATTCGCTTTCAGGCATAAAAAAAACCGCCAATAAAGGCGGTTCTTTTAAAAGCAATGGTGTGTGCACAAGAGTGAGGGATTCGCTTTCGGGCATAAAAAAAACCGCCAATAAAGGCGGTTCTTTTAAAAGCAATGGCGGAGAAGAAGGGATGACAAAATACGTCCTGTATTTTGCCCTGCGGGCCGCACTGAAGTGCGTTCAATTTTGTTCCAGACAAAATTAACCCTGGTCGAGGGTTCTCACCCACCTTCTCATTCGTGAACAGGTTTATTTCAGGCATAAAAAAACCGCCGTAAAGGCGGTTTTCTCAGCATTAATGGCGGAGAAGGAGGGATTCGAACCCTCGATAGGGCTACAAACCCTATACTCCCTTAGCAGGGGAGCGCCTTCAGCCACTCGGCCACCTCTCCGGCGCAAAAACTTAAAAATGGCGGAGAGATAGGGATTTGAACCCTAGATACGCTATTAACGTATGCCGGTTTTCAAGACCGGTGCTTTCAACCACTCAGCCATCTCTCCATGGGCAAAGATAATACTTAGCGAATTTGATGCTGTAAATAGTTTTTAATTTGTTTGCTTAATTTTTGTACGCAAATGTGGCTTTTTTTATTAACTTGAATGAAATCTGGGCGATAAAGCGTATTTTATGATATTGAGTGACAGGAGGCGTGCAGAAAAAAGGGCATGTACGGTCGGGGGGAACATGCCCGAGGCAGACTTACTTATACATAACCACCTGACTTAACATCAGTTGTTTACCCACAGTGTTTAACCAGGCCTTTAGGTTAACGCGGCGCTTGATACCAGGCGCTGTGGCTGTGTTTAGGGTGGTTTGCGTGTTGCTGCACGCTGCAGCTGAATTAAGCATGTCTGACTCCTCAAAATCTTAAAAGTAACAATGTTGTCTGTATCGACATGGTTATTTTGCGCGCATTGTGACTAAAAATAAAACGATAAAAATTGCTGATGAGGGATTAGAAAAACTAATGAAAAGCGCAGGGTTTTTGCTTTGAGTAAATCATCGTTATGATTATTTATTCAATCGATTGAATGGGTGGTTTTTCATTAATTTGTTTTTTATCATGGGTTTGTTTTTGTGCTTTGCTTTTTGTGTCTTTATTTTTGGGTATTTATTCAGATAAGTTGAGTTTGTTTTTGAGAGGGCGTTTTGTTAGTTGTTTATAAGCCTGGAAGTGGGCGGAAGTTGCAACGGCAGTTAAATTGGTTGCGGGCTCAGGTTAAGCAACGTCAGCTGGCCGTTCGTTGGTACGATACGAGTGGATTCTACGGTCAGGATTGCAAAGCGATCAGGGCCCTGGCGCAGGAACAGCAACAGGTGGTGGTGGTTGGCGGAGATGGCACCATTAATTTGGTTGTTAATGCCATCTATGGTTTACCAATAACACTGGCTTGCCTGCCTGCAGGTACGGGGAACGATTTTTGCCGTCAGTTTGGTTACACCGAGCGACACTGGAGAGCGGCCGTTTTCTCTGCTCACAGTATGTCGATAGACCTGGGTGCCATCGGTGAGCGCTACTTCGTCAATATTGCCGGGGTGGGCTTTAGTGCTGAGGTGGTGCAGGGCATGCGGGGTAATAAACGCGCCGGGCCACTGAGTTATGTATGGGGTGGGATCAGGCAGATATTCTGCGCGCCGACTGTCAGCGTTGCCACGTCGCAAGGTCCTGTGCTGGAGCAGGGGATGATGCTGCTGCTGGCCAATGGCCGTTACTTTGCTGCCGGGTTGCAGCCCGCACCGTGTGCCAGGCTGCACGATGGTCAGCTGGAATGTATGTGGTTTAGTGCCTGCGCCTGGTGGCAGCGTTTAGTGGTGTTCGCGGCGATGCTGGTTGGATGTCACCAGCGCTTGCCCTGGGTATATCGTGAAAAACGCGCTGAAATAACCATTACAACAGCTAATCTGATGGTGGAGGCGGATGGCGACCTGGTGGCGCAAACACCCGTCACAATCCGAAGCCTCCCGGGTGCCTTACAACTCAGGACTCTGCCTGAGACGTTCTTGTCGGACTAAGCCAGGCGCGAATACGCTGATAGGGCGTGAGTACTATGGCGTTGCCGATCAGTACCAGAGAAAATCCGATAAAGGTGTTAAGCTGCCAGACAAACCCTTCAAACCAGGTGCTGAGTGTGACGGCCACCAGAGGAAACAGGACGATCAGGTAACTGGCTTTTTCCGGTCCAATGTTTTTGAGCAGATGGAAATAACAGGCAAACGCAATAACGGTACCGAATACCGACAGATACAGCAAAGAGCCCCAGTAACTGGTACTGGCTTCAATACTAAATTGTAGCGGGCTGAGTGCCACATAGCCGCCTAAAAACAGTGCACTGTACAACATACCCCAGGCATTGCCTTGCAGTACGCCAATCTGGCGGTTGGAATTACGTACACTGACCATATTGCCCAGTGATGCGGTAAACATGCCAGCCAGTGCCAGTAGCAAGCCAATGAATGCCTCGCTGTTCAGATCGGCGCTAACTAAGTCCTGCCAGAATAAACTGACAATACCACCGAGCCCCAGTGTGGCACCGATATAAATACGCCCGGCGATGGGTTTGGCAAAAAACAACCGCGTATTGACGATATTGGCAACCAGCAGCAACGAAAAGGCAATCGACGCCATGGCAGAAGTCAGGCTGCCCTGCGCCCAGTATAACAACAGATAATTTAGCCCAAAGTTACCCAGAGCCAGCAGCATAAAAAAGCCATGATCCGTGAGCGAGTAGCGCATCGGGGGGCGCTTGATCAGCACATAGCACCACATGCAGGCCGCAGAAATTGCAAAGCGGTAAAACAAAGAGACCACTTCGTCGACCGTGCCCAGCTGAAACTCAATCGCCAGCCAGGTTGAGCCCCAGATAAGGACAGTGATCGTATACAAAAAGACGTTGTTCATTCTTTCATCTCACAACAAGGACTAGTCAGCGTGGCCAGTTTAACGATATATTCTGTATATGCCAGATACAAAAAATGTGTTTTTGAACCTATACAGATTGAGCGTGCCATGAGTCAGCCCAGCCTTAAACCCGATTATTTATATCAGCAAGTGATCACTGTGATACGTGAGATGGTGGAGCAGGGGTTGCTGAATCCCGGTGATAAACTGCCGTCACTCAGAGCGATGGCGGGTCGACTACGTGTGAGTATTCCTTCGGTGCAGCAAGCCTATCAGCAGCTTGAAATGTCGGGTCAGGTTGTGGCCCGGGAAAAGTCTGGTTACTTTTTGCAAAGCGGCCACCCCACCGCCACGCCTAAGCGCAGTAAGTTGCCGGCAAAACCTGTGATGGTGAACAAACAACAACTGATTGAGCAGGTATATGAGGGGATCCATCTTCCCGATGTGGCGCCGCTGGGCCTTGCCAACCCCGTAGCTGCTGCCAGTCCGCAACAGGCTCTGGCCAGAAGTATGCGCCAGGCCATGCGCCAGGCTCAGGAGAGAATGCTCGACTATGGCGCCATTGATGGCCTGATGATGCTAAAAACGCAAATTGTGCAGCAATATCTGGCACTGGGCCTGACCGTGAACAGTGATGACCTGATCATCACCAACGGGGCGCAGGAGGCCATAGCCATTGCCCTGCAATGTGTGACCCAGCCTGGTGATATTGTCGCGATAGAATCGCCCTGTTACTTTGGCATTGTTGAGCTGGTCGAAAACCTTGGTCTGAAAGCGATTGAAATCCCGGTCTGTCCGGACGATGGGCTGTGGCTTGACGACCTCAGTGCCGCGCTGGCACGTCACCCCATTAAAGCCTGTGTATTTTCTACCAGTATCAATAACCCGCTGGGTAGCCAGATGCCCGAATCCCGGATGCAGCAGTTGCTGCAACTATTGCGTGCTCATGATGTGACTCTGATTGAAGACGATGTGTATGGAGACCTGTATTTTGGCGAACAGCGGATCAGACCTGCGCAGTGCTTTGCCCAGCCGGGTGAAGTATTGACCTGTTCGTCGTTTTCTAAGACTGTTGCGCCTGGCTACCGGGTGGGCTGGATGCTGGCGGGGCCATACAGTGCCCGGGCAAAACGTTTTAAGCGCGCGTTGAGTTGCTCGGCCCCTATGATGAATCAATGGGCGCTGGCAGATTTTATGGCCAGTGGCGAGTTTCAGCGGCATCTGCGCCAGTTACGCAAGCGACTTTATGACAACAAGCAGAAAATGCGCCTGGCAGTGCAAAAGTACTTTCCGGATCACGTCCGGGTCAGCGACCCCAAAGGGGGCTGTGTATTGTGGCTGGACCTGGGGGAGGGCTATGATGGCGGCCTGTTCTTTCAGCTTGCGCTTCAGGCTGGGATCAGTGTGGCACCGGGTGCCATATTCAGCGCCTATGAACGCTACCGCAGCTGTGTGCGGATCAGCTATGGTCTGCCCTGGTGCGAGCATATGGAAGGCTATGTGCGTACGCTGGGCACTTTGGTGGCACAAGCGAAAAAGCAGCCACACATGCGTTAAGTATTGAACTTATGCAAGTGTGGCTGACTGTGCAGGGATAAACCTAGGTTTAGCGGTACGCGAACAACTGATACCCTTTCATTTGCGGGATCATGGCGCTGAGCTGAGATTCTTGTTCTGCAATGGTCTTGAAGTTGCCACACAAGGCGTCGGCTTGCTGCTCCAGCGCTTTCGCCTGGTGCTCTATCTTTTGTTCAATTTCGGCACCCAGGTTTTCCATGCGCTGTTCAAAACGGTCCATATCGCCGCCTGAACTGACCATTTCTGAGCCGATGGCGACCAACAGGCTGCCAATGGATTCCATCATGGCGCCTTCTATTGCTTGTTCTATTTTTTCTTCAAACTGATGCTCAAACTGCGCACCGAATTCATTGAAGGCCTGCTCACCCATGACAAAGGTGCCTTGCTGGTAAAACGCGCCCTCAATCTCCGTATGCAGTTCATCCATCAGAGCAGATAAGGAATCGAAATTGTGCAGATTAAACGCGGTTGCCACTTCTTCAATGGCGACGCCGGCCAGCTCCACACCTTGTAATGCGATACTTGCTACTTTGGGTAGCTCCGCTCTGAGCGTATCTGCATATGTTTGCATGGCCATACGTTCATCCTGGTTGAGCGAAACGGGTTGATCTGCAATAAACAGGAAGCCCTGCGCATCTATCATCACAGGCTGGCCATTGCCATTTTTGATATATACCTGATCAGGGGTGATCTGTACGTCGTTTTTAAAATCAACAGCGCACTCATCCGTGCTGACAGAAAAATGGTTATCTGTGTGGGCTGCCACCTGAGTAGATAACGCCAACGTTGAAGCAAGCAGTATAGCTTTCATAATAGTGGTCCTTGGTGTGTTGATGACGAGAGAGAACCAACAAGAACAATGCCAATTTATTAACCTATTGATTATTATGAAAACGCTGTATTTTTCTGTGCGATGCTTTATCTGTTTTTTTCATCAATATGACCAAAAAGTGGTGCTTTTGACTAGTGTGTTTTTTGCGCAAATTCATAATAAAAAATTTTTATCGTATAGATAAAAATGTCTTGCTTTTCAGCGCCCGAATTTAGCGCTAAATACTAACTTAAGCAGGCTCATTATTGTATGAACTGCCGGACTAGTTAGCGAATTTAAGTTTTGGAGCTTATCGTGGGTAAAACATTTTCCTATGATCCGTTAGAAGAAGATTATGAAGACGACTTTGGCTCGTTAGACAAAGTGTTGCAGGCCCAGCAAAAGAAGCGGGTGAAGCGTCGTCTGGATGATTATTTGGAACAAAAACGCCTGAAGCGTAATCTGGGAGAGGATGATCTAGATTTCTTAGATGACTGAGCTTGATTGCGGGGCATTTACCTCGCCTGAGCGTTAAATGATAAGGCAGCATTTGCTGCCTTACTTGTTTTGGTGCTTAATCTTTGAACGAGTTGTGGCAGTCTTTACAGCCCTTCGCCCAGTTTTTAAAGGCTGCACCAATGACTTTCTTATCGCCCGATTCTGCCGCTACCGCCAGCTTTTGCGCATAATCTGCAAATGCCTGCGCTTTTTTGTCAAACGTTGCTCTGTCAGACCAGATAGCTGGCAGGGCGTCTGTTGCACCCTTATCTGACCCTGCCGGGAATGCTTCCCATGGCATGGCAGACAACTGAGCTGCATTATTTGCACGTTGCTTAAAGCGTTCTGCGTCAAACGGGACTTTGCCTTTAAGCATGTCGCCCATATCCCCAATCTGGTAACGGATCAGCTGAAACGCTGCTTTACGGTATTCAATTGCATCTTCTGGCTTTTCAAATAATGAATTTGCCTGAACATTCAAAGTCAGCCCAGTTAACAGGCTTGTTAATAAAAGTGTAATTCTCATTTCGACCCCTCGTTAAAAAAACTGACTCTGTTCTAAGGCTTTATAAAAGATATTGCAAGTCTCTTAGACGAGATTGAAATTCTGAACTAGATTAGATAGTCGATTTGTGTGTATTTTGTTCATCTGGTTTTACAAACTCATCAATGTGACAACATGATGATGGGTTGGTTTACGTTTGTTTACAGTTTCAAACTTCTTTATAAACATGTAGTTATGGTGAGTCATGTGATTTGCTTGCAAATTTTGTAACTTCTTTGTTTGTTTAATATTGTAATTAACCGTGAAGTCACATTATATTGATGAGCGAATCTACTCTCTAAAATTAAAAGAAACATCATTTCAACAACAAGTCCTAGGGGAAACTATGGCCAAGTATTCATTTAAAGCCACCGCGGTAGCAACAGCTGTCTCTGGTGCATTGATGGCAGCATCTGCCACGGCTGCAACGCAGCTTCCAGCAGCTCCTGCTTCTTTAAAGGTACAAGCTGAAGCAATCAGCAACCCGCAACAGGAAAGAGCAGAAGCGTTCCTGGTTGTTCTGAAACAATCTACAGCGGTTGACCTGATGTCTGACGGCACCTACAGCGCTGAAGCTGCGAAGCAAACTTTCTCATCAGTGCAACAAGCTCAGTTCCACATGAAAGAGCAGATGCGTGCACTTGACCCACGGGTGAAAATCCTAGGCTCAACGAAAGTACTGGCCTCAACACTGATCGTACAAGCGTCTGAAGATGCACTGAAAGCGCTAAGCAAAAACGAGATGGTTGACCGTATTCTTCCATTACGTGAAGACCGTTTGTTTGTTGAAGCAAGCTCTGACTACATCGGTGCGACCAAAGTACGTAACGATTTAGACGTAACAGGTAAAGGTGTTCGCGCTGCTGTACTAGATACTGGTATCGACTACACCCACAAAGCATTCAACGAAGCTGCTGGTACACTAGAAGACTATAAAGCGGCTGCTGAAGATCCAACAACTGTAAGCTGGCCACAGGGTATGGTTGTAGGTGGTTACGACCACATGCGTGATGACCCAGATCCGATTGAAGACGATCCTACGTACCGCCCAGAGGCAGATGAGCTGTCTGACCACGGTACACACGTATCTCACGATTTAACAGGTATTGCCCCAGACGTTGAACTTTACGTTTACTCTGTATGTGGTGGTGGCTGTCCTTTCGATGCGCAAGTAAAAGCGCTTGAGTCTGCAATGGATCCAAATGGTGACGGCGACATTAGCGACCGCGTAGACCTGATGAACATGTCACTGGGTAGCGAGTTCGGTGATACGGATGTGTCATCTGGTACAGCTTACCTGATCCACCGTGCTGTTAAGCTAGGCACAAACATGATTATCTCTGCGGGTAACGATGATGACGTTCCGTTCCGTGTTGGTGGTCCAAGTACAACGCCTAACGCGCTGTCTGTAGCCTCTTTGACGCACCCAACTTTTGAGCGTTTGTTCGGTGAAGCAACGGTTGCTGGCGAAGCAACAGTCGTTCAACCTGCAAGCTTTGGTCCTCAGGTTGCGTTTGACTTTACTCAAGACAATGCAGAGTTGGTTTACCCTGAAGCGAACCAAAACGGCTGTGATCTAGACGAAGATGCTAACCCATTCGCAGACATGGACTTTACTGGTAAGGCTGTCCTTATCGACCGTGGTGCATGTGCTTTCACTGAGAAAGTACTGAATGCTCAAGAGCGTGGCGCAGTATTTGTATTCATCGCAAACAACAACGACGATGGTACACCGGCTCCTATGGGTGGTAGCGACGACGCTGTGACTATCCCGTCAGCAGGTCTGAACTTCGCAGCGGGTGCAAAACTTAAAGAGCAAATGAAAGATGGCGGTAAAGCCACTTACAGTGTCTCTGGTGTTGTTAAAGCGTCTCCGGGCGGCGTATCTGACTTCTCATCACGTGGTCCTTCAATGGACGGCCTGCTGAAGCCTGAAATTGCGGCTCCAGGTTCAAACATCCTGGCTGCGGCTCCGGGTACGGGTGATCAGCTACACCGTAAGTCTGGTACCTCGATGTCTGGCCCAATCACGGCCGGTGCTGTGGCGCTAGTGAAAGAAGCGCGTCCTGAGCTTGGTGCTCTGGAAGTTAAAGCGATTCTGATGAACACCGCTGACCTGAACATCACAGTTGAATCAACAAACGTAAACCCTGACTCACCGCTGGCGCCTATCAGCCGCATCGGTGCTGGTTTGGTTGACGTTGAAAAAGCCATTGCGTCTCCGGTTGCAGCTTGGGTAGACCTGCCTGAGTTTGACACTAAGCAAGCGGCCCTGTCATTCGGTGCTAAGCGTCTTGCAGAGACACAAACGTATACTAAGTCTGTAGTACTACGTAACTACTCAAACGAAGAGCGTACATATAACCTGCGTATGGACCACCGTTATCAGAACGATGTGGATTCAGGTGCTGTAACGTTCGAACATCCTGCACAGGTTGTTGTACCTGCGGGCCAGACAATCCTGATCGACGTTGACATGACCATTGATCCAAGCAAGCTACCTGAGTTTGGCGTCATGAACCCGTTCGACAACGATGAACTGGCGAAAAGTGTTGAAGCACTAGACCTGGCTGAGTACGACGGTGCGCTAATCTTTGATGATGCGGCAACTGACGGTGACCACGACCTACACGTTGTTTACCACGTGCTACCAAAAGCAGCAGCAGAAGCTGAGTTCAGCATCGAAGCGGGTGAGCAAATGTCATCGCTGATGGTTGAGAACACGGGTGCTGTGGCTATCTCTGGTACAGCTGAACAAGTTGTTTTGAC
This sequence comes from Pseudoalteromonas rubra, assembly GCF_005887095.1. Taxonomy (GTDB): domain Bacteria; phylum Pseudomonadota; class Gammaproteobacteria; order Enterobacterales; family Alteromonadaceae; genus Pseudoalteromonas; species Pseudoalteromonas rubra_E. The sequence continues at coordinate 51,122 of NZ_PNCI01000022.1, read as the reverse complement.
CAGCGAAGATAACAACCGTCGTTTTGACATCAAGTCAGTGACTACGGCTGCATTCTTGAACGACAACTGTGACTCTGGTATTTCGACCTCTTTCTCACTGCAGTTACAAGATGGCATCAACCACCTGCGTCAGGCCGGTTACCGTCTTGAGTTCGACTTCAACAACGACGGCATCGCTGACAAGTTCATGACGAAGCTGAACGACACAGGTAACACTCCTGCTGTACGTGGTCGCAGCCGTACGCTGATTGGTTCAATCGTCAATGGCGATGACCAGTGGGAATGGGGCACACCTATGCTGCACGAGTCAGGTGAAGACACTGTGACCTTCACAGCGTGTTCTAACCTGTTAGGTATGAGTGCAGATATGGTTGGTATGCCAGTTGGTGTTGATGCATTCGTTGGTGAAGCACACTGGCAGTCTGGTATCTGGGGCACGCCAACGGATTCAGCGAGCGGTGGCTTCATCTTCGGTATGAACCCAACTGTGGCACTGAAAGACGGTGAAGGCGAAGCGCTGAAAGAGCTGGCACCTGGTGCGAAAGCGACTGTTGAGTTCGATATGCCGTTTGCATTTACTTCAACTTCAGGCACAGACGTAATTGCGGTTGTACCTGGTGACCTGGAAGTGCCTGCACTACCTGAGCTGGTTGTTGACGGTGACCTGAGCGTAAGCGAAAACGCTGAGCCAATGCCTGTTGCAACTGTGAGCTTCGGTGATGAGTCTCCTGCGTTCCCAATCTTGGGCTATCGTCTGGATGGCATGCATGCAGACAGCTTCGCTATCGACAGCAAAGGGGTTATCTCACTGGTAAGCTCTGAGTACCTAGACTTTGAGATGGGCGTTGAGAGCGTTGAGCTGAAAGTGATGGCGATGGACACTATGGGTTCTTCAGCTATGACTGACATTGAAATCGAAGTGACCAATGAGCACGACGAAATGCCAGTGGTTGCACACGGTCAAACGTTCAGTATGATGGACGGTGCACCAGTGGGTACTGTGGTTGGTATGCTTGACTACTCTGTATTTGAGAGTGCAGCTGACGGTATTGTTGGCGGTGAAGTAGAAGGCACAGACCTGTTCGAAATCAACGACAAAGGTGAACTGGTAACAACAGGTGAAATCAACCAGCTGGCAGTACCAAGCTACACGTTCAAAGTGATGGTTGAAGACAGCGTCGGTCTGAAGTCTGAGATGGTTGAAGTAACGGTTGATGTTGTACTGAATCCTTCACTACACGCACCAGTGGTTGACCACGGTCAAATCTTCTCTGTAACTGAGAACGCTCAGCTGGGCACTGTTGTTGGCAGACTGGCTTACTCTGACCCAGATGCAGACGTATCACCTGTGACTGAGTTCATCGTAACTGGTACTAACCTGTTCACTGTTGACGCTGATGGCGCCATCCGTGTGAGCGGCGAAATTGACTTCGAATTTGAAAAAGAAGTGAGCTTCCAGGTTCAGGCGAAAGACTCTGCACAATTTGTATCAGAAGTTGTAACTGTACGTGTTAACGTGACTAACGTAACCGGTGGTGATGACAATGACGACGACGATTCAGGTTCACTGGCTTGGTTGACGTTACTTGCAGCACCGTTTGCAGCACTACGTCGCCGTAAGCGTAAGTAAGCAACTAACTAAGCATTAGTTGAAAAACCGCCCCGGGTTTCCCGGGGCGGTTTTTTTATGTGTATCCTGACTATTGTTGAGCTTGCGATCCAGCAATCTGGCGCGGTCGGTGATGCGGGCCAGGCGATTGGATAATACGCCTAATGTGGCCGCGATACCGGTGATTAAAAACACCGGGGCTACGGCAGTTTGGATCACCTTCGCCATGGTCAGTATGCTGACAACATCAGTATTCATTACCAGCGGACCTGATCGATAATGCCAGGCTGCTCACCAATGAGTGTTTTTACCACTTTATTGTGTTCATCCAGCAGAATAAGACGAGGGATCCCTTTGTTTGCGTAGTGCTGATAAATCTGTCTATCCGGATCCGCAACCAACGCAAAGTCAATGCCGAATGACTCACGAAATGCTTTGAGTGTTTTGTTGTCTTCTTCCCGGCCAATGGCAACGACCTGGAGCGTGGGATCCGTCAGTAATTGAGAGGCTTTCAATTCAGTTAAGGTACGCTGGGAATCAGAACACCAGGTGGCGAACAGGATAACCAGCTTTTTACCCTCAGCCAGCTGGACAGACTGACCATCAATAGTGGTCAGTTGAGTATGTTTGAACAGCTCTCCAGAGTGGATATAGGTTTCATAGCCTTTGCTGTGGGGAACGGGATTAGGTGTAGCATTACAGGCACTGAGTTGAGCGCCGAGTGCGACAACCAAAGTAGCCATTGCGAGTCGTTTTATCATTATTACGTTCCTTGCGTTACAATACCCTCATTAATGCGTATTTTTCAGGTGAGCGCAAGTTTCAGCGATGTATCCGCTTGCCCTCCTCAGAAACAGACCCAACTCAGAATTACACCGGCCATTGGTAGACGTCCATTATTATGTTGTATGCTTCGTTGTTTTTATCTGCCTTTATTTCCGCTACTTTGCTACCGGCTTCTTCGGAACTGTTGCTGACAGGACTGGTTGTACAGCAACAAGGCGCGCTGTGGTTATTGTGGCTAAGTGCGACTGCGGGCAATGTACTGGGCAGTGTGGTCAACTACTATTTGGGGACCGCAGTAAGCAGGTTTGAGGGACGGCGCTGGTTTCCGGTTTCCAGATCAGCCATGGATAAAGCGCAAAGGCAGTTTCAAAAGTATGGCACCTTTAGCTTGTTGTTTGCCTGGTTACCCATAGTTGGCGACCCATTGACCCTGATTGCGGGCGTATTTCGCGTTCGATTTGGGCTTTTCTTGTTGTTGGTATTTCTTGGTAAGGGCTTACGCTATGCTATGGTGATAGGGCTGGCAGCTGGCTTAGTGTAAACCGCTGCCAGAAAAGGTCATGCAGGTTTGCGCCATTCTAGTGTTAAGGACACGGAATCCGCAAAGCGCAGTGCATGTGGCTTATCGACCCTGACTTTGGCATAACTGACATCCGGATGCTGGTGGCACTCAGTCAAAATGTCTGCAACCAGCTTCTCCAGCAGCAAAAAGTGGCCGTCTTCCACTTTGGCGATCACGGCTTTGGTGATGGTTTTGTAGTTCAGCGCATGGCCGACTTCATCATGAAATAAGCACTCCGCGTCGGCGGGGTAATGGATCTCGATATTGATCACAACATCCTGCTTTTTTTCTCTTTCTTCGGGATTGAACCCGATGAAAGTGCGTAACCTCAGATTGGTAATATTGATGATCGCCGTGTGCATAAGTGGTCCTTAGCGTTTTAGTAGTTGTAAGAATTCATTGCGTGTTTTGGCGTCTTCACGGAAGTTACCCAGCATGACTGAAGTACGCATCTGTGAATTTTGTTTTTCAACACCACGCATCATCATGCACATGTGTTTGGCTTCGATCACCACGCCCACACCGCGGGCTCCGGTAACCTCTTCGACTGCCTTCGCAATCTGATGGGTTAGCTGTTCCTGGATCTGGAAGCGGCGTGCGTACATATCCACAATGCGTGCAAACTTAGATAAGCCTAACACCTTGCCATTGGGAATGTAAGCGATGTGTGCACGACCAACGAAGGGTAGCAGGTGATGTTCACACATTGAATAAAGCTCGATGTCCTGGATGAGAACCATGTCATCAGCATCAGAGCTAAATACGGCATTGTTGGTCACATCACTCAACTCCTGGCGATAGCCCTGAGTCAGATATTCCATGGCCTTAGCTGCACGTTTCGGGGTATCAAGCAGCCCTTCACGATCTTTGTCCTCGCCAACGGCGGTGATAATTTGCTGGAAACTGCTTTTTAATTCTTCATGCATAATAAAACTCACTGTAGTTGATTCGCTCAGGCCTGCTATTTCAGGTGGCGGCCTCCGTCAACGGCCAGGGTGCGACCGGTGATGTAATTACTTTTACGCAGCAACTCGACGGCGTCGATCACTTCTCGACAGCCCGGCTCAATGCCCATGATGGATTTCTTCAATGTTTTAGCTTTATATTCTTCGCTGTCATCCTCGTTGAAAATGATCAGCGACGGTGCCACTGAGTTCACTTTAATCTTAGGTGCATACTTAGCTGCAAAGGAGCGGCTGAGGTTATCCAGTGCTGCTTTGCTGGCAGCATAAGCAATGTGTTTTGGGCTGCCTTTTTCGACCACATAATCTGTAATATGAATGATATCGGCCGTACTTTCATGGTTTTGCAGCAAAGGTGCCAGGCCCATATTAAGCAGATAGGGGACCTTGGCATGTATGTGCATCATGGCATCAAAGAGTGCATTGTGATCCGGATTACTCGATTCACAGTCCCAGCTCGATGCATTGTGTATGACGGCGCTTAACGCCTTGGTATGCTGCTGGACCTGTGCGATCAGTGTTGCAACGGCACCCGGCTGATTAAAGTCGGCCTGAATACAGGTCACGCCTTGTTCAATCAGCGTATCGATGATCGGGTGTTTTGTGCGATATGTCATGATCACGGGGATGTCTTCAGCAATAAAGTGCTGAACCATCGCCAGCCCTACACGTTGTGCGGCTCCGGTAATCAAAATCGGCGATGTCATTGGCATGTATCCTTCTTTGCAGGTTTAACGAGTAAAGTGCGCAATCGGGCGCGCAGCAGCGCTGGCACCCGAGTTAAGCCCCGCGTTGTGCGTCTGGCCTTGTACGTGAGATAACGCAGACCAGATCACAGGGCCTTGCATCTGTCACTTATTCACTGTCGTAGATGGTGGGGATTGGCTGACGTTTGTGTTGTGTTTTCTGATAAATACCGATCAGCAGTTGCTCAACATCTAGACTGACAGGTTTGCCCTCCAGGAAGTCATCAATGTCATCATAGCTCAGGCCAAGTGCTTCCTCATCGGCAAGCCCTGGGCGATCGCATTCCAGATCAGCCGTCGGGGTTTTATGTACCAGTGATTGTGGCGCACCCAGGTAGTCGGCCAATGCCCGCACTTGTCGTTTTGAAAGGCCAAACAGCGGTGCTAAATCGCAGGCGCCATCGCCAAATTTGGTATAAAAGCCGGTGATGTTCTCCGCACTGTGGTCGGTCCCGACCACCAGACCTCTTGTCAGGCCAGCGATTTCATACTGTGCAACCATACGCTGTCTGGCTTTGACATTGCCTTTGACAAAATCAACCAGGGTGGCGTTGGGCACTGTTGTGTCGCTGTCTTGCATAGCCTGAAGTGCCTGCTCGTGCATAGCATCAGCAGCCGCCTTAATATTAACGGTTAAGCGTTTGCTGGGTTGAATAAACGCCAGCGCCTGCTGCGCTTCGTCTTCGTCAGCTTGAGTACCGTATGGCAGGCGCATGGCAATAAACTGATAATCCTGACAACCTTGCTCGGCATTCAGCTCGTCAATCGCCAGCTGACACAAGCGGCCACAGGTTGAGGAGTCAACACCGCCGCTGATCCCCAAAACCAGACTATGGCAGTGGGCTGAAATCAGCGTGTGTTTAATAAACTGAACACGTCGGGCGACTTCCGCCGCGACATCAATGGTAGGCTGAACTTTCATTTCAGCGATGATCGCTTCACGCATGGTGTTTCCTCTTACCACCCGTATTCTACGGCTGGTCCAATTATGTCTGATTGTTCTAAGTTTACTTGAATTTGTTACAGATTAGATCTGTTTTTCACAGGCCCAGGTGCTGCTTAATGGTTTGTAGATCCTGTTTGAGCTGATCGATTTCCTGCAGCAGTTCATCCAGATTCACAGTTGCTTCTGATGTACTTACTTCTGTTTGTTCGTAATCCTCTGGGTTACCGAACAGATGTTGGTAGCGTGATTCTCGTTTTCCGGGCTCTCTGGCCAGGCGCATGGCGAGCTCTTGTTGTTGCAGTTCATTCAGTGCAGCCTCTACTTCGCCAACCGTTGCAAATTCTGCCAGACGGCCACTGCGGGTGCGTAATTCTCCGGGGGTCTGGGGCCCGCGTAACAACAACAAGCAGACAATGGCGCGCTGTTGTTCGGTCAGTTTCAGGCTACCAAACTCGCTATTACAAAAACGGTGCTGATATTTGTTTACCCTGCCGGATAGCCCTTCGTCACACACGACGATACGCTTTTGTTCAAGCTGAGCCAGGGTGTCCAGTACGTCAGATTCGGTCAGAGACATCACAGGTTCCCGGTTCGATTTCTGATTGCACGCATTGGTCAGTGCATTGAGTGAGAGTGGGTACTGATCTGGCGTTGTCGTCTGTTTTTCCAGCAGACAGCCAATGATCCGCTGTTCGATCTTGGATAAATTCATATCTCTTCCCTAGTATAATGTGCTGCCGGTCGTGTGCAGCAGATCAGGTTTTTTCATGGCTTAACTCTATGCGATTTGAGCGGCCTTGCCTAGTGGCCTCAGATGAATGAAGTGCACTTTCATTAGCCTTATCAGCAGGTTTTGGCTTCATCGACCCAGCGCTGTAACATTTTGCTCAGGGCATTAAAATTGATGGGCTTGCTAAGGTAGGCGTCCATACCGGCAGCCAGACACTTTTCTTCATCACCTTCCATGGCATTCGCCGTCAGGGCAATGATAGGTGTTTGCTGGTGTTGCTCGCCCGCTATGCCTGCACGGATCTCTTTGGTGGCTGTGTAGCCATCCATCTCTGGCATTTGGCAATCCATGAGAATGATAGCATAAGGCTCCTCTCGTACCTTGAGGTGGCCAATCGCCGCCAGACCATTGTGAGCACACGTGACATGGGCGCCCAGCTTTTCGAGCAGGGTGGTTGCTACGGTTTGGTTTATCTTGTTGTCTTCTACAAGCAGAATATCGACATCCAGACAGACGTCTTCTGCGATTTTTGCGGCAATGGGCTCTTTGCGTTTCACTAAAGATAAGGCATTGGCTGGGGTCAGGGGCGCAAGCAGCAGGTTATTGGATGAAAACTGAGGCCAGGCTTCAGTTTCCTGCATGGTGTGGCACAGCAGCGCATAGTTGAGCTGCTTGACTTTTATCAGCTTTATCAGGCTCTGTATGTCTGAGTCCGACGAGTGGCTGAGCACTTTTGTGGCAATGATCAGAGCAGGCTTATGCGATTCTTTGGTGTTGTAAAACTCAAGCATTTGCGCCACGTTCTCAAAGTGCTCAGTTGGGATATGCCAGGCATCCAGCATATGCCGCGCAGCCAGATCGGAAGGTGAGTGCGCATCAATAACATACAGGCTGTCATTTTTGGCGTCCAACGCCCGAATGGGTTGTGGATCGCTGAGCTCAATATAAAACGTAAAGGTGCTGCCAATACTGGGCTTGCTGTAAGCGTTGAGAGCGCCGCCCATCAGTTCACATAACTGTCTGGCTATGGTGAGCCCCAGCCCCGTGCCACCGAATTTGCGCGTGGTTGAGGGATCGGCCTGTGTAAAAGAATCAAAAATTTTACTCAGCTGTTGTTTGCTAATCCCAATGCCTGTGTCTTCGACACTGCACCATAAGCGTGACTGGTCACTGGTGCGCTCGGTATAACATGTCAGAGTCACCTTACCGCCTTCGGTAAACTTGACGGCATTGCTAAGCAGGTTGTTGAGCACTTGTTTGAGCCTGTGCGGATCAGTCTTAGCGTACTGATATTGCATATTTCGACTATCGATAAAGAGTTCAGTCTGCTGGTCATTGGCTCGTGGCGCAAAGGCCGCAAAACAGTCACTGATAATCTGGATCAGGTCACATTCAATTTGCTCAATATTCAGTTTGCCGGCTTCAATTTTGGAGAAATCCAGTATGTCGTTAATGATAGTGAGCAGTGACTCCGCTGAGCTTTGAGCAAGCGACAGATTACGCTGTTGTGTGTCTGTGAGTTGCGAATTACCAAGTATCTCCAGCATACCAATAATGCCGTTCATCGGGGTGCGGATTTCGTGGCTCATACTGGCCAGAAAGTCGGCCTTAATTTTGGCGGATTGTTCAGCCAGCTCTTTTTCTATAATCGCTTTACGTTTAGCCTGCTGCTGTTGTTGCCCGCTGAATAAACTGGCCAGCATTGCGGCAATGGCATGCACAAAGCGCCTGTCACTGTCCGTCCAGTCCGGGTAAGGATCACCATATTCAGTACAGAGTATCCCGCACACAGCGCCGCGATGCAGAATGGGCGTGATGAGCATGGCTTCGACTTCAAAAGGGTCGAGGTATTGGTCGGCCAGAGGTCGGGTGATTGGGTGTTTGGTTGCTGTACTGGCCTCTATAATTTGCTTGCTGAGCACCGCAGAAAACAGGCCTGGCAAGGTCGCTTTGCGCCAGGGGGGGAAGTGCTGCAAGCTGTCTCGACGGGTATTGCTGAAACAGGTTGGATAAAGCAGTGTATGATCGTCACTGAGTAGCCAGATACTGGCACGAGATGCGCGAGCGGCCTGGCAAACAGCATCTGTACATAATTCCTGGGCGCGATCGGTGTGATTGTTGAGGATGGCCTCATGGGTACTGAGTTGGGCCAGCAACTCATTATTTCTGGCCACTTTTTCATGCTCTATCGCCATTAGCTTACGATCATTGATGTTTTGCACTGAGCCAAATACCTGTGTGGTCCAGCCATTGTGCTGTTTTGCCTGAGCTTTGATGAGCACCCAACATTCTTGCCCTTTGTGTGGTTGGACGATGAATTCATCCTCAAAGGGTTTGCCATATTTGATCGCCTGAGTCATATGATCCTGAAACTTCTTGCGATGGGGCCCTTCTTTGAAAAACTCGGTACTACTCATCCAGGTGGGCTGAAAGTGTGATGGTACGGCAAAGATTTGGCGTGTTACATCCGACAGCGTGATGTGATGAGACGCCAGGTCAACCGACCAGGCACCCACTTTCGCCAGCGAGCCCATATTGGTCAACGCATTGGTTTTGTTTTTTAACTCCGAAAGCAAGCGTGTATAAAACGAAAATGCGCAGAAAAAGAATATCACTATGGTCAGCAGTGCCAGTCGAAAAGGCCATAATGCGGCTGATGAAGCCTGCCATCCGTAGCGCGGAGCTGCGTACATTACCCAGCTACCCGATGGCACATGAATGGTAAATGCCAGCGGATTATGCTCCTGAATGGTAGGCGAGCCATAGAAGTATTCACCGCTATCGCCCAGGCCATTTCTGCCCTGGATCGCTATCAGATAATCTCCTTCGAGCTTATTTAGTGACACTTGTTCATACAGTTTGGGCATATCAATAACGACCGAAAGAAGTCCCCAAAAACTGTCGTTATCAACATACACGGGGATCCGTGCGATCAGCGCCATGCCGCCCTGAATGAGCTCTAACGGTCCGGCCAGGACGATATTACGAGTGTCTCTGGCTTTAGTGGCGTCTTTCTTTTGCTGTGGGTGGGTGAGGTAATTGAGCCCAATCGCTTTTTCATTTCCTTCGAGCGGGTACACCATTTGCAGTACCATATCGGGTGCCGCGCCCACATTACGCAATACTTTGCTGGTTTCGAACAAGGGGGCGGCAAAGCGCTCAAACTGTGTCTGATCCAGATTTGGTTGAGGCGCAAGGGCAATGGCGAGCCCCCGAACCAACTGAATATTCGCAGCCAACGTGCCTTCTATCTGAGTGCGATAAACATTGAGCTCTTCATAAGTGCGGTTTTTCTCAATCTCAATCAGGCGGCGTTCGTTGATGCCATCGATGTACCAGCCTGCTGCCAGGATCACCAATAAAAGTGCGCCCACTATAAAGCGGGTTAAAAAGGCTTTCCTTGACGACAGCACGTGTATGGTCTGCATGTAAACGTGAAAAAGTATCCTTGAATCATTTAACTATAGTTGTCTGTATGAAAACTCGCCAAGACCCAAGGTAATTTATACCTGAAAAATCCTGCCGACGCTGATGGTACGCCCACCGTGGTATCGAGCGCGAACCAAAGCACTTGTTGCGGCGACTCTTTTTATCGCCAGTGACGACATGTTCCAAACGGGATTCACAGATCTGTCATGCAATACGGTAATGCAATACAGGGTATTTAGCGCTAAGCTGGCTAGGTCATTAATCACTCACAATAAGGAGAGAGTATGCTGACTTGGTTAAGACGTACTGTTGCGACTCTGGTGTTGCTGGCACTGGCTGGCAGTGCGGTCGTGTACGGGATCTTATCATTAAGCTTGCCTGCGCTCGACGGGCAGGGTCAGTCAACGGCGATAGGTGCACCGTTAACCTTGGAACGAGATGCGCTGGGTCAAAGTGTGATTACGGCGCAAAACCGCGAGGATGCCGCTTATGCGTTGGGCTTTGCACATGGTCAGGATCGCTTTTTTCAAATGGATTTATTGCGTCGAAATGCCGCTGGAGAACTGAGTGAATTATTTGGAGAAGCGGCCATTGAGCTTGACAAGCGTTTACGGTTTCACCAGTTTCGTGTTCGAAGCCAGACTATCTTGCAGCAGCTACCCAAGTCAGATCAGACCTTGCTTGCGCGCTATGCCCAGGGCGTAAATGAAGGGCAAGCACAAAGTGGTATGAAAGGGTTTGAATATCTCTTGTTAGGTGCAGAGGCCAGGCCCTGGAAAGCAGAGGATAGTCTGCTGGTCATTTTTAGTATGTACCTGGATTTACAAGAAAGTACCTTGAAAAGGGATGAGGCGCTTATTTTAGTTGAGTCTTTACTTGGGCAGAAAATGGTGGATTTTATTATTCAACCCAGTAACTACCAGGCTGCACTCGATGGGAGTGAAGTCCATCAAGATGGGGTTATTATACCAAAAATAAGTGACATTGCACACTTTGATGTTTGGTATCAGATTAAGGAGCTACCGCTTTATGGTAGTAACAACTGGGCGGTGACCGGGAATCATACTGATACGGGGGCAGCAATGGTATCGGACGATATGCATTTAGGCCTGAACACACCAGCCATCTGGTATCGGGCACAACTTAATTACAACACTGCCGCTGGCATTCCCGTCCAGGTATCTGGTGTGACCTTACCAGGTGCACCAGCTATTGTGGTGGGCAGTAACAATCATATTGCCTGGGGATTCACCAATGGCTATCTGGATACCGCAGACTGGATCAAGCTCAATCCGGATGTTGATAAAACCTGGCAGGTTACAGAAGTGCTGCGATTACCCGATGGGAAGCGTCAGGAATTTGCTTTGACGTTAAGTGACTACGGCCCTGTTAAGCAGATCCAGGACGGCGCGTATGCGTTGAGCTGGGTGGCACACCGGGATTACGCAGTTAATCTTGGCTTGACCGGGCTGGAGCAAGCCGTGTCTGTTGATGATGCACTACGGCGGGCTGAACATATCGCTATTCCGGTTCAGAATTTGGTGGTTGTCGATGCCAGCGGAAATGCGGCCTGGCGGCCGACCGGTGCTGTGCCAGCCCGACAGTCCCCCAGTGATTTGGCCGTTGCCAGCCAGGATTACAGTATGGACTGGCAAAGTAACGAAGTGCACCGTCCGGTCGTGAAAAATCCCGCGGATGGCAAGATCTGGACTGCGAACTCCCGGGTTGTATCGGCACAACAACACCAGCGATTTGGTGATGGGGGTTACGCACTGGGTGCTCGGGCTCAGCAGATCCGCGACCGGCTGATGGCACAATCCCAGTTTAACGAAGCCGATTTTATGCGTTTACAGCTCGATAATGAGGCGCGCTTTCTGATGCCCTGGCACCAGTTGTTGAGCGAGTTACTTGAGAGTCGTAAAGCGCGCTACTCACGCGATCTTGCCTATTTGGCTGACTGGCAGGCTTGTGCCTGTCCAGACTCGGTCGGCTATACACTGGTCAGGCGATTTCGAGATCAGACAATTGACCTGTTGTTTGCCCCGGTAGAAAATACCCTGCAACAGGCTGATGGCAGCTTGTCGCCTCTTAAACGATATCTTGAGCCAGCCGTGTGGCAGTTGGTATCTCAGCAACCTTCGCAGTGGTTGCAAAACTACAGTGACTGGGACGCCCTGTTACTCGCGGCCTATGAGGCGGCCAAAGTACAACTGCGGGAGTCTGAAGGGAGCGAAATGGCAGCATGGCAGTGGGGGCGAGTAAATCAGCTTGAAGTCAAACACCCATTTAGCCGACAGATCCCACTGCTCAGCGGTTTGCTGGATATGCCAGTGGTCCCGGGGTTTGGTGACAGCTATATGCCAGCAGTACAAAAACCCGCATTTGGCGCTTCCCAACGATTTATAGCTCAGCCCGGGCACCTTGATAAAGCGATCATGAGCGTTGCTGGTGGTCAAAGTGGTCATCCATTATCGCCGTTTTATCGGGCTGGATTTAATGGTTACGCACGAGGTGAAGCGGTGCCCTTGTTACCGGGTAAAATCAGCCACCGTATCACCTTTACCCCCATGAACTAACTGGCCTGGGCTGCGGTCACACGATTGCGGCCCTGTGCCTTGCTGGTATACAGCGCGTCATCGGCCAATTGTAGCGCCACTGAAAAGGGCAGGGCGGTGTGCCACAGAGCCACACCGAAGCTCATGGTTGCGGTGAGCTCATTGCCGTTGAACTGCTGCATTTCAAGAGTCTGGCGCAGTGTTTCCAAACGATGAACTGCTTGTTCCAGATTGCAGTCGACCAGTACCAACAGGAACTCCTCTCCGCCCCATCTCACAGCAATATCCTGATCGGTCACATGTTTGTGCAGAATATCTGACACGGTTTGCAGTACTTCGTCACCCATATCATGACCCAGCTGATCATTGATTTGTTTGAAATGATCCAGATCGGCCATCACCACACACAGCGACTGGTCGTTGTGCGCACAACTGGCATGGGCCCTTAAGATCAGCTCCTTGGCATAGCGGCGATTGAATAAGTTAGTAAGTGGATCTCTCGCGGCCAGAGTCGCCAGCTGCCGACGCTGAATAAAGGTGCTTTCGCGGATCTGCCCAATAACGTAAATCATGGGCAGGCCGCAGATAAATACATTGATAAAGTGGATGGGTCGGGCGTAGTCGTGGAATACAAAGGTGGTATTGACCGTGCCATAAAGTTCAAACAGGACAGCAAACAACACAATTAAGCTTAAAGACAAAGTGATGGCGAGTCGCAGCTTTAATTGCAGATCCAGAAGTAACATGCAGGCAATGGTCCACAGGTAATACTGAAAACCATAGTCCATACCGAGCGTGGCGCAGACCAGCACGGAGTGGACGGTCACTTCGATACAAAACACCCTGAGGGCCAGGTGGCTGTGCCCCCGATTGAGCAGATGTATACCTGATGCCCAGGCGGCAACGCTGGCGATATTGGCGATGGCCAGAATATAAACATGGCTGTACCAGAAGGCAAAAATAAACAGCAGGTGTAAGCATAAACAGTAATAAGCGACCTGCTTAAACAGTTTCACTTTGACCAGTTCAACCTCATCAGGCTGACTATAAAAATGTTGTGCAATCGGCACGTAAGGCACTCAGTCATGATTGTTGCGATATCTTCAGTATAGAAAGTGCCGGCTATTTTTCCCTGAAAATTTACTTTGCACCAGAAACCTAGCCCATCATTACCAAAATGGCAGCCAGGGCGATAAGCAACAGTCCGAGAGTATCACGTCTGGCAACGGGGGTTTTTAACCACCAAAACGCGATGGCGAGAGTGAAGAAGACCTCAATCTGACCGAGTGTTTTGACATAGGCCACATGCTGCAGGCTCATCGCACTAAACCAGCCGATAGATCCGATACAGCTGGTAACACTGATGGCACTGGTGAGCCGACGCTGCTGCCACAACGTGTACCAGGAGTTGTGCTCCGCATAACTCAGATAGCTGGCCAGCAACAGGGTTTGACAGGAGAGTACCAATAACAGCACCCAGGCAGCGCTATGTGGAAAGGGCAGCCCCGCGGTGAGGCTGCCCTCTCTGACCCACAAAGAGGTCAGCGCAAATGCGCCTCCGCAGGCCAGTCCGAGTAGTGCGGTGGCGGGGGCAAAGTGGCGCAATGTCACGCCGCTAAGCATCAGGACTGCCACCCCACCGAGCAGGACACCCAGCCAGCCCAATGGACTAAGGTGTGAGCCGAAAAAAGCCATCCCCAGCACTGCCGCAAGCAGGGCTTCGCTTTTAGCCAGGCCCACACCGACGGCGTAGTTGTTGCGTTTGAACAGCATCACCATCAGCCCTGTGGCGATGATCTGCATGATACTGGCACCCAGTACATAGCCTAGCAATGGCGCCGATATTGTCAGCGCCGGAGCTGCTTGCCAGTGATACAGACCCAGCAGATACAGGGCAGCCAGCGGGGTGGCGAGTAGAAAGCGGGCGAGCGTCACGCTGGCCACACTGGCATGTTCACTGAGGCGACTTTGCAGGGCATTACGCCAGGCCTGACTAAATGCGGCCAGACAGGTAAACGCTATCCACTCCATAGGGTATGAACTCTGATGATATCGGAACACAGAAACTAACCGGGCAAGGTGCGAATTACCAGTGCCTTGAAAAATATTCAGCATAATGAGGAAAAATAGTGGTGCGACAATATGCCGCAGTGTGTTGCTGTCAGCAGCTCGCTATACTGTGAACCGATGCTACTTTTACCGCCCAGTATGTTGGTTGGGCGGTACTATTTTTTGTTTTCTTCTAATACCAGTTGAGTGAATGGAATGGGCTGATACTGCCCCGCAGGCAGAGCCTCTGCATCCAGTACCAGGTTTGCAATACGTGTTCGATATAAATCGATCACCCGATAGCCGCAATGCCGTGCCATTTTGCGGATCTGACGATTCATTCCCTGCTTCAATACGATAGTAAAGGTATCCTCTGTGAGCGGTTCTACCCGGCAAGCTTGCGTCATCACCCCATCGACGGGGACACCGGCACTCATACGGGCGCAAAAGTGTGGATCAAATGGTCTGTTGACGACGACGCGATATTCTTTTTCCTGGTGGTGGTCCGGGTGGATCAGGCGATTGCATAGTTCACCGTCGTTGGTAAGCAGTAACAGTCCGCGACTGTCTTTATCCAGGCGACCAATGGGGTAGACCCGCGCACCAGGTGGAAGGTGGTGGATCAGACTGCTGGGGTCATCTGCGCGCAGTTTGCAATCGATGCCCACCGGTTTGTGATACAGATATAATTGTTTAGGGGCTGGACCTGTGATCGGTGTGCCACTCACAGTAATATGGTCGGCGTCGGTAACATGATCAATGTGATTTGCCGGGTGACCGTTCACCCTGACCTCAGCAGCGTCGATCAAACGAGAAGCTTGGCGGCGGGAGCAAACACCACAGTGGCTCAGGTATTTGGCTAAGCGCATTGGCTGCATAATTGAAATGGCCTGAGAGCAAAAAGTTCAGTATATCAAGGTTGACTGCGAGGACGCAAAATCAGCACGGCATTATGCTGGTCTATGTCAAAATCAAAATGGCGCAGGAAGTTCATGCCCAGTAGTCCCGGACCAGCGCGCATCTCATCCATCACTGCAAACTGCATTGGGCCTTTGATCTGGTCACCAATCTGCATGTGCTCACTTTGATAGAACTCCACATTAGTCAGGCCATTGGCCGTGGACACCGTTCTGGTGTCGAGATATTCAACTGCCTGATCCAATGCGGCAAATTGCTGCTTGGTAAGTGAGGTCACGCTGGCCCCTGTGTCGATCATCAGCTCAATGGTGCTGCCTGCAAGCTGAGCTTCAAGCACAAAGTGACTGCCCAGACGGCGTAGCGGCACATGCGTCACACCCTGTTGTAGTGCCAGAGCCTGATTGTAAAGCGCTTCTATATCCTGGTGGTGGCGCAATGTATCGTTTGCCTGTGCAATCAAAAACAGCGCTTCGGAAGGTTGCAACAATGCCAGGTGCGCCTCTATCTGGTGCGTCAGTAGTGCCAGCATATGCGGCTTTTCATCGTACCAGGGCGCTGCAAGCATCAGTAGTTCATGCCACTTCTGCTGCTGATTCAGTTCAACCAGACGAGGTATCAGCAAGTCATCAATCAGAGTTTGCCAGTGAGAGTACGTGGGGTTGCTTCGGTAGGCGACCATCAGTCGCGTGAGCGCTTCATCGGGCTGTTGCAGCGACTGATAAAGGCGAATTTCAAGGCGCTGTACCACAAGCGCTTGTGGATCGACCCTGAGGTAACCCTGCACCAGAGCTAACTGGGCAAACAGCTGCGCCTCGCTGCTTTGCTCAAGGTGTGCAGTGATCCATTGCCACCATTGCTTGGCATGACGGGTTGATGCTCCAGGGTGGGTCTGATGTGTCTGTAACAGATAGGCCAGCGCCTGTTCATAGCGACCCTGCTGAAATGCCTGTTGGGCCTGAGTAAGTGAGGCAGGTATTCGGTCTGAGCTGGCAGGTAGAACGGGGGCAGGCGCAGCCGGTAGCGGGACTTTGGCACCGGGGGGCACCGCTGTTGATGAGTGATATAGCTGCCAGCCCAGATAACCATTGAGTGCCAAAGAAAGGCCCAGAAGCGCAGACTTCACCCGCATGACGTATTATCCCTGCAAATGTTGGTTAAGCACGGCACCTATCGCAGCAGCAAAGTCTCGGTGATGCGCTATGCCTAGTGTGTGTAAACGGGTGTCTTTGAGTGCACAGTTATGAGGACGAGTCGCACTTTGTGTGGGCTCAGGTAAGGCAACAAGGCTTGATCCGTCTAACCCCAGCGCGGATGCAATGAGCTGAGCCATCTGATACTTGGTCAGTGCCTGAGTATCGGACACATGATAAATCCCACCTAATTGCGCTTTTGGCAATGCAATCAGATCTGCCAGAGTCAAAGCTATATCCTCAACATGAGTCGGGTAGCGGATCGCCCAGTCGTCAAGGGCACTGTGTGGGTCCGATTTGAGTTGTTCGGCGATCACCGTGACTGCGGATTCCGCCAGATATTCGACATCACCATACAAGACAGGTACTCGTATAACGCAATGTGTGGGATCGCTTGCTAAAACGGCCAGCTCGGCTTGTTGTTTGCTCTGACCGTAAAAATTGAGCGGGTTGGTCGTGGCTTGTTCGACATATGGCGGGTTTACGCCATCAAAAACATAGTCGGTGCTGATGAAAAACAATCGGATGCCACGCTGGTTGCACTGTTTTGCCAGATGTTCACTGGCTGCGACATTCAAAGCGAGCGTTTGCGCATGGTCGTTTTCACAAACATCTGGCTTGCGCTCTGCGGCGGCATGGATGAGTACATCCGGCACGTACTCATCCAGAAAAGCGCTGACCGCGTCTTTGTCTGATAAGTCCAGAGACACCAGAGGTGGGGTGGCCCGGCGAAATCCACAGCCAACAATGTGGTAATGGGCTTCTAACGTTTTGACAAGCGTGCGTCCCAGTAACCCGGTCGCGCCGGTGATGGCGATGGTCTGCATGACAACTCCGTTGATTCGTTGAATAAATTATGTTCTATTAAAATTTGGAAATCAAAAATAACAACGTAGAAGGAAGTACTATGAAGTTACACAATTTTTTCGCATCTAGCATGTTGTTTCTCGTTTTTTCAGGCGCAACTTCGGCCCAGAGCATTTACTCCATAGGTAGTGATTGTACATTGGATGACACGGAAAAGCCGATTACCTTTCGTGCAGAGTATACTCAGCGCCTTTCTCAGAATGATCTTGAAGTCACACAAATAGTGAAGGAAATGCTGTATGAGCAGCTACTCAGTCAGTCAACTAAGTTCCCTAATGGGGTTCAAGTTGATTCATTGTATTTTACTAGCCATGCAGTTGTGGCATCCCGGATCAACAAAGCCATTATACAAGGGGCACTAACGGTTGAGCCGGTGGTTGAGTGCCGCAGTCATCACCTTGTTTCATCAGCAGCCAAGCTAAATGATCGATTCTTGGCACAAAAGTCTGACGGTATAGATCACCAAATGTCACTGCAAGTGCTGGACTCTCCTAAAACAGTCACGGTGCCTGAAACGCAGATTACAGTCAATAGCGTATTTGGTATTGAGCTGGGCACTAGCTATGACCAAGTCGAGCAACTGATGGGGCGGTTTAGTTTGACCTGGCAGTTTGCAGCCGATTTGCGCATGGCTGCGATTGGCCGCAATCATGTCCTTTTTTTCGAACAGGATAAGTTGATTGGTTATCAATATGCAAAATTCCTGTTCCCGACATCTGTGCACAATCTAATTGAAATGCACCCTCTGGATTTCGTAATTGATGTGTCTGGCGACGCTATTCAATCTCCTCATAAAGAGTTCCTGAATGAGCATCAATTGCTGCAGCTTGAAAAAATGTTCCCATTGGTCAGTGCTTCTCGTGTAAAGCTATCCGATGACGAAACCGGTATTCGGCTTGAAGCATTACAAATTGGCCGTTTGCCAGCACTCCCTCCGCAGTGGTCCAACCCACACTGTTATGACAGTGGTTCCATTGAGCAGTATATACAACAACATAAGCCTGATCTGGTTAATATCGTTTCACATCAAGGCTATCGCATCTATATGACAGGCTGTAGCCAAATCATGACAATGAACTCTCTCGCGCAAATCAAACAGCTAGAGTTACTGGAGCCAATCAACATTCGAAATGCAGAGTTGTGGCAGGCTAATACCTTATTTAGTATGAACCCCTGGCTATTGGGAGAGCTGTATTATAATGCGAATGCAGCAAGCTTGGGGGAAGCGCTGGAGACACTCGAAGATGGTGTTGTCACCATCAAGAATGATGTCTGGTTTGGACACTTTTTTGTGGAACATGACAAAGTCGTTGCTGGTAGTGTCATTTACAAACGCTAAGAAAGGGCCGGTTTGAACCGGCCCTCGCACATTATGCGGTTTGTTGCTGGTTCTGGCCTTCCCAGATTTTGGCACGCAAGCCAAACAGGCCAACCAGGATCCCCACGCCGATACAAAACAGGCTAATTTGAAGATATAAGTTTGGCATTTGCTCGACATTTTCCGGATCGAAATTTCCTGCCAGCAAACCAGAGATGATATTGCCTATCGAGTAGGTTAAAACGAACACGCCCATCATCTGGCCAGCAAACCGCTTAGGAGACAGTTTACTCACCGCACTCAGGGCTACCGGGCTCAGGCATAGTTCACCGACGGTATGCAGGAAGTAGGTGGTTACCAGCCACATAGGTGCAACTTTGAGGCCCTGAGCTGCATACTGAGCTGCAAAAAACATAACAATAAAACCGCTGGCCATGATCACCAGGCCAATCGCGCATTTTACTGTATATGAGGGCGAGATCATACGTTTAGCCAGATTGATCCACAGTGCGGCGAAAAACGGAGACAGTACAATGATAAAAAAGGAGTTAGTGGACTGAAACCAGGCTGTCGGAATCGTAAATCCGCCAAGCAGTCGGTCGGTATAATCTCTGGCAAACAGATTCAATGAAGAACCGGCTTGCTCAAACCCTGACCAGAAGCAGGCTGAGGCCACGCAGACCAGGAACAGTGCCCACATCTTACGCTTTTCATCATGCTCCAGATCGCCCGCAAAATAAATAAATCCGTAATAGGCCAAAAAGATAAGGGTAAAAGCGATTGCGACGTACTGGGCGACAACAACCGGATTGATGACCAGCACACCTGTGTAGGTCAGTGCCACCACACCGGCAACGGCGGCGATAACGGCAATGATGACTGACCAGGCTTTACGGGCTTTCTCTGGAGGCAGCGGGCTGCTGGGTTTATCGCCAACATGTGCGATATAACCCAATGTTTTACGATACTGGATCAGGCCAACGCCCATGCCGACTGCGGCGGCACCAAATGCCCAGTGCCAGCCCAGGTTTTCCATAAAGTAACCGCAAATGGTGTAGCCTAGTACTGAGCCCACATTGATCCCCATGTAATACAAGGCATAGCCTCCGTCACGACGCTCATCTTCATCGCGATACAGCTGACCAACCATGGCGCTGATATTCGGCTTCAGCAGGCCGGTACCCGCTGCAACCAGGATCAGACCGATAAAAAAAGTTTCATGGGCTGGAATGGCCAGTACAATGTGGCCGCACATAATGATGATACCGCCATACCAGACTGTGCGTTGACCGCCCAGCAGACGGTCTGCTATCCAGCCTCCGGGCAACCCCAGAAAGTACACCGCACCGGTGTACAATCCGTAGATAGCGGCAGCCGCTGCAACGGTGAACTCAAGGCCCTCTTCTTGTAAAGAGGCGGTCATAAAAAGCACCAAGAGCGCACGCATGCCGTAGTAGCTCATTCGCTCCCACATTTCAGTGAAATAAAGCGTAGATAAGCCTTTCGGGTGGCCAAAAAACCCCGTATCAAGATGAGTATCCTGCGATGACATAATAGACTTCCGATTGTTGTTTTATTATACGAAAGTCTTATTAGTACGTGATTTGTTAAAAGTTTGCAACAGAAGTAGGGTCACCTGTGGCCGAGCGCACAACCGACGGATAGTGTTAAGTGAGTAATAACGACAGGGCATGAATATCGCAGATTTCAATATCTGCCAGCCCCTGATAACGATACCGGACTCCCTGATTATTGAGCCACACACTGCGGCAACCCGCCAGGTTTGCGCCCTGCACATCGGTATCCAGGCTGTCACCAATATGCAGTAGCTGATTAGGCGCCACATTGCAGTGCTGGCAGGCTGCATCAAACAGGTCAGTATGGGGTTTGGCGCGACCATCTCTGCCGGCCATCAGTACCTGCTCAAACTGACCTGCAAGGTTAAAACGCTCCACCTCGACGTTGCCATTGGTGATGGCGATCAGCCGGAATCGTGTTCTCAGGCTGGCTAACAGGTCAAGCACAGACTGATCAACGTCTATCTGACTGCGTGCTGTTGCAAACGCCTGATAGGCCGCTTCGGCATGCGTCTCTGTTTCAGCAGGGCTGAAGCCGGCTTGCTGTAAACCAAAGCGCAATGCCACTTGACGCCAGCGGGTAACGTCATTGGTCAATTCAGGGTGCTGAAGTGCAACCTGTTTACGGCACTTTAACCAAAACTCTGGCCCCTGAGCACGCCAGGGCGCAAGTGTATTGACGTAGTCGTTCATGGCCTGAACCGCAGCGGCGATCACTGGGTGGTTGTTATACAAAGTATCATCCAGGTCGAAGCTCAGAACCTGGATCTCAT
Organism: Pseudoalteromonas rubra; assembly: GCF_005887095.1. GTDB lineage: Bacteria > Pseudomonadota > Gammaproteobacteria > Enterobacterales > Alteromonadaceae > Pseudoalteromonas > Pseudoalteromonas rubra_E. The sequence continues at coordinate 30,105 of NZ_PNCI01000022.1, read as the reverse complement.
CAATGGCACGGTTAAATCGCATAACACTTCTCTTTACTGAAAGTCTGCCAGAGTTTACCTAATTAATGGTCAAAGACCTACTCAGTCTTTACGCTGTTTGCGTGCTCTGGGATGGGCGTTGTCATACACTTTGGCGAGATGGCCAAAATCGACATGAGTATAAACCTGAGTGGCGGATAAACTGGCGTGACCTAACATTTCCTGAATGGCCCGCAGGTCACCACTGGATTCGAGTAAATGGGTGGCAAAGGAATGGCGCAGTTTGTGAGGATGAATGGTGCCTGAGATCCCCTGACGGATCCCCCATTCCTGCATTCTGGCACGCACGTGACGCGCTGAAATGCGCGTTTTGCGCTTACTGACAAACAACGCAGGCTCCTCTGCCGTGGCAAACTGAGGGCGATATTTGAGCCAGAGTGTGATGGCCTCCAGCGCTTTGGTGCCAACCGGTACGACACGTTCTTTATTGCCCTTACCCAGCACCCGGATCTCGCCATCACGGATGTCGTGAAGGTTGGCATTAACCAGCTCACTGACACGCAGTCCGCTGGAGTACATCAGCTCCATAATGGCTTTGTCTCGCAGTGCCAGAACATCATCGTCCTGAATATCCAGAAGCTGCGCCATTTGGTCGACATCCAGACTTTTTGGCAGGGGCTTTTGAAATTTAGGACCGCGTAACCCCTGAGCCGGATTCGGCGTTTCGGCGTGGGCCTGGTGCTTGTGCTGTAAAAATTTATACAAGCTTCGTATGCAGCTTAGTTTCAGGTTGATACTGCGCGGGTTGTATTGGCGGGTGCGCAGTTGCATCGAATAGCGCCTGACCAGCTCACTGCTGACTGCCAGCCAGTGGTCACAATGAGGTGCAAAAAAAGCGGCGGCCTGCAACAGTTGACGTCGGTACTGGCCCAGCGTATGTGCCGAGTAGTGACGTTCAAACTGCAGGTAAGCAGCAAACTCAGCAATCGGTTCCAGCCAGCCCGGACCGAGGTCATTTGGATTCACATCGAGATGCGGTTTGCTCATGCCAGATGGTGTAATCGAAGTGCCAGGGAAGTGACCAGTTCACTGACGAACAGGTCGCCGTTACCCGGGGCGAAGTGATCGGCGCAATGACTGGCAAATAACAGCAGGGCTTTGGGGGCCTCACTGTCACCTAACGTATATAACGCAAAGGACTGACACTGAGCGTCTTCGACCAGCCCGGTGCGTTCGGTCTTGCTCAGGCGACCCAGATAACAGCTCGAATCTTTGAGACGGCTGCGTTGCAATGCGCTGACGGCACGCACCTGTTCATTGTCTTCTTGTAAATTGATCAGCTGGCAATGACTGACTTTGGGTAATTGAGTCAACTCATGACTCAGTAAATCGGTCAGTGAAGACACATCCTGACACTGCCACAGGCGTCGCTGGCACTCACTAAACAGACGATAAATCTGTTCATTCTCATTTGCATGCGCAACCATCTGTGCGATCTGTTTTTCAAGTTGCTGATTGCGCTCACGCAAAGTGCGCTGCTGTAATAAAGCCAGATTAGGTGCGCCCTGAGATTCGTTGTGCAGATTCAGCTCAAGCAACAGGTAAGGATGTTGCAGCAAAAACTCGGGGTGGTGGTGGAGAAAGTCCTGAACCTGCTGATGTGTCAGTGAGCCTGCGTCATTACTCATAAGGCGATTTGTCCGTCGAATACGTGTTCCGCAGGACCGGTCATTTTAACGCTCTGGCCCGGGCCATTCCAGCGCACCTGAATGCTACCGCCCGGTAAATCGACCCGCACGGTGCTGGCCAGTTTATCCTGAGCAATACCGACGACTGCTGCGGCACATGCGCCGCTGCCGCAGGCTAATGTTTCAGCCGCGCCCCGCTCCCAGACTCGCAATTTAATGTGCTCACGGTTGATAATTTGCATAAAACCAATATTAGCACGTTTTGGAAAACGTTCATGTTGCTCAAGCAGGGGACCAAGCGTGTTAACCTCTGCCTGGTCGATATCTTCAACCTCTATTACACAATGTGGATTACCCATAGACACGACACCGCAGAAGACAGTGTGTTCCTGTGCACGCAGAATATAGGTTTGTTCCTGTTGCTTTGCTTTGAATGGGATTTGCGTTGGTGCAAATTCGGGTTTGCCCATATTGACCGTAACCTGGCCGTCTTTTTCGGTGAACAGAGTAATATTGCCACCTTTGGTAGACACACTCACTTTATGCTTATTGGTCAGGCCTTTCATGCGGACAAAGCGCGCAAAACAGCGAGCGCCATTACCGCACTGTTCTACTTCGGTACCGTCGGCATTGAAGATCCGATAATGAAAATCCAGATCAGGTGAGTAGGGCGGCTCAACCAGTAACAGCTGGTCAAAGCCGATGCCAAAATTACGGTGTGCCAGTTTACGGATCTGGTCGCGTGACAAAAAAACATTCTGGGTCACATTATCAACGACCACAAAATCATTGCCTAAACCATGCATCTTAGAAAAATTTACAAACATAAAGCCTTATCTATATTTGGTGCCGGTGGCCAGCAGGTACCGCACCTATTTTATGATTGTGATAACCTTACTTTGCCATGCCGCGCGTCATTACGGAAGCACTTGCTCGCCTTGCCACAAGGATTCCAGCGTCTCTCTTTCGCGGATCAGGTGACAGGCATCCCCATCGACCATGATTTCTGCAATGCGCGGGCGTGAGTTATAATTCGAGCTCATGGTAAAGCCATAGGCACCGGCACCACGTTGGGCCAACAAGTCACCAGGCTGAATTGCCAGTGGTCGATCTTTACCAATAAAATCGCCTGTCTCGCACACCGGCCCTACAACATCATAGGTGTACAGCGGCGTATCATCCTGGCGCGGTGTCACGGCAATGATCTGTTGCCACGCCTGATACAGAGAAGGGCGCAACATGTCATTCATGCCGGCGTCAACAATGGCAAAGTGCTTGTCTTTGGTTGGTTTAAGGTATTCAACTTTGGTAACCAGGATCCCGGCATTTGCGGCAATAGCACGGCCTGGCTCAAAGATCAGTTCCAGATGTTGGTACTCGGCGAGCCGGGCTTTAACCTCAGCGGCATAGGCACTGGGGTGGGGTGGCTTTTCGCTGTCATAGGGCACGCCCAGACCGCCACCAATATCCAGATGCCTGAGCGTAATGCCAGCCGATGCGAGTGTCTCTACCAGTGCAAGCACTTTATCCAGAGCAGCAATAAACGGAGTGACTTCGGTGAGCTGGGAGCCAATGTGAAAATCAATGCCCACAACATCAATGCCGGGCAAAGCACAGGCAAGCTGATAGACATTGAAGGCTTCTTTAATATCAATACCGAATTTGTTTTCTTTTAGCCCGGTCGAAATATAAGGATGTGTTTTGGCATCTATATCCGGATTGACCCGAATTGAAATCGGCGCGAGCAATTCGAGTTCACTGGCCACTTGACTGATACGACGCAATTCTGCCTCGGATTCGACATTAAAACACTTAATGCCGGTTTTGAGTGCAAAAGCGATTTCCTGTGCGGTTTTTGCTACGCCGGAAAACACGATTTTGGCCGGATCGCCGCCAGCTTTGAGCACCCGAGCTAACTCTCCTTGCGAGACTATGTCAAACCCGGCACCCAGCCTTGCCAGTACATTCAGTACCGCGATGTTGCTGTTTGCTTTAACAGCATAACAGACTAAATGTGGGTGCCCTGCGGCCGCGTCGGTGAACGCGTGGTAGTGGCGCTCCAGCGTCTTTCGAGAATACACATAGCAGGGCGTGCCATAGTGCTCGGCGATGTCCCGAATGGCGACCTGCTCTGCATGCAGCTGATTATCCTGGTAGTGAAAGAAATCCATTTACGACTCCTGTTTCGTATCATCGTCCTCAGACGGTGCGATATCCTGAGCATGCTGAGGTGCTTGCTCGGGCGCATTGGTCGGTTGGGGGCGTTGTTCAGGTAAATATAGAGGCCCACTCTGACCGCATGCACTTAGCAGCAAGAGGCTGGTCAAGATCAGGGTAAATAGGCTAAATTGAGTGTATGTCGCTTTCATTAGATTAATGATGTCAGTGCCTTTATAATCGCAGAGTAACAGAATTGGTAAAAAAAGCAGCTTAGAAAGTAAATTTAATTCCGCTAAAGTAGCGGACTTTCGGGGTTTGCACAGTAAGGATCAAGCTATGACAGATCATGAGTATCACGAGTTAGCCGACGCGTTAATGTTGACCATTGAGGAGCAAATTGACGACTGTGAGGTTGACCTGGATTATGAATCGGCATCCGGGATCCTGGAGATCATTTTTCCGGACCGCAGCAAAATAGTGATTAACAAGCAAGCTCCACTGCACCAGGTGTGGGTTGCAACTAAGTTTAACGGGCATCATTTTGAGCTGCGCGATACGCAGTGGATAGATAACCGCAGTGGTGCCGAGTTCTGGCAGTTTATGAGCGATGCAGCAACACGCCAGGCGGGTCAGACCATAGAGTGGCAGCACGACTGATGCTGTCATTTGTAGAGTACCCGGCCCAGGGAACCCACAGGGCAAGCGTGATTTGGTTACATGGTCTGGGCGATTCCGGAGAGGGCTTCTTACCGATCGCACCTGAGTTAAGGCTACCTGCCGAGCTGGGTGTGCGGTTTATTTTCCCGCACGCGCCAGAGCAGTCAGTGACCGTGAATAATGGTATGGTGATGCGCTCCTGGTATGACATCAAATCTTTTGATCTGGATAAAAGAGCCGACGAAGCGGGTGTGAGAGACTCTGCGAAGCTGGTTCAGGCACTGATTGACGCTGAACTGGACGCTGGCATACCACCAGAGCGCATTATTCTGGCTGGATTCTCACAAGGTGGCGTGATGGCATTGCACCTGGCGCCGCGTTTAAAAGTGCGGTTAGGTGGCGTGATGGCCCTGTCGTGCTATATGTGTGCACCAGATAAGCTGGCACAGGAAGCTGTGCAGGCCGACCTGAACGTGTTTATGGCCCATGGCAGCTTAGATCCTGTCGTCCCTATGGTGGCTGGACGGCAAGCCTTTGACACCTTACAAGCTCAAGGCTACGAAGTTAGCTGGCAGGATTACCCGATGCAGCATCAGGTTTGCCAGGAAGAGCTGGAGGCAATCCGCACCTGGTTACTGGCCAGGCTAACGTGACAACAGAGTGAGCACCCATGACACAACGTATTGTGATTAAAACCGCAGTAACCAAAGCGAACGAGGTCCCGGCAAGGCCCGTCACCTACCAATATCATTGGCGCCGCATTGGTGTGGTTGGTAGCGTGGCTGCAATTGGCTTGGCAGCCACGTTTTATGGGATAGTGAACTCGGTGAGTGCGGACGAACAGCCCGTTGAGGTGGTAGATGCGTATCAGAGCCCTGAGCAAGCAAGCACTGTGTCTGACGTTATTGCAGACGATGTGCTCGTTACTGATACGGCACGCGTAGCAGCTGTTGAAGACGTTCAGCCTGACACGGAAGATTTGCTCCCCGAGCTGGTGGCCCAGCCGACTGACGAGCTCGTTAGTACGACTGAGTCTGAAACGGCGACAATCGCGGCTGGTGAGTCAGAGTCTGGTGAGCTGAACGATGAAGCCGTGGTGGCGCATGCAGGCGTACAGGTGGACGAACCTGACAATGGATTTGACAGTGAGACGGCCAAACAGTTTGCTGAAGACGCCCGGATTGCCAGTGTGGCCATGGCTGCACAAGTTGATACCACTCACGTGAGCCGTGCGGTACTGACCACAGAGGTTGTTGATCGGGAGCCGGTCAATGTACTTAAAGACAGCGTTGAGCAAAGTGCCTTTTCGGAAAAGTTGTATTTCTTTACCGAAGTGCGAGGGTTGCAGGGGCAAACTATACGGCACCTGTGGTTTCATCAGGATCAGTTGATGGCAGAAATTGAGCTGCCTATCAGTGCCTATCGGCATCGGACCTACTCCAGCAAAAATATAATGCCAAGCCAAAGTGGCCAGTGGCGGATTGAAGCGATCACCGCTGATGACCGGCTGTTGGCACAGAAAACTTTTAGAATTATTGCAACCGCTCAATAGCGAGCAAACTGAGTAAAGCATGACGACGAAAAAGAATGTGTTGCGTATCGCAACAAGAAAAAGTGCGCTGGCCCTGTGGCAGGCAGAGTTTGTGAAAGCCGAACTGGAAAAGTTTCACGCCGATCTGGAAGTCGAACTGGTTCCTATGTCGACCAAAGGCGATAAGATTTTAGATACGCCACTGGCTAAGATTGGTGGTAAGGGCTTATTCGTCAAAGAACTCGAGCAGGCTATGCTGGAAGGGCGTGCGGATATCGCGGTACATTCAATGAAAGATGTGCCTGTGGAGTTTCCTGACGGACTTGAGCTGCATACCATTTGTGAGCGCGAAGATCCCCGCGATGCGTTTGTCTCGAATACCTATCAATCGCTGGCTGAGTTACCGGCAGGTGCCGTTGTGGGGACATCCAGTTTACGCCGTCAGTGTCAGATCCGTGCGGTACGTCCAGACCTGGTGATCAAAGACTTACGGGGTAATGTGAATACGCGCCTGGCCAAACTGGATGCCGGTGAATTCGATGCCATTATTCTTGCCGCTGCGGGATTGATCAGACTGGAAATGGCTGAGCGGATCGCCAGTTTTGTCACGGTTGAAGATTCGCTACCCGCGAATGGCCAGGGTGCCGTAGGCATTGAATGTCGAAGTGACGATGCACAGGTTCAGGCCTGGCTGGCTCCCCTTGAGCATAGTGCAACGCGCATGCGTGTGTTGGCTGAGCGGGCCATGAACCGTCGCCTGGAAGGCGGGTGTCAGGTCCCTATTGGTGCATATGCCGAAATTGACGGTGAACAATTGACCTTGCGTGGTCTGGTAGGCGCGGTAGATGGCAGCCAGATCCTGCGAGGGGAGCAAAGCGGTCCGGTCGCCGACGCTGAGCAGCTGGGGATCCGCCTCGCTGAGTCTTTGCTGGCGCAAGGTGCGGACCAAATTTTGGCTGAGGTTTACCGGGACAACTAATGTGAAACTAGCCATCACACGTCCGGCGGGCAAGGGAACACTGCTTGCCGATCAGCTCGAAGCACAGGGGATCAGTTGTGACTGCACCCCCGTGCTGGAGCTGGTAAAGCTGCCGGTCAGTGATACTGAACTGGCTCCCGTCACAGATGCTGATCTACTCATTTTCATATCTCAGGATGCGGTGCACTATCTGGCACAGCATCAGCCCGACTTCTCTGCCGACTGTCAGTTTTTCGCGGTGGGCGAAAAGACCGCGGCAGCCATCGAAGCGTGCTTTAATCGCCAGGCTTGCGTGCCCGAGCAACATGACTCCGAGGGGTTACTTGCCTTATCGGCACTGCAACAGGTTGAAGGTAAACGGGTTGTTGTGGTCAAGGGTCGAGGTGGTCGCACACTGATCAGTAAGATGCTCAAACAGCGTGGTGCGCTGGTATCGCATTGTGTAGTCTATGAGCGGATCCCGGCTGCAACAGGGTCCGATATCTGGTTGGACCACTGGCAAAGGCTGGGCATTGACGGTATAGTGATCACCAGCAATGCAGCCATTGACGCCATCTTCAATACCCAGCAGAGCGAATTACTGAACTGGCTTAGCAGTCGCCGGTTTTATCTGGTTAGTCAACGCAGTGCAGAATACCTTCGCGAACAATACGCGATTGAGGACAAACAAATCGCCATCAGTGCAGGGGCAGATAACGATGCGTTACTGGCCTGCATTATGGACAATCAGCCCCGCCAAGGTGGAACTATGACAGAACAACAACAAAGTCACTCAGGCCCTCAGTCTTCGGGCAAAACATCTAAATCCGTCAATGCATCCGGAAAAATCAGTAAAACGGCTGTTCTGGCTCTATTGGTAGCACTGGCTTCCGGTGCCGGCGCGGGGGGAGTGTATTATCTGGGGCAGCAGCAGCTACACCAATATCAGCAAACGCTGACACAACTGGGTAGTGAAAATCAGCAGTTACGTACAGAATTGGCGTCCAGCAAACAGGCACTTAGCGCGCTGCGTGGCGAGGTGACTGACCGTGAGCAGCAGGTTGCACAGCAACTTAACGCGCAAACGCGTGAACTCGAGCAACGCTTACAGAACACACTGCAGGCAGCCAAACAGCAACTGGGTGGTGCCCAAAAAGCAGAGATAACTTCTCTGATACGCAGTGCAGAGTTTCAGGCCAATATCCAAAAGCACTACCTGGCTGCAGCCGCGACCTTGACTCGTCTGAACGATCTGATGCGTGAGCAGAGCAATACATCGGCGGTGCAAACGGCTATTGCTGCCGATCTGGCGCTGTTGCATGCCCAGCCAAAACCTCAGCTGGAAGCCCTGTATCTGGACCTGCACGGCTATGTGGCTCAGGCAGATGACTTACCATTACAGGTCATGACTAAACCAGCGGAGCAGCAATCTGAGCAAAGCGAACTGACAGAGCAGGTGAGTGACTGGAAGGCCAATGCCTGGCGCTCCTGGTTAAAAATCCAGGATCAGTTCATAAAGGTACGCAGTCACGATAAACCGGTTATTGATCCGCTGTTAGATGCCGAGGAACAGCAGCTTATTCGTGCTCAGCTGAGTAGTTATCTGCGTCAGGCCCAGACGGCATTGATGCAGCAACAGCAGAGTATTTATTTCACCGCGCTGGAAGGGGCGGGCGCGACCTTAGCGCGTTACTACCGGACTGAGGACAGTGCGGTGGTGGCAATGCAGGCTGGCCTGAAAGCACTGCAACGCAAAGAGTTTGCAGCGCCTGCAACCCTTGAGTTACAAACCCCTCAGGCGGTGAAGGAGTGGTTACAATGACACGCACACTGATCTCTGTTTTAGTGCTTCTGGGCGTGCTGGCAGCCGGCCATTTATTGATCGACGAGAAAGGCTATCTGCTGATTGCGGTGAACAACCACACCATAGAGACCTCCTTGTTTGCACTCGCTGTCTTGATGATTTTTGCTGTGCTGCTCGGTGCTTTGGTGCTGAACTTGCTCGGTGCACTCTGGCGAACCTTCGCCCGCAGCCGTGGTTGGCTGAAAGGACGCAAAAATAAACGTCAACAGCAAGCACTGGAAGCCGCTGTCTGGGCATGTATTAATGGCGATGACGGGCAATTGCAACAAGCCCTGGCGATCGGTGACTTGCCTACTCACTGGCAGGATCAGCAGCGCGCGATGGCGGCTCGGGTTGCGTTGCAACAGCAGCAGCCGACGCAGGCATTGGCAGATCTACAGGCGATGTCTCCCCAGTCGCAAGGGCAGGTTGCCAAACTTTGGCTGGCAGCCAATCAGGGTGAGCAGGCATTAACCCTGCTGGGGGCACAGATGGCCGATAAAAAGGTGTCTGACAGTGTGGTGGCAAGCTATCTTGAGGCTTTGATCCAGGCCGGGCAGAGTGAACAAGCACTGGCATTGCTCCAGCAAAAGTACAAACAGCTGGATTGGTCAGAGGCGCGCTGGAAAACGTATCTGCACGCTTTGTTTGCAATCGATGACAGCACGGCGCAGACCACGTTTAATGCGCTGCCTAAAGCGCTGCGGCCTTTAGCAGCGCCAGCGCTGACCCAACAAGCGCTGCGTCATGGCCAATTTGATGCTGTGCGTGGCGACCTACTGAAATATCTTAAAAAAGGTCAATATCAGCAACTGGCAGAGGCGTTACAGTACGCCGCCAGTTCGGACCCTGAATTGCGTAAACTGATCCAGGCTGCGTTAAAGAAACAGCCGGATCAGCCTGAACTGCTGTTCTGTCTGGCGTGTCTGGCTAATGCACAAGGGGAGCATGAGTTGGCAGCCAAGATTTTCGATACATTGGCTCAATCACCCTGGCAAGGGCTGTGGCAGCAACAAGCCGAACAGGCCTATGCCAAAACGGGGCAATTTGATAAGGCCTACCTGCTGGCCACCCAGTAAATCATTTATACAGGCAAAACACCGGTCGTCAGACCGGTTTTTTGCTCTGGCACCCGTCAGCTTGTAATATCACCTATCTTGATCTGAGAAAACCTCGGAACAACGCGCTATGTGCGCGCTCAATAACAATTTTTAAAATCGGTAGCAAAAGCAGTTGTCCATTGGGATGACTATATATGAATGTGGATTGGTATAAATAATCGACTTTGCGGATATTTGTCCTTGAATCTACACTTAGGCTGCGTATGATCTGAAAAATTTTATCTGCAATCCGAGTGCCTTATGATCAATACCAAACTACCTTTACTTGATTTACACCGCCATTTAGACGGTAATGTACGTCCAGAGACCATTTTGGACCTTGGTCAGAAGTTCAATATGCCGCTTCCAGCACACGATGTGGAAGGCCTGAGGCCACATGTCCAGGTACTCGATAATGCGCCAAACCTGATGGCCTTTTTGGCAAAGCTGGACTGGGGCGTCAAGGTGTTGGGCGATTATGATGCCTGTCGCCGTATTGCAGTTGAAAATGTCGAAGATGCCATTGCTCAGAAGATGGATTACACCGAGCTGCGCTTTAGTCCTTATTATATGGCCAAAACCCATGACTTACATCCACAAGGTGTAGTGGAAGCGGTCGTTGACGGGATTCATTCGGCTACTCAGGGGCGTGATATTAAGGTCAATCTGATTGGTATTATGTCGCGTACCTTTGGTGTTGAGAAATGCCAATATGAACTCGATGCCCTGTTGGCGTTTAAAAATGACTTAGTTGCTGTAGATCTGGCCGGTGATGAAATCGGTTTTCCGGGGACATTATTTAACGACCATTTTAAACAAGTTCGTGATGCGTATCTGGGCGTGACCATTCACGCAGGCGAGGCGGAGGGTGCCAACAGTATGTGGCAGGCGATCAACGAGCTGGGAGCGACGCGCATTGGCCACGGTGTGAAAGCCATTGAAGACCCTAAGCTGATGGATTATCTGCGCGACAACCGCATTGGCATTGAATCTTGCCTGACCAGTAACCTGCAAACCAGCACCGTCGCGAGCATTGAGACCCATCCCCTCAAGCAATTCTTAGATCATGGCATTCTGGCGACAATTAATACAGATGATCCGGCAGTACAAGGGGTGGAGCTGGACAACGAATTTGAGCGGGCCGCGCCACTGGCAGGGCTCAGTGAAGCGGATATCAGACAGGCGCAAGCCAATGCGGTTGAGATTGCTTTTTTAAGTGACTCGGATAAGCAGGCGCTGTTACAGAAATATACCTAACTGGCGTAAGTACGTTCAAATACCTGCTGCTCAGTGCGCTGAGCAGCTTAAGTAGTTTTCTTTTAGTGCATTGAGTACCTGACTGCGGGTCACCACTGCTATCACCTTGCCATGCTCAATGACCGGATAGATCTTGGGTTTGTCCTGCTGCATCTGCATGGCTAAATCTACCACTGTGGTGGTTTTGCTGACCGACAGGGTCTCTGTGCGCATCAATTGGCCGACTGCCGTGGCGCCATCACAGAAATAACTACTTTGCAGCAGCGGGGCCAGTAACTGTTGTTCGGAAATAAAGCCCACCAGTTTACCAGCATGATCTTGTACCGGCGCACCAAATAGGGCGAATTTTTCGAGCTGGACAATGGCGTCGGTGATTTCGGTATCGGGTGTGATCAGTGGAAACTGGGTAGACATGATGTCTGAGATAAATTGTTTAGCCATGTGGGTTCTCCTGTTAAGTGACAGTCCCAGTATGGATAAACGAAGTTTATTTTAAAAATGGATTATTTGTATCACAACGATTGGTTTTTTTGATTGAAGCGCGATCAAGAGACCGCGCATCTGGTGCATTATTTGATAAATGCAAAGGCATCGGCGAACATAAATTCGCGCTGTGCGCCATGGTTGATGAAGTCATCGCGTACGATGCCAATCATGTCAAAACGACCAGCCATATAAACACTGTATGGTTCCAAAGAGACAATGTCCTTCATCACCGCCTGGTGTACATAGCCGGTGTGGCCTGTCCAGGTTTCTGATGCATGCTCTACCACAGGAATAAACTGGAAGTTTGCCCGGCTGTTAGCCCAGGCTTCCATCTCGGCCCTGGCATACAATGCTGATTCTTCTTTGACACCCCAGTAGAACAAGACTGGCTGATCATAGTTAATTTCCGCCAGGTGGTCGGCCATCGATTTAACATAGGAAAAACCGGTTCCGCCTGCCAGTAGTACCAGCGGGCGCGCCTGTTCAGGACGAATTTGAGAAACGCCCAGTCCGACTTCTAAATTGACCTGCGCTTGGTTGCTGTGTGCTGCTTTTAAATGATCCAGCGCCTGCATGGCATAGGAGTCTGCGCCAGATGCGCCTATGTGTAACTCCAGCGCATGCTTCTTCGATGGGCTACTGGCGATTGAGAACGCACGTTTGTCTTTTTCACCAAGTACTAATTGCAGGTAGTGGCCAGCGGCAAATTCGGCATCCTGCTCGGGTGTTAAGACAACTTTAGATACGTATTCAGTCAGTGGCGAAATCTCGGCCACTGTGGCTTTGAGTACTTGCATTTTTTACCTTAGAAAATAAGCACGGTGGTGAAAGTGTGTGCACTTTAGCATACTCGCGATTGCCCTGTAACCGCTTTCACACCGAGACAGACAGTTTCCCACTTGGCTATCATCAGCAAATCAGAAAAAAGTCTGTCTTATTCGTTACGATTTAATGATTTTCAGGCTATCCCAGATCTCATCGACACGTTGTTTTGTCGCGTTATCCATGACGATGGGCTCACCCCATTCCCGATCGGTTTCACCCGGCCATTTGTTCGTTGCATCCATGCCCATTTTAGAACCAAGTCCCGACACAGGAGAGGCAAAATCGAGATAATCGATAGGTGTGTTCTCTATCATAGTGGTATCTCGTGCAGGATCCATACGGGTCGTAATGGCCCAGATCACATCATTCCAGTCTCTGGCATTGACGTCGTCGTCGCACACAATGACAAACTTGGTATACATAAACTGGCGCAGGAATGACCACACCCCCAGCATTACGCGCTTGGCATGACCAGGATACTGCTTCTTCATGGTAACTACGGCCATCCGGTAAGAGCATCCCTCTGGTGGCAGGTAGAAGTCGACAATTTCCGGGAACTGCTTTTGTAAAATAGGCACAAAGACTTCATTGAGTGCAACGCCCAGAATGGCAGGCTCATCGGGTGGTCTGCCGGTATAGGTGCTGTGATAAATCGGGTTGTCGCGATGCGTGATGTGGGTGACTGTCATCACCGGGAAGTCATCAACCTCATTATAATAGCCAGTATGGTCGCCATAGGGGCCTTCCGGTGCAGTTTCACCTGGTTGAATATACCCCTCCAAAATGATTTCCGCTGTGGCCGGTACCTGCAGATCATTAGAAACTGACTTGACAACTTCGGTCTTGCTGCCACGCAGCAGGCCTGCAAAGGCATACTCGCTCAGTGTATCTGGTACTGGTGTAACGGCACCGAGGATCGTTGCCGGGTCTGCACCTAAAGCGACTGAGACCGGATAAGGTTCGCCGGGGTTTTGCTGACACCACTCCTGAAAGTCCAGAGCACCGCCGCGATGGGATAACCAGCGCATGATAATTTTGTTTTTACCGAGCAGCTGCTGACGATAAATACCCAGATTCTGGCGTTTTTTGTTGGGCCCGCGGGTGACGGTTAAGCCCCAGGTGATCAAAGGGGCTGCATCACCCGGCCAGCAATGCTGGATTGGTAACTGAGTCAGGTCGACCTCATCACCACTCAATACGACCTGTTGGCAGGGGGCTTTTTTAAGCTCCTTCGTGGGCATATTGAGTACTTGTTTGAATACCGGGATTTGACCCAGAGCTTCTTTGATCCCTTTAGGTGGCTCTGGTTCTTTCAGAAACGCCAGCAGTTTTCCGACTTCGCGCAATGCTTCCACGTCATCCTGACCCATCCCCATGGCAACCCGTTTTGGTGTGCCAAAAAGATTAGCGAGTACAGGCATGTCAAAGCCTATGGGGTTTTCAAACAAGATAGCGGGCCCGCCGGCGCGCAATGTACGGTCTGCTATTTCGGTCATCTCCAGCTTGGTGGAAATGGGCTGGCTCACCCGCACCAGCTCACCCTGCTTTTCAAGCAGAGCTATAAATTCTCTTAAATCTTTATATTTCATCACTATCTAGGGCTGCACTGATTCAATGGCGCTAGTATAACAAGTCGCCAGATGTAGAACAGACATTTACGTTTGGTGAGCCTGTTTGGTTTACTGCCACAGGGCACAGCAGATGAAAAAGTGCTCCCTGAGTGTGTTTCGTACTTTTATTAACTACTATTATGCTATCGGTAGAAATAATTGATTCGGCGCAATAGTCTGGATCCTCTATGTATCTTTGCTTTTTGCTTTCAGTTATAGTCGATTGCATTGCGCAGTATTTGTTTGGAGGCGGCTTGAAAATAACAACCACACTAGCCAGCTCATGTATTGCCATCCTGGCCCTATTTTTTCCTGCAGCGAAAAGTGCTGCGGCGCAGCAAGCTTTGCCGATAAGTGCATTTGAGCAACATAGTGCCGTGATGTTACTCATTGAACCTAAAACTGGAAATATCGTTCAGGCGAATGAAGCCGCGGCTTTGTTTTACGGTTACAGTCAGGCACAACTGGAAGACATGCAGATCCAGCAGATCAACCAGTTTTCACCTCAACAGGTGGAGCAGGAGCGGATGTCTGCGCTGAGCGAAGGGCGCAACTATTTTATATTTCAGCACCAGCTTGCCAATGATGAAGTCAGAACGGTGAGTGTGTATTCTGCACCATTTACCAGTGATGAGGGGCAGCCGCTGCTGCTATCGGTGATCCAGGATATCAGTGCGCAACGCACTCTAGAGCGAGATTTGTGGCACTATCAATCCAACCTGGAGCAGCAAGTTGCACTACAAACCGCTGAACTCAAAGACGCCAATACGGTTCAGCTGATCTTGCTTGGCAGTGTCATTGCTATTTTGGGTGGTTCCATTTTGGTGTTAGTGATGTTTACGCTGCGATTGCGACGTGCGAAACGCCGCTCAGAGTTACAGAAAAACCGCTTTAGTGCCATTTTTAACGCCATCGGCGATTATCTTATTTACACTAACTCAAGCAATGTTGTGGTTTCGGCAAATCAGGCAGCCAAGCGCGATTTAGGCAACATACAGGGGCGCCCTGTTGGGTTTATTCTGGAAGAATGTAGCTGCCTGGATAATCTTGGGGCTGAGCCCATCGAATGTGAAGTCAAACTGGCAGGTCAACGTCGGGATGTCGAGATCAGTAAGACGGCTGTACTGGACAGTACTGGCGTGGAAACCGGGTCGATTTATTTAATCCAGGATATCAGCAAGCGTCTTGCCGGGGAGAAGGAACAGCGACTTGCCAGTACCGTCTTTGCGACGACCAGTGAGGGTGTGCTGGTCTCCAATCGTGATAATCAGATCCAGATGGTCAACCAGGCGTTTACAGATATCACCGGCTTTACAGCGCAAGAAGTGCTGGGTAACACCCCGTCTATATTCAACTCGGGCCGACATGATGCCGCCTACTTTGCTCAGCTGTATGATGCACTGACTTCCCGGGGTCACTGGGAGGGCGAAATCTGGAACAAGCGTAAAAACGGCGAAGTCTACCCCAGCTGGCTGCAGGTATCAGCGGTGTTCGATGCCACAGGCGAAATCGACATGTATGTGGCCCTGTTTAACGATATTACGTCCCGCAAACGCAATGAGCAGTTGATGTGGCAGCAAGCCAACTTTGATAACCTCACTGGCCTGGCCAATCGCCATCATTACCATACGAAGTTTGACTTGGCGTTGGCGCAGGCTAAACAAAAACAAACCCGCCTGGCGGTGTGTTTTATCGATCTGGACCGTTTTAAAGCGGTAAACGACACGTTAGGGCATCACATTGGTGATCAGCTACTCATTGAAGCGGCCAACCGGATCCGCGAATGCACCCGAAATTCAGATACCGTGGCGCGCTTAGGGGGAGATGAGTTTGCCCTCTTATTGCCCGATATGGCAAAAATCAGCGATATGGAAAAGCTTGCAACCAAAGTACTGCACGCACTGAGCGAGCCATTTTTTCTCGAAGGCCATGAAGCCTTTGTGTCCGGTAGTATGGGTATTACTTTCTATCCTGATGATGGTGCAGACCGCAAAGTGCTGCTCAGAAATGCCGACAGTGCCATGTATAAGGCCAAAGAGCATGGTCGTAATTGCTTTCAGTTTTTCACATCTGCGATGCATGAGCATGCCAAAGCGCGCAGTGCGCTGGAAGGGGCGCTGCATCGTGCGCTGACTAATCGCGAGCTGTATCTTGCATATCAGCCGATCGTCGGGCAGGAGCGACTCGGGTGTGAAGCGTTACTCAGGTGGCATAACCCTCAGCTGGGGCAGGTCTCACCGGCAGATTTTGTGCCCATCTGTGAAGAATTAGGGCTGATCATCACCATTGGCGAATGGGTGCTTTATCAGGCTTGCGCGCAGGCCAAGTCCTGGATCACGCAAACCGGTCAGCCTTTGTTTGTGTCGGTGAATGTCTCGAGCACACAGTTTAAGCGTCAGGACATTGCCAGTCTGGTTGCCAAAGTACTCAAAGAAACCGAATTAGCAGCCGATGCTTTAACGCTGGAGATCACCGAAACCGTATTGGCCGACAATTCCGGCCATATTCAGCGTCAGCTTGAGAGCTTGCGTGCAATGGGGGTAGGATTGGCCATTGATGATTTTGGCACAGGGTACTCTTCACTGAGTTACCTGAAGCGCTTCCCCCTGTCTAAGTTAAAGATAGACCGTGCTTTTATTCGTGATCTGCCTGATGACGAAGAAGACAGGGCATTGGTGAGCGCCATTATTTCGATGGCGAGCAAGCTGCATTTGAAAGTCATTGCGGAAGGCGTTGAAACGCCAGAGCAACTTAACTTTTTACAGGAATTGGGGTGTGATTACACTCAGGGTTTCCTGCATGCTAAGCCTGCAGACGCAGCGCAATTTGAGGCGTTCATACTCAATTATGCGGAGCAAAAACACAGCCGCCCGGAGCGGGCGAGTATCGTCCGCTAAACACTCGAACGTGTATTAGAACACAACTCACTGAGTAGTGTTTTTGCTTTGTGATTACCCAGCGCAGCGGCCTGATTCAGGAGCTGGATTGGCTGCTCTGTATCTGCATCATGATCTTCAGCAGTAACGCGTTTTTAAAGCGGATCATAAAGCGGCTGATCAGATCTGAGAGGTAAACAGGCCTGCGGTGAGTTTCTCCATTGTTCACTGCTTGTTTTGGAGATGGCGCTGGTCTCAGATACCCAACGCCAGAGGTCTGCATGCACTTACTTATAGAAAATAGTGTGCTTTATTTACCCTGCATGCGCGTTTTACCATTGGCTGCCATCAGTGCGAAGACGGCATAGGCCGCGGTATTTTGTTTCAACTTGGCTGGGTCGACTTTATCCAGCGTATCGTCTGCGGTGTGATGGTAGTCAAAATAATCGGTGCCATCCTGGTGCAGATCGAAAATCGGCGCAGAGGTCAGGTTATTTAACGGGATCAGATCCGGACCTCCACGTGCGCGATTGGCTCCAATGTAGGTAACACCTAAAGGCTTTAGCTGCTCAGCAATGGCGCGAACCAGCGGCAGAGAAGCGGCATTCACTTTGGACTCAAATGCATACACCACATCCGCACCAAAGTCAGATTCAGCAGCGGCGACAATTTGCGCCAGTTTGTCTTCATGGCGTTTAAAGTACGCTTTTGCACCCCATAACCCCAGCTCTTCAGCGGCAAACAGGACGACCCGAATGCTGCGTTTAGGGCGAGTTACTGATGCGATGTGCTTGGCTGCAGCCATGGTCAGTGCCATACCTGCGCCATCGTCCAGGGCACCTGTACCAAGATCCCAGGAGTCATGATGACTGCCAAGCAAGACGTATTGGTCAGGAAACTCTGAGCCGGTGATTTCACCAATCACGTTAAAGCTAGTCCCTTCGCCGAGATCTTCGGTCTGAATATTGATTTCGACTCTAGGAGTGTGACCATGCTTGAGCAGACGCGCAATTTGATCGGCGTCCGGGTTTGCAATGGCGCTGGCCGGGATTTTAGTGACCTGCTCATCATAGTGACTGCCCCCGGTGTGCGCAAATCGATGATGAGCGGTACTGACTGAACGCATCATATAGGCGATGGCCCCTTTCTTTGCCGCCTCAACGGCCCCTTTATTACGAGCCTGGACTGCCGGACCATAGCCATTGCCATCAATATCCCGATTCATTTTGTAATTGATGAAAGCAATTTTGCCTGTCAGGCTACCTGCTGGCGCAGCTTTTAGTTCGTCAAAGGTTTCAAACAACACGACTTCTCCGCTCAGCCCTTGCTGAGGGGTACTGATGCTATTGCCCAATGCCGTGATGTGTAGTGGCTGTTCGCTCGGCGCGATCAGCTTGGCCGACTCGTGATAGCGACGCCATTCCGGAAAGGTAGCGGCTTCCAGCCAGACCTTGTCAAAACCCAGGCGCTTGAACTGTTTCTCTGCCCAGGCCACCGTCAGCTTGTCGTTTTCTGTGCCGGGCAGGCGTGGGCCGATCTCGGTCGTCAGCGATTCCAGCAATTGCCAGCTTAAATCGCTCTGACTGGCCAGAGTACGCACTTTGGCGACTTCTTCGAGTTGTGTTTGTGTGAATTCCTGTGCCTGAGCAACCGCACTGGCGGTTAAAGCACACAGTGGTAACAGCCAGTGTCTGGCGGCGCTGATTAGCCTGTTAAAAGGCCTAAAGCGTATTGTCTGATCCATAGTAACCCTTGGTAATTTACATCGCCTGAGATTGTCGCAACAATTGGTGTTAAATTAAACTTTTTCGGGGTGAACGGGCGTTTTTACTTACTGAAGTGACGGCGCTATGCGGGATTTGCTAAACTTGGCAAATTGAGTTTCTCCGAGGTAATAGTGTGACCCAGTCGTTTAATCAAGTGCCGTTGACCCGGCAGCTTCAAAGTGGCTTACAGCAAGCCGGTTTTACCATCATGACGCCCATTCAGGCGCAGGCATTACCCGCCATTATTGCCCGTCAGGATGTGATAGCGCAGGCAAAAACCGGGTCGGGTAAAACCTTAGCATTTAGCCTTGGCTTGTTAAACAAGTTGGTGGCCGAAGAGCAGGTTATTCAAAGCCTGGTACTGGCACCCACCCGAGAGCTGGCACAACAGGTGGCCACGGAGATCCGCAAACTGGCGCGTGGCATGCAGAATATTAAGGTGCTGACAGTGTGTGGTGGTGAACCCATAGGTCCGCAGATCAGCTCACTGGAGCATGGTGCCCACGTTGTGGTTGGTACCCCAGGGCGGATTGAAGAGCATTTATATAAAGGGACGCTCGACCTGACTCAGGTGCAGACCTGGGTTCTGGACGAAGCCGATCAAATGCTGGCAATGGGCTTCATTGAAGCGCTGGAAAACATCGCCATTTATCTGCCACCAGAGCGTCAGACATTGATGTTCAGCGCCACCTATCAGAAAGATATAGAGGCGCTGACCCAACAGTTTATGTGTGACCCTGTCATGGTTAAGGGAGAGGAAGAAACCCTCAACCGGCAAATTAAACAGCAGTTTTTTGCGCTCAAAAATAACAAACTGAGATTCAACACACTGCGCCTGTTGCTACAGCATTACAAGCCCGTTAGCTGCATTGCCTTTTGTAACACCAAAGTCGAAACGAAGAAGTTATATAGTGAGCTCAAGAGCAGTGGTGTGAATGTTGTCACTTTGCATGGCGACCTGGATCAGGCTGAGCGGGTGCGTGCATTGATCCGCTTTGCCAATAAAAGTGCGTCAGTACTGGTTGCTACGGATGTTGCAGCGCGGGGTCTGGACATTGAAGATGTCGATATGGTGGTCAATTACCATATGGCACTGGACCCGCAAACCCATGTACACAGGGTAGGTCGCACCGGGCGGGGCGGTAAAAAAGGGCTTGCCTGCTCCTTGTACGGCGAAAATGAAGCATTTAAAGTCGCCAAACTGAGTGAAATCTATGAGCAGGCGTTTGAACCGGTAACACCACCGCCTTTGAGCTTGCTCGACAAACCCGTCTTCAAGCCCCCGATGGTTACTTTGCAAGTGGATGGGGGAAAGAAAGACAAGCTTCGTGCTGGCGACATTGTCGGTTGTCTGACGTCGGAGCAGGGGATCGGTGCCAGTCTGATTGGCAACATTGATTTACTGGATCATCAGGCATTTGTTGCCGTGGCCAGAGAAGGGGCCAAGCCTGCGCTCAGAAAATTACAGGAGAGCAAGCTTAAGGGGCGAAAATTTAAAGCGAAACGGATGAGTCTGTAGTTATATCAATTCATATTGATGCAGATTATTCATCCGCTTCTGCATAGCATTTGAGTAGCTCGTATTCCTCTTGAAGTTGTTGAAACAAGGCTTGTTCCCCTTGCTGATCAGGGTGAGCCGCAAATGCCAGTGTACGCCAGCGTTTACTGAGCTGGCGTCGGGAATACGGGCATGGCAGTTGCCACTTACTGATGAGCTCAACGTGCCGCTCGGCCCCCGTCTCAGGCAGTTTCATGTAGCGCTGCCAGAATTGAGTCAGCAGCGCGGCGACCTCGTCTTTACTGGTATCATAGTTGCACCAATCTAAATAATAATCCCTGAGAGGGTCTTGTTTTTGCAATGTGGAGTGTGCTTGCTGTTCAAGCAGGCGGATGTCCATGGCCTCAACCTGCAAATAATACCCTTGCTCAGCAAACTCTTGCTGTAGTTGATAGAGCGCATTCATCAACAAAAAGTTACGCTTAAAAAGCGCTTTGTCAGGGTCAGCGTCCAATCTGGGGAACCCCATTTCTTTATCCAGTGCGCTAGCTAGTCGATGTAATTGCGTTGCGCGCTCACGGGTGATTATCCTAAAAGTGGCATCAAGGAGGGGGTTCAACATTGTTCCGCCTGTAAACATGGTGTATCTTCTTTGTTCAATTCTTATTTTTTGACACGTCTATTGCAAGTAATACGGGGCAGACAGGGATGACAAAGGGTTTTAAGTGGGCTGTGACTGCTGTGTTATTGATCGGAGTATGGTCACTCAGAGTTAATGCCGACACATCTGTTTCTTCGCCTGCAATCACGCAGCAAATTGCTGCGCTGTCAGAGATGACAAACTGGCAGGAACAGATGCTGGGTGCGGAGCGTTTACTGCAGCTTCCAGAGTTAACGCCTGAACAACGGGCGAGTACGCTCAAAACCATCGGTAAGATCGCGCTTGAGAGCACGCGTTATGAGATGGCCATTCGTTACTTTGAACAGCTTGAGGCCCTGAGCCGCGAAGCTGGATTGTCAGACAGTTTATACCATGCTTTTAAAATGCAAGGGATCAGTGCCTTTTACCAGGGGGACTATTCGGCATCGGTACTCGACTATCAACAGGCTTTGGTGGTCGCTGAGCAAAGAGGCAAGCCAATAGAGCGGGCGGATATCCATAATAATCTGGGTATGTCTTTTATCCAGATCCACGATCTGGAAGCCTCGCTGGAACATTATCTGGCTGCTTATATGTTGTACGAACAACATGGTAATGAGCAAGACAGAGCAGATATGTTGCTGAATCTTGCCGGCGTATACATTCGCCAGTTTCGTTACAACAAAGCAGAGGAGTTACTCAAGCGCGCTATTACACTGTTCGAACGGCTGGGTGATGAGTATGGCGTGGCGCTGTCGCAAGGTAACCTAGGGGTCATTTATACAGAATCCAACCGGCCTGAGCTAGCGCGTACCGCTGTTAAAGCGGCCGTTGATTACTATCACAGTATCAATAACACCCGGCACCTGGCGTTTGAATACGTCAATATGGCAAAGCTAAGTTTATTGACCAGGGATTACACATCCGCTGAACAGGAAGTTAACTTTGCCATGTATTACGCGGAGAAGGCCGACAACCAGGCTGGCGTTATGCATGCCTTGCATCCGACTGCCAGACTGCAATTGATGCGTGGAGAAATTGATGCTGCAGAGGTGAGTATCGATCAGGGGCTTACCTTAACACGCAAGCTGGGTGATCGCCTCCGGGAGCGAGAGTTTTTGCATTTACTGGCCCTGGTTCAGGCAGCAAAAGGTAAAATGCAGGCGGCGGCAGAAACGCTAGACTATTACCGGGATCTGCAATTTGCCCTGCTGAATGAAGGTCTGATCACTCGCCTGAATAAGTATCAGAGCAAGTTTGAAGAAAGCCAGCTCAGTCAAGAATTGGCAAAAATGAGGCAGGCACAGGAGTTGCAGAAACTCCAGGATGAGCAGCAAAATCAATTGTTATGGATGAGTGGATTGATCTTATGTCTGGCGCTGATTTCTGTCTTTGCATTTTACCACCGTGCGACTGAGCGCCGTGCGAAAATTGAACTCAGTAAAAAAGTGGCCCAGCGAACGGCGCAGTTGCAACAGACTGCCGATGAATTGCGCAATGCAAATCAAATAAAAAGCCAGTTTCTGGCGAATATCAGCCATGAAATTCGTACTCCTTTGACTTCTATTTTGGGCCATGCGGAAAGTCTGCAGCAAGACTATGCACATGATCCCCATTTGATGTCATCACTTGGGGTGGTGACAAGGCAAGGGAATCACTTAAAAGATCTGATCAGCGATGTGCTGGACCTGAGTAAGATTGAGGCCCAGAGATTGGAGCTGGAGTACACCGAATTTACCATTGAGAGTTTACTTGCCGATGTCTGCGATATGTTTCAGCGCCCGTGTATGGAAAAATCGCTCGCGTTAGTGGTCGAAAATAACTTACCTACTCCTTATTTAGTGCGGCTGGATTATGTGCGCCTTAAGCAAATTTTAATCAACCTGCTTAGCAATGCGGTGAAGTTTACACAGGAGGGGCAGGTCGAGCTGATCATCAGACAACATGAGGACGGTATTTTATTTATCGTGCAAGACAGCGGTATTGGCATGTCGGAATCTCAGGTTGCCAGGATTTTTGAGTGCTTCCAGCAGGGTGATAACAGCATAACGCGCCGGTTTGGTGGTTCAGGGCTCGGGCTGAGCTTATCACAGCATTTAGCTAAAATGATGGGGGGCGAGATCTCTGTTTATAGTGAAGTTGAGCGGGGCAGTCAGTTTAAACTGAGTGTGCCTTGTGCCAGACTGAGTCATATCAGTCAGCCTGAGGACTTTGAAAAAATGTCGTCCCCGGAGTCTTTGGTGTCAGATGTGAAATTGTCCGGCACTGTGCTGCTTGCTGAAGATCACGATGATAATCGTGCCCTGATCTCCCGTCTGTTAGAAAAGATGGGTCTTGAGGTTGATGCCGTAGGCAATGGGCGGGAAGCGGTAGAGCGCTGTCTCAGCACCTATCCGGATGTTGTACTAATGGATATTCAGATGCCAGAAATGGATGGCCTGGAGGCACTGCAACTATTACGTCAGGCCGGTTTTGAAGGGGAAGTATATGCACTGACGGCCAATGTGATGGAACATGAAATCAAAGGTTATCTGGCTCAGGGTTTCAGTGGCCATCTTAGCAAGCCAATCAACAGCGACCTGCTTTATCAAACACTTGCCCAGTCTTTGCAACGCATCCATGCAGCTCAACCACTGGATTTGTCAATAGATATGAGCGACCTCAAGCAGAGCTTTGCACAAACGCTGGAGCAAGAGAGATATAAGTTGATTGATTTGTGGCAGGAGCAAAACTGGCAGGCACTCCAGCACCATTGTCATAAATTAAATGGTGCTGCAAGCATGTTTGAATTCGTTCATATCTCAGATATTGCTTCACAGTTCGAAGCGGCGCTAAAACAAGAGCAAACGGCCCTGTATCAAGACTTGTTCCTGATCCTGTGCGACGAATTAAAAGTGTGTAGCTACTCAGAACAGCTCGATGTCACCTAGTGCGCTGTGCTCTTTGGCTTGACTGCTTTTGTCTGAAGTGACGGCTTGTGTTTCTGTGTCACAATTATACCGGCTGGTATCCGTACGGTGAGTCACATCCGGCTGAGGTCGTTCTGCTTTGAAGATCGACAGTTTCTCATGAATACATGCAGCCAGGTTGATAAGGTCGCTACTTGACACAGCCTGAATCTTGGAGGCAGAAAGGGCATCAGAGTTAAGCTCAACCATTGATTCAATACTGGACTGAGCTTCATCGGAGACTGTCTTTTGTTGGCTCACCTGGGTATGAATGCTGTGTGACAGTGCATTGATATCTATCATTGACTGCTCAATTTGGTCTACCTCTTTTGTGGAGGCCTCAGATAAGCTGACGGTTTTGTCGGTTTCTGCCAGTGCGGTAAGCATTTGGGCATGTGCGCTGTCGGTCCCTGCCTGGATTTTATTGACCATATTGCGTACTTCCTGTGTTGACTGACTGGTGCGCGCTGCCAGATTACGCACTTCATCAGCCACGACAGCAAAGCCTCGGCCCTGTTCACCAGCCCGGGCGGCTTCAATGGCGGCGTTTAGTGCCAGTAAGTTGGTTTGCTCTGCGATGGCATTGATGACATCTATGACAGAGCTAATGGCATCACTATCGGCTTTCAGTGAAGCGATCTGTTCACTGGTCGCCTGAATATTACCCGCCAGAGTCATCAGGCTCTGCTGGCTTTTGTCTGTATCTATGCGGGTTTTTTTTACCGCTTGTGTGGCACTTTCAACTGAGCTGTAAATTTTCTCCAGGCTGTCATCCAGCTCTCTCGAAACGGTCAGCATGTGATTAATCGCTGTTGCGAGATCTTCACCATGGGCATGCTGAATCGTGGCTTTTTGTGTCATAGATGCGTAGGTATCGCGCAGGCTGTCAGCCATAGGTGAGAGCCGTGAGGATGAGGCGTACACTTCGCCAATAATATGCTCCATCATCGCCATACTGTCGTTGATGGCCAGGCAGGCTTCGGGCAAGGTTTTATCTTTTTCATCAAAACGAAAAGTCAGGTCTATTGTATCCTGATGGTGTAATGCACTGACAAAACTATGTAAATAGGCACCTTTTTGCTGTTTCTTGTCTAGCCATAGGGCGGCGAAGAAAGAAGCAATCAGCATGAGGAAGGTGAGCGTGACTGTCACTTTGAGAGGGAGTGAAAAGATGGCTGTACAGGCCAGCACGACGGCTATATTCACTGTAGTCACGGCCATGGCACTGGCTACTAAACGCATGGGTGTGTTCTTCCTTTCTCGGGCTTGCTTGATGAGTCTTGTTGTACGCGTAGTGCGCTTAGACAAAAACAAAGACCAGGGGGACAGGACTTGCCCTGAGCTGCTGTTAGTGTCTGTGCACATCTACATATATATAGAACACCTACAGGAGTGTGTCAGCAGCGGAGACATAAAAAAAGCCTGCATCGGCAGGCTTTCTTTTCTAGCGTGAATAATTACTTACGCTTCATTGAGTCAAAGAACTCGTTGTTTGTTTTGCACATAGACAGCTTATCGATGAGGAATTCCATCGCATCGATTTCACTCATTTCATGAACGATCTTGCGTAAAATCCACATCTTTTGTAGTTCGTCCGGCTTGGTAAGCAGTTCTTCACGACGTGTACCTGAGCGGTTAAAGTCAATGGCCGGGAAGACACGCTTTTCAGCAATCTTGCGGTTTAAGTGCAGTTCCATGTTACCGGTACCCTTAAACTCTTCGTAAATGACCTCGTCCATTTTAGAACCCGTGTCAATCAGGGCTGTTGCGATGATGGTCAGGCTGCCACCTTCTTCAACATTACGTGCAGCACCGAAGAAACGTTTTGGCTTATGCAGTGCATTGGCATCAACACCACCGGTCAGCACTTTACCTGACGAAGGGATTACGGTGTTGTAGGCACGAGCAAGACGCGTGATAGAGTCCAACAGGATGATAACGTCTTTTTTGTGCTCGACCAGGCGTTTCGCTTTCTCAATAACCATTTCAGCTACCTGAACGTGGCGGCTTGCTGGCTCATCGAAGGTTGAGGCGACAACTTCACCTTGTACCAGGCGTTGCATCTCAGTTACTTCTTCCGGGCGCTCGTCGATCAGCAGTACCATCAGCGTTGCGTCTGGGTTGTTGTAAGAAATAGACTGCGCAATGTTTTGTAGCAACATGGTCTTACCGGCTTTTGGTGGTGCAACAATCAGTGCACGCTGACCTTTACCGATAGGTGATGCCAGATCCAGTACTCGGGCAGTGATATCTTCTGTACTACCATTACCGCGTTCCATCACCATACGCTCGTTGGCGTGAATTGGCGTCAGGTTTTCGAACAGGATTTTAGTTCTGGAGTTTTCTGGCTTGTCGAAGTTTACTTCATTCACTTTTAGCAGTGCGAAGTAACGCTCACCATCTTTTGGTGGGCGGATCAGGCCGCTAATGCTGTCACCGGTACGCAGGCTAAAGCGTCTGATCTGGCTGGGCGAAACATAAATGTCATCCGGGCCTGCCAAGTAGGAGGCTTCCGATGAGCGTAAAAAGCCGAAGCCATCCTGAAGAATTTCCAGCACGCCGCCACCATAGATGTTTTCGCCGCTTTTAGCGTGCGCTTTCAAGATGGCGAAAATGATGTCTTGTTTTCTTAGACGGGCAACGTTCTCGAGTCCCATAGACTCGGCAAGTTTTACAAGCTCATTGATTGACTTGTCTTTCAGTTCGCGTAAATGCATATTGGTGGGTTCTTTATTTAAAAGTTGTTCTCTCGTGGTACGAGGGATTGAATTGAAATTGCTTAAGGTTAGTGGCTCTATAAGTTAGCAGCTAGGGGAGCAGTCGTCCAGTCTTTATACAAATTTAATCAGGTAGGGCCGATGCAGCGCTACCTGATACATTCAGACTGTGACTTATCGGCTATCAGCGTATGCTAATGCCTAATATAAGTGTTCAGTTAGATGTTGTTCTCTAGGAACTCGATCAGTTGTGTTTTTGACAACGCACCAACTTTAGTGGCTGCAACTGCACCGTCTTTGAACAGTAGCAGAGTTGGGATACCACGGATACCAAACTTAGGCGGTGTTAGTGAGTTTTGGTCGATATTAAGCTTAGCTACAGTTGCGCGACCTTCGAACTCGTCTGCAATTTCGTCCAGGATAGGTGCAATCATTTTACATGGACCACACCATTCAGCCCAGAAATCTACCAGTACAGGGGTATCCGACTTAAGCACGTCTGCTTCGAAGCTGTCATCAGTTAATTGAATAATTTTGTCGCTCATTGCGCTCTCCGTTAGAATTAGGTCAATTATTTAATGCGTATTTAAACACTCTTGTTTCTTAT
Organism: Pseudoalteromonas rubra; assembly: GCF_005887095.1. GTDB lineage: Bacteria > Pseudomonadota > Gammaproteobacteria > Enterobacterales > Alteromonadaceae > Pseudoalteromonas > Pseudoalteromonas rubra_E. The sequence continues at coordinate 2,959 of NZ_PNCI01000022.1, read as the reverse complement.
TGCAAGTTTAAACGTTATGCTTAATTGCTATGACTAAGACACATTTGACCAATAAAAAATTTATCGACTTTGCTTTAGCACCGGAAGTGGTCGCCGGTTTGACAGCGAGTGGCTTCGAATATTGTACGCCAATCCAAGCAAAGTGCATGCCCTACATCAGTGAGGGTCGAGACATTGCCGGTCAGGCACAAACAGGTACAGGTAAAACGCTTGCGTTTTTAACTGCGACCTGCCATCGACTGTTGCAAAGCCAGCCTGATGCTCAGGTTGCCGGTCAGCCACGTGCGTTAATTATGGCCCCGACACGCGAGCTTGCGATCCAAATCCACAAAGACGCCCAAATCATGGCACCAGCGTGTGGGTTAAAGCTTGGCTTAGTATATGGAGGCGAAGAATACGAAAAACAACGGTCACAATTAGAAAAAGGGGTGGATATCCTGATTGGTACCACCGGACGCCTGATCGATTTCTACAAACAAGGTGCCTATAACCTTAATAACATTGAAGTTGTTGTGTTGGATGAAGCGGATCGCATGTTTGATCTGGGCTTTATCAAAGATATTCGATACTTGTTTAATCGTATGCCGGATACGCAGCAAAGACTTAACCTGCTGTTTTCTGCAACGCTGTCTTATCGTGTCCAGGAGTTGGCATTCGAACACATGCATAACCCAATTCATGTGCAGATAGAGCCAGATGTTAAAACAGGAAAACGTATTCAAGAAGAGCTGTTCCACCCGTCGCAAGAGGACAAAATTCCTTTACTCCTTACCTTGATTGAGGAAGAGTGGCCCGATAAGGCCATTGTATTTGCCAATACCAAGCACAGTTGTGAAAACGTGTATGAATGGCTAAAAAATGATGGACATCGAGTTGGACTGTTAACCGGCGACGTCAATCAGAAGAAGCGTTTGTCGATTTTATCTAAATTCACTAAGGGTGAACTGGACCTACTGGTTGCAACGGATGTGGCAGCACGTGGTTTGCACATTCCCGAGGTGAGTCATGTACTCAATTTTGACCTGCCAGACGATTGTGAGGATTATGTACACCGTATTGGTCGTACCGGTCGAGCTGGCGCATCAGGGCATGCGATTAGCTTTGCCTGCGAGCAGTATGCATATAACTTACATGAGATTGAAGAATACATTGACCATGCAATTCCGGTTTCTCACTACGATAAGTCTGCACTACTAGATGACATTCAAGCGCCTGCCAGACAACAAAGGCGCAGAAATCCATCCGGTCAGCGCGGTAATCGCAATGGTAGTAACCGTCGACAAGGTAGTTACCAAAAACCGCGTCCGCGAAATTAATCGGGCATTTTGGTAGAAGTAGATAGAGGTTAGTAAGCGTGGTTCAGAGATCCCCACATGAAAATGTGTATGCGGTGATTGATTTAGGATCAAACAGCTTCCATATGTTGATTGCAAAACATATGGCCGGTGGCGTGCATACAATTGGGCGAGTCAAACGTAAAGTTCGACTGGCTGCAGGTCTGGATGAGCAAAATTTGCTGAGCGAAGAAGCAATGCAGAGGGGCCTGGAATGTTTGTCCTTGTTCGCTGAAAGACTGCAAGATATCCCGACTGACAATATACGGATTGTGGCCACCGCGACATTGCGCCTGGCAACGAATGCGAATGTGTTTAAGCAAAAAGCTGAACAAATTCTTGGTCATCCTATTTCTATCATCAGTGGGGAAGAAGAAGCCCGCTCTATTTATAAAGGCGTCGCACATACTTCTGCCTGTCAGGGGCGCCAGCTTGTTGTCGATATAGGTGGAGCGAGCACCGAAATCGTTATTGGTCAGGGTTTTGAGGCAAAGCTTTATCATAGCCTGAATATGGGCTGTGTCACCTACTTAGAACGCTACTTCGCAGACGGCGCGCTTAGTGAGAGCAATTTTAATGCGGCAACGACGGCTGCTCATAAGGTGGTTGCACCTTATGCAGCTCAGTATAAAACTTCTGGCTGGGAGCTTGCTATCGGTGCATCCGGCACTGTTCAGGCAATTCAGGAGATTTTCGCGGCTCTCGGCTTAGATGAAATGCTGACCCTGGATAAACTTCAGGCAATTCGTGCGCAAGCAATCCAGTTTGAAAATATTGAGCAACTTGAGTTACCAGGATTAAGTGAAGAGCGCCGTTTAGTCTTTGTCTCTGGGCTGGCAATATTAATTGCACTGTTCGAAGCGCTTCAGATTGAACGAATGGGCCTGGCAGGTGGTGCCTTACGTGAAGGCATCCTGTACAGCATGATCGATCAGCTCAATCAGGCTGATATTCGTAAACGTACACTCGATGGCTTTATGTCCCGATATCATGTTGATGCTGGGCAGGCTACACGTGTGTTTGATATATGCAAAATTTTGCTTCAGCAATTAGAAGCGCCTATGCAGTTTGACTTTCAAAGTGCGTGTGGCCTGTTACGTGCTGCAGCGTCAATGCATGAGATTGGTTTAGTTATTGACTACAAATCTTATCATCAACACAGCGCCTACATTTTGAAACACACCGGCATGCCAGGGTACTCCCGGGTTCAAAAGCAGATGGTAGTGACGTTAGTGGGTAACCACAGGCTTGATGTAGAAGAAGGGCCTTTTACTCAGTTTGGTAATCAACAAGGGTTTATAGAGTTACTTGTCAGGATACTCCGGATTGCGGTGATCCTATCCATGCGTCGTCAAAATGATGTTTTGCCCGATCTCTATATTACGGCAACTGAGCCTGAGACACTGACCCTGACATTACCTGATAATTGGTTGCATGATCACCCATTGATGCGTAGCGAACTGGAGTTAGAAGCTGGGTATCAGGATAAAGCAGGCTGGATATTGAAAATTGAGCGCGATTAAGCGCTCTTTTTGTACAATAAAGGTCTAAAAAGAGGTGTTTTGGTTGTATTTTGTCCGAACGCACCGTTTTTCTCACTTTTCTTCAAAAAAGGGGTTGCGCTG
>NZ_PNCI01000215.1 GCF_005887095.1 Pseudoalteromonas rubra | reverse complement strand
CAGCAGTAAAGATCTCAGTCTGTTGCTGGAGCTGCACCGCGACACCGACGCCGAGGCTCGGGAAAATCAAATATATCGTAATAGCAGCTTTGTAGGCTCCCGCCTCGCTTGGAACGACACCGATGCCACCACCTTGTTATTGGGAGCCCTTATCGATAATGGCGGCGATTCCATCGCCATTAAGGGCGAATTCGAAACCCG
>NZ_PNCI01000214.1 GCF_005887095.1 Pseudoalteromonas rubra | reverse complement strand
CTTCATTATGACCATGACGGCGATAACAAACCATATCGATGAAAATATCGCTATTAAATTCCTGGCGATAGCGGGTTGCTATTTCAGCACATTTCACCACTGCTTCAGGATCATCTCCATTTACGTGCATAACCGGCGCCTGAACCATGGCGGCGATCGATGTGCAATAATCAGCGCTACGTGCATCATCAAAGTCAGTTGTAAATCCGATTTGGTTATTGATTACGAAGTGAATAGTACCACCGGTATAATAACCACGTAGATT
>NZ_PNCI01000213.1 GCF_005887095.1 Pseudoalteromonas rubra | reverse complement strand
TGAACCTGTTCATTCAACTCGATAAAAGCTATACGCGAAACGAACAGTATACCGTTTATATTAAATACACAGCTAAACCCGATGAACTCGAAGTAAAAGGAAGTGCTGCCATTACAGATGCTAAGGGATTATATTTTATTAACCCCAAAGGCGAAGAAAAAGATAAGCCAACACAAATTTGGACACAGGGCGAAACAGAAGCAAGCTCTGTGTGGATCCCTACTATCGATAA
>NZ_PNCI01000212.1 GCF_005887095.1 Pseudoalteromonas rubra | reverse complement strand
TCCGGATCTCGCATGGCGATGCAAACTCGTGAGCAGCATATCCGCCGTGAAAAAGCCAACTCAAACATTTGTACTGCACAGGTGTTACTGGCGAACATGGCAGCGTTCTACGCGGTTTACCACGGTCCAGAAGGCCTTAAAACCATCGCCGAGCGTATCCACCGCTTTGCTGACATTCTAGCTGCTGGCCTGAAAGAGAAAGGCGTCACGCTTAAGCACGACACTTGGTTCGACACCATCACGGTTG
>NZ_PNCI01000211.1 GCF_005887095.1 Pseudoalteromonas rubra | reverse complement strand
TTAGTTAAAGAAAACCATAAAGTGGTGTTTGCAAATCGTTTTACGCTGCTGCATAAATTATTATTTTGGCTAGATTGGCTGCCAGCACGTGTTGCAAGCTTTGGCTATTTAGTCATTGGTAACTTTAATAAAGGTACAAGCTGCTGGTTGCATTATGTATTGGATTTTAAAACGCCAAACCGCAAAGTAGTTACGTTTACAGCGCTTGCGGCTGAGCAAGTAGAGCAGCGTTATTACGGATGTGCTATTGAAGCCACTTGTATGATTAAATTAGTTAAACGCAACGT
>NZ_PNCI01000210.1 GCF_005887095.1 Pseudoalteromonas rubra | reverse complement strand
GCAGCTGCACCAATTAAAAGACTGGGGATTGCCGCTGTGCCCGGAGACCAAGCTTGTCAACGGCACAGAGCAAGCGATTGCTTACTATCAAGACATTTTAACGCGCCGAGGTGAGCTTAAATATGAAATTGATGGTGTGGTAATTAAAATAAACCAAAAAGCCTTACAAGAGCGTTTAGGGTTTGTTGCACGTGCACCGCGCTGGGCAATTGCTTATAAGTTTCCTGCGCAAGAAGAAATAACCC
>NZ_PNCI01000021.1 GCF_005887095.1 Pseudoalteromonas rubra | reverse complement strand
AGGCAAAAAAGAAGGCAAGTGCGGCGAGGGTAAATGTGGCGGTGATGCCAAAAGTAAAAAAGAAGGCAAGTGCGGCGAAGGCAAATGTGGCGGCCACGCTTAACTGATAACGCGGCTAAGGAGTGATAATGACTAAACCATTTGGCAGGGCTGGCATGGGCCTGAGGCGAGAAATGTTAGATGATATACTGGCTATTCCCCCTCAGCAGGTCGATTTTTACGAAGTCGCGCCCGAAAACTGGATGACGCTCGGTGGCAAATTCGCTGCTCAGTTTTCGGAGTTAACAGCCAGACACCCGTTTGTTTGCCATGGCTTGTCATTATCACTCGGCTCCCCGGCACCACTAGACATCGAGTTTGTGAACGAGCTGAAAACCTTTTTTTCGATGCATAACATTCGTTGCTACAGTGAGCACTTGAGTTATTGTTCCGGGGATGGTCATATGTACGACCTTATGCCTATCCCTTTTACGGAGGAGGCGGTAAAGCACACAGCAGCACGGATCAAAGAAGTGCAAGACAGGCTAGAGCGCCGTATAGCTGTGGAAAACGTCTCGTATTACGCTGCACCCGGTCAACAGCTGTCTGAGCAGGACTTTACCTTAGCAGTGCTCGAAGAAGCTGACTGTGATCTGCTGTTAGATGTGAATAACATTTACGTCAATTCAATCAATCATGGTTATGATGCCGGTGCATTTTTAGCGGCAATGCCCAGTGAGCGTATCGCTTATGGTCATATTGCCGGGCATTATGTCGAAGCAGAGGATTTGCTTGTAGATACCCATGGCGATGCGGTGTGCGCCCCCGTTTGGCAGCTGTTGCAACAAGCCTATCGCCTGCATGGTGTGTTTCCAACCTTACTGGAGCGTGATTTCAATATTCCTCCATTACCCCAACTGCTTGAGGAAGTGGACCAGATCCATGTTATGCAGAATCTTGACAACCTAAAAAGAGGCACTGCCTGATGTCGTTTCAGCAGATTCAGGCCGAGTTTATGGCTCATATTAAAGATCCCGATGTCCATCCAGCTCCGGAGGGGATCGAAGACCGCCGTATGCAAGTTTATAGGGAGTTGTTTTTTAATAATATTGAGGGGTTTGTTGCTTCTACCTTTCCCGTATTAAAGAGTCTATATGAGGAGCAAACCTGGTTATCTTTGGTGCGCCAATTTTTCAGTCAGCATGATTGTCAGTCTCCTTATTTTTTAGAGATAAGTCGCGAGTTTTTGTTCTTTTTGCAAGAAGAGTACTCAGCAACTCCGTCTGATCCTCCGTTCATGCTTGAACTGGCTCACTATGAGTGGACAGAGTTGGAAGTGGCAATTGCGCAGGAAGTGACAGAAGAAGTGCCTATTCCACTGCCTTTATCAGAATTATCTGGGTTGCACCTTGCTCAGAGCGCACGCAGTGTAAGTTATCAGTATCCGGTACACCAGATAAGCGTTGAACACCAGCCTCATGAACCATCAGGACCCCATTGTTTTATTGTTTACCGGGACCGTGCGTTTGATGTGCAATTCATAGAAACAAACCCAATGACCGCGCTCCTCATTCAAAACATTGTTGTCAATCCTGGAATAACCATAGGGGCGCTGGCAGGGCAGTTGGCCGAACAGTTTAGCCAATTTGACGAGCAGACCTTGATCAATGGGGCAGTCCAAACCCTAAGTCAGTTTGTTCGGCTAGGCATATTGGTCGATAAAAAAGCATAATACCCCTTTATCAGGCATCTAAGTTCGATTATTATGGGCGCCGTTTTGTCGTGCTTATGCTGAGTGACAGACAAGCGGCAGTACCTGACGGGCCACACCTCAGGCTAAGCTGCTTGCGCACCCGGCGCTTAAAAAATAAAGGTAGTAATATGTCTAAAGGTGATTTCAAAGATCCGTTTAACGCTAAGTATTTCCTGGCTTTTGTTGCTGTATTCGCTGGCATTGGTTGCCTGAATGCAATTCTGGGCTGGGCAACGGCACTGAGCGCTTAATCGCGAGTAATAACCTTCTGGTCATACAGAATTAAAAGCCACCTATACTTTGGGTGGTTTTTTTCTATCCGAACATCACGAATTTATTGTGAAATCTGCCCAGCTGGCATTTCATGTGGTTGCTTTCTTGTTATAATCGAGCTCTTTGATATTCAAACTTATTAAGCAATTGATTATGACACAAGCAAACTTGTCACTGATTAAAGACAGCATCGCAACGGTTCCTAACTACCCTAAAGAAGGGATCATGTTCCGCGATGTGACTACCTTGTTAGCCAACCCAGCAGCCTTCAAAGCAACTATGGACTGCCTGGTAGAAGCCTATAAAGAGCAGGGCTTCACCAAAATCATTGGTACAGAGTCACGTGGTTTCATCTTTGGTGCACCGCTGGCCTATGAGTTGGGCTTACCGTTTATTCCTGTACGTAAGCCGGGCAAATTGCCGCGTGAAGTGATTAGCCAGTCTTATCAACTTGAGTATGGGGAAGATGTGCTAGAGCTGCATGTTGATGCCATCGAAGAGGGCGATAAGGTTCTATTAGTTGACGATTTATTGGCAACAGGTGGCACCATTGAAGCAACCGCTAAACTGGTAGAGCGTCTCGGCGGTAAAGCTACTGACGCTGCTTTCGTGATTTCATTGCCTGAGTTGGGCGGTGAAAAACGCGTGGCAGATATGGGTATCAAAGTGTTAAAACTGGTCGAGTTCGACGGCGAGTAACCGACTATGAGTTATCAGGTTCTGGCGCGTAAATGGCGTCCACAGTCGTTCCACGAGATGATGGGACAGGAGCATGTCAAGCAGGCACTTATCAATGCTCTGAATGAGCAACGTCTGCATCATGCCTATCTGTTTACCGGGACTCGGGGAGTGGGCAAAACTACTATTGCCAGGATCTTCGCCAAGAGCCTGAACTGTGAGGTGGGGATCACCTCCACTCCGTGTGGCCAGTGTAGTGCGTGTGAAGAGATCGAAGCAGGTAAATTTATTGATCTGATTGAGATTGATGCTGCATCGCGTACTAAGGTCGAAGATACGAGAGAAATTCTGGACAATGTGCAATATGCCCCAACGCGCGGTCGTTACAAGGTCTACCTGATAGACGAAGTGCATATGCTGTCCAAGCACAGCTTCAATGCTTTGCTAAAAACCCTGGAAGAGCCGCCTGAGCATGTTAAGTTTCTGCTGGCAACGACAGATCCACAAAAATTACCGATCACGATTTTATCGCGCTGTTTGCAGTTTAACCTCAATGCCATGGCACAAAGCCAGATAGTGACCCAATTGTCGCAGATCTTGCCTCAGGAATCCGTCAATTTTGAAGAGACGGCACTGGAAGTTCTGGCCAAGGCGGCAGACGGCAGTATGCGTGATGCACTGAGCCTGACCGATCAGGCCATTGCACAAACCAATGGTGAGCTGACCTTACCAGCCGTACAGCAGATGCTTGGTCTGATGGACAGTAGCCACGCCGTTTTGCTTATGGCTGCGGTGTTATCGCAAGAGGGTGAAACCCTGTTGGCAGAAGTGGCCAACATAGCCCTGAAAAATGGTAACTTCAGCAGTGTGCTGGATGATCTCATCAGCCTGTTACATCTGGTTCAACTAACTCAGCTGGTGCCTCAGGCAGCTAATTTTGGTCAGTTTGAAGCTGAGCAAGTAAAGACTCTGGCACAGCAGTTATCGCCCCAAGACACCCAGTTTATGTATCAGCTGCTGCTTACCGGCAAGAAAGATCTCAGCTGGGCGCCAGAGCCTAAACTGGGCTTTGAAATGATCATGTTGCGTTTGCTGGCATTTGAGCAAGCCGACTTCAGCCAGGCATCAGGCCCGGCGCCTGCTACTGCAAAGGATCCGGGTAAGGTTGGTAAGCTCAGAGATATGCTGAGCGTAAAGCCGCGTGGTCCGCAAGCTCAGACGAGCGCGGTAGCACCAAATCGCCAGCCACAAGCTGCACAAAATCAACCAGTTGCACCTGAGCCCCAATCTGCGTCGGGTCAACAGAATACGCCTGTGGTTAGCCCAGTGCAAAGTAAGGTGCCTTCTCAACAGGAAGGGCCTATGGAGCAAGTCCCGGCTCAGAGTACTGCTCAGCAGGCAACGAGCCCTGTGCAGCAAATGCCTGAATCGCGGGTCGCACCTCAAACATCTACACCTCCTGCACAACATACAGAAGCGGCTTTGCAGCAACCTTCTCCTTCTGCACCTCAGCCATCACCTGAGGATGTCTCGATTGAACAACAATATCAGGACATCATGGCACAGGCTGAATCACAAGGGTATGAGCAACACCAGAGCGAACCACAGCCTCAGGCTATACCTCCTCACCATCAGCATAGTGAGGTGTCTCAGCAGAGTGAACAAACACACACACCGGTTCAACAGCTGGCACAGAAGCAGCAGCAAGCTCAATCAGCAATTGCTCGAATTTTACAAAACCGACAAATCTCAGGTGCTGGTAAATTGCTCGCAGGAGATGACGAAGCAAAAAAGTCTGAGCCGCAGCAGGGCAGAGGTGCTGTATCAAGCGCTGTTGCGTCAGGCAGGACTTTTCCACCGGCCTCGCCGTCAGTTGATAGCCAGACTAGCGGAACGAATGATACTCAGGGACAGAGCCTGCCGCAGCAAGACTTTCAGCCAGCAGCGCCGCTTCGTAAAGCCAAAAAGCCGGATATGGCTGAGCGCTTTAAAAAAGATGAGAGCAAACTGGCACCTGAGTTGTTAGAGCAATTAGCGCCTCAGGTAGCGGACGATCAGCAGAGCCAGGACAGTACACTCATTATTCCTGCGCCAGAGAATTTTGTCAGCCCGATCAGCGATATTAAATACGCGCATCAAAAAGATGATTGGGCACAGATGATAGAACACATGCAGCTGGGTGGTCGGGTAAGGCAGTTTGCGCTGCACGCTATGTTCAATCGCCAGGGCCAGCAATGTACTTTGCAGGTTGAGCAAAGCCAGCAGCATCTGGATTCAAATATGCTGAGAGAAAAACTACACGAGAGCCTGGTTGAAAACTTAAGTGAGCCGGTTGAACTCAATATCGAATTTGTAGATGCAGTGACTGATACGCCGTTCCTTATCCAGCAGGATATAGATCAGCAAAGATATCTTCAGGCGGTCGAAGCAGTGAATGACGATCCCGTGATCCAGGCCTTTGCTCGCGAGTTTGAGGCCTCAGTAGACGAAAAATCGGTAAGGGCATTGTAATTGTGTAAGTAAGCCCTTATCTTGTATCCCATAGAGTTTTAATTTTTTGAAGTGTAAGAGAGCAGACTATGTTTAAAGGTGGAATGGGCAATATCATGAAGCAGGCGCAGCAAATGCAAGAGCGCATGGAAAAAGCCCAGGAAGAGATCAAGAACCTTGAAGTCGTTGGTGAAGCCGGCGCAGGCCTGGTTAAAGTCACTATGCTGGGTAGCCACAATGTACGCCGCGTAGAGATTGACGAAAGCCTGATGGAAGATGACAAAGACATGATCGAAGACTTGCTCGCCGCGGCAGTAAACGATGCAGTACGTCGTGTAGGTGAAGAATCGCAAAAGCGCATGGCCGACGTCACAGGTGGTATGCAGATGCCGCCGGGCTTCAAAATGCCTTTCTAATTGAAAATTAGAGAAAATGGCGCCAGGTGGCGCTATTTTTTTGCTTAAAATCTGGCAATTTTCAACAGCAAAATGACAAGGATATAAATGAGTACGCGAGCGCTGGTTTTTCCAGCCAATTTTAAGCTGGTTTTATATGCAATGGCGGTGATGGTTCTGGTACAGCTGCTGGGAAGCGTGATTGGTTTGCCGGTGGGGCGGCTCGGGATTATCCCACATAATGAATATTATCTGAGTGGTATCATCACCGCCCCTTTTGTGCATGGCAGCTGGGGTCATTTAATGAGCAATTTGCTAGGCCTGGCTATAAGTGGCTACCTGGCAGCAAGAATGCCCAGGTTTAAAAGGGCAAGCCTGTTAATTATTGTCGCCACGGGGGCACTCGTTTGGTTGTTTGCCGGTTCAGGCAATCACATTGGTGCATCTGGTGTGGTTATGGGTTATTTTGGATTATTGCTTGGCGCAGCTGTGTTTAACCGCAACGTGCTGGGTATCGTGAGTTTTATCGCTTTATTGATACTCACTTATTACGCCAACATCAGTTTTTTAGCGACCCTGTTTGACTTCTCTGCACAAACCAGCAGTTCAAGCCATATTTTTGGTTTTATCAGCGGATTAAGTGCCGCTTATTTTACGAAGACAAAGTGCATTAAATTTAAAAGGTACTAAGCGAAGGCCTCGTGGTCAGGGCGCTTAATCTATAGCAGTTCAATTACTATGTCGAAAATTGGGCCCGATGTAGGCGGTAGCGCAGTGAATTGCCCAACAATTGAGAACGTGATTGAGTCTAACTAATTCCCCTATATTGGAAAGGAAAGAGAATGGTGTATGAATATTTGGTCGGGTTAGCCGTATCGGATGATGCGGTATATACGCAGTATCGCGCAGCGATGAAGCCTATTTTAAGTCAATATCATGGCGGGTTTGGATACGACTTTATCGTCAGTGAAGTCCTTAAATCCGAGACCAGTGCACCGATTAACCGGGTTTTCACTATCCACTTTCCAAGTAAAGAGGTGTCCGACCGTTTTTTCTCTGACGAAGAGTATTTGCAAGTCAAAGCACGGTACTTTGATGCATCAGTAACGCACATCACGATTATTTCTGAATATGATAAATCGAGCTGAATTCGACATGTGATTGCAACAAGCGTGTTGGTAATTCAACACGCTTCATTGCGTTTATGTGTGACACTGCGTGACAGGGTGGGGTAAATAGCTAAGTTCCCTTTTCTGGCTGTTACGCTGTGTGCTCAGTAATTTAAAAGCGCCCGGTCCTGCTTAGTTCAACCCCCTGGTCGCCAATGACCAACATACGATGCCCTTCAGTTCTGGCCGGCCACTGAAGCCTGTCGAGCTGTGATCTCAGAACATCATCTGACACCGTATGGTGTCTGTTTTTGTTGTTGGCTTGCAGAGCCGATTCTGTCAGCTGAAATGCGACAATTGTGATCAGCGCACCATACTGCAATCCGAGTTGACAGATCATTTCTCTAAAATCCTTTCGGATGTTAGTTGCATCCCAGACGACATCTTGCTTTTTGCCCAGCGCGGTTTTGAGTCGCTGTTTGGCTGTTTGCAGCATGAGCCCCTGATTTTTCTGGCTGCTTCTTTTGCCGTTGAGTTCTTCGCGGATCTCATCGAGAGAAACCACCTCAAATTCGCTCAAGTGTTGGCGTATCCAGGTCGATTTTCCACTGCCACTGATACCACACATAATGTATAAGTGCGCATAATGCTGACACGACTCATAGTTTTTGGCGACAGCTTCCTCTATCAGGTTTATCTGACCATGAGCGAGCTGCCTGATGGCATACCCGTCCAGATATACCTGTTGTGCGGCATCATCCTTAACCTGGATCTGTGTCAGAAGCGCAAGTTCCGCTTGTTTGTTTTCCCAGAGTTCATATTCTTGCGCAAACATACGAAACAGCTCGAGTAACTCTACTTGCTGAGGTAAATCAGGGCAGATCCTGCCCTGCATGTCAGCCATTTCCAGCCAGTAGAGTAATGCCAGATCCGCATTTAACGCCAGGCGTAAATAATCCGCATAGCCAGCGTTTCTGACGACCAGCAGCTTAGGCATCTGATGATATCCTACCAGCGCCATGACCTGCTCGATACAGGGTTGACTTATTGGCAGCTGCGGTAATCTTGGTGCCAGATAACTCATGCCCATTTCTTCATGCCTGGGGGCCACCACCCGTGTGACACCTGCAATGTCTTTTTCTCTGGTTGTAATAGGTTTGGCAATATCATGAAGCAGGGCAGCTAAAATCAGTATCTGACGTTGCTGTCCTTTGATATGCGCGGCCTGGCTTTCAAGAAGCTGATAAAGGGCGTTGAGCACCATGTCAGTATGAATAGCCACATTGCCTTCAGCATGCCATTGGTTATCCTGCACAGTGTTCTCCAGCTCGTATAAAAGCGGGAAGAAGGGTCCTAATATGCTCAGGCATTCAGCGAAACTGGGCGTATGCGTTTCCATCAGGCTGTTAAGCCATGCATGGGTTTCCTGGAGTCGGTTCATGTCAATCCTCCTGTGATTTCAGGCTATTTGGCACCACAGCCGAATGCATCCAGTGCGTGCCACTGGTCACATGATCCGCTCGGACCCATTTTGCAACGCTTTGCGCAAAGTCATCATAAGCAAAGCTGTCTGCCAGTCTGACGACATATCCCTCCTGCTTCTGAAGGTCCAATTTGATGTCCCTGATGCTTTTTTCACACCAGAGACCTGAGTAGAGCACTTTGGGTGTCGTTAAGCCCAGTTGCTGCAAAAACAGCTGAGTGTCTTGCCAGCTCAGGCACTGGTTACTGTTATCCCACACAGAAAAGGCCAGAAAATAGCTCTCTAATCTTGTGTATTCAATGGCATGGCGAGCGAAAAGGTTTTCTCCACAGATGCGCCAGCCTTGGGGGATTTGGTAGCCTATTTTACCCTGTAGCGCTTTAACCCAGGCTCTGGATGGGTGAAAGCGACTGTCAATCGAACGCGCATGAAGGTAATCAGCATAAAGAGTTGTATTCTCACCATCCATTTTTTCAGTGACAACCACTGTTTTACCTGCAAATTGCATCACACTACCCTGATGTAAATCATCGCTGGTCGCACCCAAAGACCAGGGCAAGTGTGGGGTGCGGGGATATTTGTATCTCATCTTGTAACACCATATTTTAATTCATTAAATTTGAGGGGCAGGCGAGGCCGAAAGGCGTCTCCTGGGCCCATAAGTCAACTCATGGGCGGCTTTAATGTGGTTGTGAGAGGGTGTTACATTGTTCTATTCCTTATCAGATATACGGTGTGGTGATCAGACTAAATCCAGGTAGTCTGAGACTGATTGTTGTATGAGCTCAACCAATGTAGGCTCCATCAATGCGTATTCATCGGGAACGTCCAGGACGTGTATTTCTTTGTGCTGCAGTGCCGCGGCAAAGTGGGTTTTGAGCTGAGCCTTGTGCTTATTCTCCATCACAAAAATGATATTTGCCCAGTGCAGATCTTTCGCCGTCACGGTTCGCCTGGCTTTGGGGCTGGTCCCTGCTGAGCGGGCGCGGACCATCGGGTGGGTCCTCCAGATTTTTTCAGCTGTTGGACTGCGCCATTGATTTCTCGAACATACAAACAACATATTGGTCATCGCTTTTCCTTAAACTGTTCACCTGTGAAGGTGCGCTTTGGCGCACCTCTTTCAAGTGTATGATGTTGTTGCCAGCGTATTTTGGCCTGATCATGTCGTTGCTGGGATTTCATTGCCTCCAGTTTGTTATGTATGAGGGCGATGGCGATCCGTTTATTGGCGTGCTGGCTGCGTTCACTTTGTGCTCTGACGCTGATCCCTGTCTCGGTATGTGTCGCCCTGACAGCAGAGTCTGTGGTGTTTACATGCTGGCCACCTGCACCCGAAGCCCGACAGCGCTGAAAGGTGATTTCTTGACTCATTGAATGTTCATCTAGTTTTGTAACCGTGCCGCTAAAAAACCAGTTTTTGCGTTTATGCCTTGGCCGGTAAGGGCTCTGACATACCCACAGCATTGAACCTTGCCATTGGTGTGCGAGTTGTGTAGCTATGGCATCACCATCTGCAGAACTTAACCTGAGCAATACGGACTTGTATCCTTCCTGGTTGTCGGAGGAGAGCGTTTCGATCACGGTCAGTCCGACACCTGCTTTGTGACACTGTCGCGTGATATGGCTCACAGCCAGGGCCACAGCCCGGCAGCATTCAGCCGGGCCCTGACCTGAAGAAAGTTGCAATAAAATCATCCGCTACAGTCTCCATTGGTTTTAAAGGTCAGTACCGGTTTAAAACGGGCAACAAGGTCAATGAGACCTGCGTCCTCCATGTCAGCAATCACGGTTTCACACTTTTTGTACGCTTGTGGCGCTTCATCATAAAGCAGCTCTTTGTTGCCACAGATCACACGGCTACCCAGTTCGGTGCGATATAAATCATCGCGCTTATATTTATGACTCAGGCGCCCCTGACACTCGCCCCGTTTCCACTTTCTGCCGGCGCCATGTGCCAGTGAATATAAGTTGAGGTGTGGCTCAGTGGTGTTTTTGGGTTTTACCAGGTAACTGTAATCACCGCGCGAACCTGGGATCATGACGCACCCTTTATCACTTGGGGTTGCCCCTTTACGATGTAGCCAGCCTTCAACACCAGCCAGTGTTTTGGGTGACATCAGATTGTGGTTTATATCAAGTACGCACGTGCCTTTGGTACGAATTGCCTCGAGAAACCGCAGTGCGATCAGTTCTCGGTTCAGCTCTGCCCAGCGCAGTGCTTCATCATGTTTGGTCAGATACGCTCCAAATGCGCTATCTGAGTGAGCCAGCCCTGCGTGATTGAACTTGGACACATGATCGACCAAAATTGATTGTCCAAGCCCCCGAGAGCCTGAATGCACCAGTAGTTGCAAGCTGCGCTTGTCCAGCCCTAATTGATTGATGGTTGTCTGGTCGTAGATCTTGTCAATGGACTGAAATTCAGCGAAGTGATTACCTCCGCCAATCGTGCCCAGGACATGATCAAACTGATTGTTTTCTATTTGCTTTGCTTGTTTTCGCTCTGCAACATAGTCGTGCCAGCTTTCATCAAGTGGGGACTCAACATGGGCAAATTTTTTGACCAGCTTGTCCAGATGCACTTTTGATGTTTTCATTGCTGTTTGCCACAGCGACATACCACAACCGATATCGTTGCCGACCAGAGCAGGGTAAATCTGATCTGTGGTAAAAAATGCCGCGCCAATCGGGTAGCCTCTGCCCGGGTGTAAGTCTGGCATACCGGCAACCTGCTGCATACCAGCTAACTCTGATGTTTTTTTAAGTTGTTGAATTGCCAAACCTTCAATCCAGGTCTCTTCAGACGCGATCAGGCTGACGTTGGGTGTAATTTGTTGGACGGATCTGCCCATAATACCAATTCCTTGCTCTTAAAAGAGCACTATAATTTTTTAGTGTAAAACGAATTGGCAGATCTATTTACTCGCCTGTTCATAGTGGCGAGACCGGGTAATAGCTTTGTCAGAAAGCTAAAGGAAGTTAAATCGCTTTCAGCTAATTAGCGGACAAGACCTGCAAAGGAACGTGATGTATTAGTCATATTTTTCTCCTCTGCGGTTGATTGATATAAATTGGGTGATAAATGTTCGTTTGTCTTTCGAACGGGCACAGTTTATTGATACTTTTTCGTGATTGCAAGAATAAATAAGGGTTATTTGTCACCAACGTATCTCCAAATGCCGAAAATGGCCACTTGAGTGGCCATGCTTATCACTACTTATTGGTTAGTTCGAGATGTGCTTGTCTACCAGAACACTTTGGTAACTTTGAGTCTGCCGCCATCGTTTTCACAGGTTGCACCCAGTGTCGGGTTGTAAGTCTGCGAAATTTTGAACCACAGTTGAACCTGATTACTGTCCAGGCACTGGAAGTGATAGTAGCGGAAATCTCCCGGGTTGCTGCCGCGGGCATGAGTTGTTGTACTGAGTGTAACCAGACAGGCTGCAACAGCAGCCAAGGTTATAAGCTTTTTCATTTTAGTTTCCTTCATACATAATTTTGCTCCTTCCACAGATAACGACTTGTTTGTCATTTTACATCGTTAAATGTGAACAAATTTAATAATACGTTACCAGTTCGGTTTTTGTCCACTTACCAATTTTGCTCATAGCGTTGAGGTGTCAGGTTGGTTTTTAAGTGTCAGATATATATGGCTATTTTTCTCGGTTGTAATCGGTGTGACTATCTCATTGTTGTGTGATGAAGAAAAAACGTGGCTGATGGAGTCAGTTTTTTTGCAAATTTATTCGTTTTTAGGTACGTTTAATTAGCACTTAATAAACAAATCAATATTGAATAAGTGCAGAATAATAAAAAGCGCATATCTGTCATTTACAGCTTTACCTGGACCAAGGAGGAAGCGAATGTTTGAATTCTTTGCAGCATTATTAGGCCTGGTTGCGACCGTCTGGATTACATTCGGTGTTTACATTGCGGGTCGATTTTACCCTGACTACGATCACTTTAATCAGTTCTGCAGCGAACTGGGTGCATCGGGAAGCCCGACACAAAAGTTGTCACCCTGGATTAATAATTACCCATTGAGTGTGATGTTTGTGGTTTTTGGCTGGCATGTGACTCAGCTGCCGGATGCGAGTATCGCGTTTTATATTACGGGTGTATTGATTATGTTTCACGGTATTGGTACCTGGTTTGCTGGCTATTTCCCGATGGACAAAGACCCCTATACGCTGGCACCGAGCCGAAACTGTAAGATTCACTCAACGGCTGGCTCAGTCGTGATGCTAACTTTGCTGATTGCGCCCGTTATTATCACAATCAGCCCCGACTCTGAGCTGATCACGCCCTGGTTTCGTGTATTCTCTGTTTCAGTGGTATTAGCATCGATATTTTTCACTATCAAGTTGGTTAACGCATATAAAGTTAGGCAAGGGGCAGGTTTGTACCAGCGTTTATCCTACTGGACTCAACTTATGTGGTTGAGTGTATTTTCTTTGATGTTGGCGTAATAAATGGTGGTGCCCGGATAAAACATCGGGCACCTGCTGCCTTAACATTTTAGTGCCTCAACAACCAAAAATTCCCCTTCATGACTGCTATGTATTGCGTGCGAAAGTTGAGAAAAGCCACTGTCTTTGAGCAAGGCTTTTATACCATCGAGCGCCTTTAGTTGTGAATGTACTTCCATATCTCCCTCCGCTGGTGCATTGAGATCTTCACATAACCATAGTCGACCACCTGACTTGAGTGCAGAGAAAACCAGTTCCATTGCGTAACCCGGGTTTTGCCAATGGTGGACAGAAAATGCGGCGATGACTAAGTCTTGCGTATTATCGGAGACATCCAGAGCTTCAGCTCCGGCCTCAAAAAATTGCAACTGAGCAAGTGACAGCCCGGCTTTTTTCTGGCGCGCTTTTGCTAAAGCGATCATTTTAGGTGTTGGATCAAGTGCCGTGACGCGCACGTTGGCTGCAGACTGCGCCAGGCACAGGCTTAAAAAACCGCCACCACAGCCAATCTCTACGATGTTGTAACCGGGTTGCACTTTGGCAAGTTGTGGAATTTGCTGGTGAAACGCCAGCTCCCCCCATTGCTCGTCGTAGCTGATTGCATGTTCGTCATTCCAGTGGCTCATAACTATTCCTCTTGTAACTTGTGGTATGGGATCAGTATGCAGGTAAGGCGCAGTATGGAGCAGAGCGCAGTTTAAGCGAAAATCGGCTTATTCTAAGATTTAAGTTTCGGGCACAGTTTGTAACGTAAGAAATATTTACAGACACTTTTTTAGTCCACATTTTGACAAATTCCGTATTAACTAAAGAGACTAACAATATGGACTATGGATACGACAATGAGAAAGCTTTTGATGGTGCTGGCGTTGCTCACAATGACTGGCTGCTCAACAAAATTTATCTACAAAAATGCGGACTGGCTCAGTTACTGGTATCTGGACGATTATGTGTCGTTAAGCGATGAGCAAGAAGCGCAATTTGATGAACGTTTACTCGCCTGGCTAGACTGGCACAAAGCCAAGGAGCTGACTCGCTATGCTGCGCAGCTAACAACACTCAAGCAAGACATTCAAAACGACCAGATCACACTGGAACGGATTGCGTATCACCAGACACAGATGCTGGATCACTGGTATCGTTTGCGAGGCAGGGTGGTGCCTGATCTGGTAGAACTGGCACCGATGCTGACACAAGCACAGGTCAGTGAACTATTTGACGAGCTTGCACAAGCACAAGCTGAACGCGCAGAGAAAAGAGCGAAGCGCTCTGAGCAGAAAAAGCATAAGCGTTGGCTCAAAGAACGTAAGAAAAACCTCAAACGCTGGATTGGTAAGCTTTCTGTATCACAGGAACAACGTATTGAACAATTGTATGAGCAGCTGGTGAGTACCAATGACCTGTGGTCAGAGTATCGCAGTCGCTATCAGCAAAAGCTCAGAACTCTGTTTGCTCAGCCAGAGCGCGGCGAGATATTCAAAACACAGTTGACCTCCCTACTAATGAAGCCAGAGGCGTTCCGTTCAGAGGAACTCAACCTGGCCAACGAGCACAATCGCAAAGCCAACCATCAATATTTGCTGGACGTGTATCAAAGCCTCAGCGAAAAACAGAAAAAACGGCTGGTTGCGGAGCTGGATGACCTGATTGAGGATATCGAGTCGTTAGCACAAGATGATTGATACCTGTCTGTTCGCAGTGACGCAGGGATGCTGAACTGCCAATAGATGATTTTTTAATGACATCACCCGATGTCGTTTGCACCAGATAGGATTGCCGCCTAGACTTGCCCGGTTGTCCGTTTCACGTCAACACAACACCTAAACCTAGCTTCATTTCAAAACACGCAAGACTCAATGCACTTATAGAAGGAATTAATAAATGCGATGTTCTTTGGTATTTCAAATTATGGTTTTCGCTTTTCTCAGTGGTTTGGTTCAGGCATCACCAACTCTGGAGGTGATTGAAGAGAATGATACCCGGTGGCAATACAGTGGCTACTGGAGAAACAGCACACAAGGGCAGTATGGTAGCGGTGGCGCTTACATGGTTGGTAAAGCCACTCTCGATGGAACTCTAAATAAAGGAGAAGCCTATTTAGACCTGACTGCTTTTGCGCAGTCTGCTCCAGTGAGCCTGGAGCTGTGCTATGTACAGCACTCTGCCCGCTACCGCTCGACCCAGGTTGTTGCTTCGGTTCATTACAGTGAAAGTAGCAAACATCCGGTACAGTTTTCTCAGGTAGGCTCTGTAAATACGCAGGCTTGTTATAGCCTGGGTTCACATACGGGCGTTGTCGGGTTATCGGTGTCTAATCATACTGCCGATGGTCAATGGGTATCGCTGGACCAGGTTCGTGTTCAGGGAGCGCAAACACCACCGCCCACAGAACCAAAATTCAATAGCCAATATACTAAGGCCGACATAGTGCCTGTTTTGCCACTGGGCACAACGCTTGCGCGCGATACAATTATTCGTTCAAGGGACCTGGGTGTCGAAGCCCTGACCATGGAGAGTAACTATGGCCTGGCCATTGCGACACTGGATGATCTGGACCAAAATGGTATACCTGAGCTGCTTGTGACGGGTAAGCACAAGTCTGACAATCACACTCAGGGGCACTTTTTTATACTCTATCTGGATGCATCAGGTGCTGTGAGCCGGGTCCAGTCGGTAGATGAACTCATGCTCAAAGATAGCGGTTTTGCGGCCGGGTTCGATGCACGCTATCTGAATCGGGTCGGCGACTTTGATGGTAATGGCACCACGGATGTGGTCATGGCAGAAAATGGTACAACCATGAATCCGTCCGGACGCTTTCGGGTTTTGCTACTTGACAGAAAGCTCGAAAACGAGCAGCTTTCCTATACCGTATTACGGAGCATAGAGTACTCCAACGCCGCAGGTAACTTGCCTGTTGTGCTTACGTCAAATGCGACATTTGGCGTATCGCCTTACCCCATTGGCGATATAGATCAGAACGGTACGCTGGACTTCCTGACTCTGGCCGTCGACACCGACGGCGATTTGCGCCGTTCCATGGGCCGCTCCCAAGCAGAGAATCTGTATATGGCGCTAAAAATAGGCAATAATGGCGATGTGCTCAGTATCAATCATTTGTTTTCGCCATTTGGTGGTGCCCCCATTATTGCCGGGTATATGAATAACGATAATCTGCCGGATATGGTTGGACCCTACGTAGATTCAAAGGCGCTCACATTTCATATTGCACAGGGGAATTATACCTCCTTTGCTTCTTTCACAACGCACCCCATAACTGTGAATGGTGGTAAGCCATTTCGGCTGGTGAGAATTATTCCTGTGGGTGATGCCAATGGTGATGGTCATGTAGATATAGTATTGGCTGGTAGTGAGGAAGGGCAAGGCTCAAGTCACAAAGTTCGTGGCTTGCTGCTCCTGGATGAGCATTACCAGCCTCTGGGTGATTTAATCCCTTTAGTGAAGGCCGATGAGTACCCGGATTTCTGGAGAGCGATACACAGTGCCCAATCAACATTCGCGGATATGGACGGAGATGGTGACTTAGATATGGTGATGGGGCATATACATGACCCCGACGGGCCATCTTTGCATATTCGTTATTACGAGTAAAAAAGATAGCATGGGGTTGCCCCATGCTATCCAAATACGTTGTTAATCCAACAGAGTCAGTTCGGTGACGTTACGCACACCAGGCTGGCTCATATAGTCATTTTTAACACCAGTCACGCGCAGCTTTTTACCCAATAAAGCAGGGTTAAGCTGAGGGCTGTATGTCGAACGCTGTGATGATTCCAGCTTGATGTACAGCTTGTGGCCCGGCGCATTTGGATCGCTCAGCTCCAGCGCATAAATGTTGTTGATGGCTGAGGTAATGGTGCCAGCTACCACAACCGGTGTGCCATTACTTTTTGCCAGTACTTCGCTGACCGTCATATCCAGGTTCGGATCCGGGTCTGGTGAAGTTGACGACGCCTTGGCAATTTCAGAGACATTACGGATACCAGGCTGACTCATGTACGAGTCGCGCTTACCGGTGATCACCAAAGTCTCATCCAGTATGCTTGGGTTCAGTTGCGGGCTGAACTCGGCGCGCTGGCTGGATTCAAGCTTGATGTTGATGGTGGTGCTGTCGTCAGATAAGTCAGACAGAACCAAAGCATAGATGCTGTTCAGCGGTGCTTTGACCTTACCGGTTAAAGTAATGATTTCACCCTGAGCGGTGGCCAACGCCTGAGAAACGGATAGCGCGCTCGGTGCGATAACCAAATCTGTAACGTAGCGGATCCCTGGTTCACCCATGTAGCTGTTGCGCTTGCCGGTCACTAACAGGGTTTTACCCAGAATTTCAGGGTTCAATTGCGGGTTGAAGTCAGCGCGTTGATTAGACTCTAATTTGACGTTGATGCTGACAGCCGGATTATTTAAGTCTGTCAGTAGCAGGCCATAGATACCATTGACGGCATCCGTTACTTTACCCTGAACGACCAACTCAGTACCGGTTGTCGCTGCCAATGCGTCAGCAACAGACACCGCAGTACCAGGCGTTGGATCCGGATCAGGATCTGGGTCTACCTGACCCTGACCGTAGGGCGCATTGAAGGAGTTGTCTTTATAGGTATCTGTATTCCAGGGGTTAAAGCCGTTACTTGGATTACTCCAGGGCTGACCATTGTTAGGGTCAAACATTTCCTCAGAGGTCATGGGGATGGGCGTAACGCGACCCGGTGTACGACCATTGGCACCATCGAAATGGGTGTAGCTTTCAGGTGTAGCCAGCCAGTTGATGATATTAACTGATAAGACAGAGGCGTGACCTGGATCTGTCCAGCCCGGGTAAGTTTTTTTGGTGTTCCCGTTGTCCTGTCGACGATATTTAGGGGTTGCATCTTCGATGGGTGAGGAATCACCAATGAATGCCGCTTTACCGGCACCAGACTTAGCGATGGCAACGTAAGGGCCTTCGGCCTCGCCGCCAAAATACAGGCCAGAGTCTTTGGCATATTTCCATTTAGTTGGATTGTCTGTTTCAGCAAAGTAAACCAGGCCTTTGGCTTTTTGACCATCAACGATGGCCAGAGTCGCGCCAGCAGCCATTAAAATTGGCGCCACACCCTGGGTCAGGCCTTCTGTCTGACTCGCCGGCTCTACACCACTGACACCTTGCTTATAGTCAACACCGTTAAAGCGAAAACGAATACCAAAGTTTTCTACCAGCCAGCCTTGCTGAGCACTTTTTGGGTTGCGCCAGTCACCGTAGGCGCCGCCCAGATTATATTTGCTCAGATCTGAGCGGTTGTAGCCATTGAAGACTTCGGTAGCATCCCAGGTGTTGAGGTTACGGTCTGCGTCATAATGGTCGGCGATAAAGAAAATGCCTTTACCCGTTGCAATAAAGGTTTCCAGTGCCTGTT
Source organism: Pseudoalteromonas rubra (assembly GCF_005887095.1). Lineage (GTDB taxonomy): Bacteria > Pseudomonadota > Gammaproteobacteria > Enterobacterales > Alteromonadaceae > Pseudoalteromonas > Pseudoalteromonas rubra_E. The sequence goes on along the minus strand of NZ_PNCI01000021.1, from coordinate 11,303 downwards.
GCTCTGCAAGGGTAAAGGGACGGTTAGTTTCCGCAAGCACAAAAACATCGGCATGTTTGATGGCATCATAAGTAATGATGGCTTCGTTGGCCTGAGTTGAGATGTTGCGATCGTCATAAAAGCGAATTTTACCATCATTGTTTAAGTCGACGCCGCGATATTCTTCGACACGATAACCTTCAGCGACCAGGGCATCGGCGAAGTCAGAAAAAGCGCCGTCAATAACCCAGTCGGCATTACCTTCAACACCGCCGTGCGAGACGTCGAATAGTACTGTTTTGCCATTGCTTTGTTGTGCACTCGGTACTTTAACCGGTGCGGTGTTGTTCCAGTTATACGGTGTGGCAGCCTGCAAAGCAGTTGCTGAGAGTGCAAACGCTACACCAAGGCCTAAGACTGTGAGTTTAGATAGTTTCATCATCAATTCCCGTTGTGAATATCAACCTGACCTTCCATCTATGCCTTGTAAGTGCGCTCACTCAGAGAGTCAAATTGTCGCGAACGTCGCTAAACAATTGTATTTAACTCACCAAGTTGCCAAGTTTCCCTGGCAAGCACACAATCCTTTGGCCTTAATGTCGTGCACTGAATTCAGGTGGTTGATATGAAGTTGCCGCATACTGCCTGTGATTACGGCGCGATATAAATGCCACGCAAGTGCGTGGCTTTTAATTTGTTTATCGCTCTGACACTCAGTTTGCAGGCTGAGTCAGGTCGATTTGATAGATTGCAAAACCATCTTCTGTGGTTTGATTCAAAGGAGTGATATGGGCAAAGCGCGCACTAAATGCTGTTGCCTTATCCGACGGTGAGCTGTAAAACACAACGTTAGCTCCCGCCACCGGGGCAAATGACCAGTTACCATCTGCGCTTGGGTCCATGCCGGTTTCTGGAGTTTTGTTTGACTGCAATGAAATATAATCAGCGACCACCTGACGGTTTTCGTTTGGTGAGTCTACTGCGATTTTTTCACCAGAGATCCCCGGGAAGTTACCACCACCGGAAGCGCGATAGTTATTGGTTGCCACCAGGAATACCTGCTCATCGGTTACCGGTTCGCCCTGATAGGTAAGCGATTTAATACGATTACCGTCAGACACCTTGTTACCCTTAGTGTCGTATCTTGCAGGCTCTGTGACATCTATCTGGTAGGTCACACCATCAAGGACATCAAAGTTGTAAGATGGGAAATCTGAATTTACCAGCACCTGAACCGCATCTGTGTTGGGCGTTATCTGGTTGAACTGACCCGCTGACATTTCCAGCCATTGTTTGACTTCAGCACCATTTAGTTTAAGCACTTTCAGCACGTTAGGATAAATATACAAGTCTGCCACATTGCGATAAGCGATGTCACCTTTATCAACCGCTGTGAAGTCATCGGCTCCACCCCGGCCAGCTCTGAAAGGGGCACCCGCTGAAAGGACCGGGAGGTCATCTAGTTCAGTCCCTTTTACAATGGCCTGTGTGTACCAAAGTTGCGCGTCGGTGACTATCTGGATAGACGGATCGTCGTTAACCAGTGCAAAGTAGCTGTTTACCTCGTCAGAGATTTTGGCAAACGGCTCATTAACCCAGGTTTTGGTTTCATCGTGTGCGGCCATTGCCGCGTTTTCGACCTGTGCATCGTTAATGGCTAAAGACGTGACAGTGCGATCTGGGTTGGTGACAGAAATAGGTTCCAGCGTCGACTGAGTGTCTTTTACCTGCCACCCATCTGCACCGTATTCTAAGGTCATGTCGATGATACCCAGGTTATTACCCCAAAAACCAGGCATCACGGCCGCGATGCCATTAATAGTGCCTCTCTCATTGTCGACACCATGTTCTTCAAGGCCTGCATAGCGTGGACCTGGGAAGTTCGCATGGGCATGGCCAAACATGATGGCATCAATGCCGTCGACTTTGGATAGGTAGTAGCTGGCATTTTCTGCCAAGGGTTTTTTCTCTGCCGTTTCCAGTCCAGAGTGCGGAATAGCCACTATGATGTCTGCACCTTCTTCTTTCATTTTAGGTACATAGTGTTTGGCCATATCAACAATGTCTTTGGCTATGACCTGGCCTTCCAGATTGGCTTTGTCCCACTGCATAATTTGTGGCGGCACAAAACCGATGTAACCAATTTTCAGGGTTTGCACATCGCCATTTTTATCAATTACCTGCTTGTCTTTAATGATGTAAGGGGTGAACAGTGGTACATCGTTGCTTGGATCATCGTCACCATCATCTTTAAACACATTGGCTGAGATATACGGGAATTTGGCATCGTCTATGGCTTCGTCCAAGAATTCCAGACCAAAGTTAAATTCATGGTTACCGATGTTGGCGACATCGTAGTCCAGTGTATTCATCGCACCATAAATCGGATGTACATCACCGTCTTTAAGGCCTTTAATTTTTGCCATATAGTCGCCAAGCGGGCTTCCCTGGATCAGGTCACCATTATCAACCAGAACCGAGTTTGTAGCTGCCTCACGTGCCTGACGGATCAAGGTGGCGGTTTTGACCAGGCCGACCTTGTTGTCTTCTTTGTTTGAGAAGTAGTTAAAGTTCATCAGGTTCGCATGTAGATCCGTTGTTTCCATGATGCGCAGTTCCAGTAAGGTGCCTTCGGCTATCGTAGGCTCTTTTGGCTCCTCAGGATCTTTGTCATCATCCTTAGGCTTGTCATCGGTCGGTTGTTTGTCTTCATCTGCCAGCTGTTCTTTAACCGGCGGCTTGATGTCAACTTTGTTATCGTTATCCGAGCAACCAGTGATTAATGCGGTTGTGCCGCAAAACATTGCGAGTGTTAGTAATTTTAATTTCATAGTCCTGACTCTGTAATTGTTTCAGGGGCAGTACTATAGAAACCAAAAAAGACAAAGAGGCTAAGAATTAATGGCATCTCTGTGCCAGATATATGGCTAAAAAAAGACTTTCATTCTCCCGTTAACATTTTAAAGTACGGTCGATTAATTTCATTAAGCGCTTGATACTTAATAGGTATTTTTGTGGCTAGGGAAGTGGTTCATGACTCTTTGTGAAATGGCATTATTGATAAGAGTAGAGTACGACAGGAGTGGACAATTGCACAAGATGCTTTGCACTCCAGCGCTGGAGCGCAAAGCTGGTGTTTTTAACCGGTGTTTTACCACTGTCATTATTGACAATTTTGTATGAGTAGAAAAGCGCCCATCCGGAGCTGTTATTTTGCTTTGGGCTGATAAAGTTGCTCTATTCCGGGAATGTTCAGTTCCCAGCGCGGCTTATGCTCGCCGATATAATGTCGTGCCGCGTCCAAAAATAATCGGGTTCTGACCGGCAAATCCCGGTGCGGGTAAACGGCATACACCGCGCTGTAATCGGGCAGGTTGACGTGCGTCAGCAGGGGGACCAGCTGGTCGGTATCTACTCCGTCAGCAAAGAAGAAGGCCGGTGCAGTAAAAAACGCGGTGTGCGATAGTACTTTGCTCATCAGGGCCTCTGCATCATTGGAGCGAAACACTGGCGTAATGGGTTGCTCCTGCGGCTTGCCATCTTCGTCGATATAGCTGATAGCTTCAAAGCGCAGGTGCGAGCTGCTGTAAGAAGCTGCGGGCAAGTCTGCCAGGTCGGCCATGGTCTTTGGCTCGCCATAGGTGTCGATAAAGCGTTGGGTTGCCAGGATCAGCATTTTATTACGGGCAATTTTTCTGGCCACCAGGGAGGAGTCGCGGGGTTCACCAACCCGAAAGGCCAGATCGTATCCTTCTGAGATCATATCCACTACCCGGTCATCCATACGTATCTCAACACTGACCTGAGGAAAGCGTTTCTGGAAATCGTTGATGACAGGCATCAGGTAATGTTGGCCGATATAGCTCGATGCGGTAATGCGCAATAAGCCCCTGGGCTCCTGGTGATAGTTTTCTGCCAGTTGCACCGTATCCTGTAATAGTAAGCGCAAGTCTGCGGCCTTTTTTACCATTTCAGCGCCGGCTGCGGTCAGGGAAAATGATCGGGTTGTGCGATTCAGTAACCGAACGCCCAGTTCTTCTTCGAGCTTGCCTATCTGTTTGGAGATCACTGAACGGTCTATATTTCTTAGTTCAGCTGCCTTAGAAAACGACCCCTGCTCAACAACTTCGAGCAACATAATCAACCGGCTGGTGGTATCCATAATCTGTCCTTTCAACACAAAGAAAAGTTTATTGGTGCCATTCTGGCACTAATGTTTTTAAAAAACTACCATTTTTCTTCACGGTAATTCTTCGTACTATCATAGCAACTCATACTGTCGGAGAATGTCATGAATAAAATTAGCTATACACTCAGTGCGGTCGCACTTGCTTTGGTGCTCAGCGGTTGTAGCCAGCCAAATGCACAGGAAGGGCAGCAACAGCCGCCACCGCTGACCATTGATGTGGCACAGGTCAAAATGGCCCCGGTGCAGTCGTGGCATACCTTTACCACGCGTTTGCAAGCGCCGGAGCGGGTCGTGCTTAAGCCTCGCGTATCTGGTCAGGTAGAGCAGATGACATTCAAAGAAGGTGAAAGAATTGAAAAGGGCCAGACGTTGTTCAGACTCGACCCGCGCCCGTTTGAAGTGCAGGTTGAAACTCTGAACGCACAGCTGGTTAGTGCTGAGGCTGCGCTGATGCAGGCTAAAAGCGAAGCACGCCGTGCCAAACAGCTGGTGGCTGAAAAAGCCATGTCAACCGAGCTTGCCGAGCAGCGTGCGGCGACATTGCGCCAGGCACAGGCCAATCGTGATGCTATCGCCGCACAGCTGAAAAAAGCGCGCCTTGATTTAGAATTTAGTCAGGTTGAAGCGCCCATCAGTGGCGTGATTTCGCGTGCTATCGTGACCAAAGGTAATTATGTGAGCGCCGGTGAAACCACGCTGGCAACCATAGTGTCAGATCAGCAGATCTATGCTTACTTTGATGTGGACGAGCGCACCTGGAGTGACAAGTTTGCCGGTGTTGATGCTACTGATGCGGTAACCGTGCAATTACAGCGTATCAATGGTGGGGCATCGGTGCCTGGCGTGGTTGATTTTATCGATAACGAAATTAACCCCAATACGGGCACTTTAGGGGTACGTGCAGTATTTGATGCGCAGCAACACGGTCTGAAACCAGGTGCCTTTGCGCGCATCTCTTTGGGCTCGGCTGATGCTGCAACCATGCCTTTGGTGCCTGAGCGTGCCATTGGAACGGATCTGAAAAACCGCTTTGTACTCACGGTAGATGCCAATAACACGCTGCAATACCGCCTGGTAGAGCTGGGTGAGCGCTACGGAGCATTCCGTGCGATTAAATCAGGACTGGAAGCGGGCGATAAAGTTGCTGCCAATGGTCCTGCACGCGTTGGTCCGGGCATGCCTATCACCCCAAACATGGTAACGCTGAACCTGGATGATACCCGTCTTGTGATTGCACAGCGCGACACTCAGCTTAGCGCTGCAAACTAAGAGGCCATTATGAACTTTTCTCACTTTTTTATCAGCAGGCCGATTTTTGCGGCCATGCTCTCGCTGGTGTTTGTGATCACTGGCGCCATCTCGCTGTTTCAGTTGCCGGTCAGTGAATACCCGGAAGTGGTGCCGCCTACAGTAGTGGTTAACGCCAGTTACCCAGGTGCGAACCCCAAAGTAATCGGTCAGACCGTCGCGACGCCGCTTGAGCAGGAGCTCAATGGCCTGGAAAACATGCTGTACCATTCGTCTCAGGCAACCAGCGATGGCCGTCTTACCCTGACTGTGACCTTTGCTTTGGGAACAGACTTGGATCAGGCCCAGGTTCAGGTGCAAAACCGGGTGAACAATGCCTTGCCACGCCTTCCTCAGGAAGTGCAACGCCTGGGTGTGACAGCGCAAAAATCGTCGCCTAACCTGGCGTTGGTGGTGCATTTGGTGTCTCCGGATGGTCAGCAGGATACCTCTTATATGGCCAACTATGCCGACATCTATATTAAAGATGAGCTGAAGCGCTTGCCGGAAGTGGGCGACCTGCAACTATTTGGTGGTGCTAAATACTCTATGCGTGTGTGGCTAAATCCCGATGCACTGGCAGCGCGTAACCTCACTGCGGGTGATGTGATCAATGCGTTACGTGCACAAAACCAGCAGGTTGCCGCGGGCTCTTTGGGCGCTCAGCCTTCTCCGGATGAGAACCAGTTTCAGGTATTGTTGAATGTAAAAGGGCGCTTAACTCAGATTAATGAATTTGAGCAGGTGATCATCAAAGTGGGCGAGCAGGGCCAGATCACACGCTTGCAGGACATTGCGCGTGTTGAACTGGGTCAGGAAAACTATGCGCTGCGTGCTATGCTGGACAACCAGCCTGCGCTGGCAATGCCGGTATTCCAGCGCCCGGGCTCCAATGCTATTGCTTTGTCTGACAACGTACGTGCGACAATGGCGCGTCTGGCAAAAGACTTTCCGGCGGGCATGACCTATGAAATTGCTTATGACCCTACCGTATTCGTACGTGGCTCAATTGATGCCGTTATCCAGACGTTACTGGAAGCCATTTTGCTGGTAGTTGTGGTTGTGGTGGTGTTTCTGCAAACTTGGCGCGCGTCTATCATTCCTTTAATTGCCGTACCGGTGTCGTTGATCGGTACTTTTGCCATCATGCAGATGCTGGGCGTGTCGATTAATACTCTGTCTTTGTTTGGTCTGGTACTGGCTATCGGTATTGTGGTGGACGACGCCATTGTGGTGGTCGAAAACGTAGAACGTAATATTGCCGACGGCTACAGCCCGTTTGAGGCAACTAAAATTGCCATGACTGAAGTAACCGGGCCGATTATTGCCATTGCCTTTGTATTGTGTGCGGTGTTTATTCCAACGGCCTTTATTACCGGACTGTCGGGCCAGTTTTACAAGCAATTTGCCCTGACGATCACCATTTCAACCTTGATCTCGGCCTTTAACTCGCTGACCTTATCGCCTGCGCTTTCTGCCTTGCTGTTAAAGTCGCATGATGCGCCGAAAGACGGCCTGACCCGCGTGCTCGATAAACTGTTTGGCACCTGGTTATTCAAACCCTTCAACCGCATGTTCGACAAAGGTGCGCAGGGTTACGAGAAGCTGGTACAAAAACTGATCCGCATGAGTGTGGTTGTCGGTGTGGTGTACTTAGCGCTGGTGGGTTCAACCGTGGGCCTGTTTAACTCAGTGCCCGGTGGCTTTATTCCGCAGCAGGACAAGCAATATCTGGTTGCGGTAGCGCAACTGCCGGATGCGGCCAGTCTGGACAGAACCGAAGCCGTGGTCAAACAAATGCAGGCAATTGCACTGGAAGTACCTGGTGTTGCACACACCGTGGCGTTCCCGGGCTTGTCGGTGAATGGGTTTACCAACAGTACCAACAGCGGCATTGTGTTTACACCACTGGCTGATTTTTCTGAGCGCCAGGACCCCAGCTTGTCTGCCCATGCGATTGCGATGCAGCTGAACATGCGATTTGCTGAAATTGATGAAGCCTTTGTTGCGGTGTTCCCACCGCCGCCAATTCTTGGTCTGGGTACCACAGGTGGCTTTAAATTACAGCTTCAGGACAGAGGAAACAAAGGGTTCGAAGCCTTGTTTGCAGCGCTTCAGAATACCATTGGTCAGGCGCAACAATATCCGGCACTGACGGGCCTGTACTCCAGCTTCCGCATTCAGGTGCCACAAATGGACATTAACGTTGACCGTGAGCAGGCACTATTGCAGGGCATTCCGCTGGATGAAGTGTTCAATGCACTACAGATTTACCTGGGCTCTGTGTATGTGAATGACTTTAACCTGTTTGGCCGTACTTATCAGGTAAAAGCGCAGGCCGATGCTGAGTTCCGTGCTAAGCAGTCGCAGATCAACAACCTGAAAGTGCGTAACGCCGCCGGCAGCATGGTGCCGCTGGGCTCCGTAGTTACGGTGACACCCACCACAGGTCCGGATCGGGTGATGCACTATAACGGCTATATGACCGCAGAACTGAACGGCAGCCCGGCGCCGGGGTACAGCTCAGATCAGGCCAAAGAAGCGATTGAATCGGTACTGGCTGAGAGTTTACCGGAAGGGATCAGCTATGAATGGACTGAGGTAACCTATCAGCAAATTCTGGCGGGTAATACTATGGTGTATGTGTTCCCTCTGGTGGTAGTTCTGGTCTTCATGGTGCTGGCAGCCCAATACGAGAGCCTGCGTTTACCACTGGCCATTATATTGATAGTGCCAATGACGATATTCTCTGCGCTGGCGGGTGTGTATATGCTGGGCGGCGACAATAATATCTTCACTCAGATTGCACTGATTGTACTGGTGGCACTGGCCTCGAAGAATGCGATTCTGATGGTCGAGTTTGCCCGCGATAAGCATAAATCCGGTGCCACGCATCTGGAAGCCATCATGGAAGCGTGTCGTTTACGACTGCGTCCTATCCTCATGACCTCGATTGCGTTCACTGCTGGTGTAGTCCCTCTGGTACTGGCGTCAGGTGCAGGTGCAGAGATGCGCCAGGCAATGGGTAATGCGGTGTTCTTTGGTATGATTGGGGTAACGGTATTCGGCTTGCTATTTACGCCCGTGTTCTATCGCCTGCTCACCCTAAACGACAGCGCGAAGGAAGGTTTGCAAGACAGCGCAAACGAGCCTGTGATTGGAAAATAGCCGTTAACAGGATTTAAACACCTGTCACAATATTGAGTTGTTTGACAGAGACCAAGATGGTTTAATAGCAACAATTGCGAAGTTTTGCCCATAATCGGAAAGTTAAAGTTATGGGCAATCTGACCTCAAAAGGGTCGAAAAGTGGAGAAAACCACCATGTCAGTCGAAAAAACCACCATGCGAGCACTGGAGCTGCGTCAATGTGGCGCTGAGTTTGACTTAGCGATGGCAGAGCACGCTATGCCAGTGCCGGGAGATAACGAGTTACTGGTTGCCATAGATTATGTGGCCCTGAATCACCTGGACGCACGGATGGCGAAAGACGGATTTTGCCAGTGGCAATACCCGCACATTTTGGGACTGGATGCCGTCGGCACAGTGGTCTCAGCTGCTAAAGGGGTATTTCCCCCCAAAGGCAGCCGGGTATTGTTTAATGCCAGTCTGGCAGAGCAGGGGATGCTAAAAGAATACGCGGTTGTACCCAGCCACGCGGTATCGGAAGTACCCGATGGCATGAGTGGCGAAGTGGCGGTGTCATTGCCCAATGCGGGCATGGCGGCACTGCTGGCTTTGGATAAAATGCAGGTGCAGGACGGCGACTCGCTGGCCATCAACAGCGCACAAGGCGCCGTGGCCCATTTTGCCGTGCAATACGCCAAACAGCGCGGTGCTCAGGTGTTTGCTTTTGCACAGAAAGAACACCACAAAAGACTGAGTAAACTCGGAGCAGACTGGGTGTTCGATTGCGAATCGGAGTCGGTATGTGAACAGATCAAGCGAGAAATGGGCCCGGGTGGCTTTGACTGTATTTTAAATACACAAGGCGGCGACTCCTTTTTGGATGACCTGCGCCACTTGCGGTTTTGCGGTCGCATTGCCTGTCTTAATGGCTTTGGCACTATTCCCGAAGAGTTGCTGTTTGAGAAAGCACCCAACATTGGCGTGGTCTCAGTCGCCGGCGCCTGGATGGCCAATAGCCTGTGCGCCCAGCAGCACTTGTGCTTTATGGGCCGCCAGTTACTTGATGACGTCAGCAACGGTCGCATCAAAGCACCCGAGGTCAAACTGCTCGACTTTAGCGTTGATACCGTACGCGATGCACTGAGCTGCCTGCTTGGGAAAACCTGCCAGCAACGCCCGGTGATCCGCATCACACGCGATTAGACCGAAACGATATTTATGAGTTACAAAGCCCGGCTAGGTTAGTCGGGCTTTTTTGTTTATTGTCCGAGTATGTTGTTACGCTGCATTATGCAAGGGGGAGTAAGGCATGCTGTGTCGAAATCACAACACCTTGCCAAATAGGAAAAAAGTAGGTCTAATAATACGCATAAATAACGTTGTTCAGGCAGGGAATGAGTCACGTTGTAACGGTTTAAGTCACAAACGGTTAAAAACAGAAGCTGCTCATCAAAAGCAAATCCCCATAGCATAAACCACACCAGCCGGATACGGCGTGCAGGTAGCGGCCCAGTTCAACAAACGATTATGCGTACTGCGTACGCATGAATACTAAAGCGTTATATGGCAAGAGGATAGCCTGATTAAACTTCTACTTATTCCGGGGATGGATGGAACAGGAAAGCTGTTTAAGCCACTAATAGAATTACTCCCTAAGTCTTTGAGTACACAAGTCATATGCTTGAATTCATTGCACTCGGAAGAGCCTAAAGAGCAAGCCGCTGAAATAGCTTCCTTAATAGGTAAAGAAAAAATTGTTATCCTTGCAGAGTCCTATTCAGGGAGCATCGCTTATCATTTATCTTTGATATCTGATTTAAATATTAAACATATAATTTTTGCTGCTAGCTTTTTGGAACCACCCTCGAAACTAGCTAAGTTAAGCGGTTGCTTGCCTATAAATTTTATTAGGCGGGGCTTTATTCCAAGTTTTGTTTTAAGTCGTCTCTTCTTCGCCCAAAGAAATAATAAGAAACTTGTCAGTTTGTTTCTTTCAGCGTTAAAGCTAGTAGATAACTCGACTTTGAAGCAAAGGCTAAAAACAATATCTAATTTGGCTTCACCAACTTATGAAGTTGATGTTCCTTGCACTTATGTAACAGCAAAAAGTGACTATTTAGTGTCTAAAAAATCAGTACACATATTTAGTAAGCTATGCGTAAATATTAATGTGCTCAATGCAAAAGGTGGCCACTTTATTGTTCAAAGCAACCCTTTGTATTTTTCAAAGTTAGTGCAAAGCGTAATTGCCATATAACAAATTAATTAAACAATGGACGCAAAACAGCAGGCTTGCGCTCATTCTTCGCTAAGTTTAGCCTGCTATTTTCCGCCGTTTATTAAGGCGTTATAGAAAACAAGCGACATATATGGATGCTCCAGCGATGTCAAGCCGAGTAGGCCTGCGGGATAGCGAATTTTCGTTATCCCGTTCGTTATGTTACCCGTGTTGCCGTGCCTGATGTTTGGTCCAGTCCGCTATAAATGTGTAGCTCTGACATATATCCGGGCTTGACTGGCAACCTAACCCTAGATGCATTGTGCCGCCCCCGATTGTGTATATTGAGGCTGATACGGCTCATTTTTCTGTAGTAATATCCACATCAACCTGGCCAGCCGGTGGGCAGTGGCCACAATGGTTTTATTTATACCAATTCGCTCTCGCAAAGCGCTGACCCAGCGATTTAAATCGTCGTCCTTTTTATGTGCGTGTGTGACC
>NZ_PNCI01000209.1 GCF_005887095.1 Pseudoalteromonas rubra | reverse complement strand
TTACAAGTTGTTACTACGATAAAAGCGAACTTATTTATCCTACAACTACTTGCGATACAACAAATATCAAATACAGTACATCTATTACTACAATTCTAAATGCAAATTGTAATAGTTGCCATGGAGGTACAGCAATTGCAGGGGCATCAATTAAACTGGATACCTATAACAGCATATTGAATTATGTTAAAAACAATACTTT
>NZ_PNCI01000208.1 GCF_005887095.1 Pseudoalteromonas rubra | reverse complement strand
CACTTTAATGGTGTTGTCGATGTCATCTTGGCTTGCGGCTTCTACTGTTACTTCGTCAATTTCGCGCTTTGACGTATTTAAGTTTTTTGTAGTTACAGCACTGCCAATAGGTTTAAGTGTAGATGAATACACCTCACCGGTATTTGGATCGGTACGACGAGGCGATGCTAAGCTGTAAATAATACAGTCTACTTTGCCTAAATCTGCTT
>NZ_PNCI01000207.1 GCF_005887095.1 Pseudoalteromonas rubra | reverse complement strand
AGTACCACCGCACCGGCGCCATCACCAAATAACACCGCACTGTCACGCAGGGCCCAATTGACATACCACAGCATGCGCTCGGCGGCGACTACAACAGCGGTTTTAATCATGCCTGCCTGGATTTGAGCCGTGGCCATTTGCAGCGCATATAAAAAACCAGAGCAGGCGGCGTTACTGTCACAGGTAGCGGCCCCTTTGGCACCTAGGCGTTGTTGTACTTCCGAGGCTGTGTTGGCGACCATGGTACTCGGTGTGCAAGTGGCAACCAGCACGAGATCAAGCTGCTCGGCGTCAACGCCAGCACAATCTAACGCGCGTTGAGCGGCCACGGTTGCAAGCTCGGCAGTGC
>NZ_PNCI01000206.1 GCF_005887095.1 Pseudoalteromonas rubra | reverse complement strand
TACCGATATTGCCGAAACACCTAAATAATAAATCGCACTAGCCAACTCACTTAAACAAAAATAAATAATTGCGTACAACGCCCTGCTTACTTACCATAGCGCTATACACCTTTACGCTATAAAATAAGTGACCCCCATGCGAGTACCTCATATTTATCAGGCATCGAGTATTGCCTTAAACACCCCGGTTTCTTTAAACGACGATGCAGCGGGCCATATTGGCCGCGTATTGCGCATGAAAGTAGGCGAACATGTGTCTATTTTTAATGGCGAAGGCGGTGAATACTTCAGTGAAATTATTGAGGTAACTAAAAAATCAGTTGTTGTTATGCCACAACGTTTTGATGAGCATGATGTCG
>NZ_PNCI01000205.1 GCF_005887095.1 Pseudoalteromonas rubra | reverse complement strand
CTGCACTAATGGGTATTTGTAAGCGTGTACAGCGCCTAGGCTATGTTGCCTTGGTCGGCGTAGTAGTCGCATTGATGCAGTGGCATTGGCCAGTCGATAGTTTATGGCAGCAAGGCCAATTGCTGGCAGATGCCAATTATGTGTTCACCTTATCCTTCGCCTGGTGGTTAGTGGCCACCATCTTGGTCATTCGTTATCCTAGATTCA
>NZ_PNCI01000204.1 GCF_005887095.1 Pseudoalteromonas rubra | reverse complement strand
CGCTTAATACGGCGTTGTTGCTCAGTGGATCCCTTGGAGATGCCATCGAGCTTGAAGCGCTAATGGGCGAAGGTTTAAGCCAAGAGCCTTGGTTGGTGGCGGCGATGCAGTTTTTTGCCCAGCCGGTGCTCAGCGCCCAGTTGTTAATTGGTTTATGTTGGTTATTGTTTTACTTTTTTGCGCCTAAGCGCGCAGCCATTTCGCTGCGTAAAGCGGCGTTTGCCTTTGTCGCCCCCACCCGTTGCCAGAATCCTCAAGGCGCGCATGGGTGCCGCGCTCCTCCATCAGTTGCCGGTTGATTGTTTTTAGTTGCTACCACTTAGGAAATGCGTGTCCTCGGTAGCGACCTCAGTGCGTCTGCTTAATTTTTGTCACTGACCACAGTCAACCCACCGCAGTGTTATTCGCGGTGCCTCGGGCAGCAATGCTAATCTATCTCTGCACACTCTACATTAGTGAAGGTC
>NZ_PNCI01000203.1 GCF_005887095.1 Pseudoalteromonas rubra | reverse complement strand
ACAAAAATTCACACTGGAAAGCAAGGAAGCTAAAGAATTCACAACGGGCGCGGGCGGTATCAGTATTTCTGCAGACGGTAAAAAAATGTTATTGAATCAACAAGGCACTTGGAAAATCACTTCTACCAATGGACCTTCTGCAGCTGATGCAAAAAATGTAAAGACCGATTTACGAGTATACTTAAATAGAGAAGAAGAATGGCTACAAATTTTTAATGAAGCCTGGCGCTATGAAAGGGATTTCTTTTATGACCCCAATATGCATGGCAGAGATTGGGATGAGGTATACAGGAGATATGCTCGACTTGTTCCTTATATAAAAC
>NZ_PNCI01000202.1 GCF_005887095.1 Pseudoalteromonas rubra | reverse complement strand
CTGAATATGCAGATAAAGAAAAAAACGCTGTAAATGCCGAGTGGTCAATGCGCCGCGAAATGGACTTTTTTGGCCAGTTTAAACTTGCCCGTAAAATGATGGGTGATCACCCTGCTAATCGCTTTTTAATTGGTAACCTAGAAACGCTAGGAGACAAAGAAGGCAGTCAATTACACAAAGAAACGGTCGACTTTTACAATAAATACTA
>NZ_PNCI01000201.1 GCF_005887095.1 Pseudoalteromonas rubra | reverse complement strand
CTCAAAAGTTTCTCTGTGTGGTAAATTTATCGGTCTTGAATCAATGCCGTAAGTAATAAACAGCTTTGTGTTTTTCTTTTCAAGAAAGAATTTTATTGCATCAAAATACTCCATTGTCGCTTTGCGAATCCAAGGACTTTCTATGTAAACTGCTAACTCGGCAGTGAGAAGAGCTTCTCTGATAAGTTCCTTATGCTCAAAAGTTGAAATGTCTTTG
>NZ_PNCI01000200.1 GCF_005887095.1 Pseudoalteromonas rubra | reverse complement strand
CTTGGTTGTTGCCGCGAGTAGAGAAGGTGCCGTTACCGGCTACAGGCATACGTTCTAGCAATTGTTGCAAGTTGTCGTAGCCCATATTGGCAATGTCTTCTTTACCTATGCTTTGTACTGGCGACGGGCCTTCCATATCGGTGCGCTTGATACGCGAGCCAGTGACTTCTATTCGTTCTACACCTTCACCACCGGTTTCGTTAGCGCTGGCAACAGAGGGGAGGGATAACGCAGCAGAGCCTAAAGCGAGGCTTAGGGCAGTGCGCACAGTGC
>NZ_PNCI01000020.1 GCF_005887095.1 Pseudoalteromonas rubra | reverse complement strand
GCACGGCACCATTGCCTTGTCTGTCAACTTTACCCTGATAGCTAACCTGACCTGATGTGGGGCACTGAGAGGTGCCACTAATTGAACCATCACTAGAAACGTGATTCTGTAAATAAGGCATATCCATGTCTGAGAACCCGGCGGTGGAACCATCAAACAAATGTGTAAACCCTTTTCTGAGCAATTCATCATCCAAGTCAGCTGGTGTTGTTGCGCCTTTATATCTGGCACTTATCAGCGCTTTAGTTGCTTGTGATAGCTCGGCAATGGATTTATTCGATGGGTCGTCCAGAACACTGACTGCTGCTTTTTCTTGTTTTTGTTGTTCGGTCAGGGATTGGTCACCATCGCCGCCTCCACCACCACAACCGGAGAGTATAGCCGTCAAAGCTATCATCAGAGGCGTGACTTTAAACTTGTTCATATTTCGCTGTCCCTATTTTGTTGTTTTTAAAATCGGTGCGATTCTAGCAGGTTTTATTTATGTAATCTAAATGTTTATAAGTTAAATACAGGTGAAAATTTGTATGAAGAGTATCTGTTGAAGGTATCAGCTTAGTTGTAATAAACCTGTTCTGCGCTTTTTGCAATTTGAAGCTAAAAATATCACTTTCGACTTTTTTAGAGTCAATGCGGCGTGTGCAGAGAAGGTGAAAAAGAACAATAGCAGCATTACAAGCTTCAAAATTTATTTGCTCATCGTGCATGGGGAATTTGTGGGCTACCACTCAGATGTCACAGGTAAGCTCAAAGTTGAAATTCGCCGTTTATTTTCCACCGGGCGCTAAATGCACCCGGTGGAAAGCACATCACTATGCGGCGCAGTCGTCTTTGGCCTGGGGCTGTAATTCCATTAGCACAGCCTGCCATAACCCGCTCAGGGCTAATAAGTAATCTGGCTGTTGGTATAGCGGCTGTGTTTCGCCTTGTATTGTCGCTGCCAAAGCCGCAATGGCGGCAAGGTTGCACTGATCTCTGTGGCCCATTAGCTGTTGTTTGTCCATGGGCGCAAGCTCAACAGGCATATAGGTTCGCCAGGTCTCACCCGGCAGGCTTTGGCTCGAAGGAAACCAGCTTAACGGGCCGGTGGTTTCACTGAGTGTTAAGGTGCCATGGGGAAATAGCGCTGAGCACTGATGGTTTAAAAAAGTCGCACTGCCGTCATCCTCAGCGGACGAAAAGTTCTGGCACAAGAGCGAGATTGTGAGGTTGTCGGTTTTGAGCATAACCGGCTGAAACGCCATAGGCTCGCCGCTGTATTTGATAACCTCGAGTCCTGTAAACCCACCGAGTGCGCGGCCCAACAGATCCAGCGCTGAATAAAGCGTTCTTAAATTAGCCCCCATGGCATAATGCATACAGCTAAACCCTTGCTGATAAGCGCTCAGGATTGATTGTAAAAATGCCTGGGGGGCGTAGAGGTCGGCAAAGTGTCCATTGACATGAAAATACGCCTGATGCTGCTCGGCAAGTGCCAGTGCTTTTTGTACAAACGCCTGGCCAACGGGGTGTTCACACAATACGGAAATGCCTTGCTTTAACAGAGATAATACAATGGCCTGGCCAGCGTCGCCCGATATCGCGACACATGCGATATCAATAGAGTCAGCCGGCACTGTGGCAACATCCGTGTAATAGGGCACGCCCAGTTGCTGTGCAATCTGCTGAGAATGTTCACTGCCTTTTGACAGGACACCCACGCAGGTGAAGCTGTCTTGTGGAAACTGGGTTAAAGCGCGGATATAGGTGGAACCGTAGTGGGTACCACAAACGAGTACTTTCATAATATTGTCCTTTTCTAAGCAATTGGATGTGGTTCTTTATTAACCGGACGTCCTTGCAGTAACTTGCGCAGCCTTGGGTTGTCTACCCGTTTAAACTGCTCACCAAAGTGGATGGGCTGCATGTTGACACCGATAGCACGCGCAACCCTGAACGGGCTGAGCGCCATATCGGGTGAAGTAACATCTACAATGGCGACTTCTACGCCTGCTTCATCCAGGCGTTGCTTGAGTTGGCTGACGTGTGTGATCACTTCATACGGCCAGTCTTCCAGCGTTTTTGCCTCGCTGATTGGTCGGCGCATAAAGTCAAAGGCCGCAAGTTTGCTGCTACTAAAATAATAAGCCGCGTGATCTTCCAGGCCGGTTACCTCACTGACCTGCTGAGGGATTTTTTGCCCTGAGCGCATCAACTGGCACAGATAAGGCATCACATGGCCCTGCTCCAGTAGCGCTTTGCGCATAGCAACTTTGATATCCCCGTGCGTGGCCAGGGCCACAGAGGCAGCAGGAGTGCGATAGCCGTCTCCCAGTGCCAGACATACAACTGTGGGTACGTGTAGTCCCACGTCCAGTAAATAGCATTCAAGCTCTATGCCCAGCTCAGTTAACTCCTCAATCATTACGCGCATTTTGCCACGGTTAAGTGCCTCATAGCTGAGTCGTTCGCAGGGCTGTTGTGCGTACCAGGTGAGCATCATGGCGTCGCGCTCAATGAGTTCATAACAGGCTCTGAGCGCGGCATCATCGTTGTTTTGTCCGGCTGCGAGCCCGTTTGACGACACCTGGCTAAACTGCTCTTTGTAAGGGCAGGCAAAATTAAAATAGCTGACCAACGCCGGCACCCAGACGGGGTCATTGGTTGCCAGCCAGCTGCCGCGACACCAGTGTATTTTTTGTTTTCTGTGCCATTTGTGAAACGGGAAATTGGGGGTGCTGTATTGCTTATTGGAATACAGCACCAAAGTATCCGGGTCGACATAGTCACCGTTTAACTGGCTAATTGAGGCATATTTACAATCACTCAATTGGTATCTGGCCGCCGAGTAGCGCTCCAGTGCCTCACCAACCGCACTGATATGTGCTGAAATTGTATCTAACCCTTTACCGGATCCGACCTGGCCTGCGGCTCTTGGGTCAAATTCGCCCTCGGTAAACGACGAGACCCCGGCTGATGCGGTGATCGGGTAGTCTGGTAAATGTGGCGCATGTCCTGTGAGCTGGCGGACTATCCCAGTCACCGGGTCCACCCAGCCTTCAAATAGTGATTTAAATTGCTCAACATCCTGGAGTTGATTAAGAGGATTGCCAGCAGGCTGGTTATCGCGGTGCATGGATAACGCATGGGTGGTTGCATGGCTATGATCAAACCCACATACCTCACACCAGGGAATAGGGATAATGGCATGTTTTTCAGCCTGGTGCGTAACCAGGTTTTGTACCATAACACGCGATACCAGTTCGCTTTCGCTATAGCCCCAAAGGAGTTTTAACGCCTCCATGGCAAGCTGTTGGCCCGTGATGGCAGACATAGGCGTGAGCATGCTGCGGGCACGGCCTTCGCGATTCTTTTTATGGCTTTTTTCTAATTCGTGCGCCAGTTCGCCATGTTGCTCTGTGCCCAGCTTTCTGAGTCGCAAACAGTTCCAGCATGAGCCTGAGTGAGCGTCGTCTACATTGACCACTGGGCCTATCCAGCTCTCCAGACCATTCAGGTGACCATAAAGGGTTTTAATCTTGTGTTGATGCACATATTCAGAGACTGTGTGTGACCAAAAATGCGCATCTTTACTGAAAGTGACAATGGCCAAA
Organism: Pseudoalteromonas rubra; assembly: GCF_005887095.1. Classification (GTDB taxonomy): domain Bacteria; phylum Pseudomonadota; class Gammaproteobacteria; order Enterobacterales; family Alteromonadaceae; genus Pseudoalteromonas; species Pseudoalteromonas rubra_E. The sequence goes on along the minus strand of NZ_PNCI01000020.1, from coordinate 41,436 downwards.
TCCCAGTCATTTGATGGGCTGCCTAAGTGCGGGTGCTCGCTGGTGAGCGTTGAGTGGCTGATCTGCATCCAGAGGTTGCGCTGTTGCAAGGCCGCTTTAAACACCTGAGCTCTGGGTTTGCCAATATCTTGTGGGGTGAGAAAGCGGTGGCATGTTAAGTCGTCACTGGTGATATTTTCTTTATCTAATAAATGAATATGGCCGACTCCCGCCGTGCCCAGCTCTTCCAGTAGTGTCACTGCCCAGGGCTCAAGACCGACGACGAGTACCCGGCAGGGATCAAGGGAGTACACCTGATTTTGGCTATGAGGTTGCTGGTTTGTTTGCTGCCAGGGGCGTAAAAAGCGCGTTTGTACTAAACCGGGTGGCTTAAACTCGAGTTGTTCAGAGACTTCTTCTAACAAACCATACTGGCTAAGCAGTTGCAGCACAGCCTCTATACTTGAATCGGCATACTCAGGTAAGCGGGTGCAAATTTCGGCCTGCGTCAGCTCTCCCTGTAGTAGTGGCAGGATCTTTTCAACAAAGTCTGAGGTATCCCGACCGTGAACCTGAAAGTCTCCCAAATCTGAACTTAATAACACACCGTTACTGTTGGGATTAATGCTTGCAGCCGGGGTTAATCTTAGCTTTTTCATAAATTAAACATCCAATTTCAGAAGACACTCCCCGCACAAAGCGGGGAGTGTCAATAACCGCGTGCTAGCCGCCGGTACTGCATGGTGTGCAGGTTACACATTGGTAACACTGCACACACTGGTGGGCGCATTGAACGCATTGATGAGTACACTGCACACACTGGTGGGCGCATTGAACGCATTGATGAGCACACTGCACACACTGGTGGGCGCATTGAAGACATTGATGAGCACACTGCACACATTGTTGGGTGCACTGAGCACAATGATAAGTGCATTGAAGACACTGCTGAGCACATTGCACACATTGAGACGCACACTGATAACACTGCGCACAGAAGTTCACCACACAGGGGTAGCAGGTATCACACTTGGTGATGTGTGCACACTGCTGGCAATGCGCCTTTTGTTCCGTTTGACACAAAGCGCAGAAATTCACAGTGCAAGGGTAACAGGTGTCACACTTGGTAACCGGCTGGCACTGCTGACAGAAGTTAACGATGCACGGATAACAGGTTTCGCACTTTCTGGTGGCACATAGCTGGCATTGCCCGTTTTGACCCGGCTGGCACATAACACAGAAAGTCACAATACATGGATAACAAGTATCACACTTAGTGACAGACTCACATTGTTGACAGAGGGTAACGGTACAGGGGTAGCAATAGACGCATTGCGTGACCGGGGCACATTGCTGACAGAAGTTAACGATGCAAGGGTAGCAAGTATCGCATTGAGTGACAGGTGCACATTGCTGGCATTGCAGAGTCTGGCCCGGTTGACATAGTGCACAGAAATTAACAATGCAGGGATAACACGTGACACAGTTAGTAACTGGATCACAGGTAACGCATTTATGGGTTGACTCACATTGTATGCAGGCTACACAGGGAGTTGGTGGGCCCAGCGGCTGATAGCTGGTACCAACAGGTGCACAGGTTGCACAGAGTGTGATTGTACACGGGGCACATAAGGCGGTTGGTGCGGCACAGGGCGCACACGGTGTGCAGTAGTAACAGACAGCACAGTCTGCAATGCCAGATGGATTACAGCGTGCTTCTAGTGCTTTGACTTTTGAGGTGAGCTCAGTTACCTGTAACTGAAGTTCTTTGATAGCTTGTTCGCTCATCGTACTTTCCTTAAGTTAAGTTTATTGTGTTAATTGGTATCGCATACCAACAACAACCTAGGTTTGTTGCTTGCCCCATGCGTGTTATCAGTGGCAAACAGCATGTCTTTAAAAGACACATTCATCACATTGCAATAGGGTATTTATTGCACTTTAAATAGCGTATTGGCCGTTATGTGCGGAAACATGTAACGGCTTCGTTTGCTGGGGTCTTTGCCGTTTATTAAACTAAAGTCCAGCGTAATATCCTGACTGTACTGCAGCATATTCTGGCCATTGGATAGTCGCTCTAACCACATAGTGGTTTTAAAACGAGGCACATTGGAGTGCGTTTGCATAAAGGGCGTGTTGGCGATATTGCCGTCGGCTTGCGTATCGACATCCAGCACCGTGGTGTCGATCACGCCTATGCTTTGCTGGTAAAGACTGTCTAAAGCAACTTGCAGCACAATGTTGGGGTTCACATTGGGGTTTTCAGGAATATCAGGACCATAAGGGACTTTAAAGCTTGCACCGCCAGCCGTGGGAAGGGCGTTGGCAACAGGAATGCTGGGGGCACCTCTGAAGCAATCATGCCCTCCAATAGCCAAAATTGAATTTCCATGCGGTACAGACACTTGTTTTACAATAGTCAGGTCCGGTGCTTGCACCGGGAGCGGATCGGGGGTATCCGGCACCCAGGGTTTCTTGTTCAGGGTGCCTTGCCCCTGAGGTGCAATCACCTGATGTAACCAGCTGCCATTTTCAGCATGGATGAGCTCATCTTTTTGCGGGCCATCGGCAAAAAATACCCGCTGCGAATAAAAAATGGTGTAGGCATCTTGCTCGTAATTACCTGCCCGATTAGCCACTTTGCCCTGGATCGCGCTAAACGTCATGACCTCGTAGTAGGACATGTTTTTTAAGATAAACCCATTTGGGGCGTTATCTTGCGGGATGGGCATAACATTAAATCCGCCATATCGGGTGCTGACCCAAGTCCCGATTAGCCCGGCTAATGGCCCGAGTTTTTTCAGGATCTCACAGTCTTGGTTGCCACCACCGTCAGCGATGAGCGGCACATTAAAATCTGGCACAAAATTCGGCTGTTGCGGGTTAGTGGGTTTGTTTGCGCAGTGACTAAACTGCTGGGGGATGCACGAGGCGCAGCGGAATATGGCGCCGTGGGAATTGGTTTCAGAACAGTGTTTGTTTAGATCTTCAAATGCTGATTGAAGCTGCGCGATTTCAACTTGTAATTGCGCAATGGGGTCTTGCTTACTCATGGTGTACTTTCCTTGCTGTGTAAAATTATCGGTAGATTAATTTTTCAACAGTATTTGAGTGTATCAGCAAGGTTTTCGAAATATTATTACATCCTATTACACAAAAATAACGTTTAGAGCGCATATATAAACTGAGTTGCTTTGATTAAATGGAATGCTTAATGTAAGTGCTTACTTTTTATATGCTTATTGAAATACATAAGCTCGCTGTTAAGCCAGGATCTGCCCACATACAGCGTCGTTATATTCTGCTCACATCGAACCCAATCAACCCCGTCGTCATCCCGGACGCGTGCGAGCCGGGATCTACCCACATACAGCGTCGTTATATTCTGCGCACATCGAACTCAAGAACTCTACCGTCATCCCGGACGCTTGCGAGCCGGGATCTATCAATATGCAGCACCGTTATATTCTGCTCACATCTAATTCAAGTACCCCACCGTCATCCCCGACGCGTGCGAGCGGGGATCTACCAATATGCAGCACCGTTATATTCTGATCTCATTGAACCAAATCAACCCCGCCGTCATCCCGGACGCGTGCGAGCCGGGATCTACCAACCTGCAACGCAGGGGCTCTTTCTGGTCAAGAACCTCACAAGCTACTCGGCAGCAGCTATTTAGCAATTTGTCTTTGTTATGGGTATGATGCCCATCACCTCGCTGCAAAAGTGACAGGTAGTACGCAGCAAAATCATGGCAACTTTGAATAAAGAAAAATAACTAGCGATTATGGTTGAAGAAATTAATATCAAATTGTTTGAACTAGGTCCCACGAGGTCTGCCCGGGTACGTTGGGCTTTGCTTGAGGCCGGGTTGGCATTCGAATCTGTGCAAAACGGGGTGGACATATTTAGGTCTCAGGAGCTGCTCAATATTCACCCGCTAGGCAAGTTACCTGCGGTGTTAATCAATGGTCAGTCTCTTTTTGAATCCGCGGCCATCGTCACGGCAATAGCCGATTTAGTGCCAGATAAAAAGTTAATAGCAGCACCTTCAAGCTGGTCGAGAAACCTTCATAACCAATGGGTTTGTTTTACGTTGAGTGAGCTGGAGCCTTTTGTGCAGTCCACCGAGATCAACTCAATGGACTTTGTTTTGCCAGCAGAGCAGCACGTTCGGGAAATTGTCCCGCAAAATAACATGCTGTATAAAAAAGCGGCCACAGCGTTAGAAAAGCACTTTTCCCGGCACGACTATCTGGTTGACGACCAATTCTCGGTTACAGATATCATACTTGCATACACCCTGTGCTGGGGGCAAGAACAAAAACTGCTGGATGACTTTGCGAACATTAATGAGTATATGGATCGACTCTATAACCGCGAGCATTGCACGTTAACGAAACCATAGGGGCACCCCAAGCCTGAATTTATGGAGGGGGCCGGCAAAGCTTGCTAACACTGCATCAGCTAAGTAAGGTGCTTTCGCGGTGTTGAATTCTATTACGTATACGTGCCTAGATTTTTATTATTTGGAATAAGAAATGTCGAAGATTCTATTATTGTTTATTTTAATTTTGCCTATCTTAGGCTGTCAGACGTCTGGTGTGCAATCAACCAGTAGCGTTGAGCTTGTCCCTGAGGCTATGAATTCAGAATTGGAGTTTAAACTCAAAGAGAATGCAAAGCTTGTTGTTTCTTCCATGTCAAAGTTAGTAGATTTTGAATTTGATTACTCTGAAAGATCTGTTAAATGGTTGGATGGATTTATTAATCGTAATCAGGACCTTACTTTGGTCGATACTTTGGGTTCGTATTTAGGTGAGGCTCTATTAAGGAAATATGGTGGTAGTTGGGTAATAATCGAAGGGGTTCCCGCGCTTGAAATTCGTCCTGGTTTTATTATGTTTCCGTTTTCAAAGGTCGAAAAGCAAATTATATATGGAGAGCAAGAGTCAATCACAGAGTATTTTTTAATGACAGAGGTTATGCTTGAGAGATACGAGCACAGAGGTTAGGGAGCTGGATATCCACTACTGTCGTCTGGATGTCTGTGAGCTGGGATTTACCAACGTGCGACACAGTGGTGCCCCGTTGCATCCGAACATACACACCCCACCGTCATCCCGGACGCTTGCGAGCCGGGATCTATTAACCCGCAATATCGTGGCTCCTTCTGGTCGCGAATCCACCAACCCCCATCCGATTGTCTGCCACTCGTTAAACTAGTTAGGTATTACTGGAGATCAGTATTGTGTTATCTTACACGGCAGTTGTTAACACGGAATTTTGCATCATGAACGAATCGGCGCTCCACCAAACCTTATCACAGCGTTTTGGCTTTTCAGCATTCAGGCCGGGGCAAGAACAAACAGTCACCCAGCTGGTCAACGGCCACTCTAGCCTCGCAATATTCCCAACCGGTTCTGGTAAATCCTTGTGTTATCAACTGACGGCCTTACAGCTACCCAATTTAACCTTAGTTATCTCGCCTTTGCTGGCGCTTATGAAAGATCAGCTTGAGTTTTTACACAGCAAAAACATCAATGCCGCCAGCTTAGATTCAACGTTAACCCGAGAGCAAAGTCAGTCTGTGATGCAAAATGTCAGAAATGGCAGCATTAAAGTGCTGATGATCTCGGTTGAGCGTTTTAAGAACGAGCGTTTCAGAGAATTCATTAAGCAAGTGCCTGTCTCTATGCTAGTGGTTGATGAAGCGCACTGTATCTCTGAGTGGGGCCATAATTTCAGGCCCGATTATCTTAAGCTACCCGACTATCGTAATGAGTTAAACATCCCGCTAGTGCTGCTGCTTACCGCCACGGCGACCAAAAAAGTAAAGCGGGACATGGCGAACCGGTTTGATATAAAGCCCGAGCACATTGTGCAAACGGGCTTTTACCGTGCCAACCTGGATTTAAGTGTGTATGCCTACCCGGAAGCGCAAAAGGTGCAGGCACTGATTGGCTATTTGAAGCAACAAGCTGGCGCAGGCATTGTGTATGTCACGCTGCAACAACAGGCAGAGCAGGTTGCTAAGCAGTTGCAGGCGGCCGGCGTAAATGCCGCTGCCTATCATGCCGGGCTAGATGACAGCCTTCGTCAGAGTATCCAAAACGACTTCATGAACAATCACAAGCAAGTGATTGTTGCCACGATTGCCTTTGGTATGGGCATAGACAAATCCGATATTCGTTTTGTGGTGCACTACGACCTGCCAAAATCAATAGAGAATTACAGCCAGGAGATAGGCCGTGCAGGGCGTGACGGAGAGTTTTCTGAATGCATTACCCTGGCTAACTTAGATGGCGTTGCGACGCTTGAGAACTTTGTTTACGCCGACACCCCGGAGCAAGCCAGCATTCAGGCACTGATTGATGAAATTCAATCGCAGCAACAGCAGGGGTTGTGGGAAATGCAGGAGCTCAGCGCCTCTAAAGTCAGCAATATCCGATTGCTGGCATTAAAAACCTTGCTGGTGCAGCTCGAACTCAAAGGCGTCATTGAGGCCAAATACGCCTTTTACGCCGACTTTAGATTTAAGTGGTTACGCACAGAGCAGGACGTCATCAGTATGTTCGATGCGAACCGCCAGCAATTTATTCAGCAGATAATTGCCAATACGCAATTTAAGAAAGTGTGGGGCACCGTTGATATTCAGGCCTTAGTGCAACTAGGGCACGACAGAAATCGAATAGTAGCGGCGCTAGACTACCTGCATGAACAAGGGCATATCGAGCTTGAATCAAAGCGCATGATGCAGGTGTATCAGGTAGACGACACTAAGCTGGCAGAGCCAAATTTGGCCAAAGAACTTGCCGACTACTTTTTAGATAAGGAGCAGGCGGAGGTTAAACGCATCGCTGCCATGCTACGCTTTTTTGAGTTAAACACATGTTTAAGTTACAACTTAGCGCGTTATTTTGACGATGAAAATGCCCCTGAGCAATGCGGGCACTGCTCAGCATGCCGAGGCCAAATTGCTCAATTAGCCCAGTCTAAGCAGGTAGAATTTCCGTCGGACGATACGTTACGAAACGATTTAAATGCGCTAAAACAGCATCTGATGCAAATTGGCGTTACACCAAGCCTGGCAATACTAACCCGATTCCTAACCGGCATGACCTCACCACTGGCAACGTCTTCCAAATTCAGACAACGCGCCGGATTTGGCAGCTGCGCAGATATTCGCTATCAGCAGGTTTTGAGTAAAGTAATGCAATTGGGTTTTGGGGGATGATAGTGCGTAAAGGTTTAGTGCGTCTTTATTGGGTAGGACGAAAATCAAAGCGTGACAGTGTTTGAATGAGTACCGGCTTGATAGTCAAAGCTGACACGGCCGAACCTCATCTTCAAAGCTAGAACTTTTTCCCAAAACTGACATCCACTTCCGTCATCCAGGACACTTGCGGCAGGGATCTACCAACGTACGGTGCAGTAGAACCACGAGGCACGCCAATTTGAGGAGTGTGTCGCTTTTTCTACTGTAAATAATTGTTTTCCTAAACGAAAGTGATATTGTTATCTTTTTAAATTATGATTGCTTGTACTTAGGTTAGGAATGGGAATAAAACGTATTCAAATAAGTAATATTTTATCGTTTAAAGAAATTGATATTTCTGAACTTGAACAGATTACATGTTTTCTCGGGAAAAATAATGCTGGTAAATCAAATTTATTAAAATCGATAAGTTTTTTCTATAAAGCTCTAGAAGGTGCTAGGTGCCTTCCATTAGAATTGAATAGTAATTATGATTCATTTGGTCGGATTTCGATTACATTTGATACATTTCATATTAATAAGTTAGTTCACTCTCATAAAGCGAAAAAAAACCACTATTTTTCGAAGGTTAGATCGTCTTTGTTCCCCAGAGGGAAAGGAATGTCGTTTGGTTTTCTTAGTGCAGGAAACAGGCCAAAGGAATATGATGAACTGACGCTAACCCTTAGTATTAGAAATGATGGAACCTATAGCTTTGAAGGTGCTTCTAGCACACTTCGAGAATTGATTTTAGATATCTTTCCATTATTCGAAATTGATTCTAGACATTTGGAACTTCATGATTGGAATCACTTATGGCAATTTCTGGGCAAGTTACGCCCTTTTAATGCCGTTGAATTTCAAAATCAGTTTGAGGTTTTTATAGAAAAGAGTGAGCTTGAAAATTATAGGAATAAGATAGGCGAAATTAACAATTTAAGCAGTACTATACCTTACAAGTATAGAGATAAAATAATAGCTTATCTAAAGGCTGGGTTAAAAGGTGATAAGTTTGAGTTTGAAGGGTTTGATTTGAGAAAAACCTCTGATGGAACAAATTCATATAACTATATTTTAACTGTTCTAAATCTTATATCATCTTTATCAAAAAGGACCTATCAAACTCCAGTTGTCTATGTAGATGAGCCTGAGATTGGGTTGCATCCAAAAATGAGTGAAAAGCTTATTCATGAGCTTCATTATCACCTTGAAAAGGTTTATATAAATAAAGGTGGTGAAAAGCTTAAAACGCCTAGGCCAAAAATAATACTCTCGACTCATTCTCAGAATATTGTTAAACAAGTTATTAAAAGCTTTTATAGTGATCATAGGATCTTTCATTTTTACAAGAATACGGATTTCACTACAAGTGTGTCCTATGCGAGATCTAAATTTAATGATACGAACTTTCTTTGTAACTTTGGGGATAATGAGGCAAGGCTTTTTTTTAGTTCTTTTATATTGTTTGTTGAAGGTCAGACAGAAAAAGAGGTTTTCGAAAATAATCATTTAATTAGAAAGTTCCCGTGGCTTCTTGGTGTAGATGTATACAAAGCCAGTGATGAGAAGGTAAGCAAAAAAATAACTCCTGATTTCGTGAACACAAAGATACCATACAAGTTTCTCTTTGATGCAGATAAAGGAGTTAAAATTCACTATGACAAGAAGTCGGGGGAGATTGTGTTAAAATTTTCGAATTATGGTAGCTCCTTGGATCTAAGGCCGAAAACTATTAATGAAATAAAAGAACGTGTTTATCTTTCTCACTCTTTTTCCTTCAAAAAAAATAATGCATCAAGCTTATCTTTTGATATCTATCGTGGAGTAAATAAATTAGTCAAGTTGGATGGATCTCCCATTTCAATATGTCCGCGTAGCTTGACTTGTAATGATGTCGACTTTTTGAAAAAAATATTTGTCGATATAAACAAGGTTCTTAGGAAGAAGAATGTAATTGTTTTTAGTACTACAATTGAAGGTGCATTAATAAATGAAAAATCATTAAGCTTATTTCTAAATTGGTTGAGGGGGAAGTGTGATGTTGATAAGATATATATGAAAATGGATGAAGATTCTTTTCTTAATAAAAGAGCGCTTACCCAATACTTAAGAGTTGCTTTTTTAGGTAAATCTGACTCATTGGTAAATCTGAAAAAGTTTAAGAGAAGTGATACACCAACTGTTCTCGTTGACGATGAAGCTAAGAAAACGATGCAGTGGTTAGAAGCTATACTTAAGAGTTCCGGTAGCATTAATAAGACAAATGGTTGGGTTTCTGACTTTTTGAACTATGCAATATTAGAACTCGAACACGAGTCTAAAGAAGAAGGAGTAGAATTTGAAAAGCTATTTCGAGTGCGCTTCACGGAGCTTTATGTTACAATTTCTCAGCTACGTTACGGTAGCTAAAAGGGGAAAGCTTGCTTTAAAAGGTCACTACCTTTCAAGCCCTTATTTACTAGCTCCATGACGCCTAGTAGTTCGCTTCTAAAGCTTCACTAAAGTGGAACTTTGTAATTTGTACCGTGACGTAGCTAGCTTATGAAATTATCTCAAAAAGAAGTATTGAATGCGCTTAAAGTTCAGTCAATTGATGATATCAAAAAAATTAGTAACGAGTTTTCGTTCAAAGATGGTTTTTACATTCCTGAAAGTATGGAATATAAAATCTTAAGCAAGAATCTGAGTGTAATTTTTTCAAAGCTACCATTGAGTTCAGCAGCAAAAGCGTATAGAAAAAAGCACTCCTACTATGACTTTTTCCGGCCTCATTTAGAGGGTGAGCACTTTCTTAGATTAGACATAAAAGCTTTTTTTAACTCAATAACAAGTGAGCATCTTGAAGGTTTTCTAATTTCACACCTGAAAGGTAAGAATGCATATGAGATCAAGATGCTAGCGAGAGCGATTTCATTTTTTCTTACTGTTAAAGTTGACAAAAAGCAAATATTACCTATCGGCTTCCCTGCATCTCCCTCCATAGCGAATCTGATTTTCAGGCCTCTAGACATTACTATAGAAAAGCTCTGTCATAACAAAAAAATTATATATTCTCGTTACTCTGATGATCTTTTGTTTTCAAGTGCGAGTGGTTCAGTAATCCACTCTAGCTGGTTTGAGTCTCAAATTTCATACATTATTAGTAAGTTAGATATGCGTTTGAATACAAGTAAAAGAATAGCCACCTCAAAAGAAATTTCCTTAAATGGGTATGTGCTTTACGGAGAAGAGAATAATAAAAAAATCCGCTTTTCAAATCAAAGGTTAAGAATTTTAAAGAAACTTATCCACTATAAAAAAGTTCGAAATCTCCCCGACAGGGTGATTGCAAAAAAGTTATTTCAAGATGAAGTAAGGATTTTAGATTCGAGTTTAAGGTTTAATAAAAAGAGCGAGTTTCTTGATACTTTCTGCAGAGACCAAGTTATTAATAAGCTCAGAGGTTACCGGTCATATTTAATAAGTCTATTAAAGTATGACAATCTCTACTCTTGTGTTGATAGAGAATATAAAATTTATATATGCGATCTAATAGGAGAGCTAAATTCAATAATTTTTAGTTATGATAGGGGATAATATGGATGGTGAAAGATTACGTAATTACTGGTCTAAGGAAGTTGAAGCTCTACTACTAACCTATAAGCAGTTTGAAACTCTTATACCTGCAAATGGGCAGGAGGGGGCTGCCCATAAAGGTGAAGATGGACGGTTTGTTGAGGACCTTTTGTCAGAGTACTTAAAAAAGTTTCTTCCTAATGGCATTGAGATTTTGACTGGTTTTATTTTGCGTCCAGCAGTTAAAACAGGGGGAAGTGGTAAGAAACGTAAACCTGATCAAGATGAGCATTCATCTCAATTAGATATTATTATTTATGACTCTATGAATTTCCCTGTATTTCAAAGGTTTGGTGATAGTGTAGTGGTACCTCCCGAAGGAGTTGTTGGGATTATCTCCGTCAAAAAACATTTAAACGACGGCGACATCGTAAGAGAGTGTGAGGCTTTGTATCAAGCTGCAAAGTTGTGTAGATCTTTAGAAAGTACTCGCGGTAAGTCATCAGTTAGGGGGCCTTTTCTCTCACTTGTGTCTATGAAGTCAAATATCAAAAAGGTGAATTCTGAAACACTTGAATGGATTTTTGAGCGCATGCAGACTGTGTACTCTTCAGGGGAACGTCCCAAATATGATCATCTAATAAACTATATTGGCTCGCTTCATGATTTCAGTATCCACAAGAAAAAACCTAAGCCTAAGTCTAAAAGTGGAGATCTTTATGCAGAATACATTGGCTATAGCCATACTCAGGAAGAACTACACCTAGGGCTGCAATATATTTTGAGTGGGATATTATCTGTCTACTATGACGAAACTCGTAGAAACATCACAAGGCCTGGTTTTACTTCTTTTCCAGACAAAAGGATTGAGAAATTTTTAGGGAATGTTAAATATGGTGGAGAAAGATAGAGTATTGTAGATCTAATAAAATATAAAAAGTTATTTCAGGTCCAAAACTTTGCAGTACAGGGCTAGTTTCTATAGCTCTGGATGCTGTTCCAATTGAGCCTCGTTCTGCATTGAAGCTCTCAGAGGTTGCAAATATCTCTTTTTAGCAATGAATAATAAACGTGACCAAGAAAGCGCCAGTTAAAGCGCTCACTTAATCACAGACGTTCAACTATTTACAACCACCTAAACAATCATCCCCGGTATCTCCTTACCAAACCCAAGGTTTACGCCGCAAGCCTTGGCTACGGTGTACAGCACATCGTGCTGGTTATGGCTAAGTTATGCAGACATCCACCCAAAAGCTACAACACACCCAACTTCTTGCTCATCATCATGAGTTGAACTATTATTTGTACGTTATTTTGTACTTTTTAGGGTTCGTTATGAGTCGTATTCATTTGGACAAAGATATTCAGCCGCTTTCTGAGTTTCGTGCTGGTGTTGCATCCTATATCAAGCAAATCAATGAGACGCGTCGTCCATTGGTAATCACCCAGCGCGGTAAAGGTGTTGCCGTTGTGCTTGATGTGGCTGAGTACGAAGCGATGCAAGAGAAAATTGAATTGCTGGAAGAAATGCGTGCAGCTGAGGCGCAGTTAGCCTCAGGCCTCGGCGTTTCAAATGAGGAAGCGCGAACCCAAGTGCTAAGCCGCATCAGAAAATGAACGTTGTCTGGTCTCCTTTAGCGATTCAGAAGCTTGGTGATGCCGCTGAGTTTATTTCTCTGGACAACCCTTCCGCTGCTGAAAAGTGGGTAAATGACGTATTAGACAAGACAGAGTTACTCGCAAGTGTGCCTGAAATGGGGCGTTGTGTGCCTGAGCTGCCTAATACAAATTACCGTGAAATCATTTTTGGTCACTATCGTATTATTTATAGCCTGAGCAAGGAAGTTCGGATATTAACCGTTCGTAATTGTCGGCAAATTTTGACGGAAGATGACGTTTAATGATGAGTTGAACAGTTAGCTATGTAGATACTCACCTCAAAGTCACTTCATTTCAAAATTGAACTTACCCACATTTGATTTGTGCAATTATGGCGTTGTCAACGATCACCGAAAACTGATCCACTTCTAGCCTGAATTCGATCATTCAAAATTGATCCACTTGTTTACTCAGGTATTGCGCCTGCTCGGCGCTTGTCTTTCAATCTGTAGCTTTCTCCACTCAGCTGTAATACATGCGAATGGTGTAGTAAGCGGTCTAACATTGCAGCTGTTAATGTGGCGTCATCAGCAAACGCGCTGGGCCATTGCCCAAACGATAAGTTGCTCGTTAAGATAACGCTACCATGTTCATATCGCTTGGCGATCACATTAAAGAACAGGTTCGCCTCTTCTCGTCCAAAGGGTAAGTAACCTATCTCATCAATGATCAACAACCTTGGTGCCATCACTGAGCGAGATAAGTATTGTTTGAGCTTATTTTGCCTGTTTGCTGTTGATAGTTGCAGCATGAGATCAGCGGCCGTGACAAAACGCGTTTTTTCTTTGCTTGAACCGCTTTTAACCCCAACCCGATTGCTAAATGGGTTTTGCCCACACCACTTGGGCCCAGTAAGACAACGTTTTCATTCCGCTCAATAAAAGTAAGTGCACTTAATTCTTGTATCTGTTGTTTTGGAACACCCGTTGCAAACTTAAAATCAAATCCACTCAATGTTTTATTTACCAGGAACCCTGCCATCCTGCTGTACATATCACGAGTGCGTTCATCTCTGTGCTGTTGCTCAGTTTCCTGTAAAGACAGTAAAAACTCACCGTAACTCTTCTCTTGTTCTATGCATTGCTCTGCCAATAGCGGCCAGTGAGCAGCGGTTGAGCCGAGCTTAAATGATTCGCACAAGTGTGCTATTTGTTCATGCAGTAACACGCTCACCTCCTGAAAATGCATCGTATATATGTATTGAGTGCTGCAGATCCGCGGACTTAAACTGAGATATTGTTTCTACCTCAAACGCTTTGGTCTGTGGTACAGATGGACCAACAATACAAGGTAGAGGCTGTAAGTGTTTTACTTCTTCAATCAACCGCTCCGCTGGCTTTTCCTGGGTTGTACCATGTATTCGTTGGTGTGCTATCCACTGTAGCCAGGGACCAACTTTGGCATTTGCAATATCGACATCCAGTTCAAGGTTTTGTGCTTTTAGCTCGGCCTTGAGTGGAATGATAAAGCTGTTCTTTAAATAGTGATTAAATCGCTCTACTTTTCCTTTTGTTTTGGCTCGATAGGGTTTGCAGGCACTAAGTTCAAATCCATAATCTTTTGATACCTGTAGCATTTGAGCATTTATTTTATGCTTTCCTTCTGCATAGGCATTTCTTTCTATGATGAGCGCTTTAGCATTGTCACATAACACTTGTTGTGGCACGCCACTAAAGTAATCAAACGCGGCCTTCAAACCCTGTTGCCATGACTCCGCACGTTCATTATCAAAAAATTGTATGTAACTTGCACGGGAGTAACCAAGCGTTGCAACAAAAGCCTTTAGAGGAAATTTTGTTCGTCGGATCGTTGTAAAGTCAATCTGCATCTGTTGTCCGGGTAATGTTTCGAAACGAACGACAGGCTCAGGGATAGAAGTTGATTTAAACTGACGAACGAAGCGACGCAACTGGGCAATACCACCTTGATAGCCCCTTTGTACTGCCTCGTGGAATAGAACAGTAGCTGGGATCCATTCAGGTTTAGCCTGCTCGATACGTTGAATTAGATATTCTTCGAAAGGTGCGAGCTTAGTCGGTGGTTGAATTTGTTTGTTGTAAATAGGCATTTCTCTTCTCTGCAAATGACGCTTAACAGTGTTTCGAGAAATACCTAGTTCACGGGCAATTTTACGAATGCTCTGCCCTTGTGCAAAGCGAACATGAATATCCACAAATGTCTCCTTGGTTAACATAAAGTTCCCGCACAAATGTACGGATAATACCAAGTGGATCAGTTTTCGATGATCGTTAGTGGATCAGTTTTGCATGATCGGTGACAGCGTGTCACAGCAAAGCAATTCATTTCTGAGACTGAACAACCAACTTTCAATAATATGTAAATCTGGTATCTTCTGCTCTCGGTCAACTATTGATATCTAATCCTAGTATCGCTTGCTTCTTTGGCTGGAAGGGCGTGCTATTTACAGAAGTTGGCTTGTTCTGCACGTTTTAGTGAGTGTAGCATTAGCTATCTGAAATCTGGCTTGGGGTAACCATGGTTATAAATAAACAGTCTAAAGGGATATTCTCTTACCCACTCTTCTGGTGCGCAATACTATTCCCTGTGGTCATATCGACGACCCTTATGCTATTTATTGGATTTAACGATAATCTAACTTTCCAGCCCCCGTCGCGAGAAAGCCTTGCTCTTTTTCTTGATTATATGAAAGTACCTCTATGGATCTTAGGTTCTGCTATACCCTTTGCTACACTTGCCGCAGCTAACTACAGAGCCATTCAATTTCAAGACAATTTAGACTTCCAAAGAAGGAATACTGAAAGACAAGAGCTAGAGCATACAGTTGAGCTGTACCATAAAGAGTTAAGCTTATTTAAAGAGAAGTTTGAAGCAATAATTTACAATGGTAAGTTTAATTTAATACGCTCTGAGGACTCTACAATTATCTATACTCGGTTTTATCCTAAACCAAAGCGGAGAGAAGATGTATTATTTCAAATTGACGAAATGAGGGTGAAACTTGTCTATGAGTTTATGAAGCTTATCGAACGTGTTGTTTTTGATTTAGGTAAAATAAATAGTGTAAGTACATCAGGAGCTGAGAGAGCTTTAAAAGCTGATGTAATAAAGCAGGTTTTTAACACGCTAAGTGGTCAGGAGCAGGAAGATATAATAAGGAGTTTAAATATTTATGATGTCAAACTCATTAACTTTCTCTTGATTGTTGATGAGAAAAAATCTTTTGTATGTAGTTCGATAGGTATAAAGAACTACTCAGTTAAAGATGAGCCTGTTGTTGTTGTAATCAGGTCAATTTTAGACATTATTGGCTTGCATCATAGTATCTTACCTGAAGAGGATAAATACAACCAGTATCGCTTTTCGGATAAAAGAAGAGCCGAGCTCTGTGAGGTCCTGGACCATTGGCTTGAATACTCATCTACTTTAAGGTCTGACCGATCAAAGGATAACTATTCGATAAATGACTTTATAAACTCTATAAAGATGATATTAGCTAAATCCTCTATGCAAAAAACCCCTCGTGAGGTATCGATTTGTGACTAAGAAAGCGCCAGCTAAAGCGCTCTCTTAATCACAAACTTCTATTAATCAGCAGTTATCAAAACAACCATCTAAACAATCACCCCCGGAATTTCCTTACCAAACCCAAGGTCGACACCACACGCTTTGGCTGCGGTGTGTAGTACATCGTGCTGGTTGTAGCCAGAGCCGATGTCGCTGACTACGCCTCGGTTGATGCGGGCGCCGCCGCCTGCGATTAGATAGGCGCAAGGGTTGGCAGAGTGCTTGTCTGCGTGGCCCATGTCGGTGGTTTCTAGTACCACTGTGCTGTCTAAGATGCCGGCTGCTTTGAGTTTTTGGATCAAATAGGCGCTCAGGCTGCCCAGGTGGCTGCGCATTTCGGTGTAGTACGGGTAGTTTGGCTGGCCGTTACTGCCACCGTGAATGGCGTTGTGATAGTGCCCCTGGAAGTTCAGCTCAGGAATACGGAATTCAGACTGGTGGTTACCAAAGGCCAGTGATATCGAGCTGGTCAGGTTACATTGCAAAGCTGCCACAGCAATATCTGCTTGCAGTCTCGCCTGCTGGCTGAAGGTATCAAAGGTCAACGGGAACTCAGTGTCATCGGGGGCAATGCCACAGGATGTGCCGCCAGAGAGCTCATCTAAACGCCGCTGGGTGTCTGCAATGGCATCCAGATGGTCATTCATGCGCTGTATTTCGTAGCCTGCGAGTCTGTTTTTAATCGCGTTGGCTGCCGACATATGCGCATTCATAATAGGCGTTTTACTGTTGCTGCCCTGGGCACCGCCAAACACCATTTTATATACGGTGAAGGGGTTTTCCTGGAACGGCAAACGGTTACGGTTGTCTTTGGTTAAGTGGCCCTGGCCATTACTGTGAACGCCTAAGTTCAGATAACGAAATGGCAGGT
This sequence comes from Pseudoalteromonas rubra, assembly GCF_005887095.1. GTDB lineage: Bacteria > Pseudomonadota > Gammaproteobacteria > Enterobacterales > Alteromonadaceae > Pseudoalteromonas > Pseudoalteromonas rubra_E. The sequence continues at coordinate 24,568 of NZ_PNCI01000020.1, read as the reverse complement.
TCGGGCCCAGTGCGTTACCCATAGTGACGTCGTAACTGTCACCGCCCCAGCTCTGGGCGAGCAGCACCGGCATCCGGCCATGACCCGCATTGGAGTGGGCCATATTGACCATAAAGTTACACTCGGTTTTAACCGGCTCATAGCCTGCCGACATTACGCCCAGCTGCATGGTTTCACCGCTGCCTGTGGGGTTCCAAAGCGACGCAATAGAGCCGCCCGGAATATAAATAGACACGGTTTTGTTGGGCAACCCGGCGTCCATGGCATCGGCATGTCGTGCGTAAAGCAATCCTGATACCAGCGGCGATGTGCGGATCAGGGCGGTCGAAATACCCGACGCCATAAACATTTTTAATAAGCTGCGGCGCGATATCGCCATGTTATTTAAATGCTCTTTTTTCATGTTACTAACCTCTTAATGTTGTGACCCGCATTACTCGCTTCTGGACCAGGCTTTGCGATAACGCACCGACTTGAGCGAACCAAATTTCTCCAGCATGGCTCTCGGGCTTTCCTGCATCATGGTGTTGGTCAGTGTGTCGATTTCACACATATAACCGACCTGCTCTGTCTGAGACAGGCGCTTGTCTTCTTCACTCGTCGGGTCGATTGAGTCATGACCCACACCCATTACGTAGCGGAACATTTGCTGTGGTAAGCAGCTTTGAGCTGAAGACAGGTCGGCTATCACAGCACCTAACTGTTTAGTGCCATTGAATGGCACAAAGTCACTGACCTGAGCGTACTTCTCTGGGGCGTAGAGGGTGCCCGATGCATTGATCACATTACCGTTGTTGTCTTGATTGCGGATGTTGCCCACGGCATCAAAGTCTTCCATACCAAAGCCCATCGGGTTGATGTACTTTTCGTGGCAACTTGAACAAGGCTGGCCTTCGGTCAAGCTGTGGTACTTGAGTCGGTTAGTGGTCGTCGGGTCTTGCAATAAGTCAGACAGCTCGGCAAGCCTTTGCTCTCTGGCTTCAAAGGTGCCGGCTGGCGGATCGGGCTGCTCCTGGCATAGCATACGGCGGCGTACTCTGACCGAGCGTAAGATAGGGTGCGATTCGTCTACTTCTGCCCAGCGCGACATAAACGCACCATTGGCTAAGATACCCCCACGTTGTGTGGTCTCAACTTTTTGCATGTCATCACCCGATACGCCGGGAATGTTGTAGTGGTTGGCCAGTAACTGGTTGACGAACGTGAAGTTGGCGGTATACAGCGAGCCAAATTTTTCGTCCGGCTGAGTCATGATGTAGGAGAAGGTTTCGTTGATCTCCGCTTTCATGGCGGGTACCAGATTGGCAAAGCCCGGATAGTGGTCCTGATCTTTACTGGCGACCTCTAAACTGCCCGTGCCCAACCAGCTACCTACAAAGTCACCCAATACCGGCTTGGCTTGCTCAGCCAGGCGGTTTGCATGGGCAATGATATGGGCTTCATCACGCAACTCATCACGCTCAGCGGCTTGCCACAGAAGCTGATCTGGCGTTGAACCGGTAAAGGTATAAGACAGGAAGGTAGCCATTTCCCACGAGGTTAGCTCAAAGGCGTCGTAATCCAGCTCTGAGTTATCCGGGTTCGCTTCGCCCAACTCATGACGATAAATAAACTGCGGCGAAGACAGCAAGCCTTCCAGTGCTAACTGCATGCCCGCTGCAACGTCGTTATTGTTGAAAAAGCCTGTTGCGATCAGCCGGTAACTGTCTGCCTCATCCTGCGTTAGCGGACGGCGGAATATCTGCGGCGCTAACTCATCAATCAAACGGTTGGCACAGTCTTCATTAATGGCAGCACAACTTAAAGCAGGCGAATAGCCATTATCGGCCACCCATTGCGCGATTTCTTCGGCAACCAGCAGGTAGTTGCTGTAGTTAGAAGGCTGCACAGCGGCATGGGTATTATTGATGAAAAAGCCCACCTGAGAATCCGGCGACAGGCCGTCTGACACTTCAAAATCAACTCCCAGCAGGTCTTCTACGGTGTTTTGATATTCGGTTTGAGTCAGGATTTTCAGCTGTCTTGCACCGTATGCCACAGGCGCGACACCCACATCACAGGTTAATGGTGCAGGCCACAGGGTTTGCAGATATGCCGCGATATCCGTGGCACATTGCTCATCACAGGCTCCCGGCGCGCCATAAGGCATAGTCGCGGTGATCACATCAATCATGGCCTGTACATCGCGTTCTGTGTTAAGGGCAGGGAATGAACCCAGACCGCCCCCTTCAGAGCCATGACAACCGGCACAGTTGGTTTTGTACAACTCCATGCCACGGGCAATGGGGTCGGTTTGCGTGACTGTGATACGGGCAATGTTACTGGGCTGGGAGGGCACTGAGTTGTTCAGCGCAATCACCTTGTAATCAAACTCGCCTGATTCCGGCAAACCCGACTCATAGTAACTGGCGTTAGAGGCAAGCGTAGCGGCGGTGTGCCAGCGGCCATCAAGCGATTTTAAACGCACCAGGTAGTTGGTTTCGTTATTGCTGTTGTCGTACCAGCTTAATTGCGCCTGTGCTTCGGTAGACAGCACACTGGCGCTGAGCTCAGAAGGCGCAGCCGGTTTAGCCGCCATATCCACCGGCTCAAAACCGTCTTGCTCGGCTGATAAAAAGGTCAGGTTAAAGTAAACCGGTACGGTCTCGCCAATGCCACTCAGGTTAGCGACCACCCGCAGTGCCTCAATACCATAGTCCATATCGAAGGTTTTACTGTCGACTATCAAAGGCGTAAGCGTACTGACATTAACATGGCCCGTTGTCAGCTTCACGACCAACACATCCAGGCTGAGTTCATGGTTAACGCCATGCAGGCTCATCTCGCCGGTAACGGTTTGAACCGTCGGATTGCCCACTTCCAGCGTGCTCAATAGCGCAGGGTCAATCTGAGTGCTGAAGTACGCCGTTGGCAGTAATTCTGTTTCAAACAGCAAATCCATTACCCGGCTGTTTCTGATATCCACACCGGTAGACACACTATTTAAATCAACCGCCAGCGTGACGCGCCCGTCGGCATCAATACTTCCCGACAACGCAGGAGCGGCGTTATTCTGCGACGCAAACTGGTTCAGCTCTGCCACATGGTCTTTTTTGACCGAGACATAGCTGAGCGAAGACTCAGCGCTATCCAGCGCCCACAACCCCGTTTCTGTGATCGCATCTGGCGGCGTAGTCGGGCCAGAGTTGCTACATACATCGCCATTGAGGGTAATGGCAACATCTTCACTCAGGCCGTTTTTATTGGCGACAAAGCCCAGCCCAAATGATTGATTTGCATGGACTGTATGACCTTGTGAGGTGATGGTACAGCCCGTGTCGTTACAGTCGAAATTGCCGTTCCAGCTATTTTGCAGGGAGATGCCCGGGTTCCAGGTGAGTTCGAGCGACCAGTCGTTAATGCTCTGCTCCGAGTCATTCTCTATGACTATTTCGGTTTTAAAGCCGTTGTTCCAGTTATCCGGAATGTTGAATGAACACTGTGCTGCCTGAGCAAACGGCGCGCATGCGATTAAACTGATGCAGGCGGCAAACTTTGCCATGGCAGGTGCTGCAGATTTGCTACGAGTCAAGGTAGAGAATCGTGGTAAATTATTGAATATCATTTTCTTTCCCTCCTATTGTTGAGCTTCAAAAACTAAGTTAAAGCTCACGGGAACCGCGTAACTGATCACAGATAAATTCGCCAATGTTCTCAGTGTTTCTATACCTGGCTCTAAGCCAAAGTCTGTCGCGTTCAGCAGTACGGGGGCAAGGCTTTGCACCATCACCTTAGTGTGTGTCAGGCGGCGAACTGCCACGTCTGCTGTTACTTCGGCTATCACCCCTTTGAGGTTGAGCGTGGCGGTAACTGTCTGCTTTTCAGTGCTGCCAATGGGTAAGGCTGTCAGAGCTGCATAATCAACGGCGAGCAGTACTTCGGCGTGCGGGAATAAGCTGGTATCGAATAAGTGCTCCCTCATTCTGCCGTCCCGGGTGTCGTTACCTGTATTAACACTGGCCAGGTCCAAAGTGAGCCTTGCTGCCCCTTGCTCAGAAATACTGCCACTGAGGTTTTCGAAGGTATGTGCTTCAACCACGTGCTGTTTCTTGGTTGAGACAAAATACAGGCTGGAGCTTTGCGGATTTAACTCAAATGGTCCGGTGATTGGCGCCACATCCGGCTCTGTGACCTGAATGCTGATCGGCTGGCTAACCGTGGTATTGACCCCGTCATTGACCGTTAATTTGACCGTAAATGTACCGGTTTGATCGAAAACAAAAGCGGGGTTTGGCTCACTGGATGTATTACCATTGCCAAAATCCCAGCTGTAGGTCAGGGCATCACCATCAGGGTCGGAAGAGCCACTGCCATCAAAGTTCACCGTTAAAGGGCGCTGGCCCGAGGTTACAGAGGCAGACGCAACGGCCGTTGGCGCATGGTTAATATTGCCATCTGTCGAGCATAAACCGCCTAGCGAAGGGGTAGTTGGGGCATCGTTTTCCTGCGCCTTTTGGGCATTAAAGCCAAAGTTTAAGCTCTGGCCCGGATTAATGGTGCCGTTGTAGTTCTCGTTGACAATTTCATAGGGGTTATTGCCACTGTGATTGCCATGCCAGACGCCGGTCAGTTTAGTGTTATCGGCAAATTCCATCAGGACTTTCCAGCCTGAAATAGCCACGCTTTCGGTGTTGGTGATGGTGACCTTGCCGCGAAAGCCCGAGATCCATTCCTGCTCCACTTCAAATACACATTGTGCCGATTCTGGCTGTGCTTGTTCAATCGAGAGTGAAATTGGTGCTGCCTGGTAGTCATTGGTGCCGTCGTTGATGGTTAATGACACCTGGTAATCACCCGGCTGCTCAAAGGTATGCTGTGGGTTCATTTCATCTGAGTTGTGGCCGTTGCCAAAATCCCACAGGTAGCTCACTGTATCTGAGGCCGAATTGGCAAGCTCGCTGCTGAACTGGATGGTGGCAGGTGCCGTGGCGTGGGTGTCAGACGCGGTAATGGCAACACTGACTTCGTTATTGTCATCCTGCCCGCCGCTTTCGCAAATGCCAGAGAAGACCGGTGTAACGGCGGTTTGCCCGGCCGCTTTTTGCACGTTAAAACCAAAAGACTTTGACGAGTTTGGGTTTATCTTTCGGTTCCAGCTGAGGTTCTCAAACTGATAGGGGTTGCTGCCGCCCAGTTGGGCGCGCCAGGCATTGTTGATTGACTCACCCCGATTAAACTCAAGCCCGACCGTCCAGCCATCTAAGGCAACGTCGGAATCGTTATATACCGTGACTTCTGCGGTATAACCGCTTTGCCACTCATTTTTTACCTTGAACTCGCACTGCGCTGCCAGGCCCGGCATAGCGTGTCCTAGAGCCATTAAACAGAGCCCGACTTTAAAAAGGCGGCGCTGCTTGTTGTATCTATGTTGTCTCATGAGTATTCCCCAGAGCATTGTCATCTGACATGTTGTTTCCCTGCTGTTCTTCGCTGAATAGGCGGTCGACCAGAATGAACAGGTTAAAATCGCAACGACAAGCTCAGGGATGAGGAAAGACTAAAAGTAGACGGTATGACAACAGATGCCATAGGCGTGAATGCCAATATGCTACGCGATGCGCATACAAAACAACAGTATGCACATAACGCTTCATTTTTACTCGTTGGCATTCAGCAACCCCGCTATCTTAGCACTCACCTTAGACCGGAAGCTTTGCGTCCCTTCCTTTCGAAAGGTTTGCTATTTTAAGCCTGTCTGTGGAAGTTAGCCTAAAATTGCAATAACCACAAAGGCCAAACCGCAACTTTCACATTATTTGCACATTTCACCTGAAATAAGGCAGGAAGGCTGTTTAAAATTTGCCCGTCATCATTGTGAAGTCCTTTAAATTTAATGATTTATGCTCATTTTTAGAAATGTGCACAATGTGGCTCAATTGTGCAAAAAGGGGCAGGAAGTATGTCCTAAATTTGGTCCGGTTATGCAGAGCCTTTCTGTGATGGGTGAGATTCAAGCGTCTTGCAAATCCAATTTGAAGTAACCTCACAACTGGCCATGGCTTAGCAATACATTCGACTGTTGGGCTGCGACTATGGTCGGCAAGGTCCAAAGTGGCCGAGCATATTGAATGACCGAGTACATGGCCGAACGAAAATACGTATCCGGCCATACACATGAACTTGATTTCGTCAGTGCGAGGGTGTTGCTAGACGAAGACTGAGAGACGTCACATCAGTGAGTTATAGGTTTTATTCATCACTTCTAGCGAAATATTGTTGTTTTGGTAATTGCCAACAATCCGGTTCACTTTAAGTTGTTTATCGCGAATAAAGTCTATAAAAGCACGGGTGTAATTGGGGATCACTTTAGGAATGGTATTGTCGTATGCGATGTGAAGAAAGTCGGCCTGGAATATGATCCCTTCACGCTCGAAATGAACAAAGCTTTGTCGTTTAGAGTGCATACTTTCGAGTATGTAAAAGCGTGCGCCATTAATAAGCTGCTCGTCTTTTATTACGGTAAACTTAAAATCTTCAATATCATTGGCAAAATCCGGATAGGCTTTGATGGCCGCGATGCTATAATCATCGGCAAGTATTTCTATGCCTTGCTTCGCAAAAACGCCAAGTCCGGCAATATCAGCTTCCTGAGCATGTGTAACATGAATTGCGCGAATTTTTTTCTCAGGGAATTGCGCGCGGATCAAGTTAATCGTTTTCGTCGCTAACTCAGGGTATCCTGCTGCACCAAACACAGTTATCTCATCGCCATTGACTTTGAATACACTGTTTCGCCAGGCCGCAGAGTCTGTAACAAGATAAAGCCCCGTTGCAATTTCTTTTGCAACGAGGATGCCATCACCGGCCTGAACTTCAGGTCCGTACCCCGGAGGCAGCTGAAGCTTGGAGGCGTCGACTTCCTCAATAATTTCGAACTTGTCGTTGAAACTAATGTAAGCGGGTACCGTTTCTCCGTTGTAGTATTTTTTTACCTGGCGGGCAAACGTAATGCCTCTTGTTGTTTGATAATCATCGTAAACATAGAGCGCCTTCCTTGTTTTGTTGTTAATGGTTAACAATTGCAGCGAGTTATTGCTAAATTCATAATCGACGACGTGATCTAGTGCATTTTTATGAGTCAACGTGGTTGTTCCCGCTTTTTCATCACGTCGCAGGGTAATATTGTCTGCAACATTGGCTTCATCGAGCAGGGGTCTTACTACGATAAAGTCGATATTAAAGGCATGGTAATGCATAAACCGGTCAAAATTACCCAAGCCTTCGTTAAAGTAGCGCTTGCCTAAGTAGTTACCATTTTTTTCATAGAAGTAACTGTGTGTATCATTCTGAAACTGAACTCGGTCGAGTATCTCACCTCCCGGACCGTACAGGATATCATTGTCGTAAAAATGCTTTTTATCCAGATCGACTTCAACCATGCGCACCGACATCACTCTGTTTGGTACCTGATAATCCCAATAGCCATGGGATCTGAATTGCTTATTTAAGAAGTGGTAATTGAGCGAAAAAGCGGTAATTGACCTGGTTTTCTCGTAGTGATTTTTAAGTTTGCCAACAAACGTCTCTGTTTCTCCCGCCCATACGTTCATAGATATTAATGCTAAGCAGACAGTCACACAGCTCAGCAAGCCCTTGGCGCTGCGAGTATGCACAAAATTCTTAAACATGATTGTTACTTTCCTTATATTGCAAAATCAAATGACCAGAATAAGATAGCCCCACTATTTGATTCGTTCATTATTTGTGCGACCACAAGTAAGCGTTGTGCGTTCAATCGCATTGCTAACACATTTAGAGAATGTTGTGCAGTTATAGCGCTGGTTTTTTGCAACCTTAGGCTCACCGAAATCGAAATTAAGTGCACCTGTCGTAAGGATATGATTATGGCTGGCAAGTTTATCTTTATCCATTGTTGGTGATACGTGCTCCCATAATTGTTCCTTGAGCTTATCAGGCACCTTGTCCAGGTCATCAGGTCGTTTTTGCGAAAAGTCCCAACCCCCAAAAAACCTGGCTGCTCCTTCTGTTTGTGCTGTACTTAGCTGGGTTGAATTAATGATTGAGATGATGTTAGCCGTTGAGTAGTCAAACAGCATTTTTGTTGCTACATCCTCATAGGATGGATAACCTGACCAAGGTCCAGCGCCGGAGCCATACCATTCGAGCAAAGCCAGAACCTGTAGGCGTTTATCTGGTAATGCTGCTGTGAATAGAGTCATCAATCGCTGTGTATCTCTTGTGCCATAAGGGGTTAGAGCCTCAGCCCAGACTGCTCTGATTGACGAGGGCATTGCACCAAGCCAGCGCTGCTCATTTTTCTGGTTTTTGTACTTGCTCTTTCCTTTGCGTATCAAACATCTGTCGTGGCCACGGCATGCCGCGATCATCAAACCAGGTCAGCCATTTATCTGTATCGACTACAGAAGCATCACTGCTCCAGTGTGAGAAGCGTATATAATTACCGCTAATATGTGATAGAGCTCCTAGCTCTGTATCACCTTTGTAGAAATAAATTACGGGGTTACCAACGCATAAACAGAGTCGCTCTGTTTCGGGGCGTTCAATTACCAGACTGTTTTTCAAAGCTGATAAGTCTTCTCTTTTTTCGGACTCAAATTTCACCAGTGCGTTTATTGGATCTTTTACTATCAACCTGTCTGCCTGCTCAATGATCAGGTGTAGTTGTTTTAGGTTAACAGGTCTCAGTGTCTCACTCGCATAGGTTACTGACATACAGCACATCAAAAAAATGGCATATAAGCATCTGTATTTCATGGCAATTACTGGTTGAAAAAGATTCTTAGTATAGAGTTATCATAATTTGTAGCCCTGTCAATCAGAAGTGTTTATTTGTTAGTCAATGACTATCAAGGTAACTCTGTGATTGTGCTGAGGCGAGCAACTGTGTATTACCCAACGTGCCCGGTTTGTCTCTGGCTCCGCATCAAGTTACAGTGCTTTGTCAGTTGACCTGAAAATATAATAAAGCATGGAAGGATCATGGATTATTTAAGCATTAATAAATCAGCCTGGGACAAAAGAACCAAAGTGCACGTTGCATCTGAATTTTATGATGTTGCTGGGTTTAAGGCCGGCCAGTGTTCATTGAACCCGATTGAGCTGGCACAGGTGGGTGATGTGCAGGGCAAATCTTTACTGCATCTGCAATGTCATTTTGGCCAGGATACCTTGTCTTGGGCACGTTTGGGCGCCGACGTTACCGGGGTGGACCTATCTGAAAGCGCTATCGCGCAGGCAAATAGCCTCAAAGACGCACTTGGTCTTAAAGCGGAGTTTATTGAAGGCGATGTAATCGAATTTGGTCAAAGTAACACACAGCAGTTTGATATTGTGTTTACCTCTTACGGCGTATTGTGCTGGTTGCCCGACTTAACTGCATGGGCACAAACTGTAGCGGGCGCGCTCAAACCTCGTGGTGTGTTCCACTTGATTGAGTTCCACCCATTCAATGACTTGCTGGCAGGCTATGCTTATTTTCCTCATGGTGCGCCAGATATTGAGCAAGAGGGCACTTATACAGAAAACTGCGATGGTAGCAAGAGTACCACAGTGACCTGGACCCATTCCGTCAGTGATGTGATCAATGCATTGATAACGGCCGGTCTGAACATTGAGCTCTTTGCTGAACACCCGTATAGCCCATACGATTGCTTTGAAGGGCTGGAATTTGTGCCTGAGCTAGGGTACCAAAAGTTGTATCAGGGTCAGCGGGTGCCTATGTTGTATTCGATCAAGGCGTGCAAAAACTAGCCACTTTTATAATGATATCAGTCATTAACCTTGGCAATTAAAAATGGAATTTGGCATTGCGCTCAAAAGTGTGAAAAAACGTGAAAAATGTGATTGATAATAGGGCGGACTCGCTGTAGGCTGGGTTAAAAATTACTCAATGCAGGGATTGTTTATGTCACCCGATCAGTTCGACTCTAAACTTCAGTATATTCGTCATATTGTAACGCACCATAGCGATGAGTTTTCAACAACACTAACTTCATTCCTGCATCAGCTGCTTGATTTTGCAAAAGAAACACAAAGTTTTCAGCTTGAAAAAAGCAAGCTGACAGAGTCGATAGAAGCCGCTTCGGGAAGCTTGAGCAGTGCAAATTTCAGAAAGCGGGTTAGCCAGCTCAATGACATACTGGCGGACGAGGATGTTCAGGCCGGAGTCTGGTTAAGTAACAGCAAATCGGTACTGAGTTTTGAGTTTAACGACGACGTGTTGAGTCAGTTTGTGGACAAGCAAACAGTCGACACCATCCGCCGGGTGAATGAGTCGGGTGCCCCCAATACCGCGCACCTTGTTGAGTCCACCGCAAGTGATGTGATGGCGGGAACATCACCACAAGTAATGTTCAGTTACTGTCGCGGGGGTAAGAAGTCAGTACTCGAAAGAAAGCGCGAGTTTGCCGACTTACTGAAAGGTGCCCTCAAGCATCCACCCGCGGACTACAAAACCGATCCTAAAATCAGACTTTTTGTTGATACGAGTGGATTTGAAGTGGGGGAAGATCAGGTTGCTCAGCAGGATTTGGCGTGTGAGCAATCCGCGGCGGTGGTTGTGCCGTATTGTGATTCTTACTTGTATTCTGAGCCCTGTCAGCGGGAGCTCAGCTTTTTTCTGAGTGAAGAGGGGAAAAACCATACAGGGAAAAAAGCCATTATCACTCCTTTTAGTACCGTGGAAGAGGAGGCAGATTCGAGGTACAGAAACAACCTGGTCGCCGTGCCCGGGCAGCACGCCACTGTACTAGAATTGCTTGAATCCGGCACGGATACGGAGATACAAAGCTACATTAGCGGGCTTGTTCATGCGCTTTACCGCCATTTCAGAAAGCTTCACACTAGGCCACCCGCCTCAAGCGAACACGATATTGTGCGCACATGTTTAATGGATGCCGCAAAACAACAACAAACGCTGCCGAATACCGAGGATCCGCTTGCGGCACAGGGGTCGCAGATAAGCCACGAATACGGCATTAAAATTGTGCCCTATCTGCAAGAGTGGGCACTCAGTAGTGCGCCAGACACAACACGACTCTTCTACCTGCTGGGCGACTTTGGCGCGGGTAAATCGACCACTTGTCAGCTACTTGCCAACAACCTGACTGCCGAATATGACCAGGCCAAGCAACGCGGTGAGGCCGTATTGCCGATTTATCTGGATCTGAAAAAATTACTGAATGCCTTTAACGATGTAAGTGACAGCCTGAATGCGCCAGTTGAGAAGCTGCTCGAAACCATGTTGTCAATCACAGGAGCGAGTCAGGTTGCCGGTGAAAAAATCATCGAGTTTGTACATAAGCATCCCACGGTATTGATTTTTGACGGCTTTGACGAAGTGGGGCAAAAGCTAAATGACAAGCAGCAGATTGGCCTGTTAAATAAGATTGTTGGCATTTTCCCTGATACGGTCTATCAGCAAGATCTGCAGCGGTTACAGGATAAACCCCTTGAGCAGCCAAGCCAAATTCCGCTTCGCTCGCGCATCCTGATCACCTGCCGGACCCATTTTTTCAGCAGTATGGAAAAAGAGTCGGCATTCAGGCACTTGTACTATCGTCATGATGCCGGTGAAAAAGCCGGAGATACTACTAATTTTCAGACCTATTACCTGTTGCCATTCAGCAAAGAGCAGATCCAGAGTTATCTGGTTAAATGGCTGGGGGAAGAGGAAGGGCACAAGGCCGTTGAATTTATTGAGCGGGTGCATGACCTTTCCGGGTTGTCTGAGCGACCGGTGATGCTGCAGTTTATTCGCCAGCTGATCCCGGATCTGATGCGTGAGGCAGAGCACAACCCCAATATCAATGCCGCAACCTTGTATAAAAAGCTCTTTGAGCGCGCCATGACCCGGGACATAGAAAAACACTGGATTGACACTCAAGAAAAGTTTCAGCTGCTCAGCCGCTTTGCGGTTTATATGTGGCAACAAAAAACCACCGAACTTAATCAGCAGTTACTAGTTGAGTGGTTTAAGCAACACTACAGCCAGTTTACGCAAATTCAGGTGGATATTCAGCAGGGCAGAGCGGGGATTTCCGAGCTGTTACAGGACCTGTTTAATGCCTGTTTGCTGGTCAGGGATCAGCAAGATAATTACCGCTTTGCACACACGTCTTTTTTTGAATTCTTTTTAGCCTGTGGTCTGTTCGATCTGGTTCGCACAGCACCGCCACAGTGGCAACAGGGCTTTGATATTTTCACCGGGGAACTGGCAGCAGGTTTCGCAGCACAGGACCAAATCCTGAACCGTGAAACACAGCAGTTTCTGATTGACTGGCGTCTTACTGCCAATCCGCACTATCAGCGACAGTTTGACAGGCAATGGCAAACGCTGCAGCAACAGGCGTGTACACAGCACAATAAGCAGCTGGCCTTTGACCTGTGGTATTTTGCTTATCAGTCAGAGCAGGACTTTGTACAGGTAATACGCCCCGACTGGTCGGGAGTTAAGCTGCAAAAGGTGGACTTCATCCATTCACTTGACCTGAGTGGCGCAAATTTCAGTGATTGTTTAATCTCACAATCTCTGTGGCGCGATATCAACTTATCAGGCTGTCAGTTCAGTGGCGCCAGGCTGATGCAATGCCATTTTGCCCACTGTATGTTTGGCTCGCCGCAAAGTGTACCGGCCAGCCTGCAGTTTAGCCGTTTCTGGCAATGTCGTGATGTAGCACAGATTTGCGCTGATACGTATCCAGAACAGCGCTTTAATCTAGTTATGCCCTCGCCGCAGGTTGATTTGGATTCAGGGTTACGACTGGGGCTTCCGCCTTCAAGGAGTGACTGGCCTGTGATTCGCTTTAGCCCGGATGGCAAGTCTTTGGCATTTGGCGCGAAAGAAGGCGGAGTTTGTATCCAGGTCATTGAAAGTGGCGTTGTGCATCAGGTAGTGCAAACCCAGGGAGAGGTTGAGAGCCTGAGTTACAGTCCAAATGGTCATTGGCTGGCATTCGCTGCTGCAGGCAAGGTGTGTTTACTGGATTTGGAACGCGAGCAGATTCAGGATGTGGCGCAGGCAGACTCCGGAGCACAGGCTATGAACTTTAGCCCGGATAGTCGCAGCCTGGTATTTTCCAATAGGGGCACAGTGAACGAACTGGATATAAACAGCGGCAAAGTACGTGAACTTGCGAAAGCAGAAGGCAGGATATTGACCCTGAGCTATAACCCGGATGGCGATACTCTGGCTTATGCTGGTTGTGATAACAAGGTTTGGCTGCATAGTATTGAAACAGGTGTAGAGCGTGAGGTGGCACAAGCCTATGACTGGATACGGGATCTGAGTTACCGGCCGGACGGCTGCGAACTGGCATTTCTTTCGGACGATGGCATGGTAAATATACTGAATACTGTTAACGGCGCAGTGGATGAGGCTGTTCAGCCCAGAGAATGGACATCTTGCCTTAACTACCATCCCGACGGGCGATTGCTGACGTACGGGGGAGCACTCGGAGTGCATACGTTAGATATTGAGCATGCAGACATCAGTAATATAGTTTCGGCAGAGAGGGAAGTAGTTGATTTGAGCTATAGTCCGGATGGCAGCCAGTTAGCATTGGCGGGCATAGACGGTAACACGAGCTTGCTGGATATTAGTACGAACGAGTACCGTGACCTTATACAGCAATTGATAAGTGTACAGAGCCACAGCTATAGTCCGGATGGCCGTTTTCTGGCTTTTGGGGGGAGCGATGGCTGGGTACGCATAGTGAACCTGGCAACCGGTGAAATTGAGGTGGTTGAGTGCATTGGGGAAGTAATAACTCTGTTAACTTACGATGCGGATGGCTGCTCACTGGCAATTGTCGGGAATTATGGCGTTATATATATCATGGAGCTAGCCAGAGGGAAAGCACGCAAAGTCACTCTGATAGAAGAAAGAATCAAGAGTCTGCACTTTAGCCCGGATGGCAGCTCATTGATATGTGCAGACCATTTTGGAACCTTAACGAAACTGGAGTGTGTGACAGGTATAAAAAATGAAATAGTTGAGATCGACCATGTATGGAAACTGAGTTTAAGCCCCGATGGTTACTCACTCGCGTTTGCAGACCATGACGACCAAATTTCTATTGTGAATCTGGTCAGCGGCCAGGTTCTAGAGCTAGGCAAAGTCAATGTAGACACAATGTCCCTATGCTTCTGGCCGGATGGCTGTTCGCTGGTACTTGGTGATGACGACGGTGGGATCTGGTTGCTGGATATCGCAAGTGGTGAAGTTAGTGAATTAGCGCAGGTTTGTGAACCTGTACTTAACCTGTGTTTTAACCCAGATGGTAGCGCCCTGATATATAGAGGAAAAAGTGGCAAGATTAAATCACTGGAGATCGCCAGTGGTAAAGTCCAGGAAGTAACCCAGGCGCATGGGGGGATATTAAACTACAGTCCGGATGGGCTATTTTTAACATTACAGGGAGCTGGCGGTGGCCTGAAGCTCCTGCACAAAGACTATCAGCTAGATATCAGGGTTTGCGAGGACAGTTATTTTATCTTTGCGGATAACCAGCTGATTAAGACTGGCGGAGAGTCCTGGCGATATCTGACGGGTGTTAACCCGCAGGAAAACCGCTACTGCGAGTTTATCGACCCGACCAGCCATCCCGACTGGGCGGACCTGGCAAAGCCATATAACCTGTTAACCAATACCCGCCTATAAATTTAGAGGGTGACGTTAACAGTATATCCAGAAGTGCCGGTCTCGTGCTGTGATACCGGTTATTTGGGCTATAAGTTTGCCGAAGCAGTTACCAAAAAATGGGGGCGCTTTAATCAAACGAAAGTGCACCCGTTGCTAAGCAAGATTCGAAGCAGATGCCGGTGGTAATAGCCACAATTGTTATGGCCAGACACACTTTAGACACGGCCAATCAGGTTTACCCAGATGACCCTGTAACACCACCTTCATCTGTGAAGTTGTAAGTTGCTGAAACTAAGTCACTTCAATACCTCGGAGTGGATTGCTTTACGGCAGATGGGCATCTGGCTCCACAGCAGCATAAAAGTCCGGGATGATGGTTTTGCGGGTCCATAACCAAAAGAACTGTCAGAACCACGGCTATTCAGCACGCTACTCTGACAGTTCAAACAAAAGGGGTTTTAAATAATCGTTTTACGCGTTCTCAAACGGTTGTAATTAATGTAAACCCCCTTTCCACCGCTGCAAGACGGCTGTACTTCAAAGCCGGAGTACTTTTCTTTTATTCTGATCAATTCCTCATAACTTTCCTGAAAGTAAGTTTTGGTTGGAATTGAGGCATCTTTGAAGCTGATAAACGCGCCGTAGGCACCTTCAATGGAAGTATCGCGGCTGACTTCTATCCAATCAAGCGCTCTGTTTACAAAGCGATATACCGGGTTCTCCTGGCCCAGCATTTTGCTGTCGTCTTGCCCGTCGTACTTCAACTCTGTATTCCACCAAGTTTGATATTGAATGGTGTACTGTGCTTTAGAATACGGGAATGCAACTCGACGTAAGGCACCAACACTAGATTCATCGGCGTAGAATTTGCCTGCAATCGCGCCTAGTGTCACATAACTAAATAAACCCAATGGCGCATTCTCATCAAACAGCAAAGACGAGGTTAATGAGCGCAACAGCTGTCTCTTTCCTTGCTCAGTGAGACCGCTTTCGCGTACCACTTTTGACGTAATTTTATGAGGCGCTGGCGCATCAAAATCAGGGGTAAACGGTGTGCCATTGGTATTGGCAACTAAGCCTTGTTTAACCCCGGCCGTCGCTAAGTTAGCCAACGTATTTCGTGACCAGTCAGACATTAGGGCTGCGCTGTAGCTGTCTTTGGTATCTTTACCTGTTACCACTATTCTTGATGTTGGAAAGTACTTTTTGCCAAAGCTGAGCAGTTCACATTCTGTGCCCTGCCAGTAGCCATACATGGTGCTTGGGTGCTCTAAGTCCTTTTCACAGGCCACCGACTTATCTGCAATGGCGTTAATTTTAAGGTTAGTGCCAACCAATTGTTCCGTGCTTGGGTCATTAATGGCATTTTCCCATTGCGTCAACAAGTCCCATGTTTTCAGATCAGTGGAATCTCCTTTCGGATTGTTCCAGTGAATTTCAAATCGATGGATCTCTTCGGGTAGCTCAAACGCTTTCACTCGAAATTCAGTGACTATGCCATAGCTTAATGCGCCACCACCACGTAGCGCCCAGAGTATGTCACTGTGCTCTGTTTCCGACACATTCACTTTTGAACCATCTTGCAAAATGACCGTTGCACCCACAAGCGATTCGCAACACATGCCATGTGCTCTTGTCCATGGTCCCCAGCCACCGCCTTGAATATAACCTGCTAACCCAACCGTTGCACAGGTACCGTGCGGGATGGTTAAAGGCGGAATACTTTTGTCCTCTGGTTTGGCAAGCTTTGGTACAAGCTGGTAAAAACGATAGCCAGAACCGATACGAGCGATATAGCTATCCTTACCTTTTTCAATCGAAAAGTCTTTTAGCCCGCTTAAATCGAGCAAGACAACATCCGTCCCCGTGCATTCGCCTTCGTGATCGTGACCACCCGAGCGCACTCGAATGGGTAAATTATGCTCAATTGCTTCTTTGTAGGCGTTCATAACATCATCGGTATGTTTACACATAACAATGACCGATGGAGAAAACTGCAAGCGGGTATTGAAGATCAAGGCATTAATTTGATAGTTATTAAAGCGCTCCATACTGGTATCGCCGCAAGGTAGCAGAGTCAGTAGTTGGTCGGCTTCAAAGTTGTGCTTTTCTTCAAGCGCAGTGATGTAGTTTTGGGTTGTTTGCCAGTAATGCGCGATGCGTTTTTGCGCTTCTTCCAGTTGGCACTCTGGAATGGGTTTATTACATTGTTCAGTCATAATCATGTCCTTGTTCACATAGTCTTTTGGCATGTGCAGTCGCTTACCTTAGTACCCGTGATCGCTTCTGCTAAATCTTGTATTGCCGGGGCAAGATCTTTTTCAGCTATTTTTACTTCAACTAAATAAGGCGATGTTGGGTGCTGCTTAATGGCAGAAAAAACATCGTCCAGGTCGCTGACTTTTTCGACCTTTAAGTAATTAACGCGATATGCACTTGCCAGTGAATCATAGTTCCAGTGATGAAGTTTATCGAATGGCGCAAAATCAGCCGCAGGGGTAAAGGCACAGATATCGACAAACGATTGCTCTATGGCGTATACCTGATTGTTCATCACAAACACCACGGTATTGAGGTTATAGTGGCTAATGGAGGAGAGGGTTTGGCACATCATCATAAAGCCCCCATCACCGGCAACCACCACGCTACGCTTATCATCGGCCAGGCCGGTGCCCAATGAACAGCCTGTTTCATGACCCAAAGAGCCCCAGGCCGCATCACTCACAAAGCGATTTTCTGCCAGGCCAGTTAAACGAGCAGCCATATATAAGGACGAGCTTTCGCCTAATACCAGGTTATAATCACGAACCGTCTCACAGGTTTGCAATTGCTTTTGATAAACACTGAAAAAGTTGTCGTAGGTAATGTTTGCGTTGCTGTCGACATCTTCGGTTACGTACAGATTACGAATGGCAGGCAGCTGGCTGTTGAGTTGTAGCGGGTGGCAGTCAATATAACGGTTCAATTCATCTATAAACTGGGCCAGATTAATGCCGCTAAGTTGCTCACTTTCGCCCACCCGAGCGACATTCATATTCACTCTGACAAGGTCGTTGCCTTGGGTTTTTAACATGGTGAGATAGTCGTCCGTGAAAATAGCACCCAGCGCCAAAATACAATCGCTCTCGCTTACAAAGTTAAACGTATCCTGCCAGGACGCTTCGCCTGCGTATGTGCCTACAAAAAGCTCTTTGCCAACGCCTTGGGTTTCACTGATGACCGATTTTGCCAGCGTGGTTGTGGTGTAGGGGATGTTGAGTTTGCCTAAAAGCGTAACGACCTGCTCCTGCAAACCGAGCCGCGCAAGCTCAATACCCAGCAGCACAACGGGGTTCTTTGCGGCTTTGAGCCGGGTGATTACTTTGTCTAACAATGATGTCATCATGGCTGGATTAGCGGCCAGAGGTGGAATAACTAAATCACCTTCAGGCCTGGGGCATTCTGCTCCCCATACGTTTTGCCACGCTTCTAAGTAAATGGGCCTTTTTTCACTCATTGCCAATTGCAGGGCATTATCGATAATAGCGGGAGCCGATTGCGCGTCAGCCAATATCTCGCTGGCAACCGTCACGTTTTCAAAGACCTTTTTATCGGCGCTGTAGTCCCCGGTTGAGTGATGAAACAGTACCCCCGTTTCTTCAATGTCCACACGGTTATCGGCCGAAGGGCTCGCCGAGATGACCACAACAGGGTTGCGCTCTACATAGGCACCGGCAATGGCGTTTAACACACTAAATGTGCCCACGCCATATTGCACAGACACCGCGCCAATGCCTTTGTATCTGGCATATCCTTCCGCCGCATACCCAGCTCCCAGCTCAGTCACATCCCCAACCGCGTCAATACCATCAAAGTTATCTAACGTGGTCATAAACTCTTGTACATAGTCTCCCGGCACTTGAAATACCTTGTCGAGTCCAAACTGTTTGAGGCGACGAAGCAGGTGATATGCAACCGTATAATTATTGGTACTCATGGTTGATCCCCCTGTAAGCAAATTCAGTGATCTCGTTGAGCGTGTCTGGGTTTGCATTCGGTTGCTCATTTTGAACCGTGCCTGGGCTACATCCGTTAGTACAATCCACGGGGAGGTAGTTGTGGTGAGTTTTCAACCATTCCTCATATTGTGCTTCGTCTTTGGTTAACCATTGCGGTGTCGGCAGGCCAAAAAATTGCGCCAATGTCGATTCCGCTGTATTAAGCGCGCCTTCAACCCAACCCTGCTCATAGGAGTAAGCTTCACCGACAATATAAATATCTTCCTCTTCAACAGGGTGGCGCATTCTGCACATGATCTCGTCAAGCCGATAATTGGCTTTCCATTCGTGCCAGCCACCGCCGTACGGGTCGTCGCCCCATTCCTGGTAAATCGCGGAGTAAGGCATAGGCAAAGCTTTTTGATTGTGTAAAGCCTGAATTTGACGATGCGCCGCTTCGACCATACTGGTGGTGATTTGATACTGATTTTTAGGCACAATTTCGTTGCTGCCAAAACCTTCACAGCCGTAAGCTGGTACAAAGCCCGGGTAATGCTCGCCCTTTTCCAGCCCTTTCCAGTAGGGGATAGTGCCAATATCGTTGTATGAAGCCATTAACAAAGAATTGGTATTTGGCTCGCCATAGGTTTTTAGTGTTTTACAGATTTGTTGGCCTTGCTCATTCACCTCAAACTCAACGCATTCTTGTTGGTCACATTCGGTGCCCATATAGTAAGTCTGGCGAATGGGTAAATCGGTCACTGAGCGACCTGCTACCAGTCCCAGGCTGCGCCACCAGGGTTGCTCGTATGCCATAAACATCTTGATCGCTTTTTGGATCAAGACCGACGGGATATTTTCTTTTAACCAGGGGTTTTCAAAAAACTCTGACTCAATCAATTCAAGGGAGCGTCTTGGCATCGCAAGAATGATCTGTTTTGCTTTTACACGTTGAGTGGGTTCATCTGCGTCGACCACCTGGCCACTGTCGGTTTCCATCATGGGTTGAAAAATGAGCTCGTAGCCATGTTCACACCCCTTGTGAATTTCTATCTTAACTAAACGTTTGAGCTTATGAACGCAACCGTTGGCCGCTTCAAACTCTTTGCATAACTTAAGTGGCAACGCCTGAAAGCCGTCTTTTAAGGTTTTAAACACCGTATCGTCGCTGTACTCTGTTGCAGGCAGCTGTGTGACCGCGCTTGCATTGGCCACGTTGGCATCGTAACCACCCGCTTCTTTCATAAACAGGTATGCTTCGTTGCTTAGCACATGCTCAAGCAGGTTCCAAAAGCCGAACTTCCATATCTCTTTGCCAAATACTTTTACTTTCATCTGCTCAGATAAAGACATATCGGCAAAGCCTGGGCAAATTAAGTTCATGACTTTAACTTGCAGGTCTTCCGGGCCATAGCCGCGCTCAGTTTCTTCTAAGTTGTAGGGAATTTTGTCTGGACACTCGGCAAAATCACGGTATCTGAAGTACTGCCCACGCAGGTAAAATAAATTGTTTTCGCTGCCAGCCTCAACAGAGCTTGCCTTGTCAGAAGGGTATAAGGGTAATTTAGAGCCCATGGGAAAGTCTTTGGTTTTTAGCTCAAGCTCATCCACCAAAGTGCTTACCATAATGTGCTCATCCGGGATATATCGCATCCCGCCAAGCTCCGCAACAACGTTAGGTAAACCCGGCAATGTGCGACTGTATAGTCGGCCACCTATCCGGTTGCTATACTCAAACAGTTCTATTTTCTTTGTGTTTCCATACGCTTGTTGTAAACGCCAGGCACTATATACGCCCGACACACCGCCACCCACAATGGCAACATCTATTTCACTGTTCATTTTATATGCTCCTTTAAGTTTTGCTTTAGGAGCATATTTCAGGGCCAGAGTTTTATCTATTACACACAGTTACAAGTGGTGGTGGCGCATTAAGTGAGTATAGAGTTGTGTAGACAGCTATGTTAAATGTTAAAAATTGAACACTATCCTCGGCGCTTAGGAAGAGTTTGAAGAAAGGACAGCCCCTTTGAGTTTGTGCATTTTTATCAGCGCTGAATGATTGATTCAAAAGCCGGTGTGCAGCGTTACAGCCTGAAAGTTAAAGCCCGTAAACGCAAGGGCTTAGATTATCAATCCGTGTTATTGGTCTGGCGCAAATTGTTTGCGCTCCCAGACCCAGCAAATTGCTAAAGTGGCGAAACCGCTGGCGTAGGTGATATATAAAGGCACCTGCGTATTCGCATCTTCTCCATACATAAATACCTCTGACATCACCCCCGCCACGACTGCCCCAATCACCAACCAGGCTGCGGCAAAATACAATTTATGGCCGGGGGCGCTCCAATAACCTGAAAGCACCACACAGGCTGCCGCCACGCCACCTATCACGGGTTTTTTCCACCAACCCGCATATTCGGCCATCATGCCCGCAAGGGTTGCAGAAGCGATAAAGGTAATGACCACGATTACAATGGACAGTAAGAGCTTAAGTATTTGTTGCATAGACCACCTTTTCATCCTTTAAACATTACTCAGGATAGCTTACTTGCGTCATAGCGCTATAGGTTAGTGAATCTTCAAGCGAGTATTCTAATGGTCCGGATTGAACGCCCGAGATGTTTTCTCAGGCTGATTAATACCAATTTCACTTAATACCTGTTCAATTTGAAGGAGCAAATATGACGCTAACTGTGTTAAAGATTTCTCATTTAGAACCTTTACCTAAGGTATGAGTTCGCAAATCTTTGCCTTGTTATCGACCATATTTTCTCGCCTCAAAATAGAACACTTAATTAAGAAAATTGGTATAACTTTAGTTAGCATGCCATAAATTAGAGCTGGGTTTGCAAGTGAACAAATTGGTTTTATAAGCGTTTAAAAGACAATGTGTTTACCTGGCCCTCCAAGCTCAACTGCATTGCGCCACATATAGACTGTTGCTAAAATCGCTCTGTTAGACAGGGACTTACGTTTATGATTTGTGTTCAATATCATGAAGGTCGGTTCCGTCTGCACAACCAGTCATCTTAGAATTAGATACGGACTATTAGAACTATATAAGGAACTTTATGAACAAGCTAACTCTTGCTATCGGCTTAGCCATGCTAAGCACAGCCACGGCTGCCCAAACCGAATTCAATGCACAATACACTTTAGAATATGATCAGACGCTAGATGGTCAACTTAACAATGTTTTATATAAAAGCTACGACTTTAAAGGTGACGCGAGTCACTTTATCGCCGAAGTTACGGGGAGTATATTATCCGGCTCGACCATTTCTAACGGTAAGCTAGTTAGCTTCCAGATAACTACGCCGATGAGCGGTGAAATCCGTTACTATGTAGGTTCTCAGACTAATATTAGTGACTATAGTGGTACTTGGTATTCTAATAAAGATACTCAGGGTGATTGGCGACTTAGAGCCAATGATCCGGGTTCTTATTACTCATGTAACGACATTTTGCTCGCTGGTATGAGTATGGGTGACGGTGTTTACGACATTAGTACAAAAAGTGGCGAAACGCTTTCTGTTTATTGTGATATGACAACAGATGATGGTGGCTGGACCTTAGTCGGCAGCTATCCAAAGACAGCACCTGGAGGCATGGCTCGAGTTGCAGACTATGGTACGGAACCAGAAACCAATCCGAATGATCCAACCAAACTGTGGCTCTTCCAGAAAGACTTAAGTCCATTTTCTGATGCGCGAGAGCAAATCTCCTGTTCGCAAACTGCATGTGCAGATGGTAAGTACGCTTTCGGAAATAATCTGACAACGTCTGATTTGGAAAAAATTCGTTCTTCCTGGGGATATCAGGACCGAGTAGAAAGTGCGCCTAAATTTATCGACGTACCAACTTGTAGGAGTACCTACGTGCAAAACGGCATTGAATATCCAGGCTGTGTAGAACCCGCCTCTTGGTCCCCCACATTATCCAATGATCCCTCTAGAATAGGCTGGCAGGCAGCACTTGATAGTTCTTATTGCTGGGCCGCACGTGGCACCTATAAACCAGGCTCTATGGGATCTGCTTTGTGTACCGGTAGTAAAGAACCAAACGGTACTCAGTGGGCATTGCTCTGGATGCGCTAGTTTATTGAGGTGGCGATAGCCTAGTACAGGCCGTCAAAACTGTGACTACGAATGTTTATCAGGACAGCCACCTAACAAGAAGTTTCGGAGGACACCCACACAAAATTGATGTATGGAGGATGGCTGTTTCGAATGTGACTTTCTCGCTACTTTTCGAGTAGCCGATTATGGTCGATGCACGCACACAGTTCGTTTAAATCCATGCCTTAGCTTCTCATTAGCAGTAAAACTGACAAACAACGCCGTCATCCCGGACGCGAGCGAGCCGGGATCTACCTAAACACCACACCGAAGTAAACTGGTGAGACAGTGAGTATGAAATTACGATCTGGTGCGCCTTTTTGGTTAATCGTGTGGTGAGTTTGAGCCAGTTTTCAGGCACAAGGCGTTTAGAGAGGCGGAACGGTGAAGAAAGCCTCGCGTGTATTCAAGCCTGATATGAGTGCTGTCCAGTAGAGCACTTTGGGGTCATGCAACCTATTAGGTTTTTGAAATTCTTTGACGTCACGTCAGTGTCAATTTTCGGTGGTAATAATCACATGCCTTAAATCAGCACTGCCTCTAGTTAAGTTACACGTACCTTGCCCAGCAAGACTAATGGTTTTACCTGATAATTGAGCAGCTAGGAGAATAGACAAGAAGTTTTGTCCCTCTGTAGTGGTGGCGTCAAATGTGTAGTGCCAACTTGAAGTTCCACAACCTATATTTGCCGGAGTACCATTGACCTTAACATGGCAGATTGGCGATATATTATCTGCATGACATACGATAGAGTTGATTGTTCCTTTAAATGTGTAGCTTCCTGCAAACGCACTTGATGATAAAAAATTAAAGGTAAAGCTATCTTTGCTATCATTTTATATCCCAATGATGGTCTTCTCACCCATTACAATCATATATCAAAAATACTGTGAAAAACACACATATAGACGCCTCACCGATGTTAAGCCGAGTATAGATTTCCTGTGGGTCTCTACCCCAAAGCAGTAAAACATAAAACACAGACACCCAGCGTTATTTAGATTCTCAGTTGATGAATGTGGGTCCTATATAGGTTTAAATAAGCGAGAAACCGCGAGAGGCGGCTTCATGGGTGAGGAATTTCATTAGAAACCGTAGTTTTTGCATACTACGTAGCACGGTTAAGCGCTGCTTGGGTGTGACAGTCATCATTTGAGCTTGATAGTGGCTTATGCTAGCCCAATAAGCGCTCACAATTAGTCAGATTGGGGCGTCGCCTTTTTTGCAGATGTGCGCAGTATTCAGTCATTGCCTGTCGCCTGCCTACGGCACCAAGGAACATTTTGGTAAATCGTGTAGTGAGTTTTAGCCAGTTTTCTGGCTCTATTTGTAATCGAGCGAGAATAGGCTGGGTTTCGTAGATGTGACCTCGCTTGTCTGCACGAACGTATCGGCCTGTAAGTTCAACCAGTTCAATGTAGTATTTAAGCTCAAAGGGTAATCCTTTGGGCATGTTTTGTCTGGGGTTGCCAGCGAAGCGAAGAAGACGCTCTGGTTGCTTGCCTTGCTGTGCGTGTTCAATACGCTTTTTGATACTGGTGAACTCAGATGCTTCGGGTGTGCTGGCCATTTTGGCTCGGATTGGATTGAGGTCAACATAGGCCATACAGGCTGCCAGAGCGGCTTCATCGAGTAGTGCCTGGGACTTAAATCTGCCCTCCCAGAACCGGCCTGTACAGCCGTCTTCTTTGTTGGCCCGGCGGGCAATGTTTTCGTTCAGTACTCTCATAAACCAGCTAATGCTCGCAAGTCTCTCCCTATACTTCTCGATAATATCGTCAAGCATCAAACGCTCGGACGGATTAAGTTCG
>NZ_PNCI01000002.1 GCF_005887095.1 Pseudoalteromonas rubra | reverse complement strand
TCCCCGACTAAATACAGATCCCAAATTACAGGCACAAAAAATCCGACTGTCGTCGGTTGATTGCTCACTTCTTTAAGAAGTGGCGGACGCGGGAGGATGCGAACCTCCGACCGCCTGGTTCGTAGCCAGGTACGCTATCCAGCTGACACACAAATTCCAAATTACAGGCACAAAAAAACCGACTTTCGTCGGTTGATTGCTCACTTCTTTAAGAAGTGGCGGACGCGGGAGGATTCGAACCTCCGACCGCCTGGTTCGTAGCCAGGTACTCTATCCAGCTGAGCTACGCGTCCGTTTCTTAAGTTTATACTCTTCAGCACTTCATGTTTAACCACTTGAAGAAAGTGGCGGACGCGGGAGGATTCGAACCTCCGACCGCCTGGTTCGTAGCCAGGTACTCTATCCAGCTGAGCTACGCGTCCGTCGTTCAATTCTATTTTACTACCTGAATTGCTGTAGTCTTTTTATTTAACCACTTAAGAGAAGTGGCGGACGCGGGAGGATTCGAACCTCCGACCGCCTGGTTCGTAGCCAGGTACTCTATCCAGCTGAGCTACGCGTCCGTTTTACTACAAAGACACCATTTAAATAAATGGCGGAGAAGGAGGGATTCGAACCCTCGATAGGGCTACAAACCCTATACTCCCTTAGCAGGGGAGCGCCTTCAGCCACTCGGCCACCTCTCCGTCTTTGTGGGGCGTATAATATAGAACCGTGAAAATATGTCAAATACTTTTCTTGTAAAAAAGCACTGTATGGTGATAGATTGTTCAGCTTGGTGTGTTTTACAGCGCTTTGCCGATTAATTTGTCATAAATTAGTCACTTTTAGGGTCTGACTGTATATTAAAGTGGTCCAAAAGGGATTGTTTGCGGGAGGTTTCTTCCGAAATAAAGGCATCTACATAGCCTAAACGCTGAAATTCACTGATACAGCTACGGCAGTAATTCATCCTTGCCTGGTCGTGCTGTGCTTTTGACTTTTGTTGCGACATGGTCAGAGGTCTTTTGCATCCTTTCATAATCACAGCAGTATAGGCAAAAGCGCTGGATATACCAGCTGTCCTCAACGAACCCAAGTTTGGCCTACAGGGTTACCTGCTAAACTAATCCCTGATTTTATGGTGCTTTTATAAATATCTTGAGACTTAGACGGGCTTTTAGCAGAGATCTCTTACACAGATAAAAGAAAAGCGCCTTAGGCGCTTTTCTCAATCGTTTGTTCTGAATGACTGGCTTAGTCAGCCTGAGGTCGCATATGCGGGAACAGGATAACGTCTTTGATAGTCTGAGAGTCAGTAAATAGCATCACCAGACGGTCAATACCAATCCCCTCACCTGCCGTTGGCGGTAAGCCATATTCCAGTGCACGGATGTAGTCATCGTCGAAGTGCATTGCTTCGTCATCACCGGCATCTTTTTCTTCAACCTGACGGGCAAAACGCGCAGCCTGATCTTCGGCATCGTTCAACTCCGAGAAACCATTTGCCAGCTCACGACCCCCTACGAAGAACTCAAAGCGGTCTGTGATAAACGGGTTTTCGTCATTACGACGCGCCAGCGGCGACACTTCCCACGGATATTCGGTGATGAAAGTCGGCTGGATCAGTTTTTGTTCCGCGGTTTCTTCAAAGATTTCACACAGGAACTTACCGGCACCCCACACGCATTTCTCAGGGATCTTCACGTGTACTTTCTTCGCGTACGCGACCAGCTCGTCAAAGTGGTTTTCTGGATCTTTAAAGATGTGAGCCGAAGCTTCAGCGTCCGGACCATACTTGATGATCGCATCCGCCATAGACAAACGCTCAAACGCTTTACCGAAATCATACTCGATGGTTTCAAGCACTTCGCCTTCTGCGTTCTTAACCGTGTTAACCACAGTAGTAGTACCCAGTACATCCTGTGCCACAGTGCGCAACATGTCTTCTGTCAGGTTCATCAGATCATTGTAATCTGCGTACGCCTGATAGAATTCAATCATAGTGAATTCCGGGTTGTGACGAGTCGACAGACCTTCGTTACGGAAGTTACGGTTGATCTCGAAAACGCGATCAAAGCCGCCCACAACCAGGCGTTTAAGATAAAGCTCTGGTGCGATACGCAGATACATGTCGATGTCCAGCGCATTATGGTGGGTCACGAACGGACGTGCTGTTGCACCACCCGGGATCACCTGTAGCATTGGCGTTTCAACTTCCATAAAGTCACGCTCAGCCAGGAAGCGACGAATGCCTTCAATCACTTTAGAGCGAATACGGAAGGTCTCACGGGTTTCCATGTTGGTGATCAGATCAACATAACGCTGACGGTACTTGGCTTCCTGATCCGTTAAGCCATGGAATTTCTCTGGCAGTGGGCGCAGTGACTTGGTCAGCAGCTCGTACTGCACCATATCCACATACAAGTCGCCTTTACCTGATTTGTGTAGCGGACCAGACACACCAATGATGTCGCCGATGTCCAGCTGACCATATTTGGCTTTCAGCTCTTTTTGTACGTATTTAGACGCATACGCCTGAATACGGCCTTTCATGTCTTGTAAAACAAGGAAAGGACCTCGTTTGGCAAGGATACGGCCAGCCACAGAGACCTGATGATCTAACTCAACCAGCTCTTCTTTCGACTTATCACCAAACTTAGCCTGTAGATCAGCCGTATAGTCTTCACGGCGGAAGGTGTTCGGATGGCCATTGGCGCTGCAATTTTCGCGAATTGCATCCAATTTAGCACGACGCTCAGCAATGAGTTTATTCTCGTCTTGGATTTGCTCTGTCATTTTTTAGCTCTTAGTTTAGCTTGTTGATTATAGGCCTGATTTCAGGCTGGCTTCGATAAATTTGTCTAGATCACCGTCCAGGACCGCCTGGGTATTACGGTTCTCAACACCGGTACGCAAGTCTTTAATACGCGAGTCGTCCAGTACGTAAGAACGGATCTGGCTACCCCAACCGATGTCAGATTTGGCATCTTCCTGGGCCTGCTTTTCGGCATTTTGCTTTTGCAGTTCCAGCTCGAACAGTTTTGCTTTCAACTGTTTCATAGCCTGATCTTTGTTTTTGTGCTGTGAACGGTCATTCTGACACTGCACCACGGTATTGGTTGGCAAGTGGGTAATACGTACCGCCGATTCTGTTCGGTTAACGTGCTGACCACCGGCACCCGATGCACGATATACGTCGATGCGTAAGTCTGCCGGATTGATGTCAATCTCGATGTTGTCGTCGATTTCCGGATACACAAATGCTGATGCAAATGATGTATGACGACGACCTCCTGAGTCGAACGGGCTCTTACGAACCAAACGGTGTACACCGGTTTCTGTGCGCAGCCAGCCGTAAGCATATTCACCGCTGACACGCAGTGTTGCCCCTTTGATCCCCGCTACATCACCATCTGTTGCTTCAACGATTTCGGTTTTAAAGCCTTTCGCTTCCGCCCAGCGCAGATACATACGCAACAACATGTTACACCAGTCCTGCGCTTCGGTACCGCCGGAGCCTGCCTGTAAATCAAGATAGGCATCGTTGCTATCCTGCGCACCAGAGAACATGCGGCGGAACTCCAACTTTTCAAGCTGGGCATTCAGGCCCTGTACTTCCTGCTCTGCTTCGGCAAAGGTTTCTTCGTCTTCAGCTTCAACAGCCAGCTCAACCAGGCCTTCGGCATCATCTGCACCGCTTACTAGGTTGTCTATGGTTTCGACTATGGTTTCCAGGCTCGACTTTTCTCGGCCCAGCGCTTGTGCCTTTTCAGGCTCATTCCAGACGGCTGGATCTTCCAGTTCCGCATTAACTTCTTCTAACCGCTCTTGTTTCAGAGCATAGTCAAAGATACCCCCGAAGAAGTTCAGTACGTTCGCGAATTTCCTTGATTTGATTAATCACAGGATTCACTTCAAACATTCACATTACT
Source organism: Pseudoalteromonas rubra (assembly GCF_005887095.1). Lineage (GTDB taxonomy): Bacteria > Pseudomonadota > Gammaproteobacteria > Enterobacterales > Alteromonadaceae > Pseudoalteromonas > Pseudoalteromonas rubra_E. The sequence continues at coordinate 121,267 of NZ_PNCI01000002.1, read as the reverse complement.
CCAATTTACGTGATGGTGACGCAGCCAATGGCACAGTTTGAGTGACCACTGGACTGAAAATAGTGTAACCGCTGTGCCCAAAGATTGTATAAGCGGTCTAAACGGCCAATACTAACAAATAATAGGCATAGATATCAGCCCCAGATAAGAACATTTTGTGCCTTTATCGCAATTGTTAGCAGGCACGGATCTCTCTGACGATTAATTGCAGCGTAAACTTACCACGGAACTCGTTGATATCCAGCTGATAAGCCAGCTCTGCCGTCTGTGCAGCCGTGTTGGGCCAGGCACGCACATCGACGTTGAACGCAATGGCATCCACCAGTTTACCGCTTGGGTGTTTAAGCACCAGCTTAAGGTGCTTATCCCCTACAATACGCTGCTGTACCAGCTCAAACACCCCACTAAACACCGGCTCAGGAAAATGCTGTCCCCAGGGGCCTGCCTGTTGCAGTAACATGGCAAAGTCCATATTGAAACACTCAGCCGGCAGTTCACCGTCGGTTAGTAATACCGACTGCTTATGCTCTTCGCTGAGGGTTTCGCTGACCAGGGTTTCAAAGGTGTGTTTAAAGTCGCTAAAGTCTGTCTCTTTGATGGTCAATCCGGCCGCCATTGCATGACCGCCAAATTTAACGATTAAGTCCGGATAGCGTGTATTTATTTGCTCAAGCAAATCACGCATATGCAAACCTTCTATCGAACGGCAAGACCCCTTGATTTCATCGTTATCGCCCTGGGCAAAAATAATCGCCGGACGGTGATACTTTTCTTTCAGTCTGCCCGCGAGGATCCCAATCACCCCCTGATGCCAGTCATCCTGATATAAACACACCGCATCAGGAATACTTTGCTGGGCAGCGACCAGACGCTCTAGCACCGCTTGCGCTTCTTGCTGCATACCCTGCTCAATCTCGCGTCGCTCCTGATTAAGGCTGTCCAACTGAGCGGCGATGCGGCGTGCCTGATGCTCTTCTTTAGACAATAAGCAAGCGATACCCAGGCTCATGTCATCCAGCCTGCCTGCGGCATTCAGCCTTGGCGCCAGCGCAAACCCAAAATCACTGGCGTTAAGCCGGGTTGCAGTGCGGTTTGCCACTTCAATCAGCGCCCGGATCCCGGGCCGGGTTTGGCCTTTGCGAATACGTGCCAGGCCCTGATGAACCAAAGTCCGGTTATTGGCATCCAGCGCGACCACATCGGCAACTGTGCCCAAAGCAACAATATCCAGCAAAGATGCAAGATTTGGCTGAGTCAGGCCCTGACGCTCAAAGAAACCAGCCTCACGAAGGTGGTGACGAAACGCCACCAGCAGATAAAACGCTACGCCTACTCCGGCAATGGATTTTGAAGGAAACTGGCAATCATGGCGGTTCGGGTTAACAATGGCATCGGCATTGGGTAGTTGCTCGCCCTGCAAGTGATGATCGGTGACCAGTACCGAAATACCGGCCTGCTTAACGATATCTATGCCCGCAAGACAGGAAATTCCATTATCGACCGTGATCACCAGTTGCGGTGCCAGTTGAACAATTTGCTCTGCTAAAGCGGGGCTTAACCCGTAACCCAGGCTGAAACGATCTGGCACCAGATAGTCGACCCGTTGTAACCCAAACAAACGTAACCCTTCCATTAACACCGCGGTACTGGTTGCCCCGTCGGCATCGAAATCCCCGACGATTAATACGCTTTGCTGCTGGTATAACGCGGTTTCAAGTAGAGCACACGCCTTATCCATATCACGGAACAACCGAAAGTCCAGCAAGGTAGCCGCACTGTTATCAAGTTCTAGGGCGTCTTTCACACCCCGCGCGGCATAAATCTGTTTAATAACCGGGTGAAGATGGGCGGGTAAATGACTGTCATCGACGCGTAATCTGGGTCGGATCTCTGTTTGCATAACACTCTCTGAACTACCTGATGATGTGAAGGACGATTCCACAAAGCAAAAAAGGCCCGCGGGCCTTTTTAGAAATGCTGAGAGTATACCTCAGATTTAGGATTTTTTACTGGCCTGATTTAACATTTTTGCCAGTGCGTCTGCCGGCTGATAGCCAGGGATCATGCTGCCATCTTCCAACACGATGGCCGGAGTACCGGAGATGCCAAAACTCTGGCCTAACTGATAATGTTCAGCAACCGGTGCCTGACAATTTTTAACGTCCGGTACCTCATTACCCGCCTTCGCTTCAGTCATAGCTGATGCCGCATCTGCAGCACACCAGACGTTCATCAGACTCTTGTAACCATTACCACTGAGGCCACCGCGTGGAAATGCCAGGTACTTAACTGTAATACCCGCAGCCAGGTAGTCTTCCAGCTCACGGTGCAGTTTACGACAGTAGCCACAGGTGATGTCGGTAAAAACGGTGATCTGGTGCTTTTCGTTTTCAGCCTTGTACACGATCATCGAATCCTGATATTGCTCAACGCCACTCTTACGCACGTCGCTCAGCGCATCTTCTGTGATGTTGCGACGGTTTGCCACGTCAATCATAGTGCCCTGCACCAGATATTGACCATTCGGGCTGGCATAGAATACGCCTTTATCGGTGATTACGGTTTTAAGACCCGTGATTGGACTGTCCGATACACTCTTTACCGTTAAACCCAGCTCAGAAAACTGAGATGCAATAGGGCTCACTGCCATCGGAGAGACTTCTTGTGTTGTGTCGGCAAAAGTACCCACACTGAAAGCAAGCGACGCTGCTAAAAGTAACTTTTTCATGTTTTTCTCGTAAAATTGCTCTGGTTAATCACTAGGACCGGATTACTGCAAATAAATTCCATCACGCCCTAGGGTGATGTTGCTGATGAAGCGTTTTCAGTCGCTCACTGGCAACATGCGTATAAATCTGGGTTGTCGACAAATCGCTATGGCCTAACATCATTTGTACGACACGAAGATCCGCCCCATGATTTAGCAAATGTGTTGCAAACGCATGACGCAGCGTGTGTGGCGATAACGGTGACTTAACGTCTGCCAACATAGCATAGTGTTTGATGCGATGCCAAAAAGTTTGCCGAGTCATGCCAATCCCCCGTTTGGATGGGAAAACAAAGTCATTGGCGTGTTTGACCATCTGAGCACGACCAACCTTTAAAAATTGTTCGACCCAGTGCAATGCTTCTTCGCCCATCGGGACCAGCCTTTCTTTTCCGCCCTTACCTCGAACCAATAATACTGCTTGTCTCAGGTTTATTTGTTCCATCCGCAGACCAACCAACTCAGTGACTCGCAATCCCGTTGCGTACAACAGTTCCAGCATAGCTTTATCTCTGAGACCCATAGGGTCTTCAACATCAGGGGCATTGAGCAAGGCCTCTACTTCCTCCTCACTGAGTGTTTTTGGCAGAGACTGTGACAACTTGGGCTGAGCAATGTGAGTCAAAGGGCTCACAGCGATGGCTTGTTTGGTCACCCAGTAGGCATAGAAACGCTTGAGTGCACTCATTGCCCGTGCCGTGCTGCGTGGTTTAAGCCCTTCGTCTACTCGGTAGGCCAGATAGGCCTCTACATCCACGCTGCTGATGGTTAACAAAGGTTTGTTATCATGATGCGCACTAACGTAACGTACAAACTTATCCAGGTCTGCACGGTAGGCAGCCAGGGTGTTGTCGCTGAGTCCCTGCTCCAGAAAGAGCATATCTAGGAAAGATTCTATCAGTTCACTATTGCTGTGCATGCTTGGGTCAGATATTTCTAAATCGGTCACGGGCCGCCTGTATCAATTCATTACACCATAAGGTAGACTTCGCGCCATATAATAACAGCCAATTGAGCGAAGACTACTATGCAGATCGGGTTATTTTACGGTTCAACTACCTGCTACACAGAAATGGCAGCAGAAAAAATGCAGGAGATCATAGGTAAAGACATTCTGTCGCTCCACAATATCAAAGATGAGCCGCTAAAAAACGCAGAGCAATTCGACTTTGTGATTTTTGGTATCTCAACCTGGGATTTCGGCGAGTTGCAGGAAGACTGGGAATCACACTGGGATGATATCGACGAGGTTGATCTCGCAGGCAAAACCATTGCACTGTTTGGTATGGGTGACCAGCAAGGCTATGGGCAGTGGTTTCAGGATGCCCTGGGTATGTTGCACGATAAAATTGCCCCCCAAGGCGTGCACTTTTTGGGCTACTGGCCCAATACAGCCGATTATGAATTTGAAGCCTCTAAAGCACTCACGGAAGATAAAAGCCAGTTTGTAGGCCTTGCCCTGGACGAAGACAGCCAGTACGAAAAAAGCGACGAACGTATCGCCGCGTGGATTGAGCAAATCATGACAGAATATAGCGAGTCGCTATAACGCATATCTCCTGATCTGCCAAACCCCTGGTTTGGCAGTTCGAAAACAATTCATTGGCACTGATTAACATTCGTTCTATACAGCCCGCCTTTTATAGTGCAGTGTGAATTTTGCAGAGGCTGTCATATGGATCAGCAGCCAGAACCTGGCGGTGGCTCTGTATATTACCTGGTAATAGTCGGGACAACGGGGCTAAAAAACGCCCCGAAGCCTTAGGGCTGGCTTCAATTCTGTGGTTTATTACCACAGTGTTTTCTGAATGCCCCCGGTGAACACCCATACCAGCGCTTAAAGGCTTTGTTAAAAGCAGCCTGTTCGTTAAACCCTAACTCCCTTGCCAAGTCAGCCAGTGGCATAGTCCCCAGCAAGTCTTGAGTACGTCTGAGCCGCTCTTCAGTCAATAATTGCGAATAGCTGGTATCACCTTGTTTGAGCTGCCTTTGTACCTGACGGACCGATTTATTCAGGGCTGCTGAAATCACACTCAACTGACACTGACCCAGATCGACACTGGCAGCCAGCATAATACGGATCTGCATCGCAAGCGACTGGTGCTGTTGCAATTGTATCAGCGCCTTATCAGACAGCCGCAGCAGCTCCTCGCGCATCATTTGATTAGCGCGCCTGAAAGGCAGCAACAGATAAGCATGCGGAAATGCTATCTGGTTACGAGGCTGATTGCCAAATACCTTACAGCCAAACCAGCCAGCCAGTACCGACAGTTCTGCTTCACTTAATGTGCAGGTTAAATTGATATACTCGGGTGAAACAGGCTTAGGGACTAAAGTACGCACCATGGCAACCCAACCAGTCAGATTGCGTAAAATTACGTGACGAGAAGTTTGCGAATTTGGCAGCCAGTCAATCACTGCCAGTGCGCCCTCGCGATGAAAAATAGCCTGCGCTATACTGGCCACCAGCTGATCATAGCGCAGCAGCACTGACAATGCCTGGTTTAAGTTTTCACAGCTTTCAACTAAGTAACCCAATACCCCATAATCAGCCGACTGTATATGCTGGCCAAGGTGAAAGCCAAACAAGGGATCGTCGGTTCGCTCAGCCCCTAATTGCATAACCTGTTCGTAGTCAGTCAAGTGGATTCGGTCCCCCAGCTCAGACTCCGCAGTCTTAGGCTGAACAATGGCACTGTCCAGGGTAACGCCCTGCTGCTCCAGATAAAGCAATACACTGTTAAAGTAATTTTTGTCTAAGGTATTTTCCATGTCGTAATTGGACAAATTTACGTCGCCTATTCGCAAGATTGCCAGATAAACCTCACTTACACTAGACAAAACGATGTGTAAGGAACAACCTATGGTCAACATTCTTTGTCAAAAAGTGATCCCTGCTGAGCCCCATACCGTGCTCGAAACCCTGCTGGACCACCAACAGTTGGGTCGCTTTTTTAACGCGCGATTCAAAGTCGTTCAGAGTGCTGTCCACCCGGCTATCCGTGGCGGTAGTGGCTGTATCAGGGAAGTCAGCATGCTCGGGATCCGATTTTATGAGCAGATCCTGCACGCCGACGAACATGCGATTCGCTATCAGATCGTTGGCGACTTCCCGGTTAAGCAACATCATGGCGAGATCCGTCTGCGTCGCAGTACTGGCAAGCAGTCCACCCGGGTTGATTACCATGTACGCTTTGCGGCGCCCAGGTATTTACCAGGCTTTGTGCTGCGCCGTGTTGTCACACGAGACATCAACCTTGCATTGACCCGACTGGAGGCCCTGTATGCCCCCCGTTGAACTCATTTTACTGCTACTTAGCCCGGTGTTTCTTGTCGCCATTGCAGCAGAGTACCGTGTGGCCCGGCGGCATTATAACCTCAGGGATAGCCTGCACAATGTGGCGCTTGCCTTATTGCATCAGGGCAGCGATATGCTGGCCCTAATCGTATTGATGCCACTGTTCTACTGGCTCTATAACTTTGCCCTGTTTGACGTGCCGCTGACACCACTAAGCCTGTTTGGCGCCTTCTTACTGCAGGATTTTTTATACTACTGGTTTCATCGTGCATCCCATAAAGTACACTGGCTGTGGCTGGCGCATGTGGTCCATCACAGTTCAAAACAGATGAACTTCTCGACCGCCTTTCGTCAAAGTTTATTGTACCCGGTTGTTGGAATGTGGCTTTTCTGGACACCGATGATCCTGTTGGGCTTTGCACCCGAGTTAGTGCTGGCTGTCGTTGCCATTAACCTCGCCTTTCAGTTTTTTATTCATACCCAGCTTGTCGGTCAGCTTGGCTGGCTCGAATGGGTATTTAATACCCCAACGCATCATCGTATTCACCATGCCAGTAACCTGTGTTATCTGGACAAAAATTTTGCTGGCGTATTGATCATCTGGGACAAGTTGTTTGGCACTTATATCGATATACAGCCCACAGAAAAGATCCGCTATGGGATCGTCGGCAGTGCACCAAAAGAGACTCTCCTGTCTATCAATTTTCATGAATGTCGGGTGTTGCTCGGCAAACTGAACAAAGCCAGGGGAATTAAAAATAAACTCAGGCAACTATTTTCAGCACCACGGCATAGTGATTAAGTGTTATCAGTCAGCCACTTAATGACAGAACCATAAAAAGTTACACTTTATAGTTTACTTTTTTACTAAAATAAAAGTAAACTGCACAGTGTAGTTTACTTTTAGGTAGCACAATGAAGAAGTGGTTTGTTATTTTTGCCGTTATTTTAGGCAGCATTACAGGGGGCTGTTCCATGATCTCTAATCTCAATGCACATGTACCGTCTCAGAATTATCAGTCTGAGCACTTTCAGGCAGGCCGGTTTAAAAACCTGCACCCAACCATGCCAACCAGCCTGAGCAAAACCCTGGCGATCACCTGGCGCTTTTTTACTGAAACCAAAATCGCTGCTGAGCCCGAGCACACCTTACCGGTAGAAACGATTACCCGTGCTAAGCTGGATGCCTTGCCAGACTCAGGGGTTCATATCATTAAGCTGGGCCATTCCTCCGTGCTGCTGAAAGTGAATGGCGCTTATTGGTTGCTGGATCCGGTTTTCTCTGAACGCGCTTCGCCTTTTTCGTTTATTGGACCAAGCCGCTTTCATCAGCCACCTATTTCGCTTGATGCTTTGCCACCCATTGAGAAGGTGCTGATCTCGCATAACCATTATGATCATCTCGACAAAGATGCCGTGAAACAACTCAACGCAAAAACACGTCAGTTCCTGGTACCACTGGGTGTGGAGGGTGATTTGGTTCGCTGGGGCATAGCAGCAGAAAAAATTCGCTCATTTGACTGGTGGCAGGAGCAACATGAGCAGGACGTCATGCTGGCCTTTACGCCGACCCAGCACTTTTCCGGACGTGGCCTGAGTGATGCGAATCGCACTTTATGGGGTTCCTGGGTTATAAAAACGGCCCATGAGAGCCTGTATTTCAGCGGAGATTCGGGCTATTTTACGGGTTTTAAAGCTATTGGTGAACGCTATGGTCCCTTTGACTATACCCTGATAGAAACAGGCGCCTATGATAACGACTGGGCAGATATTCATATGACCCCAGAACAAAGTGTGCAGGCGCATCTGGATCTGCGTGGCAAAATTATGGTCCCCATTCATAACGGGACTTTTGATCTGGCCTTTCACAGCTGGTACGACCCTCTGGAGCGAGTGCTCAAAGCCGCTCAGCAACAAGGCGTGGTGATCAACACGCCAACCCCTGGCGAAGTGCTCACCATTAACCAGGCCTACATAAATCGACTCTGGTGGCAGTCTTTGATGGCACAAGCCAGCCGCTAAAACAGCCGTAAGAGAGCCTTGTCGACAGCCTCTATATCGTCCGGGTCATGCCCAGTTGTGGCAAGGTTTTCACCTTTTCGCCTCTACTGTGGCTATGAAACCTGTCGCGCTGGCTGACACTGCTTAGTAGAAGCACTGTCCAGCCTGCGCAAGTGGCTAAACAGTGTAAAATGTAGCCAACATGTGAACTATGCCAAGTGCGCAAACATTATCAATCGCCCCTGGGTTACGCTAAATTCCGTCGCCAGCAACAGCAATATGTATCAACTGAGTGCTAGACTGATTTACCAATAACCCAAGCGAGAAAAGCAACATGACCACACGTGCCACCACACTCAATCACTATCAGCAACGGCTGCTGCATGTGATTGATTATATGTATGACCATGTTGAGCAGGACCTGGACGTAAACACACTGGCCGACGTGGCCTGTATGTCCTGCTATCACTTCCATCGTATTTTTCGGGAATTTATGGGTGAACCGGTAAACGCCACGGTCAGGCGTATGCGCATGTTGAAGGCGGCATCCTACTTAGTTCGCAGCACACTGACGCAGCAGCAGATAGCCAGACGGGTAAACTATGGCAGCGTTGAGGCCTTTAATCGCGCATTCAGCCGCCACTATGGCATGACGCCCAATCAATTTCGTCAGCAACAGCAAGGCGATACCCTGCAAAGCGCTGCGTTTTATCCGGCTCAATCACAGGAGTACAACATTATGTATCAGGTAGAACAAACGCAACAAAATGCATTAACCCTAATTGGCCTGGCACACCAGGGGGACTATATGCAGATAGGCAAGACCTTCGAAAAGCTCGGTATGATGGCAGGCAGCACAGGCCTTATCAACGAGCAAACTCGTTACTTTGGTATTTATTACGACGATCCGCAAACGGTAGATCAGGACAACCTCAGGGCCATGGCATGTATCACTTTAGCCTCTGGCACTGAGTTCGATAAAGAGACCTTTGAAGCCGTGACCATTCCGGCAGGTAAGCTGATCTCGCTGACCTTTAAGGGTGATTACAGCGAACTGGAGCAACCCTATAACTGGTTATTTGGCCAATGGTTGCCGCAAAGTGGCCTGGAACTGATGGATTTCCCGCCGTTTGAGGAATACCTGAATGACACCCGGGACACCGCACCCCAAGACTTACTCACCAGGATTAACTGTCTGGTGCAGGACTAGATAAGTTTTGCACCACTGCACTTAACAGTGTTTCAACCAGTTCATTCGCCTGTTGCTGCGATGGTGCCTCTGCATAGCATCGCAGCTCGGGCGCGTTGCCCGATTGCCTCAGATGAACAATGCAATCTGCATCCAGTGCAAAACGAACCCCATCCAGCGTGCTCAGAACTTTGGCTGTACCACGACACGCCAGCATAGTAGCAAGCCGCTGTGGCTGCTCCTGAAGCAAAGCGAGCAGGCGATCTGAGGCGGTTTTTTCGATACCCTGCAGGCGATGACTGGCAGTAAAGCGACTTCCATACTGAGACATTAGCTGAGCCAGGTTGGCGCCACATTGCTTGCTCAAATAGAGGATAGCCAGCAGAGGGAGTAAGGCATCTCGGGTCGGCAAGCGCACCAGGGTCTTACCCTCTATGGTGATATCTGACCCCAGTAAAAAACCGCCATTGGCTTCAAAGCCTGCAACCGCCTCGTAATGTTCCGCCAGGACAGCCAACTGCTCGATAACATAAGGAGAGCCAATTCGCGTGCGCTGAATCTGCTCAAATTCGCCACTTAGCTCCAGTGAAGAATTGCAATTCAGCGGCACACTGAGTGCCTCAATACCCAACGCTTTGGCACTTAACAGCCCGAGCATATCACCTCTGTGCCACTGCCCGGTGTGATCTGCTATCATTGGCCTGTCGCCGTCTCCATCGGTGCTGAATAACAAATCCAGCTGATGTTCTTTGGTCCAGTGTTCGGCTTTTGCTATATCTTGTTCGCTGAGGGCTTCTGTATCAACCGGAACAAACTCCTCACTGTGACCCAGGCAGATAACCTGCGCCCCCAGAGTTCGTAATACAGACGCGTATAGCTCACGCCCGGCACTGGTGTGTTCATACAGGCCAATCCTCAGCCCCGCACATAAATCGGCGGGAAAAACATCAATCGCCCGCGACAGATAAGGCGCACCTATCTGGCTGTCAGGGGCTGGAAGTGGTTGTATAGTCAAAGGACCAACGCCCGAGCGACAAGCCAGTATCGCGGCTTCATCGACCTTATCTATCTCGCCACGGGGATGGTAAAATTTTAATCCGTTACGGTCATGAGGTATATGACTGCCTGTGACCATCACCGCAGCCATCGCGTTGCGCTGTGCATACAAAGCCAGTGCCGGCGTCGGTAACACACCACCGAAGCACACTTTAATGCCAAGGGCACGTAAAGCACTGATGCAATACTGGGCAATCTGTGGGCTGGAGGGACGATTATCCATGCCCAAAACCACCGTATCGAAAGGGTAGCGTGCCCCCATTTGCTCAACCATCGCCACCATAAATGCGTGGCACACCTGAGCAGTAAACTGGGTATTTAGCCCTCTGGCACCACTGGTGCCAAACTGAATACCACTTTGTGCAATGAGGTGTGCGCAATCAGCTGACATCCTGATTTCCCCGGGTGTAATCATCTTCAAACCGGACAATATCATCCTCTTCCAGATAGCTGCCTGACTGCACCTCAATCAGCTGCAAATCCACTTTGCCAGGGTTGCTAAGCCGATGTACAACCGTTGCAGGGATAAACACGGATTGGTCCTCGCTCAGTAAACGACGTTCTTCGCCAATTTCTATCGCTGCCGTACCAGACACCACCACCCAGTGCTCTGCGCGATGATAATGTAATTGCCGTGACAAGCTATGCCCCGGTCGTACAGTGATCCGCTTGACTAAAAACCGCTCGTCCCGGTCTACAATGTCATACTTACCCCAGGGGCGGTAAACTTCTCTGTGCTCAGTCACCTGTGCTGCATTACGGCTTTTCAGCTCATCGACCAGTGATTTGATAGCCTGGCTCTGACTTCGATGAGCCACCAGGAGCGTATCTTTGGTATCAACCACCACCAAGTCTTGCACGCCTAGCGTTGCCACCAGCCGATCCTGGGTAATCACTAAATTATCCTGTGAATCCAACGCCGTAACATCGCCAAGGTGAACATTACGGTCAGTATCTTTGGGCAAGATTTGCCAGAGTGCCTCAAAGCTGCCAATGTCGTTCCAGCTTGCATTCATAGGCACCACAGCTGCACGCTCAGTGTGCTCCATTACGGCATAGTCTATCGATTCGGCTGGAGATGCTAAAAAAGCATCGCGGTTTATTCGGGTAAAATCCAGATCAGAATGCAACTGCGCCATCGCCTGTTCACAAGCTTGCAGAATATCGGGCCGGTACAGCGCCAACTCAGCCAGATAATCGCTGGCTTTAAACAAAAACATTCCACTGTTCCAAAGGTAATTTCCGTTATCAAGGTAGCGCTGCGCGGTTGGAGTATCAGGTTTTTCGACAAAAGCAGCAACTCCAGCACCAATCACCTGACCGTTGTCATTTTTAAGCGGTGAACCACATTGAATATATCCATAGCCGGAGTGTGGGCTGTCGGGTGTAATACCGAACGTCACCAGTTTGCCACTGTGTGCCAATGCCAGACCTTGATTAATGCTTCGCCTGAAAGCCGTAACATCCCCAATATAGTGATCTGATGCCAAAACTAACAAGACAGGATCATCTCCCTGGCTTCGAGCTTTGAGCGCAGCCAGTGCTATGGCTGGGGCTGTATTACGACCTTTAGGCTCCAGTATGATCCCGCCCGGCTGATAGCCAATCGCACGCACTTGCTCTGCACAAATAAACCGGTGTTCCTCGTTACAGATCAACAGTGCCGGTTGGTGGCTGTCCGGTTCCAGTCGCAGTAATGTGTCTTGCAACAGTGAGTGTGAAGAACCGAGCTGCAAAAACTGTTTTGGATAACGTTCGCGGGACAAGGGCCAAAGCCGGGTTCCGGATCCACCACATAAAATAACCGGTAATATCATTTTTACTCTACCCAGACACCCTAAGTGCGTGCCACTGTTAAACTCTATCAATCCATCATTTTACCTGCTGATCCTGCACTAGGGCAATGCTCTGCGCTTCACCCAGTATTCACCCTAATGGGCTACACTCTCTTATCGCGATACTTTCCCCCAGATTGATAATCCGGTATATGATATGATCTTAAACTGCCATTACTGGTCAAGCCGCTACTGGCAACCAAGGATATTTTCAGTACTCATCTGCACCCTACGCAGACCCAAGGAGCTTTAGCATGTCGGGCAAACCCCCTTTCAACCCCATAGCCGTGTTCTTTCTCTTATTCATGTTGTTGCTGCAAAGCACAGCGCAGGCCAAAGTGATGCAACAACCTAAGCTGGCCATTGTTGGTTCGGGACCTCTGGTTGCAAAAGGAAGCGGCCAGTCCATTCCAATCACCTATCAGCATATAGATGCGGTCGATGTAGAATTGTTGCGCCTCACCAGCGCCCATGACTTCCTCAGCCGCTACTATCTGACAGACAAGCTATATCCAAGTTCACTGGATCGATTGCAGTATACCTATGACAGTGTTTTTGCCGATAGATTTACCCTCCCCAAAAACACTCAGTCTGGTATTCAGTCGGCCCGATTACCGATTCCAAAGTCGCTGGCCAGTGGCTGGTATATCGTCGTGCTCAAAGCCCCGGGCATGTTTAATGAGTTACAGGCAAATCATCTGTTGCTGACCGATCTGGGCATTCAGGCAAAAGTGTTTAAGCAACACGCCAGCTTGCAGATCAACCGCCTGTCTACAGGACGCCCGATCAAAGGTGTCAAAGTTAAGGCCTTTCGCAAGCATGAGTTACTGAGAGAAACGAAAACCGATCAACATGGTGCTGTGCATTTTGATATCCAGCTGCATCGAGATGACATCATAGTCGCTGAATATCCCCATGATGAGGGCGAGCCTGAATATGCCTTGCTGCCGATTAAAGAGGTACCGCTGGATTTATCGGATTACCAGGTTGGCGGCCGCCCCTACCAGGATATGGAGGCATATATATACAGTAACCGGGATCTGGTTAAACCCGGCGAGACGCTGCCCATTAATATTTTACTGCGCGATGCCGATGGTGTTGCCATCACAGAGCAGCCTGTCACTTTGACTGTAACTAACCCCTTGCAGGAGGAGATACTGCGCACACAGCTGACACCAGGTGCGGCGGGCTTTTTCAATAAGCATTTATATACCGACCAAGGCTGGCCAACCGGACGCTATAAAGTCTCGGTGATGCTTGACCCAACCGCTCGCTCTGCCATTGGTCACTTTGAATTTCAGCTGGAAGAGTTTGTGCCAGAGCGCATGGATCTGACCTTCAGTGGACAAGAGGCATTTGTTACAGCAGGTAAATCCATGCCACTAACGGTGCAGGGGCGCTATTTATTCGGCAGCCCCGCTGCTGGAAACACCTTAAAAGCCAGCCTGGTGCATCGAGCCGTGCGCCATTACCCGGGTCCATTTGCCGACTTCTTCGTTGGCGAAGATTTTTATCTCAGCAATCGATTTCAAACACTACCTGATCAGCGCTTATCTGAACAGGGCAAGCTGGCCCTATCCCTGCCCACAGTGCGTGCCGATATGCTCAAAAGCCCGGTAGAAACTCAGGTGAACCTCAGCCTGCTGGAGTCTGGCGGCGCCGCAGTGCAACGACAACTTAGCTATACCAGCTGGAAATCCAGCCCAATACCCGCGATTAAGCCTGCCCAGGCTGAGTTCAAATATGCCTCAGACGCGCAATTTGAACTGGCGCTGCTCAGCCCAGATGGCCAACACTTAACAAGTGGAGAGCTGGACGTCGAACTCAGTTACGATCAGGGTCGTTATTTCTGGTTTTATGAAGAAGGCATAGGCTGGCGCCGTCAGTCTCAACCACAGTGGCGCAGTGAAGCCAAACAAACCGTGGTGCTTAATCAGGACACTCACACGGTGCAATTCCCCGTCGACTGGGGGAACTACCGTCTGACGATTACAGACAAGCAGAGCAAAGTCAAAACAGTTTATGACTTTTATGCTGGCTGGCACCGGGGGTATCAGCAGCTCAAAGCCAAACCACAGCACCTGTCAATGCAGCTGGATAAACGCCATTATCAGGCAGGTGACATGTTGGTCGTTGACCTGGATGCACCGGCCGATGGACAGCTACAGCTGGCACTCGAAGCCGACAGTGTACTTTGGACGCAAAGCCAGTCGGTTAGTAAAGGTAACACGACGCTACGTGTCCCGCTCGATAAATCGCTGGCCCGCCACGACCTCTACCTCAGTGCCACCTTGCTAAGCGGCCAGTCCAGCACACTGCAACGCCACTTTGGTATTGTTCCTGTCAGGCTGTCACGCGAGGACCGGGAACTGAAACTGGACCTGACTTTACCGGATAAGATTGAACCGCTTAAGCCGCTAACCGTGGAAGTTCAAACTTCAGATATCGCTGACTCACAGGCTGAACATAGCTGGGTCACACTGTCGGTTGTCGACAAAGGGATCCTGAATCTGAGCCGTTACTATCCGGTCGACCCGCATCACTATCTGTTCAATCAGCGTCGCTATGGTGGTGATGTGATTGACTTGTATTCACGACATTACGATAACCGTCCCGATCCGTTTGCTCAGTCCCGCTTTGGCAGTGACAGTAATGAACGCAGTGACAACCGCAACGACAACCTGGTCGAGAGTAAAACCGTGATCCTGATGACCCAGCCGGTCCAACTGATTGACGGTAAAGCCAGCATTACTGTCGATATGCCTGATTACAATGGTGAAGTACAAATCGTCGCAACCGCTTTCAATCACGCTCAGGTAGGCCATAAGGTCGAAGCTCGCCCGGTCAGTGCGCCGGTGATCGCAGAACTGAGCGTGCCGCGGTTTTTGGTGCCCAAAGATGAGACTTCTGTCACGCTGGACCTGCATAACGTCAGTGGCCGTGAACAGACTCTGTCAGTCACGGTCCAGCCCTCAGGCCCGGTGCAATTTGTTGATGAACACACATTTACGGTAACCCTGGACGACCAGGCCCATTGGAGTCGCTCCATGCGCGTACTTGTTGGCGCGACTCCCTGGTCGCATACTGCAACGATGCAAATTGAGTTGCAGGGCACAGAGATATCACAAACACGCAGCTGGTCTGTGCCCATCAAAGCGATTGAACCTCAGCTGGTGCAGGCGACCACGCTCATGTTAACGCCAGGACAAACTTATCAGGTCGATTCAAAGCTTTGGCAGGGGCTGCACGTCGATGAGACAGACCCTGGCACCTTATATGCCAGCCATACGCCCAGACTCCCCATCAGAGAATATGCATCTGCGCTGCGTGCCTACCCTTATGGATGCGCGGAGCAAACCACCAGTAAAGCCTGGCCCTTTTTACTTAAGCACCCTCAGCTTGACGGCTTGCTACAGCAAGCTTTGGACAGTGAGCAGGCAAAGGCCGGGCAACCTGACGATCCGCGTACACTGATCAGTCAGTCCGTACAACGACTGAAAACCATGCAAAAACCCAGCGGCGGGTTCGCACTGTGGGATGCCCAGGGAAATGAACAGCCCTGGTTAAGTGCCTATATAACCGAGTTTTTGACTCAGGCACACGCGGCTTTTCCGGGCACAGTGCCGCCAAGCATGCTCAATCGGGCCCACTATCGCATGCTCAGATACACCCGGGATAGCACAGTCGATGACCTGAGTCAGGACGCATTTGAGGCAACCGCCGCAAAGAGCTTTGCAGCTTACCTTGCCAGCCAGCGTGGCCAATTAAGCTACAGTGATCTGGAATCAATGCGGATCACTGAATACCCCTCCAGATTAAGTCTGCTGCACATGGCGTCTGCATTGGCCGACGTGGGAGCAATCCAGCAAGCCTCAGCTTTGCTCAGACAAGCACACACTTTTCATCGCACGGCTGATTATTTTGCGGATTATGGGTCAACCTTACGTGACGATGCCCAGTCAGCTCTGGTACTGACCAGACTGGCAAGACATACTGCGCTGCGGTCTCAGTCTCGCACATTACAAACTCAGTTACTTGAACAACTCCCCGATCAGGCCCTGAAAACCTGGCTCAGCACACAAGAGCGTGCGGCTTTACTGCGTACCGCGGTGCATATCAGCGAAGCAAACGCTCATCACCCGGTGCGACTAGAGATTGATGGTGAACAGACACAGGCGCCTGAAGTGGTGAGTCACACACTGTCACAGACAATGACACTCAGTAACCCGAATGACGAACCGCTTTACCTGCAATTAATGGCCAAAGGCCGACTGCAGCTGGACTCCAGTATTGCCAATGAAATCAGTCCCTTTAATACGCTGGATACCAAACGTATGGTCAGACGCCTGTTTGACCTGAACGGACAACCGCTGGACACGGCCCGCTTCAAAGTGGGTGAGCGACTGATGGTCGTTCTAGATATTCAAACCAAGGAACCAGTTCCGGACGCACTACTGATTGAACGTATTCCGGCCGGGTTTGTATTGGAAAACCCGGCCCTGATGCAAGGCCCGCCGATATCCCAGCTATTACCGGAGCACGTCAAGCTGGCCACCACAGACCACACAGAATATCGCAACGACCGCTTTGTGGCCGCGCTTAAACTCACAACCCGTAAATACCAGTTTGCTTATATACTGCGCGCCGAAGTGCCCGGCCTATATCAGGTACCTCCGAGTTACCTTGAGTCCATGTACCGACCTCATAAACATGTGATTTACTGGCAATACCCCTATCAAATGGAGGTCGTTCGCTAAGATGCCATGTGAGCGCAATAGTAATGGCCATTAGAGCAGCGCAACCGTTGCGTACTTTTCGGTTTGCACTGTGCACTGGGGTGCTATGCCTGCTTCTGCTGCAGTGGCTGGATTGGTATTACCCCTTGCCTGTGCCCTACCCGAATGGACCTGCAACGGTTGTGACATCCCGTGATGGGCAGCAGCTACGGTCATTCAGTGATGCCCGTGGTGTGCATCGCTATCAGGTCACGGTCTCGGACGTCGACCCTTTTTATCTGACAGCCTTACTGGATTACGAGGACCGTTGGTTTTATTATCACCCAGGTGTGAATCCGTTCGCCCTTTGTCGAGCATTGTGGCAATGGCTGGCATATGGCCGAATTATCTCCGGCGGTTCTACACTGACCATGCAGGTTGCCAGACTGCTGGACCCACACGAGCGCTCCGTTGTAGGAAAATTGAAGCAAATCGCCAGAGCACTGCAACTGGAATGGCACTACAGCAAGTCCGAAATCCTGACTTTGTATCTCAATCTGGCACCCTTTGGCGGCAACATAGAAGGCGTCGAAGCTGCCTCGCGGCGTTATTTTAACAAGCCCGCTCGCTCACTTTCGATTAATCAGTCTGCTCTACTCGTCGTGTTGCCACAAAAGCCTTCATACAATCGTCCGGATCGGTACCCTGAGCGTGCCAAAGCAATGAGAAACAAGGTACTCAGGCGCCTGGCTGGCAGCCAGTTGCTCTCACCCGAACAACTCACTTTGCTTAGCCTAGAAGCCGTGCGTTTGGAACAAACTATGCAGGCCCCGCTGGCGCCCTTGTTAAGCCGCAGACTGAAGCGTCAACACCCCGGTCAGCATGTGATCCGCACAACGCTGGACTACGATTTACAACAACGCCTGAGTCAATTGCTGGCAAATACCAAACCCAGATTAACCGGCAAGAGCTCGGCAGCCGTACTAATCGTGCACAATCAGCGCGCCGAAGTGCTGGCCTATCAGGGTTCCGTTGATTTTAACGACGACAGTCGTTTTGCCCATGTCGATATGATCCGTGCAGTACGCTCGCCTGGCTCAACACTCAAACCTTTTATCTATGGACTGGGCCTGGACCTTGGCCTGATCCACAGCCAGAGCCTGATGAGCGATATTCCAAGTAATTTCGATGGCTATAAACCACAAAACTTAACAGGACGTTTTAGTGGTGCCGTCAGTGCTACCAAGGCGCTGCAACACTCTCTCAATGTCCCTGCTATTCAGCTATTACACCGGATGGGTGCCAAGCGCTTTGAACACCAGTTACGTCATGCGCAGGTTCAATTGCATCATCAGGATGCCAATCTGGCTGTCGGACTCGGTGGCACAGGCATAGAGTTAATGGAGCTGGCGCGTTTATACCGTTCGCTGGCAAGCCAGGGCAAAGTGCAAGACTTGTCGCTTGTTTCGGACAACCCAGGTTATCCTCGCCCGGAATTTTCGCTGCTCTCGCCCGCAGCAAGCTGGATCACCTTTGATATGCTGAGCCAACTTTCTGCACCGGATCGGGTTGTCCCCAGCAACCGACGTAAAATAGCCTGGAAAACAGGAACAAGTTATGGCTATCGGGACTTCTGGTCGGTCGGTGTCAGCCCGGACTATACCGTGGCAGTTTGGGTGGGTCGGCCGGATGCCAGCCCGGTGGTTGGATATCTGGGTGCAACGCGCGCCGCGCCGCTGATGTTTGATGTGTTCGACCTACTGCCCCAAGACACCCGCAGTCTTGCAAAACCAGCGCAGGTCATATCAAAGCAGATCTGCTGGCCAGGGGGCCTTGCAAGTGACAATACACCCGCTGATGTATGTCACAAACAGTTGCAGGCATATACACTCAATGGCATGACACCGCCGACTATGCACAGTGAGGGAGATTTCGTCACTGAGTCCCGCTGGCCGGCAGAGCTTGCTACCTGGCTGGCATCCAATAATGCCCCTCTTTTACAGCGCAGAGAAAATCAGATCCGTATCACTCAGCCACGCAGTGGTCAGCATTATTACAGGGAACAAATATCAGAATTAAGGTTGGCGGTAACGGGGGCAGAGAGTATGCCCTCAGATGCTGTGCGTTGGTATATCAATCATGTACCACATACCGATGCGACTTTGTCGTTGTCAGATTATCTGGGGGATGTGGTTATCACGGCTTGCCTGGCAGAACACTGTGATCAGCAGCATATTGTGATACACCCCTGATGTTTGCTGGTCACTTCATCGCAGTTTTTAGATAATTTACGACTGTATTTAAATCAACCAGGCGCTGCTGCGCCTCTTCTTTGCTGATCCCCTGAATGGCTTCATAATCGTCAAGAAAAATGGCACTGTCATAATCGCCCGTAGAGGCATTTCTGACGTACACCAGCACATAGCAATACCGTAAAATAGAATCCAAATAACGGAAGAACTCGATGTCATCAGCACTGAGGTCAGGTTTTACCCCACCGCCAAGTCGATTAATAAACACCTGTTTAACATAAACACTCTGCTCACCCAGAGTGTATTTAACAACACCGTAACAGCCATTGTTATTGATTGATTCAGAGCAGATATCTGCGGCTGGTAGTAAGCCAGTCTGATGCATAATTTCATTCCTGATAACATTAGTTTCATATAATGTTAGAACAAAATTACAAAATAACTATAAATTGACATGAATAACCCCCAAAAGAGTGCCTGTGAACTCTTTTGGGGAAATTTTATCGATTTTCGGTTCTAAATGTAGTCACAGTTATGTCAGGCTGAATCAGACACTGCGCGTCGCCAGTGCCGGAGAGACTCTGGCGGCCATCCAGGCAGGTTGACACACGGCCAGCTGCCCCACAACCAGAATGACACCCGCCACCTGAAACAGATAGACTACCGGCACTGGCGCCATATCAAAGTGGTTGACTAACTGTACATTTGCAAGCAATGCACAGATCACACCGACCACAATGCCCACTGATGTCACAATGGCGTTTTCTGTCATGCAATAACGCAGTATGTCTGTCCGGCTGGCCCCCAATGCTCTGCGGGTGCCAATCTGCTTGCGACGTTTAACCACAGTAAACCTGGCCTGGCCGAATATTCCCAACAAGGTCAGAAGCACCAGTCCGGCAATCACCCAGTACAGCGTCTTAATTGCGGCCGTTTCCGATTTGAACTTGTCTGTCCGTATCTGCTGATAATCCATCATTTTATCCAAATGACGGCCCGGTGTTTTCATCAGCTCTTTAACCACCTGTTGTTTAGCCTGCTCCAGCTCTCCTGGTCTTGAGCGGATCAACATTTTATAGTTGCTACTGATATGCCGTAACGGGATCAATACCGTATTGGCATGAGAGTACCAGCCAGGCCAGACGGACTTCAGTTCTTTAACGACCCCCTTGACAATAAAAGGCTCATAATTGAGGTAAACCGTAGTCCCCAGAATCGCACGCCAGTCATCCGGATAATACAACTCAGCAAACCCCTTAGATACCACCGTTTGCGTCGTGTCAGCGCTAAAGTCTATCGAATCCTGGACTTCTCCCTCACTTGGTCCTTCTCCGGCTATCAACTCTAATCCCATAGTCGCAATAGCATGTTCATCTCCGGTGAAATAACCCGTATAGATATTCATATCTTCTTCGGTGGGTCCCAGCCCCGTTGGCGCATAGCTCCCCCAGTCGCTAAGTGGAAATGAATTCATCACAGTAACATTTTCAACACTTGGAAGGGCACGCACATCACGCAGGTCCTGCTTAACCAGTGCAATCATTTCCTCAGCTTCACTACTTTGTACGTTAGTGTGTAGTGTAAAAATCACCTCTTCATCCAGACCACTTGGCTCAATCAGCAAAGCTTCTTTTTGAATGATCAGGTACACGGCATTAACCAAAATAGTAAAGGTCACGGCAATTTGTAAAATCAGTAACAATGGTGCTGATTTGGAGCGCCACAGAGTACTCAAAATCGGTTTTAAATCTTTCATGTGACGACTCCTATAAACTCTTCAATTGAGCCGAAGGCTGGATCTGAGCAGCCCGATAGATAGGCCACAATCCAAACACCGTGCTGCTCACCACTGCCAGCACCACTGTCATAATCACCAGCGGGAGAGTCATCTGCATCAAGCCCTCTGGTAAATGAGCAAAAATATCGGCAGTTAAGCGCAAGCCAAGCTGAGCCAAGGCCAGGCCCAGAAAGCCTCCCAGGGTGCCAATAAGCACCGTCTCACAGCCAAATTGCATGGCAATATGTTGCTTGCTGGCGCCGACCGCTCTGCGCAGTCCCACTTCTGCCCCTTTACCATAAAACTTGATGAGCATCAGGCCCATGCAATTGAGTAAGCATGCCACCAAAAATGCAATGGCCAGCCAAACAGCAATAAAGTCGTCTTCTTCTACGATCTTATCTTCTTTAAGCGATTCTTTGATGTTAAAAACCTTGCTCAGGTTTTCACGAGCAAAGCGCCCCGACCCTTTTTGTTGCTCTACATAGGCGTTAATGTGATCCATGTAATCGCTGCGTTGTGCCGCTGACGACAACTCCACCCAGTAGCGGACCCAGACACATTCAGAGGCCAGGAACGTCGCCAGTGAACTGTCATCCAGTGGAGCCCAGCATTGCCAGCTCATTTCGCCCTTTGACAATAAGTTATTGTTTATCTGAAACTGGAATGGGGTGAATATGGGAAAGGGCAGGCTATGTGCGTGTTGACGTCCATGAAAGACCTGAGGAAGCGGCGACCAGCTGTCGAGTACCCCAACGACTCGAGCCAGGTGCCTACCAATTAATATGTGCTGACCCACGGAGTTGGCCCCAGAAAATAGCCGATAGTTTGTTTGCTTATCTAACACCACCAGCGCAGCCCCTTCTTTGTCTTCGATATCAGACCAGGGAGAGCCATACAAGAAAGGGACATTGAACATATCAAAAAAGTCATTGTTGACTGAATTGACACGCAACATTTTTGCCTCTTTTTCTGTCTGAGACTCACTGCGCACCATATTCTTATACATCACCACAGCGGTTTGACGTTGCCCTTTCGCTTCTTCCAGCAGATTCATCGCATCCATATAAGTCAGCATAGGTGGGATCACTTCTTCCCCTCTGGCTATCTGGTAGGCTTTGTCCGGACTCCAGCTGCTTAAACGCACTGAGAAGGTGCGCTCACTTTTCTCGGGTAACGGGTCCTTTGCCATCATGATACTAACGGTAGAGGTGATCATGGTAGCCGCAATGCCCATTGCGATTGTGCCTATCATGAGCGCGCTTAACAAAGGTGTTTTTTTAAGGCTTATCCAGGCAATCTTGAAATAGTAACCTATTAGCATGTCAACCTCCTGCTGACATGCCGGTAAGGAACCATAAAAGGTACAAACAATTCCCATTTCGTATAATGAAGTAACATACTTATTCCTTTATTATTATTTAGTATTTCCTTTGTTCAGAAGCCACATCATGTGGCCGCTGATTTAAACACTACGTGTTGCCAATGCGGGCGAAACACGTGCTGCCTGCCACGCTGGCTGGATCACGGCAAGCTGACCTGCGGATAGCATAATCACTGCACCAACCAGCAGATAGTATGCCGGAACAGGGGCTAAGCCAAAATAGCTCACCAACTGAGTGTTAACTAATACCGCACAGATCACGCCAATGACCACCCCAACAAGCGTAACAATCAGATTTTCCATCAGGTAATAACGTAATACCTGCACCTGGTTAGCGCCCAACGCACGACGAGTACCAATTTGTTTGCGTCGCTTCAGAATCGCGAAGCGTGCCTGACCAAATATCGCCAGCATAGTCAGTACCAGCAGTCCAACCAATACCAGCTTCAGAGTTTCCAGCTCCGCAACATCAGTGCGATAGCTTTCTTCCCGCGTCTGGCTAAAAGGTTTGAGCTTGTCAATTTGTCTGCCTGGCGTCGCCAGCAGCATGGCCTTCACATCAGACATTGCCTGCTCCAGCACGCCAGGTTGTGCTTTCACCATAATGCCAACCTTGTCATGAACTTCGAACGTTGGAGATAGCACAACGTGATCGAACAGTCGCCAAAAACTCCAAACAGCTTTGAGATTATCCACCACGCCAATTACCTGTTGCGGCTCATTCTGAACATACAAAGTTTTGCCCAGGACATCTCGCCAGTTATCAGGGTGTAATGTCTGCGCGAGCGCTCTGGAAACCACCACTTTTCCGCCAGATTGTGCGCCAAAATAGGAGTGCGAGACATCGCTTTGTTCAAACCATTGTCCCGCAATAAGATCCAGATCTAGCGTGTCGCGACTGTCGAAGTTACTGCCATAATAACCGCTTGCGGTGAGCTTATCCTCATCTGCAGGCCCATAACCAATATCGACAGATCGCCCAAACCCACTCATAGGCACCGATGTCACAGGAATGGCATTGTCTACCGAGCTCAGTCCCTTGATATCTCTTATAACCTGCTCAAACTCAGCCACTTTGGCATCGCCCTTTTCCTGCAGATTAATAAACAATGAAAACACCTGAGACTCATTGAGGCCACTGGGGGCGGTCACTTTATCGTGCTTTTGTGAGACCATATAGACAGCGTTGACAAAAATCGTAAAGGTCACTGCTATTTGCAATATCAGTAACAAAGGAGATGTTTTGCTGCGCCAAATCGTTTTAAGAATCACGGTAAAATCTTTCATGATCCGCTCCTACAGACTCTTAAGTTGGCTAGAGGGCTGGATCTGAGCAGCTCGATAAATTGGCCACAGCCCAAACAGAATACTGGTCACAATAGATAACCCGAGTGTCATGAGCATAATCCTTAAATCCATTTGCATAATGTTGGCATTAAGGTAAGTAAATATTTGCTGTACCAGTTGTAGTCCCAGCTGCGCAAACAGCAGACCCAGCAGGCCACCAAACAACCCAATCAGAAAAGCTTCACACAAAAATTGCCAGCAGATATCGTGGCGACTGGCACCAACTGCACGCCTGAGCCCTATTTCACTCCCTTTGCCATAAAACTTAGTCATCATCAGACTCATGCAATTGAGCAGACAGGCCAGTAAAAATGCAAATGCCAGCCACACCGCCATATCATTTTCGTTACTGAGGACTTTCGCCCAGCGCAGATACTCATCTATGGTAAATAATCGACTGAGATTTTCTCTGGCAAAACGACCCGCCTGTTTCTGTTGTTCAACATAGGCGTTAATAAAGTCCATATACTGAGCTCTGTCTGAACCCGACTCCAGCTCTACCCAATAAAAGAGCCAAACGCAATCTGACGCCATAAAGTCGCTAAACGCAACATCTTCAATATCTTGCCAGCACGCCCAGGTCACATCATTGCGTGAAAAAATCTCCTGGTTTATCTGATATTCAAGAGGAGTAAAAATTGATTCAGGATCACGATAAGCATGAGAAGACAAGTAGTAGAATTTCGGGATCGGGAACCAGTCGTCCATTACCCCGACGATTTGCATCAGAGCATCACCTAAGATGATGTGGCGCCCTACCGAGTTAGCACCATCAAACAACTCTTCATTCAGTGTTTTAGTGATAACAACAACCTGATTCCCTGCACTATCATCCTGCTCAGACCAGGCGCCACCGTATAAAAAGGGCACATCGAACATCGCAAAGAAGTCGTTGTGGGTAGTACGTATCATCCGCATCTGCGCATCGCGTTGAGCTTGTTCTTCAGCACGACTCATCATTTTAAACAGACCAAGCGCCGACTCACGATGCGCCTTACCAGCCATTTTGAGGTTTTTCGCATCCCGATAGGACACCATTTCCGGAATTTCTTCCTGACCATCGGCCGTGCGGTAGGGCTGATCAGGACCCCAGACACTTAACTGAACGGTGAAAACACGGTCACTTTTAGCAGGTAAAGGATCTTTGGTTTTCATGTAGCTGACGGTGTAGGTCACCATCGCGGCTGCAATACCCAACGCGATTGTGCTCACCATAAGTACACTCAATAAGGGTGTCTTACGTAAGCTGAGCCAGGCCAGCTTAAAGTAATAAGTTAGCATATGTATTCCTAAGCAATTGCTTGCTCTGGGGCACGACGCTCACTCAATACACCATCTTTGATCTCAATGATCCGCTGTGCCTGACTGGCTTGTTCAGTGTCGTGTGTCACCATCAAAATACTAGTGCCTTGGGCATTAATGTCTTTGAGCAATGACATGATGCCATCTGCCATTTTAGAGTCCAGGTTACCCGTTGGTTCATCCGCTAACAAAAATGCAGGGCTGCCCGCAAGCGCCCGTGCAATAGCGACACGCTGCTGCTGTCCACCGGATAGCTGCTGTGGGTAATGATCTTTGCGACTCGCCAGGCCGACCTGTTGCAGCGCGTCCATCACTCGCTGCTTTCGCTCAGTGGCGCTGAAGCTGCGATAGCGCAATGGCATCTCCACGTTGTCGTACAAGTTAAGTTCTGGAATTAGATTAAAGCCTTGAAAAATAAAGCCTATCTTTTCATTTCGTAAACGTGATTTTTGCTTATCTGACAGACCCGTTACGTCTTTACCGTCTAGCGTGTACTGGCCTTCACAATAGTCTTCCAGCAACCCCGCAATATTTAGAAAAGTTGTTTTACCTGAACCGGATGGGCCTATCACAGCAACAAACTCGCCTTGCTGTACTTCCAGGTCAAATGGTTGCAGCGCCTGAGTTTTTACCGTATCCGTGTAATAAGCTTTCGCCAGCTTTGACATTTTAAGCATAAAATTTCCTTATGGTTTGTCTTTATTCTTATTGATGAGAAGCAAGAATGCATCTCACTTCGACAGACACGCACAGGGAATACCTGCCCCCGTGTACCGCGCTGGCAGCTTTACGGGCTAATGTCTAAAATTAAGTCCGTATACGGCTGACCAACGAACTCAAGAAGGTACACAAAAATCCATTTAAAGTCACGTTTTTTAACGTTCCATTAAACTAATAAGTCAATTGAATTTATCGACTACATTTGTTCTAGGTGTTTGAAAGTAATAATTAAGCAAAAATTTTAGCATTTTGGTTTGTTAACAAAAAAGAGAGTTTATCGGCTGGCTAGAATATTTCTTTAACCTGTATTTTAATTTGTATAAGCGAGGGAAACATGAGCAATACTATTGAGCCATTTTTACATTACCTGAATCAGCTGCGGGCCATAATGCAACGTGAGGACATGACGGAAAACTTACTGGCTCAGCGGCTGTGCCCAGATATGTTCCCACTGCATCAGCAGGTGTCCACAGCAGCCGCATTGTCACTACGATGCTGCTGCCCTCTTTTCCATAAAGAAGTGATCAACTTTAAGCGCCCGACGGCCAGTGTGAGTAATCTATTAGAAGAGTTGGACGACACCATAGAATACCTGACTAATTTGCACAACGATCCCTGGGAGTCAATGCCAGCCAGTATCACCTTTGTAGCCGGGTTTGCCAACCACACGCTGGAACCTGACAAGTATTTTCAGTTTTACGCCTGGCCTAACTTTCTTTTCCACTGCTCGATGGCCTATGCGATCCTCCGCACGGCAGGGCTACCTTTAAGTAAGGGGGACTTTGATGGTTTTCATCGCTATCCACCGGGGTTTTCATTTCCATCTTGAAGTCCTTATGCAAACGGCCGATAACCGTTTAACTTTAAGTAACAAGGATAAGGTTATTTATGAAGCTTCACTTTCACAGCAATGCAGGCAAGGCTGCGATGGCCAGTCAAAGTCGCATCGCAGAAAACTCGCAAGAAATTTCTGAGCATATTCAGAACCAGGTGCTCTCAGCCGGTGCCCCCGATGATACCCCACTTAACGACGCGCAATTCACGATACTGCAACCAGCGCAGGGTAACGACTTCGCCTCTGCATTTACTTACCCAAGGCCAAATGCGCAACTGCCGGACTATATCGGTTTCAAACGATTTCATATTACCAGTCAGGAAATGACTAAGAATGAGCATGGCCAGCTGAGTACTCAATATGCCTATGGCGACCTGACTGATAAAGATGATATCAATGCCTTTTTAGCCCAGCTTGATCGCCTGCCACCCGAGCAAAGAAATAAGCTCGAACATATCAAGCCCAGTAAATCGCTTTTATCCCTGGCTGAGCGCCTGGACGATGATGCGCTCTCCCAGCTTGCAGATATTTTGATAAGCGCAGGTAATACCTCCATATTTGCGCAAGAGAAGCGAAACCACGTACCTGACGAGCTTGTTGAAGCCCTCTCAAGCCTGCCCGATGATATTCTTCACGATACCATGCAGACATTCGCCAGCCTGACTGAACAAGGTGACACCTATCAGGCACCCACCTCGCCAGTGGGTGTGGATGAAAAAGGCCGTGAACGCATTCTGATGACCTCATCTGACCGGGATAAGTACTGGAAGCATCAGCTGGCTCAGCCCCCGGAAGATCTGCAATTGTTACACAGCTACACAGACTTACTTATTAGCGGGAAATTTAAAGGGGACGACCTGAGCACCCTTAACACGCACTTGCAGGAAAGTACCTTCTCTCAGAGTCGTGGCATACTGGATATGGCAAACGTTATAAAACCTTTTGAGAAACACAGTATGCTGGCCATGCTGGACGAAGCAGACAAAGAAAGTGAGCACAATGTTTTCGCTTATTTGAGTCAACAAGTTGACCTGTCTGCACACCGCCAATACTACCAGACGGAAAAGAATGATGTGGTCGTGCAACAGGACCTGCCCCCCAGCGAATCCGACCGTGGGCGTCTTTACTCCGATATTCTCACCGCATACGACGAATATGGGCTGGGATGGATTAATGATGCACTGGAACATACAGCAGGCACGCCACCGCAAATACAACAACAGCTATGGGGGCAATTACTTGATGACGCAGAGCATTTTAACGAGCAGTTCGTGCGTTCCGATGCGTTGGAAAGCTGGGCAAGCCTTGCAATCCCCCCCTTGTTACAGGCATTTCATGACAAGCAAATTGACGACATTCGCGATTACAATAGTGAACGAATACTACCCGATTTCCTTGGAAACCTAACCTTCTTAGGTGGAATGAAGCATGCCACAGCTCAGCCCGGCTCCAGTCAGGTTGAGTCTCAAGTAATGCCTGAAAACTAATCTGCTAGCCTGCCGGCAGATAACGCCGGCTCCCAGGCTTACTCTTCCCTCACAGTCTAATAGTTGCAGCCAAATCTGATTAGGATATGATACCGTCACTTTAATCTGCGCTCATCAAACTAATAATTCAAAGAGCATTTTATATGAACAAAGCATTTTTTACATTGGTACTGCTACTCTCGGCCCTGACTTCACAGGCATGGGCTTCAACCTTTAAACTGGACAGGCACCGGGTGGTTCTCGATCAGGAAACTCGTCGCGGTGAGTTACGCATATACAATACCTCAGACAGTCTGCAAAGTTACCGGGTATCACTGATAGATATGGAAATGGATGCAACGGGCTCCCTGAAAATTGCTGACCAATATCAGTTCTCTGCCAAGCCTTATCTTCGTGTAGGTCCCAGGGTTGCCAAAGACGTATTACCCAAACAATTTCAAAAAATCCGCCTGATGAAAAAAGGCAAAATCCCTGACGGTGAGTTTCGTGCCCACCTGATGGTTGAAGCGCTCAGCGCCAGTTCATCACAACCACAAAGTGGTGCCGTTACAGTACGAGCCAATTACAAAGTGATTATTCCTGTTTTTATCAAGAATACGTCATCCAGTACAGAACTGACTTTCGGTGCTGTGGCCTTCAGCAAAGACACCAAAAATATGCTCGTCAGCTTGCATAAACAGGGTCCGGGCCATACCAGCGCAAATTTGGTTGTGATGGAAGGCGAAGAAGAGCTTTTTCGTATCAACCAGTTCAGCTTGTATCCCGAGCTAAGCCAGCGTGATATGTCTCTTCCGCTTGAATATCAGTCCCTGATCGACAAAAAACTGACATTACGTCTGGAAGATGTTGAATCTAAAGAACTCCTGAAGGAGCAAACCGTCACTATTTCTGAGCAAATGCTGAAATAATGATAGCCAGTTTGCTGACCAGTTTTGCTCTGTTATCGACGACCGCTCAGGAAGTCGATACTTTGACATATCTGAAGCAACAACAGCAAAATCAAACCCTTTCCACTGGGATCAGCATCAATTTATTGACACCTCTAACCTTCCCACCACTTAAACAGACCCCGGTAACCTGGGAAGGCGCCACCTGTAAGGCAAATGGGCGAAAAAACAATAAAACAGTTAAAAAGTCACTCTGCCCGGGTTTAAGAGGCTATAAAGCTGAATTCGAAATCACTGGCCAGCCCAGGAGTTACGTGGACATAGAAGTATATGGAAACGAAACAAAGCAGGGTTTAACCTTTACAGTACAAAACAAATCAGGAGGCTTTAATAAGCGCGTAAGAATAAAAAAATCAGGAGTTGGCACGTTTAGTGCAGGAGGTATTGTAACGCTCAGTAACGCCTATGAAACAGGCAGCGGGGAGTACGCTTTCAGCTACACAGTTACTGCGGTATACCAATAATAATTAAGGAAATAAACAATGCTAAAAAAAACCTCCAGCGCAATCGCACTATTAGCTATGAGTTTTGGTTCTGTGGCAGCAACTTATCAGGTTGATGTTAATCTGGTCGTGGAACGTGCACCAATCCAAATCGAGCAAACAACGCCAATGAGTTTCCCGGAGCTACTGGTAAACGAAGCATCTAAAAATGGTGACGGCTGTTATGCGGTAGACACGCCCTTTGCTAATCCTACTGCTTCAGCGTTATGTAACGATCCTAATGTAGGTGGTCAGCAAGGTATCTTCACCGTACGAGGTACCCCTCGTGCAATTGTGAGCTACTCATATTCTGCGCCTGACCAAATTCAGGACGGGCTGAGATTTGCTCTGACACCTTTCTCTTCAGCAGTTCAGCTGAGTGCAGGTGGTGAGGCGTCAGTCTCAATGTCAGCAGTGGTAATGCTTGAAGACAAAGATATTGCCATCAACGCACCTGGTACCAAAACATTTACTTATGATTTTGTTGCGGCTTACCAGTAAGATCCCCATCATTTTCTAAAGGTCCGGCCCAGCCGGGCCTTTTGCATGCAGTATCTTTATCTCTTTTTCTTATTGTGCTTTTCCTCCTTGGTCTACTCTCGGGAAGTAGGCGATGTCGCCGATTTTATCTTTGCTGATTTGTATATTGATAAGCAGCTCTTTCCTGAGGGCACTGAGCTCATTACCCCAGATTACGACCATTACTTTATATCACAGGCCAATCTGAACACCTTGCTGACCAGTGAGTTAACCATCGATTTTTCAAGTAAAAAAGTGTCAGGTCAGTTGTGGGGGGAAACCGTGAACTTCTCCGTCGATGAGGAGAGCATAGTCACTCTGGATGGTGAGCCCCATATCAGGACAGATCAGCTAAGCCAGCTCAACATAGCGTCTACCTTCAATGCCCGAACTCAGGTGCTCATTGTTGACACACAACAACGACACCCTAAGTCCCTGGAAAAAAAGCGCGAAGAGCGCAAACTCATCCTGACGGCCATGAATAAAAAACGTGCCAACCAGGTGGTGTTAAAAGACCAGTACCAGTGGTACACAGCACCCTATGTCGATGTACAGCTGTCTGCTTCACAAAGTAAGCACAATACAAACTCAACCGCCTATGTGACAATAAATCAGGACTTAGCACATCACCAGGCGAACATTGTCCTGACCGAATCTAATCAGGATCAGCTCAACGGCAAATTACTGCTCACACGAGAACTTTCCGATAAGATTGAATACCAGGTTGGTGACTTGCAGGGAATTTCAGGTGTGTTACTTGATAGCAGCGGCGGCGGCCTGGGTATTCAATACGGGACACAGCACAGTGCAACTGGCAAGCCGCTGATTATTGAAGGTCACGCAGAGCCCGGCAGTGATGTCGAACTATACCGTAACGACGCATTATTTGATTTAGTACGTGTTAATGACAGTGGCCAGTATCGCTTTCGCCCACTGCAGATTTATAACTCAGAGCATAGCTATCATCTGATGATCCAGCATCCCGACGGACGGCGTGAACGTCGAGAGGTCATGACGCAAGCTAAGTCAGGTTATAACGCCGGACAGTGGTATCCAACCCTGACCGCCTATACAACAAAGGCCTCTGTACTGAGAAAAACACGTTTTAATCCCGAAGAGAAGTACATCAACCCGCAGTTTAACTATGTCCTGACCGATCAGGATGAGATCAATTTTGGCAAAGAGTGGCTGCACAACCTGCGAAAAAAAAAGTCATTGTATTATCTCGGCTGGGAGCGTATTGGGCAGCCGGGTAAGGCAAAATGGCATGTCAAAGCAGGTAAAGACGAACACTGGTATTATGACTTTAAGTGGCTCAAGCCGCTTAGTGAAGTACACAACGTCAGCCTGTCCGCACAAAAAGGAGTTGGCCTCTTTGGCTCAGAAAAGATCAATACATTAAGCTATGAACTCAATCTCTCCGACTGGCAGGCCAGCTCCTCGTTTGGCCTCAGCCGGATAAACAAAGTACAGTTCAAATCTTTGGATACTTATCTCAGCTATCGTTCAGGGTCCGGGAGCCTCGCAGGCAGCTTCGGCCACATTGAAGGCGGCGACTCCAGAGAACAAAGCTATTCACTGATAGGCAGTTTGAGCGGTAACTGGGGAAGAGCCAGACTCAACTGGAATAAAACCCAGGGGCTGTTTGAGCTGAACACGCTCGCTTTAAGTTATGCCCATCAGTTTGCCGGGTACTATGGTACCTTGCAGCTGAGACGGTCACTGTCTGAGCGCCGTAATGTCTCATCGCTGACCCTGTCAAAAACCTTTGATAGTCTGGCTATCAGCGCCAATGCCGCCTATCACGAAGCCAGTGGCTGGCAATTTGGTCTGTCGTGCTCATTTTCATTCTATGGTCCCAGCCCATTGAACACTATGACCAGCCAGAGTGCCCGAAACAACAGCGCACTGAAAATTCGTGCATTTTATGACAGAAACAGCAACCAACGCTTTGACGCCTCCGAGCCCTATCTGCCTCATGTCACCATTATGCATAATGGCAATGAGGCCGACATGCTGGAACAGGGAGATGAAAAAACCTTGTTATATCTGCCAGGCAACCGCCCGGCGACCTTAGAGATAGAACACAACGAAATGGGTGCACTTTACCTGCAACCTGAGTTTGGCTTGATTGAAGCCAACCTGCACCCCGGGGCAAATCAGACACTCGACATCCCCTTTCACCTGCAGTTTGAGGCCGAGGGTCTGATCATACTGATGAATAAAAATGGCGAAGAAGCTGATATCAGTGGCCGGATCCCGATTGCACTGACCCGCCTGACAAGTGGCGAAAAAACCGTGCTTTACACAGAGCCAGATGGGTTTTTCTTTTTTGATAAGCTCAAACAAGGGGCGTACCATCTGGAAATCTCTCCAGACTATATCGAGGACAAAGCACTTACCTGCGATCCTTGCCAGTTATCTTTTACATTGAACGAACAGAGTGAGCAACTAGTGGTGCTGGATGACTTGAGGCTTATTCCGAATGACATTGCTGACCCAGTCCACTAGCGCTTTCGCCAACTAAACTGACGGCGATATGCGGTGGGCGTCATGCCCGTCTGAGTTTTAAAAAACTGATTGAAATACGCCGCACTGCTAAACCCACACTGCTGTGCCACCACGCTAATGGGACGACGCTCCGTCGCCAGCAAATGCTGAGCTCGCTGACGTCGCTGTAACGCACAATACTGTGAAAACGAGCAGCCAAGCTCATTTTGAAACCAGCGTTTTAAGGTTGCTGTGCTGACATTAACATGGCTTGCACATTCAGCCAGGCTTGGTTGCTCAGCGACTCGGTTGGCGATAAATGCCTGCACACTGGCCAGACGCTCACTGTTACGCGAATAGCCAGATTGGAACCCGATTGCCGGGCTGGCCTGCAGTTCATCCAGGATCTCACACAATAAAGTTATCCTACGCAGCGGACTTGCAGCGTGAAGCGCCAGACAAGATTCACGGACACGCTCTGCAGTCTCTCGATTAAACACCAAGCCACTGTCAATGCCATCCAGCCAGTGCTGCATTGCTGCCAACTCAGGGATCCGGCCTCCCAGTAAAGCCTTTGGCCACAACACCACGACTACCAGTTCTGCTGTCTCATAGGGTACCTGGCAATCCCAGGTATGAGATACGCCCGGTGCGATCAGGGCCAGATCTATGTCAGCAAACTCATGGATCGCCTCGCCAATAAATCCACGACCTCGGGCACCCAGAGTAAGGATCAGCTCGAAGCAGTCATGCTGATGCCACTCAAACAGGACTCCCTGCTCAGCAATATGTTTCACCCGTACGGACTGATTCAGTGCAAATCGCACTGGGGCAGGTTTACCAGTATTCAATATCAAACTTAAGCCAATATTCAAATATTTTGAGCCAATAACTAAAATACTAAGTTGTCAGTTTGGCAAAGTAAACACTCGATTTTGTACCCGGAAGTAACTATGAATTTTGTTTTTGATTTGGATGGCACCACCGTATTCCATGCCCAGCGCATGCAAGACGACATTAAACATGCCCTGCTAGCGCTAGAGCGCAGTGGTGGCAACCTGTATTTCGCCACAGCCCGGCCACTCAGAGATACTTTGCCGGTCTTGCCTGAATGCTTCTGGCACCACCCCATCATTGGCTGTAATGGCGCCATGTTCAGTCAGAACAAAGCCGTGATCAAAGCCCATAGCTTCGACCCCGTTCAGGTGCAAACCCTACTCTGCTGGCTGGATAACCACGAGATAGCGTACTTGTTTGACGGCCACTGGCAGTATGCCATCTCTGATAAGCCTCACCATTTTCATCAACATGTGGCCGAACTTGGCATCCCTCCAGGTAACAATGAGACCCTAAGGCAAGAGCCCATTGTGAAATTGCTGGTGTTAGAAGAGGATCGTCATAATGAGGTCAAGCAAGTGTGTGAGCAAACACTAAGCAGCTATGAGATTTATCATCACAATGGCCATCATTGCTTTGATCTGGTACCCGCACGCAGCAACAAGCTCATGGCACTGCTGGAGCTTGGCCTGAATATGCAGCAAACCGTTTGTTTTGGTAACGACGTCAATGACATTGCAATGCTCGAAGCTGCCCGGCAAGCCTATGTTATCGGCGAACAGATAGCGCCAAAGTGTGATTTTATCCGCCTGACAGAGGAAAGTGTGGCTGATACACTGTGCCAGCTGGCAAACGAATTTAGAGAATAAGAATGCACAAAGAACCTTATACCTCGCCCATCTCGGAATACACTAATGAAGATGATAGGCAACAGGGCTTAGCCAATATACTGGGAATTGGTTTGCTGATGATTATACTGAGCCTGTTCTTGTTGGATCTGCCCGATAAAACCTCCTTAAGAGAGGTGTCAGGTCAGTTGGGTGAACCCTATCTGTCTAGTACCGCCTGTGGTAAAGCCAAGTGCTATTTCATCAAGATAAACACCGGCAGTACTCAAATGGTGTTGCACAAAAAAACCAATGCGCCTCTTAAGCCGGGCGACAATGTGCAATTACTGGTCAAGTATCGCGCTGATATTTCGGCATATACCGTGTATGAAGTAATCAAAGAAGATGGGGTTACACTCAAAAGCTATTCACAGTTTGTTTTGGAAAACAATCTCTGGAGATTGTTCCTGTTTATTGCTGGCCTGGGTTTGTGCGCAATCGCGTTTGCACTTCGCAAAAAACCCTGATTACTCGCTGCCAGCCTATATAAAGCCATATCAGGTTATACTGCAATAACCTTCCCCCCCAGCCGCGATTTAGTGCTAAAATCGCGGCAATTGAATTTAATGAGCACCCCTTATGCTGTCTTGTAACAACATCACCATGCAGTTTGGCGCCAAGCCGCTGTTTGAAAATATCTCGGTCAAATTTGGCGACGGTAATCGCTACGGTCTGATCGGTGCCAATGGCTGTGGTAAATCGACCTTTATGAAGATCCTCAGCAAAGAACTGGAGGCCAGCGCAGGCAACGTCTCTTATGATCCGAATGAGCGCATTGCCAAGCTAAACCAGGATCAGTTTGCCTACGAGGAATTCTCGGTGGTCGATACGGTGATCATGGGTCACAAAGAGCTATGGGAAGTGAAACAGGAACGCGACCGCATTTATGCTTTGCCGGAAATGAGTGAAGAAGACGGCATGAAAGTCGCCGACCTTGAAACTCAATTCGCAGAAATGGATGGGTATGCCGCCGAAGCCAAAGCCGGTGAGCTGTTGCTGGGCGTGGGCATCCCAACAGAGCAGCACTACGGACCTATGTCAGAGGTGGCACCAGGCTGGAAACTGCGGGTATTGCTGGCTCAGGTACTGTTTGCCGAACCAGATATCATGCTGCTCGACGAACCGACCAACAACTTGGACATCTATACCATCAAGTGGCTGGAAGACGTACTGAATCAGCGTGACTGCACCATGATCATCATCTCGCACGACCGTCACTTTTTGAACTCGGTATGTACTCACATGGCCGATATCGACTATGGTGAGCTGCGTATTTATCCGGGCAACTATGACGAATACATGCTGGCTGCCACTCAGGCACGGGAGCGCCTGCTTGCTGACAACGCTAAGAAGAAAGCCCAGATCACTGAACTTCAGCAGTTTGTTTCTCGCTTCTCGGCGAATGCCTCTAAAGCGAAGCAAGCCACGTCGCGTGCCAAACAGATTGATAAGATCCAGCTGGAAGAAGTTAAAGCTTCAAGCCGTCAAAACCCGTTTATTCGCTTCGAACAGTCCAAACAATTGTTCCGCAATGCGCTGGAGCTGGAAACCCTGTCGCAAGGTTATGAAGAGGTGCTGTTTAGTGGCCTCAATGGCTTAGTTGAAGTGGGTGAAAAAGTCGCCATCATTGGTGAAAACGGCGTAGGTAAAACAACCTTGCTTAACACCCTGGCCGGGCGTATGGCGCCTAAGTCGGGCGCGTTTAAGTGGTCAGAAAATGCCAACATTGGCTACTATGCCCAGGATCACGCGGACGAGTTCGAAAAAGACCTGGACCTGTTCCAGTGGATGGAACAATGGCAACAGGAAGGTGACGACGAGCAGGTCGTACGGGGTTTCCTGGGTCGTATGCTGTTCTCACAAAACGACATTAAAAAGTCAGTTAAGGTGATTTCCGGGGGTGAGCAAGGTCGCATGCTGTTTGGTAAGCTGATGATGCACAAACCTAACATTCTGTTGATGGATGAACCGACCAACCACATGGACATGGAATCCATTGAATCATTGAATATGGCACTGGAACAGTACGAAGGCACCTTGTTCTTCGTGTCACACGACCGCCAGTTCGTATCGTCTTTGGCCACCCGTATATGGGAAATCAAAGACGGTCAGATCATTGACTTCCAGGGGACTTATGACGAGTACCTGGCAAAACAGGCTGCTGAACAGTAAGCCTGTTTATCTGGCCGTACCCTGCGGCCAGAGTTTCTTTCAACGTGTTTCATTTACCTTCCCTGCATTTTCACGCTGACTTAAATTTCGCAGCGCCTCAAAAAATTAAATAAACAAATATATCAATACGTTAGTTAGCCATTTCTATTTAACCCAATCTAAAATATTTCTATTTTTCTCACTTTGTAAAAAATCGCTAGGATTTCACCCTCGCTGGTTAGGCATGGTGAAAGCGTCTTTTTTACAGGAAAAATAATCATGAAAATCACACTCCCCTGTTCAACACTGATATTGCTGACAATCTGTGCACCGACACTAGCCGGGAATTCTCCCTCCCCCATTGAGCCCATTATGGTCACACTTCCGGCAGGCAGTTTCGCAATGGGCAGCTCTGACAATGAGAACAGCCTGCCCGTTCACACGGTCACACTGCCCGAGTTCAGTCTGGGCAAATATGAAGTGACGGTCAGAGAGTACCGACGCTTCGTCGAAGCCACAGGTTTTGTGGCGCCCCAGGAATGCTATCACCAGCTTGATAGCTGGTTTATTGGCAACACACCGGGCAGCTGGGATAACAACAGCCTGACAGTCAACGATTTCCAGCCTGCTATCTGCGTAAGCTGGACTGGCGCCAAAGCTTATGTAGACTGGCTGGCAAAAACGACCGGGAAGCCCTATCGACTACCCAGTGAAGCCGAATGGGAGTATGCAGCACGTGGGGGGACAACAAGCGGCTTTTACTTTGGCGATGACCCCAAGCATCCTTCGGTGTGTCAGTATGAGAATACAGCAGATCTCAGTGGTGAAAACGCGCTACAACGCACCACCAACAGTACTTATGTGAACTTTGTTGACGGGTTTGCCGATTGCGTTGATCACGCGACCTATGCCAGTGTCGTCGGCATGTACCAATCAAATCCCTACGGCTTGCACGATATGCTCAGCAATGTCGCTGAAATACTGGGTGATTGCTACCAGGACAATTATCAGCAAGCCAGCGAAAATGGCCGCGCCTTTCAATCAGGTCAATGCGAACGCCGCTCGGTAAGAGGCAGCAGCTGGCACTGGAATATCTGGCCGGTTACCCGTCGTGGAAGCATGCCCGAAGACTTTGCTGGTGCGGCCGAAGGGTTTCGTGTCGCACTGGACGGTCCTGCGCCGGAGCAAAGCAAAGCCTCCCGTCGATTCCAACAGCAACTCGTCATGGTACAGAAGCAGGAGCAGCGACGCCGGGATCAACAGTTTGCCTACCCTCAGTCGGTGACAAACTTAACCCTGTCGCAGAGCAATGGGTACGCCACATTAAGCTGGGACCGCAGTACGGAACAGGATGTGTCGGGTTATCGAATCTATCGCAATCACAGCGCAGGCTCGATGTTTGAACTGATTGCCGACAATGTCATTGATACCCAATTTACCGATGCCAATGCCTCTCCCAATGTATACGAATATACGGTAGTTGCAGTGCGTCGCAACCTGCAAAGTAATTACAGCAACCTGGTCAAAACCCGCGGCAAAGCGCTGTCGGTGCCAGGTCGCATAGAGGCAGAGTATGCTTACGCCGTGACTGGTGCTAATACCGCCCGCACGTCAGACACAGACGGACGCTTAAATCTGACCGGTGGCGATGGCATTGCTGAGGATGCTCAGCTTGATTATCAGATCAACGTTAGCAAAAGTGGCTACTATCGTCTTAGCTACCGTATCGCCGGACCCCGCGACAGCAAAGGGTTTACCGTCAAAGTTGATGATAAACCAATCTCGACGCACGCGGTCCGTGGCACAGGCGGATACAATGACTGGCAAACACAACAAGGAGAACGTATTTATCTGGCTGCGGGTAAACATACACTAAAACTCCACTCTCACGACACTAACTGGAAGCTCAACTGGCTGGCACTAAATCAAGAATAACGATGAATTTGGGGAAACTCGCTTTCCCCACCTTGCCTAATTCGCGTAAAACTGACTATTTTTATTAAGAATTGCGGATTTGACTGTCACTCAGATAGTCCACAATACGGAATGTATCGCCACATGTTCAAAAAGATCCTATGTTCGCTTTTACTCAGCTGCTGCGCCGGCTCTGTCCATGCGCGTTCGTTATGTGACAGCCCTCAATATCATGCCTTTGATTTTTGGATAGGGGAATGGCGGGTCATGTCCAAGGGGCAATTTGCAGGCAACAGCAAAATCACTAAGATACTCAATGGGTGTGTGATTTTAGAAGAATATCAGGCTGTTTCCGGCTATCAGGGTAAAAGTCTGAATATCTTCGACAAGCAACAACAGCAGTGGCACCAGAGCTGGACTGACAACGCGGGGTTACTGCTGCAGCTCAATGGCAACAGGGACAATAACGGCATGGTATTGCAAGGTCCCGGGCAGGACAGTGAGGGTAAGCCCGTTTTACATCGCATTACCTGGCAACCTAAAAAGAACGACACGGTTCACCAGCACTGGCAGTCTTCCAATAATAACGGCAAGTCCTGGCAAACCCTGTTTTATGGTATTTATCATAAGATCCAATAAGCGTTATCAAAGTCCTGACTGATCACTTTTGTAGGTATATCAGCGGCCTGCACAATTACGGCTGGTGCCATCAAACTCAGTAACGGTAACATATGCTTTTTCATTGTTTTCATTTCCTTTTTTATATCTCAAAGACTCTATCGGCACGGTTAAAAGTAGGTTGAGCAAATACTCAAGTTTTATTCCCTCTTAGAAATGAAAACAAAAGATTTATTCTAGATCCATTTTTTATTCACATTTGAAGAACACAATGTTAACCAAACGCTCAGCTTTGAAATAGGATGGAAGTAAAGACTCTGCAACAGAATACTGTTCACTGTAATGTGGCGTAACACAAAAAACGTGAAATAAAAGATAATTTAATGTTAACATGGATATAAATATTTTACCTCACTTCCACAACAAGATGCTTACAACACATCCATTGTGGCGATGTGGGTGAGATATGCGCACTTATCTGCCTTTGCATGGTAAACCGTACACTTATTCAGACGACACACTAAGGGATTAACATGGATCTCAACTTTACCGAAGAAGTAATGTATACCCTGCCCTTCTATCTGGGGCCGCTATTTATTCTGGCAACCATCAACTTTTTGCGTAAGCAAAAAAACTATCGCCTTAACGATACACTCACAAATGCCACCATTGCGCTTGGCAACCTGGGTTTATCATTTATTTTTTTGCTCGCCGTGGTGGCACTTTATACCCTGGTTTATAATGAGTATCGCCTGTTTAACCTGGATCAGAGCAACCCCCTGATCTACGTATTGGCATTCTTTGTCTATGACTTTTTATACTACTGGAATCATCGCTTTCACCACATGATAGGGCTGTTTTGGGCCGATCATCTGGTGCATCATACCGCGGAAAACTTTAATTTTGGCGTGTCCATTCGGATTAGCTATTTCACTGAGCTGACCATGTGGATGACTTTTATCCCGATGGCGTTTATGGGTATTTCGCTGGAAGTATTCCTGGCAGCCAGCTACACGCAAATCATCTGGGCATTTTGCATTCATACCAAGTATCTGAAAAAGACGCCTCGCGCCGATAAAATCTTCAATACGCCGTCGCTACACCGTGTCCACCATGCCCGCAATCGCGCCTATATAGACAAAAACTATGGTGGTATTTTGATCATCTGGGACCGCTTGTTTGGCACGTACCAACGAGAGCTGGACGACGATCCTGTGGTATATGGCGTGCGCGAGTCATACCCCAGTTTTAGTCCTCTGGTGATCAACTCCTATTATTTAAAAACCATCTGGCAAAAGATCAAATGTTCCAGCTCAGTCTTTGAAGTGTTCTGCTCTATTTTTGCACCACCAGCCTGGCTACCTAAAAAGGCCAATAAAGCCGACTTTTACTCACTCAGCGCCAAAGTACGCTCTAAAGATTTTAAACCCAAAGACCCGTATATTTGCAAACGCACCAAATGGACTGCATTTGTGCGCTTTAGCAGCATAGTGATGTTGTTTACCTACCTGATGAGTTACTTTGGAGATCTGCCAACCTTACCTTTGGTGAGTATGTCTCTGCTGTTTTTCTGGCTGTGCCATTTTAACGGTCTGGTCTTTGACGGTGCCAAGCTGGGCCTGCATATGGAAGCCGTCACTCAGCTGCTGTACGGGTTAATTTTGTATTGGGCTATCGATACCAATCAAGCAGACTGGATAACTCTGAGCACCGCCACGCTGGCACTGATCTCTGTGTGCAACTACCTGGTCTACCGCACCCGCCCAGTGCAACCTGTTGAACTGACTGCTGAGCCCCAGTAGCAACCAACACCTAATTCTAAGCTAATATGATTGAAGGAAAAAACATGGAAACAGTAAATCAGACCCCGGACAGTCAAAACGCCGGAGGTGGGGTCAACCGCGAACACGGCCGCACGCTGGCGCAAAGATGGACTTTTGTCGGTCTGCACTTTGGCCTGGTCCTTTTCTGTGCCTGGCTGGCAATGGCCGATGGCTGGACTCACATTGGTCAACTATTCTCTCAACAGTGGGTATTGGTTGATCAGGACAGAGCCCTGATCATGCTTGGTTGTGTATTTGTCTACTGGATCCGCCATGCCATTACTGTGCTATATCTGTTACAGCGCAGAATTGACTGGGGTGAAGCGCTGGGTCTGCTGTGTTTTATGGCCCTGTTTGAAATTGGTCTGTTGCTGGTAGGTGGCGGCGCATTCAGAAGTGAGGTTATTCCGTTCGGTACGCTGGATATCG
This sequence comes from Pseudoalteromonas rubra, assembly GCF_005887095.1. Classification (GTDB taxonomy): domain Bacteria; phylum Pseudomonadota; class Gammaproteobacteria; order Enterobacterales; family Alteromonadaceae; genus Pseudoalteromonas; species Pseudoalteromonas rubra_E. The sequence continues at coordinate 80,205 of NZ_PNCI01000002.1, read as the reverse complement.
TTGCGCTGGTTCTGCTGGCGGTTGGCTCCTACCTCAATAGTGGCTCAGAGATCCAGAGAAAATGGTGGAAACAGGACCCGGCCAACAAAGGTCAGTGCTACACCGAAGGACTGTTTAAACATTCAATGCACATTAACTACTTTGGTGATGTGGTACTGTTCACGGGCTGGTGCTTGCTGAGCTACAACTACTGGACGCTGCTGCTGCCTTTCTTTATGGCTTACTCTTTCATCAGCTTCCACATCCCGGCACTTGATAGCTACCTATCAGAGCGATATGGCGAGAAGTTTGATCAGTACGCGGCAAAAACAAAGAAACTGATCCCTTTCGTATACTAATCCCATAATCAGTCAGACTCAGCGACCCTGATAGCCGCTGAGTCTGGCACGTCATTCCGCCCCCACTGAAGTCAGATTGAGCGCCAGTAACTGTGCTTCATTCTGAGTGCGCCAATCTGGTGTCGCGTGCTCGCTGATATAGTGCACATAGAAATCGCTATTTACACCCGATTCTACTGGCATCTGGCACAACAACAAGGCCACATCGAGACCAATGCGGCGATCTCCCGATAACTGCGCCAGCTCAAAGGCACGCAGCGCAAGGGGCAACAGCTCGGCCTGAGTTTGCACCGCCGCAGCATACATCACCGCCAGATAAGCATTTTCTGCATTGTTCTGGCTCACACTGTCAATCAGAGACTTGGCCTCGTCATAGCGAGCTTCACTGAGATAGTAACGCACCAACGATTTACGGCTGGATTGAGCCACCCAATGGTTCGGCGTCAGTGCGGTATATTCCAGCACCCGTCGGTAGTGAGGCTCTTTGTCGGCTGGCTTTTCTGCAAAAATGGCATAGTGAAAGGGCACTTTGGCAAAATGATAAATCGGCAGTGCATAATGTCGCATTTTCTCCTCCGCCTGCCGCAGGTAAAGGTATTTGTCATTATCCTGCTGGTTTTTACTCGCCATAATCGACAGGTAAGTCAGGGCATCCAGCTCTCTGGCAATGTCCTTCGCCTGCCGTGCCAGCTGTGCCGAGTGCAGCAAACTGGCTTTGACCTGCTCATAATCCCGTTGTAAATGATGTAACCAGGAACGACTGTGCCAGACATCTGCCTGTGCCCTCAGATCCTGGCTCATTGCCAGCGCCTCCAGTGCGGCATCTAACCTTATCAGGCTAAGGTCAACCAGGTTTTTACGCGACAGAATTTCCCCCTGATAAGCCAGTGCACGGCCCAGTTGCAGTGAGTTGGCTTGCGCTTTGGCCTGCACCGCCAGTTTCTCAGCCATTACCATCGCTTTGTCCAGCTCCCGAACATCGAGATAAGCATTGACCAAGGCGCCCAACAGGATCAAATCTTCCGCTGCCTCCTGATGAGCCTGAGTCAGCATGGCCAGCTTCAGATCCGGAGAGTGAGGGTTTTGCAATAAAGACTGGACCACAGGCTGAGTGAGGTGATGATAGAGCTGCTGTTGCACCCTTTCAGGTGTTTCACCGTGCAATACCCCCTGCCATTGCCCTGCCGGGCCCTTCAACCAAAAGGTCAGGTACCAGAAGGCATCGACCTGGCGCACACTGGCAGTGAGGATCACCGGATGCTGCGCCGCAACCTTGGGATAAACCAGTTCCTGTGATGTTCTGAAATCCGCAGCAGAAAGCGTGGCAAGAGGGGTAAAGTCCAGCCGGGTTGTGTCTTGTAGTTGCCACTTTTCGGGTTCAACGCCTTCGAATGGCAGGTAAGTCAGTGTAAAGGGCGCCTGCTGAGGTTCATCGCTCTGGCTGATAAAAGTCGCAACAAACAGGATCAATAAAGCGCACAGTGATATACCAAACCACTTTATGCCTGAGCCATACCCCGACGCAGTCGCTGCAATGAATGCTGCAACTGGCTTTCCCTCAACATCACTGAGCGCTGTTTTTGGACTGGTTACCTGAGCTATTACTGGCTCATTTACCGGACGTTGCCACTGGTAGCCTCGCTTTGCATAGGTTTTAATGGCATCGTTGCCGAACAAAGCCCGTAAATGGCTGATATTTTGGAATACCGCCTGATCAGAGACCACTTTCCCCTGCCAGACTTCATTCAGGATCTCTTCTTTGCTGAGCACGCGATGCGTATTTTCCAGCAGCAAAGTCAGCAGTTTTGCTTCATTATGACGAATTGCCAGCGCTTCACCTGCGCGATGCAAAATCAAATCAGTGCTGTCGAACTCAAAGTCATCAAACTGGTAACGCATAGTGTCATGTAATTGTTATTATCCTATTCACCGATAAGAATAACTCAATTACGTATAAAAACTAAAGATGCACCATGATGGCCTCGCGCTGCTTCTTGGTCATTTTTTGCACCACCAGCAAGAACGAGTTATCTATCATGCGTTCTATTTCTCCGCGGGGCACAGAGCCATCCAGGATCACTGTATTCCACAACCGTTTGTTCATATGGTAACCGGGAATAACCGCATCAAAAATGTCCCGCAAAGCATGCGCCTCATCCGGGTCACACTTCAGATTCAGCCACCAGTGACGGACCTCTCCTTCGTTATATTTGCCCGGAGCCAGTGTCGCAAACATCTTGTCTTTCACTTTAAATACATCGACACCGGGCCCAAAAGGCTGACCAACGGAAGAAAAAGGTTTATTAAGCAGATAAGCATGGGCTTGTGTATGGTCCATATTGATGTTCCTTTGCTGACATAGTCTGAGCACCATACACCTTCATTCAGAGTATGCCAATGACCTAGGCGACTGACTCACACTCGTCATGTTTGGCCAAGATCTGCTCATAAAAATGCGCTCTGTGTCCCATCAGTAGTGCGGCACGTTTATGGGGAAAGTCAAACTCAAACTGTTTGTGATAGCCCAGCCCTGCCATATGGTTCATCAGGCGCACGTTATCGGCTCTGGGTTCAAGCACAATACGCTGGGTCTTGGGCTGGCTTTGATAGATCAGATGGCTGAGGCAGGTCATCCAGCAGCGAAAGTTATCCGGTCCACGGCAGCTTTGCTCCCCCACCAGCAGATGTATCCCCCGATCATAGGGCGCCGCATCATAATAACCAGCCAGCTTGTCTCTGGCAGCCCAGTAAACTTCCAGATAAGCAAAAGGTTGGTCGTCCAGGTAGCCAATCAGGGGTAAAGTATGGGCATCGGCAAGTTTATCACTCAGATACTGCCACTGTTTTTCTTCACTCCATGCCTGTTGCCAGAAGTGCGCAACCCTGGGGTCATTCATCCAGCGACAAAAACGCGCCAAATCATTGTGCCCAATCAGCTTTAGAGAAAAACGTTTATTATAATAAGGGTGGTGATATTCACCAAGCAGGACGCCGCTCTCGCAAGGCTTATCCTGTACCAGTCCAGAGGACCATAAATTCACGATATTCATAGATAAAAAATGGTGACAAATAACACAAAGACGAAACTTCTGCGAACAAATTTACCCATTAAAGGGTCAGTCCAGCCCTTTTAATTTACTGTCATCGGATTCTTAATAACAAACCCATTTTCAACATCCGATTTAAATCCAACTTTTTCATATAGCTTGTGAGCACTGGTGCGTGTTGCCCCAGAGAGTAACATCACCTTATAGCAATGCTGCTCCCAGGCAAGCGACAGTGCCTGTTCAATTACCTGCTGACTTAAACCACGACGACGAAAGCGCTCTGAGGTAATGACATGTTCAATGATCCCAAACGGGCGGCAGCCATTGGTCAGGGTGGGTACTATGCCCAGCTGACAAGTCGACGCAAGCTGCCCATCTACCTCTGCCACCACGATATTAACCGCCGGGCTGCTCAGCAGCTCGCTCCATGCCGATTCAAGTACCAGCTCATTCATTTGCGGATCATGCCCGCGCAGCTCTCTATGTCAACTGAATAAAGACGGATACAACTGAACTATGCCGGATAAATCCTGTGGTGTCGCCAGTCGGATCTTTGCCATCGCTCTTCCTTTTATCCCTGATTGATATAATTAGCCGGGTTGACCTGTCTCACCATGGGTGGTTTGCCTGGGTTGTACATTGACCCGCCATTCACCATGCTCTTTTGCCAGAATATCCTCAACCCGGGTCACCAGTAAATTGAATTTATCGGCCTCATGATAGGGCGCACAGGCTGTCAGGTACAGAAATCTCTCACGACGCAACATTTCGCAACTGGTGCGATAGTTCAGCCAGTTTTGCTGATACTTTTTCAGGTTCGACAGACCAGCACATACCGCTATCAGCACACCCAAAATACCAATAATCACCTGGCCGGCCACCACACTGCCCCACAACCCGGTGATAAACGGAATGGATACCGCGCTGCACAACTCTACAATCTGGCAGCGATGGTAGGCGCGCTGATTATCCATGCTTTTTGTATCATACCAGCTGATCTGATGTTCCAGCCGTTCACTGATATAAGTGTTTTGCTCCATGGTCAGTGCCATTGTGTTATCTTTCATTGCGTACCCTCAGGTTTAATTTGTCTACTACAAACTGCACCGTTGCATCGGCCTGTAACTCGGTCTCACGCTCGGTAACTCTATCACTTATCCAGCTTAACGCGCTATTGATGCAACCGATAAAGGCACTCATGGCTTTTAACTCCGCAACCGCTTCAGGTCCTGCATCTTCTTTGCCTACGGCATCAATCAGGGCATTTATTTTTTCTTTCTCATGTTTCCAGTGCTGAACGATTTCAAGCCGTGATTGCAGTGAGTCAATGTGTACATCAGCCAGGATCACCGGAAACACCTTGTCATTAAACTTATTCTGTTGTCCCTGGCAATGCTCATAAATCAGCTTAAGCTCATTCATACAGTGCGTTGACTCATACAAAGACTTGCGGCTAATCACCAGTAATACCGCATCGGCGCGGCCAATTTCACGCTCAAATTCGGCTATGCTGTCGCCATATCCTGTGGCTTCTCTGTCACGGATCACTTCAAGCTCATACTTTGCCAGCTGAGTGTATATCTCATCGCATATTTGCTGATGTGGATCCGGGGCCTTGCCCCAGGCATAAGAAAAGTACAGTCCGGTTGATGCCTTGGCCGCCGGGTTAATGCCCGCAAACGGCGCAAGCGGGGTGTCTTCGTCTTGAATCTCACGCGCTTCTTCCGTTGGTTCTCCCACTCGCCATTCAACCCGGGCGCTTTGTTCCAGGTGCTGCTCCTTACTGATCGACTTGAGCAAATGCTTTGCCAGCTCCAGCCCCTGTTTTCCGGCAACACGAATATCAATCACTCCGGGCTGGCCATAGTTACTGAAATCATCCCGCTCACCTTTTTGTTCATCCGAGAGCGGCGTACATTCGAACCATACCCGGGCATTGGTTTTGACATCGTAATAACAGCAGCCATAGCGCCAGTAACAGGCCTGAGGTCCCGCCTGCTCACCAATTTTGCTGAGCAAATAACGCATGGTGGCATCGTGTAAAAACGCATACTCCAGGCGAATATGATAGTCACATTCGCCCTGCTGCCAGATGCTGGTAAAATGCCCCTGGCGTTCCGCTTTTTCCGGCAGGGCATCGGGAGCGATATAACTGCTATCGGTTAATTTAAAGCACACCCCGCACTGCAACATCATCTCCACAAACAAGGCCTTTTCGCTGGCCGTAAACTCTTTCCCCTGCCACAGTAGCGGCTCCAGATCTGCTTCAGCAAAACAGCCACTGGCACCCTTGAGTGCCGGCATCACATGCTCGCGCTCCAGCAGCAAGTAGACGCCCTGCAGCGCCCAGGCCTGATCCAGAATCAGCTGGTCGTCAAAACAGCCTTTACGATAAAACACCCGGCCTGTCTGATGCAGGTACTTAACTAAAGTTTCGGGCGCTGCCACATCATGGCGTGCGCACAGTGTCTGATAGGCATCGTACGGTAATAATTGCACCTGCAACACGGCAATTTCCAGCTCCACCGCCAGCCAGTTTTTAGGCAGCCAGATATCGCCATTGCGTTTAAGCTGTAACTGGATCGCCCGCTCAAAAAAGGGCGTGAATTCATCCAGCCCGCCGGGCACTTTGGCACTGATGGGCACTTCACGTAGCTTGGTAAATGGCACCGGATGGGGCACAGGGGCTCGCAAATCCTGCTCCGGGTCGTCACACTGGCTCTGGCAGACCATAACCTGGGCTTCCGACCCCGCCAGCGACTTTAAATAGGCCAGCCAGTAACTCAGCGGCCGGTTACGGATCTCTATCTGCTCGCACGGTACCAGGTCGTTATTTTCCGTTTTCGGATGCCATAACAGCAAATACAACGCGCGGCTGTCGATAAACAAACTATGGGTCCCCAGATACACATCCTGACCGCCAAAATCCCAGCACTGGATCTCTACCCCGTTATAGTCAAAGCGATGTAGCTGGATGCCATGGGTACTCTTCACGCTTTCATCAAATGCCTCACCCCGCAGGCGCCGGGCAAGCTGCGTCTTGCCTATCTGACCATTGCCCAAGATCATCACCTTTAACGCCGTCGGCGTGGCGTGCCCATGGCGTTGAATATCCCAGTACCAGTCTTCAATGGCGCTTTGCTTAATCGGACAGGTCAGTTCAGGGGGAATATGTTCAATTAAGATCTGCCCTAATAGATCAAGCTTAGGTAACTCGTTAAGCAAATACTCTGCTGTACTCCAATCCAGTTTCGGGATCTGGTGTATCTGCAAAGTTGAATCTGAATATTGCGGACGCCCTATTTCAAGTTTTTCCAGCGCACTGGTTTGTTTTAAGGGCGTATAATCCCGAAGCCCATTACAGTCATTAATATCAAGAGAGTGTAAATTTTTATAGTCTCCTAACGTAGTTAAGTCCCGCAGCTTTGAATTCCCGTAGAATTTCAGAGTATTTACTGTTAATTTATCAAACACATATAATTCATCCAGCTCGCAAATAGATGAGCTCTCCCTGCATTGCAACTCAGAGAGCTGCCACACACCGTTTTCTTTTGCCCAGGTGCAAGCTGACCGGATGGACGTCATTTGAGGCAGGCTTTTTAACGCATCCATTTGAAATTCTGATAGCTTAGAGTCGGTGCTAACTTCCTCCAGCGATGTTAAATGTGCAGTATTCGCAAGGGAAGGTTCCTGGTTCACCAAGTTTATCTCGTATCCATGTAAAGCCTCTAAGCTGGCTGGTAAGTCTTCAAAATTCAGCTTTAGCACCGAACCAAAAACATGCAAATTCAGCGTTTTTAGCTTTGGCAACGTTGAGACAAGAGACAGCTCATCAAACCGATCCGATGTATGTAAAGAGAGGAATTCAAGCTTTTGTAAACTGGCAAAACTCTTTAAAGACACAGCATTCTTTCTTAAATTTAAGTGCAGAGACTTTAACTGATCAATCTTTTGCAACCCAGATAAGTCAGATAGTTCAGGACAGTTTAAAAGGCGAAGCTCTTCAAGCTGAGGTAACCCCTGTAAAAAGTTTAAATTGGGAGTGTTGAATTGAAAGACAGTAAGCGACTTTAAACAGCGCAATTCTGGCAGAACAGTGCTAATAAACACATCGTTTGCACCACTCAGCCTCAACGTTTCCAGCTGTTGCACTTGGACAATAACATCAATATTTTCAACTACATCAGAAACTTGCAATGACTTTAAAGAAGGCAGAGCCGTAATACCGTCGATGCTTAGCTGTAGCCCACTGATATTTAAGTCCGATAAATTATCTAAACCATTGAGCGGCGCTAAAGAGTCTATTTTTGAACAACCAGAAAGGTTTAACGAGCATAAACTTACTGATTCAGATACAGATGATAGATCAGATACTCTTGTCCGTGCCAGACTAATGCTTTTCAGACCGGCTTTACCTTTTAATGCAGTAATGTTACTCAGGAAGATGCAATGATCAGCACCCAATATCTCCAGCTGATTTAACCGCTCCAGTCCATTTAACGACGTTAGCAGGTCACAAAACTCTATATCTAACAATTTTACTTCAACCAACTGACTGAGCGGCTCTAAAGTTTCAAGCTTATGGCAACTACGGAGCTTTAATTCAGTTAGCCCGGTTAATGGCTCAATACCAGCCAGACTACGTAACTCCCCGCAATTACTTAAATCCAATGCCGTCAGTTGGGGGGCCAGTTTGGCAATTTCCTCGGGTAAGCGGCGTAGCCGTAAACCACTTAAATCCAGGCTGCTGGCACCGTTTTCGAGTGCCTGTTGAATACGGTGTTGGGCTTCGCGCAAAGCGCCGGGGTGTTGAAACTGGGCCATCCGGGGTAAATCTCCTGCTGCAGGGTATGCTAATTCACTGATCTGTCAGCTACTTTAACGGTTTTTTAACCAAGCGCCAAGTTTAGACACGGCTATCGCTGTGGACATTTTTCTCCACCGCCAGGGGCAAAGAACAACAACAAAAAAGGGCTCGTTTGAGCCCTTTTTTCAGTTCACTATCATCTGTGGCAGATTAGATCTGCGGCAGTGACTGGCCTGGTACCCAGGGAGCCCCTTTGGCCTGCAACTGTTGCTCAAATGCCGGAATGGTGTCGCTCAGCATGATCTGCAATTCGTTGCGGATCGCTCTGAGTTCTTCCGTTGCCAGATCTAAACTGGTGCGAATAGAAGGCGTTGGTCCGTAGGTGGACAGGCCGGTTCCCAGAAGTGCATGGAACAGACGGTCACCGACAGTGGGCGTGTCATTCCAGGCACCCACCTGGTTTTTCGCCGGATTACCATTCAGGCGGCTATCCAGTGCCAACAGCTGGTTACGGATGTTTGCAAACTGGCGGTCAAACTCACCCGGTGCCACTGAGGTGCGATCCAGCGACTGCTCCAGCATATCCAGACGTTTCACCGCTTTACCCAGTGCCTGACCTGTGGCACTGGCCACACGCTGTACGTCTGCCACTTCTTTCCAGAAGGCTGCTACTTTTTCGCCATCAATTTCCTTCAGCGCGTTACGCTGATTCAGCTGTACCACCTCAAAAGTTTGCGGCGCCTGTAACTGAGTTACCTGACCGTCCACTTCTTTGCTCATGCTGACACTGTAAGTGCCTGGCGTAACCAGTGGTCCCTGAGGATTAGGCGAGAAGTAATTGCCCTGCATACCTATGGCCTGATGTGCCGGCCAGCGCAGATCCCAGCTGATGCGGTGCAGACCTTTTTTGGCCTTGCCCTGCAACTTGCGGATCACATTGCCCTGCGCATCACGAACAGTAAACCACACAGCCGGCTGTTGCTGACGCTTTTCAGCTTCCAGCGATTCCCACGAAGGGACACCAAATGACTTTTTATCTTCTTTCAGCGCTTTTTCTTTTGCCTGACGCTGTGCCTTCAGGCTCTGGATATCGTCTTTGAGGTAGTAGGTGAAGGTGGCACCAAAGTCAGGGTTTGGTGCACGGTATTTGTTACCACCCTGAGTGCCCACTTCGCCACCGCCCAGCGGGCTGCGCTGGATATACCACAGTGCATCTCGGGTTGGGAACAACAGAGACTCCTGCGCCAGCTTATCTTCCGACAGATTACGCAGTGCCCGATAGTCATCCAGTACAAAGAAACCGCGGCCAAAGCTGGCACCCACTAAGTCGTTTTCACGACGCTGAATGGCCAGGTCGCGGAACGAAATAGTCGGTACGTTGCCCGTCAGCTCTACCCAGCGCTTACCGCCATCAATGGTGAAAAACAGGCCAAATTCAGTACCGGCAAACAACAGGTCCGGATCAACGTGATCCTGTACCACACGCCACACTAAGTGCTTATCAGGCAGATTGCTGGCAATCGACTTCCAGGATTTACCGCGGTTGGTGCTTTTCAGCAAGTAAGGCTTATAGTCGCCAAATTTGTGGTTATCCAGCGCAATATAGACGGTATCCGGGTCGAACAGATCGGCTTTAATGTCGTTGATAAATGCCGTATCTGGTACCTTAGGCAGGCGTTTTACATCCACCTTACGCCAGGATTTGCCACCATTTTCGGTGATCTGAATATGGCCATCATCGGTACCTGCATATAACAAACCTTCGACCAATGGCGACTCCGACAAAGAGGTAATGGTGCTGTACTGCGACATCGCAAACATGTCCCAGGCGCCGTCCCAGCCTTGCTTACCGCCCATAATAGGCTGATGAATACGCTCACGATTTTTGGTCAGATCGCCGGAGATTGGCGTCCAGCTGTCGCCGCGGTCTTCAGATTGCCACACCCGGTGTGAGGCAAAATATAAACGCGATGGCTTGTGTGGGCTAACCAGAATAGGGGCATCCCAGTTAAAGCGCTCGGGCTTTTCACCTTTGCCAGGCTGCGGCTTGATATACACCATCTCACCCGTAGTGCGGTCATAACGGGTCAGGTTACCCTGCTGCCACTGAGCATACACAATATCCGGATTACCAGGCTCGGTTGCAGGCTGGTGGCCATCACCAAATAACACCACTTTCCAGTCGGTGTTCAGAATACCGTGGCTGTTGAGTGTACGAGACGGGCCACCCTGCGTATTGTTATCCTGTGTTCCACCGTAAATATTATAAAACGGCTTGTCGTCATCCAGTGCCAGTTTGTAGTACTGAGTCACAGGCAGGTTTTCGTGATAACGCCAGTGGATGCCGCTGTCAAAGCTTTCATATAAACCACCATCTGACCCCACCATCATGTAGTTTTTGTCACCCGCGATAAATTCCATTGCATGGTTATCGCCATGCTTGTCTTTTTCTTCCATTCTTTTGAAAGACTTACCACCATCTTTAGACTCGTGTAAACGCACACCAGCAAGATAGATATGGTCGAAGTAATGGGGGCTGGCGTAAAGTTCCTGATAGTAGTGCGGTCCGGTGCCGCCTGCTACCGCATCGGCACCTTTAACCCAGGACGCACCACGATCAGCAGAACGATATACCGCCCCGGTACGGCGGTCTAGTTCAATGGCGGCATATACCACATCCGGATTGATGGGCGAGACTTCCAGGCCAATTTTACCCATTTCCCCTTTAGGTAATCCCTGAGATAGTTTTTGCCAGGTTTTACCACCGTCGGTTGATTTATGTAGTCCAGAACCCGGGCCACCGCCATAATACGCAGCTACAGTTCGGTGGCGCTGCCAGGTGGCGGCATACAGTACATTCGGATCGCGCGGATCGATGGCCACGTCGGTCACGCCGGTCCAGTCGTTGTCACCCAGTACTTTGTCCCAGGTTTTACCGCCATCGATAGTTTTATACAAACCGCGCTGACCCCCTTTGCTCCATAGCGGCCCCTGAGCGGCTACCCAGACGATATTTGAATCCGTTGGATGCACGATAATTTCTGAAATATGGCCAGAGTTTTTCAGGCCCATATTGGTCCAGCTTGCGCCGCCGTCATGACTCACATAGATACCGTCACCAAAGCTGACATGACGACCCCCAACGTTCTCTCCTGTGCCGACCCAAACGGTATTGCTGTTATTTGGATCCAGCACCACAGCACCAATCGAATATACCGGCTGATCGTCAAAAACAGGCTGCCAGGTCACACCGGCATTATTGGTTTTCCATACCCCGCCGGAGCCCACACCCACATACCAGACACTGGTATCTTTGGGATCGATGGCAATATCCGCAATACGACCCGACATAAAGCCCGGCCCGATATTTCTCAATTCCATCCCCTTGAAGGTGGCAGCTGATAACACCCCTTCATCACTTTTGGCGGCCAGGCCAGGCAGACTGCACAGTGTCGTGGCTGCACCCAGCAAGGCAATGCGCATCGCGCGGCCAAGTTTTAGTTGTTGCATACATTTTCCCTATTATTATTGTGTCGATTACCCAAAGCGTTACAACATAACACTTTAAAAAACTTATTAACCGTATGTTACTTGCAGAGGCAGTGCAATAAGTGTGCGTTGGCGCTCAAATAAAATGCGACAAAAAGCCGAAGCAGGTGAACATGACGCCACAAAAATACAAGACAAAAACATTTAGAGGCATGATTTATTTGAAAAAGCCTGATATTAAGAAGATCTAATTCTGATGGCATTCGCAGTCAGGTTCAGAGTTTGTTTCGCAACATTCAACAAAGCCTCAGCGGGCACTAATCCATCGGGTACACTCTTTTTCGTGAATGACTGTTAACAGTGCAGATGACTGCCCCTGTCAATGAGGTGTGCTCACACCTGATCTGCAACACAACCAGAAGCACTAATCAGGCAACTGTTACATGACCGCGGGTACTCCATCAAATTGCCGCATCAATTGACTACCGTAGAGTGAGATAAACAAAAGAGATTATTTAGGTCCGCACTTGCAAATGATAGTGGATATCATTTGTGTTTTTAGAATAATCAAGTATCATTCCCGGAAAAATAATTTAACTCTCTCTAAACTCTCTGGAAGCTTAACGTATGAAATTGAATATTCTGGCTAAATCTGTTGGTTTAGCACTGGTTTCTGTCGCTACTGCATCAACCGCTATTGCAGATGAAACAAAAGAACTGGATGTAATTGTTGTACAAGGTCAAAAGATAGACCGGACTTTGCAAGACACCCCAAGCAGTGTTGCAGTCGTTACCAGCAAGGACATGGAACAAAACAACCTACAGAATATCAATGACGCCTTTTCTATGATGCCAAACGTATCTGGCGACTTTAATGATGGCTTCAGAATACGTGGCGTTGACTCGTTCTCAGTATCAGGCGGCGGTAATAGCTTCTTAACCAGTATGTACCTCGATGGCGCACCGCTGCCATTTCGTATGGTTAAAAGTGGCGGATTGTCTGTCTGGGATCTGGCGCAGGTTGAAGTGTTCCGGGGTCCTCAGTCGACTTTGCAAGGGCGCAACGCACTGGCGGGTGCCATTATGATCCGCTCGCAAGACCCAACCTATGAGCCATCCGCTAAATTTAAAGCCACCGTTGGCCAACACGGTCAGCAGGAATTTGCGTTCGCCGGTGGTATGGGACTGATAGACGATATGCTGGCATTCAGAGTCAGCTATGAAGACAAAGAAACCGACGGTGACATTGACAACATTACTCGCGGTGATACGTCTAATTTCGAAGAAAGCCAGACCCTGCGCACCAAAGTGCTGTTTGAACCAAATGACGACATCGATGTGCTACTGACTTACACCAATAATGAAAATCGCTTTGGTGTTTTCTGGAGTCTTTACGACTTTGGTGAGTCTCCGTTTGACCGTACCGTAGATTTCAACTCTCCAATCTGGGAAGAAACCAAAACCGATATCTATAACTTGGAAGTTACCTGGGATGTGAATGAGACAACATCATTCCACTCCATTACCACATACAACGAATCTGACTATGGCTATAACTGGGATGGCGATATGCAACCTACCCAGATTGTCAAAGACAATGCCAATCGCCGTACAGATGAAACCTTTAGTCAGGAACTCAGATTAACCTATGAATCTGACGATATTCAGGCCGCGTTTGGCTTGTATGCATCACAGGTTGATGTTGATGACCGAGCTGAGGGACAACGTGTCCTGACCCTGCAACAAGCGGTGGGTGTATCGGACTTTACAACGGCTGTTACCGGATTACTGATGCAACAAGGGCTTCCTGTTGAAGTTGCAGCGCAAACAGCAGCGATGGCTGCGCCTTTGTATCCTAATATCGACCCTGTTGTCCTTAATATGAACTACGGTTTAGCACAAAAAATTAAGACGGCAGCAATTTATGGTGATGTAACCTGGTCAGTCACAGATCAAATCGATTTACTGGCTGGCCTGCGATACGACACAGAAGAGCAAACCAATAGCGCAGATAACGCTTACACGATAGATAACCACCTACCTGATCCAACTCAGGTACCAGCACAATTAAGCCCACTTGTAACTGGGATCAATGCTTATCTGAATGGCTTTGCTGCTTCAGCCTCTGGCGTAGAACCTGAGTCAACTGAAGACTTTAATGCCTGGTTGCCTAAACTGGGCGCGACCTATCACTTTAATCAGGATATATCGACCAGCTTTATTTACCAAAAAGGTTACCGCTCAGGTGGGGTTGGCTTTAACATGGCCCGCTCTCGTATCTTTAGTTACGAGCCGGAGTACACCGACAACTATGAGTTATCGTTCCGCTCCGTATGGCTAGATGGCAAGCTGGTGGTTAATGCCAATGCATTTATGCTGAAATGGAAAGATCAGCAGGTAAAACAACGCCTTTCTGGAGCACTGTACGACACAGAAACCGTCAACGCCGGTGAATCTGAGGTAAAAGGCTGGGAGGCAGAAGTATTCTATTACCCAAGCAAAAATTGGTCAGTTACCGCGGGGGCAGGCCTGGCAAAAACCAAGTTCACCGAGTTTGGCCCACAGACAGGTCGTCCGTTCGCCGATGCTCCTGAATGGACAGCCAATGTGGCATCCAACTACACCTTTGACAATGGCCTGTACGTCAACGTTAACGCCAAATACACAGGATCAAGCTTAGCTTACATGAACCCTAAAGTGTCATTGGAAGCGGACAAGTACGCCCTTAATAATGAACCGGTGAATGATGATCGCTTAATTGTGAACTCGCAAGTGGGTTACAAGTGGGATAACTACAGCGTGCGTCTGGATGTCAGAAACTTACTCGACAAAGATTATATCCGCAGTTACTTCAAAGAAGCCGACAATGAGGGCAAGATGTTTACCAGTTACGGTCAGCAATATATTGGTAAGTCTCGTCAGGTCTCTTTGACTTTTCAAATGGAATTTTAAGCTCTCCTGAGCAAACTTACCCGTGAAATAGCCGTCGCATGGCGGCTATTTGCTTTACAACTGATTTCTACCATCAAATTCAAACTGCACCACTTTACAGTGACAACTTCCCGTATATTTCATTGTTTTTCCTGGTTTGTTAATAAGTTTTCCACTCACAAAAAGCTGTCTATAAAAGCAGCTTAAAATTAAACCTAATTACTTGCTCAGTACCGATAACGTTTCAATGTAAGCTAGTAATATGTTGAAATATAAGAAATTACCCATCAATAAAAACAATAATGAAAATCATCGTTGCGGATGACCACCATATCGTCAGGCAGGGACTGCTTGCATTGATCCAAACTGCCAGGGTCGGCTCTATCATTGCCGATGTTGATTCCGGTGAAAAGGCTTGGCAGCACATTCTCAGGCACGAGCCGGATATCGCCATTCTCGATATTACAATGGGCGAAGTCAGCGGGCTCAGCGTGTGTCAGCGCATCAAAGCGCGAGGCCTAAAAACCCGGGTGATTTTACTCACCATGCATAGCGACATAAAAGTGATCGACAATGCACTCGAGGCAGGTGCACATGGGTACTTGCCCAAAAGCGACGCCTTTCACTCGCTGATCAAAGCTATTCATACTGTACACACAGGCGGGCAATACATCAGTGACAGCCATCAATCTGAATTGCAAAGCTATCGTAATAATAAAACTGATTTTGAGTTAACCATTCGGGAAAAAGAAGTCATTCACCATATTGCCCTGGGCCAAACCAACAAGGAAATTGGCAAAGCCCTGTTTATCTCCGCCAAAACAGTAGATGCACACCGTACCCGGGTTATGAAAAAGCTGGGATTTAAAAAAACCGCTCAGCTGGTGCGTTTTGCGATTGAGCAAGGCTTATCGCTGTAATTTAACCGACACAGCACAAGCATTTGAGCCGATATAGGGGAAATACCCTATTTATCTCTACAAGCTGTCTTTGTAATTTATGCAGGCATTTCGATGAAGTGTAATTTCAATATTTTATACCCAATATATTCAAGGAACTGACAATGAAAATGGTATCTAAAAAAGCAACAGAAAAGCGGGCTACCTCAGCCCATCCTCTCTCTTTGGGCGCACGTATTGTTCGTGCAACCTTGCCTGTTTTTTTATGTAGCTTGCCCTTTCTCAGCCAGGCACAAACACCTCTAAAAGTTGGCAATGAATTTTTGGTCAATACGCATACTGACAATGACCAGCTTTTGAGAGACATAACGCCACTCGGCAATGGAACATTTATTGCGACCTGGATGAGTCAAGAGCAAGATGGAGATGGTAGTGGTGTGTATGCACAACGTTTCAACGCGCAAGGTCAACCTGTGGGCAGTGAATTCAGGGTTAACAGCGAAACGACTGGTGATCAAATCACGCCAAAGGTCGCACAATTGGCAGATGGTAGCTTAGTATTTTCCTGGATACAGAGTGAATCAAAGTCAAAACTGTTTGCAAGAAAATTTCAGGAAGATGGAACACCTATTGGGCAAGCTTTTGAGGTTTATGCCAGTCCTACCGAGATCTATGTTGGCGTTTCAACCACGGCGCGATTTGCCGGCCATTCAATCACCGCTATTGACAACGGGGGATTCGCGATTGGCTGGACAGATGTGTTTAATGGACGCAGTGGTATTAGTAATAAATACTATTCTTACGCAAAGGTTTTTACTGCTGATGGCACAGAGGTAGCACAAACCGATGCAGTTCAAGATGCCAGCGCTCCACATATTACTAACACCAATAACGGTGGCTTTTTTATGGTCTGGAGCGGAAAGATAGGTGGAGATAATGACGGGATCGGTGCACAAAGGTTCGATGCTAGCGGAGCTACTATAGGTCGCGCATATAGAGCAAATGGATATGCATTATCTATACAATCCTCAGCCAAAAGTACACAACTGAGTAACGGTGACTTTCTAATCACATGGCAAAGTGCTGGCAGAGGGATTTATGCTCAACGCTATGATACAACCGGCGTTGCACAAAGTAGTGAGTTTAAGGTAAACACCTTTAGCGGTGGTGTTCAGTCTTCTCCATCTATAGCCGCTTTGGACAATGGGGGTTATATCATAAGCTGGCAAAGCACTGAGCAAGATGGCAGCGAAGACGGGGTTTATGCGCAAGTATTCACAGCCGATGATACAGCTCACGGTGCTGAGTTCCTGGTAAACAATATAACGCAAGAAAAACAGGTATCACCCATTATCAAGGCTACAACCTCCAATGACTTCGTGATTGGCTGGTCTCACAAAGAACCAGTCGGAGACTACAATATTTATGCTCAGCGATTTCAGCTTGAAGCAGTACCTGTCAATGCCATGGCTCTGTCCTTACCACCATCTCCCGTGCTGGAAGGTGACATACTGACGCTTCCACTGAACGTATTGGGCGCCGATGTATATGGCCTGGATGCCGTGGTGAGCCTGAGTGACACCAGCAAAGCTCGTATCTCTGGTGGTGAATATGGCGAGTTTCTACCGTCGGATGAACGTTTATCCGTGCCCATGGGTATCAGTGACAACCAATGGGATGGTGCCCTCGCACTGATGGCCCCGGCCACCGCCAAGTCGGGCGAAGGCGATTTTGCCGCTGTTACTCTGATTGCCGAGCAAGCGGGCACCGTTAATCTAACCCTGCAAGCGCAAATGACCGACCAGCAAGGCAATTACCTGCTACAAAACAGTACCGACTACGCCTTCACCATTGCGGAGTCCGTCACCTTAACTGGCAACATTTCCAGCCTGAGCACCGCTGGCGACTACACCTTTGTGACGCTCTTAATCAACGGCCAGCCCGTCACCATTAACCCGGATGGCAGCTTCTCTGTCCGCGTTGGCCTGGGTAACGTCACCATGGCGTTAAGTGCTCCGGGATATCTCACGGCCGAAAAACAGGTCAACCTGGCAGCGGGTCAGGCTGATATCGACTTTGGTCAGATCAACCTGGTGGGCGGTGACAGCAATGGCGATAACCAAATCGACATTGCCGACCTGACCCTGCTGCTGGGCGCTTATCGCTCAATAGAAGGTCAACAAAATGGCTACGTCATGGCTGCCGACTTTAACCGCGACGGCGCCATCAACCTGCGAGATTTAACCCTGCTGGGTGCCAACTTTGGTAAACAAGGACCACAAAGCTGGTAACTAATAAATGGGGTTAGGGTTTAACGCTAACCCCTTTATATCAATTTTAAGGAGCAACAAGATGAAATTTATAGTGTGTATTGCCGTGTTACTGGTGAGTCTGAGTGCATTTGCAGAGCAAGGACGTATTTACCTTAATACCTCGGATCCGCACATTAAAACCGGCAGCGAGTTTTATGTGGATGTGATGGTGGACGGCTTGCCAGAAGTGTATGGCGTACAGCTAACCCTCAACTACGACGCCAGGACCATGACCTTGATTGATCAGGACACTAAAGCCAAAGGCGTTCAGCTTGAACAGGGCCACTTTCTCGATGAGGATCACCTGTATACCCTGCGTAACCAGGCAGACTCTCAAAAAGGTCAGATCCAGTATATCGTAAGTCAGGTCGCTCCGGCAAAAAGTGCGCTTGGTAGTGGACGCCTGGCCCGACTTTATTTTACTGCACCCGATAACGCCACCAACGCAGAGATCTCCATTCAAAGTGCTGAATTTGGTACTCGCAACGGCGAAAAATATGTGTACGTACCCCAGGCCCCTCTGGCCTTGAGTTTCGACGCCAGCTATCAGGTTCAAGATAAACCAGCCTCAGGAAATCAGATCTGGGCATTTGGCTCAGCTGCTGTGGTGCTGTTAATGATATTGGGTGGACTCTTGATGCGCAGACGACCTGCTGCCTCACACGCTGGTCAGCCAGCTTAGATAAAAGCGGCTGGTTAACGCTGCTTATACTGTGTCGGGCAATAGCCCCTGGAAACCTCGGCAGGACGTAACTTGCTGTGCTTGGTTGTCCGACCGCTAACCCGCTTGCGCCACAATCGAAAACTGGCAGGCTTAAGGTGAGTACGCATCAGCTTGATCAACGCAGATTCGTTTAATCCAAATTGCTGCTCGATGGCTTCAAACGGCGTTCTGTCTTCCCACGCCATCTCGATGACTCTTGATTGCTCATCATTCGTTAACTGCATTATGTGCTCTCAGGACTTGTCCAGCTTTATTAGTTAGTGACATTACGAGCCAAAAGGCTCTGTGGTTTAGATAGTTTATGATCTTTTTATGGGCTGGAGAATTTCGCGGGTGTGCGATAGTGAAATAGCAATTCAGTCCAGTACTGTGAAAATGAAGTACTTATCTCCGAGCTTTTTTGACACCCTGAGATGAGTACAAACCGTATAAGTACTTTGTAGATTTACGCATCATGCACAATGACAACGCTTAGTATGCAGGTTATCACAGTCAATCTGTAAACATGAACGACCTACACCATGGTCATACCGGCCTGGAGCCGGTATCTGCTTACAGGCTAACGTTTGAGCCTGAACAAGCTTCCATAGCGACAATAGCGTCTGGATAGTTCAGCAGGAATGGCAACAGCTTGTTTCTTTTTAGTGCTTTATTAAAAATAGGCTTTCCTGTCTGGTTAACACCACAGACTTGAAGCGTATTTTTTGCCAAATCCATTCCAATTAGACATACTTTCATTTGAACACCTCTTGTGATTTATATTGAATCGTCAAATCAATATTGGCGCATTGCGACGCCGTTTGCACTTGAGGTGTTCATCTCATCATCCTTGTGGAGGGCTTCCGGCTCATCCGTCCATGGCTGAGCGTTCAGCAAGCTGCGAAGCTTTGCTTCGGTCTATATTAAGCTACGAGTGGGCACACTTCCTTGTGAAGGGCTTCCGGCGCGTAACGCGTGTCATCAACATCCATGTCTCGCGTTCGCAAAAAAAGAGATACTTAATCTTAGGTACGAGTGGAAACACCTCCATGTGGAGGGCTTCCGGCTCATCCGTCCATGGCTGAGCGTTCAGCAAGCTGCGAAGCTTTGCTTCGGTCTTGCTGAACCCAAACATCCTCGTGTAGGGAGCCTTGGTAGATTACTTTGGTAGGGTCGAAGTGGATTGTCTGGGCCGACTTTTTCTGGGCCTGATAGTCTTTGGTCAGA
This sequence comes from Pseudoalteromonas rubra, assembly GCF_005887095.1. Taxonomy (GTDB): domain Bacteria; phylum Pseudomonadota; class Gammaproteobacteria; order Enterobacterales; family Alteromonadaceae; genus Pseudoalteromonas; species Pseudoalteromonas rubra_E. The sequence goes on along the minus strand of NZ_PNCI01000002.1, from coordinate 60,452 downwards.
CTCATAATGGTTGGGGTGAGTTGAATGATGGCGTAAATATTCACTAAGGTCATTAACCCCAGTGCCATGTCTGCCAGGCTCCAGACTTGTTGCAAGGTGGCGCTTGCGCCCCACAATACCATAGCCAGGTAAACCGCGGTGTAACCAAGGCGCCCTGCTTTGTTATCCAATTTAAATAAGTGCAGGTTGCTCTCTGCATAAGCGTAATTGGCCACCACAGAGGTAAAAGCAAACAAGGTAATTGCGGCCGCTATCAAATACTCGCCCGCTTCTCCAAAGTGCGACTGCATGGCGTTTTGAGTGAGACTGATCCCCGCCATTTCGCCGCTGACAGGTAACCCTGACAATAGCACCACCACAGCAGTACAGCTACATAACACCAGAGTATCTATAAACACACCGAGCATTTGCACATATCCCTGCGCAACCGGATGATTGGGCACGGGTGTCGCGCCTGCAGCAGCATGGGGGACACTGCCTGCCCCGGCTTCGTTTGAATACAGCCCTCGCTGGATACCATTTTTAATGGCTGCGCCCAATGCCCCTGCACCGGCTTCGGTCAGGCCAAATGCCGACTGAATAATATCCAGCAACATAGCTGGCACTTGGGTAATATTGATAATTAAGATCACCAGAGCCGTTGCGACAAACGCCAGGCCCATAAATGGCACGATCAGTTCAGCAAACCGGGCGATACTGCGCAAGCCGCCATACACTATCATGCCAGCCAGCGCGGCAATCACCAGGCCTGTATAAAGCGGATTAATGGCAAAGGTATTATTGAGTGCCTCAGCAATTGTATTAGCCTGCATGGCGCTGAAACTAAAGCCATACCCCAGGAATAAACACAGCGCAAACACCACCGCCAGTTTAGGCTTACCCAGACCTGCACGAATGTAATAGGCAGGGCCGCCGCGAAACTCACGATGCTCATCCCGGACTTTATACAACTGACCTAAGACACTCTCTGCAAACCCGGTCGCCATGCCAAGCAGCGCAATGACCCACATCCAGAATACCGCACCGCTACCGCCCAGAGATATAGCCATTGCCACGCCGGCGAGGTTTCCTGTGCCCACCCGCGCAGATAGGCCGGTACACAATGCAGCGAAAGAACTGATCCCGGAACTGTCTCCACTCATGCTACCTTTCATCACACTGAACATGTGGCCAAAATGGCGAAACTGAACACATTTCAGTCGCCAGGTAAACCACACTCCGGCGATCAGCAGCAGGTAAATAAGTATCTGGCCCTGTCCCCAAAGAAGATTGTTAATCGGGTCTACAATAAATGCCATCATACTCACCTGCCTGTTGTAATTATTATTTTTGTTCCCGTCGTCTAACGCCGGGATAAGTGCACACCCGCCAGCATGCAGCGCACTGAACCGCCCGCGAGTTCTATTGCAGAGACGTCCAGCGGTAACAAGCTGACACATGACTCTAGTACCGCTATTTGTTCTGCCGCCAGTGCATCATATGCCGTTTGTGACAGCGCCAAAATACGACCCTTGTCTGAGCTAAGTTCCAGGGCGTTGCCACAAAACGCATTGATTTGCGCCTCACTCAACTCTATCAGCTTTTTACCTGCGAGCTGCAATCTTTGTTTAATTTCTGCGCGCCGTTTTGGGTCCACAATCATGTCAAACCCACCCAACGCGTAATCACTGCCAACACACAAAAGGACATTGGTGTGATAGACAGGAACCCCCTGCTCACTGATGGCATCAAACACCATAGGTTCGAAATTAAAGTGACTACAAAAACGCTCAAGCACATGTGAATCCGTGCGTTTAGATCGCGCCGTATAAGCAACGCGCTCGATATGGTCAAGCACCATAGCCCCCGTGCCTTCCAGGAACAGTTCGTCGTATTCCAGACCAGAATAATCGATCACATCTTGTACCCGATACTCACGTTTAAGCAGCTCAATAATGTCTGTGCGACGTTCCCTGCGACGATTTTTCGCATACATAGGGTAAATGGCAATTTGTCCTCCGGCATGCGTCGAAAACCAGTTGTTAGGAAATACCGAGTCGGGCGTATCCGTGCCCAGATCTTCAAACAAGTGGACCCTTACACCCGCCTCTTCCAACTGCTCTGCCACACGCGATACTTGTTCATAAGCCTGTTGACTGATGCCGCCATCAAATTGCTGGTCCTGAGACTGAAAGCTGTTGTCGGCCCGGGTTTCTTCATTGGGCAAAAAATGGTGTGGCCGGATCATCACAACGGCACTGGGCGCTTGTGGAAACATAACTGAGATACCTCTCTTAACTAAAACTGAAAAAATTCGTTACCTTTTATGCTGCAAGACTGGTTTGCAAGCTCGAAAGCCTGCGCCCTGCGCTGACAAGGTGTACAGAATAGACGTACAACTACCCAGAATATTTTTTCGTCGATTTACGACTATAAGAAAATAAATGCAAAAACGGTAGCAGTGATTTACTCCCATACCCAAAGTCAATACACTAGGCGCTGGTTTTACAAACTCAGGAAGTAGTGATGATCACGGTAGGTATCGACTTAGGCACAACCAATAGTGCAGTCAGTTATTGGGATGGCGAACAAAGTGTGTTAATCCCCAACTCTTTGGGCGACTATTTGACACCCTCAGTAGTTGGTATCGACAATAGCGGCGAAGTATTGGTAGGCAAATCAGCAAAGGAGCGGTTGATCTCACACCCGTTGCAAACCACCGCGCTGTTTAAACGCTATATGGGTACGCAGCGCACCGTAACACTGGGCAAGCAACATTATAGTGCTGCTGAGTTATCATCCCTGGTGCTCAAATCTCTTAAAGCAGATGCCGAAGCCCAGTTGTCACAGCCTGTGACGCAAGCCGTGATCAGTGTGCCAGCCTACTTTAACGATTATCAGCGCAAGGCCACCAAACTGGCAGCCGAACTCGCCGGACTGGAAGTGTTACGGTTGATCAATGAACCCACTGCGGCGGCGCTGGCCTATGGCCTGCGATCTGAAGAAGATGACACCCATTATCTGATCCTGGACCTGGGCGGCGGCACCTTTGATGTGACCATTTTGGAATACTTCGACCGGGTGATGGAAGTCAAAGCATCCGCAGGCGACAACCATCTCGGTGGTGAAGACTTTACCGGCTTGCTGATTTCAGATTTTTTGCGCCAGCACCAGCTGGAGCCCCAGCAACTTAACGAACATCAGCAACAAAATCTGACCCGTTTGATTGACGAGTGTAAATGTCGTTTGAGTGGCGAAAAGCAATCAAGCTTTGACATAGAACTAAGCGGACAAACCTTGAGCTACGAGCTCACTGAAGAGAAAATGCGCGACATCTGTCAGCCGCTGCTAAACCGCTTACTCTCACCCATTGAGCGGGCATTTAATGACGCAGGTCTGAGCCCTTCAGACATAGACCACATTGTGATGGTTGGCGGCGCATCGCGCATGAATATCTATAAACAATGCCTTATCAAAGCACTCAAGTGCTTTCCAACCACCCAGCTCGACCCTGATCTGGTAGTTGCTCTTGGCGCGGGTATTCAGGCAGGTCTGGTAGATAAAAATGAAGCCCTGGATGATGTGGTGCTGACCGACGTTTCTGCATTCAGTCTGGGCACTGATACCCACAATGAACACGATACCGATGGCAAGGTCGGTGGATACTTTACCCCTATTATCGAGCGCAACACGGTCTTACCATGCAGCAAAGAGCGTACTTTTTTTCCTGTCCACAAAGATCAAAAGCAGCTGTTGGTGACGGTGTTTCAGGGTGAAAGCCGCTATGTCAAAAACAATATCAAACTGGGTGAAATTGATGTGCCGCTGCCCAAGTCAGGCGACATTGGTGACAAAATGATCCGGGTACGCTTTACTTACGATATCAGTGGCCTGCTGGACGTAGACATTACGGTAGAAAGCACACAGCAAACTTTCAGCCAGACCTTTGAGCAATCATCGTCCACGCTGACGGACAGGGAAAAGAGCCAGCTAAAAGAGAAAATGCAAAAGCTCAAAGTGCACCCAAGAGCGCAGCAACGTAACCGACTGCTGATGGCAAAACTGGAGCGCATCTACGAACAAAGCCGTGCCCAATATCGTGAGCAAATCGCAGAATTAATCACATATTGGGAAGCCGCATTAAGCAGTCAGGACAGCCAGCGTATCGATCAGGCATATCAGGAAATTGCGCAGTTTTTAGATGAATTAGGTGAATAAAAGTGACAGACAATCCCTGGGAAGTACTGGGCATCGACCCCGGTGCCGATAAAAAGACCATAAAACGTGCCTACACAAGTAAACTTAAGTTGTGTAAACCCGATGAAGATCCCGAAGGGTTTCAGCAACTGCGTGCCGCCTACGATGCAGCTTTAGCTTATCTGGATGAGCAACCACAGCAACGCGTAAAACTGGGCTCAACAGATGCGCTGCACAGCCAGCCTGATACTCAGGCTGAGCCAGAAACTGCGCCCCCAGCCACTTTGCCCGAAGCAACCGAGCAACCCGATTTTTCCGCCCAGGAACAACACGTAAGCCATGTTGAACCGAGCATACCTGCTAACAATCAGGAAATGCAGGAGTTTGAAAAAGAACTGGCGGAGCTGCTGGATAACTCCTATCGCCGCAATCAGCAAGGTGCCTGGCAGTTACTGATTGAACACCCTGCCTGCGTGGATGTGCAAAACCGTCGAGCGGCCTCGCACCGGATATTTTACGCCATACTGAACTATCAAAAGTCGGAGCGAGCAGAGGTCACTCCACTGGATATAGAAGTCCTGGTGTTTTTAAACCTGCACTTTGACTGGGCGGAAGATCAGGAGCTGGAGGAGCAGGTGGGTCATCCCGACTTTTACAACATGACCCACAAAGAGATGCCAGAACCAGAAATTCGTGTTGAGCCAGTTGGTGACACCAGTAACATTGCGAATCTGTTTATCGGTCTGACCATTCTCTGTGCTCTGGGCCTGATCATGATTTCTATCTAAGCATCGGGCATTTCATGTGGCGGCTGGGCTGGTAGAGGTTGAGCGCCACGGCTGCGCTTGCGCCACCAGGCAGCCAGCACCGAGCCACTGACATTGTGCCAAATCGAAAACAAAGTCCCGGCCAGCGCGCTGGCCGGGGCAAAAAACTTCATCGCCAGCGCAACCGCCAGACCCGAGTTTTGTAACCCCACTTCCAGTGCTATCGTTCGGCAACTCTTTTCAGGTAAACCCAGCTGTCTGGCAACCAGGTACCCAAGTGACAACCCTGTCGTATTGTGCAGCACCACAGCCAACGCCACAATTGGCCCTATGGTTGGCAAGGTAGCAGCATTTAACGCCACCACAATCGCGATGATCAGCACGATAGCAGCCACAGAAAACAGGGGTAATAAAGGTGTGAACCTTTTCACTACATCGCTGAAAAAATGATTAATCAACACACCTGCCAGTACCGGGAACAACACGATTTTGAGTAAGTTCAGCATCATTCCGGCCAGCGGGATATCCACCACCTGACCGGCCAGTAACTCAACCAGCAAAGGAGTCAGGATCACGCCAGCCAAGGTACTCATGGCTGTCATGGAAATAGATAAAGCGACATCACCTTTGGCCAGAAAACACATCACATTGCTGGCCGTGCCTCCGGCGACACACCCAACCAGCACCATGCCCAGAGTCAGATCAGCATCAAACTGAAACAACATAGCAATCAACAGGGCCACCACCGGCATCACGCTAAACTGCAAGACAAGTCCCGTCAATACAGCTTTAGGCTGGCTGAGAACATGGCGAAAGTCTCCAGGTGTCAGGGTTAATCCCATGGTCAGCATGATGAACGCCAGCAGAGGAATAATGGCGGCCTTTAAGGAGACAAATGGCGCCGGTGAATAGAACGCGCACACACTTAGTGCAATGGCCCATACGGGGAACAGTTGAATGACAAGACGCAGCATAGTAAGCGCTCGGTTTGAAAGCAAAAGTGTCTTTTTTATACCTTATTAACAGGCGAAAACAAATCCTGCCACTGTACTCGTTTTTTCTCATCTTTATGATAAGGTTAGGCCTATATTGTGGACATTCCCGAAGAACTGACATGGCCGAGTACCGCTTTTTATCATACCGTTTCGACTGCCAGACCCATACGCTTAAGCAAGGAAAACAGACGCTGGAACTGCGCCCAAAAGCCGCCCAGGTGTTAGGCTACCTGTTGCAACATGCCAATATTCTTGTCACCAAACAGCAGATCATTGAAGCGGTCTGGGGCCATACCTATGTACAAGACCACCGTTTATTTCAGCTGATCAGCGAGCTCAGAAAACTGGCACCTGAGCAGGAATTGATCCGCACCTACCCAAATCAGGGTTACTGCTGGCAGGTAAAGACCAAACGAGTGTCGACTCGTCCAATGCGCCAGCTAGCGGCTCTGGCGGCCTCAGTGGTATTGTCTCTGGGTACCGTCAGCACCGCCTATCTAAACAGTCAGCATAGTGCAACCACAACACCAACCTTTCTGCCCGCGCTGACGGCCTATCACAAGGCCATCATTGCCTTTGAGCAACAGGACTACGCACACGCACAGCAATGGCTGACATTCAGCCTTCAGGAAAACCCGGACTCAATCGAAGCTCAGTTACTGATGGCTGAAACCCTGCTGCAACTCAAAGACACTGCACAGGCACAACATTATGCCAATAATGTTGTTAAACATACTTTGGCCAATAGCTATTATTTTTCTCAGGCATCCGACGTGCTGAGCCGTCTATCTGCCAGCCAGGCCCGATTTACTGAAGCACTGGATTTTGCCATTCAGGGACAACAGGCCATAGATGAACAGGCAATTTGCAGTGCTGTGGTCATGCAACAGCGGATCGCCGACTTGATCCTGGCGCAACCTACACCTTTGCACTCACCCAAATTACAAAACGCTACGGTACAACTGGTCACAACACCAGACTCACACCCGCAGCAGGCTACCCTGTGCAAGCAGCTTACCCAGCCGGGACCGACCTCTATGCGCTTATGTCCTGCAAACCATGACGTTCAGACAGGTCGCGAGAGATTGGCTTAAGTTGCTGATTTTATTAGTTTGATAGAATATTATAGGTAGCTTAAGACGAATTTATAAGTCCTGTGTGGCAACACACGTTATAACCGGTGTAACTTAATCACAACCGGAAATAATCACCATGAGTTTGTCTTGTAAGTTTACAACCTTACTGCTTGGCACAGCCCTGCTAAGCGCCCCACCTCTGGCTGCCCAGTCGCTAAGCCCAGCCTCTGAGACACCTGTTACCCCAATGGAAAAAGCAAAAAATAAATTGCGGGCGCTGACGGGGACAGACATTGACTTTGAACTGCACCCCTACTCGGACGACTTCTATCGTCTCACCCTGGGCAATGAACACTTACTGCTGTCAAAAGATGGTAATTACCTGTTCAGCGGTCGTGTCATCGATGTACGAAACAGGGTGGATCACATTCGTAAAATACAGCAAATTGCTAACCGGCAAGGTATGGCAAACATCCCCTTCGAGCAACTACTTACTTACCCTGCAACAGATGAAAAGTATAGCATTACCGTTTTTACAGACATCGATTGCCCCTACTGTCGCAAGTTCCATAAGGAGTTGCCTGCATTGAATCAGCTGGGCGTCACCGTGCATTACGTTATGATCCCAAGAGGTCGCGCAGGCAGTCCAGCCTACGAGAAAACTGCAGCAACGCTTTGTGCTAAAAGGCCTAACGAGGCAATGGACGCAGCCATGCGCAGCACGCCAGCACCAACTGAAAACGCAGCGTGTAAACACTCACTTGAGCTGCAGGTTAAGTTGGCCCAGACTTTTGGTTTTCAATCAACACCGACCATTTTGCTGCCAAATGGGGAAGCGTTACCAGGCTATGTACCAGCCAGGGAGCTGGTTGCGCGGCTGGAAAACGATAGAACAGCCAATTCTGACTGAGTGAAAGTATCTGTAATTGGCAATCTGCCGAAGACGGGTTATTATTCAATCATTCATAATAACCCCTCGCCTCTCACTCACGGCGCGAAATAATGCGGGTAGTATTGCTGGACGTTCGATGCTAAAGATGCGCTTAACTTGCCTGCTCAGGCCACAAATTCAGAAGGTAATTCTCTGTACCTTAATAGGCTTCCTGATGTGTATATCGTCAGCACATGCCTTTTCTATAACCGAGGCACGACAGCAACTTGATAATGCGCATACAATCAAAAGTTCGGCACCTCAGTCAGCCATTATACTATTGACTCAGCTGGCGGATGAACCCGCCCTGCAGACTCATCCGGCTGAGTACTATGATACCCTGGTGACGCTGGCTCATACCTTGATAAGTCAAGGCGACTACAACAAAGCACAACAACGTAGCGAGCAACTACAAAGTTTCGCCGTCTCACAGGACAATGCATATCATCAAGCTTACTCTTTTTTGCTGCTGGGCTTTATTGCCGACAACCAGAGTCACTTTGAGCAGGCACAGACCTACTATAACGATGCACTTGAGACCTCAATAGATGCAAACGACAATGAAATGATTGCGCAGTCCTACGAGCGGATTTCCGCAGTGCTGCGCAGACAGGATAAGTATATTGACGCCTTAAAAGTAGCCCAAAAATCGATTAATGTACTGAGCATTTTGGGTGAGACTGAAGTTTACGTAAAAGCCTTGGTCAATCTGGGAATTATTCAGACCGCACTTGGCGACCACGAAAGTGCACTTGATACCTTTACCCGCTCTTTTGAACTCAGTCGTGAGTTAAGTTTTGACAAAGGCATTGCCGACTCCATTTATGAGTCGGGTGTGGTATATCAGAGGATGGAAAACTACCCTGCGGCGCTAAAGCACTTCAAGATGGCGCATGAGCTGGATGAAAAGTCAGGCAACCTGATTGACATTGGCAACAGTGCTATGCGCAGTGGTTTTATGGCACTGGAAACGGGTGACCTCAAAGAAGCCGAGCATTTTGCCAAAAAATCCGAACAATTATACCTTCAGGTTGACTCAAAGAGCGGTCTGACCCGTAGCTACAATCTGCAAGCGCGAATCGCTTTGGCATCCGAGCAGTTAGCACTTGCCAGTGACTACGTAGCGCGTTCGGTAGAGATTGCCAATACCTACAATCTGACAGGGTATCTGGTGGCATCGCAGCTCACTCAGGCAAACATTGCGGCAGCTCAACAAGATCATGAAACCACGTTACAGCTGGCCCATGCTGCGCTCGATACCGCAACACGCATCAACGACAAAGATGGGCAGATCAAATCCTACAAACTCTTGTCAGATACCTATCAAACCATTGAAGATCCGCAAAAAGCGCTAAATTCCCATCTCAGATACACCCAACTCAGAGATGAACTGGGCAACAGCCAGCACAACTTAACTCTGGCGGCATTACAAAGTCGGGTTGAATTCATCCGTAAGCAACAAGAAATCGAAACGCTGAATCTCGACAAAGCCTTAAAAGACACCCAATTGAGGGAACGGGAGTGGCAGCTCAAAGCCTGGTGGTTCGGCACTGCGGGGATTTTTATGCTGGTTCTGGCCATAGTATACCGGCAAATAAAAAAGCGTAAACTTGCAGCTGAACGGGCGGCGCTACTACAAGAGGTGGTGGATAAAAAGAATGCAATGCTGGCGGATGTGTCCCATGAGATCCGCACACCACTGACCGCCTTACAGTTACAGGTTGAGGCGTTACAATTCAACATCGCTCAGGACGTAGACGCCTCTTACAACACCATCAATCGTAAGCTGTCGGATATCAACCGTCTTATTTCAGACATACACCAGCTGGCGATGGCCGACTCACAAAGTTTGCACCTAAATCTGGTGCAATGTAACCTGACCGAAGTGATGACACTGTGGGAGCAGGAGTTTGCTCTGTTTACGCACGGCAAAGGCTTTGACTGGGAAGCCCAGATTCAGCTCACTGGTGAGATCACGGTCAGCTGGGATGTCGATCGCATCAAGCAGGTGCTCACGAACTTAATCGCCAACAGTACTTTATACACAGATAAGCCAGGTAAACAAAGGCTGACGGTCTGGCAGCAGCAAAAACACATCCACATTACTCTGGAAGATACCGCACCCGGTGTTGCAGATGAGTACCTGAGCGAAATATTCGAACGGCTCTTCAGGGTAGAAAAGTCTCGCAGCCGACGCACAGGCGGCTCTGGTTTGGGCCTGGCTATTTGCAAAAGCCTGATTGAAGCGCATCAGGGCACCATTTATGCCCAGCACAGTGAGCTGGGCGGGTTGAAAATGGTGATAAGACTGCCTCTGTCAGTAGGCTAAGGCACCTGTTTCCGATCATGGCTGCCGTAATCGCGCAGCACCGATGCTACACGAATGCGGTAATGCTCAAAGATGTGCTCCCGCCCCTGTTGCTGGGCTGCTCGATGTTCTTCCTGCGTTCGCCATTGCTGCACTGCCGTCTCATCCCGCCAGAACGAGAGTGACAATAACCGATCGGAGTCGCTCAGGCTTTGATACCTTTCTATAGATATAAACCCGTCTATTTCTTGCAGTTTGGTTTTTAGGTCAGCCGCAACATCCAGATAAACCTGCCGCTTTTCTCTGTGCGGGGTCACTTCAAAAATAACGGCTATCACTGTGCGTTCACTCCCTGCAAAAACGTCTGCGGAACACAAGATAAAAAGCTGCGTTTTTCCTGCAAAATAAACCGCTCTTTAAGAGCAAAGTTAAAATTATCCCGGCCTTGCTGATCTGCCTTGAGCCAAACCCGATACGCCTCGTATTCGGCCAGGCTGGCAAAATTGATCAAGCCATAAGCCACAAAATTGGTGCCTTCGTGTGGCAAAAAGTAGCCAATCAGCTCTCCTCCACACCTTGGGATGATCTCCCCCCAATTGCGGGCATATTGCTCAAACAGCGCCAGTTTGCTCGGGTCTAACTGATATTCGATAAAGCAAGTGATCATAGTACATTGTCTCCGTTAGTGTTTTTAGGCACTATACAGACCACTCAATACCTATGCTTCGGCCTGTATCGAACTATTCCTATGCACGAACCCGATATCACCCTGATTGCCAGCTTAATTGGCGAGCCCGCCAGAGCCCGTATGCTCATCGCTCTCATGTCGGGTAAAGCGCTGACAGCAACGGAGCTGTCACTGGAAGCGGATATAACTGCCCAGACTGCCAGCAGTCATTTGGCGAAATTGGTTGAAGGCTCGCTACTGGCGGTCAGAAAACAAGGCAGGCACAAATACTTCCAGCTTAAAAACCAGAAGGTTGCAGGGTTAATTGAGCAACTCCTGACGCTCAGTAGTGAAATAACTCTGAAAACACACACAGGGCCAGCGGATCCCTACTTACGACAAGCACGCGTCTGTTATGACCATATTGCAGGTGAGCTGGGTATACAGCTTTATGACGCGCTGGCTGAAGCTAACTACATCGAAGACAAACAAGCTGAAACCCTGCTGACTCCAAAGGGGATCGCCTTTTTTGAGCAACTGGGTGTCTGCGTTCAAACACTTAGGAAAAAAAAGCGCCCGATCTGTAAATCTTGCCTGGACTGGAGTGAACGGCGCAACCACCTGGCAGGTAGCCTGGGACACTGGATTTTAAATGATGCACTTGAGCGAGGGTGGCTGCAAAGAGTACCGGACTCCCGGGCACTTATCCTGGATAAAACCCGCGGCAACCTCTTTGCAAAAACCTATGGTATTGCGTTTACAGGCAATACTGAGAAATGATTTTATACACCTGATTGATGTTATCGCCCGCTTTAAACTCTTTGGTAAGCGGCTCGGGCTCTGAACCAATCCAAATTTTCAGCTCCGCGTCGAGATCGAAATGACCCGCCGACTCTTTGCTAAATTTGGTGATTTTACCGTACGGAATGCTCAGCATTTCGACTTTCGAGCCGGTGACTCCCTGCTTGTCTATCAGGATCAGGCGTTTGTTCGTGAATACAAACATATCCCGGATCACTTTGTACGCCTGCGCTACACTTTCCCCTTCAATCAGGGTGTCGTTGAGTAGCTTATCCAGCTCATCGCTGTCTACTTCGCTGGCATTGCCTAGTAACCCACTTAATAGTCCCATCTGGTTGCTCCTTTTTATTTAATCAGCCACAAGCTTAGTAATATAACCGCTGTTTGTCGAAAGCCTTATCTTATTGCTCGCCTAAGCTGCCATAAGGTAAGGCTCTCGGCCCTGGTGTTTGTCCTTACGACGGTAGCTGCCTTTGCCTTTTTTGCTTTTCTCTACTTTGCTTCTAAACAGCGGGCTGGTTACCAATGCTTTTAAAGCGTTGTCTTTTATGTCGCCACGTAAATGTTCGTGGGACTGGCTGCGTTTGCTTGCCATACTCTTTTTGCTCCTGAATTTAGTTTAAATAACCACCAGTTGTGGCGCGCTGATTATTGATGTATTCCCCCTCGTACGCAAGTCAATTTTTTACTTTTTTCGTAAAAATTTTTTTGTTCATTTCGCCTTCAGCTCAAGATTGTAACTCTCTATGCGCTATACTTTTTTCTTAACCGTAGAGTCGCACTAAAAAACCCTATGCGCAGCATTAAAACCTCAAACGGCATTACCCTGAGCTATCAGGATTGCGGTAACCGACATGCCCCGGCCATCATTCTGATCATGGGACTGGGCGCACAAATGACGGTGTGGCCTGACGAGCTGTATTTTGGCCTGGTCGACAGAGGATTTAGAGTCATTCGCTTTGATAACCGGGATACCGGGCTATCGAGTCACCTTGACGAACATGGCACGCCCAACCTGTTCAAAACCTGGTTGCGCCGCAAAGTGCCATTTGGTAAACAAGCCCCCTACTCGCTAGAGGATATGGCAGACGATGTGCTGGCGCTAATGAAAGCGCTAAAAATTAAAAAAGCCCACCTGGTCGGCGCCTCAATGGGTGGCATGATAGCGCAAATTCTGGCAGCCAAGCAGCGTAAAAAAGTGCTCAGCCTGACCTCAATTATGTCTAACTCAAACAACCAGTTGATCTCTGGGAAAAGCCTGGGGGTTCTGATCAAGCTGGCACGGCTCACCCCCCGAAACAACAGCCCACAGGCCGCGATTTCTTATAATGTCAGACTCAATCAGCTAATTGGCAGCCCGGCCTACCCCAGAGATGAGCAAACCCTCCGCGAGCAGGCCACCATGCATATCAGCCGTGCCCATAATCCGGCTGGGTTTAAACGCCAGCTGGCGGCCATCACTGCCAGCGGCGACAGACGTCATTTATTAACCCGGATCAAAGCGCCCACTTTAGTGATCCACGGCACCCACGACCCGATTTTTCCGCTCACGGCGGGTGAGCAAACCGCGGCCGAGATCCGCAAGGCACGGCTCAAAGTGGTAGAGGGCCTCGGGCATGACTTTCCGCCCATACTGATGGGAAAAATGGCCAAGTGGATTGCCAAACACGTAAAAAGGGCCGAACTCAAACGGCTTAAAAAGAAGCGCAAGAAAAAAGCGGATACACAAAAAGAAGTACAACTATCCTTGCAAGAGGAAACGCCCTAACCATTAAATGTGCGCTTTGGCGCAATATTCACTTTTCTTCTGAGCAATTTTATCGGTATGCTTAGCAACACATCAGACCAGTTAAAATCATCAACATGAAAACACCTATTACCGACTTACTGGGCATAGAAAAACCCATCGTCTTACCTGGCATGAGCTGGATCTCAGTTCCCGAGCTGGTTGCGGCAGTATCCAATGCCGGCGGCCTGGGGATCTTAGCCACCGGACCGTTATCGCAGGAGCAAACCCGTCAGGCCATTGCCAAAATTCGCACCCTCACCGACAAGCCCTTTGGCGTAGGGATCACTTTGCTGATGCCCGGCGCGAAAGAAAACGCCAAGGTCGCGCTGGCTGAGCAAGTGCCGGTGATTAACTTTTCGCTGGGTAAAGGCGACTGGATAGTGGAAGGCGTTAAACGTTACGGCGGCAAAACCATCGCCACAGTCGTGACCGAAAAGCATGCTCTGGCCGCGCAAAAAAGCGGCGCGGATGCCCTGCTGGTAACCGGCCATGAAGCCGCCGCACATGGCGGTGAGGTCACATCCCTGTGCCTGGTACCCAACATTGTTGAGCTGGTCGACATTCCGGTGATTGCAGCAGGTGGATTTTCCGATGGCAAAGGCTTGCTGGCAGCTCTTGCACTGGGAGCCGATGCCGTTGCCATGGGCTCCCGTCTGGCAACCAGCACACAAAGCCCGGTCCACCAGAATGTAAAGCAGGCGGTGGTCGATAAAAAGGTCGCCGACACCATTTACTCTAAAAACTTCGATGGCCTCTACGCCCGGGTAATGAAAACTCCGATGGCAGAAAAAGCCACCCGCCGCCCGATGAACCCTATAGTGGCCGTTTTTAAGTCCTTTAAAGCTTCAAAAATGGTCGATATGCCGCTGTGGAAATTACTACTGGGCTTACTGGCTCAGTTCGACAAAATCCGTATGCTGACCCTTTTTGGCGCCGCCACCGAAAAGTTGGAAGCCGCCACCATCAGGGGCGACCTGGAACACGGCGTCCAGTTTATTGGCCAGTCACAGGGGATGATCCGCGACATCGAACCCGTTGAGGTCTTGATCGAACGAATCATGGCTGAAGCGAAAGCCGAGCATGCCCGGGTAAGCAAGCTACTGGATGAGTGATTTGCAATAACAGCTTATTTCGCAAGTAAGGCCACAGGGTGATTTTAAATGACCGTCTGTGTAATAATCGACTGTAATTAAAACACTTATATTAGCCAGACACCCAGATGCAACAGGTAATCGACATCAAGTGGTGGCAGCTGGGCTTGTTCAGCCTGACCCTGCTGCTGCCCTTTGCTATCAACGCGCTGTATCAGCTCAATATTGGCAAAGAAGCCGTGATTGGACTGATCCGCATGGTCGTACAGTTATTGCTGGTTGGCCTGTATCTGGAATATCTGTTTACTCTCAATAATCTCTGGGTGAATCTGGCCTGGTTATTGGTGATGCTGCTCATTGGCAGCAGCGCGATTCTCAGTAAAGCCCGCCTGCCAAGGCGCCCGCTCTTTGTGGCCGTGTTTATCGGACTGTGCGCCGGACTCTTACCCCTGTTAAGTTTTGTCACTTTGGTGATTATCCAGCCAACGCCCTATTACCACGCCCAGTACTTGATCCCGCTGGCAGGCATGTTGCTGGGCAACAGCCTCAATGCCAACATCGTTTGCCTGCAACACTTCTTCGATGCCTTTACAACCCGCTGGCCCGAGTATGAGGCCGCACTATCGCTGGGTGCACAGGTGCGCGAGGCCACTTTGCCCTTTGCACAAAACGCGCTGCAAAAGGCGCTTGCGCCGATTCTGGCAACCATGGCCACTACAGGCCTGGTATCACTGCCCGGCATGATGACCGGCCAGATCCTCGGCGGTGCCAGCCCCATGGTCGCCATCAAATATCAGGTGATGATCATGATAGCCGTCTGGGTCATGATGAGTGTGTCAATTACCGCATGCTTGTTTATTGCCATACGTAGTGTGATTAGCCCGCAGGGCAGACTAAATTCTGAGTGTCTGGAACAAGGAATAGCCGAACGTGGCTAGATAACAATGGGCACACCTACCTGGCCTATATGGAAGATAAGGCCAAACTGCTGCGAGCTCTTTTTTTAAGCACTAACTAAAACATGAAAGTAGCGATTGACATGCGGGATCTAGTTTGCATCCTTTACCGATGAGCTTGCTTTGCACAAAGTAAAGCCGCTTGAGAAGCCCTATGATTGTTGATAAGTTAAAATCGCATATAGCCTTAAATGGCTGACTTTCAATATAGTCAGACGGTGGACAAACAGATTAATTGTGGTGAGTGCACAACTATAATTTTTAGGAAGGAACGGTGAAAAAACTTATCTTTTTAACAGCTTTATTTATTGGTATATCTTCATCGAATGCGAGTGAAATAAATCCAAAAGACTTGATTGAAATTTGGGGAAACTCAGAAGATGGAGGGAAAACATTTTGGGGATATGATCAGTACTTCGCTGATGGCAGCCTTAAATCTTGGGGGCAAATTCCCGAGACACCAGTAAAGTACAAGCTCGAGGGAACCTATCAAGTAAAACATAAGTTTAAACTTAGTAGCTGTTTAACCATCAGCAAAACATCTCACCCTGAATTTATACCTACTGGTACGCATTGGTGCGATGAAATCATTAAACTAAATGACAAAGTTTTTACTTTTAAGAGTAGCAATGGAAAAATGACAACTCTATATCGTCAAAACCCAAAATGAGGGCGTTAATTCTGAAATAAAAGACACTCAGCTTGAGGGAGTTGCCCGAAAGTACTTATGTCAATATCACCTGCTTTGGTATAACGCACAATTTTTGGAGTGGGTGTTTTATCAATAATACAGGGCTTCAACTGGAAGAGTAATCTGATGAAATTAATACCATTTATTGCAGGCTGTGCGCTTACTTATATCGGATATGAAAAACTGACTTCAGCGCCACCGGAACAAGTAGGCTGGCTGTTGGTCGCTGGTGGAGGTGTTTTCATTCTGAGCTCCTTCAGCACATCAAAAGGTAAAACCAGAGTTTGTATAGAGCTGAGTAACGACGATTCTGGCGGCGGTGGAAGCTCTGATGGCGGCGGCGGTGACTGATTAAGCCACAGTGTTCAAGGCGAGTACCTAACAACACAGCTCAATGATCTTTCCAAAATGACGCCCGGAGGGAAGTTGATGCCAGAACCAGCAGATGGTGCTTAACAAAGTACCATCCCCAATCGCTCTATTTCTTCACACCCTAAATGACTTACAAGGCTGATACTTCAGCATTTAGTTTAGCTTGGTAATTGGACACAGCACTTGATCAAAGGTTCAACCTTTATAAAATGCTCTACTTAGCTTTATACAACAAAGGAATACCGTGGCTTTAGTCAAGTTTTTTAGAAACTTATTACTCTTACTGTTATTGCTTTATATCGCTGTTTTGACGAGCAAGACTGTGCAAATCTTTCTATTACATAAGATGAACTTAATGGGCTCAGGTTGGGATGATGGTGCTGTACAGATATTTATGGAAAACAAAACAGAATTTAAGCCTGTCATACTCGATATGTTGGACAACAATAACATGAGCGCATATGAGATAGATGTTACTTTTACATTTGCAGAGCTGCTGTTGGATGACGAGGATATTCGGTCAAAGTTAGAGACGATTTCAGAAAGTCACCCCCAAAAACAAGTAAGGTGTTTTTGGCATGATGTTTTAAATGGCCGCTTTGAGCATGCTCCAGTTTTTCCGAATCAGCCCAATAATGGAAAGAATCAATTTGTGGCGTATCGGTTCGTTGATAACGGCACTCGTTGTAAGTAAACCTACAGGTGTTTTAACTTCAGAAAACTAGCCATGAAGCCAAAAGAAATAGGAAAAGCCTACAATCAAATTACCCACCTCTGGGAGCATGAGGAGTTTGATATGACCAATGGCATTGCACAACACCAGAGGGCGATTCGTTTTGTTAAATATCGCGGCAATGCGCTGGATATTGGCTGCGGTTGCACAGGTCGTTTTATCGAGTTGCTGGTCAATGAAGGCTTTAAGCCAACTGGTTTAGATATTTCAGAAGAAATGCTTGCTCTGGCAAGGCGTAAGCATCCAGATATTTCTTTTGTGCAAGGTGATATTTGCACTTACGAGTTGCCAGATAAATATGACTTTATAACAGCATGGGACAGCATCTGGCACATACCTTTATCGGAGCAAAAGCCGGTACTCGCTAAGATCATCAACAGCCTCAACCCCGGAGGCGTGTTTATATTTTCATTTGGTGGCACAACGCAGGCTGGTTGCCACACTAACAATGCTATGGGGCCAGAGGTTTACTATTCGTCACTTGGTGTAACCGGGTTCTTACAACTATTCATCGACATGGGCTGCATTATCAGACATTTAGAGTTCGACCAGTACCCAGAGGTTCACACTTATCTGGTTGTAGAAAAACCGTGATCTGTACATCAACTCAAGAACCCAAAAGCATATGGAGGCACATTTAACCCAGGCTAAGCCCAAACTGTTCCAAAGGCTCATTCATTGGTAAAAGTGACGCAGATAGAAAATAAAACTATATATTACAATTTGTTATAGACTTCTTTGCACCAAACATAAAACTATTTAAGTAAAAAATAGCTTTTTAATAAGACAGCAGAATACACCGCATCCTAAGCTGAATAACAGACAACAACGTAAATTCAGGTGTTTTATGTCGCACAATTCCAGACGTCACTTTATTAAAAATCTCGCAGCAGGCACGCTGGCAGGTGCTTTTGCCTCCGCCGCACAGGCTCAAACAATGCTGACTCCCAGAGAAATGGAAGGACCTTATTACCCCATTACCCCACAAAAAGACCAGGATGCTGATCTCACCCGGGTGGCCGGCAAGTCCGGTGTGGCTCAGGGAACGCATATAGAAATAGCCGGACAAGTATTTGATCATGAGGGAAATACCGTTGAAGGTGTCACGTTAGACTTGTGGCAGGCGAATGCTTTTGGCAAGTATCATCACCCTCACGATACCTGCGAGGCACCTATCGATGAACACTTTCAGGCCTGGGCCATCATACAAAGTGGCGAACAAGGACGGTTTCGTTTCAAAACCGTGTTCCCGGGTGCCTACCCGCTCAATGCCAATAGTCAACGCACACCGCATATTCACCTTAAAGTGTCTAAGCTGGGTTACGATACACTACTGACTCAACTGTACTTTCCGGATCACCCGCTTAATCACAAAGATGGCCTGTTTAAACGAAAAAGTGCACAGGAGCAGGCGCTTATGACGGTCAAACGAACTAAACGTGAAAATCATTACCTGTTCAATTTGGTGATACAAAAGATCCCACTTTAGAATTTTTAACATCCCTTATCAGCTTCATTCTAAATGATGAGCCCACACCTAGTGCGGGCTGACTCATTTTGCTTATGCATACCAAGTACAGGAACAAGGTAACACGCTGATCTAGATAAGTTTTATATCTCAAGGACAAAACGCCACTTTTGAATAAATGCTCTAGATACAAAATGGCAAAAAACAGAATAAAGGATGACTAAAAAGTCAAAATATACACATTTATTCCTTATTTCATTCCTACACTAATGTTGGAATCGCAATTTTATATTCCACACAATAATGAGCTTCCCGGCGATATGCCGCGGGGGCAATACACACTCTCAGTTACGTTACAGACAGCAGTGTGCAAACGCTACCCAACCACACACTGTTGTTAAGGATCATACCTATGAAAGCAAGAATATTCGGGCTATGGTTGCTGCCTATGAGCTTATGGTCAACATTCGTTCAGGCAGACACCAACCTACTCCCCACCCCACAACAGTTCACAGCAAAAGTACACAGCAGCAATCAAGTTGCGCTAAGCTGGCAGGCACCGGAAGATACCAGCAACATTAAAGGCTATCGCATCTATCGGGATGGCAAACGCATTGCCCGAACCACACTCACCTTTTACCAGGATGACAGTGCGATGGCGGGTACTGAATACAGCTACTTTGTGCAAGCTTTTGCCAAGGGTAAAGATAAAAACAAGCTCACCAGTGAACCGTCAAACACCGAAACGGTGACTACGCTGGCAAGTGATAGCAATGATGGCATGCGCAATGGTTCAGTAATAAATATTGGCATTGCGCGTTTGGTCGATTTGTGCGGTACTAACGACCTCAATGCCGTAACGGATGAGCAGCTCGATACCTGCATGGGCAAAGTCATTGAACATTATGAGTTGCAGCAGGGGCTGGAAGATATGCAAGCCTATGTGGCCCGCTATCGTCGACAGGAAGACCCGAAACTGATTGATCTGGGTAAACGACTGTTCTTTAGTAAGGCGCTGAGTCAAAACTATGATACCTCCTGCGCTTCTTGCCACCACCCTGCACAAGGTTGTGGAGGCGATGGCCTGTCTTTATCCATCGGCGTCAATGCTGAGAACCCAGATGTCATCGGACTGGGCCGCACCGACGGCAGCACTATCCCTTCTGTTGGACGCAGTTCGCCACAGATCTGCAACACGGCCCTGTGGGTCAACAGTATGTTCTGGGATCAAAGGGTAAAACTGCGTCAGAGCAACCGTGAAAGTGAAGTGGGCCTGGTATCCACGGCCCCGATTATGACCCCTGAAGATGACGTAACCCGACTGATGAACAGCCAGGTTGCCAATACAGATCCCTTGCGTCTGTTAATGGCTCAGGCTCATTTCCCTGTCACCGCAGCCGCTGAAATGGGCGATCCAACCAGTTTTGAGTCCCCACAAGTCTATCGTGAATTTATTGCCAGCCGGCTGACCGATGAATGGAAAAGCCACTTCGCAGCAGCCTACGGCGACGAGCAAGTTGATTTCTTGCGTATCGCCAGAGCACTTGCGGCTTATCAGGCCTCATTCTTGTTTATCGACAACCCTTTTTTCAACTACATCGAAGGTGACATGGCTCGCCTGAACAATACAGAAAAACGCGGAGCATTACTGTTTTACACCTCAGCAGGATGCGCTAACTGCCACGATGGCGTAATGTTTACCCCGGAAAAAACCCGCGGCCCGCTTTACCCCCAGATTGGGCCTAACGCCGTCGCCGATGGTAATGCCAAAAACCAGTTCCGCATGCCGAGCCTGCTCAATGTTGGGATCACTGCACCTTATGGTGATAAGGGCGTTTTCCCCACACTAGAGCGCGTTATCGAACACTACAACGACGTAACTGGTTCCCTGGAAGACTTTTATCACAATGTTGAAACCTGCCAGCTGCCACAATTTCAGCACCTGACAACAGAGCAGTGCCGCCAGATTGTTGGTGGGGGCGAAGCATTTGTTCTGGCACTTAACGCCGAGAACAGAGCAAATTCAGACAGAGGCGATGATGCCATTATCAAACACTTCACCAGTGATGAAATACATTACCTGGCCACCTTCTTGCGCTCACTCACCGACCCCAATGCGGTGGCTGGCAGCAACGCGATAGATGTGCTCATCCCGCCCCGAGATGGCGGACCTGATGGCCACCAGTTTGATGCCATAGACAAAAACGGCAATCCGCTTTAACTCGACCCAACCAAAAAGGGCTGCCTGTGCAGCCCTTTTTATTCACACTTTTTCTCAACCAGATAGCGCCTACATATAACTCTCAGCATCATAGAAAAGCTGTTTCAGTGTCCCGCAGTTAATAAACTTATAGGCCAATTCACCTTCGCTGGGTACCCGTTTAGAAGCCCGAAATTTTTGCAGGCACGCCCCCGTTAAGTCTACAAAAATCAGGTGGTTAAAACTGGGTCTTTGCTGTATTTTGTGAACGTAAATACGTTCCGTTTTGTTGATTTCAATCATGTCATACTCATGCCACTGAGACGCAGGCTCCAGCTTGCTGAGCTTTCGGGCAAAAAGTTTATCACTGAGCACCAACTGTCTTTGTGGGTATACCAGCCTGCCTCCACGCGCATAATGTCCCTCATAAACATCTGCGGTGATCATAACTTCCTCTCCCCGCTCCAGTCGTTGCAAATTAAACGGCTCCGGTTTAATGGTGATTAGTTTGGCATCACGAACCAGACTCAGAAAAGCCACATCCGGGTTCTCCAGTCGGTATACGACATGAATATCATTGGGTAAGCTGTACGACGGAAAGTTGGTCGCATAAATACGTGAACCTCGGTTCATCAATGCCATGCCATGCTCCCCTTTGTAAGCGGGGTTCAGTGGTGGGGCTTGTTTTTCATCGGCTGAAGCCTGTGCTGTAAACAGTAAAATAGCGAGCAGAATGACTCTCATTGTTGGTTCCCTCTGAGTGTTTCCACTCAGTATAGCAAGCAATGATTAAGACATCCGGGTACAAGTGTGCTGGAGCATGAGCCCCTTAAAACTTACTTTGTTGGCCTCTGGCGACACAGCCCATCATGACTTTATAAACCAACCGGCCTTGAGGTTACACTTACCCTTTACTGGCAGGCAAAAACGAAAAAGCCGCCCGGGGTCAACCGGGCGGCAAAACATCAACGTTGCCAAAAGTTAAGGTTATGGCTGAACCGGGATCAGATTGAAGTTTTCAAGTCTGCCGTCCAGGTTTCGGTGCGCTTCAATTTCAGCGAAGAAAGCCTGACCATTGCGTGTCGCTGGCGTAGCCACCGTATAGAATACAAAGTTAAGACCTGCAACAACCTGTTGCTGAGCCGCCAGAATGTCATAGCGTACACCAACCAGTGATTCAATCTGCTCAGCCGCTGCTTTCTCAGCTTCAGTGAACTCATCACGCAGTGCTACACCATCGAACGAACCGATAGGTGGAACAAGAACCGGACGGCTCAACACGCGCTCTGCAGTTTCGGTGTATTTGTCATCCAGCGCATGGATCACGATAAGCTCTAGTTTGTTCACTTTTGCCACGTTCGGTGCAACAACTGGCTCAACCAAACAGTAGAACGCATAGTTTATACCATTAACCACCTGAGACTGACCTGCCAGTGGGGTGATTTTTACACCATCGCGCTGATTAATGTGCTCAAACGCATTGATAAAGTCTTTGCTGAAATCTTTCGCCAGTACAACTGAACCATAGGCACCAAGGTTATGAACTGTCTGAGACATAATTGTTTCCTTATTATTTCCAGTAATCCCGCACCATGCGGGGCTTATTCAACTGGCACTCAGTGTAGATGCGAATCACATGCTTGTTGGTATCAGTTTAGTATCAGTTCGGTATCAGTTTCTCTGCCCCCAAACCTAAGACATTAGGGTGAAAAAATGCTGACAGTGTGTAGTAAAAAGTGGACACTTTAATTGGCGTTAACAATTTGGCAAAAAGCGTTCAAGGCTGCTAGCCTTAGCATCCAAACCAGTCAGGAGCATTTCAATGGACGGTAGAGTCAAACTCAATTGTCATCGGCTCAAGGAGCTAAGAAAAAGCCTGGGCTTGAGTCAGGAGAAACTGGCATGCGCTTGCCAGGATCAGGCTTTATGTGTGTCAATTGCCACGCTGAAACGTGCCGAGTGCGGCAACCGGGTATATTACCGCACAGCAGGCGACCTGGCACGCTTTTACCAGATCCCCGTTGCTGAACTGTTGACCGAACAATGAACTCCAGTCATAAAATGAAATGCCTGGCATTTCGAGCGTGATCACGCCTCCCGAGTCCAGGCTTCACCTATATCTAAAAGACGTGATCATGTTCATCTCTGGTGTCGGGTTTGCATTTGACGTATTTGCTCACTTACACGCTTTAATTCACCGGATTGAGTCATCGTTAAACTAAGCCGAGACTGATCTTCAAAGACACTCATAATGTGCGTATATCGCACGCATATATCCACTCAAACTGATGACAAAAATTGCTATGTTGGGGTAAATCTTGTACTCTTCCGGCCCGCATTCTTCAGAGTACACAAACATGAGCTTCAGCAGTCTTGGCTTATCTCCCGAAATTAATCAAGCCGTAGCCGATCAGGGTTACTCAACACCAACCCCTATTCAGGAGCAAGCCATCCCCGCCATCTTACAAGGCCGGGATATTATGGCCGCAGCCCAGACAGGCACAGGCAAAACAGCAGGCTTTACCCTGCCCATGCTGGAGCTGTTGAGCAGCAAACCAAAAGTAAAAGCCAATCAGGTCAGAGCACTGATCCTGACACCGACCCGCGAGCTGGCGGATCAGGTCTGGCAAAGTGTTGAACTGTATAGTAAACACCTGACTTTGTCCTGCCAGGTTGTCTACGGTGGCGTGAAGATCAACCCACAAATGATGAAGCTACGCAAAGGGGCCGATGTACTGGTGGCGACACCGGGCCGGTTGCTCGACTTATACCAACAAAATGCGGTGAAGTTCGATCAGTTAGACATTTTTGTGCTCGACGAAGCAGACAGAATGCTGGATATGGGGTTTATTCACGACATTAAACGCCTTATTAAGTTACTGCCACCGCAGCGGCAGAATTTATTATTTTCAGCCACATTTTCTGATGAGATCCGCTCCCTCGCCAAGGGACTTATTCAGGATCCCGTTGAGATTTCCGTGGCACCGGCCAACAGCACCGCCAAAAGCGTCACTCAGTGGGCCTACCCGGTAGATAAAAGCCGTCGTACCGCCTTGCTCAAACACCTGATTAACACACATGGCTGGCAGCAGGTACTGGTCTTTACCCGCACCAAACATGGCGCTAATCGCCTGGTACGCGACCTAGAAAAGAGTAAAATTAACGCCGCAGCCATACACGGCAATAAGAGCCAGAGTGCGCGAATGAAGGCACTTGCAGGCTTTAAGAGTGGTAAGTTACGGGTCTTAGTGGCCACTGATATTGTGGCACGAGGTCTGGATATTCAGGAATTACCCCACGTTGTCAACTTCGACCTGCCCAATGTGTACGAGGACTATGTACATCGTATCGGCCGTACCGGTCGCGCCGGTGCCACCGGCGAAGCTGTCTCGTTTGTCAGTGAAGATGTTGCCAGCGATCTGTTCGGCATTGAACGCTTGATCCAGCAACTGATCCCACGCGTTGTAGAGCCTGGGTTCGAGCCTCAAAACCCGGTGCCTGAGTCGAAACTGGACACTCGTCCAATTAAGCCAAAGAAACCGAAAAAGCCTAAGAAACCCAAAGCAGCCACAGCGGAGCAATCCGCACAGCGCAAACAGGCGGACAAGCCCAAAAACGGCCAAAAGCCACAATCCGGGAATGATAAAACCGCTGCGCCAAAACGCCGCAGAAGACGTCCTGCCAATAGCCAGGGCAAACCAGGCGGTAATAAGCCTGCGGCACAGATAAAGCCAAACTAGAGAGAGCCTCCTGAAGCACTCTGAATCTCAACACCCTATGTCACCAGGCAGGCACGGTATTGCGCGCTCTGCCTGCGTGTCATGTTATACTCACCCTTTCAATTAAAAAGAAGCCCGCTATGAGCACCGCTACGCCATTTTCCAGTATCAATCTATCACCTTCTTTGTTAGACAACCTGACGTCGCTTGGCTATCACACCATGACAGAAATTCAGGCTCAGACCTTGCCACAGATCCTGGCTGGCAAAGATGTCATTGGTCAGGGAAAAACCGGCTCCGGTAAAACTGCAGCATTTGCCCTTGGCTTGCTCAGTAACCTGAGAGTAAAACGCTTTAGAGTACAAGCCCTGGTGGTTTGCCCTACCCGCGAGCTGGCGGATCAGGTTGCCGTAGAGATTAGAAAGCTGGCGCGTGCCATCCATAATATCAAAGTACTGACCTTGTGCGGCGGCGCTCCCATGGGGCCACAAATTGGCTCACTGGAGCATGGCGCCCATATCGTGGTTGGGACACCAGGTCGCATCGAGGAACACCTGCGTAAGGGCCGTCTGTCATTGGATGAGGTCAATACCTTTGTCCTGGACGAAGCAGACCGCATGCTGGAAATGGGCTTTGAAGAAGCGCTGGACTGTATTGTGTCGCACTGCCCAACCCAGCGTCAGAACCTGTTATTCAGCGCCACCTACCCGGCCAAAATTGAACAACTGGTGGGTCATATTATGCGCGACCCGGTTAAAGTGGAAGTAGTTGCACAGCATGATCACAGCACCATAGAGCAGCACTTCTATGAAGTGGCCGACAATGAAGCGAGGGATGCTGCACTCCATAAGCTACTGTGTCAGTTTCAGCCCGAGGCAGCGGTGGTGTTTTGTAATACCAAAGCGCAATGTCAGGACGTCAGTGATATGTTGCAGAGCTCTGGCTTTGACAGCGCGGCCCTGCATGGCGATTTGGATCAGAAAGACCGTGATAAAACACTGGTACGCTTTGCGAATCGCAGTTTAACCATCCTGGTTGCAACCGATGTGGCGGCGCGAGGTATAGATGTTGACCACGTCGATATGGTTATCAATTACCATATTGCCCATGACCCCGAAGTACATGTCCATCGTATCGGACGCACCGGCCGGGCAGGCAAAACCGGCGTCGCCTGTTCACTAATGAGCTATAAAGAGTCCCATAAAGTGAATATGCTGGAAGATTACCTGAGCCTGGAGATTGAGCCAACCCCAGTGCCTGGCGAGCAGGTGCTTGCGAATCAAGTTAAACGCGCCCCTATGGTCACCATACAAATTGATGGCGGCAAAAAAGCCAAACTGCGTCCTGGTGATATTCTGGGTGCACTGACCGCTAACCAGGCATTGCGTGGCGATCAAATAGGTAAGATAAAGGTCACAGCTATGTCCTCATATGTTGCCGTGGAGCGTAAGTACGCCAATCAGGCTGTCAAGGTCATCAGCGACGGAAAAATGAAAGGACGCAATTTCAGAGCCCGTAAACTTACCCGTTAACGCCTTGCCCTGACCCGCGCTTGGTTACTTGAGATGACATACTCAAATGTCACCTCGGGTAGCCACACCTAATACCAATTTCACTTAATACCTGTTCAATTTGAAGGAGCAAATAGGGCGCTAACGGCGTTAAAAATTTCTCATTTAGAACAACTAAATAGCAAAATTTTCGCCTTGTTATCGAGCCTATTTTCTCGCCTCAAAATAGAACACTTGATTAAGCAAATTGGTATAAACCAATTCTTCCCCACCTAGAGATACAATTGCGAATTATTTGCATTTACTGTTTTCATTGCAGTTTTGTTATGATATAACACACGCACTGAATTATTGGAGAAGAAAATGAAGCCAGATATCCATCCTGATTACCACTTAGTTGCCTTTCACGATACCTCGGTAGACAAGTATTTTATCGTTGGTTCCACGATTAAAACCGATCGCACAGTAGAAGTAGACGGCGTGACTTATCCGTATGTCCCTATTGACGTTTCCAGTGAATCTCACCCTTTCTATACCGGTAAGCAGAAACTGGTTGCCAGCGATGGTCGGGTTGCACAATTCAATCGCCGCTTTAAGAATCTGGCAGGCAAAAAGGGATAATCACCATGAAAGTACTCAGTTCATTAAAAAGTGCCAAATCCCGCCCGGGTTGTCAGGTCGTCAAACGCCGCGGTCGCGTGTATGTGATCTGCAAAGATAACCCGCGCTTCAAAGCCGTGCAGGGCAAAAAGAAGAAAAAGCGCTAAGTCTATCCTCTTAATAGAGCCAGTGTGCTTTACACTGGCTGCTTTCCCCGCGATCCTCTGAGCATGTTATCGACCACTTTAGCGACTGATCAATTACTATTTTTGTCTTAAATCAAACAATTAAACTCATTATATTGTATTTAAAATAGGGATATGCATAATGCAAAAGGTTCCACTTTTGGAACCGTCGATGAACGACATAAAAAACAAAAAGGAAATATTTGATTATGAAATTAATGCAAACATTGAGTGTTTTAGCATGCATGCCTACCCTAGCTCTTGCATCACAATTACCCACAGATGCACTGTATCACCTTAGCACAGGAGCCAAAGTCACAGCTCAGTCGTCAACACTGGACATGACACCCAAAACACACTTATTTAACTCGGTTATACGTGCGGCCCAGGCAGATACCCCTGCAGCCAGTACTATCACCCCCATGTGTCAGACTTTGTCACTCAACACCGTTTACCCTTTCGGCGGTATGACGGTAGGACAGCAACCTTGTTTTCACTTTGAAGTCACAGAGCCTGGTAAAACGACAGCGTTTCTATTCGGTCAGTCAGCCGACACCAATATTAATCTCAGCATAGTGCGTCACAACCCGGACAATACCTTTACCCTGATGGCCAATTCTGCCAATGCAGCGAATGCCGATGAGTTGGCCGCCGCTCTGACGGAGCCTGGTCATTACTATTGGCTGATGGATGTGATAGCAACGGATAGCTCCGATATCAAGTTTGGCGCCATATCATCTACTCAGGCTCAGCTTGACGACTTTGAAGCGAATGACTCAATTGCGACTGTCACCATGTTGCCCGACAAACAAAACCGTGTGAAAGGAAACATAGACAACGTATTCGACTATGACTATTTCGCCTTCACCGCCGTGCGGGGCCAGGACCTCATTGTAAAACTCGAGGACGAAGCGAAAACGGATGAGTTTGTACTGGAAATATACAATGGTGGTAACTGGCAACCCGTCGCCGTAAACAAAGCCGAGACTATTTCTCAGCTGCAGGAAAACCAAAGTGTTGTAGTTCGGGTGAGTGGCAACCCAAATCTACAAAATAACCCGGCTAATCAATATACTCTCGTATTGGGCTCAGTGGTCGCGTCGTTTTCCCATGACTCGGTCAGTGGCGAACATGGGGTAGAGCGGATCCCATATTCAGCATTTAAAGCCCCCTACCTGACCACTCAGGCATACCGGGATCTGAACTGGACAGTCACGTTGAATGACTCCAAAGGCCACCCTGTCGAAGGCGCTGAAGCCACGTTTAAGCTGATCCGAGATTTTGACTCAATTGATGACGTCAGAAACCCATATGAAGATTTTGTCGTAACATCTGATGCAAATGGTAAAGCATCTGGTGGTGTTAACTTAGGCCGTTGCTTTAGTGATTACACCGTAGAGCACTCGTCATACAGCATGGGCTACAGAAATACCTGGCGCACAGACTTCCTGGTCGGTGCATGGCGGATTGAAATCGATTCTTATGAAGAGAAAGTCATTGGCATCGGTGGTACTCAGCACCCATATGTCTACATTGGTCACTTGTGTGATCAGGATTTAGTATCGAGCACTCGTAATTAATCCAACATCAAAACAGGCCAGTCTGCTGGCCTGTTCCGTATCAAAAGCAGTTATAGCTGTCTGGCATTACGCTGCAACTGACCACCAATACTATCTACGAGTGTAAACTGGTTAAGTCTCGCATCACCCAGTTTAACTTGCGCATCACTCTGGCTACTTTCTTCCATCAGCGCTTTAAAGTCGATAATGTCGGCAAAGTTGCTGCGATTAATATCGTATTTGGCCCAGTAGTCCCCACTTTCATTGGGGCCTTTAAGTAAATCAATCCCTTCCATCATTGTATCCTGAAAGGTTTTTGCCAAAGCCACGAGCTCTTCGTTTTCATTCAGCTTCTCTTCGAGCAGTTGCTTTTCACTGTCTGTCAGGTCATCACCGCTGACCACCAGTGCCCCATCTTCATTGACGGAAAAGCCCCAGTCTTTGTCACTCAGCCCCGGAGATAGTTGCTCAATTTCCTTAGTTACTTTGGCAAACTCAGCACTCATATCCTCTGCAATTTTAGGGATCGAAACGGCAAACAATAGTCCAGTTGCAGCATCCATTCGCTCACTGTATTGCTCTGGTGTTTCTTGGTTTTCAGATGAGGTGATAGCCAGAGGCCGATCATAAACGAGTGCCGGTGATGGTGCTTGTGCGCCGTGATATACATCTTTGGCAAGTGTACTTTGTGCTGAGTCGGGTGAGCTGGAAACGGGCTGTTTTGCGTCTTTAAGGTTACCTGAAGAGGCCACCTTGCTTTGCAGATCAAGTTGCGCTGCAGGCCCGCCACTGTGCGTGTTCACTTTCATGCTATTTTCCTTATAGATGTCTTAACTTGTCGCTTAAGCCAAACGCTTAAACTAACAACAATGGCTTACATTATAATCGTAATCGACCCATAACCGTTAAACTTTAGTACTAAATGACGATCTAAATGCAATTGAGCCCTTAGTCCCAAAATCGGTGATGTTTAATTGATATATGCCCGTACACAGCGTCAAACTCAAGCCAAAGTAAAAGTTTGTAAACATTAACGGTACATTAAACCTAAACTAACATATAGGGTCTATGCTGAAAAGGAAATAACAAAAAAGGACCTAACATTATGACTAAATCTGCACATCATTCAGGCGCTTCTGACGTAACCGTAGACATGAACCCCATGTTGGATATTGTCTTTATTCTACTGATCTTCTTTATCGTTACCGCAAGTTTTATGCGGGAAACTGCCCTGCCAATCAATCGAACCGATCAGGCCGTAACCTCAATTGTGCCGAGCCTGACACCCGTCTTTACGATTGACGCAAAAAACCAGATTTATCTAAACAACAGAAAAATCGATATAGATACTGTCAGTATCAATATTGCCCGTCTTGGTGCGCAAGGCGAACTTACCAGTATCAGTCTTCGTGCACACCCGGATAGTCAGCATGCAACGCTGGTCGGTGTCCTCGATGCCATCAAAGCACAAACCTCAGCACCTGTGTCTTTGGGTGACACTCTCTAGTGAGTAAAATTCAATAGTAAATAGCGCAGCCAGACCCGGGACTAAACCGGGTCTGGCTTAGTGTTTTGCAAACTGAATATAGTCAAACCATTTTTGCTGTATCCCAGCTAACTTGCCGTTACTACTGATAGTCGAAAACGCATCACGGTAGCGGGCAACCAGCTTAGGGTCAGAGGTAATATTGAAGGCAATGCTGAGGTTTGTATTAAGCTCTGTCAACTCTACAACTTTGGCCAGGGTATTGAAATCCATACCTGCCTTAGTCGCTCGTTGCCAGATGGTTTGCTCAGTCCCTACCACCAGATCGAGGCGGTCTTTTTCCAACATCCGCAACAGCTGATCTTCATAGCTGAGGGGTTTGAGGTTTGAAAACTGGTGTTTTGCCAGATACTGGGCAACGTTAGAACCTCGCAGGACCGCCACGCGATATTTTTTAAGTAACATCAGCGAGTCAGATTGTGCGGGGAAGCGTCGGGCCAGGCCCCATAAATAGATAGGATCCGTTTTGACTTCACCGATCCAGTTAAAATAAGGGCTTCTCGCTTCGGTATGTACAATCGAATAGATAAGTACATTCTGTGTCGTCAAGGCTGTTTGGTAGGCACGCGCCCAGGGCATCACCCTTATGTCGGGTATATCGCCGGCCTGCTGGCACAGAGCATGAACAACTTCGGTCATAAACCCACCTAAACTGCCATCCTCATTTTTGATTTGATAAGGATATAAGTACTCGGTCACGACCTGTAGCGTGGCCGCTCTGACTGGTAATACAGTGAAAAGCCAAAGCACCATACCCATAACTGCAAAAAGTTTCACCACGCCCCCGGTACCAAAATTACCTTACTGTTAGTCTAGGGGGCACAGAAATAATTGCAATTTACTCAACAAAATTAAACATAGCGCGTAAAGTTTCATACTTTTTGACGATACAGCCAAGCTATTTTATTTTCTTCCAAATCTCCCGCTCCACAAACTTGCCATTTTCATACAATTCATGGTGCCACAGCTCTCCTTCAACCTTATAAGTAAAGGCCATCTCTCTGCCCAACAGAGTACTGACATTGCCATACTCGTAGGTCTCAATAAATTGGTTACCTTTGAGTACATAGGTTCCTCCACCCGCGTATTTGAATTTCCCCTGGCTTTGGGTGATGTAGCTATGGTGCGTGGGTGTGATCAATTTAACTGAGGTTAGCTCGGGCGCCTTAGCAGAGACAATACCCGATTCCGTTGCGTACTGCCCCTCGACGAATTCCCAGCTGCCCAGTAAAGGATTAGCCATGGCTGTGCCACTCAAAAGTGCCGTTAAAATTAGAGATTTCATATAGGTTCCTTGAAAAACGAAATGCCTTAAGAGTGTTACATACTCGTTGTAGAAAAACAGTTGAGGATCTCTCATGTAGGTACAAACTGAAGATACTGAACGCATACACCACTGGCGTCTTTAATAACCTGCCGCAAAAAAGTACATTTATTGTACAAATAAGTGAAATGACCTTGCCGGTTGTCAGGTCTTCTTGTCGACATTCTGACTCACTAACACGAGGCCAATATGAACATAGCAAGTATACCTTTTTGCGCACTGGTATTATTTACTCTGAGTGCTTGTGGTGGAGGGAGTGGTGGAGAACCAACCAGCACCAGTAACACTGAAACCAGTGCAACAACCAGCACAAATACACAAAGCAGCACGGATACAAGCTCGAATTCTGGCAACAGCGATAGTACTAACACCAATGCCAATGACGGTGATCAGGCTGCAGAAACCGTGACTTATCAACTCACCTTTACCCGGACCTGGGAAGCCGAGAATTTTCCTACTAACTTCCCAGGAAATTCTCACTTTTCTCCTTTGGTCGGGCTCACCCATAATCAAGATGGGTTTATCTTCAAACCGGATACCACAGCCTCTGCCGGCATGATCAGTATGGCTGAAACAGGGTCTAAATCCGCACTAAAAGACGAAATCAGCACCATTCAGAACGCAGGTAACTCAAATTACCTCATTGATGAGTCTGGTGTCTCAGGCAGTGCCAAAAGCGTCACATTTACCTTTGAAGCCAGTCAGCAATTCCCTCTGTTGAGTGTCGTTTCTATGGTCGCCCCGAGTCCGGACTGGTTTATAGGCCTAGAAAGCTTCCCTTTGTTTACAGACAACCAGTGGATTGATAGTCAGACCATTCAGCTTATGGTGTATGATGCAGGCAGCGACAGCGGGCCGCGGTTTAGTTCAGCGAACCAGGCCACCAGCCCCGCTGAGCCGATTATGTTACTTACCAGCGACCCCAGTGACAGCGATTTTTCACAAGGGGTGCATGCCCAGTCAGGTGACTATATTGGTATGATAGAAATAAAGCGCCTGTAATTGTGCTCGCCTTCCACTTACCTGTTTCGGGTCAGCGCTACATCACGCGTTGACTCCGCCACTTAAACCATAGCCACAGGAAATAAGTTAACCTTTAAATTCAAAACCTTAAATTAATACCTTCGCCTCTTCTGAACTTTACGCTTGTGTTTCCTTATCGATCAGGACACTCACCTGCAAAGCGGCTGATATAACCGGAATAAAACAACAAGAGGCAAAGCTATGAAAGTTCCTTCAATGATGGTTTGTACCGCCTGTCTGATGCTCAGTGGCTGCGGCAGTGATAATAACGTGACCCATTCCTCAAAGCCTAAGTCGGCTGATATACCCATCACGCCCAGTGATTCCAGTCAGCCTATTCAGTTTGATATCCATGCTGATTATCAAAGCTTGCTTGATCAGGTCGTTGAGGCAGGATTAACTGGTGTATCGGTTTATATAGATACACCTGGGTGGTCTTCAACCTACACCAGTGGCCTGGCCAATAAAGACACCAATGAACCACTCAAACCGGCGCATCTGTTCCGTATTGCTAGTAATACTAAGAGCTTTGTCTCGACGCTGGCACACCTCATGGCCCAGCAAGGCCAGATTAATCTGGACAGCCCTATCAACACTTACCTGCCCGAAGAGATTAACGCTCGTTTGCCTAATACCAGTACCATCAGAGTCCGTCACCTGCTGCGTCATACTAGCGGCCTGAAGGACTACCTGAGTGTTCCGCAGTTCTGGCATAAAATCAAAGCAGAGCCTAATCACGATTGGCAAGTCACTGAAATGTTGAGCTATATTTATGATGAGCCAGCACAGTTTGAAGTCGATAGTCGTTTCGACTACTCCAACACAAACTACCTGTTGCTTGGGATAATACTGGATGACTTACTGGGCTACGATCTTGCTATTGCGATTCGCCAGCAGATCCTGGAGCCACTGGGGATGACCGAAACCTATTACAATCAGAGGGAAGCTTCGGGTGGCGAACTGGTACATGGCTATGAAATGGAAGAGGACGGCCTCACTAGCTACCGCCACATCAAGCTGGGGTATCGCGCTGCAGATGGGGGAATGGTGAGCACACCAAAAAATCTTAGCTTGTTTTTCAGCGCCTTTGGTAAAACCCAGGCACCGTTTAACGCGGCGATTAAAACGCAAATGCTCGAAAACCTGAACACCATGGATGCAACCAGGGAGTACGGTGCCGGGATTGTGCGCAAAACAGAAGAAAGCACTTTTTCGTCTTTGTCAGGTAAAGTGGCTTATATGCATGGCGGTTACAACAATGGCTATATATCAAGGAGCTATTACTACCCGAAAGAAGACGTCAGCATCAGCATATTCTACAACCGCGTATTTAACCGCCAAACAGAGCAAGACAAGCACAATATGGTTAACGCGTTTCGCGAAGCACTGCGAGCCAAAGTCTTTAATGAACTCTAATCATGGTCTCAGCCGGTGGTCATACCGGCTGAGGCTCACTGTTTATTAAACAGGTCAACCAGCGTTCTCATTGGAGGTACACCAACCCTACTCTGGGAATCGGCATGGGTAGCGAGTCGCTTCCTCTAACACATTAGTTTTACCGTCATAATCTTGGTTTTCGATCACCCCGCTGTTTGACATGTTAATCAGCTCCGGCTTTTGTGCAGGTTCTTTGAATTCGGCAATGGCCAGTTAACACTTAAGGTCCGGGCATTGCAAAAGTCCTGAGCTGGCTTTGTGAAACGCTTTACAGGTACTAATCCGGATTTGTGCAAAAAAACTGTACGCAGGATTACAACGCTTAGGCAGCATTACCTGACTGATTGAAAATCTCTCATTTGCACTGTTCCCATAAACACGATTTTATAGACCTCTTTTTGCTCGATGTTTTCAGGGACATGATCACTATGATGACTCATCTTAAGGCTTTGCTTTATGGCGTGTTTATTTGCTTAATGGTGCTTACTACTGGGCAGGTTCAGGCGCATAACCACACGCCAATTTTGATGCCTGCGCCCACCTCGCTCGTGCAGTCGGCACAAACACTTACATTAGATCGGCCGTTGGTACTGTCGCTAAATGGTCTGTCAGCTCAGCGCAGCGCATTTGTTCAGGCTTACTATCGAGAGCAATTCACTGAGTTTGGTTATCAGGTGTCGGCTGCCGCCTCCGAGCCCTCATTGCCCTTAGTTGTGACTGTACAGACTCCACAAGGTGCCTCTCATCAGCATCCACAACTCGGGCAGAATGAACACTATCAACTCAGTATCACCCAAACTGGCATAACGATTAGCGCGCCGAATGATTTTGGCGCATTGCACGCGTTGGCCACTCTCAGCCAGCTACTCTATGTTGCCCGCGACAGCCGAGAACTGGCGCTTCTGCACATAGAAGATAGCCCCCGATTTCCCTGGCGTGGACTGCTGCTCGACAGCGTCCGCCATTTTATTTCGATTCCGGCAATTAAGCGTCAGTTGCGTGGTATGGCCGCAGCTAAGCTGAATGTCTTCCACTGGCACCTGACGGATGATCAGGGCTGGCGCTTCGCGTCAAAAACGTATCCCAGGCTACACCAGCTTGCCTCGGATGGTCAGTATTATACCGGGGCCGAAATCAGGCAGGTTGTTGAATACGCCAGCAACCTTGGGATCCGAGTAGTCCCTGAATTTGACGTGCCCGGGCATGCCTCCGCTATTGCGGTGGCCTATCCCGAGCTGATGACAGAAGTGAAACCCTATCAGATGGAAGATGGTTGGGGCGTGTTTGAACCCTTGCTGGACCCCAGTAAACCTGAGGTCTATGCCTTTATTAACGCCATTGTCGCTGAACTGGCCGAACTCTTTCCTGACCCTTATTTACATATTGGAGGCGATGAAGTAAATCCAAAACATTGGCAGGACAGTGAGCGTGTGCAGTCATATATGCACCAGCATAAGCTAAATACAAGTGCCGATCTTCAGGCTCATTTTAACCACAAAGTACAGGTCATCTTGCGTAGTCACAACAAAAAAATGATGGGCTGGGACGAGATATTTCATCCCGCGCTGGATAAAGATGTAATGGTTCAATCCTGGCGTGGTAAAGCCAGCCTCAGCCAAATTGCGGCTCAGGGATACCCGGCGTTGTTATCAGCCGGCTTTTATATCGACCAGCCACAGCCTGCCAGCTACCATTATCGTAATGAACCGTTCGATACTGATCTGCAGCAACCACACGCGTTAAACACTCAGGACGCGATTCAGGCCTGGGACTTTACCATGCCAAGGCTCAAAGGCAGTGCAGTCAGGGGTAAACTGGTACTGGTGGCACACCAGCAATCGGTCCGCCACGCCTACATACAACTTAATGACAGGCCGTTTAAGCAAGCCCGACTCGATAGTCACTTGATATCACCCGATGCGGGTCTGTCGCGACTCAATGCCACTATTGACAGTTGGATGGGGCCGACCCGCGCCGAGCTGACGCTTGATGCGAAAACGGGTATTTCAGGACGGATCCTCATTGGTAACGCAGTCTATCCGGTGACAGGTAAGTTGGCTGCGCATTTTTCTCATGCTGACTTTGTAAATATGCCCTTCCTGAGTGCCATGAACGCAGAGGCGAAAGGCAATATTTTAGGCGGCGAGGCGACGCTGTGGAGTGAGCTGGTGACGGAGCAAAACCTCGATATACGCAGCTGGCCGCGCCTGTTTACAATTGCTGAACGTCTCTGGTCCGAGCGAAAAGTGAGTCATGAAGCGGCCATGTATCAGCGCCTTTATGCATTATATAGTTTTGCCGATGCCATTGGCTTGCACCATGACAAGCAATTTCGCCGGGGTCTGCAATCACTGCTCAGCTCCCAGTCCAGTGATGCAGACCTGGCAGTGCTGGCACGTTTTGCCGAACAGCTGGAGCCTGCCAGCTACTATACCCGCCATCACATAAAATATCAGCAGGGGCTGTATCATCAGAATGCCCCCTTGGATCAGCTGGTGGACTTCCTGCCAGTAGAGAATCAAACCATGCTAATGCTCTATCAAAAACTGGCACAGTTCAGACAAGGCGATGGCAACGCGTTGCAGCACATTACCGCCACGCTTAAAGCCTGGCATACTGATTACCGCTTATTAGCGCCTCTTATTGCCAAAACTCCGACGTTGCATGGACTGCAGACAACTCTGACACAAGCCAGTGCCATCAATGAAATAAGCCTGGCGATTATTCGCAGTTGTACAGTCAGGCCATCCGTCTCAACACAGCGCATGCAGCACTTTGCCGAACGCCTGAAGGAGATCCAGAATAAAACTACAGAGATAGTCGTTGCAGCAGGGGTTTTCAGTGAACATTTGCTGGAGGCGTGTCGTGCAGATGGAACCTCGTCGGATTCCGTCGCCATGGCTCGTTAATACACCCGTAGTTTAGGTTATTTCTTGATATGACATCGCGCAATGCCATAAAAACGTAACATATATTGAAATATTGTTTCTTTTTTGGGTTTCTAGTGTGATTATGATTGTAGTTTTAATGTGCTTTAAATTGTATAAGGAAAATTTTAATGAAAATAAGTTTAGTTAAGAAAAAGTTGAAGTCACTAACGCTAGACAGCACGCATCTCAACAAAGCCGCCACTCGCCAGATTGCAGGAGGTCATTTCTCCATTGTAGATCAGTGCCAAAACACCAGCGGGACGGGTGAATGTGATGATTCCTACACGGAAGATTGCCCTACCAAGGAGTGCAACGGCCGTTAGCCGACCAGGCTATGGACTCGCGCCATAGCCACCTTAGTTATTAGGTACTAGCCAGAGCCCGCTTGCTTTCCTGTGTCATCACCCACAGTCGGCTCTGTCAGCACATTCCCTATTAACCCTCTGAGCCATAAACTTTTGTCATCCAGCTGACGTTTCTTCAGCCACAACATAGCTATATCGAAGTCCGGTACCGGTAATGGTGGCGTAAAATACTTCAGGCCAGCATCTTCGCATGCCAGCTGCGCCATTTTTAGTGGCACAATGGCAACCAGGCGGCGCTGTCTGAGCAAGCGCTGTATCGTCAGGAAATTACGGCTTGCCACAGTTACCCGGCGAGTTAATCCCGCTCTGGCCAGCAACTGGTCCACCTGAGTAGTTAAACGCCCATCCGGACTGACCAAGGCATGCTCAGTCTCAGCGAAGGCCGCCAGTTCCAAGGGCATTTGCGTTGCAAACTGTGCGGGGTCAACCAGGCAAACATGGCGCTCTGTGTACAAGATAAGGTTGTCAAAAGACTCGTCTGGTTCGGTAATGCTGCCAATAACCAGATCCAACTTCTCTTTCTCGGTCAGGGTTATGTAGTTGCTGCGATTGACGTT
Organism: Pseudoalteromonas rubra; assembly: GCF_005887095.1. Classification (GTDB taxonomy): domain Bacteria; phylum Pseudomonadota; class Gammaproteobacteria; order Enterobacterales; family Alteromonadaceae; genus Pseudoalteromonas; species Pseudoalteromonas rubra_E. The sequence goes on along the minus strand of NZ_PNCI01000002.1, from coordinate 22,675 downwards.
GACAAAACTGATCTGCGCTTTAGGCGCCTCTGCACGAATGCGATCGTAAATCACAGGCGCAAAGTTTAGTTCAGCATAATCAGTCAGGCCGATGCGACAAACCCCGTCATACTTTTGCGGCACAAACTGAGCTTTATTGAGCAACGTCTCGGACAAAGTATCCAGCAGTTGCTCCAGAGCAGGAGCGATCTGATGGGCATATTCGGTGGGCTCCATGACATGTCCTTTGCGCTCAAACAGCTCGTCGTCAAACAAGCGTCTTAGTCTTGCCAGGCTGTGGCTCATTGCCGACTGACTGACACAACTTTGCTCGGCCGCCTGACTGACACTGCGACAACGATATAAATAGGCAAATGCGACCAGTAAATTGAGATCTATCTGGCGCCATGGCACATCATTGAAGCTCATACTCTCAATCCTATATGGTTCATAGTGTGAATCAAAACTATTAATTTGAATCATTCTACGTCATTTTTTACTCTATCGGCAGTCCTGATAACAGAGCACACGCTACTATGTTCGCTATTTTTAAAACCTTCTTTTTACTCGGCTGGATAAGCTTTGGTGGCCCGGCTGCCCACATTGGTTATTTTCGCCAAACCTTTGTGGAGAAACTCAAGTGGCTGGATGATGCTGACTATGCTCAGCTGGTAGCATTAAGCCAGTTCTTACCTGGCCCGGGCTCAAGCCAGGTCGGCTTTGCGCTTGGCTACAAACGCGGTGGTCTGGGAGGCGCCTGTGCGGCCTTCGTTGGTTTCACTTTACCCTCGGTCATTATCATGGTGCTCCTTGCCCTGATGGCCAGCCATGTCACAGACACGGATGTGTTTCAGAACCTGGTGCATGGTCTGAAACTGCTTGCCGTTGTGGTCGTTGCTGATGCGGCCTGGGGAATGTATAAAAACTTTTGCAAAAGCACGCTCACAGTCAGCCTGTGTCTGATCACGGCAATAGCCCTGTTGCTGCTGCCGGGGATTATGACTCAAATGGGTGTACTGATCGTGGCGGCTCTGGTTGGTATGCTTTTCCTGAAAGGGAACTCCCAGACGACACACCCCGGTTCACCTTTTAAGGCAAACTGGCTGCCTTTGGCTATATTTGTTGGTTTATTCATAGGCCTGCCTTTTGTTGCCCATCTGACCCCGTCTGTTGCCCTGTTTAATGATTTTTATCAGGCTGGCAGCCTGGTATTTGGCGGCGGTCATGTGGTTCTGCCACTGTTGCAAAATATCCTCGGCGACGGCCTCAGTCAGGATGCATTTTTAACTGGCTATGCCGCTGCTCAGGCTGTTCCCGGCCCGATGTTCACATTTGCGACTTACCTCGGCTATGCATTGATGCCTGCAAACCCAATCACAGGTGCACTACTGGCAACTTTGGCCGTGTTTCTGCCTGGCTTTTTGTTATTGCTGGGGGTGCTCAAAAACTGGCAATTACTGTCCTCACGCCCCGCTATTGCAGGCGCATTGAGCGGCGTCAATGCCGCCGTGGTTGGCCTGTTGGTGGCTGCCCTCTATCAGCCAGTTTTTACCAGTGCAGTGCAATCAACACAGGACATAGCCCTGGTCCTGGTGGGTTTTTACCTGTTAAAACAACTGAAGCTGCATATTGTCTGGCTGGTGATCACCTTTATGCTGGCTGGCGTGACTATGGGGCTGGTTTAGTGCTACGCAGGAGGGGATGCATACTCTCCTTCTTTGCAATCTAATCCCATTCAGGTTGAACAATCTCGGATCAGCAACTAGTTTTTAAGCGCACAAAGGCGATTCATTAAACTCTTATACCGAGGTTGGTCTATGGACAGCTTTCTAGAAAAAATCGATATCAATCAATATTTACCTGTGGCCGTTGACTGGGCGACTAACTTAGTACTGGCATTGTTTATTCTGCTCATTGGCATCTGGCTGGCGGGCAAAGCTTATAAAGCCGTGGTGTCTGTTGCAAACCGCTACGATAAGCTGGATGACACATTATTTAAATTCTTTGGTAGTGTCGCCAAATACACTGTACTGGCCTTTGTCGGCATCGCAGTGCTTAACCGTTTTGGCGTGCAAACCGCGTCGATCATTGCATTGCTTGGTGCCGCCGGGCTTGCAGTAGGGCTGGCACTGCAAGGCACTTTATCCAACCTCGCAGCGGGCGTCATGCTGCTCATTTTCCGCCCCTACAAGGTCAACGACTTTATCGACACCGCAGGCCAGTTTGGTAAAGTGACTGAAATTGATATGTTTACTACAATATTGCAGACCTTTGACAACCAGCAGATAGTGATCCCGAACAGTCATATCTGGGGCAGCAAAATTGTTAATCATTCCCATCACAGTATCCGTGGTGTCGATATGCGGTTTGGCATTGCGTACAGTGAGAGTATTGATGATGCAAGAGCTGTGATCCAATCCGTATTGCAGGCTCATCCTCATATTTTATCGGAGCCTGCGCCTTTTGTTGAAGTGGAGTCACTCAACAATAGCTCTGTCGACTTTTTGGTCAGGCCATTTTGCCAAGGAGCACATTACTTTGATGTACTTTATTCCGTGCCTGAACAGATAAAAAAAGCACTCGATGAGGCCAACATCGAGATCCCCTTCCCCCATCGTAAGGTTATTCTGGTCAACGAAAGTGACGCCTGAGACTCATGTACTGGGGCAGCATACCAAATGCTTGCCCCATATAAACAGAATCTAACCGCCAAACTTTGGTGCACTGTTATTCCTTGTCTATAGTATTTATAGATAAATGACAACATACTGGGACGTGATATGGCGCTCTTCGGCTTTGCTAAAACAAAAACTTCGGAACCACAAATCACCTTACCGCAAACATTACCTTGGCTAAAACTCGACCAGCAGGGCAATATACTCGCTACCAGTCAGGCTTTCAGAACTATGCTGGCCTTTGCAAACAGCGCGGTCCCTAAAACGCTGTCGGCTCTGTGCAATGATCAACGCGACTATCAGACACTTTATGAAGCACTGCAAAGCCAACAACAACATACAACCCTGATTTGTACCATGCACAATACCGAAGGGTCTCTGTACAATGTCTCTGTGCAATTTTGTTTGGCAGATAACGCACAGTCCTTTGCCGTGCTACAGGATGTTACCGCACAGTATCAGCCTTTGATGGACAGCGCGTTAATCACTCAGGCGCTGTCAGACGCGCAAGCCTTAGCAGAGCTGGACCTGCGGGGCACCATACTCAATGCCAATAACCATTTTTCAAACCTGGTGGGAACCCCAAAACAGCATTTGCTCAATGAGCATTATCAGCAGTTTGTGGTCAACAAGCCGCTTGATGAAACCCACTGGGAAGCACTTTGTGCGGGCGAGTATGTTGAATGTGACCTTAACTGGCAAATTGATGAACAAACGTTCACCTGGTTACATGCTAAGCTCGTTCCCGTGGCAAACAGCCGGCAACAGATATCGAAAATCCTGCTATATGCCAGCGATATTTCAAAGCAGCGCCAAACCCTGATCAACCTGACCAGCCAGATTGACGGGATCCACCATGCACAGGCGGTTATTGAGTTCACCCTGGATGGCACCATAGTGACCGCAAACCAGAATTTTCTCGATGTCATGGGCTATCAGCTGACGGAGGTCCAGGGGCAGCACCATCGTATGTTTGTCACAGCGGCAGATGCTGCCAGTGAAGAGTACACCGCTTTTTGGCAAGCGTTGGGACGGGGCGAGCTGCAGTCTGGTGAATTCAAGAGAGTCAATAAGCACGGCGATCCCGTCTGGATCCAGGCACACTATACTCCTCTCTACGATGAAAATGGCCGGCTCTGGAAGATCATGAAGTTCGCCTCTGACATCACCGCAGACAAACTCAGGGCTTTTGAAGCCCAGGGCCAGATAGATGCCATAAACCGCTCCCAGGCAGTCATCCAGTTCGAGTTAGATGGCACCATTTTAGACGCCAATGACAATTTTCTTGAAGCGATGGGCTACCAAAAAGAGGAGCTCATCGGGCAACACCACCGACTGTTTGTTGAGTCCGGATATGCGCAAAGCGAAGAGTATCAGCAGTTTTGGGCTGAATTGAGAGCTGGCCGCTTTAACGCTGGTGAGTTTTGTCGATATCGCAAAGGGGGCAAAGAAATCTGGATCAGCGCAACTTATAATCTCATCCGTGATGATGAAGGTAACCCCCTAAAAGTCGTTAAATACGCCATGGATATCACGCGTCAGAAACAGATAGCGGCAGATCTGGAGGGACAAGTACAGGCTATTCATAAATCTCAGGCGGTGATTGAGTTTGAAATGGACGGCACTATTGTCTGGGCCAATGACCTGTTTTTGGCCACCATGGGGTATGCACTCGACGAGGTGAAAGGCCAGCATCACCGTATGTTTGCCACCGCGGAACAGGCGCAAAGTGACGAATATCAAAGGTTCTGGGCGCAGCTCAATCGTGGTGAATTTGACTCAGGACAGTACATGCGAATTGCCAAAGATGGGACTGAGGTCTGGATACAGGCAACCTATAACCCCATCCTGGACCAGCATGGTCGCCCGGTCAAAGTCGTTAAGTATGCCACGGATATCACGGCGCAAAAGCAAGCCGTACAGCATATCAAAGATGCTATTTTTGCGCTTGAGCAAGGCGATTTAACCCACCGTATCACGGCAGAACTGGGAGAGGATTTCTCTGTCCTGACCAAGGCGATGAATGGATTGTTTGATAAACTCAGTGAGCTGGTGCAGACAATTAACAACGGTGCTGCACAAGTGTTTGACATCGCCAGACAAATCGCCAGCAATAATGAAGAGCTCAATAGCCGTGTTGAAAGTCAGGCTGCCAGCCTGGAGGAGACGGCGGCCACCATGGAGCAACTTACCGCAACCGTGAAAAACAATGCGATCAGCGCAACCACTGCATCTGAACGGGCAGCGGTTGTCCGAGAAAAAGCCGTCAGCGGTAAGCACACCATTGAGGATGCCATCAGTGCAGTAGGCAATATTGAAGACTACAGCCGAAAAATCTCCGATATCGTTGGCGTGATTGATGAAATTGCCTTTCAAACCAACCTGCTGGCACTGAATGCATCCGTTGAAGCTGCCAGAGCGGGTGAGGCAGGCAGAGGGTTTGCCGTCGTGGCCAGTGAAGTGCGCAACCTGGCACAACGCAGTGCCAGCGCAGCCAAAGAGATAAAAACACTCATCAAAAACAGCGTCGATGCTGTGAGCGAAGGCAGCAAACTGGTTTACGATTCTGGTACAACTTTCGATGAGTTGACGGAGTCGATTGCACAGGTCAGCGACATGGTCGCCAACATTGACGATGCCAGTAAGGAGCAAGCATCCGGTATCGCCGCTGTATGTTCAACCATTGCGCAAATGGATGGCATTACCCAGCAAAATGTCTCTTTGGTGGAAACCACGTCAAAGTCGGGCAAAACCATGGAAAACCAGGCACGAGTACTGACCGATCAGGTCGCATTTTTCCATCTGGATGAGAGCCGCTTATCTTAGCGGCTGCTCGGTTGGTATTCGCGAATAAAACTATACTCAAATTTACCCGTATTGAGTTCGTCACAAACAAATCAAAGCGACCCGATACATCTGAGCTGTGGAATTTTAGTGGCTTTTTTTCGGCCCCTGGCGTACCAGGTCCTTACCATTGTCAAACACGTCCTGAGTGACCCAGCGGCCGAGGATCAGCTGATGATTGTCATCCAGTACCGCTACAAACGGTCGGCCATTGCTATTATTGGTCGCCAGTGCAACACCTGCGGCATTATTCAGGCCCAGGCCGCCACTTTCCACCAACCTCAAAAAGGCTTCCAGTTCATCCAGCGTGCTGATCAGTTCTTTGTCGTCAATCATGTTTTTTACTCAGTTGTCGCTAAAAGCGCGTAGCATATCAGCTCTGCCATTGTCTGCGCCAGTATTGGTGCTGTAGATCCTACTCAGCGCCTTTTACCTCCGTGCCCCTGTTCATCGGCGATGTCGGATTGCATGGCTTGTTTGATGGCCTCTTCAGTCTGGATAAAGAGCTTACGATAATCGTGATCGTACTGCTGTCCTTCACTGCCATGTTGCCAGGTATCATACAGTTGCTCTGATGCTGCTTTTTCGGTTTCCCAGAAAGCCTGTTTTTTCTGCTCGGCAAGTGCAGGCTCAAAACCAAGGCAAGTCAGTGCACTAGCACCCAGATCCAATGCTGAATGATACGTCTCACTGACAATCACATCGGCACCAGCGTGTTTTAATTCATAGTGATGCCCCCTGTCGAACGCCCTGGCCAGCACGGTTACGCCCGGGTGGCTTTGCTTAACCGCATGCACCAGTGCTCTGGCACTTTCCCTATCATCAATGGCGACAACCAGTAACGCGGCCTGTTCAATACCGGCTGTGTGCAATAGCTCAGGCCGTGTCGCATCTCCAAAGTAGGCTTTGACCTGTATCCGACGCATTGACTCAACCTGATTCACATCGAGATCCATAACCACTGTGTGTACGCCATTGGCGATCAGTAATCGATTGACAATCTGACCAAACCGACCAATTCCCGCAATAATCACCTGACCCTGCTCCTGGATATCATCATATGCCTGTGGATTGGTGGTCTGCTGATAGCGCGGTAATATGACTTTGTCGTAGAGAATAAACAGCATAGGTGTCAGGAACATGGATAAGGCCACAACGAGTTGTAGCAAGCTCACAGTCGAGGCCGGAATAACATGATTTTGCAATGCGTAACTCAAAAGTACAAAACCAAACTCGCCAGCCTGAGACAAACTCAGAGCAAATAACCAACGGTCACTGTTGTGGATTTTGAACAGCATCGCCAGCGCCCACAGTACGCCAGCTTTAACCAGCATCACCGTCAGCGTGAGTGTGATGATCAGAAGCAGGTGCTCAGACAGTATGGCAAAGTTAATACCAGCCCCAACCGTAATGAAAAACAGCCCCAGCAATAAGCCCTTGAAGGGCTCAATATTTGATTCCAGCTCATGACGAAATTCACTGTTGGCCAGTACCACCCCCGCCAGAAAGGTGCCTAAAGCCGGAGATAACCCCACCAGGCTCATCAGAGCGGCAATACCAATGACAAGCAACAAGGCGGTTGCAACAAAGATCTCCCGTAACCCTGAGTTAGCAACATAATGAAACAAGGGGCGACTCAGGTAGTGCCCTATCACGACAACCCCTGCGATGCTGGCAAAAATCGCTCCGGCATAGGCCCAGGTTGGCAACCCAGCCACTAAGCTCAGTGATTCATGGTGCTGCGCCGTGGCTTGCATCGTCTGTGCAGCACTGACCAACTCGGGCAGTGCCAAAACCGGAATAAATGCCAGTATGGGGATCACGGCAATATCTTGCATCAGCAACACTGAAAAGGCATTGTGCCCGCCTTCTGTCTTTGTCAGGCCTTTTTCATTAAAGGTTTGCAGTACAATCGCTGTAGAAGATAAAGAGAATACCAAGCCGATTGCCACTGCAACGCTCACAGGCTGCCCCAGTAACCAGGCAATGAACGCCAAAAGAACTGCGCTGCCGGTGACCTGCAACCCGCCCAAGCCTAGTAGCCGATGGCGCATTTGCCAAAGCATTTGAGGATGCAGCTCCAGTCCGACCAGAAACAACATCATAACCACCCCAAACTCGGCAAAATGCTGAATTGTCAGAGTTTCTTCGCCCACCATGCCAGACAAAGGGCCAATTATCACCCCAGCAATGAGGTAGCCAAGTACCGAGCCCAGCCCCAGTTTTTTTGCCAGCGGCACCATAATGACGGCGGCTGCCAGATAAACAAAGGCCTGTATAAAATAGCCAGTCATGCGCGGCCACCTGCTACTTTTACTGCAGCCTGACACTCGGTTTTGAACGCTTCGAGTGTGGCGCAAGGCGTTGATCCGATAACACTTAGTACTTTATTTTTTTTCATATTCAGACATCCCAATTTCGCGCAGTGACCTTCTAAACTTTAGTACGAAAAGGGCAAGTATGCTGACTCAGGCTGATCTATGGATGATGTAATGGTGACACAGACACACTGTCCGTTTCGACAGCCAAGGTAAAAGGTTCACTGCATCGGAGTGTTAACCGTGTTTTAACTCTCCACAGCGTAGCGTGAGTAAAAAAAGGACTGCAAAAATGACGTACACAACTTCAACAGATAAGTTTGACCGCACGGCACGTGCGCTGCACTGGATCTCAGCCGCCGTGATCCTGTGGGCGATGCTGTCTGGTTTTTACATGGCTTTATTTGAAGTCGACAGCACAACCAAAAGAACACTCAGTACCTTCAATGTCTCTTTGACCTTCGTCTATTTTCCGCTATTCCTCTGGCGTCTGGTACACAGAATTACCTGCACACCACCGACCCAACTCGAACAACTCAGCTTACGCCACGCAAACCTCGCCTGTGCAGCGCATAAATTCATTTACTTGCTTACGACTATTGTGATGTGCTCCGGTGTATTAATGATGCAGCGTTCGTTCTGCGTGTTTGGCCTGTTTACTGTGCCGCCTTTGCTCAGTAACACGAGCCTGCAGGACGTATTTGCCCGAATGCACGTGCTCAGCAATGTTCTGTTGCTGTCCATGATCACTTTACATATTGTGGCAGTGATAAAGCATCAGCTTGATGGACGAGCAATATTGCAAAGAATGTTGTGAACTAAACACTAAAGAGCGCTTTTTTAGGCGCCGGACACCCTGCTGAATAGCAAAGCAACGAATTTACTTAATTACAGCGTTGATAGAATCACACGATTGTTCCCATATAGTTGTTCCCTCAAGACATTTGGTGATAATCTGTGCAAAGTTGCAGTTTTTAAGGATAAACGTTATGCAATCATCTCCTCGTTTTCACTATATAGACAACCTGCGTAGTCTGGCTCTGTTACTGGGTGTCGTGTTTCATGCTGCGCTGGCCTATGGCCCTTACTTTTCAAATATCTGGTTTACCGCCGATCCAACCAACCACGTCGCATTTGACTACTTTGCAATCTGGTCACACTTATTCAGAATGCCGCTGTTTTTTGTCATCGCCGGATTTTGTGCGGCCCTGTTAATCAGCAAACGTGGTGGCAATGGCTTTATTATTAATCGCCTTAAACGCGTATTGCTGCCATTTGTGGTGTTTTTTCCTCTGACCATGCTGGTACTGTACCATGCGCTTGGCTGGGGAGCTGAAATCGCTCACGAAAAACCAGCCCTGTTTACGGTTTTTCAGTCTGTGAAAGAGCCGATTATCTCGACCATGCATTTATGGTTTTTATGGAATCTGACCCAGTTCTGTTTACTATGTTGGCTGTTGCAAAAACACGCCAGTCTCTATCAGTCGATATTGGCAGTAGTTGTCCGCCCGGCTTTTCTGCTTGTGGCTTTACCCATTTTGCTTACGGTCGCACTATATCAGCAGCTGGTACCGTTTCCGGCACCTGATAAACTCTATCCGGAGCTTTGGTCCTATGACTTTTACGGTGTCCTATTCCTGGTCGGTGCCGGACTTTACCACCATCATATCCGTGTGCAGCAGTATGCCCGTTACTTTATTCCTTTGTTAATAATGGCATGCCTGTCATTAGTGCCTTATTTTTATCTCATGCCATCTTCCCCCTCGTTGGAAGCCATAATTCGCGCGGCCAATACAGGCGTAACAACACCTGAGCATATCGATATCTTTGTTGTTATTGCTCAGTCGATTGCGATTGTGGCCTGGACTGGGGTTGCCTTTTTGGCAGGCTATAAATGGCTCAACCAATTCAGTCAGCTAAACAAGTATTTATCGGATGCCTCTTACTGGATATACCTTATCCATGTACCGATACTAATTTATATCCAGTTCCCACTGAGTAATACCACTTTGTCGCCCTGGCTTAAAATGTTCGTTGCCGTGTCTGCGACCATGGCACTCGGTCTGCTAAGCTATCAACTACTGGTCAGACACACCTTGATAGGTGTCTTGCTCAACGGAAAAAGGGTTAAAACAGCCCGCTCCCAGCAACAAGCTACGCCCATTTCATAACTATAAACCCGGTTAACTGATCGCTGGGCGACGTACACTAAGCAATTTATTTAGACGATGTAAAAGCAGGTAGATGAGGTGCTACCTGCTATCAGTAAAAACACGATAGAAAAACACTAATCATTTGATTAGTATGGTTATAATTTTTTATTTTGATACCATCCCCCTTCTTTTAAAGCTGTTTTCCAACCGGCACCTCGCCTACTGAGCATCGCTTTAAGCGCCTGCTTTCTTGTACCTTGTCTTATAAATTAGGTTCTAAAAGGCCCATTCGAACGACAGAACATTTCCCTTTCAGCAAACTTGCCAACATATTCACAATTAAGGGGACGTCAAAATGGACAAAACACTCGAAAATGCTTCTGCAGCAGAAGCGATTAAAAAAACAACCACAATAAAGTCGCGCCAGCCTCTGTCATTACAGGCCGCACGGAACGCACTCAGTTACAGTGTGATATTCTGGTTTCTATCCGTGCTGCTCGGGCAATGGTTTTTCTTTTATTACATCATCAAGTTCTACGGATTTTCAGTGATCAACGACAATATGGAGATCTGGAATCGCTGGGAGGTGATGGGGGCGACCCCCTATCATGCCGGAGACTTTGCAGGTAACCTGGCTTTTGCTGCCCACGCAATCGGTGCAGGCATTGTCGCGTTTGGTGGTGTATTTCAACTTATTCCCAAAATGCGCAGCCGCTTTCCAGTTTTCCACAGAATCAATGGTTACGTTTATCTGTTTACCGTCATCTTGCTGGCCCTCTCAGGTTATTATCTGGTGTGGTTCAGAGACACAAGCCCTGTCCAATTGGGCGACATAGGCACCAGTATCAATGGGTCGTTGATCCTGGGGTTCGCCTATTTAACAGTACACAGTGCGATAAAGAAAGACATGACAAGTCACAGAAAGTGGGCCATCTGTTTGTTTCTGGTTTCTAATGCGCAATGGTTTCTGAGAGTGGGAGTATTCAGTTACCTGATCACAGGCACCACATTGGGCCTTAACCCCGCATTTGGCGATCCCTTTTTCTCAATGTGGACTTTTGGCTGCTTTCTGATCCCGCTATTAACAGCGCAGCTATACTTTTATGCTCAGGCAAACCGCAAGACATCAGTAAAACTAGGTGTCAGTATCACTTTGTGTGTATTGACCTTACTTATGCTAATCGGCATCGTGGGCTATACACCTTTTCTGCTCTCAGTTATGTCTGAAGGGCCCATCTCTATTTAATTTCGAGTACTTACAAGATCATAAAAAGCAGGGCGATTTAATCGCCCTGTTTTACTTTCATAAAAACCGATTAGCGCTTCTATAGTTTTTTGATATCAACACGCAGTGTTTCCAAATGTGCACTAATCGCCGGGTCTACCTTGTTCGAAGTACCACCACCCAGGTGTTTGGCAAAAAACCGTTCCATCGCAACAATCGACGCCAGTTTATTGCTTTGCTTCATAAAGCCGTGACCTTCATCTTTCGCGAGAATGTACTCGACGGGATGGTTTTTAGCTGCCAGCGCTCTGGCAATATTATCCGACTCAACCTGGGTAACTCGAGGGTCATTTGCACCTTGCACCAACATCAAAGGCGCTTTGATTTGGTCGACAAAGTTAATCGGCGAGCGCGATTCCATATCGGCTCTGTCCTGGGCTACCTCTGGGTCTCCCACTGAAACATACCAGGTGCCCAGATAAGGGCGGTAATGCGCTGGGAAAGATTCCATCAAAGTCACCAGGCTGGATGGACCAACATAAGAAATCACGGCTTTATATACATCTGGCGTAAATGTCGCACCGGCCAGCGCAGCATACCCGCCATACGAAGCCCCCATAATACCAACGCGCTGTTTGTCTGCAATGCCCTGCTCTATCAGATAATTTACGCCATCTGTCAGATCATGCTGCATGGTGCCGGTGCCCCAGTTTTTCTCGCCAAGCTGAACAAAGCGCTTACCAAACCCGAGAGACCCGCGAAAGTTAGGTTGCAGCACGGCATAACCACGGTTTGCAAAATAATGAGCTACGGGTACAAAATAACCGCTACTGTAGCCCCACTGATCTCTCGCCCAAGGTCCGCCATGTGGCAGCACTATGGTTGGCAGATTCTTATTTAAATTCTTAGGTAAGGTCAGATATGCCTGGATTTCAACCCCATCAGATGCCGTATAGGTAATCGACTTTCTGTCTCCCAAAAGGGTTGGGTCAAATCCGGGCGCTTCATTCAACAAACCTGTCAGCTCATCCTGAGCCGGATAATAAGCATATTTTTGATCTGGCTGGTCGGCAAATGACACGGTCAGGAGCCACTGGTCTTCCTTATGATTAATCTTGTCTACTTTTACTTCAATATCCTGAGTGAAGCGACTTTTTATTTGTTTCAGCGCTTTAGCCGCGGCGTCTGTCAGTGGGTAATTACGCAACCGACCACCATAATACGAGACGATCAGTGGCTGTCCTTGCTCATCAAACACAACATGATGCAGATCAGAGCTATTTTCTGGATCAAGGTGCACCGTTTCAATAGATTTGCTCTCCAGGTCCACTTTAATGAGCTCCTGCTTATCACGACCTTCGATGCTACCTGCCACAAATGCAGTATTGGTTTGTTCATCGAAACTGATGAGCTCCAGTATCTCGCCCGGCTCAGTTGTCATCACCTTGAGCCAGCGTCCATCAGTGAATCTGTACATACTTCTGGAATTGTCCGCATTAAGCGCCAATCCTAATGCTACCTGGCCGGATTTACTCAACTGCGCCTCGAACAGGCTCACACTGTTGGTCTGGGTTTGGGTCAGCTTGCCTGTATCCACGCTCAGATGAAAGTAATCGATCCGCTCGGGTGTAAGGTGATTCGCTGCAACAACGAGCACATCTGCATTCAGCTCCGATTGCCCCAGCAGGCTGTAATCAACCTTATCATCATGGGTGAGCCGGGTCATGGTACTGGCTGTCGGCGCCTTATCGTTCAGCGCCAGTTTGTAAATCTGGCTATTCTCATTACCCTGATGATCCTTAGAAAAAATAATTTCATTGTGATTGACAGACCAGATAAAACTATCAACCGAGTCGATAAGGTTGGTGACTGGCACTGGTGTCATATCAGGCTCATCGGCAGCAACCACAAACAAGTTATGTGCGCCATTGTGCATTTTCAGAAATGCTATCCATTTGCCATCCTTTGACATCGATATCGACTTTTTCTCACTGGTACTGAATAAACTCTCAACATCCACAAATGCCGACACATGCTGAACCGACTCTGTCTCGCGGATAGGCTGCTTATCGCTCAGCGTACAACCCGACAACGCAGCCGTAGTACCAAGTATGGTGCTTAGTGCAACACTTAGCGTCAGTCTGGTTAATTTATTTTTATTCGTCATCATGTCACTCCTTCTGCTTGTTGAAAAACATCATTACACGATTTATTATTATTGTAAAACGATAATTTATTTTCTTTTTTCAGAAATTAGTTTCTGTATGATATGATTCTTATCAAGAACAACATAGAAAGAAGGGATCTTTATGGTCAAATCAACAGACAAAATTCAGCGCTGGTGCGGTACCTTCCGTGCTGCTGTGCTGGGTATCAGTGGCATCGTAATTTCGTTTCTGGCTTATCAGCTTATCGTCAACGGGCAAGTGCGTTATCTAGATAGCGAGTCGTTCGACTTACTGTGGCAAAGTGAGCAAGTAGGTAACGGCGTTTTGTTTGCTCTTACTGTCCCACTGCTGGCAGGAATGCTTTTGAGTGTGTACTGGATCATTCGGCTGATGAAACTATTTAGCACGGGGCTGTTCTTTCACAATAGTTGTTACACTTGCTATCTGGGCTTTATCTGGACAAAAATCGCACTGGAACTGTATTCATCGGGCCTGACTTTCTCGCTGGATTACTGGTATCACACGCTTTACCACTCCAATCAGGTGGTGTTAAAAATCCCTTTTGGTGAACTCATGACACTCGGACTATTTGCTGTGGTGGCTTACCTGCTCAAAGCGGCAAAAGAAATAGAAGACGAAAACAAGGAGTTTATTTAAGCCATGGAAATTGTTGTCAACTTAGACGTAGTAATGGCAATGCGTAAAGTGTCATCAAAGGAGCTGGCTAAAGCCATAGGGATCACCGAAGCGAATCTATCCTTGCTCAAGCGCGGCAAGGTCAAAGGTGTGCGCTTCGAAACACTGGCACAGATCTGTCATTATTTAGAGTGTCAGCCTGGCGATCTGCTGGCCTTTAAACCAGATGGGGAATAACAACCCAGGGTTGCAGGCTTCACTGCAACCCCAGGCTTCATAAATGAATTAAAACTGAGCGACAAACTTTAAGCTGGTCTCTTCACCGGCATCACGGTCAATGTATTCGGCAGTCAGATAGTAGCTGTCGTTGAAAAAGTACTTACCCTGCAACGCCAAATCGGAGTCATAAGAGCCAACGCCTACAGCAATGTTGCGGTTAAAGTAATAGTTTACCAAAGCATTGGTATACGACTCATCGGTGTAACCTAAATCGATCTCATGGTGAGATACATCCACGCTGATATAACGCTCAGCATCCAGGTGCATAAAGTAGCGGCCAGATACTGTGTAGTTGTCCATCTCGTCATCTGTATCGATAGTCACACCTAAATAATCGGTGTCATTGAGCTGATGATTATACTCAGCTTTTAACCAGGTGCTGTCTGATCCCAGGTCAGACTCATTGCGACGAACACTCAGCTTCAGCTTGTCGTTGTACAGATACCCGATACCGTAAGTGTAATGGTCATCTATTTCACCCAGGTCGCTGACTTGACCAACCACGAATACTTCTTTGCTGAAATATCCCTCACCGGCAAAAGAAAAGCGGTTCATATACTCATCGTTGTAGTAACTCAGGCCCACATTGCTGTCTGTATCCAGGTAACCATAATCATCCCAAACACCTGAGTTCTGTTGCGGAGCAAAGAAATAACGGCTGCTTAGCATCAACGCATCGTTATCAAAGGTACGGTCCTGATCAGTATAGGTTGCACTGTTAAACCATTGCTTGGTCTCTGTGGCATGAGCGGATGTGGCGGTAATAACGGCGAGTGCCGCAAGTGTGAGTAGCTTTTTCATAAAAACCCTTTATTTCCATATAGTAAAGCGGTATTGCTCACGACTCTGTGAGCGCCGCGCATAATATAGAGACTTAACTGAACGCGCAATGACTTTTTCAGTGTTTTACCGTTTTTTGCTTTACGGGTAATATGTTTAGCGACTCTTTACACAAACAGACAACGACAACAGATGAGCATAGTGATAATTGAAGATGAACCTGCGATTGCCGATACGCTGGTTCATATTCTGGAGATGGACGGGTTTGACGTGCAATGGTTTACCACCGCCGGCGACGGGCTGACGTACTTGCAACAGCAGACCGCCGACTTAGTGATCCTGGATGTTGGCTTACCCGATGGCAATGGCTTTGACTTGTGCAAGCAACTGCGCCAGTTTTCTACGGTGCCTATTATCTTTTTAACCGCGCGGGGTGATGAAATCGATCGCGTGGTAGGTCTTGAAATTGGTGCTGACGATTATGTCACTAAACCTTTTAGTCCAAGAGAAATGCTCGCGCGGGTGAAGCTCAGATTAAGAAAGCCTCAGCCAGCTGCTGCGACTACACCCGTTCAATCGGTAAAGAAATGGGAGGCTAAAAACTTTGATTATTACTACCAGGGAATGGCGCTTGGCCTGACGGCACTGGAGTTTAAAGTGGTTCATGCCCTGATCACACACTCACCGAATGTGCTAAGCCGAGCACAGCTATTGGATGCCACTCAAGCCCCGGCAGATTGCGGATATGAGCGGAATATTGACAGCCATATCAAAGCAATACGAATAAAAATGAAACAATTAGGCTGTTCTGAATCGTTAAAAACTAAGCGCGGATTTGGGTATTACTTCGAGGAGTTTGTGTGAAGTCACTACACTGGCCTCGCATCCCTCTGGGGCTGAGGTTTTTCTTTTTATACCTCATCATGGTACTACTGACGACCTATGTGATCAGCAACACCATGCTGCGTGAAATTAAACCCACCATTCGACAAGCCACAGAAGAAACCCTGGTGGATATGGCCAACTTATTATCTGTTGTTGTGGCGGAAGATTTGGCCCGGGGAAGTGCAGACAATAGCCGGTTAGTGGAATTGATGCGGGTATATGGGCAACGCAAAGTGGATGCCGCAATCTGGGGAATAGAAAAAACCAACATGTCGCACCGCATTTACCTCACCGATCACAACGGCATTGTGGTTGCCGACTCGTGGCAAAAAGACGTCGGCAGTGACTTTTCTCAGTGGAATGATGTCTATCTGACATTGCGTGGTGAGTACGGTGCGCGCTCAAGTGCCACCGACCCAAAGGATCCTTTATCAACCGTCATGCATGTTGCCGCACCTGTGATATATCAAAGTAAGATCATCGGCAGCCTCACCGTTGCCAAAGCCAATCGTTCTGTTCAGCCATTTATTGAGCACAGCCAGCAGCGGATCTTAAAATGGCTCGGCCTGCTGAGTTTACTGGCCCTGTTGATAGGTGCCCTGATCGCCTGGCGCGTCAATTCCGCAGTCACAAAGCTGGCTGAATACGCCAGAAAAATGGGCCTGGGTGAACAGGCTGCTAAACCCCAGTTTCGGATCTTCTACGAATATCGTCAACTGAGTGACGCCTTAGAACAGATGCGAAACCAGCTCGACGGCAAAGTGTATATCGAGCAGTATATCGAAACGCTCACCCACGAACTGAAAAGTCCGCTTTCTGGTATCAAAGGCGCCAGTGAACTATTACAGATGCCCCTGAGCGAGGACAAGCGCCAGCAGTTTGCAGGTAATATAGAGCGAGAAACGCTCCGTATGCAGCAACTGATTGATAGATTGCTCGAGCTGGCCCGGCTGGAGCAATTACCTGCTCTGAACACTCGACAAACGGTGCCGATTGCGCCCCTGCTCAACAAATATGAGCAAATACTTACAAACCGACTAATGCAAAAGTCAGCAACCTTCAATACCTCGTGCAGTCAAATAACAAGCGTCAATGGCGATCCATTCCTGTTACAGCAAGCCTTGCTCAACCTGCTTGAAAACGCACTGGACTTTGTCACACCACAGGGCGAGATCCGCCTGTCCGTCACACACAGC
The DNA here is from genome assembly GCF_005887095.1 of Pseudoalteromonas rubra. Taxonomy (GTDB): domain Bacteria; phylum Pseudomonadota; class Gammaproteobacteria; order Enterobacterales; family Alteromonadaceae; genus Pseudoalteromonas; species Pseudoalteromonas rubra_E. The sequence goes on along the minus strand of NZ_PNCI01000002.1, from coordinate 5,537 downwards.
AGCGACACCTGCACATTCAGCATTTATAACACGGGCCCGGCAATTCCGGATTATGCCCTGCCCAGGTTATGTGAACGGTTTTATTCCCTGGCACGCGCGAATGGAACAAAAAGTACCGGGCTGGGCCTCAACTTTGTCGAAAGAATTGCCAGGCTGCATCAGGGGAAGCTGGCTATCGGTAATCATGAGCAGGGAGTCATGGCCACCTTCACCATAAAAACACCATAAGATCCCCACATAAGCGCCATCTAAACACCAATCAGCTCGGTTAGCCTGTATCTGCATCAGGTTTAACCGAGACACTTATGACACAACAAATTACAGAAAAAACCGGGATTAAATTAGCCATCATCGCCGCAATCATCGTATTGCTGATGATCCCCATCGCCATGATCAGCGACCTAATCGACGAGCGATCATCCACTCAGCACAAGGTGCAACAGGAAATAGCCCGCAGCACCAGTGGCACCCAATCTTTAATAGCACCATTTCTTTACGCCGAATACGAAGTAACCAAGATGATCGACGGCGTGCAAACACCGCAAAAGCATCGCCATGTCATACTTCCTGAACAGTTGACGGTATCGGGCACGCTAGACACCTTTGAAAAATACCGCAGCATCTACAAAGCACAGCTATATCGCGCAGACTTGAAGCTGACAGGCCATTTTGATAAGCAACAATTGCATGATTTAACTCAGCTGCCGTTGACCCGCCTGAGCATGGTAATGGGGATCAGTGATATCCGGGGGATTGGCCAAAACACGCAGGTCTCAATAAATGGCCAGACACACACACTTATTCCGGGGACCACACTTAACTCAATTGACGAGGGCGTGCATATTCCACTGACTCTGGCAGAACTGGAGCAGACAGCTGTGACATTTGATATCCAACTGCACTTGCAAGGCATGAGCACTTTGGCTGTCGCGCCTCTGGGAGTGCACACTCAGGTCTCGCTCGAAGCCAACTGGCCACACCCCAGTTTTCAGGGGGATTATCTGCCCGTTCGCTCTGATATCAGTGACACTCACTTTAGTGCCAGCTGGGAAACCAGCTACTTTGCGACCAATATGAAAGAGCTTTTCTCACGTTGTCTCTTTGGCAACCAATGTGAAGCATTAGAAGCACGTAATATGGGCGTACGCCTGGTGGACCCGGTCGATCATTACCTTAAGAGTCATCGCGCCACCAACTATGCCCTGTTGGTGATTATTTTGGTGATGTCGAGCTTCTTTTTGCTGGAACTGAGTAAATCCATAGCCATCCACCCAGTACAATATGGCTTTGTCGGCTTATCTTTGGCGGTTTTTTACTTGTTGCTGATTTCTCTGAGCGAACACCTTGGATTTAGTTGGGCTTATACCCTATCCGCACTGGCGGCAATTATATTGCTTGTGAGCTACATTTGGGGGATCCTGCAAAGTGCACGACTGAGTATCAGTTATTTTGCCGGACTCAGTGCATTGTATGCCATGCTCTACGCTATGCTGAGTGCCGAACACTATGCGTTGCTCATGGGCAGCCTCGTATGCTTTGTTGTACTCGCAGTTGTCATGCTCGCAACCCGGCATGTTAACTGGTACGGTGCCGCTAAGGTGCCTGTCAGACAAAACTCAGAAGCATCAACTCAATAACGGACATTGACGCCCAGGCACCCGAGCGGTTCACTCAGGTGCCTGGCCGTTGACCTGATACCTGAAAGAGCAAACAAGCCCGACTCGATAATTGAAAATATCAGCACAAATAATTCAATCAGACTGGCTTTCGCACCTTCAACTACACCCCGGTTAGTACTTCAAGATGGCATTTGTAACTAAACTCCATCCAAACTCATTATTCCTCCATATTTTTGCGATATACTGAACATTGGGTAAGAATAGAGTAGGAAATACAATGCGCCATTTTACACGTGCTATGTTAGCCGGAGCGATGCTAACCATGCTGTCGGGTTGTGAACTCGGCAGTAACGACGCACAAAGCAATATTGCCATCACCAAAGTATCCACAGGTCCGCTTGAAACGCTGGAACCGAACACAACGGTGACGGTCTTCTACGATGTTGATATCACCGGCTTTAAGGATATTGACGTCGACGTACACTTTTATCTGGTACACGCAGCTGAGCTGGACACCTCTGACGGTGAAGAAACCGAAATTGAAGAAGTGCACAAAGTTGGCGCATTGGAATTAACGCAGGTCTCACAGGGCAGCCACAACTTCCAAACTGACATTACCATTCCAGACACACTATTGGGTGGTCACTATCATCTGATAGCACAAATAGACCCTCATGATGACCATGTTGAAGACGTCGAAGAAGACAACCACCCATCGGTAGATCATGAACCCTTTGCAGATGGTGACTTCCCGTTTGCCGATGTGCACGTGCGTGTCCTGGAAAGTCACGACTACAAACTGGTAAGCGCAACATTTGGTCAGGAGGCACTGATCCTGGATGTGCCCAACACCAACGATGGTACCAGTGAACATCATTCCGATCTGGTCGGCTATCTGACCGCAGACTACGAAGGTGCCAACCTGGGCAATACGGTTATTACTGCAGAAGTTTTGGTGAATGGTAACTGGCAAACCACTCACTTCTGGAATGCTGAAACCAAAGCCTACGAGGCACAGATCACTCACAGCTTCACAGCTGGTTTGCATGATGAGCACATTGGCTTTGACATAGCGCTGGATGATGCCCTGCTCACCCAGATTTATCAGGGATACGATGCAACGCAGGAGCAATCATTGCAGGTGCGTTTCACGTTAACCGATCTGGCCCAAAATGCTGAAACCATCACAGACAATAACGTGATCGAAGCTCAGCTTCCTTTCTATTTCTTTGCTGGCGAGAGCACCGATACTGAACAAAGCCTGGCTAAACGTGATGCCCAGTACTCAGTTGGCCTTGCAAATATCAAATTAGAAAAAGAGTTTGATAAATCTTACGGCGATAAGTCTAAATTCAGCGTCGGCGTGGATTTAAGTGGTCAATTGTTTATTGTACCAACGGGCGATCCTGGCGGACGTATTGCCGGCGAAGGTGTGGTTGAAGCCTACTTCTTTAACGCGCAGAATACCTTATTCAGTATTTCTTATGACGGCAGTGCCTATATCAGTGGGCAAAATACCGGCTATGCATCGGAAATGATCATCTTTAATAACGTTGCGTTTGAGGATGAGAAGTACACCACGAAATATGAAAAATCCTGGGAAAAATCCTGGGAAGAGGAAAAAGTACTGGCCCAGGCTCGCTTTACCATAGGTCCGGTCCCTATGAGTGTTGAAGCTGGTGTCACTGGTAACCTGGGTTTTGAACTCACTGTCGGTTACAACGCAGAGTTATATGCAGAAGGCGACCTCTTCCATGTAGACTTTGGTGCATTTGGGCGCGGTGGTGTTAATTTGGGTCTGGTATCAGCCGGTATTCAGGCTATTTTGACCTTGATTGATAATACCTTTGCAATGGAATCTAACGCTGGTTTTGCGCTAGTGTCTACTGGTAACAACAAACCTCATATTTACTATGCACTTGAATTGAAAAACGATCTGGATGTGATCTCTGGAAAGTTTGGCTTGTATGCGGAAACCGTTGGAGTCAAATGGTGTAAGAAATGGGGTATTCCGTACCCTTGTGGCAAGAAAACCCACCGTTACGACCTGTGGTTGTATCAAACACCCAGCGTGTTCAACAAGTCCTGGACTTTGTACTCCAAAGAGGACGAAATCGAACTATGATCAATCTTTGTCGATTGACTCTGCTTGCAGCGCCCTTTGCGGCGCTGACAAGCTTTCAGGTGATGGCTGGCACTCAGTGCCAGCCACAATACACCTTTGATATTAAAACCCAGACTTCCTTCGACTATATAAAGTTACAAAGTGCCCCACAAACGTCTATGGTGCATTTGCAGGGGCTGCTCTCCCTGAAGCCTGCAAAAAAAGAACAAGAAAAAAACTGGTGGGCGATTAAAGCGGATCAAGTCACCGCCGCTGTGGGCAAAGAGCGCATGCCATTGCCCAGCTATGAGCATGCATTTGCTTTTAAAGTGACGGAAAATGGCCTCATCAGTGATTTTTACTTTGCGACCAAACTGGATCAACAAACCCAGGACAAGCTAAAAGGGCTGGCTTATTATCTTCAATATCAACACGATATAAGTCAGGTAAGCAAAGAGCCCGACACTCTGGGGCAGTATCAGCCAGCATATCAACAAACTGGTAAACAGTTAAAAATGGTCAAACAGCACTATAGCGACTTTGACCGTACTCAGCTTGCCACTTTTAACCGTGTTGAGGTGCTCGACTCCGCACACCTCATTACGCCCTCAGCTTGCTTTATTAAACACAGAGAAGGTCAGGAAGCCCTCGCTCTGACAGGCACAGATCTGCGCTTTGGTTCACAACAAAGCTATACGCTGACACTGGCCCCTCAGCCATTTAAGAGTACTTTATACGAGCTGGACAACGACCTGGCGGCTTGGCAGACAACTGAGGCAGAACTCAGTGACGCTGAGAAAGCACGGCTGGCGGCTGAGCTAAACCAGTTGATTACCACGCAAGATATTACTCAGATAGACGCCCATACCCTGTCTATTCTGCTGCAAAAATACAATGCTGTGATTGGCACTCTGGCGCCGCTCATACTCTCGGGGGAGTTAAACGATAAAGCTCAGATGCGCCTGTTCAATGCACTAGGACAACTCGACTCGGATACCAGCCAGCAATTACTTAGCCAGTTATTACTGGCTGAAAAGCAACCTTTAACTCAGTTTCGTGCGCTGCGCGCGCTGACTCAGGGTAATGCCCCCTTGTCACAGCAGGCTGCGGACATGCTATTGGGGATGCTGACCGATGGCTTTAGTACTCTTGACTCAGAAGTCGAATCCAGTTTCTACATGACATTGGGGATCTTGCTCAACAATCGTAGCGGATCTGACACCGCCACACAGTTAAGTCTGGCCATTACTGAACAGATCACGCTGGGTGAAAGTGAAGGCAAAACGGCCAGTCTGATCACCGCATTGGGGAACAGTCGCGATCCACAGCATGAAACCCTGATCAATACCCATTTGTCGGACACCAGTGCCCGTATTGAAAAAGCATCTATCCGTGCACTGGGTATGATGCAAACTGACACGGCCTACAAACATCTTGAGCAGCACTTTTTTAAATCACCAGAGCGCAATAAAAAAGCGCTGCTCAGTGCGTTAGGGCATTATCAGATGAGTGCCAGAACCAGTGATACCGTGCTGAATATGGCGGTCAATGAGCAGGACGATGCGATTCGACTGGCTGCGATTAATGCCTTAGCCACTCAACAGCATAAAGAGGGAATTAAGCCCATACTGCGTCAGGCGCTGCAAAGTGAAACCTCCCGGCGAAACTTTAAGGCCATCATAAAACTGCTACACAGTAAGGACGAAAAGGCGCAATAGTGCCTTTTCTTCTTTTTGGAAAACGGTGTCTTCTGGATAAACCAGTTAATACCAATTTCACTTAATACCTGTTCTATTTGAAGGAGCAAATATGAC
>NZ_PNCI01000199.1 GCF_005887095.1 Pseudoalteromonas rubra | reverse complement strand
TTATTGCCTGCTCGGTGCGGTTTTTTAAAACGTCAAAGGTTACAAGTTCTCGTTTAATAAGCGTGTAAAACACCACTACTAAGCCTATTGCAAAAGCAACACAGCTTGCCCATGCAGCACCCGCTAAACCCATATCAAAGGTAAACATAAACAATGGATCGAGCGCTATATTTAACACACTGGTTAGCACCATAATTCGCCCAGGCAATAAGGTTTCGTTATGAGCACGGCAAATGCTGTAACCAAAATAAAGCAGCGCTCCAAGCCAGCAGCTTATTAGCCAAGGCAACCAGTAAAGCTCAGTTAAATTAAATAACGAAGGCGTTGTACCCAGCGCTAAAGTTATAGGCTGCTGAAAAAGCCA
>NZ_PNCI01000198.1 GCF_005887095.1 Pseudoalteromonas rubra | reverse complement strand
CGCTCTAAATTACCTTAGCGTTGCTCAAGGCGCGCCACTGCGTCAAGCTGTGGCGCTATTATTTAGTTACTTTGGCGCGCATCCCCGACTTGCACAGATCACCACAGTGGTTATAAAGCGCTGTGAGGTGAAAACTGTAGGGTGGGGTATTGACGCCGATGGCGAATACCTTGGCACCACGCCCGCCGTGATTAGCTGCCAAGCGGACTCACTGCTTTTTGTGGTACCTCGGTAACACGGGGC
>NZ_PNCI01000197.1 GCF_005887095.1 Pseudoalteromonas rubra | reverse complement strand
CCTCCTTGCGGGCCATATTTTTGAATAGCTCGCCCTGGCGTGCCTGCACCTTGGTAGCCAACAAAACTGACATCGGTCGTGGGCTCTGGTAAAAACTCAACGAGGTAGTTAACTATACGCCCGCCACTGCACATGCCGCTAGCAGCAATGACAATTGCGGGCTTTTGTCTTTGCTTAAGATATTGTAGTAGCTGCACATGCTGTTGGTGAGTATCTATTGTCACTATGTTATCGAAATCGAGAGGGT
>NZ_PNCI01000196.1 GCF_005887095.1 Pseudoalteromonas rubra | reverse complement strand
TGGACATATAAATACGAAGAAGCAAGCCGCCAAGGCGCTGCTGGTGCTATTATTGTGCACGAGACCGCACCTGCATCTTATCCGTGGTCGGTGGTCGAAAACTCGTGGAGCGGCCCACAGTTTGGCTTCCAAAAAGACAACAACAATATGGACCGCGTGGCGGTGGAAGGCTGGGTGACTGTGGATGTAGCCAAAGAGCTATTCGCAAAAGCCGGTCTGGATTTTGACCAAGCTAAGCAACGCGCAAGCGAAGGTGCTTACCATGTTGATATGGGCGATTTAACTGCCAGCGTTGAAGTAAACAGCGAAATCAAAAAATCGATTTCCTATAACTTT
>NZ_PNCI01000195.1 GCF_005887095.1 Pseudoalteromonas rubra | reverse complement strand
AGTGAGCACTGGGCCTGTGTTGCTTACCCGGTGGTGAGTACCTGTAGTGAGCAGGGCGGCGTGAATCGGGGGATCTGTCAGCTTAACAGCCATAATCAACTTCAACGTGTTGATGAAGTGCTTAATATTCAAAACGTTGATGACGAGCTTGTCGGCTATAATGATATGGGTGAAAGGTTACAAATTGATTCAGGAGCGCTCGCGTCAATGACCTTTTGGGGTGT
>NZ_PNCI01000194.1 GCF_005887095.1 Pseudoalteromonas rubra | reverse complement strand
AGGCCCCAAAGCGCTAATTATGTTTTTAGTGGGCACGCTGGGTATTGTGATTGGTGGGCCTTTATCTATTTTAGTGGTTAGTGTATTTAGCCCTGATTTAGTAGGCGGCCACGGCCCAGATGCTGTTTGGCGTGGTATGACAACGGTTGCCGGCAGCTGGATTGGCGGCGGCGCTAACCAAGCTTCAATGAAAGAAATGTTTGAAGTGGGCGGCGATATATTCTCGGTTATGGTGACCGTTGATGTGATTGTGGCGAATATTTGGATGGCTGTTTTATTACTCATGGCTGCAAACCATAAAAAAATTGATGCCGCAACAGGGGCTGATACAACCGCCAT
>NZ_PNCI01000193.1 GCF_005887095.1 Pseudoalteromonas rubra | reverse complement strand
CACGCAGTTTTGCCACGGTGGCCCGGGCGGTTGGGAACCAGCCCCATACTCCTCTGGCTCAACTGGACATGATCGACCCGCTGGCACATGAAGAGCTTGCCGCGTGTAATGATACCCGCCATCAGGTTACTGAGCAGGTGCCCTTCCATGCCTGGTTCAGTGCTCCGGCTAATGCGACCCCAAATGCGATTGCTATTCGTCAGGGCGCTGCGCAGATAGCTTATCAGCAACTGGACGCTTTGGTTAATCAATGGGCACAGCTGTTGATTGCGCAGGGC
>NZ_PNCI01000192.1 GCF_005887095.1 Pseudoalteromonas rubra | reverse complement strand
GACCCTGAAGGGCGTCGTACGGTATTTGACAGACTACCGCGAATTGAAGGCGACCGCTGGATTGCCATTGGTCGTTTAGATATTAACACCTCAGGGTTGCTGTTATTTACCAACGATGGAGAGCTCGCCAACAGGGTGATGCACCCGAGCTACGAAATTGAGCGTGAATACTCGGTGCGCGTATTTGGTGATGTAACCAAAGAAGCAGTTCGCAACCTCACCAAAGGCGTGGAGCTCGATGATGGGCCGGCACGTTTTCATAGTGTTAAGCCTATGGGCGGTGAGGGCATCAATAAATGGTTTAACGTTACATTGAGCGAGGGGCGTAGCCGTGAGGTGCGTCGTATGTGGCAATCTCAAGGGGTGGAAGTATCGCGCCTGATCCGCGTACGTTATGGCGAGCTGGAGCTCAATAAGCGCTTACCACAAGGTGGCTGGGAGGA
>NZ_PNCI01000191.1 GCF_005887095.1 Pseudoalteromonas rubra | reverse complement strand
GGGCGGTGTTTTCTATTTGAGCTCATCGGCGAAGCAGCTTTAGTGCTCAAACATCGCCGAAATAGATTCTTCGTTGCTAATACGACGGATGGTCTCGGCCATCATATCAGCCAAGGTTAACACCTTGATATTGTCTAAGGCTTTAAGCTCATCTGACAACGGAATTGAGTCGGTGACAATGACTTCGTCAATTACTGAATTAC
>NZ_PNCI01000190.1 GCF_005887095.1 Pseudoalteromonas rubra | reverse complement strand
TACTTTAGTTTGAGTTACCTGCCAGCCACGCTTTTTAAAGCCAGGGAATACTTCGTAAACAAGCCAATGTAAATGTATAGGTGATTGTTTATTAAATACAAACTCACTTTGTAAACCCCCTTTACAAAACTCAAAACCTAAATTTACTAACTCATTTGTTACTGTGTTTTCAAATGCACTATTTATTAAACTCACGGGTGCTGTTCCCGCTAAATAATTTTTATTTTTATATTTAAATAATAGCGAAACTTTAAGCCCTTGCTCATCCATAGTGGCTTTTAAAACAGCATTACCAAGTTGCTTAACATTGACTTGTTCGTTATTCGGATGCGGAATAACACCGGCGCCAAAATTGTCGGCAAGTTGTTTATAAATGCGATCAAAATTAGCATCGTGCAGTGCGGGAATAGATTGTAAATGAGCGATTTCGTCGGCGCTAAGCTGTGTTCTGATCCGGCCTACTTTAAAGTGATCG
>NZ_PNCI01000019.1 GCF_005887095.1 Pseudoalteromonas rubra | reverse complement strand
ACTAACTTGAAAAACACCGGTACGGTGAATGCATATTTTTCCCTAGTCATGCTAACGCCCGCATATGCGGAACAAAATGCTTGGCTATAATTGGTGAGGCACGAACCAAGCCAAGCTTTTTGGTTCCGCTCATAATGCGCTTTCTAGATTTTAATTTTGCTTGAGCTCAACTTTTTCAGAAACAAGCACACCTGTTTCTTTGTTTTCTACCCAAACGGCAGAGTATTCTTTGCTGAGGGTTCCTTTTACAACATAATCCGTATAACGCTCTGGTACAAAAGTGATATTCCCCCTAACCGAAAGAGTCTCATTCGTTAACGTTTGTATTGGCGCTGCATAAATCGTAGTGCCAACGATAGTAAATGTAGCTTTTTGAGACGGAACTACTGTTTCTAACAAATTTGTAGTTAAGTGAAAACCTTGTCCTTGGCTTGAATTCCGTGTAGCCATCGCTGCATTGTATATTTCTTTGTTATTAACCTTTTCTAAATAAAACAAGTGCGTGCCACTATCTTCGGTTTTATTTTCTGAGCTTAAAAACAAAGACGTCGCTCCATCGTAATCTTTTGGAATAGGGGAATGTAGCGTTGCGCAACCCGTGATAACAATAGCTAACAAAAATATAAATATATTCTTCATGCTTGAATTGTTCCTATAAAGCTCCACTAAATCTAACGCTTCAATAATGAGTTAGCAAGGTATGGCGTGGCGGTTGCGAATGCAAGTAGCATGACATGCCCTGATAATCTTCATTCATTGACTTGTTAGGTGTTCCTGTAATGCCACTCCATTGTAAGCAGTTCATCATTACCTTCGAGACCACCAATAGAGACATAAACCATAACCTCTTTTTTGATTTTACCACCGATAGAGACAATCGATTCAAATGGTTCCTTCCAGTTCTTTTCTTGCTCAAAGAACACATACATTTCACCAGTAAACCGAACTTGATTATTGTCTAATACTTCAGCTTTTAATCCAGAAACCCCATCGTACCAGATTCCTTCATTGAGCTGGTCCGATAGAATTTCAGCAGCAATGTATTCAAATGAAGAAGAAATCATTGCTTTGTATAGATCAAATACCTCACCGCTTATCAGGCGTTCGATATTTAGGACAAATCTGTCAATTGCTTCGGATCTCAAGGAACACCTAACGCCCAAATAACAGGCTAATAAAGCTTGGCTATAATTGTGAGCGCAGCGAACCAAGCCAAGCTTTATTAGCCCGCGTTGATTTGTTTGTTAAGGTTCGCTCGAAACCTTACCTGTAAGAAAAGTAGGTAAATCAATTTCTTTAGGTTTTAAGCCTGCCATATGAAGAGCCATTTGGGCTTTTACCGCACTTTTTATTTGGATGTCTTCAATTGATTCCACAATAGCTTTAGCATTTCTCATTTGGTTGTCAGTTCTAAGTCTATCGTATAAAGCTGTAGCTCTTTCTCTTGTTTGCTCGGCTTGACGAAAGAATAGTAAAGCTACAGCATCAATAATAACGCCAGGTAATATTTTTAAAACGCTAGCTAGATTCTCAACAGTAATTCCACTTGCTGAGTAGATAATAAAACCAAACCCAGTAGTGGCAGCTGCAACACTAAACCAAAATTGAACTTTGGCTTGAGAAAGCGCTTGCTGATGATAGCCTGTAACTAAATCTTGAACTAGTTCAGCGTCGCCAGCATTTTGGTTGTTTATTACCAGATCTCCAACAATTTTTAGGTTTTTAGATGCAGCTTCTTGAAGTTCTTCAGGCGTTTGTTGGTCTTTAGGCAGATGTTTTACTATTTCTGATACCGCTTTGGCGCGAGCTTCTTCCGCTTGAGCTAAAACAGTATTGGCGATGTCAGATACCTTTTCTTTTTGTATCTTGTCCTGCTCTGTTTTCTTACTTGCAATTAAATTTGTAAAAAAACCAGCAATCACTGTAATTAATGCTGCAACCACGGATAAAAGCGTTGAATCTAGCACGGTATTTCCTTGTGAACCTTAACAGCTTATTAGCGTGAATACCGGTTAGATCCAGTTCCTGAAACCGTACAGATCCACAGCTAAATTATTTTATTCATAATAAGAACAAAAACCTACCACCATTGCTCTCATTGCTCAAGCCAAAATGGTTTTGTTGAAACCGAGCCTTGTTCATAGCGAGACTTGGGGTCTCGTTATGTAAAACGGCTAACACAATAAATTTCAATGGGTTAACAAGGCAAGCGGCATAAACGAGACTTGAAAGCGCGGAGAAAACGAGAAATTTGACTTGATAAATAGCCGCATTCACTCATACCTGTATAAATAAACAGCATTCGGAGTAGAGATGTCTTATTCACCTTTTTTGGAGTCTGTACGCGTAGAGCTCAGGACCAAACACTACAGTCCGAAAACAAAGAAAAGCTATCTGTACTGGATAAAAGGCTACATTTTATTCAATGACAAAAAGTATCCTGATGAGATGGGCAACAGGGAAATAGAACGTTTTCTCAACCACTTGGCCGTTAACCGGGCGGTGAGCGCTGCAACGCAAAATCAAGCGCTGTGCGCCATCATTTTTTTGTACCGTTTTGTTATAAAACGAGACATCAAAGGGTTAAACTATTCATTCAGTAAGCGAGATATCGCGTTACCCACCGTTTTGAGTGCAGATGAAGCTTATCGTTAAGTACTTTATCCAGGAGCTTGTTAAAGAAAAGGGTGACTTTTTGAAGCGCATCGCAGTAGGACTTTGCTGTTTTGCTGGCGTAGCTTCGATAGGCAAGTTCCAATTGAGCTTGTTCAATCAATGTATTCATCACTCTCCTCGGTTCATCGTCTGGGGTTATCCCCAAGGTAAGAGTGACTGAGATGGTGAGGTCTGCTATCTCCGCGTAGCGGCTTAATTCAAAGCTCAGCTTAGGGGCAACAGCCGCTTGTTAAGAGATGGCATCTACTTCATCTTTTCTTTCGCTCTCCAAAAGAGGTTGCACCATATATAACGCAGAAGAATACCGTTGCTAAAACATAGTACCTGGCAGACCCATCCCACAGGCTTCGATACAGCTCGACCTCATTTACTTTCTCACAAATTGAGAGCGATTCAATTATGCAACTCTCTAGTCCTGCCATAACCCGTTCAGCATAACTTATTTGATAGCCAAGCATAGAAATACACCACACAGCTACTCCGATACTAAATACGGAAATTACCTTTCTGTTACAGCTTAGTTGCCTGAACATTTTGAGCTTACTCTTTTAGTCACATAACGTTTTAGTATTCATGCGTACGCATAGTCGCTTGTTGAACTTGGCCGCTACCTGCACGCCGTATCCGGCTGGTGTGGTTTATGCTTCGGGAATTTGCTTTTGATGAGTAACTTTTGCTGTCAACCGTTTGTGATTTAGGCCGCTACAACGTGGCTCTTCCTCTGCCTGAACAACATTATTTATGCGTATCATTAAACCCACTTTTTTCCTATTTGGCAAGGTGTTGTGATTTCGAGACGGGATGACGGAGCTGTTTGTCGGGTTCGTCTTTATCGAGGAACTGCTTGTGGTGTTCAAGTAGATCCCGGCTCGCATGCGTCCGGGATGACGGAATTGCTTGTTAGGTATGTCTTTATCGAGGAACTACCGCGTTATATTCAAGTAGATCCCAGCTCGCAAGCGTCCGGGATGACGGAGTTGCTTGTCTGGTTTGTCTGTAACGAGGCACAGCTGCGTGGTGTTCGGGTAGATCCCGGCTCGCAAGCGTCCGGGATGACGGAGCTGTTTGTCGGGTTTATCTTTATCGAGTAACTTCTGCGTGGTGTTCAAGTAGGTCCCGGCTCGCACGCGTCCGGGATGACGGAGTTGTTTGTTAGGTTTGGCTGTAACGAGGAACTGCTGTGTAGTGTTCAAGTAGATCCCAGCTCGCAAGCGTCCGGGATGACGGAGTTGCTTGTCTGGTTTGTCTGTAACGAGGCACAGCTGCGTGGTGTTCGGGTAGATCCCGGCTCGCAAGCGTTTGGGGTGACGGAGCTGTTTGTCGGGTTTGTCTGTAACGAGGCACAGCTGTGTGGTGTTCAGGTAGCTCCCGGTGCGCACGCGTCCGGGATGACGGAATTGCTTGTTAGGTATGTCTTTATCGAGGAACTACCGCGTTATATTCAAGTAGATCCCAGCTCGCATGCGTCCGGGATGACGGAGTTGTTTGTCGGGTTTGTCTTCATTAAGGAACTACTGCATGGTGTTCTGGTAGATCCCGGCTCGCACGCGTCCGGGATGACTAATAAGTGCAAGTGTATAAAACAGGGTAAGTGACTAAATGCTGATTGGAAGATCAGCACCTGATCACTTATCCAACCCATAAAGGGCATCGGCCGTTTTGCGTAAGTCGACTTCATCGATAAAGTCGTCGCTGAGCGTTAGAATGGCATTAAGGTTGTTTTTAAGCTTTTCCTGGCTGATACCATTGGGTTTGAGCGCGGTTTGCAGCAGATGCAGCGACATGTCTGCCAGCAGCAGTTTTTGCTTTTCTGTCCAGTTGTCGTCGCCCTGTTTGGCGCTGTCTTGTAAAATGGCCTGCTCTACTTCGTCGTGCATGCTCCAGCTTAGTTTGAGCAGCTCTCGGCGTGTTTCCTGATCCATGTTTCCCTCCGGTTGTAAGCTATTTATCTTGGCGGAGGATGGGCCGATGTGCAACGTGCGTTTTGTTATATCTTAGTCGTAGATGATTCACTTTGAGTTTCTGCAGCTTTCGGATCTTTGGGATAAAAATGGTCTGGCTGTCTGGCGCATAACGAAAATTCACGGGTATTTTTGTATGGCAGTTTCATAAAACCTGCGACACCGAAGTCCTGAATGCTCATGGCGTATTGCATAATGCGGGTCAACAGAGTTTTAAACTCCCGCTCTTTGCTAGCATCTAGCAGGCAGTAGTAATGGTGAATTTTAAGGCGGTCGTTGAGCGATTCAAAGATGATACAGCCGGTATGGTGGATCTGGTTAAGCTCAAATACACACTGCACTATCTGCCGTGGTAATTGCAGTTGCTCGTCGGGGTCTTTTCCATCTTCAAAGTAGGAATGGGGGCGCGCAATTTCACTGGTGCCAATGTCCGATACGGTATACTGCAGCTCAGGGACGTGGTCAAAAATAAACGCGCCGGTACCGTCGCGCTGAAGTTGTATGGTTTGTCTGGCATCAAACAGGCAGCATTTAAACAAGCCCTTTTGTTCTATCCCCTGTGCCAGCATCACGGTGGCATTTACCGCATCGGTAAAAGCACTTTGCAAAGACTCATCATGCAGCACCAGACTGGACTCCACAAACAATGAAGCATCCTTCCAGTGAAAGCTCAGACCACCTACTACCGGATACTTTGCCAGCCGGCTGATGGATGCCAGAAACGCTTTTTCACTGTCGCCGGTGTCGAACAGGAATTCTTTATAGTAGCGGTCAAGCTGAGCGTCGTTCACGTCCAGCAGTTGCTGATTATGATCGGCCCGGCGTAAAAACTGTTTACGAGAGCTGTAAACCACCGTATCTGGCTCTTCGTCGATCTCATTAAACCAGAAAGGGATGCTGGCTTTGCGAGGCGGTGTTTTTAGTTCGGGCAGATGCATGCGCGCCATGGCCGGCATGTTACGCATAAAGTAGTCGCCGGCCTGATCCCGGATGGTTTTGTCTTTGCTCAGCATTGCATCTATCATTCTGGCAAAGGCTTGTGGCAAGCCTAAGCTGGTTGCCGGGATCACGGCAGCACCAAAACGGCAGGACTGGGCACTGGCCAGCGCGTAAATGGTGGATGCCACACCCTGCTCGTCAAAACGCGGCGAAGAGCGCGCGCCCGACATTTGCTCGTCACCAATAAAATACACATCGCCCATCCGGGCATTGGTACTGCTGATATCGGACGACATAAGATCCATAATATTACTGGCAACGGGCTCGCCATGGGCATCCAGCTGCGCATAAACTGAACTGCCCCAGTCAACCAGCGAAAAGCTGTCTGTTGCTTGATCCCAGACAATATTAGACGGTTTAATGTCGCCGTGCACCACAGGCTGAGGCGACATGCCATTTTTGCGGTCGCGTAAGTCAACCAGCACGTTTCTGAGTTTATTGGCCAGATGCACCAGCTCATGAGGTTTAAAACGACCGTGTTTGAGCGACCATTGTTCGAGATCCTGGCCTTTGGCCCGCGCCATCATCAGGATCCCCTGCTTTTTTGCCCGTTCAAAAGCGTAAAACTCGGGGACCATGGGATTTTTAATCTGCGACAGCATATAAGCTTCGTCTTCCAGCCGGTCACGTACACTCTGAGCCAGGGTAATTCGGGAAAACTTAAACACCCATTCTTTGCCCTGCTCATCGATCCCAGCAAATACAAACCCGAATGCGCCGGACCCGATCACTTCCACATCATGATAGCCCAGCATGGTCAGCTGTTTTTGACAGATGTTGAGCCACTGACGATGTTTTTTCGCGTCTTTATGGGAGAGCAAATACACCGACTGCTGTTCATTGATGTAAAAATTATGGATCGACTTTTCTGTCATGTGCCTGTCCGTTTACGGGTATTCAGTGTTTCTAATGCAAATTATCAAATCAATTCTGAAGATCGGGCATGATAATTAAAAAAGGCCGACATAAGCCGACCTTTTTATTTATTGTGCGTGTTAGGCGTTTTCAATTTTTGCCCAGGAATCACGCAGACCAACTGTTTGGTTGAAGGTCAATGTATCGCGCTTGTTATCACGACAGTAATAGCCCAAACGCTCGAACTGGAAGCCCTGCTCTGGTGCAGCGTCTGCCAGAGACGGCTCTAGCTTAGCATTGGCGATGATTTCCAGTGACTCTGGATTCAACGTGGTTGCAAAGTCTTCCGCCGCTGCCGGGTTTGGTACATTGAACAGACGATCATACTGACGTACTTCTGCGTCAATGCAGTGGCTTGCTGATACCCAGTGGATAACGCCTTTCACTTTACGGCCATCAGCCGGGTTTTTACCCAAAGTATCGGCGTCGTATGTACAGTAAATCGTGGTGATGTTACCCGCATCGTCTTCTTCAATGCGCTCAGCTTTGATCACATAGGCATTACGCAAACGCACTTCTTTACCCAGTACCAGACGCTTAAACTTCTTGTTCGCTTCTACTCGGAAGTCATCACGCTCAATGTAGATTTCACGGGTGAACGGCAGCTGACGTGAGCCCATATCCAGCGTTGGGTGGTTAGGCGCGTCCAGCATTTCTACCTGCTCGGCGTCAAAGTTCTCAATCACAATTTTAACCGGATCAAGCACAGCCATTGCACGCGGTGCATTTTCATTCAGGTCGTCACGGATACACGCTTCCAGCATGCCCATTTCAACCATGTTGTCTTGCTTGGTAATACCAATACGCTTACAAAATTCACGGATAGACGCAGGGGTATAACCACGACGACGCAGACCTGCAATGGTTGGCATACGCGGATCATCCCAGCCTTCTACCTGACCATTCACCACCAGGTCGTTTAGCTTACGCTTTGACATCACGGTGTATTCCAGGTTCAGACGAGAAAATTCGATCTGTTGTGGATGACACTCAAGGCTGATGTTGTCCAGTACCCAGTCGTACAAACGACGGTTGTCCTGGAACTCCAGCGTGCACAGAGAATGAGTGATCCCTTCCAGTGCATCCGAAATACAGTGAGTAAAGTCGTACATTGGATAAATGCACCACTTGTCACCGGTCTGGTGGTGGTGAGCAAAACGAATACGATAGATGATAGGGTCGCGCAGCACCATGAACGAGCTGGCCATGTCTATCTTAGCACGCAATACACACTCACCTTCTTTGAACTCGCCGTTCTTCATTTTTTCGAACAACGCCAGGTTTTCTTCTGGTGAGGTGTCGCGATGCGGGCTGTTTTTACCCGGCTCTGTGAGCGTGCCACGGTATTCACGCGCCTGCTCCGGCGACAGGAAACACACGTAGGCAAGGCCTTTATTGATCAGCTCTACCGCATACTCGTATAGCTTGTCGAAATAGTTAGACGAATAGCAGATCTCACCATCCCAGTTAAAGCCCAGCCACTGCACGTCTTCTTTAATCGAATTAACGTAATCCAGATCTTCTTTTTCCGGGTTCGTATCGTCAAAACGCAGGTTACACAGACCCTGATAGTCGCGAGCTATGCCAAAGTTCAGGCAAATAGACTTAGCATGGCCTATGTGTAGGTAGCCGTTTGGCTCTGGTGGAAAGCGCGTGTGCGTACCGCCATGCTTACCGCTGGCTAAATCCGCATCTATGATATTTGTTATAAAATTTGTTGGGCGATTTTCTGCTTCCGCCATAGGAACTCATTCCTCTGAAAATTTAGTACCAGTTAACTGAGGCATTATTACAAAAAGTTAGCGCAACGAACAGCGTAAAACTAAAGCGAAAACAGATTTACTTCGCAATTGTGGCGACCTGGGCATAAAACAGCCAAATCAAAGACAAAAAGACGCGTCATTTTTATGACAAATTTTGTTCTAGCGCAATATATTCGTCACACGCTCGCACTATCATAGGCGTCAACAACAGAGGTATCGCAAGGAAAAACCTATGGCATCAATGAATCTTCACCGCGTTTATATTCCAACGAACGCACGTAACAACCATTACATTCTGGCTGAGTTTAAGCCCAGCGACGCATTCTTCGATTGCTTTGATGATGTGGAAAGCTGCTACCAACGCCTGGCCCGAAAGTTGTTTGCCATCTGCGACGAGCACGAATTATTTAACGTTCACGTCATTGCCAACGACAAACTGCCTATCGTGCGCTATCACGATGAAGCACACAGCCTGCAAACGGATAAGCAGATTTTGTTTTTTTACAATCCAAAGTATCACGAAGGTCATAAAATACACTATGAGGCGGATCATAAAGCCCGTAAAATTCGCTTATTGTTCCTGGCCACCGGCGATGAACTGCGTGCCAATGCCGCCAGCTTCCACAGCAAAGTGAAAAAAGCACTGGACGATCTGAAAGAACAATACGAGCAGCAAGGCTTGTCTTACAAAGTGCGTGACCATCAGCACCTGACCTATGACATTTTCGCTAAGGTAAAAGGCCACAGAGAAAGTTACGGCTATAAACTACGTAGCTTGTACCCGCGCTACCAGGCGCGTAACTGCACACTGCCAGAGCAGCACTCAGAGATGAGCTATGTGTCTTTCTCTATCCCGATTACCCGTGCTATCAAGACCGAGTATCAAAGTCAGATGCGCCCTGGAGATTACACGCAGTTTTATCGCAGCATTGAAGACAGCTTTTTAACTTTGTGCGATCAGCTGCAACTGACCCATGTTGGCTTTGTTGCCGATGGCCGTCAGCCATTGGTCAGAAGCAGCCAAATTGATAAGTCAGATGCGAATCGTGAACTGCAAAAACTGAGCTTTGATACATCTGCACCGGATGGTCAGGTACGCTCTATCTGGGAAGGCGAACACCTATGCGATACCATGCACTTTGTGGTGGTTGCCAGCGACAAAGATAAAAAAGACGTGGGCTACGGCAAGTTTATGAACAACGCCGAAACCATGATCCGTCGTTTAACCGGCAAGCTGCCTATTAATCCTGAGAAGCAAGACGTAATTGTGCGCTTCTTCCAGCATATCAGCTATCAGGATTAAGTCGCTTGAGCGGGGGTCTCTCCCCCGCTTCACTCACTATTCAATATACTTCCCACAAACCGCATGTGTTTATCTCTCCATAAATGCGACCTATTCGCTAACGACCTGAACACTTGCCAAAATAGTTATTGGCTAACCCGAAAATAACTACACAAACCTGGCAAGCTACTACTTTATTGTTCATCAAGATTTATAGCTGCGCGGATATGATGGCGGGATCAAAAAAGGCGCCCTTAGGCGCCTTTTTTACAAGCAGGTAAAGTGATTACCAGCCTGCTTTTTCTTTAAGTGCAGAACCGATCTCAGCTAGTGAGCGAACGGTCTTAACGCCAGCAGCTTCAAGTGCAGCGAACTTCTCGTCAGCTGTACCTTTACCGCCTGCGATGATTGCACCAGCGTGACCCATACGCTTACCTGGAGGCGCTGTAACACCTGCAATGTAAGAAACAACTGGTTTAGTCACGTTGTGCTTGATGTACTCTGCCGCTTCTTCTTCAGCTGTACCACCGATTTCACCAATCATTACGATTGCTTCAGTCTTAGGATCGTTCTGGAACATTTCCAGTACGTCGATGAAGTTAGTGCCTGGGATTGGGTCACCACCGATACCTACACAAGTAGACTGACCGAAGCCTGCGTCAGTAGTTTGTTTAACCGCTTCGTAAGTCAACGTACCTGAACGAGATACGATGCCTACTTTACCAGGAAGGTGGATGTGACCAGGCATGATACCGATCTTACACTCGCCCGGAGTGATAACACCAGGACAGTTAGGACCAATCATGCGAACGCCAGTTTCTTCCAGCTTCACTTTAACATCAACCATATCTAGTGTAGGGATGCCTTCAGTGATACATACGATAAGCTCGATACCTGCGTCGATCGCTTCAAGGATAGCGTCTTTACAGAATGCAGCTGGTACGTAGATTACAGATGCAGTTGCACCTGTAGACTCTACCGCTTCACGTACAGTGTTGAATACTGGCAGACCCAGGTGAGTTGTGCCGCCTTTACCAGGAGAAACACCACCAACCATTTGCGTACCGTACTGGATAGCTTGCTCAGAGTGGAAAGTACCCTGACCACCAGTGAAACCCTGACAGATTACTTTAGTATCTTTGTTAATTAGTACAGACATTATTTGCCCTCCGCAGCAGCAACTACTTTCTCAGCAGCGTCAGTTAGAGACTCAGCTGCAATGATGTCAAGGCCAGAGTTAGCTAGTACTTCACGACCCGCTTCAGCATTAGTACCTTCAAGACGTACAACTACTGGTACGTTTACGCCAACTTCTTTAACCGCACCGATGATACCTTCTGCGATCATGTCACAACGAACGATACCGCCGAAGATGTTAACTAGTACAGCTTTAACGTTGTCATCAGACAGGATGATCTTGAACGCTTCAGATACACGCTCTTTAGTCGCGCCGCCACCTACGTCAAGGAAGTTAGCTGGCTTACCGCCGTGCAGGTTTACGATGTCCATTGTACCCATCGCTAGGCCAGCACCGTTAACCATACAACCTACGTTACCGTCTAGCGCAACGTAGTTCAGCTCGAAGCTTGCTGCGTGAGCTTCACGCGCGTCTTCTTGTGAAGGATCGTGGAATTCACGGATCTTAGGCTGACGGAACAATGCGTTGCCGTCTACACCAATCTTGCCGTCAAGACAGTGCAGGTTGCCTTCGTCAGTGATTACCAGAGGGTTGATCTCTAGTAGTGCAAAGTCGTGGTTGATGAACATGTCAGCAAGACCCATGAAGATCTTAGTGAACTGCTTAACTTGAGTTGGGTTCAGACCTAGTTTGAACGCAAGCTCACGACCTTGGTAAGCCTGAGGACCGACTAGTGGATCGATCTCAGCTTTGTGAATTAGTTCTGGCGTGTTGTGAGCAACTTCTTCGATCTCAACACCACCTTCAGTTGATGCCATGAACACGATTTTACGTGAAGCACGGTCAACAACAGCACCCAGGTATAGCTCATTTGCAATATCAGTGCAGCTTTCTACTAAGATTTTAGCAACTGGCTGACCTTTCTCGTCAGTTTGGTAGGTTACCAGGTTTTTGCCTAACCAGTTTTCAGCAAATGCGCGGATCTCGTCTTTGCTGTCTGCCAGTTTTACACCGCCCGCTTTACCACGGCCGCCAGCGTGTACTTGACATTTTACAACCCACTTGTCACCACCGATTTTACCAGCAGCTTCTACAGCCTCTTGAGGCGTGTCACAAGCGTAACCATCTGATACAGGTAAACCATATTCGGCAAAAAGTTGTTTTGCCTGATACTCATGCAAATTCATGATGCTTTATCCAATTTTTTATACTAAAAAAGCTGAATATTTATGCAAATAATCAGCTATCCCAAATTGCGCCCATAGTATAGATCTCAAGGCCTTGTATGAAAACCCCAGTAAGACTAATGGCGCAAAAAAAAAGCTGTATGCGGACATTATGCCCGCATACAGCTTAATCTTTAATCTAGATGATTAAACGTCCAGAAGCAGACGCGTTGGATCTTCCAGAAGTTCCTTAATTGTAACCAGGAAGCCAACCGACTCTTTACCATCGATTTGACGGTGATCGTAAGACAGCGCCAGGTACATCATAGGCAAGATCTCAACCTTGCCATTGACTGCCATTGGACGCTCCTGGATTTTGTGCATGCCCAGGATTGAAGACTGTGGCAAGTTGATGATAGGCGTAGACAGTAGTGAACCAAATACACCACCGTTAGTGATAGTGAAGTTACCACCAGTCATGTCGTCAACAGTCAGCTTACCATCGCGGCCCTTAAGTGCCAGCTCACGGATACCTTTTTCGATTTCAGCAACAGATAGTTTGTCACAGTCACGTAGTACAGGTGTTACCAGACCACGAGGTGTAGATACCGCAATGCTGATGTCGAAGTAGTTGTGGTAAACGATGTCATCGCCATCGATAGACGCGTTTACTTCAGGGAAACGCTTCAGTGCTTCTGTAACCGCTTTCACGTAGAAAGACATGAAACCAAGACGGATACCGTGACGCTCTTCGAATACGTCTTTGTACTGCTTACGAAGGTCCATGATAGGCTTCATGTTTACTTCGTTGAAGGTTGTCAGCATTGCTGTTGAGTTCTTCGCTTCAAGCAGGCGGTTCGCGATTGTCTTACGCAGACGAGTCATAGGAACGCGCTTCTGAGTACGGTCGCCCATTGGTGCCGCAGGAGCTGCTGCCGCTGGCGCAGCTGCCGGTTTTGCCGCTGGTGCTTTAAGGAATGCATCAACATCTTCTTTAGTGATGCGACCGCCTTTGCCAGTGCCTTTGATTTGTGAAGCATCAAGACCTTTTTCAGCAATCAGACGACGTACAGATGGCGTTAGCACGTCTGCATTGTCATCGCTTGCAGGTGCTGCGTCTGCCTGTGCAGCTGGCGCCGCTGCTGGTGCACCACCGGCAACCAGTTTACCAATTACTTGCTCACCCAGAACGGTTTCACCTTCTGCGTGCAGTTGCTCGCCCATTACACCGTCTTCAGGTGCAACAACTTCAAGCACAACTTTGTCTGTTTCGATGTCTACCAGGTTTTGGTCGCGGCTTACCGCTTCACCAGGTTGTACATGCCAAGTTGCAACTGTAGCGTCTGCTACTGATTCAGGAAGTACAGGTACTTTAATGTCCACTTCTTTACCTTTTGCTGCTGGCGCCGCTGCTGGCGCTGCTGTTTGTTCATTTGATTGCGCTGGAGCGGCATCTGACGCGCCCAGCTGTGCGATAACTTGCTCACCAAGAACCGTTGCGCCCTCTTCTTCAGAGATAGCGACAATAACACCGTCTTCAGGTGCAACGACTTCTAAAACTACTTTGTCAGTCTCTATATCTACCAGGTTTTGGTCACGGCTTACTTTGTCACCAACGCTTACGTGCCATGTGGCCACTGTTGCATCCGCAACAGATTCAGGAAGAACAGGAACCTTAATTTCGGTCGTCATCTCTAATTCCTTATTTCTTAATAGTTAAAGCGTCAGCAATCAACGCATTTTGTTCTTTTGTATGGGTCGACATGTAGCCACATGCAGGCGCTGCTGCAGCTTTACGACCGGCGTAAGTCAACTTCGCACCACTTGGGATAGCTTCCCAGAAATGGTGTTGTGAACAGTACCAGGCACCTTGGTTTTGAGGCTCTTCCTGACACCATACGAAGTCTTTAACGTGCTGGTAGCGAGCCATGATTTCGTCCATCTCTTTGTGCGGGAACGGATAAAGCTGCTCCACACGAACGATAGCGACATTATTTAGCTCTTGCTTGCGACGCTCCTGTAGCAATTCGTAATACACTTTACCGCTACAGAACACAACGCGCTCGACGTTTTCAGGATTGATATCATCAATCTCGTCGATCATGTTGTGGAAAACACCTTCGGACAACTCTTCCAGGCTAGAGACAGCCAGAGGATGACGAAGTAAAGATTTTGGTGTCATAACAATCAGTGGACGACGCAGAGGACGTACTGACTGACGACGTAACATGGCATAAACCTGTGCTGGCGTACTTGGTACACACACTTGCATGTTGTGGTCTGCACACAGTTGCAGGTAACGCTCAAGACGCGCAGAACTGTGCTCTGGACCCTGACCTTCGTAACCATGTGGCAATAATAAAGTCAGACCACACAAACGGCCCCACTTTTGCTCACCTGAACTCAGGAATTGGTCGAATACCACCTGAGCACCGTTAGCGAAGTCGCCGAATTGTGCTTCCCACAGTACCAGTGAGGTTGGCTCTGCTGTCGCGTAACCATATTCGAACGCCAATACAGCTTCTTCAGACAATACTGAGTCATATACTTCAAACAGACCCTGATCATCACGAACGTTTTGCAACGGCAGGTAAGTCGAAGCATCAGCCTGGTTGTGAACAACTGCATGACGGTGGAAGAAAGTACCACGACCTGAATCCTGGCCGGTCAGACGGATATCTGTACCCTGATCTACCAAAGTTGCATAAGCAAGCGTTTCTGCCATACCCCAGTCAAGTAGCTTCTCGCCACTGGCCATGGTTTTACGGTCGTCGTAAATTTTCTTAACGCGCGACTGTGCTTTGTGGTCAGCCGGGTAAGTCGAAATTTTTTCGCTTAACTCTTTAAGCTTCTCAACCGGAACACTTGCCTCGTAAGCCGTGTCCCAGTCATGACCAACGTACTTAGACCAATCTGAAGAGTGCTTGGTCTCAGGCTGAATTTCTTCAACCACAATCTGACCTTTGTCCAGACCGTTACGGTAGTCATCAGCCAGCGTCTTCGCTTCTTCAGCGCTCAATACGCCTTCTGATACCAGTCTGTCAGCATAAATCTGACGCGGTACAGGGTGCTTTTTGATCTTCTGATACATCAGAGGCTGAGTTGCATTCGGCTCGTCGGCTTCATTGTGGCCATGACGACGGTAACAAACCAGGTCGATCACCACATCGCGCTTAAACTTGTTACGGAAATCAAGCGCAACTTGCGTTACGAATGCAACCGCTTCCGGGTCATCTGCGTTAACGTGGAAAATTGGCGCCTGGACCATCTTAGCGATGTCAGTACAGTACTCAGTTGAACGCGTGTCTTCCTGGTTTGATGTAGTGAAACCAACCTGGTTGTTCACCACAATGCGGATTGAACCACCCACACCGTAAGCGCGCGTCTGAGACATGTTGAATGTCTCTTGTACTACGCCCTGACCTGCAATAGCTGAGTCACCGTGTATGGTGATAGGCAGTGCTTTAGAACCACTCTTACAGTTTAGACGATCAAGACGTGCACGTACCGAACCCATAACCACCGGGTTGACGATCTCAAGGTGCGACGGGTTAAACGCCAGCGCCATGTGAACGTTGCCGCCTTGCGTTGCGAAGTCAGACGAGTAACCCATGTGGTATTTTACGTCACCAGAGCCCGCTGATTCGCCGTACTTGCCCGCGAATTCGTCAAACAGTACTTGTGGGTTTTTACCCAGTACGTTAACCAGTACGTTCAGACGACCACGGTGCGCCATACCGATGACCACTTCTTCCTGGCCACTTTCACCGGCACGATGTACCAGCTCTTTCAGCATTGGAACCAGTGAATCACCGCCTTCCAGTGAGAAACGTTTTGCGCCCGGGAATTTAGCACCTAAATACTTTTCCAGACCATCAGCAGCAGTCAGGCCTTTTAGGATGCGAAGCTTAGTTTCTTTGTTGAATTTAGGCTGTGCGAAGGTAGATTCGATGCGTTGCTGTAACCAACGTTTTTCTTCTGTTGAAGTAATGTGCATATACTCGGCACCAACAGAACCACAATAAGTGGTTTTCAATGCGTTGTATAAGTCTTTTAACTTCATTGTCTCTTGGCCTGAAGCAAAAGAGCCAACGTTATATTCTTTTTCCAGGTCGGCATTGTCTAAATCATGATAGGCCAGGTCGAGTTCGCGAACTCGATCACGCTGCCATAGACCCAAAGGATCCAGGTTTGCGTTTTGGTGACCTCTGAATCTGAATGCATTAATAAGTTGCAAAACACGAACCTGTTTTGCATCTGCCGCACCTTCTGCAGAAACGATTACTTCTCTGTGTTTGTTTTTAGCAAGGTCAGCAAACTGAGATTTGATCTCCGAATGCTTAACATCAACGTCAACGCCTTCTACCTTTGGCAGTTGATCAAACACTTCTCGCCATTCTTCTGGCACTGAAGCCGCATCATCAAGATACGCCTCATATAAATCTTCAACATATGCAACGTTGCCGCCGTATAAGTGCGAAGATTCCAGCCATGCCTTCATCACACCTTCGTGCATTTATTAGCCCTTTTTCTAGCGCAGAAACTTAAACGAAAACAAGATGGCATGCTGAGCATGCCATCTGTAGATTTAAATATGTATTAAACCGAACGATTTAACAACATAGATTTAATGTGTCCGATCGCCTTAGTAGGATTCAAGCCTTTCGGACAAACGCTTACACAGTTCATGATACTGTGACAGCGGAAGACGCTGAACGCGTCATCAAGGTCAGCCAGACGCTCTTCTGTCGCAGTATCACGGCTGTCAGCCAGGAAGCGATACGCGTGAAGAAGGCCCGCAGGACCGATAAATTTATCTGGGTTCCACCAGAACGACGGACATGACGTTGAACAACATGCACACAGAATACACTCGTACAGACCATCCAGCTTGTCACGTTCTTCAATGCTCTGAAGACGCTCTTCACCGCCAGTTGGCTTGTCGTTGATCAGGTAAGGTTTTACCTTCTCATACTGAGTGTAAAACTGGCTCATGTCGATAACCAGGTCACGGATAACTGGCAGACCCGGTAATGGACGAACGATGATCTTGCCTTTACCACCTTTTTGCAATGCAGATAAAGGAGTGATACAAGCCAGACCGTTTTTACCATTCATGTTTACACCGTCTGAACCACACACACCTTCACGGCATGAACGGCGGAAAGACAATGTTGGATCTTGTTCTTTCAACATTAACAGTGCATCAAGCACCATCATGTCGCGACCTTCTTCAACCTCCAGCTTATAATCTTGCATACGAGGTGCTGAATCTACGTCAGGGTTGTAACGATAAACAGATAATTCTAAAGTTGCCATCGCTTAGCTCCTAGTATGTACGTGCTTTCGGTGGGAATGCTTCACGTGTCTTAGGCGCAAAGTTTACTTCACGCTTAGTCATCGTGTCTGACTCTGGGTGATGCAGAGAGTGGCACAGCCAGTTCTCATCGTCACGCTCAGGGAAGTCAAAGCGAGAGTGTGCACCACGGCTTTCTGTACGGAAGTTAGCAGCAACGGCTGTTGAGTAAGCTGTTTCCATCAGGTTATCTAGCTCTAAGCACTCGATACGCTGGGTGTTGAACTCAGTAGACTTGTCGTCAAGACGCGCAAACTTAAGACGTTCACGGATTTCTTTAAGCTCTTTAAGGCCGTCCGCCATCGCATCACCTTCACGGAATACCGAGAAGTTAAGCTGCATACATTCTTGTAGATCTTTCTTGATCTGAACCGGATCTTCGCCTTTGCCTTTCTCTGAAGACTCCCAACGGTTAAAGCGTGCAAATGCCTGCTCAACGTCGTCAGAAGATGCATCACCTGTAGACTCGAAGCCTTGCAGGTAAGTACCCAGGAAGTTACCAGCCGCACGACCGAATACAACCAGGTCAAGCAGTGAGTTACCACCCAGACGGTTTGCACCGTGTACAGATACACACGCAATTTCACCAACCGCGAACAGACCTTCAATGATGCGCTCTTCGCCGTTTTCATTCACGTTCAGTACCTGACCATTTACGTTGGTCGGTACACCACCCATCATGTAGTGACAGGTTGGGATAACCGGAATTGGCTCTTTAGCTGGGTCAACGTGAGCAAATGTCTTAGACAGGTCACATACGCCAGGCAGACGCAGGTTAAGCATTTCTTCACCAAGGTGGTCAAGCTTAAGCTTAATGTGAGTACCCCAAGGGCCTTCACAACCACGGCCTTCACGGATTTCGGTCATCATTGCACGTGCAACAACGTCACGACCCGCCAGATCTTTCGCGTTAGGCGCATAACGTTCCATGAAACGCTCGCCGTCTTTATTCAGAAGGTAACCACCTTCACCACGACAACCTTCAGTTACCAGCGTACCCGCACCCGCGATACCAGTTGGGTGGAACTGCCACATTTCCATGTCCTGCATAGAAATGCCAGCACGAACCGCCATACCAACACCGTCACCAGTGTTGATGTGTGCGTTAGTAGTTGATGCGTAGATACGACCTGCACCACCGGTTGCCAATACAACCGCTTTCGACTTGAAATAAACAACTTCGCCGCTTTCGATGTCGATTGCAGTAACACCGACTACGTCGCCTTTGTCGTTTTTAACCAAATCAAGTGCGTACCACTCAGAGAAAACGTTGGTTTTGTTCTTAACGTTTTGTTGGTACAAGCAGTGTAGCAATGCGTGACCTGTACGGTCTGCCGCTGCTGCCGTACGTGCAGCCTGCTCACCACCAAAATTCTTAGACTGACCACCGAAAGGACGCTGATAAACACGGCCGTTCTCAAAACGAGAGAAAGGCAAACCCATGTTTTCAAGTTCAGTGATTGCCTCTGGACCCGTTTTGGTCATGTATTCGATGGCATCCTGGTCACCAATGTAATCAGAACCCTTTACCGTGTCGTACATGTGCCATTCCCAGTTGTCTTCGTGGGAGTTACCCAGCGCAACTGTGATACCGCCCTGCGCAGATACCGTATGAGAACGTGTCGGGAATACTTTAGAGATCAATGCACAAGTTTTGCCTGACTCAGAAATCGCAAGCGCTGCACGCATGCCAGCACCACCGGCGCCAACTACAACAGCGTCAAATTCACGAACATTATATTTCACTTAAACACCCCACAATACAAACAGGCCAACAGCAACATACGCCAGTGCCATCAGATTAAGTACAAAGCCCAGCACAGAACGCATCGTTGAACACTTAACGTAGTCCGTCAGAACCTGCCACAAACCAATGCGAGTGTGGACCATGATGCATACCAGTGTAATGAAAGTTGCCGCTTTAACAGCCAGGTTTGAGAATAAACCTGTCCAGGCTTCATAGCTGATTTCGGGCGTCAGCAGAAAATAGCCAACGATAAATACCGAATAAGCCAGGATGATTAGTGCAGTCGCGCGCAATGACACATAGTCTTGCACACCGTCGCGCTTCAGAGTTGCTTGATTTAAGACCATATCCACACTCCTGCCAGGATGGCTACGATTACCCACAGCGCCAATGCGATTTTTGCACTGGTGTTGCCCGATTCTAATTCTTCCCAGTGACCCATGTCTTGGATCATGTGACGTACGCCGCCAATGATGTGGTAAGACAATACAGTCAGGGTGCCCCACGCAATGAATTTCGCAATAAAGCCAGTCATTAGCTCTTTGACAAATTCAAACCCTTCAGGAGAAGAAAGAGACTCAGACCACGCCCAAATGACAAAGGTCAATGCGAAGAATAACGCAACACCGGTTACACGGTGCAAAATCGACGCTTTTGCCGTAGGTGGCATAGATATAGTCGTAAGATCTAGATTTACAGGTCTTTGCTTTTTCACAGTTACTTGCCCATCTTGCTCACAAAGGAGCTCATCTACTTGTTTTTATAAAACCACTTGCGCTGGTTGCACAAATGGCACACTCTAGATATACCTGTTTAAACACTGAGCGGTTCACTTTGTGAAAATGCCAATGTAAAAATAGGTTTACCCACAGACGACACGGTATAAAACCGTAGATAGTATATAAGGCCGAGCGGCCTTTTACAATTCTTGTTTAGATTGAGACGCTTGCGAATTAGCCGATGGTATAATATTTAAACGGCGTAGAATATTTATCATACATTTCTGCATAATTCTCAGAAAAATTGACTTTCCACCCCTATTTTAAGTTAGAATGATCTGAATTTGCTTAACATTAGTATCACAACATAACAATCAGAATATTGTTATTTCATAGGAGATAAATAGATGGCAGATAAGAAAGCCACAGTCCATATCGATGGTCATGATCCGATCGAACTCCCGATCTACTCTGGCACTGCTGGCCAGGACGTAGTCGACGTCCGCACACTTGGCGCTCACGGCTTCTTCACATACGACCCTGGTTTTATGTCGACTGGCTCTTGCGAATCATCTATTACTTATATCGATGGTGCAAAGGGTGTACTACTACACCGTGGTTACCCAATCGAGCAATTAGCAGAGCAATCTAACTACATTGAGCTGTGCTACCTGCTTCTGAACGGTGAATTACCAGACGATGCGCAACTTGAAGAATTTGCAAAGAACATCACGCACAACACTATGCTGCATGAGAAAATTGCGTCTTTCTTCCAGGGTTTCCGCGTTGATTCTCACCCAATGGCAATGCTGTGTGGTGTGGTTGGTGCACTGTCTTCGTTCTATCACGACGACCTGGACATCTCAGACGCTGATCAGCGTATGCGTTGTGCAATCAAACTGGTTGCTAAACTGCCTACCATTGCTGCGATGGCATACAAGTACAACACAGGTCAGCCGTTCGTATATCCACGTAATGACCTGAGCTATGCTGAAAACTTCCTGCACATGATGTTCTCAGTCCCAGCAGAAGAGTACAAGGTTAACCCTGTACTGGCCAAAGCTATGGACCGTATCTTCATGCTACACGCAGACCACGAGCAAAACGCGTCTACTTCAACGGTACGTCTTGCTGGTTC
This sequence comes from Pseudoalteromonas rubra, assembly GCF_005887095.1. Lineage (GTDB taxonomy): Bacteria > Pseudomonadota > Gammaproteobacteria > Enterobacterales > Alteromonadaceae > Pseudoalteromonas > Pseudoalteromonas rubra_E. The sequence continues at coordinate 174,784 of NZ_PNCI01000019.1, read as the reverse complement.
TTCAGGCGCTAACCCTTATGCGTGTATCGCAGCGGGTATCGCGTCACTGTGGGGTCCTGCGCACGGTGGTGCAAACGAAGCGTGTCTGAACATGCTGGAAGAAATTGGTACTGTTGACCGTATCGACGAATACGTTGCAAAAGCAAAAGACAAGAACGACCCGTTCCGTCTGATGGGCTTTGGTCACCGTGTATACAAAAACTTCGACCCGCGTGCGACAGTAATGCGTCAAACTTGTCACGAAGTTCTGAAAGAGCTGAATATTCAGGATCCATTGCTTGACGTTGCAATGAAGCTTGAGCAGATCGCACTGGAAGACCCGTACTTCGTTGAGAAGAAGCTGTACCCGAATGTTGACTTCTACTCAGGTATCATCCTGAAGGCTATCGGTATTCCGACCAGCATGTTCACTGTGATCTTCGCTATGTCTCGTACTGTTGGCTGGATCTCACACTGGAACGAAATGCTGTCTCAGCCTGGTCACAAGATTGGTCGTCCACGTCAGCTGTACACAGGTTACACTGCACGTGACTACAAAAAAGAAGGTGACAGATAGGCACCGCTTAACTGACACTTTGAAAAGGGTTGCCATTGGCAGCCCTTTTTTGTGTCTGGCCGTTAGGCAGACTTGCAAGCCAATATAAATCCGGTAAAATCCGCCTGCTCAGGCGCAGTAGGAGACCCTTTTGAACGATAACCCTTGCACACAACTTAGGCGTGATTTCCCCATCTTTGAGGTGTCGGTTGACGACCAGCCTTTGTGTTATCTTGACTCCGCTGCCACCACCCAGAAACCCAATCAGGTGATCCAGGCTGTAAAGGATTTTTACCAGTCTCAGAATGCCAATGTACACCGAGGTTTACACACACTGAGTGAGCAGGCAACCACAGCCTATGAGGCCGTACGGGGCAAATTAGCGCAGTTTCTTAATGTGCAAAGCCGGGAAATTGTCTGGACCAGTGGTGCTACCGCCTCTTTGAATTTAATTGCATATGGCCTGAGCGGCAGGCTTGAAAAAGACGATGTCATTTTGTTGTCTCCTTTGGAGCATCACGCCAATATCGTGCCATGGCAACTCGCGGCGCAGCGTACAGGTGCACGCATTGAGTTATTGCCCGTCGATACGCAAGGCATTCTCCAGCTTGAACAAGCTAAAGCGCTGATAGAGAGCTTAAAACCCAAAGTCATGAGTATTTGCCATGCCTCTAATGCGCTGGGCAATATCAATGATGTGGCAGCGCTGATAGCGAGCAGTAAAAACTCAGGCGCTATTACGGTCGTAGATGGAGCCCAATCTTTATTGCATTTGCGCCCCGATTTACAGCAGCTTGATTGCGATTTTTATGTGTTTTCTGCACACAAAGCACTGGGTCCGACGGGTTTGGGTGGTCTGTATGGTCGCTATGAATTGCTCAATGCCCTGCCCGTTTATCAAAGCGGCGGCGAAATGATAGACACGGTCAGTTTTAGTGGCACCACCTTTCGCCCGGCGCCTGAAAAATTTGAGCCCGGTACACCCAATATTGCCGGTGTTATCGGCTTTGGCGCAGCCCTTGATTACCTTGCAGCACAAGATCATGAAGCATTATTCCGGCATGAGCAATCACTGTATCAGAGCCTGCTTCAGCAACTAAGCGAAATTGACGGGATCCGGATTTGGGGCGATACGGCTAACAATGTCGGCACCGTCAGTTTTAGCTACAAAAACGAGCACCATTACGATCTGGCAACCTTACTCAATACCCATGGTATTGCCATCAGAAGTGGCCACCACTGCACACAACCGCTGATGGCGCATCTGGGCATTGAAGGCACCATTCGTGCCAGCCTGGCGTTTTACAACAACCAGCAAGACATCAGCCGATTTATTGTGGCACTGAAAGACACCATCAGTTTATTAGAAGAGTAATTATGGACTTATCACACATAGAGCACACTCTGGCTCAGCACGGCGCCTGGCAAGGCAAGTATCGCGAAATCATGCTACTGGGCAAGACACTTCCGGCCATGCCGGATGCGCTTAAAACGGATGCTGCGTTGGTGAAAGGTTGTGAGAGCAAAGTCTGGTTACATCTTGACCTGGATGAGCAACAGCAACACCTGGTCATTATTGCAGATTCTGACACCCGCATTGTTAAAGGTTTACTGGCAATTATTCTTGCATGTTATAACAACCAGTTACCGCAAGAAGCAGGTAAGCTTGATGCCTATGAGCTGTTTGACAAGCTGGGGCTGATTAAGCACCTGAGCCCCTCTCGCGGCAATGGGGTGCGCGCTATCGTAGAGCGTATTCATCAACAGCTTCAGGTGCTGCAATAGCACCTGAGATACATGTCGCGAATTAGCCCGCTTCTCGCGCGCGCTTGTCTAAGTATTTACGGATAGCTTTTGCTGCAGCAAAAAAGCCAAAACTGCCCGTTACCATAGTTGCAGAGCCAAATCCGGTCGCACAGTCCATATTCTTACTGCCATCAGCCATTTGTTTGGCTTTGCAGACACTGCCGTCACCGGTTGGATAAACCAATTGCTCGGTCGAATACACACAATCGACAGCAAACTTACGCTTCGGATTGGTCGTGAAGTTGTATTGCTTACGCAGCAGGTATCGGACTTTTGCAAGCAAAGGATCATGGGTGGTTTTAGCCACATCCCCATAGCAGATCTGACTAGGATCTGTCTGACCACCCGCGCCACCTGTGGTGATCACCGGAATTTTTTGCCGTTTACAGTGGGCGATCAGCGCCGCCTTTTCTTTGACTGCATCAATACAGTCGATGACATAGTCAAAACCCTGAATATGCTCTTTGATATTATCCAGGGTGATAAAATCATCTATCACCTCAACCTGACAATCCGGATTGATTGACTGACAACGCGCCTGCATGGCTTCGACCTTTGGCTGGCCTATCGTTTCAGTTTTTGCATGCAGCTGGCGATTGATATTAGTGACACAGATATCATCCAGATCAATCAGGGTAATTTTACCTATGCCGGTACGCGCCAGAGCCTCTGCAACCCAGCTACCCACGCCGCCAATGCCTATAACACAGAAGCTGGCTTCGCCAAGCCAGGTTAGCTCTGTATCTCCATACAAGCGGCCGATGCCACCAAATCTTAAGGATGTATCTTGCGTCATATTACCACTCTAACTCTCTGGGCTGTGCCCAGCTTTGCATTACTTCTGTGTCTGCCAGCTCAGCAAACTGTGCTCCGCCCTGTGGCAAAGCATAAAATGTCATTCTTTCGTTGCCCCACTCAAAGCTCAAGCAGTAAGCGTGCAGATAAACTCTGTCGGCCTCGTTGCCACCATAGCTGACATCGCCGAGGATAGGCGCTGACAAGCTTTTTAGCGCAACCCGTAACTGATGTGTTTTGCCGCTGTATGGCTTGAGTAAACAGGCTCTGAGACCCGGTGCTATGCTGGCACTGTAAAAGCGCGTAACTGCCGGGTTGTCCTGACTGGTTAACAACTTATACGTGCCGCGTCGGGATTTGGCCATGTCGCCTTTAACCCAGCCTTGCTTCTTTTTCGGTTTGCTATCAATCAGCGCCAGATAGAACTTATCCACGGCGCGATTGGTAAACAACTCAGTCAGCCTGGCAGCGGCATGACTTGAGCGAGCCAGCACCAGTAAACCGGACGTTACCTTATCGAGTCGGTGAACCGGGTAAAGCTGCTCACCCAGCTGCTCAGCCAATAAAGCAACAAAGCCGCTTTCCTCTTCACTGTGAAAACTCACCCCAGCGGGCTTATGTGCCACCACAAAATCCGGGTGACTGGCAATCACCTCAAAGGGAACCATTGAGGTACTCTACGACTCTTTTTAAATCTTCCGGTGTATCAACCCCGGCATAAACCGGGCGGCAAGCCTTGGCAATTTTAATACGATAACCGTGGTATAGCACACGCAATTGCTCAAGCGATTCCTGCCCTTCCAGCGGAGAAACAGGTAAGGCCAGATAGGTTTTAATGAAACCGGCGCGATAGGCATAAATACCCACATGACGTTGAAAATGTGCCAGTGGAATTTTGCTCTCATCCAGTTCCATCATGCTGTCACGCTGAAACGGGATGGAAGCGCGTGAAAAGTACAACGCATTGTGATGGGCATCCTGGACCACTTTAACGGCATTGGGATTCAGTACTTCCTGCACATCCGTTACATCAACGCTCAGCGTAGCCATCGGCGCTTCCTGAGCTTTATGCAGTAAGGTCGCCACCTGGGTGATGTTTTCCGGCGCTAACAAGGGCTCATCGCCCTGCACATTAACCACTAGGGTATCGTCGGCCAGGCCAAGCTGATCAACCACCTCTGCAAGGCGCTCAGTCCCCGACTGATGATCTTCTCGGGTCATCAGTACGTTCTCTGTAAAGGCTTTAGCGCGCTCAAACACCTGAGTGTTGTCGGTCGCGATGTAAACGGCTTTGGCGCCAGACTTTTGCGCCTGCTCGAACACATGCTGGATCATGGGTTTACCACAAATGTCAGCAAGCGGTTTACCAGGCAGGCGAGTTGAGGCGTAACGCGCCGGAATAACGACTATGAATTCCACTTTTCAACCTCATCAAGGGATAATTCACGCGCTTCGTTTTCCAGTAGCACTGGAATGTCGTTTCTGACAGGGTAAGCCAGCTTAGCAGCCGTGCTGATCAGCTCCTGATTGTCTTTGTCAAATCTCAGTTTTCCTTTGCAAACCGGACAAGCAATAATCTCGAGTAATTTAGTGTCAAAGGCCATGGTTGACTATCCCTTTTTGTTTTAATAACGAATTCAGTTGTTGTGTAAGCGCAGCACTGGGCTGGGCTTCTACTTTTAAATAATACCAATTTTCTTTGCCGAATGACTGGCATTTTACGGCGTCTTTTTCGGTCATAAAGACAGCCTGATCTTCGCACGTGGCAAAGTCGGCTGCGCTGTAAGCATGGTGATCGGCAAAATGCAGTGTAGCGGTCAGTTCAATGCCATCTGAGCGCAAGGACTGTTCAAATCGCTGCGGGTTACCAATGGCGCTTACGGCAACGCCCTGCCCGGCGGTTTGCGCAACCGCCTGATTGTCTTTCACGCTGAAATAGCCACTGCGAGCCAGCTCATAACCAACCCCGTCTGATTCTCCATTATAGACAACCAGATCTGTGTGCTTGAGACGCCCTGATGTTTCGCGTAAAGGACCGGCCGGTAGCAGCAGACCGTTGCCAAAACGGCGTTGTGCATCAACAATACAAATCTCGATATCCCGCGCCAGCTGGTAATGCTGCAGGCCATCATCGCTGACGATAATATCCGGCTTGTCTTCACGCATAAGCATTTCAATGCTGGCCTGGCGGTCGCCACCTATCATCACCGGGCAACCCAGCCGCTTGTATATCAATAACGGCTCATCGCCTGCTTCTACGGCGCAGCTGTTATCTGCCACCCGATATGGCAGACTGGGAGGCTTTGCACCATAGCCCCGGCTGATCACGGCTACTTTCAGGCCCAAAGACTCAAGGTATGGCACCAGCCACAACACGAACGGTGTTTTACCGTTGCCACCTATGCCGATATTACCAACGATGATCACCGGCACTGGCGCTTTATAGACACGCTTGAGGCCCAGCTTAAACAGCCCCCTGCGCAGTGAGCTCAGTAACCAAAATAGACCTGACAAAGGCAGCAGTAAGATATTTAACAGCCCTAATGGCTGATACCAGCTGCGCTCTAAGCGATTCATGCCTGCTCACCGTATTGCATCTGGCATAACGCGGCATAAATGCCCTTTTGCTCAAGCAGTGCCTGGTGTTTACCCTGCTCGACAATACGACCCTGGTCGAGCACATAGATACAGTCTGACTGTTCAATGGTAGACAGGCGATGTGCTATCACAATGGAGGTTTTATCTTTCATCAGGTTGTCGAGCGCTTGCTGGATCAACCGTTCCGACTCGGTATCCAGTGCCGAAGTCGCTTCATCGAGAATCAAAATAGGTGCGTTTTTAACAATCGCGCGGGCGATGGCAATGCGCTGACGCTGCCCGCCGGAAAGCATGACACCGTTTTCACCCACCATAGTATTCAAACCCTCAGGCAAGTCTTTAACAAACTCCCAGACATGGGCCTGTTTCGCCACTTCTTCTAACTCCTCCTGAGAATAAGCGCGCTCCAGTCCATACATGATGTTATTGGCAATAGTGTCGTTAAACAGCACTACCTGCTGCGACACAAGTGCAAACTGTTTACGCAGCGAAGACAGCGTGTAGTCCTGGAGTTTCACTCCATCGAGGGTGATCTCTCCTTCATCCCAGTCGTAAAAGCGCGGCAGCAGGTTCGATAAAGTCGACTTACCTGAACCACTGCGGCCCACCAGCGCGATACTCTGGCCAGCCTGAATTTGTAATGATAAAGATTTAATGACGGCTTCGTCTTTGCCCGGGTAACGGAAGGTCACGCCTGAAACTGCAATTTCACCCTTAACGCTGTCCGCCTCAAGCTTACCAGTGTTCTTTTCCTGCTCTTTATCCAGAATTTCAAAAATACTGGTCGCTGCAGCAATACCGCGCTGCAAATCACTGTTCACATTCGCCAGCTGTTTAAGCGGTCTGAGCATCATCATCATAGAGGTCGTCAGCGACACAAAGGTGCCCGAGGAGATGGTGTCTATCATTTCTGGCATCGCGATGATGGCCAGGATCAATGCCATGGCGCTGGCTGCAATAATTTGGATCACCGACACGCTCAGTGCGCGCGTTGCATCCATCTTTACACGTTGCTGACGATTGCGGTTGTTCACATCGGCAAAATGACTTATCTCTTTGTCCTGACCACCGAAGCCATGGATCACTTTATGCCCGGCCAGCATTTGCTCTGAACTGCGAGTCACCTCCCCCATGGCATCCTGAATATTCTTTGAAATTTTCCGAAAACGCTTGGAAACCAGATTCACTATCACGCCGACGATAGGGATCACCACTAAGAATATCAAAGACAACTGCCAACTGGCGTTGAACATCACCACCAGCAAAAATAGTACAAAGGCCCCTTCACGGATCATTACCTGTAAGGCACGGGTTATAGCCTGTTGCACTTGTTCAGTATCAAAGGTGATTTTTGAGATCATTTCGCCGTTAGAATGTTGATCGTGAAAGCTCACCGGCAAAAACAGCATGTGCTCAAACAAAGACTGACGTAGTTTTCTCACCACCTGAGAGCCCACGTAGCTCAGACAATACGACGCCATATAATTGAAAATACCGCGCCCAATAACCAGCAACACCACCACGATGGGCGCCATTTTTAACACTTCGGCGTTGCGCTCTGTCAGACCATCGTCAATAAACGGCTGCATTAACTGAACGAACAGCGCATCCATAGCGGCGTAACCGAGCATGCCAATAATGGCAAACAGGGCCGGCACTTTAAAGTCGAAGGTGTAACTCAGAAGCCGCTTGTAGATCTGCTTGGCGGATTGTTGCATAGTGTCTCTCTGGTACGTCATAACCCGCGTATTGTAGCTGTACTGATGGCAAAACTGAATGCATTATCTTAAGAACCAAAAACTTTTCCTGTCCCGGGCGGTTTCCAGTTGAACTTCTGTCCCGGTTATTTTGAATCGGATCTGACCTTCTTCGGCCGTATCCAGCATACGACTGTAGATTGACTGGTATCGCTCAACAACGTCCTCGTGCGGCAAACGCCATGGCGAGTAGTATCCCCGTGAAAACACGACCCACCTCGGAGCAACGGCAGAGACAAACGCCATGCTGGACGACGTGTTACTGCCATGATGCGGGGCAATCAGTATATCTGCTGGCATCTTTTCCCGTTGTCGTACCAACAGTGCATGTTCTGCCACCTGCTCTATGTCTCCGGGCAATAACAACCGGGTCGTGCCATCACTTATCCTCACCACACAGGAATTGTTATTGTCGCTGTTCATCGGCTCTACCGGCCAGAGCGACTCTATGGTTAGATTCTCCATAATGACAGCTTTTAAACTGCACAACGCCTTACCGTCTCCCTGATGAAACTGCTCAAGTGAACGGCCACCATCGTAACGATACAGATCAGCGAGCCCGCCATTATGATCACTGTCATCATGGCTGATCACAGTATGCACAAGGGTGATGCGATGCGCCTGCAAATAAGGCTTGATCACATTTTCAAACAACGAATAGCGCGAAAAATAACTGGCGCCGAGGTCTATCAGCACGCCATTGCCCTGAGCAGATACCAGTACCGCTGTGCCATGTCCAACATCAAAAACGTCCACCTGCCAGTCGGGTGTACGCTCGGTGAGGTTGACCATCAGGGCGGCAGACACAGGGACCCAGGCAAATGGCCGGGTTAAGGTGCTAAGACACAGTAGTAATGCTAAGTAGCTTAGTATCACCAGCTCTGGTGCTATCGCGCCAGTATGCCACCAGTGGTAAGGAAAAGCGTTTAGCCACTGATAGGCCGAGTTGAGCATGGCATCTGGTACAGCTAAAACGGCCCAGCCCGTGGCCATTACGATGAGCAGATGCATCAACAGCAGCGGAAAAATCACTACCGACAACAATGGAATGACCACCAGGTTGATCGGTATGCTGCTCATGCTAAAGCCATGATAGGAATAAAGGGTAAGCGGTAACAGAGCTGCAAATAAGGCACATTGTAAATATAACAGCAGCTTAACTCGGGACAGGCGCTCTGAGTCACGCGCTGTGCTGCGAAACACCATAAAAATAGTGGCCACCGCAAAGAACGAAAAATACAGCCCCAGGTTGAGCACGGCAAAGGGATTGGCAATTAAGATCACCGTCAGAGCATAGATTAGGGTTCGCGCAGGGCTCAGGTGCCGGGCAAACAAAAAACAACATGCGCCCAGCAAGGCCATTAACCAGGCGCGCTGCGCCGACACCTGCATACCACTGAGCCAGACATAGACCCCGCTTAAGAGCAGCGCAAAGGTAAAATAGCCCAGCTGATAATTATGATGCTGAGCCAAACGCGACCATATTAAAGCCAGGACAAGTTTGCACAGAGCAAAGCTCAGCGCAAATACAATGGCCACATGCAGGCCGGAAATGGCCAGCAAATGACTGAGACCCAGCGATTGAAAGTAAGCTTTATCGGCTTGCGGTACCGCGCTCTTATCTCCCGTCAGTATCACATAGTAAAACCAGCTAAAATGCAACCCATCCAGCGCCTGTGACACCCAAGTGCGATAGGTCGTCCGCAAGCGTTCGCTATGTTCGTACCTTACATCCTCCACAGACATGCGGCCTTTGTAGAATATCTGATGACGAAAGGCATAAAGCTCAGCGTCAAATACCGAGAAGTTCTTTCGACTGCGAAATGGTTTAAGTGTCACCATGCCTGCCAGTGTTGCGCCTTGTAAGTCATCGGGCAACGCGCCACTTAGTGATACATTTGCACGAACACGGCGATACCAGGGCACCGTATATTGGCCTATGCTTGCCAGCTCAAGGGTGACATAAGGGTTTGCACCTGTACCAATGACTTTGCTCACAGTACCGACCACCTCAATGTCCTGCTCTAAGCCTTTTTCAGCAAGCGGCGGCGCATAAACCAGCCAATAGTGACAAATCGTCACAAAAATACCTAAAATAAAACCTGCCAAAACACTCGAAAAAGTCTTAAAATACCCGCAGAGAAAAAGGAGCACGCCTGAGCAGACTAACCACTGCCACTGACCCAGATAAAATACTGAGATCAGGCACCCGCTGATCAGGCCGCAGCAGATCAATATCGATGTAAATGGTTGCTTAACATGCCAAAGAAGACGATCCAACGGTTTCTACCCGATCACAATAAGATCAAACAGCAAAAATCGCTGAAAATATTCGGTAGTTTGTTACATGATGCAAATCTTTGGCATTTAAATCGCCGCTCGGCGCGTGGGGCCTTTTCCGTTGGCCTGTTCTTTGCGTTCATCCCTGTTCCTTTTCAAATGGTTCTTGCAGCCGCCCTGGCTATTCCTTTTCGTGTTAATCTCCCCTTGTCAATCGCGCTGGTGTGGATCACTAACCCACTAACTATGCCTCCCATTTTCTATGCATCCTATCAGGTGGGTGCGTTTGCACTCGGTCAGGAGGAGCAACCGTTTCATTTTGAAGCCAGCTGGAGCTGGCTGGTAGAGAGCCTGTCGACTATCGGCCCCGCTTTTATGCTCGGCTCGTTGATCTGCGCCTGCATGGCTGCGATTCTAGGCTTTTTCGTTATTGACTTCTTATGGCGTCGCTCTGTTAACAAAGCTTGGGCAGAACGTAATCAGCAATCCAGCTAACCCGACCTCTTTATGGTTTAGCAGCCCTTGGGCTGCTTTTCCACCCTTCCCGAGCCCTCAGGCTGCTTTTCCAGCTAATCTTTACTTATCGAAGTAACTCACAAAACCCGCTAATGCATTGGTCACCGCCACAGATGCCAATATCAATCCCATTACCCGACTGATAACACTGGCACCGGCATTACCGATGACCTTATGAACACTACTTGCTACCAGCATCAGTAGTAACGTCAGTAAAATCACCACGAGCATCATAGCCACCGTCTGCACTTGCTCGAAAATATTAAAACGCGCATTCTCAGTTAACAAAACACACGCAAGCATTGCACCTGGGCTAGCGATCGATGGGACCGCCAACGGGAATATCGCAGTTTCACGGTGGTCTTTAATTAACCGGACCTCTTCTTCTGGCTTACTCTCACCAAAGATCATCGACAATGCAAATAAGAACAGCACAATGCCACCGGCAATCTGAAAAGCTGCCAGCGGGATCCCCATCGCAGTCAGCAGAATCTCACCCGCCACAGCAAAAAACACCAGCAAAGCCGCAGCAACCAGACTCGCAATCACGGCAATTTTGCGTTTCGCTGCGGCATCATAGCCACGCGTAACCGCAATAAATACGGGGATCGTGCCTATGGGGTCGATAACCGCAAAGAAGAAGATAAAGGTGGCTACAAAATCAATCAAAGTCGTCCCTTGTTCGTTAAGGATAAATAGTGAGTAAGGCGCTACTTTAGCAATGGATTAGTTAAAAGAATATGTAATTTTTCAATAATATTCAAAGCGCAAAGGGCATGCTCAGAAAAGAAGTAGATAAGCCAATACGCCAAACACTTGTGCGCCAGAAACTAAAAAGCGGCAGGTATGCGTGGCCTGCCGCTTGATTCAACACACTTTCTTCTTGCGAAGATAAAGGAACATAAGTATGCGAATTCTTTCGTATTGGTTTTAGGTCAAAAATAAAAGCAAACCGATACTTAAGTATTAATTTATCAGAGTCTGATCCCGCCGTCAATTTCTACAACACGACCGGTGAAGAAATCATTCTCGATAATGTATTTTGCCGTGTGGGCAATCTCGCCAGCTTCACCCAGACGTCCAACAGGTTTCATTTTCAGCAGACGCTCTTTGGCTTCTGGCTTCATTGCGTCGGTCATCTGTGTGCGGATCACGCCCGGTGCGATGGCACCAACACGAATACCGTAACGGCCCAGCTCTTTCGCCCAGGATGTGGTCATGGCAACAACACCGGCTTTGGCTGCCGAGTAGTTGGTTTGACCCATATTGCCCGCACGTGCCACGCTCGACATATTGATGATAACGCCCCCTTTCTGGCCCTCTACCATCTTAGTTGCCGCTTCACGGCCACAGAGGAATACCCCGGTCAGGTTAACATCCAGTACGGACTGGAACTGCTGTAGTGACATTTTATCGGTCACTTCACCGTCTTTGGCTTTCAACAGCAGGCCATCGCGCAGAATACCGGCGTTATTAACCAATACCGCGATATTACCCAGGTCTGCCACTATGGCGCTGAATACCTGTTCAACATCGCTCTCCAGGCTCACATTCGCCACATAAGTTTTTACTTCAACATCCAATGTTCTGAGCTCAGAGGCTGCACTTTGCAGCTGCTCTTCCTGCATATCTATCAATGCCAGCTTGGCACCCATTTTGGCCATTTCCGTTGCCATCGCAAAGCCCAGGCCCTGCGCACCACCGGTGATCACCACCGTTTTGTTCTTTATATCCATGATATTTCAACCCTGCTTCTGTTACTGCTTTTGTGAATAGAGTTTAAAAATAGCACTAAAATCTTCACTGCCACTGCCCTGATTCTGCATCAGGTTGTAGAGATTTTTTGCCAGTGCCCCCATCGGCGTAGCCGAGTTTGTTTGCTGTGCCGCCTGCATCGCCAACCCTAAGTCTTTGGCCATCAAGTCAACCATAAAACCTGGTTTATACCCATTTGACGAAGGCACATTCTCTAATACGTCCGGACACGGGTTGTATAACTCCAATGTCCAGTTGCGACCCGAGCTGTTGAGCATGATTTCACTCAATACTTTTGGATCAAGGCCGTGGTCAACGCCCATTTGCAGTGCTTCACTGGTGCCTGCCATGAGTATTGATAGCAGCATATTATTACAGATCTTAGCGACCTGACCTGCACCCACCGCCCCGGCATGGAAAATATTCTTACCCATATCGTTCAGGACAGTCTGTGCTTTGTTAAAATCAGCGTCACTGCCACCCACGATAAAGGTTAAAGTACCTGCCGCAGCCCCGGCAACACCGCCTGAAACGGGCGCATCAACAAACGCAATACCCGCGTCAGCCAGTGTATTACCAACAAACTGCGCGGATTCGGCATCGATTGTCGAGCAGTCAATCACCAGCGTCGACTTTTCAAGATAGTTGATTAACCCATCTTCGCCAGTATAAATCATACGAACGTGCTTGCTGGCTGGCAGCATGCTGACAACAAAATCGGCACCTGAACACACGTCAGACACTTTGTCTGCGGCATGAGCACCCAGTGAAACAAGGTGATTCACTGCCTCTGCGCTTAGATCAAATACCGTCACCTGATGACCAGCTTTTACTAAATTGGCCGCCATCGGGCCGCCCATGTTTCCTAAACCTATAAATCCAATCTTTGCCATGTGTTTATTCCTTATAGATCAGCCAGAGGATGTTCACTTTCTTCCCAGCGCGGGGCAAAAAAGCTGTCGATCACAGCGCTGTCGACATCCGCAATGGTCTTAAACTGCCACTGTGGCTGTCCGTCTTTGTCAATCAGCAGTGCACGCACACCTTCACGGAACTCGCCCACTTCACCGCAACGCACCGACATTGCCAGCTCGCGTTGAAAACAATCTTTGAGTGACAAGCCTTCAGCACGATTTAATTGTGCCTGGATTAACACGGCACTGAGTGGAGAGCCATGCTTGAGGGCTTTTTGTGCTTTGCTTAGCCATTTGTTCTCTGTGCTGTCGAGCGCCAGAATATGCTCAACCTGGGCTTCCAGGGTGTCAAACTCGGCAAGTTGAGCGAACGAGTCAGCCAGCGGCTTAATTTCGCTGCGCGGCGGAATGTGCGATGCTTCATCAAGCGAAATCAGTAACTGAGTCAGCTTCTCATGATTAAGCACATTGGTTTTGCCCCAGTTTACTTCACTGAGGTTATGCAGCAGCATATCCAGGCGCTCGCCATCCATATAATGATCGGCCAGGCCAACAAATTTGGCATCGGTGGCATTGATGGAAGCACCCGTAAGGCCAAGGAATAAACCAACACCCGCAGGCATCTTGTTCAGGAAGTAGCTGCCGCCAACATCCGGATACAAGCCAATGGTGATTTCGGGCATCGCAATACGTGATGACTCGGTCACCACACGATGACTGGCACCGGCCATCAGACCAAGACCGCCACCCATGATGATACCATTGCCCCAAAGCAGGATCGGTTTATCATAATTGTGGATGTGGTAATCGAGGCGATATTCCTCGGAAAAGAAAACTTCCAGATGATTATTGCCATCTTCGGCAGCCATCGCGTTGTACAGACTAACCACATCACCACCGGCACAAAAGGCTTTTTCACCTGCGCCTTTGAGCAGCACCATAGCTATCTGCTCGTCTTCAGCCCAGGCCTTAAGCTGTGGATCCAATAAGCGGATCATTCCCAAGTTCAGTGCATTGAGTGCTTTTGGCGCATTGAGGGTGGCAACCGCCACCTTCATGCCGTTATTACAGTGCGCCAACTCAAATACCACTGGGGCATCTGCCTGGTTCAGTAACTGTAATTCAACCATTAGCCATTCACCCAGTTTGCTTTACGTTTTTCCAAGAAGGCATTGACGCCCTCTTTTTGATCTTGCGTGTCGAACAAAGTCACGAACAGCTCGCGCTCAAGCGGCAATGCGCTGTTGATAGTACCTGAGCGACCTTTTTGGATCAGGGCTTTACAAGCGGTCACAGCCACCGGGCTTTGATCTTCAACTTTCTTAGCCAGCTCAAGTGCAGCTTCCAGCGCTTTGCCTTGCTCAACCACTTCTTCAACCAGTCCAATCTGCTGAGCTTTGTCGGCTTTAAGGCGCTCACCACATAAGATCATACGCTTCGCCCAGCCTTCACCGACCAGCCATGACAGGTTTTGTGTGCCACCTGCACAAGGTAACAGGCCAACTTTGGCTTCTGGCAGAGCCATTTGAGCCTGTGCTTCTGCAATACGAATATCACAGGCCAGCGCGACTTCCAGACCACCGCCCATTGCGAAGCCATTAATGGCTGCAATAGACACACCACGGAAATCACTCAGGGTTTCAAACGCTTCACCAAATACGCGAGACATGTCCGCCGCAACGCCTTTGTCACCATCGGCAAATACATTCAGATCAGCGCCCGCTGAGAAGAACTTTTCACCTTCCCCAGTGATCACCAAAGAGTAAATGTTTTTATCGGCATTAAGCTCTGTTACCAGCTCCTTCAGACCAACCAAAGTATCGCGAGTCCAGGTGTTTGCTGGTGGGTTGGACATAGTCACAACCGCAATATGACCTTGTTTTTCGAGTTTCAATTGTGCTGACATAATGATGCTCCTCTACAGTACGCTAGCTGCGCCTTCGGCTAGAATTCGGCGTGCAATGATCACCCGCATGATCTCATTGGTGCCTTCCAGGATTTGGTGAACGCGTACATCACGCAGGTGGCGCTCAAGTGGGTATTCTTTGATGTAGCCATAACCACCGTGGATCTGTAATGCATCATCACAAACCTTAGTACCGACGTCAGTCGCAAAGCGTTTAGCCATGGCACAGTAAGTGGTTTTTTCACTGTCGTTGCTGTCCAGTTTGAACGCAGCCAGACGGACCATCTGACGCGCGGCAACCAGTTCCGTGTTCATATCGGCAATCTTAAACTGAAGTGCCTGGAATGCCGCGAGGGGCTTACCAAACTGCTGGCGCTCCTGCATATATTCTTTTGCTGTGTTCAGCGCCTGTTGTGCAGTACCAATTGAACAAGTTGCAATGTTAATACGTCCGCCATCCAGGCCCTGCATGGCAAATTTAAAGCCTTCACCTTCTTTGCCCATCAGGTTAGCCGCCGGAATACGAACATTTTCGAATGTCACCAGGCGGGTTGGCTGCGCATTCCAGCCCATTTTCTCTTCGGCTTTACCATAGATAACGCCCTCGGCATCAGCCGGCACAACAAAGGCAGAAATGCCTTTAGGACCGTCTTCTCCGGTACGTGCCATTACCACCAGCACATCGGTTTCACCCGCGCCCGAGATAAACATTTTTGACCCATTCAGGACATACTCATCGCCTTCGAGTACCGCTTTGGTTTTCAGTGATGCCGCATCAGAGCCTGAGCCTGGTTCGGTCAGGCAGTAAGATGCCAGTAGCTCACCCATCACTAGTTGGTCCATGTACTGATCCTTTACCGCCTGAGTGGCGAAGCTGGCAATCATCCAGGTGGCCATATTGTGTATGGTCAGCATCGCCGTTGTGGCCGTACAGCCCATCGACAATTGTTCAAAGATAATGCTTGAATCAAGACGCGACAGACCCAGGCCGCCCGCTTCTTCCGGCGTATATAGGCCACAAAAGCCCAGCTCACCGGCTTTTTTAATCACGTCTTTAGGGAAAATATGTTTCTGATCCCATTCAGCGGCATGGGGCGCCAGTTCGCTCATGGCAAACTGATAGGCGGTTTCGGCAAAAGCCTGTTGATCTTCGTTGAGATTAAAGTCCATAAAGACCTCACTTGTTGTCATAGCGGGCGAAGTGATGATTCTGCCCGGCGTTATTCTTATGTACCTGAGTTTCAGGGATTACTACTTGCGGCCCGGGCAAGTGCCGGGCCTGATAGGTTAACTGACTGGCGTTATCGCAGGTTGATGCTCATATTCGGGCCTGTTACGGCCTCATCGGCAAACCAACGTGAAGTAATGGTCTTGGTTTCTGTGTAGAAACGCACACCCTGTTTACCATAGGTGTGTTGGTCGCCATAGAAAGAGTTTTTCCAGCCGGTGAATGAGAAGAACGGCAGTGGCACAGGAATCGGAATATTGATGCCCACCTGACCTACTTCGATTTCATTCTGGAACTTACGTGCTGCTGCGCCGCTTGCCGTGAACAGAGACGTACCGTTACCATAAGGGCTGTTATTAACCAGTTCAATGGCCTCTTCCAGAGTATCAACACATACGCAGTTCAGTACGGGGCCAAAGATCTCCTGCTTGTAGATGTCCATGTCTGGCGTGACGTCTGTAAACAGCGTTGGACCAACCCAGTTGCCGTTTTCGTAGCCTTCAACCGTAAAGTCTGAGCCATCCAGCAGACAAGTTGCACCTTGTTGTTTACCGCTTTCTATCAGCGACAGAATACGTGCTTTTGCCTGAGCCGAGGTTTGCGGGCCATAGGCCGCTTCTGGGTCGTTCCACACACCCGGGCGTACTTTTTCAAGGCCGGCTTTTAAATCGTCGATCCACTCTTTAGACTTGCCAACAAACACCGCAACCGAGATACCCATACAACGCTGACCTGCTGCGCCCACAGATGAACCGACCAGGTTATTGATGGTTTGCTCGCGGCTGGCATCTGGCATGATCACCATATGGTTTTTCGCGCCTACGCAGGCCTGAACACGTTTCAGGTTCTCAGTGCCTTTGCTGTAGATATAAGACCCTACACCGCATGAGCCAACAAAAGAAATCGCGCGTACTTCAGGCGCTGTCAGGATTTGGTCAACCTGCTCTTTTGCACCATGTACTACTTGCAGAACCCCTTTTGGTGCGCCAGCTTCTTCGAATAGCTCAACCAAACGCATTGGCGTCAGAGGGTCTTGCTCAGAAGGCTTTAATACGAAGGTGTTACCACACACAATCGCCATTGGGAACATCCACAATGGAATCATCGCCGGGAAGTTAAACGGGGTGATACCCGCACACACGCCCAGCGGTTGAATATAAGAATAAGTGTCGATATTACGGGCAACGTTCTCAACCGTTTCGCCCATCATTAGCGCCGGCGCATTGGCCGCCTGCTCAACCACTTCAATACCACGCCATACATCGCCCTTGGCATCTTCAAAGGTCTTGCCAAGCTCATGGCAGATAATAGTCGCAATCTCTTCCTGGTGCTCTTTTAACAGTGCCGCATAGCGCATCATGATACGAGCACGCTCTGTTACCGGGACATTACGCCAGGTTTTAAATGCTTCTTGTGCAGACGAAATAGCGGCCTGTACTTCATCCTGTGTCGCGCATGGCACCTTCGCCAAAACTTCCTGATTCGCCGGATTGACGACATCTAGCCACTTGTCAGACTGAGACTGGGTAAATTCACCGTTGATGTATAATGGTACCTGGTGCATGTGCACTCCTCCCCCAATTAAAACGAAAAAGCGCCGCTTAATTATTGTCGTTGCGGCGCTATACTTAACTTAAACTTCGACGGCTAATGCCACCGCTTCACCACCACCGATACACAGTGAGGCAATGCCTTTTGATAAACCGCGATTGCGCAGTGCATGAATAAGCGTTACCAGAATACGCGCGCCACTGGCACCGATTGGGTGACCCAATGCACACGCACCACCATTCACGTTTACTTTGCTCTGATCCAGGCTAAGCTCGCTGATCGCCAACATAGTGACCATAGCGAATGCTTCGTTGATCTCCCACAAATCGACGTCGTCTTTAGACCAGCCAGTTTGCTCAAGCAACTTGTTCATTGCACCAACAGGTGCCACAGTGAACTCGGCAGGCGCCTGAGAATGTGTGGTGTGACCTGCAATCTTACACAGTGGTGTTAGACCGTGACGTTTCGCTTCTGATTCGCTCATCAATACCAGCGCTGCTGCGCCGTCAGAGATAGAAGACGAGTTAGCCGCAGTGATAGTGCCATCTTTTTTGAACGCCGGGCGCAGTGACGGGATCTTGTCCGGGCGCGCATTACCAGGCTGCTCATCAATCGCCACTTCCACATCACCTTTACGGGTAGAAATGGTATGTGCGGCAATTTCGTTGTTAAAGCTACCGTTTTCAATAGCAGCATTGGCTTTACTCAGTGAGCTCAGCGCAAACTCGTCCATATTGTCACGGGTAATGCCGTATTCATCGGCCGTATCTTGTGCGAAGCAGCCCATAGCTTTATTGTCGTAAGCATCTTCGAGGCCATCCGCCATCATGTGATCTTTAATTTCGCCATGGCCCATGCGCATGCCACCACGCGCTTTAGGAATGAAGTAAGGAGCATTCGTCATGCTCTCCATACCACCAGCGACCGCTGTACTAATGCTGCCTGCTTTGATCAGGTCGTGAGCGAACATAGCCGCTTTCAAGCCTGAGCCACAGACTTTATTGATAGTGGTTGCGCCCGTTGAACGAGCCAGGCCGGCATGTAACATCGCCTGACGCGCTGGCGCCTGACCTAAGCCAGCTGGCAATACACAGCCCATGATCACTTCGTCTATACTGGCATCAGACAGCCCAGTATCAGCCATCACAGCTTTAATTGCGGTGGCACCCAGGTCAGTTGCACTGGCACCAGAAAGACTGCCCATAAATCCACCCATAGGGGTACGTTTGGCAGCAACAATGACAACAGCTTCGTTACTCATTAAAAAAACTCCTGTTTACAAGCAAGTTGCTTGCTTTTAGTAATCTCTTACGTCGAGCATACCTAATATTTACGTTTACGCCAACGTAAATCTAAAATCAAGCAAATTGCGATCTCTGAAAGTGTAAAGTTAAGTTGCACATCGAGGTTGCCACTGGTGTGACTTACGATGTGTCGTCCTCCTCGCCAGTCAGTCTCGAATAACGCGACTATACTGCATTGTGACGTACCATCTGGAGTGCCTCAGCGGGTCTTCTGTAAGCAAAACGAATACCTAAAGTAGACCAGTATGAGCGGTTGCGATATGCGACTATAGGATGAAACAAACGCCATACTTTACCTTTACGTAAACTTCACTTATATTGGACAAATCAGTTTTGATGTAAGTGCGTAAACGATGCAAGACAACAAAGAACCAACTTATTCAATCAGCGAACTCGCCAAGGAGTTTGATATTACCACCCGAAGTATTCGGTTTTATGAAGATCAGGGATTACTTTCACCTGAACGCCATGGCCAGACCCGCATTTATTCTAAGCGCGATAAAGTGCGCCTGAAACTCATTCTGCGTGGCAAGCGATTGGGCTTTACCCTGGCAGAAACCGGTAGATTGTTTGAGCTTTACGACGCTGACAAATCAAGCGCCAAACAGCTTCATACTATGCTGCAACTGATCGAAGAAAAAAAGGCCGATCTGAGTCAGCAAATGGACGATATTAAAGTCGTCCTGATGGAGCTGGTGACAGCAGAACGTCGCTGTCTGGATACATTAAAGAATTTAGATGAATAGTGATTGAGCAATAATGTAGCACTTAATGCGAGTCGCGGCGAGTGCTTAATCAAGAATAACTCTCACACAGGATAACTACAGATGAGCACAGTATCACTTTATAAAGAACTTAACTTTGGCCTGGGCGAAACCGCGGACATGATCCGTGACCACGTCAATAGCTTTGCCAGCAGCGAAATCGCTCCACTGGCAGAAAAAACCGACGAAGAAAACGCTTTCCCAAATGAAATGTGGCCAAAGTTTGGTGACATGGGTCTGCTGGGCATCACAGTACCAGAAGAGTTCGGTGGCGCAAACATGGGCTATCTCGAGCATGTTATTGCGATGGAAGAGATCAGCCGTGCCAGCGCCTCTATCGGCTTGAGTTACGGTGCGCACTCAAACTTATGTGTCAACCAGATCAACCGCAATGGCAACCGGGCACAAAAAGAAAAGTACCTGCCTAAACTGGTCTCCGGCGAGCACATCGGCGCACTGGCGATGAGTGAACCAAACTCGGGCTCAGATGTAGTATCTATGAAACTCAAAGCCGAGAAAAAAGGCGATAAGTTTATTCTCAACGGCAATAAAATGTGGATCACCAATGGTCCGGATGCCGACGTCTTTGTGATCTATGCAAAAACCGATTTAGAAGCCGGTCCGCGTGGTATCACGGCATTCATCGTTGAGAAAAACTTCCCGGGCTTCTCTACCGCACAAAAGCTGGACAAACTGGGCATGCGCGGCTCCAACACTTGTGAGCTGGTGTTTGAAAACTGTGAAGTGCCTGAAGAGAATATTCTGGGTAACTATAATGAAGGCGTTAAGGTCCTGATGAGTGGTCTGGATTATGAACGTGTGGTTCTGGCCGGTGGCCCACTTGGGATCATGCAGGCTTGTATGGATGTGGTTGTGCCTTACATCCACGAGCGTAAGCAGTTCAACCAGTCTATCGGCGAATTCCAGCTTGTACAGGGCAAAATCGCCGACATGTATACGCAAATGAATGCGGCGCGCTCTTACGTTTACACAGTGGCTAAAGCCTGTGACCGCGGTGAGACCACCCGTAAAGATGCCGCAGGTGCAATTCTGTATGCCGCCGAGCTGGCAACCAAAATGGCGCTTGATGCAATTCAGTTGCTGGGCGGTAACGGTTATATCAATGAGTATCCTACCGGACGCTTACTGCGTGATGCCAAACTGTATGAAATAGGCGCCGGCACGTCTGAGATCCGCCGTATGCTGATCGGTCGTGAGCTGTTCACCGAAAGCCGCTAAGGAGGCAGCATGACAGTACTAAACTCGACTGTTAATAGTCATGATCCGCAGTTTAAGGCAAACCAGGACGCTATGGCGTCTCTGGTTGCCGACCTCAATGATAAGGTCGCCACATTGTCTATGGGCGGCGGTGAAGCACTGATCGCTCGCCACCAGAGTCGCGGCAAGTTATTTGTCCGTGACCGCATTGAGCACCTGCTTGACGAGGGCTCTCCGTTTTTAGAGATCTCTCAGTTCGCCGCCTATGGTGTGTATGAACAGGATATTCCCTGCGCCGGTGTCGTGGCCGGTATTGGCCGGGTAAAAGGCGTGGAGTGCATGATAGTGGCGAACGACGCGACTGTTAAAGGGGGCACCTATTTCCCGCTGACGGTGAAAAAGCACCTGCGCGCACAAGAAATTGCAGAACGTTGCCACCTGCCCTGCATTTATTTAGTTGACTCAGGCGGTGCAAACCTGCCGGAGCAGGATGAAGTATTCCCGGATAAACTGCACTTTGGCCGTATTTTCTATAACCAGGCGCGTATGTCTGCCAAAGGCATCCCGCAAATTGCCGTGGTGATGGGCCTGTGTACCGCCGGTGGTGCATACGTGCCAGCGATGGCCGATGAAAGTATCATAGTAAAAGAACAAGGGACGATTTTCCTCGCGGGTCCGCCACTGGTAAAAGCGGCAACCGGTGAGGAAGTAAGCGCCGAAGACCTCGGTGGTGCCGATGTGCACTGTAAAGTATCCGGGGTTGCTGACCATTATGCGGAAAACGATGAGCACGCGCTGTCTATCGCCCGCCAATGTGTCTCCCGCCTCAACCACCAACGTCCTGTTCGCCCAGTTCTGAAAGACTTTAAAGCGCCTCGATACGATATCCGTGAGATATACGGCATCGTCGGGACGGACCTTAAAAAGCCGTTTGACGTACGCGAAGTCATCGCCCGTATCGTGGACGACTCACAGTTTGACGAGTTTAAACGCTACTTTGGTGAAACCCTGGTTACCGGCTTTGCCGAAATCTATGGTCATCCGGTTGGGATAGTCGCTAATAATGGGATTTTATTCTCAGAATCGGCGCAAAAAGGCGCGCACTTTATTCAGCTCTGTGCCCAGCGCAACATTCCGCTGCTGTTCTTGCAGAACATCACAGGCTTTATGGTAGGTCAAAAATACGAAGCAGAAGGTATTGCCAAACACGGCGCTAAAATGGTTACCGCTGTGTCTTGTGCAGACGTGCCAAAATTTACCGTGCTGATCGGTGGCTCATATGGTGCCGGTAACTACGGCATGTGCGGCCGAGCCTATGAACCCACCATGATGTGGATGTGGCCCAATGCCCGTATCTCGGTCATGGGTGGCGAGCAGGCTGCCGGTGTACTGACGCAAGTCCGTCAGGACGGTCTGGCACGCAAAGGCCAGTCGATGAGCGACGAAGAAGTGGCTGAGTTCAAAAAGCCAATTGTCGAGCAATACGAAAAGCAAGGCCACCCCTACTACGCCAGTGCGCGCTTGTGGGACGATGGCATTATCGATCCTGCCGACACACGCACGGTTCTTGGTCTGGCGCTTGAAGCGGCTGTCAATGCACCTGAGCAGGATTCAAAATTCGGCATTTTCCGGATGTAAGGAGGCCCTATGTCAGTAACCTTAAATATCACCAAGAGCAAAGTCGCCATTTTGGAGCTTAGCCGCCCGGAAAAACACAATGCCTTCAACGCCGAGGTCATTGCCGAATTAATCAAAAGCATTGAATACGCCAACGAGCTGAATATTCGTGCACTGGTATTAAAAACCAATGGCAAGCACTTCTCTGCAGGCGCCGACCTGGCCTGGATGAAATCCATGGCTGGTAATAACTACGACGAGAATGTCGCTGATTCTATGGAGCTGGCCAAACTGATGAAAGTGCTGGCAAACAGCCCACACCCAACGGTTTGTCTGGTTCAGGGCGCTGCATTTGGTGGTGCACTGGGCCTCATCGCCTGCTGTGACATCGCCGTTGCGACCCCGGATGCTAAGTTCTGTCTGAGCGAAGTCAAGCTGGGGCTTATCCCCGCCGTGATCAGCCCCTATGTGATCCGCGCCATTGGCGAGCGTCAGGCACGTCGCTATTTCCTCAGTGCTGAGATCTTTACTGCAGACAAAGCACTGAGCATGGGTCTTATCCACGAAATAGCCGAAGACTTAGCCGGTGCCGAATCTCACTTTATAGAAACCCTGCTGAACAATGGTCCGGTGGCGGTCAAAAGTGCCAAGGCACTGATAGACGAAGTGGCTGGCCATACCATCGATGACACATTGATTGCACACACCGCAAAACGGATCGCTGAGATCCGAGTAAGCGAGGAAGGACAAGAAGGTCTGAGCGCCTTTTTCGACAAACGTGCCCCCGGCTGGCAAAACGCGGCCAGCAAGTAAGGAGTACACTATGTTAAAGAAAATTCTGATAGCCAACCGTGGCGAAATCGCCTGTCGCGTGATACGCAGCGCCAAGCGCCTGGGTCTGAGCACCGTAGCGGTTTACTCCGATGCAGACGCCAATGCCATGCACGTACAACAGGCGGATGAAGCCTATCACATAGGTCCGGCGCCAAGTAAAGATTCCTACCTGGTTGCTGAGCGCATTCTGGACGTTGCTAAGCGTGCCGGTGCGGATTGTATCCATCCCGGTTACGGATTCTTGTCTGAAAACGAAGCCTTTGCTCAGGCCTGTGAGCAGGCCGATATCGCCTTTATTGGTCCGCTGGCTAGCTCAATTGAAGCCATGGGGTCAAAAACTCGCGCCAAAGAGATCATGGCCGAGGCCAATGTACCCTTAGTGCCCGGCTACTACGGCAAGCAGCAAGATACAGATTTCCTGGCTCAGGAAGCCGAGAAAGTGGGCTATCCGGTGCTTATAAAAGCGGCTTACGGTGGCGGTGGTAAAGGTATGCGCGTAGTGCGCGAAGCCAGCGAATTTATCAATGCTCTTGAAGGTGCAAAGCGTGAGGCCGCAGCCAGTTTTGGTAACGATCTGGTGCTGCTGGAGCGTTTTGTCGATAAGCCGCGCCATGTTGAAGTGCAAGTATTTGCCGACAGCCATGGTAATTGCGTGTATCTGGGCGACCGCGACTGCTCATTGCAGCGCCGCCATCAAAAAGTCATAGAAGAAGCTCCTGCCCCGGATCTGAGTGCAGAGCTGCGCCGTGAAATGGGTGAAGCCGCTGTGCGCTGTGCCCAGGCTATCAACTACCGCGGTGCCGGTACCGTCGAGTTCTTGCTCTGTGGTGACGAGTTCTTCTTTATGGAAATGAACACGCGCCTGCAAGTAGAGCACCCGGTGACGGAGATGGTGACCGATCAGGATTTGGTTGAGTGGCAAATCCGCGTCGCCAACAATGAAGTACTGCCACTGACCCAGGATGAGATCCGACTCAGCGGCCACAGCTTTGAAGCGCGCATATACGCCGAAGATCCGCAGGAAAACTTTATGCCCTGCTCTGGCGTATTGTCCCATCTGGGCTTCCCACAAGCCAAAGACGGTGTGCGTATCGATACCGGTGTGCAACAAGGTGATGAGATCAGCCCCTTTTACGATCCGATGATCGCTAAGCTGATAGTGCATGGTCGAGATCGCCGCACTGCACTATTAAAATTACGCAGTGCACTGGCTGAAGTACATCTGGCAGGTCTGAAGAGCAATATTGCTTTCTTACACCACCTGGCAGGCCACCCTGCATTCAGTACCACAGCACCGGATACCCACTTTATTGACACCCAGACCGAAACGCTGACGGCATCTCAGGCGCCCAATGACTTATTGGTTTGTCTGGCCAGTGCGGCCTATCTGGCGCATCAGCAGGCAGAGAAAGTCACCTCGCCGTGGCAGCTGTCGGGCTTTAAGCTCAACCAGCCGCGTCGTCAGGTACTGCCATTTGCCGACCACCTGGTGGTAGCCGAAGCCAGTGGCAATCAGTGGCAGGTATTTTATCAGGATCTCGACCATACGATGGACGTACGCCTGGATGGTCACAGCCTGGTCGCCAACCTGGATGGCAAGCGCTTGCTGGCAGATGTGGTGATCACCAAAGAGCAAATCACAGTTATGTTTGGTCCTTACCAGTTTGATGTGGCGCTTAAATCTAAGCACTACATCAGCGAGCATGAACATCAGGAAGCACCACTGGCCGCGCCACTTAACGGCACGGTCGTGAAACACCTGCAAAGTGTTGGCGCTCAGGTAAGCAAAGGCGATCCAGTGGTTGTCATCGAGGCAATGAAAATGGAATACACCCTGAATGCGCCGTTTGATGGTACGCTCACCAGCTATTGCTTCGACGAAGGCGAGCTGGTCAGCCACGGCGCAATGCTTGCGATTGTTGAGGAGGCCTGAAATGGCGAACTATCCTGCTCAGGTCAAAATAGTTGAAGTTGGTGCACGTGATGGCCTGCAAAATGAGTCCAGTGTATCGACCGGCGCGAAAATTGCGCTGGTCAATGCACTGGCCGACGCCGGTTTGAAACACATTGAGGCTGGGGCATTTGTCTCGCCAAAATGGGTGCCACAAATGGCCGACTCCAGTGACGTCATCCAGGGCTTTGTGCGTCGTGATGGTGTAGAGATCAGCGCCCTTACGCCAAACCTCAAAGGTGCCGAGCTGGCGCTTGCCAACGAGGTCGACGAGTTTGCGATTTTTACCGCTGCCAGCGAAGCCTTTACACAAAAGAACATCAACTGCTCCATTGAAGAGAGTATTGAGCGCTTCCGCCCTGTGGTTGAGCTTGCACAAAAAAACAACATCAAAGTCAGGGGCTACGTAAGCTGTGTGGTTGGCTGCCCGTATCAGGGAGAGGTCGAACCAGAGCAGGTTCTGGCGGTGTGTAAACAATTATTGGCATTGGGCTGCTACGAGATCAGTCTTGGCGATACCATAGGTGTGGGTACAGCCAATCAGGTCAGGCAGCTGCTAACGTTATTACTGTCACATATCCCAGCCGAGCGCCTTGCCGTGCACTTTCATGATACCTATGGTCAGGCTTTGGCAAACATACATACCGCACTGGAGCTGGGCATTGCGACCATAGATTCCGCCGTTGCCGGACTGGGTGGTTGTCCCTATGCTAAGGGTGCGTCAGGAAATGTTGCCACTGAGGATGTTGTTTACTTGCTGCAAGGACTTGGCATTGACAGTGGAATTGATTTAGAAAGACTGGCAAAAGCGGGCTGGCAGATTTGTGAGGCGCTGGATAAGGCGCCAGTAAGCAAGGTGTCTCTGGCGCTGAAAAACAGCTGTCAGTCATAACAACTGAAAAACAACGAACAACTAGGAGTGGGCTAATGGCCGGTTTCGATAAAGTAGTTTCAAGCTATGAAGCAGCAATGGAGGGCCTGAAAGATGGCGATACCATTATTGCAGGTGGCTTTGGATTATGTGGAATTCCAGAAGGGTTAATTGCAGAAATCAAGCGCAAACAAACCAAAGAGCTGACCGTCGTGTCGAACAACTGTGGTGTCGACGACTTTGGTCTGGGTATTTTGCTCCATGATCGTCAAATCAAAAAGATTATTGCCTCTTACGTGGGTGAAAATGCCCTGTTCGAGCAACAGTTGTTAGACGGTATTATCGACGTTGAATTGACCCCTCAGGGTACTTTGGCAGAGAAAATGCGCGCTGGCGGTGCGGGTATTCCAGGTTTTTACACGGCAACTGGCTATGGTACTCCGATTGCCGAGGGCAAAGAAGTCAAAGAATTCGATGGTCGCCCTTACATTCTTGAAGAGTCTATCACCGGCGAATTCGCCATCGTTAAAGCCTGGAAAGCTGACCGCTATGGCAATCTGGTATTTCGCCACACCGCGATGAACTTTAACCCAATGGCTGCAACGGCGGGTAAAATTACCGTTGCTGAGGTAGAAGAAATCGTAGAGCCAGGCGAACTGGAGCCAAGTGAGATCCACACCCCGGGGATCTATGTTAATCGCGTTATTCAGGGCAACTTTGAAAAACGCATCGAACGTGTCACAACCCGTAAGTAAGGAGATCACCATGGCTTTAACTCGTGAACAAATTGCAATGCGCGTGGCGCAAGAGCTTCAGGACGGCTATTACGTAAACCTGGGTATCGGTATTCCAACTCTGGTCGCCAACTACGTGCCTCAGGGTATCGAAGTCATGCTACAGTCCGAAAACGGTCTGCTGGGCATGGGTCCATACCCAACAGAAGACCAGGTCGACGCAGACATGATCAATGCGGGTAAAGAAACCGTGACAGCAGCCACAGGTGCGGCTATTTTTAATAGTGCCGAAAGCTTTGCCATGATCCGGGGTGGTCATGTAGACTTGACTGTACTAGGTGCATTTGAAGTGGATCAGAACGGCAATATTGCCTCGTGGATGATCCCGAAGAAGTTAATCAAAGGCATGGGTGGTGCAATGGACTTGGTTGCTGGCGCACAGAATATCGTGGTAACCATGACCCATGCCAGCAAGCACGGCGATTCAAAGTTACTGGAGTCTTGTACTCTGCCGCTCACCGGCGTGAACTGTGTGAAAAAAATCGTCACAGATTTAGCGGTGCTTGAAGTAAAAGATGGCGCGTTCCATTTGCTAGAGCGCGCACCGGGTGTTAGTGTAGACGAAATTATCAGCAAAACTGCAGGTAAGCTTATTGTAAATGGCGACATTCCTGAAATGCAGTTTGCCAGCTAAACAAGCACGGTCTGACACTATAATACCAACTATGTACCGACCTCATTCCCAGTGCCAAAGGCGCTGAGTTACCCAAAATCCCTCGCAAGAGGGATTTTTTTTGCCTGTTTACCCCTTAACTGGTGTGATTTTATTCAGTTAATAGCCCATTCATTTACTTTTATATTCTAGCGCTTACACTTATAAACTAAGACTTTTACGGCAAGGTGGTACACATACCCCGTTTTGGTTGGTTTATCTTAATTACATCGAAACGTCTGTTAAACACAAAGACGATCGTAATGGCAA
This sequence comes from Pseudoalteromonas rubra, assembly GCF_005887095.1. Classification (GTDB taxonomy): domain Bacteria; phylum Pseudomonadota; class Gammaproteobacteria; order Enterobacterales; family Alteromonadaceae; genus Pseudoalteromonas; species Pseudoalteromonas rubra_E. The sequence continues at coordinate 146,868 of NZ_PNCI01000019.1, read as the reverse complement.
ACCATTGGCGTGCCCATTACCGCTGTAACTAACATAAACCCATCGCATGCAGTTTGCATCAAAGCCGGGTATTAAGACCTTGCCATTTCATTTCTCAACTATGAGGTAACAATGGCAGACAATCACGATAAGTATAGTATCGATAACACTGACTATACCGTGGGTCAGGACAACGTACAAAAATGGGGATTTGATGTTCATAACCCGGTTTTTGGCGTGAGTGCCGGCCTGATCTTATTATTTCTTATTGCAATCTTAGTAAGCGATGCCGAGTCGGCAAAGGCAACACTGGACGGCCTGAAGTGGAAAATCATCGGCGCATTCGATGCGGTCTTTATGTGGTCTGGCAACTTCTTTGTGCTATTTTGTTTGGCGCTGGTGCTCTCTCCCTACGGTAAAATCCGTCTTGGTGGCGACTCGGCCAAACCTCAGTACACCACCCTCTCCTGGCTGGCCATGCTGTTCGCCGCAGGTATGGGTATAGGGCTGATGTTTTGGGGCGTTGCCGAACCGGTAGCCTACTACACTGGCTGGTTCAAAACGCCGCTCAATGTCACCCCCAACACACCTGAAGCTGCTGAGCTGGCCATGGGTGCCACTATGTATCACTGGGGTTTGCACCCCTGGGCGATTTACGCCGTTGTCGCGCTCTCTCTGGCTTTCTTTGCTTATAATAAGGGGCTACCGCTGTCTATCCGCTCTATTTTCTATCCTCTGTTAGGCGACAGAGCTTGGGGCTGGCCCGGACACGTTATCGATATTCTGGCAGTGCTGGCCACCTTATTTGGTCTTGCCACTTCGCTAGGCCTTGGCGCACAGCAAGCCAGTGCCGGGATCCAACATGTATTTGGCATAGAGGCAGGTCTGGGATTACAGATCATGGTGATCGTGGGCGTCACTTTGCTGGCCATCATTTCCGTGGTGCGTGGCATTGAAGGGGGCGTTAAAGTGCTCAGTAACACCAATATGCTGATCGCTTTTGCTCTGCTCCTGTTTGTCATGCTGGCCGGCTTTGCTGTCGCGCTTGGTAATATTCCCACCACCATAATGGCCTATGTGGAGAACATCATTCCATTAAGTAACCCGCACGGTCGTGACGATGAAGCCTGGTTCCAGGGCTGGACTGTGTTTTACTGGGCCTGGTGGATCTCCTGGTCACCGTTTGTTGGTATGTTCATTGCCCGCGTCTCTGAAGGCCGTACCATTCGTGAGTTTATCATTGCTGTGCTGCTGATCCCGACTTTGGTCACTACCTTGTGGATGTCGGTATACGGCGGTATCGCCATTGATCAGGTGAAATCTGGCATTGGCGCACTGGGCGAAAATGGCCTGACGCAGGTGCCACTGGCCATGTTTGAAATGTTTGAACAACTGCCTCTGGGCGATCTCTTGTCATTTGTCGCCATCGTACTGGTGCTGGTGTTCTTTATCACCTCGTCGGATTCAGGCTCTCTGGTCATAGACAGTATTACGGCCGGCGGTAAAATTGATGCCCCTATCCCGCAGCGGGTGTTCTGGGCCACGGTAGAAGGCGCTATCGCTGCGGCGCTATTGTGGATCGGCGGTACAGAAGCAATACAAGCACTTCAGGCGGGCGCTATTTCAACTGGTCTGCCTTTTACTGTGGTACTCCTGCTGATGTGCCTGAGTCTTATCCTGGGCTTGCGTACAGAAAAAGCCAGCACATAAACAGTTGGCTGAACGCTGACCAGAGTACATCCTAAAATGGCATGTTTAATAACATGCCATTTTTCTTTGTCTTGGTCACACACTCAACTTAGGAGAACAGCTATACCCACAGCGATTTTATTTCTGTGTTTTGCGTGTAGTGGTGTTGCAGCTGAGCCTGTAATAATTCAGCAGTCGCCAGTGCATCACTCAGCGCATGGTGGGCAATATAATATGGCAAACCATATCGTTTTCGGCTGTCAGCCAGACGAATAGAAGAAATTGGCTGGCGCGTGAAGCGTTGCCAGAAAGTTTGCCGGGCAGTTTCAACCTGGTGTTCGATCATCATGGTGTCAATCAATGGAAATTCTATCCCTTCTCCCAGTCGTTGTATTAGAGTCTGATTAAAAAACAGCCGTTCAATATGGCGATAATGTACCACTATCACTCGACCGGCAAGACAAGCAAGCAGCTCTTCGAGGATGTCATCGAGATCAGGCGCGTCACTGACCTGAGAATGCGTGATTTGATGCACCACTACAGACTCGGTATGCAGTGGCGTAGCAGGTTTTATGATCCAGTGTTTTGCATCACGACAATAAATCCGCCGCGCATCGAATGGCACCAGGCCTACGCTGACAATATCATCCGTTTCATGATCCAACCCGGTGGTCTCAAAATCCAGTGCCACAAAGCGCGCCTGTGACACTGGTGTTTCAGGTACCTGTACGCCTGCGTTGTAAAACGCTCTCAAACGTTCATCATTGCTCTGGCGGGCCAAATGTGCAAAACGGTTTGGCCAGGATAAAATGTCACCTTGTACTGCCATTATTTTAGCATCGCTTTATTCTGGTAGCGGATCTTGAGGTAGCTCTGGGCTTTGTCCAGTACCGCAAACGCTTCTTTCAAGTTTCGCTGCTCAAACTCTGACAGCCGCTTAGGTAATATATTATTATCAGGCTGCTTTCCTTGTTCTATTTGCCTTGCCTGGTGGCGGATCCGGATCATCGCGATATATTCAAGCGCCGCTTCAAGATCTTCGACTTTTCCCGGCGGTAACAACTGGGCGTCTTTTATGTCTTCAAGTCGCTCAAACGAATTTTGCTTACGCGAGCCGATGGCCAGGGCATGCACACGCACCAAATCGGACAGCGGTGCAGTGCCACGGCGCTTAATATTCAGCGAGTGTTTGTGCTCTCCATCTTGCTCGAGCACAAAATCTTTAAAAAAGCCCAGCGGAGGTGTTCTGCGCAAAGAGTTGCTTGCCATGGCGGCTAAAAAACGCGGCGTGTTTTTTGCTTTTTTTGCCACCAATTCACTCAGGCGACTGGCAAGCTGGGTGTGACCATGCACCCCATCCAGGTCAAAAAAGATTGAGCTATGTAGCAGGGCTTCGGGTTTGGGGTTATCCATCCAGTCTTCAAACTGAGCCTGCCAGTCACTGGCAGTTAAGCGCCACTGCGGGTTTGTTGCCATAATGCCACCATCACACAATTTGTAGCCACATTGTGCCAGAGCGTCGCAGACAAACTTAGCCAGCGCGGCAAAGTAGCTGTCATGTTTATCCGCCTCAAACGCATCATCCAGGATCAGCGCATTGTCCTGATCGGTCACGATAAGCTGCTCATCCCGTGCCATTGAGCCCAATGCAATAAAGCAATAAGGCACGGGGGGCTCACCCAATGTGTCCTCGGCCAGTTCCAGTAACCGCTGTTTAATGGTACGGCCAATCACCGACATCGCCGTGCCTACCATGTGTGAGTTAGCATCTTCGTTCACCAGGCGCACAAATACACTGGCCAGCGACTGCGCATATTGTGCCAGGTCCTCAACGCTTTGTTGCTCCATAATCCCTTTGACAAACAATAAGCTGCTCTGCGACTCGTAACGTAAGATGTCCGACAAGGCAATCACACCGATAGGCCGACGTTTATGAACCACAGGCAGATGATGCAGGTTGTCTCTGAGCATCATCATCATGGCCTCAAAGACATACGCATTAGAATCGACTATGGTGAGCTCCCGAGTCATGATATTGGCGACAGGTTGATTTGTGTTTAAACCTTGCGCCACGACTTTAATGCGTAAGTCTTTATCGCTCAGGATCCCCACAATTTGACCGTCATCATCTTCGGGATCATCGTTGACCGGTTTACTCGGATCGTAAATCAACAAGGCTGAAACTTGTTCTTCGGTCATCAGTCTCGCGGCATCACGAATAGTGCAGGTCAGCTCAACCGATACAAGCTCTCTGAGCAACAACGTTTTGACTTTGGCCGTGGTCAGGTCGTTGTTATCTGCCTGATCTGACACCGCCTGGATCAGTCCACCGCTGTCATCGGCCTCAAAAAAGTCGGCAAATGCCTCATGCTCGTCACAAAATGCTTCAAACAGGGTCACGGGAATGCAGTACACTAAGGTGTCTTCCAGGGCCATTACCGGAAAGCGCACCTTGCGGTTCATCAACAGACCACGCTGACCAAACAGCCCGCCTTCTGAAATTCGGTTATACAGCTCACCATTTCTGCGGTAAACCTCCACGGATCCGGCCCGTACCACATACAAGTTTGAGATTGACTCCCCGTAGTGCAGTATTTCGCTACGAGCACGGTAGTAGCCAACCTCAACCTCAGAAGCAAGCTGCTTAAGTGCGTGCTCGGGTAAATCATTAAATGGGGGATGTGCAGACAAAAACTGCATGATCTCAAAATGTTCTATTTGCATAATGACCGTTATATGACCCTGATAATTACTATTGTGGGTAATTGCGCAGATGAACGCAAGGGAGGCACCCGCTCACGGTACCCTGTGCAAATTTTGTCACACTAATTTTTTACTCTGTGACTTGTAATTATGGTGATTTACCTTCATATACAAAGCGTGCTTTGGAAGCTAAAAATACTGCAACTAAACCTATGGTAAAACGCCTTGCTGAAGGAAATGGATCCCACCTGGCGCGTGTAGGCAAACGTATGCAAGTAACATAGCCCACTTTGTACAAGCTGATCCCAGTTTGTGGGCTGCAAACAATAAGTTGAGTATAAGCTTGAGGTTAAAATGAAACGAATCGTGCTATTTTTGATCACCAACCTGGCAGTCATGCTGGTGCTGGGGATTGTTCTGTCAATCGTCATGTCTGTGTTAGGTCTGTCTAACCGCAGTTATGGCGGCATGCTACTCATTGCCGGAGTGTTCGGCTTTGGTGGTGCGTTTATTTCGCTGTTTATGTCGAAATGGATCGCTAAGAAATCTACCGGGGCCTATGTCATTGAGCAACCCCGCAATGAAAGTGAGCACTGGCTGGTACAAACCGTTGCTAATCAGGCGAAACAAGTGGGTATTGAAATGCCCGAAGTTGCCATTTACGACAGTCCTGAAATCAATGCCTTTGCAACGGGCCCCAGCAAAAACAACAGCCTGGTTGCGGTCAGTACCGGGTTACTACACAATATGACTCAGGATGAAGCTGAAGCCGTGCTGGCACACGAGGTTTCTCACGTTGCCAACGGCGATATGGTCACGCTCACGCTCATTCAGGGCGTAGTGAATACCTTTGTGATCTTTATCGCTAAAGTATTGGCGAATCTGGTTGACGGCTTTCTTAACGGTGACGAAGAAAACAACGGTGTGAGCTGGACTTATATCATTTTCGATATGATTTTCCAGGTCCTGTTTGGCATCCTGGCCTCGGTGATTGTTGCCTACTTCAGCCGCCAACGTGAATTTGCAGCCGACAAAGGCGCAGCCGAGTTAGTAGGCGCACATAAAATGCGCGCTGCGTTGGAGCGTCTGCGCCACAACCACGAGTCCCAGCTCGAAGGGTCTATGATGGCCTTTGGTATCGCATCGGGTAAGAGTTTGTCGGAGATGTTCGCTTCTCACCCGCCACTGGAGCAACGTATTCAGGCGCTACGTTAAATATAACGAGAAAAAAGGCTTCGCAATGCGAAGCCTTTTTTATTTGACTCTTTTGGGGTCATACCAATTTGCGTAATTAAGTGAAATTGCTACGCAATCACCGAACAATTACTTTTCTATCCAGGGCGTCACCGAGACGACTTCACTCAGCGTATTAAAGCGTGCGGCATCATTCTCCCAGTCATCCATCACTTCAAAATAGCAGACCTGCTTATGACAGCTGACCCCGGGTGATGACAGATTAGGTTCGCTGGCAAACGTCACTTTTACCCCCTTTTGCTGTGGCAGTAAAAAGCCCATCAGTTTGCTGACAAAGAAGCCGGACAGATCCGACAACAGCTCGTCAAACTCATGATGCAGCTGATACAAACGCTGCCTGGTCAAGTGCGCAGTAGTAAAGTACTCAGATTCAATCTGAAATTTAATCTGACAATCATGCTGAGCGTTTAGTGGCTTTGCAACAATCACAGCTTTGTCTTTGTCGAGCTTTTCACTAAACGGCAGTAACAGCTGGGCCTCTTGGGTATAATTGAGTGGTTGCTCACTGGTTTCAGTGACAATTTTACCAGCCTTGAGCTGACAAGGTGCCAGTGACGCAATATCTACCAGATAAAAGTTTACCCTGGCAAATTCAAACTCGCCCTTTTCAACTACCTTAAGACGGTCATAAAAGCCATCGTACGAAACCACAAACTCTTCTTGAGCCTGTGCGCCAGTTGCAACCCCTGCCATACCCAGCAAAAGCGCTAACATCCTACTCTTCATCAAAATAAGCCTTGTTGTGTCTGATCATATCGTTAAGTTCTTCAATATAATGCACGCCCCGCTCTGAGTATGACAAGAGTCCTGCGGTCAACGCCGTGGCTTCAATGGGCTTTTTCTGCTCACGTAACTGCGCACGCGTGGCCCTTAGCTCTTTATACGCATCGTGCGTATTGATGTTTCTAAAATACGATTTGACCGACGCCCGCACCGACTGGAAGGCCGCGACTTCATGCACCGCTTCATCGTTACGGCGTTTTGGGATCATTCCACAGCCTTTGCGATAGCACCACTGACCAAAAAAGTTCAGGCCAATACGCGCAAACCGCGAGGTGCCCCAGGCCGACTCATTGGCCGCCTGCATTAACGCCAATTCTTTAGGGATAATATCTACCCGACGCAGTGCCCGTTTTAGGTTCTCAATGGAGATGGTGTCATCCTCTATCCTGTAGAGCTTAAACACCTGCTCGATCCTTTGTTGTTGAATATCACTGAGTGGCTCTTCAAACTGCAGCATCATCAGGGCAATTTCTATACTGGCACGTTGCTGTAAGATCAGCTCGTTTTCCGCTTCAACATGGGGCTTGATAAAATCAAAAAACCGTTTTTTCTTAGTGGCAATATCACGAATTTTGCCAAATTCCGGCAGCTTAACCTTGTGCAAAGGCTTTTCCACTTCCTTAACCAGAGGTTCCGTCACGACGACTTCTGGCTCGGGTGAGGGTTCTGGGGAAACTGGGGGCTTGGCGATAAATGGATACAGGATCGCGAATATTGAAATCGCGGCAATAATAACTTTAACTAGTAAACGCATGATTCTCCTCACACTAGTACCAACTACCAAATCAAAGTGCTGAAAACACCCTCAAATTGGCGTAACTACGCAGGTTTTCTGAAAATCCCTAACAGAATGACCCTGCTGTACTTTGCTCTTTCATTTTCAAATTAGCGGATAATGATAACAAAACTCACCACTAAACGCGAATTTCTGCATTTCATCGTGGCGACAGGGCTTCCTAAACCCAAATTCATTCAGAGCTTTAATTTGGTTTTTTCGTTTATCCCCAGACACAGCAAAGATATACTGAGTATAGCTTAGCGTAATTGAAGGACATCTATGAGCCAGTCACCATGGCAGCAACGACAGCTGGACCAAAATAAGTACCGCCCAAATGACAATCGCTCAGCCTGGCAGATTGACCGTTCCAGGATCATTCATGCCGCGGCTTTTCGACGTCTGCAGTCAAAAACACAGATAATGAGTATAGGCGTCAACGATTTTTACCGGACGCGCTTAACGCATTCTCTTGAAGTATCTCAAATAGGCACGGGGTTATTACGCCACCTGAGAGCACAACATCCTGATTTTGCCTGGTTTCCGTCTTCAAGCCTGATGGAAACCATTTGTCTGGCACATGATATCGGGCACCCTCCCTTTGGTCATGGCGGAGAAATCGCTCTCAACTATTTGCTGCGTGATCATGGCGGCTTTGAAGGCAATGCACAAACGCTACGAATAGTCACCAAACTGGAACCCTACTCCAAAGGGTATGGTATGAACCTCACTCGCCGAACTTTGCTCGGCTTTATTAAGTACCCTGCTATTATCGATGAGTTAAGGCTGGCCATTCCACATACCGACCCCAATCAGCGCTTTATTTACACCCAGCAATGGCTGCCTGCCAAAGGGATCTACCACTGTGACAAAGATGTCCTGGACTGGATCCTGGCGCCATTTAATCAGGATGACAAGAACTTGCTGCAAAGCCATGTACCGGTCAACGAATATAAAGCGAAAACCCGCTTTAAGTCACTCGACAGTGCCATCATGGAATATGCTGATGACTTTGCCTATGCCGTACACGACCTGGAAGATGCCATAGCCACGGAGACCCTGAGTGAACGAGAATGGCAGCGTTATGCTCTGCCCGAATTGCGAAAAATCTCCTCTCCTTGGCTGGATAATCATCTCGACAGTATCAGTGAACGCTTGTTCTCCCACGATGAGTCTCTGCGTAAAGACGTAATTGGCGAGCTGGTGAACCTGTTTATCGTCAACTGTGAACTCAGTATTCAGAACAGCAATTTCAATGACCCGTTACTGCACCACACCGTCAAGTTGTCTGATGAGTTTGAGGCCATTTTGGGTGTGCTCAAACACTTTGTTTTTGCAAGGCTTATCCGCGACCCGAAAATGCAGCAAATCGAATTCAGCGGTCAAAATATGCTGATTGACCTGTTCGGGGCGTTTCAGAGCGATCCCCTGCGCTTACTGCCTCATACCACTCAGGCTCACTACGCACTGGCACAGGACGAGACTGCACAAATGCGCGTACTGGCAGACTATCTGTCGGGCATGACAGACGAATATGCACGGCGCTGTTATCAGCGTCTGTTCGGCAACAGCCCAATGCAAGCACCAGTGAAAAGCGGCCCACATATGTGAGCCGCTTCTGTTAAACACCGCAGTATAAAGACCCGGGACAGTTAAATATGCCTAGTCTGACAGTTTATCGACTTGGGTCCCACCAACAGCCATCTGAGTTACCGGCATACTTTGGCGCAACGCAACAGTATTTGCCGCGGTATTCCCCAGGAACACTGTCTGCGCGCCTTTCGTAAAACTATCGTTGTGAATACACTGAGGCCGAATTGCCAATGCACTGCCATTATTCGGTACTTCAAATACAGTAAAATGGAACTGCTCCGTAGTTACTGTTCGGTAGTATCCATCCTCCCGAGTATTATCAAGTCGGCGGCCAAGTAATATTCTGGACACAGTCGGCTCATTGAACGCGGGATCGACCCCTGTTGCTGGTAACCAGATATGTGGAAAAGGGTGATGTTCCACAAACAATCCACCCCCTTTAATTGGGCTGAATTCATATTCCGTGACATACTCTGGTAGTTTTTGATCGTACTGAATACCCCATAAATCCTGGGTAAAACCCAATTCAAACATTTCACCCGGCTCAAGCAGGGTTCCACCATAATACGCTAACGTTTCGAGATAAGTGTTGCGCTCCTGTTCTGTTGAACCAAACTGTAAGAGTGGAAACTTGAGTTCTACCGACTCTCCGGCGCAGGCTGGGTTGAGAATCAGTTGCCCCGTACTGCCGAACACGTTAGAGGCGCCATCCAGTCCAGCAATACCTGCTCCATCAGTTGCAGCTGTCCAAAAGCCACTGACAGCAAGCGCGTTTTCAGCCCCAGGTGGTTTACCCGTACGGTCATGATGATATTGGTTCAGTCGGGTGATCAAGTCGCCGTCAGGATTCAATGGCGCCCGCTCACTGGGTACCACCAGGTTATCGGCATTTGGGTCTAAATGTACAATGGTACCAGTACGAATTGGGCCAAACAGCCCGGTAGTCGTCTGTAGTAGTTGCTCTTTAGCCTCACGATTAAGTACCGCACCATTGAGAAACTCAAAGTTATTATTCAGATCTTCGTCAGATACACCTTGCCTGACAAATTTCCAGCGCTGCTCCTCCATCTGGCGTGTACGATATTCAGACAGTGTTTCTCCCCCTAAACCCCTGACTCTTTTTAGTGTGACGTGTGACATTTGCTTGCTCCTTAACTTGATTTGCTCTGCGCATGCGGACGCTTGATTGCCCCCTTGGTCAGTAGAGTCTAAAAATGCCGTTTTTGCCATTACGACTTATTACCTGAAAGTAGGTTGAGACAGAGATGTATCTTTGCTAACGTACCTTTTTTTATAGTAAAGGTGCACACAACATGAGAAATACAGTACCGGAAGCTTGGTATTTAGTGTTGTTGGTGGTTACTGTAGTGGTGGTGCCGTTTATTGTTGGTTTGTTGATTATGAAGATATACAGATACTTCAAGCCGTTCGAACAGGCTGATCAAGACAGCGTTGGCCTTGCCCACCTGACTGAAAATCGAGACGGCTTTTTCAAAATATTTTTTGTCGGGCTACTGAGCTGCCTGCCAGTGTTTTATCTTGTATATCAAGCCGGTTAATATTCGCCGGCTTGATATGATTGCCAAACAGCTCGGGCGAGTTATAAACCAAACACCACTTTTTCACTTTTCAGCATTCTGCTACTAAGGTAAGTAAACAGCGCAAACAATGCCAGTGTAAAAACCGACGCCACGCCCAATGGCGCATATGGCAGCGCATTACCTTTGATAAGTTCAATCATAGCGTATTGCTGCGCAGCAATCGGCAACCACTGGATAGTTTCTGTCGCGATATCGTAACTGGTCATCATGCTCAGACCAACCGGCACCATGAGTACCATAGTGACGTATGACTGTGCCTCTTTAAATGACTTAGCCATGAAGGACACAAAAATCAGCATACTGGCCGACATGAGGGCAATTGGTATTCCGATGATCAAGCTCACCAGAATAAAACGAATATCCAGAGTAATGCTAAAGCCCAGCTGCTCCCAGGCCACCATAGCGTAAGCGAACTTAGACACCACCAGTACCAGAGCTAATCCCAGAATAGAGAAAGTGGCAATCGCGGCGACTTTAGCCAATACAATCTGCATACTGCTTAACGGATGACTCAGCAGCAACGCCAGTGAATTACGTTCCCGCTCGCCCGCGCTGGTGTCTATGCCTAAATTCATTGCGGAGTAAAACACTGCAATAATGATGGACAAAGTCACGATGCCAAGAAACAATCCTCCTTTAGCATCTGGGGTAGCCTGGTCGTGCGTCTGCACGTCCAGTGCGCGCATCAGGCCAGGATCGATACCGCGAGCGACCAGACGCAGTCCCGCAACTTCGCTGTTATATCTCAATAGCGCGGTTTCCAGCCTGCGCACGGATTTGATCAGCTTACTGTCTGACTTATCAGCAACAATCACTACGGTTGCACTACAGCCATGGGCCATATCCTGCTGATAGTCTTCACTTATCTCCAGGCGAATGGGCTTAACATCGTCCGCGTCACTGTGACTAATTTCAGCACTATCCAGATACTGAACCAAATTCGGGGCACGTTCCGCTCCCTTGATGGTAATTTTTAATGCTTCAGGCGACGCCATTTGTTGCAACAAGATTGAGAACAGCAGGCACATTACGATAGGTGCACCAAACGCATAATACAACCCCGCCATCACTGAACGTTTGTCACGATACGCATCTAGCAGTTCTTTTTTGAATAAGATATTGACTTGTCTCATCATGCCGCGATCCCCTCATCACTGCCTATCAGCACGATAAACGCTTCTTCCAGACTTGCCTTACCAGTTTGCTCACAAAGCTGTTCCGGTGTGCCCTGTGCAACCACTTTACCTTTTGCCATCACCACTACATGGTCACACAGTGCTGCAACCTCTTGCATTACATGGCTTGAAAACAGCACACAATGGCCCTGCTCTTTGAGCATCAGCAATAGCTCTCTGAGCACACGGGTACTCATTACGTCCAGCCCGCGAGTCGGTTCATCAAGGATGATGTTGCGCGGCTGATGTACGATTGCCTGAGCCAGTGCTGTTTTCATTCGCTGACCCTGAGAAAAGCCCTGGCAGCGCCTGTCGGCAATGTCTGTCATTTTCAACTGCTCGATAACACGTTGAGTCGCCGCTTTTGCCGCGGTTTTCGTCATGCCACTCAACTGCGCATAAAACTCAATATATTCTCTGGGTGTCAGGCGTTCATAGAGACCGCATGGGTCCGGAAACAAACCCAGCTGTTGTTTTGCAGCCATCGGATCTTCGTGAACCTTTATTCCATCGATCTCAGCGTACCCGTCGTCAGCTTGCAGCAAACCAAACACGGTTCTCAGACAGGTTGTTTTACCTGCCCCGTTTGGACCCAGTAACCCGGTGATATGGCCGTTTTCGGCACTAAAGCTCAAACCATCCATCGCGTCCACTGAGGCGATTTGTTTTTTAAGATTGTGTACTTTGATCATGTTACGGCTCCTGACTTGCCACTGCGGGGCCATTGGGATTCATAAAATAACGTCTGACGGTCGCCTTTTTTAAACAGCTGTCATCCAGTTTGTCGGGGTCACCCTGACTGATGAATTCAGCAACCAGTTTATCGGCACAACTTTGCCCTGCCACGCCATGCGTTGCCTCATCAGCGATCAGATGACGTGCATTAGTCATATTAACCATGGCCAGCTCGGCCCAGCTTGGAGGTGTTGCGGGATCGAGTCCGCCAGACAACAATAAGGTTGGAATGTCCGTACTGAGCGGCTGATAAAAGTCTTTTTTGACCGCGCTGACCTGCCATATCGGACAACTGGCATCGAGTGACTCCATCATCAGACGCCCAAAGTAACTGCTGGCAAAACGCGACCGAGTTTGCGCGGTGAGTGCAGGCCAGTCTTCGCCGCAAACGATTGCACTGTGCATGCCCATCGCCAGCGAGCCAAATGCGGAATCACTGCCCATCAGTCCAACCAAAGGTAAATAATTGCCTTTTACCGCCTCGCTGATGGCCAGCGGCACCAGAGCACGTGTTGTATGGCTATACAGCGCCATACGAATGGCCGAACGTACCTTATTTTGTGTCAACACCAGCGGAATGAGGTTGTGCATTCTGGGATGTGGTACCTGTACCGTCGCTGGTTGCGCTATCAGTGCGTCAAGCAGCGTCCGATACTGTTGCGCCAACTGCGGATACTGGCGGTTACATTCAGCGCTGTCAGCACATTCTGAGAATATCGCCTGTAATGAGTCATCTATGGCTTCGCCTATCGCAATCAGACTTTGCTGCATAGGTACCACGCCATCGAGTGTCGCACTCGCCACAGCCTCTGGGTAGCGACGCATATATTCTTGTGCGATACGCGTACCATAAGACGCCCCAAAGAGGTGAAGCTTTTTATATCCCAGCTCGAGGCGTACCGCTTCAAAATCCTTGACTGCCGCAGCTGTGGTAAAGTGGCTGAGATCAGTATTAAGCTTAGTTTTACACTTCTGGGTTTCTTCACGACTATATTCAAAAATGGGCAGCGCATCGTCATTAAAGGCAAACTGCGCCTCAAGAGGATCCATGTCACACTGAAGCAAACTAGATTTACCGGTACCACGTTGATCAACCAAAATAATATCCCGCTCTTCGCGAGCATAACGCAAGACACGTGCAAAGACGGCCGCAACGTCAATGGCGGATTGTCCCGGTCCGCCAGCGAATGCCAAAATGGCTTCTGTTGGATGGACCTGTTTAATAGCTGGGATCACTGCATAGTGTATGCTGATCTGTTCACTGTTATTTTCCGATAAGGGCTGCTCCACACTGCCGCACAGCAGCTGATCGGCAAGTCCCTTGGCATAGCAAGGAGTCAGGCCAGCTGTGTCGGCATGGCTGACTGTGCCACTGAGCAGGCCAACAGCAATCAGGCTGTGTCTGAGCAGCATGCGGAATCGTCCGCGATTATTTTTCATTGTACCGTCCTTTTCAGTGCCCGGGCGGGTCTTCTATAAGTCAGATGTACTCGAGTATATCATTGTTATGTCGGCAGTTCCCTAATCAAAAACAGCTGATTAATCTTCAAATCACATTCACTTATCTTTAAGAGTGATTTATTTCGTTGTTCTTTTTTTGCGTTTTAGTTTAAAAATTCACTGTGACGAAACGTTACACTAAACACAAAAGGAAACATCAATGAAACTATTTTCAGCCCTGGCGAGCTGCGTTTTAGCCGCTACTTTAACTTCAACCTCAGTTGCTGCAGATGACTCGCAACTACAAAGTGCACCAGCTAGCCTAGTTGCAGAGCTGACACAAATGTGTGTTGAATGGGCTCAGGATGACGAAGTTGCAACCGATGCGCTACGTCAGTACGTTTTGCAGTGTGTTAACGAGGAGCTATCTGCCAGCGGCTACGTGACCGTGACAGAAGTCGACATCTAATACTCAAAGATCAAAAAAGGCCAGTTTTTGCTGGCCTTTTTGTTTTCAATCATAGGGTAATCAAACTGGTTATTTAGGACTTAGCGCTCTTACGCTTTTTCTCTTCCTCAACCCACTTACCGTTTTCGTAGGTCGCTTTCCAGCCTGTGGCTTTTCCTTCGACTTCCGTCATCACATATTGCGATTTGGTTTTACGAGAATACCTTACTACGGCCAGATTACCATCACTATCCTGCTCTGGCGCATCCGCCAGATAATAGAACTTAGGCGAAATGCGATCTCTGAAGCGTTTAAGCTCAGCCACTTTGGGCGCACGCGTTTCCCTGGATTTAGGGAAGGTATGCGCAGCCAGGAAAATACCCGATGCACCGTCACGAAGCACAAAATAAGCTTCTGACTTCTCACACGGGAGTTCAGGTAAGTGCACCGGATCTTCTTTAGGCGGCGCAGGCTCACCGCTTTTCAGCAGCTTACGCGTGTTTTTGCAGGCTTCACTGGTACAGTCAAAGTACTTACCGAAACGGCCTGACTTAAGCTGCATGTCTGCGCCACACTTGTCGCACTCGATGACCGGCCCGTCATAGCCTTTAATCTTGAAGCTGCCTTCCTCAATCACGTAGCCACTACAACCCGGGTTATTACCACAGACGTGTAGCTTACGCTTTTCGTCAATCAGATAAGAATCCATCGCGGTTTCGCACTTAGGACAACGCTTCATCTGTCTCAGGCTTTCGGTTTCTGCGTCTTCTACATCCGCATCAACCGCTTCATCACCCGGGATGAGGTTCATGGTCGTTGTACAGCGCTCTTTTGGCGGTAAGTTGTAACCGGTACAACCCAGGAATACCCCGGTAGAAGCCGTGCGGATCCCCATCTTACGACCACAGGTTGGACAATCGATGTCGGTCTCAACCATGACATTCTGACGCATGCCGCCTTCGGCTTCCTCTTTACCAGCCAGTTCAAGCTGGTTAGAGAAATCGGCGTAGAATTTATCAAGTACCTGAGTCCAAACACGATCACCCTCAGCGATTTCGTCCAGACGATTTTCCATTTTGGCGGTAAAATCAAAGTCCATCAGTTCGTCGAAGTTTTCTATCAACCGGTCGGTGACAATCTCCCCCATTTTCTCAGCATAGAAACGGCGGTTTTCCACTCGCACGTAACCACGATCCTGAATGGTCGAGATAATTGACGCATAAGTAGATGGGCGGCCAATGCCTCGTTTTTCAAGCTCTTTAACCAAGCTCGCCTCACTAAAGCGTGCCGGCGGTTTAGTAAAGTGCTGTTTTGGATCCAGCGCCTGCAACTGCACGCTATCACCTACCGCAACAGCTGGCAGTGCCTGTTCCTCTTCGTTTTTCTTACGTACTGCTGGCTGCACACGTGTCCAACCGTCAAAACGCAACACTCGACCGCGTGCTTTAAGCGTGTAATCGCCCGCCCCTACAGTAATATTGGTCAGGTCGTATTCTGCTGGTGTCATCTGACAAGCGACAAACTGGCGCCAGATAAGCTCATAGAGCTTCTTGGCATCGGCATCAACGCCTTCAACATGTCCGGAAAGGATTTTAACATCAGAAGGACGGATCGCCTCGTGCGCTTCCTGAGCATTGTCCTTAGCACTGTATTTAATTGGCGCGCCAGGTAAATACTTGTCGCCAAAGTTATCCAGAATATACCCACGGGCCATTTCAACCGCATCATTAGACAGGTTGGTTGAGTCTGTACGCATATAGGTAATGTAACCCGCTTCGTACAAACGTTGTGCCAGCATCATGGTCTTTTTCACCCCGTAGCCCAGACGGGTGCTTGCCGCCTGCTGCATGGTTGAGGTAATAAAAGGTGCACTGGGACGGCTCTTACTGGGTTTCTCTTCAACCTTAACAACCTGATACTGTGCTTTTTGCAGCTCAGCAACGGCTTTATTAGCTTGCGTTTCGTTCAGTGGTTTAAAAGCTTCACCCTGATACTTGGTCACGGCAAAGCGGACGTCTTGTTCCGCTAACGCTGTGTCCGCATGAATATCCCAAAACTCTTCCGGAATAAACGCTTTAATTTCACGCTCACGTTCTACCAGTAAGCGAACGGCCACAGACTGAACACGACCGGCTGATAATCCGCGCGCGACTTTTTGCCACAACAAAGGAGATACCATAAAACCCACAACGCGGTCGAGGAAGCGCCTAGCCTGCTGCGCATAAACCATGTCAGTGTTTAGCTGCCCTGGTGCCTCAAACGCCTGTGTGATGGCATTTTTGGTGATTTCGTTAAATACAACACGTTTATATTTGCTTGCATCAGCACCGATCACTTCTTCAAGGTGCCACGCGATTGCCTCTCCCTCTCTATCCAAATCGGTTGCGAGATAGATGGTGTCTGCATTTTCTGCGAGCTTAGCCAGTTCTTGTACGACTTTTTCTTTGCCAGGTAGCACTTCATAGTGCGGCTCCCAGCCTTTTTCCGGGTCTATTCCCATCCGGGCAACCAGGTTCGCGTAATCTTTCTTCTTTCTATATTCAGCCTTTTCCTCTGGCGACATCTTTCTCACTTCAGCGGGAGATTTTGTTGCCAGGCCTTTAGTTTTACCTGCGCCTGAGGTTGGAAGATCACGGATATGACCAACACTGGATTTCACAATGTAGTCTTTACCCAGGTACTTATTGATAGTTTTTGCCTTTGCGGGAGACTCTACGATTACTAGCGATTTGCCCATAGCTGCCTATTTGACTTCTGTCTGGTTGTTGCCCTTCATTGGGCGCGATTAAATATAGGTATATCCACAAATACCTATTGTTACAAGCTTTTCGTTCGATCTTTTCGCCAAGCAGTGATTTTATGAACAATTGTTGTTGCTAATTTACCCAGGCGTATAGATTGCTTGATGGAAAGGGCGAATATAGCGGATATGAAAGGAATTTCAAGGGCTAAAGAAAAAGGGCCAATAATTTGGCCCTTGTTTTGACGTTGTTAGCCAGCGTCTATAATGCTCAACGTTCTGGTATGAACTGTAGATTCACCATCATCACTGGCTGATGGAATAGTAAAGGTGACAGTCATATTTCCGACGGTTCTGCTGTTAGATGCTGCCTCTCTGGAAATCGAAACGACCGCCTCTAGCGTACCACTTGCAGTTGAGTCGGTAATAGTGCCTGTCAGGCTACCCACACCGACTTCACCATTGTTTGTTGTAATGGTGATAGTGGTGCCAGCCGGTAACGTGTTGCCGTTAATATCCGAATAGAAAATATGTACGGGAATAAAAGTGGTTGCACCAACGTTAGCATGAGTAAGGTCTATTTGTTCGATATCACAGTAATCAGCACTATTCGAATCTTCGAGAGACGCCAACCCAATAAGCAAAGCCTCAGATGTCCCATCACAACTGACGGGGTTAGCAACCGGATCCGTTGCGTAGGCGGGATTCATATATGTCTTGGGAACCGCAAATCTGACATAAGGTATGTTACCCGACAAGACAATTTCAAACGTCTTACGTACTTCTATTAAGTCTCTTGTACAATACGGACCACCATCAGCGTTCATCGCCTCTTCAGAGCATAACAGGCCGTTATAAATACCATCAGCTTTGTCATATACGCCGTTGTTGTTGATATCACTAAAGGTTTCGAAATGCCCGCCAGTGCTGTTACCGGGTTCACAATCTTGAGAAGGCAGGTCACAGCTCACCGGTTGGCAGTTCTCCCCATTTTCGTCACAGTTTCTGAACTTGCCGTCTTCATTATTATCAATAAAGGCTTCTGGCAAATCGAATGCGGTATAGAATTCCCCCTGATCGAATCGACCATTTCTTCTTTCTATTCCATCTGAACTGGGTTTATCAACAAAGCTCTCCTGGCCCTTGGCAGTAACGAGAATAGATACTCTACCCCCTCGCACTATCGGATTGCCATCTAAGTTGTTCGCGGGGTACCCGCCAATACATGGTGCAGTCTGTCCAAAATATGTATCACAAACCCTATCGAGGGTATTCCCCCATTTTCCGTCACTAAACGGAATATCTCCCTGGCGTCTCCATTGAACAACACACAAACCGTCAACAGCCTGACATTCATAGGTGCTACTTGCTGGTCCGCCAATGGCACCAACTACACCCGCTTCTGCGAGCACATTGGCAACGATATTATCACCCGACAACTGATTGAACTGGTCACCAAAATACACATTGATATCCGTTGTTACACCGATGTTGTCCAATGCATTAAGATTATTTTTAGTCGGTGCGGCATCGAAACTGTTTTGATCAGGCACACCTGATGACAAGACAACGCCAGAAGACACCGCATTGATTTGGTCTGCAATTGGGATAAGGGTTAATGTTTCATCTTTGACACAGCCATACTTTCCTTCGTCGAGCTCAGATTCAGAGAGAGAGGCACAAAGATCGATTTGCGACTGCCAGCACGTTACATTTTGTCCGTCCGGCAAGTCTTTATACAGCTCATCTTTGACATAGCAGGCTTCAACGACCAGAGCCCCCGGCACTATCCCTGATGTGATAGTAGTTTGCGCAACCCCTTCATTATCAGTGCTGCTACTATAGTTTACGAGCAAAGCTTCACCGGATTGATCTGAGACCTTAAAGTCCATCCGTTTTTGCTTTAATGGCAAACTATCTGTATCTGTCAGCTTAAATTTTAGTACAGAAGTTGTTGGTACTCCCCCGATACCAGGAGGTAGACCAATAAACGCATTTGATGCGGAAACAAAAGCAATAGCCTGCGCTTCAGCTTCCAAGACTCTGAATTGAACGGACTCAGGTTGATTTACGCCACCACCAGATGTGATCGTCGCCACCACAGTGTCAAGACCATTACAACCATTTGCCCTGAACGTTGAACTGGCAACGCCATTGATAGATCTCACCTGTGCATCAATTGTTGCTGTGCCTTCATCAGCACAGGTCGAACTAAATTCTACATCAACAGGCAACGTATACGGGTTTTGCTTTGCTTCATCCGAATAAACATTGGCGGTAATGACCATAGAGCCACCGGATTTAAGTGCCGTGGCTTCATCAGTACCATGCGGCGCAGATAAGTCTAAATACAGACTCTGCAGACCAATAGAGAAGTTACGGGAGCCGGTTTCTCCGCTATACGACGCAGTAATGGTGCCAGCACCACTACCATTGCCCGGTTGAAACTTAAGTAATGCAACACCTTGGCTATCAGTTAATACCCTGCCAGAAGAAGGTAACACCTGGCCTACGCTGGTTGTGATATCTACGATCGCATTAGCAATGTTTTTCGAAGTATCCTGACGCTCAGTGATACTGACATAAATATCGGGAATTTCCGTCGACTCAAGGTTAGTAATGATATTACAACCTGTTGACGGTTCAGACGGGTTCAACTTCGCCGTTTCTCTGTCTTCATCCCAATTTGAATTACAGCCAGTCAGCAATCTGACTTGAATGTTGTAATCCCCTTCATTTTGATTACTCGCACCGGCAGAGTTAAAATATTTCGGCTCATCGCTTGTATATGTGACCCCATTTAATTCATAGGCAACATTTATACGCCCCAAACCAGATGTTACGGTAGGCAATACCGTGATTTCTGCAACACCATTTGCGTTAGTCTGAACTAAGCCGCTGGCTGGGTTCAGGGTTGCTAAGCTATCCGTCGTGAATAACACAGGCTTGTTAGCCAGAGGCACACCATTTTGAGTCAGTGTCACAATTGCAATACCTGTTGTTTGGTCGTTAAGCGGCGTACTTGCATCAATATTCTGATCACGATCAGATGAGTTAACGAGAGAAATATCAGACAGCTTGATACCACCATCACCGGCACTAATAAAGTTAAGGCGACTAGACACAACCACGGCATCGTTTTCAATAAATGACACGGTTACTGACCCCGCGCCAGACGTAGAGTTATCAACAAGTCTGATACTCGTGTTACCGGTATTATCTGTAAGTGTCGAGTAAGTTTTTACTATATCACCTGAGAATGGGTCTTCCAGGTCAGCATACTGATCAACGGTAAACTGGATGCGCGCATTTTCTTCTGCATCACTGTCTAGTGTTAGGTTAACCGACAGCGTCAGAGGTGAGGCAGCGGACACTGAATTTGACGCGCCTTGTGCATTCGAACTTGAAACAAGCAGTTTGTAACCACTTTCGCCAAAATCTTCGTCACCGTCAGAGTAGTATCTCGCCACTTCTGTCACAGCGGCACCACCACTACCGTAGGAGGCAGAAACCTGATCCCACCCGATGATTTTATTTGGAATAAGCGTAACAACGGCCTCGCCATTGCCATCAGTGATCGTCACACCATCAGAAGGGGAAGTAACCGCCTTAGTCCCTCCGGAAATGGTCACCAACTCGTTTTCAATTGCTTTACCGTCTCTAGTTAAAGTTGCGACCACTCGTGTGACCGTACCTGGCTTAAGAGGATTTTCCTGGTTAATGGCATTGTCCTCATCGTCGACGACGCTGACTAAAAGCTGTATTCCTTCACCCGCTACAATGCCCTGAGAGTAATACCTGCCTGTTGCTAACGCTCGCCCGGCGTAAGATACATCAAACTCTTCCCAACCTTTGGAGTTATTCACAATGAGTTTAAAAATCGCATCACCGTCGTCATTAGTAAGTGCAGCTTCGTCATCAATCACTGATCTTACTAACTCTCCCACAGTAACCAGCTCATTTGCGACAGGCACGCCATCTCGTGTGAGGTTCACTTCTACTTTTCCCTCCCTTTCCGTAAGTAGGGGATTTTCTTTGGTGATTGCATTTCCTGCAGAGTCAACCACGGAGACCGTCATTTGCAGACCACCATCTCCCGCTCCAACGTAGCTGGCAACGGTTCTGGCTGCTTCATCACCGGACACTGAGTAAGTTGCCGTAAACGCATCAAGTTGTTGATCAACCGTCGCTGTTTCTGTCGCGAAAATTTGAATTTCTGCCTGACCATTCGCATCTGTTCTGACTGACTCGGTTGGCTTTGCAAAGCGCGCGCTGGCTTCAACAGAAACCGCGATTTCAGCGTTTGCAACGGGCTGTTCATTCAAAGTGAGCTGAATTTGTGCCGTCAACGGATTAGCCAGTGACAAGTCACTGGAAGCTTGCTCAGCGGCGTTAACCAATTGCACGCGCAGGTCGTAAACCTCTTTATCGTAAAAGGGGTTACCTGCTGACTCGAATCCGATACGGGCGTTGATGTCTTCGTTATAGGTAACCTGAACATAGCCTGCTCCCACTTTGTCCGTTGCCTGGACAAGTAAACGTGCCGCACCATTGGCGTCAGTCTGTACATTTGAGTTGCCATTCGTAACAAGTAGATCTTCGCTGTCGGCCTCTTTAGAAAACTCAAGTACCTGTCCATTCAATGGCGTGCCATTGTCGGTTAGGACTGCGGTGACTGTCGCAATCTCTGTACCGCTAATTGGATTAGTCGCATTGATCGGCTGACCATCTGAGCCGGTAATCGTCATCGCGATTTGAATACCACCATCACCAGTCGCGGCATAAGGTACTGAACCACTCACGGTATTTTCACCCACGTCCGCAGTGGCTGAAATGGTACCCGCCCCGCCTAACCGATTGGCGATAATCGTCACTTTCGCTTCACCATTGCTGTCGGTCAGTTGTGAACTCACAGAGGCGAAGTCAGAAAACTCGTCATTAGTAAATTTAACCAGATTATTGGCAACGGGTGCACCATCATTGGTGAGTTTTGCTGTGATTGTGATGGGGTTACTGATACTGAGGCTTCCGCCACTTGCTGAACTTGTACTCAGTACCAGTTCATAATCTGTATTTGTACCGCCACCTCCCGAGGTGTCTTTTTCAATCGAACCACCGCCACCACAGGCGATCATCAGCAAACTGAGCAAAGTAATACTAAACCAGCGCATCAGAGACATTTTCGATTCTCCCTAGCAATCTAATAATTTTGAGTTATTTTCACCATGTTAACCCAATTGTGGATGTAAAATCACAAATTTTTAGCGGCTGTCATCGATTTTTTCTGTTCATATTCAACTATCCTGTTAGGCTATAGCGATTTTGTAAAATGTAAGTGTTAGGACGATGTCAAAGGCTATGTCACAAAACAAAAAAATGAGCCTAACTACCCGTATCATGCTGGGCATGATTTTGGGTGTTATTCTGGGTCTGTTGATACAAACCATTCTGGGCGATAAGCCCGAAGTTGCAATTCCTCTGGGCCTGTTCGATTTGCCAATCAAAGGCTTTTTCGTAGACGGACTGTTCCACATCGGTGGGCAGATTTTTATCGCCAGTTTGAAAATGCTAGTTGTTCCTTTGGTCTTTATTTCTCTGGTGGTCGGTACCTGTAGCCTGAGCGATCCTAAGAAGCTGGGTCGTCTGGGTGGTAAGTCCATTTTGCTTTACCTCTCTACCACTGCCATCGCAATTACTGTGGCTATTTCTCTTGCCCTGCTGGTTAGCCCGGGTGGAGGCGTCGCAATTCCGACTACGGCGACCTTCGATGCACAGCAAGCACCAACGCTGGCACAGGTCATTATTAGCATGTTCCCGACCAACCCTATCAATGCAATGGCCAGCGGTAAGATGCTCCAGGTGATTGTATTTGCTCTGCTGTTTGGTATTGCCATGGCGTTGAGTGGCGATGCGGGTAAACGTTGCGCCAAAGTGTTTGAAGATTTGAATACTGTGGTACTCAAGCTGGTTACCTTGCTGATGAACCTGGCCCCTTACGGTGTATTCTGTCTGATGGCCAAGTTGTTCACCACCATTGAAATGGACCTGATTGTAGAACTTGGTAAGTACTTCCTGGTGGTGGTTGCTGCCTTGCTGATCCACGCCTTTGTTAACTACAGTATTTTGCTCAAAGTGCTGACCGGTCTGAGTCCGCTTACTTTCCTGGCCAAGATGAAAGATGCGTGTATGTTTGCATTCAGTACCTCAAGTTCAAGTGCCACTATGCCAGTAACGTTAGAAACCGCGACGAAAAAACTTGGTGCACATAACTCTGTGGCCTCTTTCACAGTCCCACTGGGCGCAACCATCAACATGGATGGCACCGCTATTATGCAGGGTGTGGCAACCGTGTTTATTGCACAAGTATTCGCTGTTGATCTAACTCTGAGCGACTATCTGATGGTTATTCTGACTGCCACACTTGCCTCGGTTGGTACCGCGGGCGTGCCTGGCGTAGGTCTGATTATGTTAGCCATGGTTCTGAACCAGGTTGGCCTGCCAGTAGAAGGGATTGCCATCATTATGGGCGTAGACCGACTGCTGGATATGACTCGTACCGCGGTGAATGTGACCGGCGACTGTATGGTCACCTGTGTGGTCGCTAAATCCGAAGGAGAGCTGGATATCAAAGTGTTTAACGACGCCGATGCCGCCAAAGATCTGGAAGAAAACATGGATTTGGAAAAGCTGTCTAAAAAAGCTTAACTGAACACATAAACAAAAAAGGCAGGTCGTCTGAGCGCCCTGCCTTTTTTAATGTCCAATAAACAAACTATTTTTTATCGTGAATTGCATCCAGGCGAGTCAACAAACTGGAAGTATCGAAGCGACCGCCCCCCAGCGCCTGTACATCCGCATAATACTGATCAACCATAGCGGTCAGTGACAGTGATGCACCATTGCTGCGCGCTTCGTCCAGTGCAATACCTAAATCCTTACGCATCCAGTCGACGGCAAAACCAAAATCATACTCGCCAGCAAGCATGGTTTTATAGCGGTTTTCCATCTGCCATGACCCCGCTGCCCCCTTGGCAATGGTCTCTACCACTTTTTCACCATCCAGTCCTGCCTGTTTGGCAAAGTGCAGCCCTTCAGCCAGCCCCTGCACCACACCAGCAATACAGATTTGATTGACCATTTTACACAGCTGGCCAGAACCCACCTCACCCAATAACTGGCTAAAACGGCTAAATGCCGCCATGACAGGCTGCACGCGCGCAAAGACTTCTGGCTCACCACCCACCATGACCGTCAGTACGCCATTTTCTGCCCCGGCCTGACCACCTGATACAGGCGCATCCAGGAACGCCACGTTTTGAGCAGCAGCACGCTCGGCAACCTCACGCGCTACTTTTGCAGACGTGGTCGTATGGTCAATCAATACTGTATTTTCAGCCATCCCCGCCAAAACGCCCTCTTCACCGTACACCACAGATCTGAGATCGTCGTCATTACCTACACACATGAAAACCAATTCAGCACCAGCTACGGCCTCCTTAGGTGTCGGGGCATATGTTCCCTGATAATGCTCGGCCCAGCGCTGTGCTTTAGCGGTCGTGCGGTTGTATACAGTGACCTGATGACCGGCCTGCTGTAAGTGACCGGCCATGGGGTATCCCATCACCCCCAATCCGATGAATGCGACTTTGACTGACATAAATTTGTCCTATTTGGCTGTTAAGCTAGAAAGATGGAGTTGTTATACCTGAGCCATCTAAGCATGGCAAATGAAAAATACCAGCTATGAATCAATTGATTAAAAAGAAAAAACATCAAGGAGCCTGACAGGATGGAGAACATATATCGTTTCAGCGTGAAACTACTGAATGGCGAGACGCTGACACTCAGGTCCTTGCAAGGCAGACCCGTATTGATTGTCAATATCGCCAGCAAGTGTAGCTTTGCCCCTCAACTCAGTGCGCTGGAAAAGCTCTATAAAAAGTACCATCCGATGGGACTCGAAATCATTGCTTTTCCCTGTCATCAATTTGGCCGCAATGAACCGCTTGAAAACGAAATGCTCAGAGAGTTTTACCAGTCGCATTTTAATCTCAGTTTTCATATTTCAGAGAAAGTCCTGGTCAATGGCCCAGATGCCCATCCACTCTTTAATTACCTCAAGGTAAACACCCGAGGAATAGCGCAAAACCGCGCGATTAAATGGAATTTTACTAAGTTTTTAGTAAACTCAGAGGGCGTGTTGTTGTCCCGCTATGCACCCAGGACAAAACCCGAAACCTTAAAATCGATAATAGAGAGTCAAGTGTCCAATGAGAGTCGCCCTATTCAGTTCGCAAAAGTATGAGCTGCCATTTTTTGAGCATGCACTGAACCAGTTTCCTGATATTGAGTTTGAGTTTTTTGAGCAAGCACTGAACGATAAAACCGTTGCACTGGCGCAAGGGTTTGATGCCATTTGTGTGTTTGTGAACGATCAGGTTGATGCCAATGTGCTGGCCGAACTGGCTGAGCTGGGCGTTCAGAGTATCGCACTGCGCTGCGCTGGCTTTAACAATGTCGATATCGAAGCGGCTCACGCCTTGGGCATTAAAGTCGTACGTGTGCCAGCCTACAGCCCTGAAGCCGTGGCCGAGCATTGTATTGCCCTGATGCTGACACTGAGCCGTAAAACCCATAAAGCCTACAACCGGGTCCGCGAAGATAACTTTGATCTCAACGGTTTGCTGGGTTTTAACCTGCACAATAAGACTGTCGGTATCATTGGCTGCGGGAAAATAGGCCAGGCACTGGTTGCTATTCTCAATGGCTTTGGCGCCCACGTGCTGGTTTACGATCCAAATATCGGAGAAGGCTCTTATACTCAGGTTTCTCTGGATATGCTGCTTGAGCAAAGTGACATTGTCACCTTGCACTGCCCACTGACAGAGGCCACGCATCACATGATTGACGACGCGGCATTTGACAAAATGAAACAGGGCGTGATGCTGATCAACACCAGCCGCGGTGCGCTGGTAGACAGCAAGGCCTGTATTCGCGCCTTGAAATCCAGAAAGCTCGGCTACCTTGGCCTGGACGTGTATGAACAGGAGTCTGAACTGTTCTTTAAAAACCGCAGCGATGAAGTCATTCAGGACGATGTTTTTATGCGCCTGGCAAGCTTCCAGAATGTACTTATCACAGGGCATCAAGGCTTTTTCACCAAAGAAGCCTTAACCGAGATTGCCCACACCACAGTGACTAACCTCAACGCCATTCGCACGGGACAAGCGCTGGAAAATCAGGTTTGATTTACATCTACAAAAAAGCCTGGCATCGCCAGGCTTTTTTGTATTCAAACAACTGCTGTTACTTAAAGAAAGCCACATTAGCAAAAACGGCTGTCATCAGCACCGGACAAACAAAGCGTACATACTGGGCAAACCAGTACATCTTGCCACTGCATTCCAGTGCCAGCTGGTTACCACGACGCCATACCCAGCCTACAGTGATAAAGTAGAACAAGCCCATCAGTGGTAACTGATAATGGGTTAAAATCTGGATCACCAGGCCAAACAGCCAGTCGAAATTAAGAATAATAGCGCCTGAGCTTATCAACAGTACAAAGGTCACCAGCCAGGTTGCCTGGCCACGCTTAAAGCCATGATTTTCAACCAAGAATGACACCGGGATTTCGGTGGATGAAATCGTAGATGTCAGTGAGGCTATCGACATCAGCACAAAGAACGTCAGTCCGACGAACAAACCTATCTCGCCCATGGTTGCAAACAACTCAGGCAAAATGGCAAAGATAAGCCTGCCCTCACCGACCAGTTTGCCATTTTGGAACACTTCCACACCGTTATTCTGGGCAATAAACAAAGCTGGAATGATCAAAAGCCCTGCCAGGAAAGCAACACCAGTATCCAACATCGCAACGCTAAAGGTCAGTTTTGGTAGGTTCTCATTTGGTCTCAGGTAAGAGCCATAAATCATCATACAGCCAACCCCCAGAGACAATGAGAAAAACGCCTGACCCATGGCAGCAATGATCAATTCAGGATCGCCAATCTTGCTAAAATCAGGCACAAGGTACGCTTTAAACCCGGCAGCAGCACCTTCTAACGTACCCATATACGCAATCAGCGCCACCAACAGCATAAGTAGCACTGGCATAAGTCGACGTGACCAGGTTTCAATTCCCGACTTCACCCCCTGTAAAATAATGCCGGCCGTCAGCAACAGCATCAGTGGGGTAAAGATAAAATTCCGTAAGGTCGAATCACCGGACAGAAAAGCACTGGCTTCATCCCAGCCAACTAAACGTGCAAGCGGCTCGAGCGAATGTGCCAACATCCAGCCGGCTACAATAGAATAGAAACTGAGCATCACAATGGCACCGGCAAGGCCGATGTAACCCGCAGATGCGCCAATTTTAGGCTGCTTTTCCTGCCAGGCTTGTTTCAATGCTTTAACCGGGTTGGCTTGTGCCTGATGGCCCAAATACAACTCGGTGTACAAAGCCGGTAATGCCAGTAAGAAAATAACGATAAAATAGACCAGCAGAAACGCCCCACCACCGTGGTTCGCTGCCTGAGTGGGAAACCCCCAAATATTACCAAGTCCGACTGCCGCACCGGCTGCCGCTAACACAAAGCCCAGACGGCTTTGAAAACCTTCACGCACTTGAGCCATAATCGAATGCCAAGTTAATTATTGTTGTAGACTGGCGATTATACGCACTTGTAAACAAATTGCGAGTGTCAGTTAGAGCAAATCGGAACAGCCAGAAATGGCGCGCATTTGCGCGCTCAAATCAGGACGGTATTGTGCTTACAGACATGGTGTAGCAAACCCATAAACACCTCAGAACCTGGCTTAAAAACTCGAACCGGGCGTTTGCAAAAAAGCCAATTCTTCGAGGCTCGACTCCCTGCCTAAAATGGCGTTGCGATGGGGGTAACGGCCAAACTGTTCAATGATTTTTTTGTGCGCCAGCTCAAACTCGTAATTCGGTAATGACTTAAGCAAGGCATCTGCCTGCTGATGTACTTTAAGGCTCTCACTGTGCATGAAAGGTAAATACATAAAGGTGCACTGGGTTTTCTCCAGCTGTTGATCAAAGCCCTTTTCAATGGCATGTTGTGCCAGGCACAGTGCCAGCGGGTCGCTGGCAAAGGCAGCGGGTGTATCACGGAACATATTGCGGGAAAACTGATCCAGTACAATGATCTCGCACAGCGCCCCGACCGCCGTTTTGCGCCACTCGGTCAGCTCCCCGGCCATGGCCTGCTGGTGTAACTGTGCAAATCTGGCTGTAATTTTGTTATCAAACTGGGTCGATTTTTGCCACCAGTCCTGCTCCTGACATTCAACAAACCAGAACTGATAAATTTCCTGATATTCCATGGACACACCTGTGAGTAAGTAATTTTGGTCTCAGAGCGAGTATTACCCGTTCCTGATAATGTGTCCAGTCAGACTTGGCATACGCCAGGTTTATGCGGCTTCAAGCAAACGGCTATGGATAGCCTGAACCACGGCGTCCGATTCGCTTTGCTCAACCAGGAAGCACAGGTTATGGCGACTCGCCCCATGGCAGATCAAGCGAATATTAAAATCAGCCAGTACCTGCATCAGGCTCGCTTCACCATGGCGCAACTGAATTTCAGAGCCAATCATGGCCACCAGGGTCAGGTTGTTCTCTACACTGACCTGACAAAACTCACCCAGCTCGTCCAGACAAGCCTGCGCCAGCTCCGGGCGCGTGGCGTTAGGAGCATTGTCAAGCGTCAACGCAACGCTAATCTCCGAGGTAGTAACCAGGTCAACCGAGATATTGTGTGCACTTAAAATAGTGAAGATGCGTGCCAGAAAACCGCTGGCTAACAACATTTCGGGGCTTTTCAGGGTCAGCAAGATTTGGTTCTTGCGCTGTGTGACCGCGCGAATACCCGGCTCAGAGCGGTTGTTCTTTTCAATCCAGGTGCCACCGGCATGGGGATCTCTGCTCGAGCCAACAAACACCGAAATGCCACTGCGACTGGCCGGCAAGATGGTGGCCGGGTGCAATACTTTGGCGCCAAAGGTGGCCATTTCGGCAGCCTCATCAAAACTCAGCCGAGCAATCGGCCGTGCTTTATGGCAAAGACGCGGGTCGGTGCTGAAGATACCCACAACATCCGTCCAAATATGTACGCTATGTGCCGCAATGGCCTCTGCCAGTAGCGCTGCACTGTAATCTGAACCGCCCCGCCCTAATGTGGTGGTTTGGCCCTGGTTGTCACTACCTATGAAGCCCTGAGTCACGACTACCTGCTGTGAAAGCTGCGGTGTCAGGTGGGCCATGGCTGCGTCGCGTGTTGCAGCCACATCGGGTACGGCTTTCCCAAACTGACGATCAGTTTTGAGCACCTGGCGTACGTCAAAGCGGCTGCTGGTAACGCCTAAATCTCTGAGAACCTGAGTGAACAAATAGGAAGAAAACCGCTCTCCAAAGCTCAACATTTCGTCACATTGCTGTGCATCCAGTGCGGGCAATTGAGCCAACGCATAAAAAGCCTCTTTTGTGTCGTTAAAGCCCGCTTCCAGGTCTGTATCGAGTGTCAGGCATGCCAGAATGTCCTGCTGGATCTCCATCACAGACTGAAACAGCGCCTCGCGCTCAGCCGCATCGACTTTTTGTTGTGTCAGAGTCACCAGGTGATTAGTTACACCGGCACTGGCACTGACGACGACCACACGAACATCGGGGTTGTCATGGATAATTGCGGCGCATCGCTGCATGGCTTCGAAGTTTGCAACACTGGTGCCGCCAAATTTAGCAACGACATACTGGGAATTCATTTTATCTCCTTGGGATCACACGCGGCGATCAACATCAATAAGGAGAACTTGGCAATAGGATGGACTAACCATAAAGAAATGACCTCTGCCAGAAGCTCTCCACCTGAAAACGGTGACAGTCCCGAGGATTCAACCTCCAGGACCGAAAAATCATGCCGACGTAGCATGGTTTTCCTCGGCGAGTACCTCCCTCACTGATGGTCACGGGTTATCGTCACCTCACATCAGCTACCTAAGCATCGCGCCTCTTCTGTTTATTTTGCCGGAATTTAACTGAATCCCGGCAAAATAAAAGCCCGCATTTTGAGCGGGCTTGAAAAAGGTATCTTTTAGACGTCTAGGTGTCAAGTACTAAATTGACCCTGTCATTAAAGATTAAATAAATTGCCCCATAAAGAAAGCACCGGCATAACCTGCCGTATAGGCAATTAACAAATACAGGCTCATTCTTAAGTAACTCGTAAAGGTTAGAGCCTTTACTTTACTCATTGCTATGATCCCTGCCGCCGAGCCGATGATCAACATAGAGCCGCCCACACCCGTTGCATAAGTAAAGGTTAGCCATTGCTGCGGGCTCATAACGATGTCTGCTTTGAGCAAAGCGGCTGTCAGTGGCACGTTATCAACCGCGGCACTCATCAGGCCGACAAGATAGCTGGCGTACTGAGGGTCAATGAATTCATACAATTGAGTAAACATATTCAGGACACCCACCTCTTTTAGCGCCCCAACCAGCAAGAGTACACCCACAAAGAACAGCAAGGTGTCGTACTCAATTTCACGAATATAATCGATGATCTTTTTATTGACGTCTTTCTTGCGCATCAAAAACTGCGCCATCAAAAACATCACCGACAGACCACAGAGGAAAGTCAGCATAGGAGGAACCTGATATTGCACGCTCAGATACAGCGTGGTGAGTACGGTCGTCATAAAGATCACCGCAATCGTGATGTCTGTTTTTTCGATCCGGCGCAGCGCTTGCTTTTCAAATACCAGCTGGTCTTTCATACCCATTGACAACAGCGTCGCAAGCAAGAGTACGCTGACAATTGAAGGGGCTACCAGCAATAGTAAGTCCGGAATGGTCACCTTACCAGCCAGGAAAATCATCAGTGTGGTCACATCACCGGTGATCAAAGACACGCCGCCCGAGTTAACACTAAAGATGATCAATGTGGCATACTTGATAAGCTTCTTCGGATCGAGTTTCAGCGACATCACCACCGCCAGCGAGATAAGCGTTGCGGTAATATTGTCAGAAATCGAAGAAAACAAGAAAGCAAAGCCACCTACCAGGAACATCATTTTGCGTTCACTGATCTGGGTTGGCATTACCCGATGGACGATGTTTTGAATAAAACCTTTAGAGTTCAGATAGGCAACAAAGGTCATCGCAGCCATCAGGAATAACCACAAGGTGGCGATTTCAAGAATGTTGTGGTCGAGCTGATGTTGTATAGTTTCTGAGCTTTCGCCATGAAGTGGGGAGATAAATAGGATAATCCAACATAAAGTGCCAAAAAAAAGGGTCGTTTTGGCCTTGTTTACATGGATAATATCCTCTATAACGATAAGCACAAAAGCGACCGCTATCAGGGTTAGGATAATGGGCGTGACCATATGCGTAAACAACCTGTAATCAAAAGTAAAAATTGTGAAGGGTAACGTTTTCGGCGCGGAGTCTATCACTTAGCAGCACACTGTGCCACGAGTAGTTACACATTATGACAATTTTCTTACCTGATACCGTCACAAAATTGATACACACTGGAAAGCTATGATCCCAGCCAAAAAAGTATTAAATACGCTGAATGAACACTGGGGCGTCCTGGAGCTGCTTTTTAAACGCTTTAAGATGGCCGATTTCAGCCTCAAAGATGTACAAAACATCATCAAAATGAAAAACCCTAACTGGTCGAGTGAGCGCATCTATAAAGAAACCAACCGCTTGCTTAATCAGGAAATTATTATTCCTCTGGCTAAATCGTCACAGCTCGAAATTAACCGTGCCGTGGCCGACTTTGCCAGTTTCTTATTACAAGAAGAACATCTTGGCTTAGCCGAAGAGATCACTGTATTAGTCAAAGATCTGCAACGCCTGGGTGAGCGCCTGGCGCAGGCCGGCGACGAGGGCGATCACAGCGAACTGCGCCGTTTCAGCCGCATTATGGATGAACGGGTGCGTAAAATCGTCAAACTCTACCATCATAATGAAAGCGCCATCATGAATCTGGTTGAACAAGCAAAGTCCGATCAGGGTAACCTGTCTTTGCAAAAACGCTATCGCGCGGTCATTGACGCATTTGATGAATACATCGAGCCGATGCTGGAAATGGTGGATATTCATGGCCCCTTTCAGGCCTGTTTCACCACCATAGAACATCAGATCAGTGAACAAATTGCGCAAATTGAGCAACTTGGCCGGGGTGCACAGGACAAACGTATGCTTGAGCAACTGCGTACCCGGATCCTCGATATGCACTTAATCGGCCGCGAAAGTTTAGGTAAAAGCGCCGATATGCTGATGCCACTGCGTGAAGAGCTCAGACGTAATACACTTATTACCCGCCAGGCGGCCAAAGTGCTGGGCCTGATCCGTAAAAATGGCGTTGATCGCATGCTCGCGCCGGTGCAGCCGCACTTTGTTTCAGACATTCAGCGTTTCAGCCTCGGCCAGCAGCGCCATATGGTGGCTTATATGGCCAGCCTCAGCGAGTTTGAACACGAAGAATATCAGCTACCCGATCAGCAGGATGTGCCCGCTTACCAGAGCCCTAATATTCCCGATTATTCGGATGTACGTAAATCGTTTAAAGGGTCTGGCAAAAAGCGCACCGCCTTGCTTGGCTTCCTGAGCGAACAATACCCGGCACTGGAAGCCGATGAAATGCTGTTCCTGTACCAAAAACTGATCAGCGATCCTGAACTGGACATCGCCCAGGAGGAGCAACAGCAAACGATGCAAATCGCCAACACCCGCATTCGACTTTATCCGTTCAGTGCAACGGACAAGCAAACAGATAACCACAATTAGTAATCACCATGACACAGATTAATCTAGACGAACTCAGCCAGTTACAGGCGATCAATAAAAAATTGGTCAGTGGCTACCACATCAGCGAACAGGACACCACACAGTGGCAGGAACTGGACCAGCACATTGAGTCTTACCAGGCGCTGTTCAACGCCCTTGGCCACGACCTGCAACACGACAGCCGTGGCTTTTATTATCTGGCCAGCGACGAAAGCACCCCCAACATGGGCAAGATCTCCCGGGCCATCGCGCTGACCGTATTTATCCTGATCGAGCATTTCGCCAACCAGGGTAAAGATCCTTTGCGCGCCCTGTTTGACGAAGTACTAGACCTGGAGCTGATGCAGACTCTGGTGCAGCTTAACAAGCACCTGTTTGATCAGCTGGAGATTTTCTCAGGCTCAGATCTGCGTAAAGACGTGTGCCTGCGTATGGTACGCCTGGGACTGGCCCGCGAAGTAGAGCAAGGCTTTTCGCTGCTGGCGCCGGTTTATCGTTATATCGATGCGCTGATGGAAGTGAACGAAGACAATTACGAGACACTTGAGGATGAAGTATGAACAAGCTGTATGGTCTCAGTAAACTGGCCCTGCTCAACACTGCCGGTTATGCCAAGTGTGTGATCCCACTCGATAAAAGTGCATCTATCTGTGCCCCGAACAACACAGGTAAAAGCTCGGTTATCAATGCCTTGCAATTTCCGCTGATCAACGATTTACGCCTGACCGAATGGGATGGTCACGATCTGGAAGAAACCCGCAAATTCTACTTTTCAAGTGATCAATCTTATATCCTGCTTGAAGCCAACCTGCCCCATGGCGACGTCGTCATCGGCGTCGCGGGCCTGGGCAAAATTGCCGGTTACGCGCATCAGTTCTTTTGCTATAACGGCAAACTCAACCTGGATGACTTTACCCAGGGCAAAAGCATCATAAAATACACCAAACTGTTCAATCACTTGCAGGAAAAAGGCTTTAGCCCGGTTGAGTTAAAAGCGGCCGAGCTTAATGCATTATTGACTGGTGGTGCAACCCCATACGATGGCGACATCAACCTCAAGATGATCCCGCTGAATAATGTTCAGGATGCCGCAGTATATAAAGAGATCTTCCGCCGTATCCTGAACCTGCACAAACTGGGCGCTCATGATGTAAAGCGCTTTATGCTCAAGGTGTTTGAACGGCATATGTCTAACTCCAAAGTCGACTTCTATGAAGTGTGGCGTCGTGCGTTTGATAAAGTAAACCGATCTCGCCGTGAGCTGAACGCACTGGAGTCCATGCAGGAGCCCATAGCTGCGCTGGAACAAATGATCGAAGGCGAAGCGACGCTCAAGGGCAAGCTTGCCGCCTATGCACCTAAGCTCGACAAAGCCATTGTGGAATTTGATGAATATCAGCAGAGCCAAATTGGCGAGCTTAATGATCAGCTTGAAAACATCGAGCAGGAAAAGCGCGACTTTGAAGAAAAGCAACAACTGTATGTGCAGCAGTCCCGCGATATTGAACGTAAGCAAACTCAGATTGAGCAATGGTTTACCGACTATCACGCACTCAAATCCGAATTTGAGCTGACCAATCATGCCACGCTGAAAACCAACCTGACGCTGCTGAAAAAAGAGTACGAACAGCTGTCGTTCTCGATTAACAGTGCTCAGGGCCAGAGCCTGCACACTCTCGACTATCGGATTGGCGAAACACAAAAGCAGGTTAAGAGTTTGAAACTGCAGATGAAAAATCTGGAGTTCAACCTCTTTACCCGAATGCGTGAGGACTTGTCACTCAAAGAAGTCGAAGAGATCTCTCGTATTCTTAACCCGGATATTTTGTCTTTTGCCACCACAGGTAAGGGCGAAGTTGAGATCAGTGACGACGATGCCTTCGGTGATTTCCTGGCCCAGCTGTCAGCGGCTGTTAAAGGCGGCGAACTTAAACTGCCCGGTGCCACCATCAAGCTGAAAAAGCTGGCGCCGGTACAAATGCAAAGCGGCGAAAACAAAGCCCAGTTGCAGGCAAAGTTAGACGCACTACAGCAATCATTACTGGAGCTGAAGCAACAGCGTGAAGTGTCTGCCAATGTGGCCGAAAAGCAGCAAGAGCGTGATGCCCTGTACGATGAGCTGATGGCCACCGAAGCGGCCCTGAAGCGCTTTGAGCAATTCCATACCATGGCGCAGTCGGCAGAAGCACAGCAGGCATTGCAGGATCAGCTGCAGGCCGAACGTGAACAGGTCGACGACTACCTGCAAGATGTACAGCGTAATGCAGGTTCCATTTCCGATCGCCGCTCTATTATCAAGAGCAAACAAGATTTGATCCTGCGCCAGGCGGATCGCCTTAAGCAAGTGAAGTCGGAGCGCATCGATCATACGCTGGATTTATATAGCGGTAAGCAAAACCCCTACCCGGTCGAGATCAATCTGGACTTTGACAACCTGGCGGAAGTTATCCATCAGTTCAACAAGGACTGTCAGGAGCTGCGTAACCTGGATGTCAATGTGCGCAATACTTATTTGCACATTTACAATGCCGGTATTACCAAGTTCGACAACGAAACGGACGACGCGACAAAATACGCCAAGCTGATCAGCGCCTATCACAACATAGACAATGAGCGTGATGCGGTAGAGCGTCAGGCCCGCGTAGCCCTGACTGAAGTTGCAGCGACCATTAAAGGTCTGCGTGAAGACTTAGATCGCCTGCGCCGGGAAATGAACAGTTTTAATAAGGGCATTAGTCAGCACCGTATCTCGAACCTTAAGGCGTTTAAGATCAATGTGATCCCAAGAAAAATGCTGGTAGAGAGTATCGATACCATTATCGCAACCTCCGACTTGTACGAGCAAGGCGAGAGCTTTGACCTGCTGAGCGAGCAGCCAGCCGACAGTAATGCCGTTAATGAGGCCAAAGATCACATTATCAAACTGGCCAGTGATAAAGCCGGCCTGACACTGACTGACCTGTTTGATATCCGTTTTGAGGTGGTTAACCGCGCAGGCGATACCGAGCACTTTGATAAAATTGACTCTGCTGGTTCGAACGGTACACGGATCACCATTAAGTTGTTGTGTGGTATGTTATTTATCCGTTACCTGCTCTCCGATCAGGAGCAGGCAATGTATCGTATCCCGATCTACATTGATGAAGCGGCCGACATCGACCCGCAAAACCAGAAGGCGATCATCGAAACCGCCCTCAGCTTTGGCTTTGTACCGATTTTTGCCTCGGTGAAGCCTCAAATCAGCTGTGACTATCTGGTACCAATTCGCAGCGTCAACCAGGGCAGCCAGAACTGGGTTGACGAAAAAGACTGGATCGAAGTCGAACACAGTTAAGATAAAATCAGGGCACACTTTAGTGCCCTTTTTTTGTGATGATCTTAGCGTTTTAACTGTCGTATACTAAGGTACGCGTTAGATTTTATGTTTTTAAGGAGTAAGCCATGCTGAACCAACTCAAAAAGCACCTTGCCAGCACCAAAACCTTCGCCATTGTAGCCGGTTTATTGATGCTCAGTGCCTGTGGTACAACGCCAGACTGGGACTATGACAAGTCGGTAGAATTTACCAACTATAAAACCTATGCCTGGTCAGCCGAAGCGAGCTTAAAAGCTCGTCCGCAAAATTACCAAATCAACGGGCTGATGGAAAAACGCATCCGTAACGCCATTACCGAGCAAATGGCAAAACAGGGCTTCAGGCTGGTGGATGCACCTGCTGCCGATATACTCATCAACTACCACGTAGCAGTGGACAAAAAGCTGGAAGTAGACACCTTTAAGGTCAGTTATGGCGCACGCTGGAGCTACTGGGGCTGGGGTGTTGATCACCACACGACCACTCGGGAATATAAAGTCGGCACCCTGGTGGTTGACATCATTGATCGTACCTCTAATCAGTTAGTCTGGCGCGGTGCAAAAGAAAGCCGTTTGCGCGCCAAGCAAACACCAGAGCAACGAACCGAGTCTGTTAATAAAACCATTGCCGAGATCCTGGCGAACTTCCCGCCGAAAGTGCAGCATTAGACGTGTGTGACATGAAAATGGCGGGTAATACCTGTACTCTTTAAGTGTTTGCAGTAAATAGCTCGTCTTTTCACGGTTGAGATGCTGTTCAATATATAAAAGATTTTAAACTTGCTGATGAAACGTACATACCAAATAAAAGTGTGTACGTTTTTTACTTTTTACAAAAGCGACATCAAAATCAGTGATTCTGGAGGTTGCACCAGGATAAATGATTCTGTCAATTCAATTTACACCTACCCCTTAATGGGAATATCAAATACCGCAGATTGCTCTAGAATCACACTACAATTCTGAAAAAGGAGCAGATGATGAATCTAGTACAACGTTCAGTTCAGGATCTCGCTGTTAACGTACCTGGCGCATCAGAGTTATTTGAGACTTATCAAATTAATTATAAGACGGAAAAAAAACAGCCTCTGCAGGATGCCGTCTTAAACGGCAAACTGAAGTTGTTCGAAGTCACTGAACGGCTGGAGTTTCTTTTGCGTACCGGCCCTGACAGTGGCTATGAGCGATGGCGACAAGTCAGTGCCAACGAGCTGATAGCCCATATTATTGAGAATTATCACGAAAAGCACCGTGTTCAATTCTCAGACGCTATCCGGCTTACGCAAAAAGTGGCGACAGCTCATGACCACCACGCCAATTTTCCGCACGAATTAGAAGCCCAGCTAACTCGGATGCAGTTTGATCTTGAAGAACATATGATGAAAGAAGAAGTGATCCTGTTTCCAATGATGGAAAAAGGGATCTATCCGAGTGGGCCTATCTCAGTCATGGAAGCCGAGCATGTTGATCATGCCAAATCGCTGGAATACCTCAGGGAATTAACTAATGAATTTGCACCACCTGCCGATGCCAGCAACAGCTGGGCTAAACTGTATACTGATTTACAGGCTCTCTATTTTGATTTGAAAGCACATATCCACCTCGAGAACGATATTTTGTTTCAACCACCCAGTTAAGCGCGCATAAAGTCGTTCCAGCACAAAGGCCGAAGTTTACCTACGGCCTGCTCTTTTTATTTTCACTGGCTATCTGGCGTTGCTTGTACTGTGTTGCCGTTTAACCTGTTGCTTATGATAATGTCTGAACTCATGCTCTACTCTACGGCCTTGGCTGAAAGCCGAAATACGCTTTAAGTACCCTATCACGCGGGTAGCAAAATCAACATCAATGGAACCGCAGGCTGTGCAGTGCATTCGGGTGGATTTTTCAATATGTCCGCAGACATTGCAGATGGTGGTTTTAACATTAATACAGAAATAGTTGCAGCCGGTTTTGGCAGCTACCCCGAACAGGTGCAGGTATTGCTGCTCGTCTAAATGCTCTTGTAGATTCAGATGCAATGCTGAGCCACCATCCAGATACTGGGTCAGCGCCTTACCGTGCAAAATAAACTTGTCCAGATGATTGAGGGTATCGTCTTCTACCCGGTAAAAATAGCTGTTGTAGCAGTCTCGCGGCACAACATAGCCATCTTTTGCATCCCATTTTGCATTCTTCACACCCAGGTTTTCGGCGGGTACAAATTCGGTATTGAACAAATACCCGGTTTCTTCAGACGCCGTCCGGTTTAACTGATAAATCACTTTGAGTTGCGACTGCACCCACGCGTTGTACTGCTCATTAGTACCAACCTCAATGCCGAGGTACTCGGCCGCTTCTACCAGTCCGTTAATGCCAATGGTCAGGAATTGCTTGTCAAAAGAGATAAAGCCCGCATCGTACACTGGTAGCAATCCTGCGGCCTGATACTCCTCCATCAACTGGCGGTAGGCTATCTGATATTGGTGTATTTTATTGACTTCAGTGGCGAGATCCCGGCCGTCCTGCACCAATCGGTTCATATTCAGTGTGATGACATTCACCGAGCCTGTCGCCACCCCACCCGCTCCCAGACTGTAAGAAAAGCTGTGATCGCTGATTTCATTACGAAGCCGGCAGCAGGACGCCAGCGAGTCGGCATGCTCAGACTGATACACAAAGAATGCCCCACCTTCGCTGAGGTTTTTAGCACACATACTGGCAAATCCCGTATCCACTGGCTCGCCCGCTTTTACCAACATGGCGGCAGTTACCACCGGAAATGTTAAAATGGCTTTGTTGCGCTCGGCGTTAAACCAGTCAAGAAAAAAGTGTTGCAGTGCTTTAACCGACGACCAGCCCGGCGAGGTCATATCAGGAAACACAAAGTGACCAAACATGGCCTCAAAATAGGGCTGATCATACAAAGAGATATTCCAAAATACGCTTTGATACCCCCGTGCGGCGGCGGGCTGATTTAACGCATACACCACGTGTTGCAGGTGGTTTTCAACCTTTTTGCTATGTGTTGATAGGTAGTCGTCACCGTAATCTTTACGTGCAAAATAATCGAAGTAGATCAAAAATTCGACCGTCGCAACTGCACCGGCAAATTGCGCACTGATGGCAAACACCAGATTGACAAAGCTACCGCAGAATGACTCCAGGTGCTGCGGCGCCTCCGACTCACCGCCGAGGCGGGTTAGCCCGTCCAGTAAAAAAGGGTACATAGTAACAGACGTGCAATAGGGTTTCAGGCTGGTTTCATCGTGCACATATATCTCGTGTTCGATGATCTGACGCAGATATTCCTGTGCCAGTGCATCGCCGTATAGCTCTGTGATTTTTGCCGCCACCTGCGCCCGGTTAACCTGAATAAAATAGTCTTTCATTAGTTCAGATTCTAAGGTGGCGATGTTTTTGAGCGTCACATTGGCGTTGGCGTCCATGGTGGAGCCGTCGGCGGCATTGTGCGCCGCACAGTAGTTGCCTATAAAACGGCGTTTTTCTTCGAGTTGATGCTGGGTCAGCTCAGACATAGATTACTCCCTGGAAAAGTGTGCATTAAGGATCTGGCCGGAGGCCACGTCGATAAAACGTTGGTTTGTATTTGGCTTGTCCAGGCCACCTAAAGCCTGGATGTACGGGCCGGTTTTCAGGTAAGTGAGCTCTGCTCGCAATGGCGCAGGCACTGCCTGCAGCCCGGTATAAAGGCAGGTTTTCAGGCCAGCGTGTCTGGCAAGTTGCAGTAATTTGATCAACAGCGGTGCCTGCCACTCACCACCAAAGAACACCACACAGGTGATAAGCCCACTGTATTTGTGTAACAGCCCGGTAAAGCGTGCAACCGTGAGTGGCGTGCCGTTTTGTGCATCCCACACCTGTGGGCTGTGACACCCCCGGCAACCTATCTGGCACCCGGTACACAAAAAGCCCAACGCTATCTCATTGGGCACTTCCTGAAAACAGATCTGCGGCTCAAACACATTCACAAAACACCATATATAGTTAATTTTTATAATTAAAACACAATATATAGCATTTCACTGTATTCCGACCAGTCTCCCGCTTGATCTGAATCAAGCTTACTCACGGTTAAAAAAGGCACTTTAGTGGTAACAAAAAAGGTGCATGCGCAAGGGTGTGCTGTGTGGGTGCTTCTACCTACTTTGGAGGAGTTTCATACTGTATATTCTTTGCTAGACTGGCTTTTTTACGAATATTAAAGGGCGGCTATGACAGCTAAAATTGGTATTTTAACGGTAAGCGACCGTGCGAGCAGAGGTCAGTACGAGGATCTCTCCGGACCCGCTATTATTGACACACTCACGGCCTATCTTTCTTCGCCGTGGCAGGCTGTGCGTATGCTTGTTGAAGACGAACAACCACTGATTGAGCAGGCTTTGCGTACACTGAGCGATGACGAAGGCTGCGCATTAATCATCACCACCGGCGGTACAGGCCCAGCAAAGCGCGACGTTACACCCGAAGCGACGGAAGCGGTCTGTGACAAGATGATGCCCGGCTTTGGCGAACTGATGCGCCAGGAAAGCTTGAAATATGTACCTACTGCGATTTTATCACGTCAGACTGCCGGCATTCGCAATCAGGCACTGATCATCAATTTGCCGGGCAAACCAAAGGCCATCAAACAGTGTCTGGATGCAGTATTCCCCGCAGTGCCCTACTGTATTGACCTGCTGGAAGGTCCTTACCTGACATGCGATGATGCTGTAATCCAGGTATTCAGGCCAAAATCTTAATCTGTATAATCATTACCCATAAAAAAGCCAGTGCATTTGCACTGGCTTTTTGGTTCTGGAGATTGCTAAACTTTTTTGTGTGATACATCTATCAGTTCAACGGTACCGTCTTCACGCACTTCTGCAATTTGTCCTCTGGGTTCATCCATAAAGAACAAGGTTACAAATCCAATCATGGCAGTACCTGCAATAACGTAGAAGAAGGTTGCATAGTCAACAAAAGACAGAACGGTCAGAAAGGTCACCGCGCCCACATTGCCATAAGCTCCCGTCATACCCGCGATCTGACCAGTTAGGCGACGTTTGATCAGCGGTACCACAGCAAACACAGCGCCTTCGCCAGACTGGACAAAGAAAGAACACGCCATTGCTGTGGCAACTGCCAGCCATAATGGCCATTGCGCATCCACCATGCCCATTAAGAAATATCCCATTGCCAGGCCAGCGGTTAAAATCAGCAAGGTTGTTTTACGGCCAAATTTATCTGAAATCCAGCCACCTGCGGGGCGAGACATTAAGTTCATAAATGCATAGGCACCTGCAACCATACCGGCCATAACCGGGTCCAGCGAGAAGGTCTCAGCAAAGAACAGCGGCAACATAGACACAACAGCAAGCTCAGAGCCAAAATTGGTAAAATACAAAATATCCAGTACCGCGACCTGCTTAAAGCTATAACGGTGTAACTCGGGGACTTCTTTTTCAAATACGCCTTTGTTGACCGACCACACCTTTTTCACTTCAAACAGATACAGCAGACACAACGCAACATAGGTCGCATTGACGACAGTTGCATCCAGCATGTTTACGCCATTGGGAGACAGTTTCCAGGCCAACAGTGCAAGGGCTGCATACATAGGTATTTTCATTAGCAAGAGTAAAAAGAAATCGCCCTTTGACGTGACTTCCATCGCCCCCAGGTTTTTAGGCCTAAAATAGGTCGAGCCTTTTGGTGTATTGGTCACACTGGCGTAGTAAATAAAACCATAAACCAGGCCCATCACCCCGGTTATTCCAATGGCATAACGCCAGCCATCGTCACCACCAAAGAGCAATGCCACCGTTGGCAGAGTAAAAGCAGCTGCCGCAGAACCAAAGTTACCCCAGCCGCCGTATATGCCCTCAGCGGTGCCTAGTTCGTTGTGTGGGAACCACTCAGAAACCATACGGATACCAATCACAAAACCGGCACCAATAAAGCCCAGTAAGAAACGGGCAATCGCTGCCTGTAAAAAGCTATCGGCAAAGGCAAACATAAAACAGGGTACAGAGCATAATACAAGCAGGCTGGAGTAGACAATGCGCGGGCCGTATTTGTCCGTGAGCATGCCAATAATAACGCGCGCAGGGATAGTTAACGCAACGTTGAGTATCAGAAGTGTCTTGATTTGTTCGGTAGTGAGTCCAAGGGTCGTCTTTACGGCCTGCAACAGAGGGGCAAAGTTAAACCACACTAAGAAGGTAATAAAAAATGCAATCCAGCTTAAGTGCAGAACTTTCATTTTCCCCTTCATGGAAAACACATTAAATTTTTCACTGGCCATAATTCTCTCCAATACGGTAGATTCCAAGCCATTCTGGCTCGATCTGCACAAAAATAATTGACGTAAATCAAGTAATTCCCGGCCGTAAAATGCGCGTAATAACGCCCCTACCTATTTGGATTTTTGGTCATAAAGTGGCAGCATGCGGAAATACGCAGCTGACTACCTATTAAGATATATACGGACTACCCCAACCCACCACCTTGATATCAATAGTGATACTCAGTGCAATCAGGAACTAACGAAAAACAAAAAAAGCCTCCGAAGAGGCTCAACATATTGCAGGGAATCTTATAGTAATGGTGTCAGCGCATTCAGAATTTATGTGCCAACATCAACCACAACTTGTCTGTGTCGGAGGCCAATGCCTCTGCATCGTACATGGCGTATTTGAGCAACAACTTGCATTTCTCTGTGACCTTATACGCCGCCGTAAAATCGATTTCACTGCCGTAATCAATGCTGTTTTCCACGCTGTCAAACTTGTGGTAAGTCACGCCCAGCTTTACACCAGATACCATGCCATTGACGCCAACATACCAGTCTGCCACACCATTGGGTGGGGTGCCCAGAAACTTATCGGCAAAGCCCTGAAACTTGTGTGCCGTGGCCAGTGGCGTACTAAAGCCAACACCATTGTCCGATCCCAGTGACTCATAGCCAATCGTCCAGCCAAGTTTTTTGAACTTACCTTTTACCTGAGCCAGAAAATAGTCGGTGCTGAAATCCGTTGGATTGTCACCATAGTCCTGTTGCTGGGCATAACTCAATGTGTACTTCACGTTATCAAAGGCTTTGCCCGCAACCCGCACACCCAGTGTGCGCGTTGAAATGGCCGTATTGTGCTCAAAGTCTAACAGGTAAGCAAAACCCGATACCGAGAACGCGGGACTGACCTGATAAGCGACATTGCCCAGATGGAGCCTGCCGGGTAAATCGCTCTTGGCACTTTTTTCGCCAAAAATACGATTCACGTTGTACACATAGCCATAATCAAACGTCAGAGCGTCGCTGGCCTTATAGCGCGCGCGATATCCGTCAAACGTTTGTTCGTTTTGTCGCCATGCCACACCTCCAATAAAGCGTTGGTCATCCAGATTGATCCGCTGCCTGCCCAGGGTAAACGCCAACTTGCCCTGATTGAGTTGCAAATTGGCCTGATTGACTTCTGT
The DNA here is from genome assembly GCF_005887095.1 of Pseudoalteromonas rubra. Lineage (GTDB taxonomy): Bacteria > Pseudomonadota > Gammaproteobacteria > Enterobacterales > Alteromonadaceae > Pseudoalteromonas > Pseudoalteromonas rubra_E. The sequence continues at coordinate 103,321 of NZ_PNCI01000019.1, read as the reverse complement.
GCCAGTTGGGTCAGCCACCACCGGGCGGTCCTTAATCCCGTTGACTGTGCTGTTGTAGTTGTCGCTGCCGATACGGGTGACATTATCGACTTCCAACAACGCCCGGACACCGCGCAATGTCCCGCTGGTGTAATTCAGTCGTGTTAACAATGTAGAGGCGTGTGCTTTTTCGTCAACGCCTTGTTGATCGACATTTTCATATCTATATCTCAGCAAGCCACTGGCCTTGCCTTCTGATAGCATGTTGTCGATACCGTCGTGAACAGATGCCTGAACCGAAATGCTCAGACCGGATAAGAGCAATGTGGCAATTACAGAAAGTTGTGTTTTCATACTTTAATACCTTGCTACGCAGTAGTGATGTTGTACGTAGCCTAATGCCATGATCTGCCTCCTAATTTGATTTATATCAAAGCCTGATTTGCGTTACCCACTCTGCACTTACCCCTCTCTTTGTGGGTATAACAACACTTCCCAATTTGCTGTAGTCTTTAGTTAATACGTGGCCTGAACACAACAAGGTGAAAGCAGCATGAAGTTAGATGATACAAATACAATGCGCTACTGTCGGCACATTTTACTGCCCCTGGTGCAGGAGGACGGGCAAGAAGCATTTTTACAAAGCCATATTGTGGTGGTGGGTGCCGGAGGTTTGGGCTGCGCCGTTTTACCTTATCTTGCAGCGTCAGGCGTCGGTACACTCACCGTGTTTGACCATGATCAGGTCGACATCACCAACCTGCAACGCCAGATCCTGCATTGCGAGCACAATGTAGGGAAAAACAAAGCACAATCGGCCGCTGAATCGCTCAACAGAATCAATTCGTCCATCCGGGTCAATATCTTTGAAACAGCCCTGAGTGAAGTCCACAGTGAAACGATAAAACAGGCCGATGTGGTCGTAGATTGCAGCGACAACCTGCAAACACGCTTGTTGTTAAATGACCTGTGCTGGCGTTATCACACACCGTTGATTTCTGGGTCTGCAATACGCCTGGAAGGTCAGGTGATCCACTTTCCCATGCGTACCAAAGACCCCTGCTATGCGTGTGTCGCCAGTTTATTTGGCGAGCAGTCTCTGAGCTGTATGGAAGCGGGTGTCCTGTCACCGGTCGTCGGTACCATAGGTACTTTGCAGGCAACCGAAGCCCTCAAGAGCTTGTTAAAATTAGCCCCAGACACGGTCAAACTAACCTTATATGATGCCCAGTCTATGCAATTCAGGGCGTTTGACATCCCCAAGCGCGCAGACTGTCCAACCTGCTCAGGCACTCACTAACCCTTCGCACACGGGAACAGTGCAATAATGTTGGAGTCCGCCGACTCTGGTTGAGGCGGTTGACCACCCGGTAATCGCAGCGCCAGCTCTCGACAGACGTATGATGCAACCTGAAGCTCAGTTTGTAAGGTGCTTCTTTTTGCTTTGTCCGGTAGTTCTCTGACAATTTTGGCAATGTCGAAATGGATTACCCCGTCAATACCGCAAGCGGTTAAACAGCGCTTGATACACTGTAATGCGCAGCCATCTATGGCGATGAGCTGGCCGCTTTGTTTAATCTTTTTCAGATGCTGAGGCGACCCAGCCGCAATGGCCGCCACCGCTACCCGCTCAACTTTGCCTTGTTGCTGCAGGATAATCGCGATATCGTCAGACAGCGCTCCGCCGTGACAACAACCAGAGCAGCTCATAATGCAAGGTAAGGGAGTATTTTTCATTGCAACACATTCCAAGTTGAACTGTGTTTTAAAGCATAGGCACCACATGGAATTGGAGCTTGATCCACATCAACAGCCTTAAGTGATTTATGCGCGCAAAAGAGGTAGTTGGTAACCCTTTCGGGTTACCACAGGAAGTAGCAATGAGGATTAGCCTGGGCGACCATCCGCCCTTGGTTGCGTCAGCACCGGATAATACACCAGAGTGAACAGACCATAGGCAATACACCAGGCCACTATCGAAACAAGAATCGATGAAAAACTAAAACTGGCAAAGAACAAGCTCCCAAACACCCGGATCAGGGCCGACACAAACACGGCACCAAATGCCACCACCACCAAATGCCTGACCACCAGTTTTCGTCCGGTGTGACCGAGGCTTACTCGCGACATCATGCTCAGGATCATACTCCCCATTGCACCAACCGTTAACGCATGAAAAGCCGTCGACAACGTCAACATGTCGGATAGATAGGAAATACCTATCAAAGCAATCCCAATGGGGATAAACCAGTATGCCACGTGCAGGCTCCACAACAATGGGACTTTCAGCGTTAGCCTGAATTTCCACCTCAGCACACGAATCACATGGGCTAGCGCACATAGCAGCATGAACCCGACCAGAAATTGCTCGGGCAAATAATGATTTAGTCCCGTGATATACAAGGCGAATATGCCCCATGTTGTGCCCAAAGCCAGATACTCCAGCCAGCGGATTGGCGTGACTTTTTTAGTTTTGGTTCCGTTGGCCGTGAAAAACGGGATCACGCGGCCACCCAAAATACTCATCAACAGCGTAATAAGCCAGATAGCTGAAATATAACCATGTTGATATAAGCTGGGCAAATTAAGTACAACTCCCATATGCATGAGCAGATTAGTTGCACTCAGAAAAACCAGTATCGGCACAAAAAACAAATTGCGCATCTGTCCGATTGCAATAATGGGTTTAGCTAGCCAGTACCCTGCTAAGGGTAAAAACAGTAAGTCCACAGAAATAACAAGCCATGGGGGTACCGAAGAAAACAACATCAGGATCCTGGCTGCCAGCCACAATCCCGTAAGAACGGCCAACCTGCTGCCTCTGATGCTGGGTATACCCGTCCAGTTTTGCACAGCCGTTAATAAAAACCCCACAACGATCGCACTAACAAAACCAAATAGCATCTCGTGGCTGTGCCAGAAAAGGACATGACCATACGGCGTAAATTGTAAGGTACCGCTTAAAACACTACCCCATACAATTAACGCCAAACAACTGAAAAAACCGCCTAACAGGAAAAAAGGTCTAAAGGCCAAGCGGAGCACTGGCGGGATCTGCTCCTCTTTTTGGGTATCGAGTATCTGCATCATAAGTCATCATCTTCCAAAAAATTATAGCTCGCAGCTTCTTTCAGCCTGCGACTGTAACGCTCTGCCCGGATTGCAAAGTACATTGCCATCATGCAGACAGCCAGTACCCCGTACAGCAACATAAAGCTGGCACTGTAGAAACCTAACACTTCTACCGCAGCACCAAACAGAACGGGCAACGTAAAGCCACCCATTGCGCCAATTGCGGAAACAATTCCACCAACTCTGCCCATATCGTTCGGATAGTATTCATGGATCATTTTAAACACGCTTGCGCGGCCAAAACCTTGCGCTATACCAATCACAAATAACAAAACGGAGAAAAACCACACGTTAATGGCAATCTGAATATACACATCCTGCTCAACGCCATGAATAGTCATCGTGGTGGGTGGGTAACTCAGGAAAAACAGGCATACCAGACACACCCAGAACACACTCCAGTTCACGCTTCGACCACCGTATTTGTCTGCAAACCACCCTCCCAAGGCCCGAACCACAGACGAAGTGGCAACAAAAAACAAGGTAAAAGCCATGGCCTGAGAGAGCGGTAGTTGGTAGGCCTCGGTATAGTAATAAGGCAGCCACAGCAGCAGAGCAAGAAACGATCCAAATACAAAGTAATAGTACAGGCCAAGTCGCCATATCCGGGCTTGCTTTAACAGGGTATACCAGGGTTCATTGCACGGTTCTGGTCGATTTTCACTGGCTGGTCGCTGTGGTGCAAAAAACAAAAACGCCAATGCTACAAGCAACAGCCCAGCGGAATAAACCAATCCAACATAGTGCCAGCCGACCAACTGCATCAAAAAGGGCACAAACACCAAGGTAATCGCGGCCCCGGCATTGCCCACACCAAATACCCCCATCGCAGTGCCCTGCTGGTCTCGGGGAAAGAAGTCATTGACATAACGATTACCCAGCGTAAAAGAACTGCCGCTCAGACCAAGCCACAAGCCAATCAGGAGTAACGCCATGTAGGTATCTGCCAGATACAACAGCGCCAGTGGCGGCAGGCAAATCAGCATTTGAATCACAAACAGTTTTTTTGGGGAGCCTTGGTCGGCGGCAATACCCGCGGGAATACGGGAGAGTGCCCCCGTCAGCATCGGGGCAGACAACAGTGCCGTTACCTCAAGTACACCCAACTCCCATTGTGTGGTGATAGGAATAACCAAAGCAGCATACAGTGTCCAAACGGAAAAATTTGCTGCGAATGCGAGGGTAGCGAGTAGCAATGCGCGTTTTGCAATTTTTTCTGACATATAGCAAACCACCCCAATAATTTAGCCAGGTTCTGAGTAACAATAGTATGGTGTATATTCTACCTAAGTTGTTGAGAGGTAGTGGACTTCTACCCCCAATGCCTCAACATGCCCGGCGCTAATACCCCATCAGCAAAAGATGCGTTTATTTTCACATAGATATAAAGCACGCCACATACCCAATAATAGGTATGCTTGGTACCATTTAGTCATAGAGGCTGTCATTTTTACCCCAACCAGACCTATTTTAGGTTGAACTACAGCGTGCTTTTCTTGCACTATTTTCACATTAAGACAGGGTTAAAGTGTGAGATAAATGCAAAACATCAGGGTTCAGGTTGGGGTAAAAACCACTGCGGGTATCAAAGACATCAACGAAGACGCCGCGGGTTTCCTGATCCCACAAGATAGTTACCTAAGCAAAGTCAAAGGGCTAGCATTTTGCATTGCCGATGGCGTGAGTTCAGCAGAAGCGGGCAAAGAAGCCAGTGAAACTGCTGTGACGCGCTTTTTATCAGAATACTTTAAGACCCCGGATACCTGGTCCGTGAGCCGTTGTGGTGAGCAAGTCCTGTCAGCAATAAACCTCAGGCTATACCGTAAAAGCCATCAGTTTAAGCAGGATAATAAAGGCTACTTGACCACTTTAAGCTGCCTGCTCTTAAAAGGTGTTCACGGCCATTTATTTCACGTTGGCGACAGCCGGGTATTCCGGCTGCGCTCAGACTCCTTTGAGCAACTCACCGCTGACCACGTAACCCACTTAGGTCAGGGTAAGTCCTTCCTGTCACGCGCCCTTGGTATGGACAACAACATTCACATTGACTACAGCAATTTCGAGCTCAAGGAGGGAGATTGTTACCTGTTAACCACGGATGGCGTGCACGACTTTATCCCGACCGCAGCGCTGATAAGAGCCTTGTCCTCCTCAGTACCCGCCAGCGATATCGCATCTTCGCTGTGTGCACAAGCTCAGACCAATGGCAGTGATGACAACATCAGTTGCGTGGTATTAAGGGTGAAGTCCCTGCCCCATCAAGACGACAATGAGTTCAACGCAGACTTAACCCGTTTGCCGTTTCCCCCGCCTCTGGAAGCGGGCATGAAATTGGATGGGTATCGGGTCATCGAAGAGATCTTTGCTTCTCCCAGAAGCCAGTTGTATCTGGTAGAAGATGAAAAGAGTGGTCAGCACTATGCGATGAAAACACCTTCCATGAACTTTGAAGACGACGTACACTACATTGACCGTTTCCTCAAAGAGAAATGGATTGGTAGCCGCATAGATTCACCCTACGTAGTTAAGATCATCCAGCACAACCGCCCAAGAACCGCGCTCTACTACCTGATGGAGCATCTCGAGGGTCTGAGCCTCGACCACTGGCTCGCAAAAAATACCCCTTTGAAGCCAAAACACGCCATCGCAATCGTTAAAGACATTGCTAAAGGGCTCCAGGCATTTCACGACAACGATGCAATTCATCAGGACCTAAAGCCCGGCAACATCATGATAATGAAAGATGGGTCAGTTAAGTTGGTGGACTTTGGCTCGGTGTTTGTGGCCGGTGTCGCTGAACTGTACCGCCCTATTGAACACATTGGCGCGCTGGGCACCGCCAGTTACTCCGACCCAAACTATCTGGTTGGCAAAAATTCGGCCATTCAGGGAGATGTATATAGCCTCGCAACCATTTGCTATGAACTATTTACCGGGCATCTGCCTTATGGCGACAAAGTTGAAACCTGTACTTCCATGTTTGACTATGACAAATTGCGCTACCAGAGCGCGACCAAATACAACCCGGTTATTCCCGTGTGGTTTGATAAAGCACTGCAAAAAGGTGTGAGCTTTGATCTGACAACGCGATATCAAACCATAGATGCGCTATTAGAGGATCTCACCAAACCCAACCCCCTATTCCTCAAGCCAGAACCTGAGCCCAAAGAAGCCAGCAGTCTGGTGTTCTGGAAACTGGTCAGTGGCTTTTGGTTTATCACGTTAATTTTAGTGATTTATCTGTTCAGTCAGTCAAAGCTTTAACCACGCAAAACCTGGGTCGGTTGGCTATCGAAATTTCAATGCAAGAAAGGCAGTATTTGCTGCCTTTACTTTATCTACACAATCGCGCTTCAGATTACGAATTAACCTGCGTGAGCGCTTAACTACCTACCAGCTCAACGAGATTGTCCTGACGGTCGAGTACAACATACATTGAGGTATTTTTACCCGTTTGGACGTCACTGACCATAGATTTCATACTCTTGTCGATAATACTGCTGTCAACATCTGCATTTATACTGGTCAGAAAAACCAAATCCCAATCAGGGTTTATAACATCCGCCTCTTTGCACAAGGCCTCATAGTCGCTTAATTCGTTCGGGAGTTTATCAACGCACATAACTGGCTCAATAAACCCTTTGTTCACATCGTTCGATGCACTTTCAACATTGGCTTTGGTAAACAGCATCAGAAGCTTAACGGGCTCTGGCTGATAACGTGACATGGTTAGTAACTCTTGAAACTTGCTCATTTATTTTACCCTGCAAAATTGGAAAAAGAGCCACAACCTGATGTTAATGGCTCTTGCTATAGTGGAGATGATTATGGGTTGTAGAACTCACCGTCCTTTCTCAAATAAAACCACCAGTTAATGAATACGCATACTCCGTAGAACACCGCAAACCCAATCAGGGCCACTTCTGGTGTGGTGGCTTTAATCTGCTGGCCAAAGACCATAGGAATATAGAAAGCACCGTAAGCTGCCACTGCCGATGTCCAGCCCAGTACCGGACCCGCTTGCTCTTTTGGAAACACCATAGCGATGGTGCGGAATGTTGAACCATTGCCAATACCAGTGGCAGCAAACAGGATTAAAAACAGTACAAAGAAAGGTACAAAGAACTCTTCTGGCGTCGCAGACTGATAAGCTGTTTGCATATAGTAGGCCGCCCCCAGTGAAGAACCTACCATGACCACAGAACAAATCTGTGTTACTAACGCGCCACCCAACCTGTCAGCAATCCAGCCGCCAAGCGGACGAATAAGCGCTCCGATGAAAGGGGCCATCCAGGCATACATAAGGGCACTTGGACCATTCGGATTCACCGTATCGTGGGTCATCACACCATCAACCATCACGTGCTGGAAGCCAAAAATAACTTTAATTGCCAGTGGGAATGCTGCCGCAAACCCTATGAAAGAGCCGAATGTCATGGTGTAGATGACACTCATCACCCAGGTGTGTTTGTTGTTGAAAATCTGATACTGCTTAGACAGGCTTTCACCAATCGCGCCAGGTAACATCTTGAGCAAGAACACAGTCGTCGCAACCACCAACACCAACACCAGCTCTTTTGGTACCCCAAACCCAGAACCATTAGCCGATTCGGGCAGCATTAACCATAACCCCGCCGCAGCTGTTGCCAGACCAATGGTCAGCATCACAGAAATCATCGCAAACGCGCCCAATGGACTGCCGAGATTTGGCGATACTTCTGGCGTGCGGATATTATTCATGCCAAACCAGGTGGCTAAGAATAGAGGCACCAACAGCAGTAACCACAGGAATCCGCCATTTTGGATCCAGGTTTCTGAACCCGCTGGAATTTTCCCGATCAAACTACCTGAAGGGCTGACCAGCGTCACCGGATCGCCCCCGAGTGCGCCAAACACACCGTAGGTCATAAACAGTGGGATCAGTATCTGCATGGTCGTCACGCCAAAGTTACCTAACCCCGCATTGAGTCCCAGTGCCAGACCTTGCTGCTTCTTGGGAAAGAAGAAGCTGATATTGGACATCGACGATGCGAAATTACCGCCACCAAATCCAGAGAGCAACGCCAACAACTGATATTGCCACAACGGCGTGGTGGGGTCTTGCAGTGCCATACCAGTAAAGAAGGCCGGAATAATCAACAAAGAGGTTGTGAAGAAGATGGTATTTCTGCCACCACAGAAACGAATAAAGAAGCTACTGGGGATCCGTAAAGTCGCACCGGACAAGCCCGCAATCGCCGTTAGTGTAAATAGCTCTTGTGCGGAAAAGTTAAATCCCGCGTTCATCATTTGTACCGTTAAAATGCCCCAGTAGAGCCATACAGCAAAGCCACACAACAGACTTGGGATGGATATCCACAAGTTGCGCTGTGCAATTTTTTTACCCTGAGATTCCCAAAAGGCCTCGTTTTCGGGTTCCCATTTTTGTAGATCAGCCATAGTGCCGCTCCTTACAATCGAATTACCCTCACTATGTGCATAAAAAAGAGGACAGACAATTCACATTGATGGGTAATAAGCAACAATGAGGGAATAGCAGGACATACCCACTTTTAGGTATAAAAACATGTAACCATCTAATTTTTATGACTTTTAAAGAGTGGTTAAAAGGTCTTTTGGAGTAGCACCCGATGTTTGTAATGAATGCCTTGTTAATCCAAGTTACTATTATAAACACGTGATTTTGACCGTCTTTATAGAGTAAGAGTAACTTATGAGTGAGCTAGTTAGCACAATACTACTTGTGGATGACCACCCCTTACTGCGCAAAGGTTTACAGCAGTTAATCGAGTTAGAAGATGAGCTAACGGTGATTGGCGAAGCAGCCAATGGCAAAGAAGGCTTAGAAATCGCCATTGATAGCGACCCGGATTTGATCATCCTGGATCTGAACATGCAGGGCATGGATGGTCTGGAAACACTCAAGGCCATGCGTGCCAATGACGTGACATCGAGGATCATTATGTTAACGGTGTCAGACAACGATGAAGATGTCCTGACTGCGATCAGTTACGGCGCAGACGGCTACTTGCTCAAAGACATGGACCCGGAAGACATTCTCGAAAAAATCAAACAAGCCGCACTGGGTAAAATGGTACTCAGTGAAAAGCTGACCGGTGTACTGGCGCAGGCTATTCGCAAGCCAGATGTCTCTCAGAAAGCCAACATTCTGAACTCTTTAACCAGTCGGGAATTTGAAATACTCAAGCTGATTGCCAAGGGGCTGTCGAATAAACTCATCGCCAGAGAACTGGATATTTCAGACGGTACGGTGAAGGTACACGTCAAGCATTTGCTGAAAAAGCTAAGCCTGCGTTCGCGTGTAGAAGCCGCAGTATGGATGATAAACCAACAAAAAGGAGCCTAGCCATGACTGATCCCAAACCCACTTTCCTCTCTTTTGAAGCGGCACTAGCGGCACTAGAAGAGGATGCCTCAACCTTTGTTGGTAGCGAGACACGCCCGTTACACAGTGCAAGGCAGCGGATCCTGGCTGCAGATATTATCGCGCCGTTTGATGTGCCGGGTTATGACAACTCGGCCATGGACGGATACGCTATTCAATATCAGGACCTGGGGCAGTTTAGCGAGTTTGAACTTATCGGCACGGCGTTGGCGGGTCACCCGTTTACCGGCACCTGGCAACCGGGCAGCTGTATTCGCATTATGACCGGCGCCCCCGTGCCAGAGGGTTTTGACACCATCGTCATGCAGGAACAGGCAGTCGCAGAGCAAATTGAAGATAAAACACATATCCACTTCACAACTGCACCGAAACCTCAGCAGAACTTACGTAAACGCGGCGAGGATATTGCCGCCAATACTGCGCTCTTTGCCCATGGGCACAGGTTAACGGCCACGGATATTGGCTTGCTCGCGTCTATCGGCGTAGGATCTGTATCTGTTTTCCAGCCCTTAAAAGTGGCCGTTTTATCAACGGGAGACGAGCTGTGTGAGCCTGGTAACGATAAACAAGCCAGTGAAATCTACGATACCAACCGCTACACCACCCGCGCTATGCTTGAGAACCTGGCTTTTGAAGTGCTGGACTTTGGTATTGTCCCTGATTGCCCTGACGCACTGTCCAGTACCTTTAATCAGGCACTTGCACAGGCAGATGTAGTGGTATCTTCAGGCGGTGTGTCTGTTGGTGACGCCGATCACACCAAAACAGTGCTGGATGAGTTGGGTAATATGCAGTTTTGGAAAGTGGCCATCAAACCGGGTAAACCGTTTGCGTATGGGCATTTTCACACCTGTAACCAACAAGGCCACCACAAACGCTTTTTTGGCTTACCTGGAAACCCGGTCTCAAGTGTGGTCACACTGCATCAACTGGCGCTCCCGGCGCTGCGGAAGTTAGCAGGAGAACAAGTGACCCCCGCACTATCGCAGCGACTGCCGCTCGCCTCTCCTATCTCAAAAAGACCCGGGCGACTGGAGTTTATCCGAGCATCCCTTGAACACAGCCCGTCAGGTACTCGAGTTAAGCCCTTACAGGGACAAGGCTCAGGTATTCTGAGTACGTTTGCTGCAAGCAGCGGATACCTGCTCCTCGACGCTGACGGTGCCAACTGGCAAGAGAATGAGCTGGTCACTTACGTGCCTTTCGACTGGGCACTGAGCTGAGTACAGTAACAATGCGCCCCCGTAAGCCCGACAGAGTAACCGCAATGCGGTTACTCATCGAGCAAGTCAAAAAAGAGTTGCCGCTCTACGAGCCGGATACCTTCTTCTGCGGTACCAACACCTCCTGTGTCGGCTGCCCGAAAAAACTCATGGAATTAGTGGATACTGATTTAACCTACTGGGAACACCAGCTCAACTGTGGTGTGGTTCCCCAGTTTGATGACATCAGGCGCTTCGCTAAGCTCTGTAAAAACGTTAAACGTGGTTTGGTACGCAACCACTTAATGTAGGCTGTTAACACTCAGTGCGTCGGCTTTACTGATGAGATACCAGGGCTCGTTGACGGCGGGCTTAAGCTGATTGAAAGACAGACGGGTTATCCAGACGGACAGGTCATTACACTGTGCTGCATCGCTGTCGTCTTTGCTCACCAATTTAACATCGATAAGCATACCCTGCTCGCCCTGCCATACGATTTCACGTGTACTGGTGATGGTTGCCAGCCATTGATTGACAAAACTGCTATCTGGCATAGCCTTCCTGGACAGACCAACCCGGTTTGCCTTGAGAACCAATGACACAGCTTGCCCCGGCTTGGTGTGGGGCGTATGAACACTGAAACAGGCCTGCCCGTTCAGCCGATACTCGGTCAGCCCAAGTGATGTGCGATGCGCCAATGTGGTCGCCTGCACAACAGATAAGAACTCGCTGGCATGGCCCTCACCTCCATTTGAACCATCCTGAAACGATGCCAACAACTGGTGTTGATACAGGTGCAGACCAGCACCAATAGGCATCGCCTGCCAGTGCTTGCAACTTCCATCGTCTTTAAGCACCCATGCCATATCGGCCAACGCCAGTGCGTCTTCCATCTGATGACACACCATCAGCGCAGCGGCATTTGTTTGCTTCAGGTACTCTTTTATGACGGCAATACAAGCGTGCTTCATGGTGTGATCCTGCCCGGTCAACACTTCATCCAAGAGCAATAACGGCGCGCCTTTGATCATCGCCAGTAACAGCGCCACCCGCTGCTGCTGGCCTCCACTCAGCTGCTGAGCGCGTAAATGCAACACGCCGCTGAGGTTCAATAACCCAACCGCCCAGGTCACGTCGAATGCGTTCGTCTGCTCAGCAGACACCAAATTCAATAAAGCTTGTATCGAGAGGTGGCCAAACAAAGTCGGGGACTGGGTTACATAGGCGATACGCCGTTGATGAGCAGGTAAGTCTATTTGTTCAGCCCCCTTGCTATCGACCTGAATAGAGCCCGTTGCGGGGCTCAAACCCGCCAGTGCGTTTAGCAGAGAGGTTTTCCCCGCCCCGCTCGGTGCTAACAAGACACCAACCTGAGCGCAGCGCAACGTGCAGCTGAAATGCTGTGACACAGGTGAGCTGACCTGTACGTCAATCATGACCGTGCCAGCGCTTCGGCAATCTTGTCTCTGCTCTGATGCAGACTCTGTAATGTTGAACGTGTTTAGGATCGCGTTCAGCATGGTTACCCCCTGACCTGATCGTCTGAGATGTAGCCCACATAGGCACTTTGCTTTTGCCACCACTGACAGGCAAACACAACGCTAAATGAAAACGCCAGCATCAGCAATGCCAGTTGTTCTGCCGCCTGAAAATCTAAACTTTCTACGTGATCAAACAGCGCCAAAGACAACACCTGAGTTTCTCCCGGAATGTTACCGCCAATCATGAGAATGGCACCAAACTCACCTATGGTATGAGCAAAGCTCAGCGTTGCAGCCGTAAACAGAGCCGGTTTAATGGCTGGCAATATCACTTTTCTGAATTGTTGGCAGGGGGAAAATCCCAACAGTGCTGCGGCGTTGTACAGGTCTTTCGGCAATTGTTCAAAAGCACTTTGCAGTGGTCTGAACGTAAAAGGGAGGCTGTAAATCATCGACGCAAGCCAGATGCCTGAAAAACTAAACACCAGCTCTATGCCCAGGGTGTCACGTAACCATAACCCAAGCCCGTCATTGGGAGAAAACAGCACTAAGAAATAATACCCCATCACCGTTGGTGGCAGCACCAGTGGCAAGGTGACCAGGGTCTCTATAAAAGGTTTTACCACACTGCGGCTGCGCGCCAGATAATAGGCGCCCGGCACACAGATCAGCAGCAGACAAAGGGTGGTCACACTTGCCAGCTGTAGCGTCAGGATCGTTGCTTGCAAATCTGTGTCGGACATACGTTCACCTGTACCCTGATGCCTTAATCAGCTGCTGCGCATCATCGCTTTGAATAAACTCAAAGAAAGCCCGGGCTGCCGAGTGCTCGGCCAACAGCAATGCGTGCTGTTCAATAGGGTCATACCAATGTGCGGGAATGTCGAACCATTGCCCTTTAAACCCCGGTTTTAATAAACTTTTGGCAATTAAGCCGTACTGAGCATGGCCACTTTCGACATACTGAAAAGCCTGTAACACAGAATTGCCTTTAACCAGTCGCTTTGGTTTTGAACGGTGGCGTTGCAGGATTTGCTCTGCCGCGCGACCATACGGCGCGTGCTTTGGATTGGCAATGACAACCGTTGCTTTTGCGGTATTCATCAACGCCAGATCCAGCCCTTGGGGTGATTTATCGAGTGAATACAACACCAGCTCCCCTAAGGCATAGGGGGCCCTGTCATGACCAAACCCAGCTTGCGTAAGTAACTCGACATAGTGCTTATCGGCAGATAAAAACACGTCATAGGGCGCACCGTGTTGGATCTGGGTAGCCAGTGAGCCAGACGACCCAACGGATACGCGAATATCCATGGCCTCTTTGGTTTGCAGCTCAAACAGCGTGACCAGCTTGTTCATGGTAGCACTGAAATTAGCCGCGCAAGCCAGGGTCAGGCGCGTCGGCTTGGCCTCTGTCAAAGGCACAAAAAGCAGCAGTAATACAACCAAGCATATCGCTGTGTAACTGTGTCCGACTCCAGATCTGCTCACGCTACCCTCTCAACTTCAGGCCCACTGCGCTGCGGCAATGGTATCTTTGTGATTCGCCTCAACCCAGCGGTTGTGTCCACCTTCGATCACTTCTTTTTTCCAAAATGGCGCATTGGTTTTCAATAAATCCATCAGATATTGAGCGGCTTCGAATGCCGCTTCCCGGTGAACACTCGACACGCCAACCAGCACAATTTTGTCTTCTAACTGCAAAGGACCAACGCGATGAATAATCGACACGTTTTCAAGTGGCCAGAGCGCCCGAGCTTGCTGCTCCAGCTGTGATAAGTACTTGTTCGTCATTTCGGGGTAGTGCTCCAGATACAACTCATCTATCTGATGACCCTGATTCACGTCCCGCACCCGGCCAACAAACATCACCACAGCACCAGAGCTGCAATCGTCGCTGATCAGTGCCTGATACTCCTGGTTCATATCAAAATCGGCTTGTTGTACACGGATCATCATTATCCTCCGGTCACCGGCGGAAACATCGCCACTTCATCACCCGCGCCAATACGACTGTCTGCGGCGACTAGCGTCTGATTAACCGCCACCAGCACGTCTTTGCCGAGCAACCACTTTTGCCAGCGTTCATTTTTTTGTGCCAGCTGCTGACGCAGCTCGCCGACGCTAAGCCCGGCGACATCCAGGTCAAGTTCGTCGCATTCCAGTCGCTCGCGCAACTGGGCAAAAAACAGAATTTTATTCATGATCACTGACCTCACTTACTCGTTGATATACCCCGCGTCGCCCCCCTGACTTGTGTGTCACACACAACCCGGAGATCACCATATCCTGATCCACCGCTTTACACATATCGATGATGGTCAGCGATGCAACGGAAGCTGCGGCCAACGCCTCCATCTCAACACCGGTTTGGCCTGCCAGTTTGCAGTAACTAAACACCCATATCTGTGATTTTTCTTCGTCCAGCTTAAACTCAACAGACACTTTACTGAGTGCCAGCGGGTGGCACAGCGGGATCAGATCAGCCGTTTTCTTTGCAGCCTGTATTCCGGCAATCCGTGCAACACCCAGTACATCGCCTTTTTTTAACTGATTTTGACTGACTAATTGCAGCGTCTCTGGCTTCATCTCAACGCAGGCTTGCGCGCTGGCTTCCCTGGCGGTGACAGGTTTATCGGCGACATCCACCATCGCGGCATGACCGTACTGATCTATATGCGTTAATCCCATTAGTTGCGCTCCCTTGATGTACACGCATCCGCATCTGTTGCTTTCAGATGGGGTGCAAAATTGCACGGACCCTGACGTGCATCCAGCTGTGAGCTGAGCATTTCATCCCAAGCCAGCTCGCAGGCCCGGGGACTGCCGGGCAGCGCAACGATCAAGGTCTTGTTGGCCAGGCCCGCTGTCGCACGCGATTGCAAGGTTGAATAGCCAATCTGTCGCAAAGAGCACTGACGGAATAGCTCACCAAATCCTTCTACTTTTTTATCAAATAACACCTCGATGGCCTCGGGTGTCACATCATCGTCGGTCAACCCCGTTCCGCCCGAGACCACAATCACTTGTATGTCGGCACTGACAATCCAGTTGCTGATGGCGGCGCGGATGTGGTACTTGTTGGCACGCACGACAAGCCTGTCAGCCACACTATGTCCTGCACTGCCAATTCGCTCCTGTAACAGGTCACCCGCCGTGTCATCAATTAATGTGCGGCGATTGCTCACCGTTAAGATAGCAATGTTCAGCGGTATAAAGTGTTCTGATTTTACACGGCCCATACTGTCTCCTGTTGCATGATTTGTTGTGCACACGCCCACTGCTCGGGTGTATTGGTGTTCATTAAGGTCAGTTCGCTATTGGGCTGCTCACCCTCTATAGCTGATGCAGTGATGGCACCGAGAAACCCTCGCACAGATAAGCGCTGCTGACTAAGCTGGTTGCGGCACTGCGCCAGCGCCTGAGAATAATTTGAAAGATAACAAGGCAGTACTGAGTCAGCGAAATGGCAACTATGTTGCTCCGTGCGACCTTGTTTGATCAGCGCGCTAAGACAAGCACTGGACAACAGCGGCATATCGATTGGAATAACCACTGCTTCATCGCATACATGTTGCTCAAGACACGCGTGAATACCGGCCAGAGGCCCTTTCCCGGTATAAACATCCTGAACATAACCGGGGCCATTTCGACTGATCAGCACCTGATCGCATCCCACTGCCAACAGCAGTTGCTGTGCATGAGATAGCAAGGTATCTCCTTGCCAGCATAACGTGGCCTTATCTGTCCCCATACGGCGTGACTTACCGCCTGCCAGAATAATACCCAGTAGCATATTAACCTCCCAACATCGCCAGATGCCTGGTCAGGCCGGACTTGCCAAGGTGCAATTGATGCCCTTGCCATTTGGTTAAAACGCGATTGGACAAATAGGTTGCCAGACCTGTGACATCGCCATCGTCAAGCCAGGGGGTTAAATCATCATTGGCGTCACCAAACAAACATAAGTGCAGTTTGCCGTCAGCAGACACCCGCAAGCGGTTACAGCTCGCACAGAAATCTTTACTGTAAGGCATAATTAAGCCAACCTGACCGGCATAGTCTGGATGACAAAACTCCACCGCTGGCCCGGCATCCGGCCCCTTGGGTTGCATTTGCCACCCGCTTTTTTCCAGCGTGGTACGGATACTCTGCCCGGACACATGCTGCGCGTTAAAATACGCGGCGTTATCAAGCGTTCGCATTAGCTCAATGAAGCGAAAAGTGACCGGTTTGTCTTTAATAAAATTAAGGAATTGCGTTAACTGAGTGCCGTTGTACTGCTTCAGTAACACCGCATTTAGCTTTACTTTTTTCAGCCCCAGCTCAAATGCCAAATCAATGCAACGCAATACTTCATCCAGGCTGTTGTTGCCCGTTATTTGAGAAAACGTGTAAGGGCTGAGGCTGTCTGCACTCAAGTTAAGCGCGGTGAGGCCCGCATCAACCAGTCTGGGCAGTTTTTGAGCCAGGCGATAGCCGTTTGAAGTGAGTGCCACAGACTCAATACCCGGCGTGTCGTTACACAGGGCCACGATGTCAGGTAGCTCTTTGCGCAAGGTTGGCTCACCACCGGTTAAGCGCACTTTTTTGGTGCCGACCATCGCAAATGCCCGCAGTAGCGTGTGCGTTTGCGCCAATGCCAGTGTAGTCGGACGAGTCTCGCATTTATAGCCATCCGGCAGACAGTAATTACATTTGAAATTACAGACTTCCGTGACCGACAAACGCAAATAGTTGAACTTTCGGTTAAACGAATCTTGCAGCATGTTAGCCTTTCCAAATCGGGAGGCCTGGCAATTTCTTGACAAACCCGGTGGTAAACCACGGTATACTCGCCATGCCCGTTTGGGTTTAGGTGAGTATACTTCGGCGTATGATGCCCAGAATAGTGGCTATCACCCGGGCACACCATACAAAAGAAGGGGCAGTTGACCTACCCCAGAATGGGTAGATGCTTAAGATCTCGCCATATTTTGTTTACTGGTCAAAACCTTAGCGAAGTGTGAAAGACTGGGTGTCATACACCCTTTTGGAATTTGTACATCGATCAGATAAAACTGCGAAGGATCTTCAAATGCATTGTCCATGGCGCTTGCGAGTTCATCGGGTGTAGAGACCCGAATTCCTTTGCCTCCCCATAGCGTCGCCATTTCTGCAAACGGCCATAGCCCTAAATCAGCGGCCTGGCTGTCAGGGGCAAACGCGCGGATCATTTCCCAGCCCTGGTTGTTCAGCACCACAACAATGGGCGTAAAGCCATAACGACGACAATGTCCAAGCTCCATCCCCGTCATCTGAAACGCACCATCTCCCACCAACACAACGGGCCGCCTGCCAGTGGTTGCCTGAATGCCAAAACCGGCTGGCACCCCAAACCCCATTGAAGCATAGTAACCCGGTGCCACCACCGCGCTGTTCTCTATGCCCTGACTGACAAACAAACAGTCGCCCACGTCGCTGGCAACAGGCAGTTGTTCATAATGTTCAAAGCAACGATTGAGCGTCTGGGCAATCATCATAGGGGCAATAGTCCCATCGGGCACATCTGGGCTTTGTTGTTCAACGACGTGGTGTGGCTGGTGCATGTCCCAATTTTTGCACTCAGCCAGGTCCGCCAACTTTGATAATACGGCGGTTAACCCGATCCCATGATAACTGTAGTGTCCAAGATTGACTTCGCGATGTTGAATAAATACGGCCTGGCGACCGGACAAGGTTTCTGCGCTGATCGCAAAATTGCTGTCAGACAGTATCGCTCCGACCATAATCACCAGATCAGACTGTTCGACAATGGCTGCAATATGGGGGTCGCCAGCGTCTCCCAGATAAGTACCTTTAACCGGTGAGTTTTTCTGCTCAGCCGCGATACCTTTGCCCATTAAAGTGGTAAAACAAGGGACTGCCAGTTTATTGAGCCACTGACACAATACATCTTCCAGATCATAGCGTTTTACCTCTACTCCCACTAACACAACGGGCCGCTGTGCGCTGGCAATAACTTGTTGTAAATCCTGAACACATTTTTCTATCGAAGCCACTTCGGAATCTGCCTGTAACATGTTCAGCAAACCTGCGTTATCCGCATCACACGGCGCCGCTGACAGATTACGCGGTATTTCAATCAGCACCGGCTGCGATTGCTCTTTACAGGTGCTCAGTACCTTAGCGATTTGTTTGGGTGCCTGACTGATATCTTCCAGGCGGATCTGCGCGCACGTGATCTCTTTAAAAATATGGGCCTGGCTGTCGATTGACTTAACCTGATGGTGTAACTGTAAGCCCATTTCCATTTCGCTTTGCGAAGGGACCCCCGCCACTATTACTAAAGGGGAGCGTTCGGCGTATGCCTGTGCAACGGCATTAACACTGTTCAGCGCACCGGCGCCGTATGTTACCGCAAGTACCCCAATGCCATCGTGCAGCCGCCCACTGGCATCTGCCGCGAACGCTACACTGGGTTCATGACTCAGGGAGTACACGGGCAGGATTTGACTCTGTTCCATTTCTCGGAAAAAAGGCAGTATAAAGTCGCCAGGGATCCCCCAGACTTGTTTTGCTCCAACGCTTTTGAGCATGGTTAATAGAGTACGAGCGAGCGTCATAATCACCTCCGATAGACAACAATTTCGGGACACCTTGCCAGAACCAAATTGATCGGATATTGATTTAGCTCAATTCAGAATTGTCTGTAAACCACACTACCCCCAATGCGCTGATAGCTCACTTTTTTATACCTACAGAGGAAAAATCATAGCTGTAGTGAGTCTTCAGAAAGAAGTAACCACACCTCAACTCGGTTGCTCTTTTAGTGCTCAATGATAGTTTTGACTGCCACCTGCGGGTTGAAACAGCAGCTTTACTTCTGTTCCTTTCTCAGCCCTGGGGACAATAAACAGCTCACCGTGCAGGTGCTTGGCTCTCTCCTGCATAATGGCCATCCCATAG
Source organism: Pseudoalteromonas rubra (assembly GCF_005887095.1). Taxonomy (GTDB): domain Bacteria; phylum Pseudomonadota; class Gammaproteobacteria; order Enterobacterales; family Alteromonadaceae; genus Pseudoalteromonas; species Pseudoalteromonas rubra_E. Next base: position 84,173 of record NZ_PNCI01000019.1, on the reverse strand, counting down.
TGATTGAGTTTTTCCGATCCACTCGCGATGCCCACACCATCGTCGGCAACAACCAGCTGAAGTCGCTTGTCCTCAGTGACCCGTAAATCGACCCAGACATTGTTCCCCTTACTGTGATGCACCGTGTTTTGACACGCCTCACGGGTAATTTGCAGTAGATGGATCTCTTCCATTGGCGACAGCGGAATTTGTTGGATGGCAAAATTTAAGTGGAATTGCATTTTTGATTGCTCTGACAACTGCTCGATGGTTTTCTCCAGAGCTGCTTCGAGCCCCTCACTGACCATTTTAAGCCGAAATGTAGTAAGTAGCTCACGCAACTGACGATAGGCAGAATCCAGCCCCATTTTAAGCTCATCAATGATGGGCGGTTGGAGGTCAAACTTCTGCTTTTCTTGGGTTTTGGACAACCGTGTGACCTGAATCTTTAAGTACGACAGTGCCTGAGCCAGAGAGTCGTGCAATTCACGTGCGATCACGGTACGTTCATTTAACAATGCAATACGCCGTTCCTGGTCGTGCTGCACTTCTAAATTCAATGACAAGGCCACCTGATCAGCAACCGATTGTACCAGTTGCATTTGCCATGAGTCTGACTCAAAACGCTTTTGACCTCGAACGACAATCACGCCGTAATTGTTGCTACCGTAAACCAGAGGAAACTTCATCACAGTGGGTTGCGCTAGTGCAATAAATGCCCCACTGCCATCACAGTTATCACAGTTTTTCGCCCCACAGAGAGCATTGCTGTCAGTATGAGGCTTTAATTGTGCATAGGGTATGTCGCCACTTGCAGTCATTAAACACAGCTCGATATCATCGACCTCTATCAGCTGGGCAAGATCGTCCAGTACGTGCTGTAAATCTATTTTGTTTTCCTGGGACTCTAATAACAGCCTTGCCGTTTTAAACAAAAAGGTGAGTGCCTGGTTGTTTACTTCAAGCTCCTGGGTTTGCTCTTTAACGCGACTTTCAAGCTGACCATACATAGACGCGATAGCACTGCTGGTATGATTAAACGTGGCTGCCAACAGCGCCAGTTCATCATCGCCCTTGAGGTTCATTTGGTGGGTAAAGTTGCCTTTGCCGATAGCATAAGCTGCATGGGTTAATTCGATCAGTGGCTTTTCTACTCGCAGGCTGATCAGATGCAGAATAAATGCCCCGAACAGCAAGGTGATAAACAAGGCGGCAACCTGTATTGTGCGCAGTAAGCGGATCTTACTTTCTGCGTGCATTTGTACCGCCAGGACGAAATTATCGGCGTATGTTGCATGCATCGCCACCAGCTCATTGAACTGGGAGTGATTTTCGATGGGTAAATTCATCAACTCAGGTTTTAATGCGCTGTGCCAGTGTTCAACCAGGGCAGACCACAGTTGATTTATCTCAGCGTCGCTTTGCAACTTTTGAAAGATGGGGTTTCTGAGTTTTTCCTCAAGCAGTGCAATCCGCTCGCCCACTTGCTCTGAGCGACCCTCTAAGCCAAACATGCCCAGTTGATACGCGTCCATTCGCAGCGAGCCACTCAGGTTAATCGCTCTGGCATCCAGGTCGGCCAGCTCTGCTATCCAGTACGATGCAAACAAAGTACAAATCGCCAGACTAATCACGCCAATAATAGAGCCCTTGATGTAAACCATCACCGAGCCTTTGAAGCGACTTTTTAGTTCATTGAACCGCATACCCACAATAATTACCCACTTATTTTCTACCAACAGACGATAACGCTTGAATGTTATCAACACCAGTTATTTCGCCATAAAGCGCCGTAAAATGCTCTACCACTTTGTAGGTATTCCAATATTTTTCAGTAGTTTACAGGGCTTGAGAATTTGATCATCGTCAAGTTACTTTACTGCTACGCCACTATATTTGATGAGCAATGTAGCTGCCTGCCTAATTAATGTGTCACCTGGCAGCACACATAAATTGAGCAGGATAGGAGAGTAAAGATATGAGCCATTTCTTAAATAAAATGCGCTTTTTCAAGACCAACGAGCAAAGCTTTGCTGGCGGTCACGGTGTTACCACCGACGAAAATCGCGATTGGGAAGACGGATACCGCCGCCGCTGGCAACACGATAAAATTGTACGTTCAACGCACGGGGTAAACTGTACAGGGTCGTGCAGCTGGAAAATTTACGTTAAAGACGGTCTGGTTACCTGGGAAACACAGCAAACAGACTACCCACGTACCCGCCCGGACTTACCCAATCACGAACCTCGGGGCTGTCCGCGTGGCGCGAGCTACTCCTGGTATATTTATAGCGCCAACCGATTAAAATACCCCAAAGTCCGTCAAGCTCTGCTAAAGCTTTGGCGAGACGCGAAACAGAACTTCTCTGATCCCGTTGAAGCATGGGCCTCCATTGTTACTGACCCCGAAAAAGCCAAAAGCTATAAATCTAAGCGAGGATTAGGTGGCTTTGTTCGTGCTAAATGGGATGAAGTAAACGAAATTATTGCCGCATCCAACGTATACACGGCAAAAACATACGGACCAGATCGCATCATCGGTTTTTCACCCATTCCGGCGATGAGTATGGTGAGCTATGCCGCAGGGGCCCGGTACCTGTCGCTGATCGGTGGTCACTGTCTCAGCTTCTATGACTGGTATTGTGATTTGCCACCCGCATCGCCACAGATCTGGGGTGAGCAGACCGATGTGCCTGAATCCGCCGATTGGTACAACTCCAACTATATTATTGCCTGGGGCTCAAACGTGCCTCAAACAAGAACACCTGATGCCCACTTCTTTACGGAAGTTCGTTACAAAGGTACAAAAACCGTTGTCATCACGTCTGACTATTCAGAATGTTCAAAATTATCAGACATGTGGCTGGCACCAAAACAAGGTACTGACGCAGCACTGGCTATGGCGTTCGGCCATGTCATCTTAAAAGAATTCCACATAGATAAACCCAGTGAATATTTCACGGATTATGTTCGTCGTTACACGGATATGCCGATGCTTGTAGTACTGGATCAAACCGACAAAGGCTACACTCAGGGGGCATTTTTAAGAGCGTCAGATCTGGCAGACAACCTGGGACAGGACAATAACCCGAAATGGAAAACCATCGGGATAGATGAAACGTCTGGTTCCATGGTCTCTCCAACAGGTGCAATCGGATACCGCTGGGGCGAAAAAGGCAAGTGGAACATTGAACAACGAGATGGTAAAACCGGAAACGAAGTCAAACTGGCATTGAGCCTGAAACAGCACTCAGACAAAGTTGAATCCGTGCTGTTCCCTTATTTCGGTGGTCAGGCGCATGAGCTGGGCTACTTCCAGCACACGGAGCACGATGAAATACAAGTGCGCAAAGTACCGGTTAAAACCATTACATTGAAAGACGGTAGCGAAGCACTGGTTGCCACCGTATTCGACTTGATGATTGCGCACTATGGGGTAGACAATGGCCTGGACGATCCAGCAGTTGCGAAGACACTACACGATGACGTGCCCTATACACCAGCATGGCAGGAAAAAATCACCGGTGTAAACGCCGACCACGTGATCCAAGTCGCCCGCGAATTTGCAGACAACGCAGACAAAACGCGCGGTCGCAGTATGGTCATCGTTGGGGCTGCCCTCAACCACTGGTACAACATGGACATGAACTACCGTGGTCTTATCAATATGTTGATGATGTGTGGTTGTGTAGGTCAATCCGGTGGTGGCTGGGCACACTATGTAGGGCAGGAAAAACTGCGTCCACAATGCGGCTGGTTGCCCCTGGCATTCGGTCTGGACTGGCAGCGTCCGCCACGTCAGATGAACGGCACCTCGTTCTTCTATAACCACTCTGACCAATGGCGTTACGAAAAACTGGAAATGACGGAAGTCCTCTCGCCTTTGGCAGACAAAAGCAACTGGACCGGCTCCATTCTTGACTACAACACCCGCGCAGAACGCATGGGATGGTTACCTTCAGCACCACAGCTTGGTATGAATCCGCTACAACTGTGCAAAGACGCCGAAAAAGCCGGGATGTCTGCAAAAGACTACGCAGTGCAACAGCTCAAATCGGGTGATTTGAAATTTGCCTGTGAAGATCCGGACAATCCGCAAAACTTCCCACACAACATGTTTATCTGGCGCTCAAACCTGCTTGGTTCCTCGGGCAAAGGCCATGAATACATGCTGCGTCACTTCTTGGGCACTAAACACGGCCTGCAAGGTAAAGATCTGGGAGAGAGTGGTGATAAAAAGCCAGAAGACGTGGTATGGCGCGACGATGCACCGGAAGGCAAAGTAGACCTTTGGGTTACGCTGGATTTCCGTATGTCAACGACCTGCCTGTATTCCGACATCGTACTGCCAACGGCAACCTGGTACGAAAAAGATGATATGAATACTTCGGACATGCACCCGTTTATTCACCCTCTATCTAAAGCGGTCGATCCGGTATGGGAGTCACGTTCAGACTGGGATATTTTCAAAGGCATTGCGAAGAAGTTTTCTGAGCTGTGTGACGGACACCTGGGTGTTGAAAACGACCTGGTAACCATGCCACTGATGCACGACACCCCAGGGGAATTGGCTCAGCCTGATGGCGTGAAAATGTGGTGGAAAGGCGAGTGCGACCTCATTCCGGGCGAAACAGCGCCTAACATGATCCCGGTCGAGCGGGACTACCCGAATACCTACAACCGCTTCACCTCGTTAGGTCCATTAATGGACAAGCTGGGTAACGGCGGCAAAGGGATCAACTGGAACACCGAAAAAGAAGTCGAGTTCCTGGGAGAACTAAACTACAAACACACAGAGGAAGGGCCACACAAAGGACGCCCTAAAATTGACACTGCCATTGATGCCGCTGAAGTGATCCTGAGCCTGGCACCCGAGACCAATGGTCAGGTCGCAGTAAAAGCCTGGGAAGCACTGGGTGAGTTTACGGGCAGAGACCACACGCACCTGGCACGCCCCAAAGAAGAGGAAAAAATCCGTTTCAGGGATATTCAGGCGCAACCGCGTAAGATCATCAGCTCGCCGACCTGGTCAGGTCTTGAAGATGAGCATGTGTCTTATAACGCCGGCTACACCAACGTACATGAGCTGATACCCTGGCGTACCGTTACGGGCAGACAGCAGTTTTATCAGGACCACCAATGGATGCGTGATTTTGGTGAAACCATGGTGTCGTACAAGCCCCCTATTAACTTGAAAACAACGCAGCCCTTGCTGGGCAAAAAGCCAAATGGACATAAAGAGTTAACGCTTAACTGGATCACCCCACACCAGAAATGGGGCATTCACTCAACCTACTCTGACAACCTGTTGATGCTGACACTCAGCCGTGGTGGCCCCATTGTCTGGCTCAGTGAAACCGATGCCAAAGAAGGCGGTATTAAAGACAACGACTGGATTGAAGTTTTTAACGTCAACGGTGCGATTGCCGCGCGTGCGGTGGTCTCTCAACGTGTCCCTGAAGGGATGAGTATGATGTATCACGCACAGGAGCGCATTGTGAACACCCCTGGCTCCGAGGTGACAGGTACCCGTGGCGGTATCCATAACTCGGTGACCCGCGCGGTCATGAAACCAACCCACATGATAGGTGGCTATGCGCAGCAAGCCTATGGGTTTAACTATTACGGCACTGTGGGCTGTAACCGCGATGAGTTCGTCATTGTCCGTAAAATGGACAAAGTTGATTGGTTAGATAACGAGTAGCCGAGGATAATATTATGAAAGTACGTGCACAAATAGGCATGGTCTTAAACCTGGACAAATGTATCGGCTGCCATACCTGTTCTATCACCTGTAAGAATGTCTGGACCAGCCGCGAAGGCGTTGAGTACGCCTGGTTTAACAATGTTGAAACTAAACCTGGTATTGGTTACCCCAAAGAGTGGGAAAACCAGAGCAAGTGGAACGGTGGCTGGAAACGCAACAGCAATGGCACACTTGAGCCTCGCCAGGGTAACAAACGTCGATTACTGGCCAATATTTTTGCCAACCCGGACTTGCCCGAGATCGACGATTATTACGAACCGTTTGATTTTGACTACCAACACCTGCACAACGCGCCGGACAGCAAACATCAGCCCGTTGCGCGCCCACGCTCACTGATCAGTGGGCAGCGTATGGAAAAAATCAACTGGGGCCCGAACTGGGAAGAAATCCTGGGTACTGAGTTTTCTGAACGTAAGAAAGACAAAAACTTCGACGACGTGGTGCAAAAAGACATTTACGGTCAGTTTGAAAAGACCTTTATGATGTACTTACCACGCCTGTGTGAACACTGTATCAACCCAGCCTGTGTAGCGAGTTGCCCGTCTGGTGCAATTTACAAGCGCGAAGAAGATGGCATTGTACTGATTGATCAGGACAAATGTCGTGGCTGGCGCATGTGCGTATCAGGGTGCCCCTACAAAAAAATCTACTACAACTGGAAAACCGGTAAATCCGAAAAGTGTATTTTCTGCTTCCCGCGTATTGAAGCTGGCCAACCTACAGTGTGCTCCGAAACCTGTGTAGGCCGGATCCGCTATCTGGGCGTGCTGCTTTACGATGCAGATAAAGTAGAAGAAGTGGCTAATACGCCCAACGAGCAAGACTTGTACCCCGCTCAACTGGGTATGTTCTTAGACCCACATGATCCAGAAGTTATTGCAGCAGCCAAAGAAGAAGGCATTCCTGACAGCTGGCTGGAAGCGGCATGCCAGTCACCGGTGTACAAAATGGCGATGGACTGGAAAGTTGCCCTGCCCCTGCACCCGGAATACAGAACCTTGCCGATGGTGTGGTACATCCCGCCCCTGTCACCTATTCAGACAGCGGTAGAAGCGGGTCATGTGGGTATGGCGGGCGTCATACCGGACCTGAAGTCACTGAGGATCCCACTGCGCTATCTCGCCAACTTACTGACTGCGGGCGATGAAAAGCCAGTTGTGACAGCACTGGAGCGCATGATTGCTATGCGGGCATTTAAACGCGCACAACAAGTTGAGGGACAGGAAGATCTGGCTGTACTGAAACAGGTTGGCCTTACCCCAGAACAGGTTGAAGACATGTACCGCTACATGGCGATTGCCAACTATGAAGATCGCTTTGTGATCCCAACCAGCCACAAATCCTATGCAGAAAATGCGTACGACATGAAGAGTGGTTGTGGGTTCAGCTTTGGTAACGGCTGTAGTGATGGCAACAACGGAGTGAACCTGTTTGGCGGTAAAAAACAAACCGGTAAACAAATCATCCCTGTCGAGATAACGGAGTAAAGACCATGCAAGTATTAAGTGTACTATCCCATTTGCTCGACTATCCATCAGCCGAGTTTGTTGCAGCGAAAGAAGATCTGCTGGCGATTGTCAACGAGAGCTCGATCAGCCCCGACACACGTCAGGCGCTCTGTGCTTTTATCGAAACACAATGCGCAAAAGACGTCATGGAATGGCAAGCAGAGTACGATGGCCTGTTTGAGCGCGGTCGTGCATTGGGGCTTTGGCTGTTTGAACACGTTCACGGTGAAAGCCGTGACCGTGGTCAGGCAATGATCGACTTAATTGGGCAGTACAAGCAAGCCGGTCTGGAACTGGCACAAAACGAACTACCCGACTACATCCCTTTGTTTCTTGAGTTTCTGGCAACCCAAGGCGAGGACAATGCCCGGCAATGGCTGAGCGAAGTAGAACACATATTGGCCCTGCTGCAATGTCGACTGGAAAAACGCGACAGCGAATACGCCATTGTGTTTGTGTCGTTACTTGATATCGCACAAAGCACCTTTGACCTGAGCACACTGCGCGACCAGGTCAATGGTGAAAAACGCGATGATACTAAGCAGGCCATAGACAAAGAATGGGAAGAAGAAGCCGTCACCTTTGGTGCGCCGGATGCCGACAGCTGCCCGAGCGCGGTCAATCGTCCCAGTGAATCTCAACGCAAAGATCAACATGTTCCAGTGACCTGGACTGACTTTAACAAGCAGGCCAGTTAAGGAGTACATTATGACTTATTTAAATACACTACTATTTGGGATATATCCCTACATAGCCCTGTCTATTTTTATCATAGGCTCGGTAGTTCGGTATGACCGTGAGCAGTTCACATGGAAAACAGGCTCCAGTCAGCTGCTGGAAAGCAAACAATTAAAGCAAGGTAGCAGAGCCTTTCACATTGGCGTCATTATGGTGTTACTCGGTCATTTTGTTGGCCTGCTGACACCATCAGAGATCTGGCACCTGTTAGGCATTGAAGCCAGTCAAAAACAGCTGATAGCAATGGGCTTAGGTGGCTTTTTTGGGTTAATTTGCTTTTATGGCCTGACCATATTGCTCAGACGCCGCCTGTTTAATCCGCGTATTCGCGCCACCAGCAGTACCATGGACATTGCCATCCTGCTGCTACTTTATGTTCAGCTCATTCTGGGCCTGTTATCGATTTTTGTTTCAGCAGGCCATATGGATGGCGCTGAGATGCTGAAGCTGATGAGCTGGGCGCAAAACATGGTGACCTTTAACGGCACCGCCGCTGCTGCTGCTATCTCTGATGTACATTGGATCTACAAATTGCACGTATTCTTGGGCATGACATTGTTTGTTGTCTTCCCGTTCAGCCGGTTGGTCCACATTGCCAGTGTGCCACTTCAGTACCTGACCCGGAACTACCAGGTCGTACGTAGCAAATAACCCCTAAATATAAGCCCTGCCAGCCAGGGCTTTAGCTGAGGTCAATTATGATTACCGTCAACCAAACAACAATCAGCGAAGCACAGATACTTCAGGAGATGCAGTATCACCCGGCAAAGGACCACCGCGCAGCCATGATAGACGCAGCAGAAAGCTTGATCATAGGCGAGCTGTTCAATCAGCGCCTGGATGAGCTGGGACTGCATCTGCAAACAGGCGAGCAGCTTGACAGTGAGGAACAAAAGCAAAATGCCCTGCTGAACTTACTAATTGAAACTGAGGTGGCCATTCCCTGTGCAACAGAGCAAGAATGTGCGCACTATTACCAACAGAACCTGGCTAAGTTTTGTTCTTCCCCTTTAATTGCTGCACGCCATATTTTAATACCGGCACCTGTGGAAGATGAAAATGCCAGAGCCAACGCTTTAGAAACCGCAGAGTCCATTCTGGAAGCACTGACCAAAGGAGAATCGTTTAGTGTACTGGCCGAGCAATATTCTAAGTGCGAGTCAGCCAAGCTTGGCGGTCAACTCGGACAGCTCTCGAAAGGCCAGACCGTCAGTGAATTTGAACGTCAGGTGTTCAGTGCCGATGAAGGGTTGATAGACCACCCAGTGGAAAGTCGCTTTGGCTTTCACATTGTGTTTGTCGACTTTAAACAAGCAGGCAAACAGTTGCCCTTTGAAGCAGTCAAAACACGTATCAAAAACTACCTGGATAAAAAAGTAGAGCGCAAAGCCATTGCACAATATATAGAGTGTTTAATTTCCAAGGCAAAAATAGAAGGGTTTGATTTTAACGTAAGTGCCAGCCCGCTGGTGCAGTGACGCTTGCAATCCCCGGGTTGGAGGTAAATTCAATTATCACATGTAAAGGCAGGTCCCTCGCCTTTACATGTATTATTCATTGCTTAAATAACCGTACGATATTCGTACATATTATTTCTGCGCTTAGATATCGGGTCGTTAAAACTGATAGCCAAACTTCAGATACATCTGACGACCCAAGGCGCTGTGGGTCTTATTATCAATACCCATAGATTCAGACGGAGCCAGTGGCGCCTCTTCATTCAACAGGTTTGATGCACCTAAAGTCACGGTTAGTTTGTCGTAGCCGACATAGCTTACGCTGGTATCAACCGTCGTCCAGGAATCAATTTCATATTTATCCCCGTTGCTGTCGGCCAGGTCCAGGTTCTTGTCGACATAGTTAAAGCTCAGGTTGGCAACAAAATCATCCATTGACCAGTCAACCCCGGCTGTCCAGCGGTATTTCGGATGCTGGTACTCACCATTCAGGTCTTCAACTACAGTACTGGTATTTCCGTCATCATCACTTTCAAACGACTGCTCTTCGAAGTTCAGTGTATAAGTGAGATTATAGTTAAAGCGGAACTCACCCATATCAGAGGTGTTGAGCAAGTATTCGATGTCTAAGTCCAGACCGTCCGTTTCACGACCACCAATGTTCACGAAGGTATCATTGATTGTCAGAATACGGCCTAAGGTACTGCCCTGGCTGGGAGCCCGCACAACCAGATTGGGATCGGTACCGCAACAGTCGACCAGCTTTTGCGCACCAATTTTCTTGATCAAGTCTTCCTGATCATAGTTCCAGTAGTCTACCCCAATGCTAAAGGTATCCGTCGCCTGCCAGATCACGCCCAGGTTGAAGTTCTCCGACTCTTCCGGTTGCAATTGCTTATTACCTGCAACGATGGCGGTATATTCGGTAGGCGAACAATCCACATCAGCGCCAGTTTGTTTACAACGCTCTTTGTCAATTACGCTGGGCGATTCGTCGGTGCGCCCCAGGTGTAACTGAACGAGCGAAGGCGCGCGGAATGCTGTCCCCCAGGAACCACGCACCACAACAGACTCTAAAGGAGTCCAGCGAAAGGCGATTTTAGGATCTGTGGTATTACCAAAATCACTGTAATCCTCATGGCGCAGTGCTAACTGAAGTTCAAGGTTATCCAGTAATGGAGCACTGAATTCCGCAAAGACCGCGGTATTGTCCCGATCACCATTGGCTTGTGTCGCTTCGGTACCAAAAATTTCACCCCGAAGGTACTGGCTATCCGGATTATCTTCAATTTTTTCATAGCGGTGCTCAAAACCAAACGCCGCAGAGACATAACCATCCCCAAATTCAAATAGTTCACCGGAAATGGTGCCATCCAGTGATTGCATGGTCGAAGAACCATATCGGGTGGTCGTCGTTTCAAAGAAATCCAACCCTTCCTGTGTATTAGTGCTGGGCTCAAATGGGTTCCAGCGACCTTCATCAATGGCTTGTTGAGCAAGGCGTTTATTCGGGAAGCCATCAAAGCCTTTTTCAACAGCACTGGAGCGAATGGCAGAGTATGCAAACTCCCACTCCCAATCCTGCCACTGACCACGCATCCCCATCACGGCGCGATAGTATTCTGAATCAACGTCTTTTTTACGGTTACCGATATCAACGGTACGACGGCGCATTGAGATATCTACACCATGCAGGAAGTGATCAGGCTGATTGGCCAAAGGATGGTTCGGGTTATCACCCGCCATGGTTAATTCAGTAAAGCTTGGACTGGCAGCACCCTGAATGAAGGTCGAGGCATGCTGCGCCGAAAACTCTGCAAAGCCTTCAACACCGTCCATGATCTCCTGGACACCATTGTAGTTAAAAGTCACTCGCTCGGTTGAAGGCACCAGGCTCATATGTGGCGCATAGTCATAACGACATACATCCCCGATTATCATCTCCGCCGGGCAGACATCATTACCCCAAACGTCAGCGAACAGGGTTTGACGAACCTGAGTGCCGTCATCCTCTACACGGACAACAGGTAAGCGGGCCCATTGTTCGTCACTCAGTGACGCACGCTCTACTTCAACACTGCCTGGAAAACCAGATGAACTCAGCGAATTATTGCCGCCACGAAAACGTTGATCAGCCGTTGCGGTATAATCCCGATCCGCGTAGAACACATCGCCACGTTTGAAGTAATCAAGCGTAAAGTTGTGATGTCCTTTGCTGGTAGAGTTACCCCACAGTAAAGTAAAGTTTTGCTCTTCACCACCACCATCGGCGGTATCAGAGACTTTAGCCGCGACTTCAAAGCCATCGATGTCATTTCGTAAAATAATGTTAATAACACCAGCCACCGCATCCGAACCATAGGTAGCCGATGCACCATCTTTAAGTACATCAATGCGCTTAACCGCAGAAACAGGAATGGTGTTTAAGTCAACGAAGGACGTTTCAATGTCTTTTGCAAACGGGCTAACAGCCACCCGGCGTCCATTGATCAATACCAGAGTCGATGATGCACCAAGGCCACGTAACGCGACGCTAGACCCCCCATTGGCGGTGTCATCACTGGAGTTGCCCTGAGTACTAAAAGTACCCGTGCCAGCAACCGGTAGCTTTTGTAAAGCGCCTATCAGATCAGTTGATCCCGTCGCTGCCAAGTCAGATGCTGATATAGTTTGAACCGGTGAGGGCCCTTCCATGTCTGAACGTTTAATATGCGACCCCGTCACCTCAATGCGTTCAACTTCACCCTCTTCCGCCATAGCGACCTGTAAACTACCTGAAAGTACTGTTGAGACTGCAAGTGCAGTAAGTGTAATCCCCTTTTTCATTCTTCCTCTTCTCCATAGTGTTAATTATATTTGTAATAACCAAACATTTTATAACATATGAAAAACATATTAAGAACATTTATGTAATACAAAAGAGAAACAAATTAATACAGAGGTTACATTTAAGCATATGGACTACATGGGAACCGTCCTGTGCTCCCCTTAAAGTGTATTTATGGCAAGATCAAAAAAGCCCGCTGTGCGGGCTTTTTATTGCATTTATCGCGGGTATTTAGATAGCAGTATTATTGATGTTTTTAATAAACTGCTTAACTGGTAAATCATTGCACTTCAGGTTACGTGTCTGGTGGCGAAGTTTGCTCAGACTGGAAAGCCCCTCTTTGGCTGCTTTTAGGCAAAGCTCAGTTGCAACAGTGCTGTTTTTAGCGACAAGTTTCACTTTCGCTTCGGTATTCGCAGACTCAGCCTGTGCCTGTTTGGCAAATGAACGGATGTCTTCACCGTTACACTCAAGCGTCTTAGAAAAACGTGATACGAATACACCGTGCTTCGCTCCATATGCACGTGCAGCACTCAGGCCTTGTTCCGCCGCGATAGCGCATACTTTAGATTCTGGTGATGCGTTACCGCTCACAACTGGTGCAGCAATAGCAGAAAAAGATGCAATCGAGATCAGTGTAACAAGAGAGAGAGACTTAAACATAATTTACCCCAAATGAACGAATTGATGCGCATTATATATACAAGTTTTAGTGTGTAAATGGTAAAAATGAACTTTCTTGATCATTTAATAGCCTATTCACAACTCCCTAATCAGGCGCTTTAAAGCCGTTACAATTTTCGCATTCATTAACAATTTTAGATGTCACAATTCCCAATTTTTAGAACACTTAGAGGGCCGAACATACCCAGCTAAATTCACACCTCCCCCTCCATTCATGCAGACAAAAATGATAGACTTAGTGTCACTGACTATATGCAAATTAAGAACAACAACGATGAAAGTTATCTCATTCAATATAAATGGCCTGCGCGCTCGCCTGCACCAGCTACAAGCCCTGATCGACAAACATCAACCTGATGTGATTGGATTGCAGGAGATCAAAGTACATGACGAAGCCTTTCCCGTCGCGGATGTTGAAGCAATGGGCTACCATGTCTATTTTCACGGTCAAAAAGCACATTATGGTGTCGCACTGCTCTCAAAAAAACCAGCCAAGCTAATCCAAAAAGGGTTTGCAACAGATACAGAAGAGTCGCAGAAGCGGATGATCATCGGCACCTTTGAAAGTGACAATGGTGAAGACGTCACGGTGATGAACGGTTACTTCCCCCAGGGTGATAACATTAATCACGAAACCAAGTTTCCGTACAAACGTCAGTTCTATGCTGATTTAATGACCCACCTGAACACAACAGCAGATAACGGCGAAAATCTGATAGTCATGGGTGATATCAATATTTCCCCTGTTGATTTGGATATCGGCATTGGCGAGCCTAACCGTAAGCGCTGGCTGAAAACTGGTAAGTGCTCATTCCAACCAATAGAGCGTGAATGGCTGCAGACTTTACTGGACTGGGGTCTCAAGGATACCTTCCGTGAACTAACCCCGGATGCCTGTGATAAATATTCCTGGTTTGACTATCGCTCTAAAGGATTCGACGACAATCGCGGCCTGCGCATCGACGTTGTTCTGGCCACAGCCCCTTTGATGGCCAAATGTGTCGAAAGCGACATTGATTATGAACTGCGTGGTATCGAAAAGCCCTCTGATCATGCGCCAGTATGGGCAACGTTTGCTCTATAGTCGATATGTTTACCGCTCTTGTAGCCATGGGCTTGTTTGCCCTGAGTATCAATAAGCACCAGTATCAGGCACTGCTGCAAACGCCGGCACGACAAACCGGTGTGCTGGCTTGTGCGCTGGTACTGGCACTGCTGTGGCAGATCCAGGCTGGTATTTTACCGCAGCTTTCTATCCATATTTTGGGGATCACTGCGGCGACACTCACACTTGGCTGGCATATGGGCCTGCTGTGCACAACGCTGGCTACTTTGCTCAGTTATTTCTTTGGCCCTATGCCCATCGATAACTTTTGGACATTCTGGCTGTTTACAGCCCTGCTACCTGTCTATCTGAGCTATGGTCTATTTTTACTCTGTTATCATTTTCTCAGCCGCCACTTTTTCGTCTATATCTTCGTCTGTGCATTTTTGTGTGGAGGTCTGGTAGCAGCCAGTAAAATAGCGATAAGTGCACTGTATTACCTCAGTATCGGACTTTATGACTGGCCTGTGCTGGTCGACAACTATATTTTTTACGCGATCATCATGTGGTTTCCGGAAGCCATGCTTAACGGAATGGCCATCACCTTACTGATCACCTACCGACCACACTGGGTCAAAACCTTTTATGATAGGGATTACTTAGATAAATGACGCTGCATTATCGCTGCCCCATTTGCTCGGCACCTTTGGCTGAGCAAAACAAGACGCTTCGTTGTGAGCACAACCATCAGTTTGATGTGGCAAAAGAAGGGTATGTTAACCTGCTTCCGGTCCAGTTTAAAAACTCCCGCCAGCCTGGTGATAATCTGGATATGGTGCAAGCCCGGCGTGCATTTTTTGCCACCGAGCACTATCAGTTTTTACAGACTCATCTTGCACACACTATTTCAGCGATGCCATGCGAGTCTGTCATAGACATGGGATGTGGAGAGGGCTTTTATACTCAGGCCATTGCCAGCGCGCTACCTGAGTGCAGCCAGGTGTTTGGTGTGGACATTTCTAAACCAGCTATCAGATACGCCGCAAAACGCTACCCTCAGGTCCGCTTCAGTGTCGCTTCGATTAAAGATGCGCCATTTTCAGCAGAACAGGCCGATGTGCTGTTGAGTGTGTTTGCCCCCGTGTTTGCTGAGGAAATGGCTCGTCTGCTAAAGCCCGAAGGACAATTGTTGGTTGTCAGTCCGGGACCTAAGCACCTGTATGAGTTAAAACAACATATCTATGATGACGTTCGCCTGCACGACGTGCCAGATTGTCCATCAGGATTTGTTGAAGTGGAACAGCGTCATCTGGAGCAAACACAACAAGTGGCCACAGAGGTGGTTAAGCACCTGATCAAGATGACCCCATTCGCGTGGAAGTTCAAAGAGAGCCACTACCAAACGCTGGAACAAACGCCAACCCACCAGGTCACCTTTTCTTTCTTGGTAACCCGCTATCAAAAGTCCTGACCGGGCTGTCATCAACACTCATACCAGATAAAAGAAAACCTCTGAGCTGTCAGAGGTTTTCTTTTGCAAATGCTTTATCCATTTTCTCAAACATATCTTTGAGCAGTTTTGCCAGCTCACGGTATTTGGGATCCCGTGACGCGTCAGCCTGATAACCATTGGCTACCATTTTGTGATAAAGCTCTTTGTACCAACTATTCAACGCCGGATTCAGGCGTGTATCTGCCCGCTTACCAAGCCACAACAACCCCTGTACAGGCAAAGACAAAAAGAACAGAGCAATGGTGATGGCCTGAGGAAGATACGCCATTCCCAGGTACGAAGTCTGAATAAAAACCGAAATAACTGCCAACACAGGCATCACCTGCAAGGCAAATTCAGTCGCTTTAATCACTCTGAATTCGGGAAATAACAGCGTCAATTCCTTGCGCATTGGCCATTCTTTGGCGTACTGACGTCCAAGTTGCACTTGTGAAATAAGACTTTTCTGCATCATAACTCCCGGGTGCAAGGGCAAATTTTTACTCGTTATATCAACTTAACACGGCAACTGACAACTTACATTTGGTCAATTTCGTCAAGCGGAGCAACATCATTAACCTGTTGCTTACTTGCGCTCGACCGTTGCCTAGTTTCCAATCAATAAAACGAGCAACAAATCACGATAAACCAATACCGATGGCCTAACGTTTCTTAAAAAAATCGGGTAAAATTAACTTCATACTCGTCAATTATACCTTAGTCTAATATGTAGCTAAATGCGCCTTTTCATTTAGCTTAATACGCAATAACAGTTATTGTCAAAACGGATAGTCATTATGTCATCTTCCCATGTTCTGGTACTCAATTGTGGCAGCTCCAGCCTCAAGTTCGCAATCATAGACCCAAATACCGCCCAGGAACACCTCTCTGGACTCGCGGAACGCCTCGGCGAAAGCGATCCGCAAATAAAATATAAGCATGAGGGCCAAAAACACGTTGTCACACTCAATGCTGGCGACGCCCACCAGGTTGCTATCGACAAACTGGTTGAACTGGTCAAGTCCCTTGGGTTGGATAAAGAACTGGTTGCAGTCGGTCATCGCGTAGTGCATGGCGGTGAGCACTTTACACATTCCGCACTAATAGATGATACTGTGCGCCAGGCTATTGTCAAAACAGCCGATCTGGCTCCGTTACACAACCCAGCCAACCTGCTGGGCATAGATGCTGCTACTCAGGCATTCAGTCACTTACCTCAGATCGCAGTATTCGACACAGCCTTCCACCAGAGCATGGCACCTACTGCGTACCTCTACGCACTCCCCTATGAGCTTTACAAATCCCATGGGATCCGCCGCTATGGCTTCCATGGCACCAGCCACTATTTTGTATCGACTCAGGCCATCAAAGCATTAGGCCTTGAGCAAAAAAGTTCTCGCATTATCACCGCACACCTGGGTAACGGCTGCTCTGTTTGTGCAATAAAAGATGGTAAATCGGTCGATACCAGCATGGGACTGACACCACTGGAGGGCCTGATCATGGGTACTCGTAGCGGTGATATCGATCCGGGCCTGTTTTCCTACCTGGTTAACCAGCTAGATTACAGTGTTGAACAGGTCGATACTTTGCTGAACAAACAAAGTGGCTTGTTGGGGATCAGTGAATTGTCGAATGACTGCCGCACCATTGAAGAAGCCGCCGCAGATGGACACCCCCAGGCTACCTTAGCACTGGACATGTTCTGTTATCGCCTGGCTAAGCAAATTGCCAGCTTTGCAGTGCCCCTGGGTGGCGTAGATGCGCTGGTATTTACCGGTGGTATTGGCGAAAACTCAGATGTGATCCGCGCAAAAGTGGTTGAACAACTCGGCTTTTTAGGGATGGAGATTGATGCGCAGGCAAACCTCGATGCCCGCTTTGGCAAACAGGGGGAAATTACCCGCTCAGGCAATACGACCAAAGCATGGGTGATCCCAACGAATGAAGAATGGGTCATTGCCCATGATGCCGCGCAACTGGCACAGGAGCACTAAATCATGAGCCGTCGTATTATGCTGATCCCTATTTCAACCGGCGTTGGCCTAACGTCCGTGTCGGTTGGTCTGGTGCGCGCGTTGGAACAAAAAGCTGTTGCGGTTAATTTTTTTAAGCCCATAGCACAGCCCCGAAAAGAAGACACAGGCCCGGAAAAATCAACCTTGATTGTACAACAGGGTTCTTCTATTTCCCCGCCTAAACCATTTGAGCTGAGCTATGCCGAACAAATGATTGGCGACGGCAAGGGCGACGATTTGCTCGAAGAAATTGTCGAGCGCTTTGAAAGTGCCATTAACCCGGGTGAAGTGGCAATTATCGAAGGCATGGTGCCAACACGTCGCCAGCCTTACGCAGGTCGTGTCAACCGGGAGATCGCCCAGACACTCGGTGCAGATATTGTGTTTGTACTCACCCCGGGCAACGACAGCAATGACCAACTCGAAGACCGCCTGGAAATTGCCGCCGGCAACTATGGTGGCGTCGACCACGCTCGGGTATTAGGCTGTATCTTTAACAAAGTCAATGCACCACTTGATGAAGATGGCCGGGCACGTGCCGATCTGGTTGACCAACATGAGCCGGAGCAACTGGAGAATGAGCTAAACAGGCTGGCTTCTTTGCCCATCTTCCGTAAGCATCCGTTTATGTTGCTTGGTGCTATTCCGTGGGATTTTGATCTGGTTGCGCCACGTGTGGTTGACCTGAGCAACTATCTGGGCGCGGAAGTGATCAACGCCGGAGACATGGCGCATCGCCGTTTAAGACGGGTCACCTTTTGTGCCAGAACCGTCTCAAATATCCTCAATCACTTTACACCAGGCGCCCTGTTGGTCACGCCAGGTGACCGCTCCGATATTCTGGTTGCGGGCTGTTTGAGTGCCATGAACGGCACAAAGCTGGGTGCCATTTTGCTCACTGGCGGATTCAAACCAGAAGCCAAAATCATGGAGCTGTGCGAACAAGCCATGGCAACGGGCCTACCGATCCTGGCTACCACCGCAGATACCTGGCGTACCTCATTGTTATTGCACAACTTCAACATGGAAGTCCCTGCTGATGATGAACAGCGCATCGACAAAGTGAAGCAACACAATGCCGATCATATTGACGCCGACTGGCTGGACTCGCTGGCTCAGGGCGTAGCCCGAACCCGAAAGTTATCGCCTCCGGCGTTTCGTTTCTTGCTGACAGATTCAGCACGTAAAGCGAATAAGACCATAGTACTGCCAGAGGGCAACGAGCCTCGGACCATTAAAGCCGCAGCTATCTGTGGTGAGCGAGGCATTGCCAAAACAGTGCTGCTGGGTGAGAGAGAAGAAATCGAACGTATCGCCGCACAGCAAGGGGTGGAGCTTAATGACAATGTCACCATTCTTGACCCCAATGATGAGGTTGAAAAGTACATAGCGCCTATGGTTGAGCTGCGCAAAAACAAAGGCCTGACAGAAGTTGTGGCAGCAGAGCAACTGCAAGACAATGTGGTGCTGGGCACCATGATGCTGGCCGAAGACAAAGTAGACGGTTTGGTATCGGGTGCAGTCAACACTACCGCGAACACCATTCGTCCACCACTTCAGCTAATCAAAACAGCCCCGGACTCGTCACTGGTCAGCTCTGTATTCTTTATGCTGCTGCCTGATCAGGTTCTGGTTTATGGTGATTGTGCCATTAACCCGGATCCCACTGCTGAGCAACTGGCAGACATTGCAATTCAGTCTGCGGAGTCTGCCGCCGCATTCGGCATTGAGCCTAAAGTGGCGATGATCAGCTATAGTACCGGCACATCTGGCCAGGGAGCCGATGTCGACAAGGTGCGTGAAGCAACGCGTATTGCGCAAGAAAAACGACCGGATTTGGATATCGACGGGCCACTACAGTACGACGCAGCCATTATGGAAAATGTCGCACGTAAGAAAGCGCCAAACAGTAAAGTAGCTGGTAAAGCGACGGTATTTGTATTCCCGGACCTCAATACTGGAAACACCACTTACAAAGCCGTACAGCGAAGTGCCGATCTGATCAGCATAGGGCCCATGCTGCAAGGTATGCGCAAGCCCGTTAACGACCTTAGCCGCGGTGCACTGGTTGATGATATTGTTTACACGATTGCTCTGACCGCTATTCAGGCGGGACAAAACGATCAGTAACACCTCAACCTGGTTCGTCACCTAATTCGGGAAGCATACATGCTTTCCGAATTACAACTTAACAAGGTGTGTAGTCAACGGAAAAAGGTTTCTTTTGGCCATGCTTGACTATACTATGAAAGAGTCACAGGTGTCAGGACTCGGATATGTCGAAGCAAACATTGCAGGTATTGCCACACAATTTTACCATCCATAGTCTGGATAGTGAGCAGGCTGTGCCCGCAGAGGTGATGTCCGCCGAGATATTTTTCATTGCAAAAACCTCCGAAGAGCTTTCCATTGTTTGTCCAAGCACACTCCAATTTGACAGCTTTGCAACTGAACCAAATTGGCGTGCACTGGAAGTCATTGGTCCGCTGGGTTTTTCTCTGACCGGTATCATGGCCAATATTTCCGGCGTTTTGGCCAGCGCCAATGTCTCAATTTTTTCGATTTCGACCTACGACACAGACTATATTTTAGTCAAAGAAGCACAACTTCCTGACGCCATTAAAGCACTCAAAAAAGACGGATACCTGTTTGTCTGATGCATTTATCACAGCAGATTAATTACGCACCTATTGCGCAAATTGCCAATCCGATCATGCACATTGCCAGTCCCTTTACAGGCAAAGTACATCCACTCAGTCATCACCCAGAGCCTTTATTTGCCAGCGGCATGCTAGGCCCGGGCGTCTGTGTCAAGCTCAATGCAGCGATGGTGTTAGCCCCCTGTCCGGCAAAAGTTGAAAAAATCAGTCAACAGGGCTGCGAGTTTGTACTCAGAACCAAGACTGGTTTGCTGATACTCCTGCACCTGTTGCTGCCGACAGAATATCGAAAAACAGAGCACCTTATTCAACACAGCTATGGCAAAAAGCAGGTCGCGAAGGGCGATATTTTGTGTTATTTCGATGTACCGAGCGACGTCGATATTCTGGGCACCTTAATACTGCTCAATGCAGACAAGCTGGGACCGTGTTATTATCCTTTAAATCAAGTCACTGCGGGCAAAGATCCGCTAATCACATTAGCCAGGGCATGCAATTTATGACCACCATTATGTACGGTATCAGCAACTGCGATACCATTAAAAAAGCCAAAAAATTCCTCGAACAAAACGACATCAGCTATACCTTTCACGATTATCGCAAAGACGGGCTGGACGCGCAGATGCTGGCTGAGTTTGTTGACGCACTGGGTTGGGAAAATGTACTCAATAAACGTGGCACCACTTACCGTGCCCTCAGTGATGAGGACAAGCAAAACCTCGATGCAGATAGTGCACAAAAACATATGCTGGCAGCGCCTGCGATGATCAAGCGCCCCATTCTGCGCCACGCAGGCCAGTACCACCTTGGCTTTAAAGCACCACAATACCAGGACATTTTCTCGCTATGAGTGAGACACACAGTGAGGTAGTTGCGCTGGCCAAGGCACTTATCCAGCGTCCATCTGTGACCCCGGAGGACGCTGGGTGTCAGGCCATGATCAACGAGCGTCTCAGTGCACTGGGATTTAAAGTCGAAGAGCACTTTTTTGTTGATACGCTCAACACCTGGGCACGCAAAGGCACACAGGGGCCGCATTTTTGCTTTGCAGGGCACACCGATGTTGTACCTGTCGGTAATGAGCGGGACTGGCGTTTTCCACCGTTTTCAGGAGAAATACACGACGGTATGTTACATGGCCGTGGTGCCGCGGATATGAAGGGCTCACTGGCGGCTATGGTGGTGGCCACAGAGCGTTTTGTCGCGCGTTTTCCTGATCATAACGGGTCAATCAGTTTTTTGATCACCTCGGATGAAGAAGGACCATTTATTAATGGCACGACTAAAGTGGTTGATTTACTCGAAGCCAGAAATGAAAAAATAGATATGTGCCTGGTTGGCGAGCCCTCATCCAGGGATCAACTGGGTGACGTGGTTAAAAACGGACGCCGAGGTTCACTGACCGGACACCTCACCATCAAGGGCGTGCAAGGGCATGTTGCCTACCCCCATCTTGCCAAAAACCCTATTCACCTGGCCACACCGGCACTGACTGAGCTCAGCACGATACAGTGGGACCAGGGAAACGCATTTTTCCCGGCCACCAGCTTCCAAATCTCAAACATCCATGGTGGCACCGGCGCTGGTAATGTGATCCCCGGTAGCCTTGATGTACAGTTTAATTTTCGCTTCAGTACCGAAGTGACTGCCGAGCAACTCAAGGGTCGTGTGTGTGAGATACTCAACAAACATGGTCTGGACTATGAACTTCACTGGACACTGAATGGCCTGCCCTTTTTAACCGAACCTGGGCCACTGTTGAATGTCACACTGGATGCCATCAAAGTTGTGACTGGTATTGATGCAAACCCGGAAACAACGGGGGGGACTTCCGATGGGCGCTTTATCGCGCAATCCGGCTGCAAGGTTATTGAACTGGGTCCTGTCAATGCAACCATTCATCAGGTCAACGAGTGCGTAAGTGTAAAGTCTCTCGACCAGCTTGCTGAAATCTATGAGCTGATCCTGGAAAAGCTGCTCACATGAACCACCTCAGCACACTTGCGTCTCAGGCATGTGGCCTGTCCACCAGCCACCTGGCCTCGTATGCCAATGTGTTCATCCACAGCGCCATCCAACGTGATCTGTTGGCACTGAGTGAAGCAGCAAAGCAAGCCGGATTTACGTTTTGTATTGCGTCAGCCCATCGCGACTTTCATCGACAGTGCCTGATCTGGAATAACAAGGCTCAGGGGTTGCGCCCGGTGTTAAACAGTCAAAATGAGCCGGTCGACCTGTCTCTGCTGACACCACAAGCCCGTGTACACGCCATTATGCTCTACTCCGCTCTCCCCGGTGCCAGCCGTCACCACTTTGGTACCGATCTGGATGTGTACGCCAGCAATTGTCTGCCCGCAGGGCAAAAGTTGCAGCTGGAACCCTGGGAGTATGAGCAGGGGGGGCCTTTTGCCGAATTGAATGACTGGCTGAGCCTGCATCTAGCTGAATTTGGCTTCTTTAGACCCTATCAGCGTTATCAGGGGGGCGTAGCTGCCGAGCCCTGGCATATCAGTCACAGGCTGAGCGCTGCGGGTATGATGAAAGCAGTTAATGTAGAGATACTGGCGGAGGTGATCGGCAGTCACGACGTTGCAGCCAAACACACTATTTTGGAGATGTTGCCGACACTATACTCTCAGTACATCGGCAACATTTGTGAGTAACGTAGCGACAGGAAATTCCTATTGCTGGCGATAATGTGCGAAAAATCGCTGCATCCTGGCCATGGCAGGCTCCAGCTCATCCATATGCGGTAAGAATACCAACCGGAAATGATCCGGCTGTGGCCAGTTAAATGCCCTGCCATGCACAAGCAATATTTTCTCTTCGCGCAACAGATCCAGCATCATTCGTTCATCATTTTTCACATTAAAATGTTGCGTATCTATTTTAGCGAAAGCATATAGTGCTCCCATAGGCTTAACACAGGACACGCCCTGAATATCATTTAACCCTTGCCAAGCAATCTGACGCTGCTCGTACAAGCGCCCGCCGGGTTGGATCAATGCGTCTATCGACTGTACTCCACCCAATGCCTGCTGGATCGCAAATTGCGCAGGCACGTTGGCACACAAGCGCATCGATGCCAGTATATTGAGACCATCTATCAAGTCCTTCATCGCTGACACTTTTCCACTCAGTACCATCCACCCCATCCGCAAACCGGCTGCCCGATATGTCTTCGCCAGACCATTAAAGGTGATCACAGGCAAATCATCACACAAAGATGCAATAGACCAGTGCACGGCACCGTCGTAGAGGATCCTTTCATAGATTTCATCACTGAGCAGCAACAGGTTGTGCTCTCTGGCAATATCAATAAGCCCCTCAAGGAGCGCTTTGCTGTAAACAGCACCAGTTGGATTGTTTGGATTGATTAATACCAGAGCGCGTGTTTTAGGTGTAATTTTGGCCCGAATATCAGCCAGATCAGGAAACCAGTCAGCGGCTTCATCACATAAATAGTGCACAGGTTTGCCGCCTGATAACTTAACAGACGCAGTCCACAAAGGGTAATCAGGTGCTGGTATCAATACCTCATCGCCCTCGTTTAACAATGCCTGCGTCACCATCTGGATGAGCTCACTCACCCCGTTGCCGATAAATATGTTATCTACACTTATGTTTGGCAGGCTTTTCTGCTGATAGTGCTGATATACGGCAACCCGGGCGGAATACAGCCCTTTGGAATCACAATAGCCCTGAGCATCTGACAAATTGCGAATGATGTCACGGTGCATATCTTCGGGCATATCGAAACCAAATGCCGCCGGATTGCCGATGTTCAGTTTGAGGACTTTAGTGCCCTCGTCTTCCATTTTCTTTGCCTGTGACAATACGGGCCCACGAATGTCGTAACATACCCCATTGAGTTTGCTGCTTTTAGTAATTTTTATCATTATTTCTCCCCATTCAGACTACTAGAATAGCGCCCTGCTGACAGGAAGAAAAGCATATTCAATACAGAGTTTTAAAAGGGAAGTAAGACGACGAGCAGACTCGGCTCGCAGACACTATTGATGGGAGATAACAAAGAGAAAACAGCTCAAATAAGCCCCTGAGCTGTCAGATTATGTGATGCCGATAGCGACTATACTTATGCGTTTGCCATCAACCACTGTTGCAGCTTAGTGGTAGAACCAATCACTTGTTGTGACAAACTGCCAAGTGCCTCTTTGGCCGAATTCACATCCCCCTGCAAAAGCAGCATTTCGACCTCACGGGCACTGTCTGACAAGCTCATTGCCCCAAACTGCGCAGCATTGGATTTTAAGCTATGTGCATTGCGTGTGGCAGCTTCAAGATCTACAGGTAAAGACTCTCTGACTTCACGCTCTAAGCGCTCGAATTCACTGATGCAAAACACTAAAGTATCTGAAAATTGCTCACCTAACAGGGACTGCATCGTATCCAGGCAAGCTTCATCTATTATTACGTTCATATTAGTCCTTTCACTATCTGGCTAACAAACCCACCAACAGCCTCTCTTTAGGTTAATGCTAGCTAAGAGGGCCCCAAACTGCAAACTATGATATGATCTACAGCAGAAAAAACAGTAAAATAATGCGATGAAACGAACACTTTGCAATCACTGCCACTTCCCTGAACAGACTTGCGTCTGCAATTTCCTTGGCGAGCCACTCAAAAATCACTGTAAGATAGTGGTATTGCAACACCCCAGTGAAGTCAAAGTGGCTAAGAATACGGTTCGCTTATTATCATTGCAACTTAGCAACATTGAAGTCGTCGTTGGTGAGTCGGAAACAGATTTTGCACAAGTGCGTGAACAACTTCACACAAGTCGGTGCGCACTACTGTACCCTTCAGAGAGCGCCGCAGCACTTTCAGCGCCCACAGAAAAAGTAAATCGGCCAGTCATTGAAACCTTAGTCGTGTTGGATGGAACCTGGAAAAAAGTCCACAAAATGCTCATGCTCAACCCTTGGTTGATGGGCCTTCCCCATGTCTCATTTACAAACTTGCCCAAAAATCAGTACCACATTCGCAAAGCCGAACAAGCATTTAGTCTGTCGACGCTTGAAGCAACAGCCCATTTTTTACACCTGTATGAAGCAGCTTCACCTGAACCTTTATATCGCGCTTTGGCAGGCATGATAGAGCAGCAGACCCGGCTCATGCCTGAACATGTCAAACAAAGGTATTTACGTGACGAATAAGCGGCCCAATAGCCCTTCTCGTAATCGATTGAAGCGTCGGTTTTACCGTCAGGGGCCAGATTATCGCTTCGGCGATCAAGCCAGTTTTGACGAAATTAAGACAACCTTTGGCTTTAAAACCATAACATTAGGTGCCTGGGTCGACAAACAAGAACAACATATAGCCGCTAACCTAGTTTACGATGCACTGGCCGATCTGACCCAGATTTTGTCAATTCCCCCCGTCGCAATCGGTCTGCGAGGCACACTGAATCTCGCATTTGGTAGCGGTGGGCAGGCTGGCGTTCAGGCACATTATGACAGCAATCAGCGGACGCTGGCGCTGGCGAAAAACGCCGGTGGCGGCGCGCTGGCGCATGAATGGTGGCACGCGTTTGATCACTATATTGCTAAGCATATGTTCAACAAAGTACGCGCACATGACTTTGCATCAGCACTTTGGCTTACTCATACACCGAACCTGACACACCCGCTTAATCAGCAGCTTGATGCGCTGTTTCGCCTTCTGCTACTGGATAGCCAAGGCCTTGAACCCAGCGACTACTTTAAGCATGCTGCGTTGTTAGACAAAGCACGCGCAGCCCAGTACTACGCGCGACCACAAGAGTTAACAGCCCGGGCGTTTGAATGGGTTATAGCCAATGATATTCATATCCGTAATGCCTTTTTGGTAGACGATGTGCTTGGCTCTGAGCTGGAACGTCTTGGCGGCTTTCCAGACGAAACCATTGCGGCTGAAACATGCCTTGCCACCTCTAGTTACTTTCAGATGCTAGGTGCTGCGTTATATCGTCAAATGCAATAAATTCAGTCAGCCAGCTGCGGTACTCTGCAAACGGTAGCGGTCTGGAAATGTAAAACCCTTGGCCAATATCACAGCCAAAAGCTTGTAACATCTGGTAGCATTGGACGTTTTCAACCCCCTCGGCAACAACTTGAGAGCCCAGGTTATGCGCCATATCACAGGTGGCCTTACAAATCGTCTGGTTGGTTGCTGAGCTGGCAATGTTCATGACAAAACTCTTATCAATTTTGATTTCATCAACCCCCAACTGACTCAAGTATGCAAGTGATGAATAACCCGTGCCAAAGTCGTCAATGGCCATTTTGACACCCAGCCTTTTGAAGCCATCAATGATTTCGTTAAGATCAACCTCATTTGCCAAAGTGACAGATTCGGTGATTTCTAGCATCAGCTGCGAGGGAGCCAGGTTCAGCTGACTGATCAGAGTGATCAGTTGCACAGCAAGGTCCTTTCTGCCAATGTCTTTCCCGGAGACATTCAGTGACAGGACATGCTGCGGATAAACACGACACAGTTCCGCTTGTGCGATCAATGCCTGCTCTACAACCCAGTCTGTGATTTCGGGGATCATGCCTGACGATTCAGCGATAGGAATAAACTCATCTGGCGGGATCACCCCCAACTCAGGGTGGTGCCAACGCAGCAAGACTTCTGCGCCAAACACTTCACCCTGTTGCAGCTTAACCTGAGGCTGAAAATAGAGAGAAAACTGGTTCTGTGCTACGGCATATTTTAAAGAAGAAGCGACTTTTATTCGCCGCTCCAGATACAAAGAGTCGTTATGATCGAATAATTGCCACTTTTGCGTTCCCAGGGGACGTGTCGATATCGCCTGTAATGCGCGTTGCATCAAAGCCTCTGTCGTTTGAGCATGAACGGGGTTGCTGGCAACACCAATTTCCAACTGATCAACCAACAGTTCTCCCTTAAAACTAACCCCTTCTTCAAAAATTGACGCCAACAAGCATGCATACTGCTCAACCTGACTCAACTCCAACTTACCACGCAAAACAATGGCAAACAGCGTATCATCCAGCCGATAAATCTCAGTGCGACTATTTGGCTCTGCGGCAACCGTCACTCTGCCATAGGTATCGAGTTGAGTCTGAACTTTTTTTAGCAACGACTTCAACTGTATCGCTGCGTAATCCCACCCCATATTTAACCGAATTACGCTCAACACTTTAGGCCGAAACATCACTAATGTGTGATGCTGATGTGTACTTTGCAACCCGTCCAGCGCCTTTTGCAGCATGTGACGGTTGGGCAGCCCGGTTTCTTTGTCATGGTTTGCATACTGAAGTAGCAGCAGCTTCTTTTGCCGTTCATGCCAATATACGTAGTAGGCCAGCAACAATACATGCCCCGTCAGTAAAGCATGACTTAATAAAAAGTAGTGAGAAAGTGCTATCACGCCCAGTTGCCCCAGCATTAAGATCACAACCAATACCAAGGCTGGTAGAAAAGCGAGCACCAATAAGCGCGCTTCATATTGATACTGAGCGGGTTGCAAACAGAGTAAATAAGTCACATAAGCTGTAACAACCAACCCAGCCATCACCTGGAACAACAGTTGATAACCAGTGTGTAATGGCGCACTGATACAGACGACCAACAGCAAACCCCATAATAGTCGCCACAGGTAGTATCCGTGTTGTTCATTTAATCGCTTCTCCACTGCAAAATAGTGAAAAAAGCACAGTACGCAGGCAAGAGAGAGTAAAAATAACTGGCTGCTATAGGTTGCCATGGCACCACTGAGCGCGCTGGGAAAGAACAGCACATTCACGCCACTCACCGCGCCGCTGATAACCGCAACCAGCAGTACATAAGCAGCCAGAGCCAATAGTCCGGGTCGGAATTGAGACACAGCCATGAGCATCAGAAAAAAGGCAACAAAATAGATGCCACCCGTTTCAACACCAAACAAAAACACCTTGTGACTAAGCAACTGTACAAATTCAGCTTCGTGCACAGCCACCACTGATAACCATTGCGGGTAAGCACCCTGAGCCTGAATATAGAGCTGGGCGGGTTGCATGTCTCTGGGTATCTTTACATGGGGTAACACCGCCTGGGCAGACGATGCCAGCTCTTTTGTTGGGGCAATTAGCGTATACTGAATCAGTTTGCCTGAGCGCTCCAGATAAAACTTGAGTACACCCTGGACAGGCTGGGTGTAGATGACCTGTTCATGATGTGGATTTGCAGGTATATCGACTCGCACCCAGGTCGCTATACCTCGCTGCAGTCGAATGCTCTGCTCGACCGAGGTCATACTCTCAGTCATCTGACGAATTTCTGCAAGACCAAGTTGATTGGTCGCATCACTGTATACTCTAAGTGACATCGGCGCCTGAGGGCCTTCTGAAGGCTCACTGGATTGCGCTGCGCTACCCAGCATCAGAACAGCCATGACAGTCAACAAAACGGCTATTACGCGTATCACGCTTAACCACATCCCAACCTCCTTGAGCAAGTGGCAGAGTTCGTTCAATTAACAGGCCAGTTAAGGCTAAGCCCGGTTTAGCTGGCTTCAGGTAATAGCACTCATCACGGCAGACACGTGCTGCTTTTTCACATTACCTTGTAGCATTAATGTTAAGTATGGAGGCTGAAGTTTGAATTGCCAGTGCGAATATAAAAATTCCACAACTAAACGGCAAATGGAGACTGGATTAGGTACTGTGCGGCTCGCGTTTTAGTCAGCCACACACTACCCGGTATGAAAAATATTTATCTAATTATCAACGGTTGTCATCACTTATCCGACTTGCGATCGCACTATTTTGACCTTTGTATTTGGCATCTTTACGCATGTTGTAAGGTGCCTCTGCAGGGCTACTCAGGGTTTCAAAACTCAGTGCGCCAATCTTCATCTTAGGTCGCAACGCCAGGGGCAACTTACCAGAGTTATAAAACTCCAGAACAATGTTGCCAGACCAGCCCGGATCGATACGATGTGCCGTTACGTGCACCATAAGGCCTAATCTAGCTAAAGATGAGCGACCATCAAGCCAACCGACAAGATCAGCAGGTAAAGTCACAGATTCGTAAGTCATAGCCAAAGCCAGTTCACCTGGATGCAGGAAAAAAGCCTGGCCATCTTCGAGTACAATTTCATCACTCATAATGGATTCCATCGCTGCGTTGATCTGCTCTTTGGGTCCGCTCAGATCAACATAAGGTGCAGCGTGATCCTGAAACACACGAAATTTATTGCCCAGACGCAAATCAACGGTCACTCCTGAGATCATCTCATCGGCCGGCGTTGGCTCAATTTGAATGTGTTGGTTTTTGATAGCTTCTTTTATATCTCTGTCAGAGAGTCTCATTAGTTAGTCATCCGTTATTAGAATTTCGACCCCTTGAGTCGATTGTGATTGTAAATACAACATGCTGCTTACCAGCTGCGCACAATAAATATAATGGTCTTTGATCGGCAGTGATTGAGCTGTGATATTGGCACCCAGCTCCGAGTTCTCTCGGATCCCGGTATCCAGTGGGATTTCAGTAAGCAGCGGAACACCATGACGTGCAGCCAGTTTAGCGCCCCCTTCACTACCAAAAATGGCGTTTTTGCCATCACAATGCTGGCACGAAAAATAACTCATGTTTTCTATCAGGCCAATAATGGGCAGGTTGACTTTATTGAACATTGCAATGCCCTTTTGCGCATCTGCCAGTGCCAGGTCCTGCGGCGTTGTCACCACAATTGCGCCACTGGCGGGGACTTTTTGGGTCATCGTCAGTTGGATATCCCCCGTGCCCGGTGGCATATCGACAACCAGATAATCCAACTCTCCCCAGGCCGTTTCATTTAACAATTGAGTGAGTGCCTGTGATGCCATCGGACCACGCCAGACCGTCGCATCGTCCTCAGCCACTAAAAAGCCAATGGACATGGCTTTTATGCCATCTTTTTCAAACGGCTTTAGTGTATTTTCGTCCAGAGCCTCTGGCTGCTGCCCATTCAGCCCCAATAAAGAAGGTATCGAAGGACCATAAATATCAGCATCCAAAATGCCCACCTGAGCCCCTTGTGAGGCCAGTCCGGCAGCCAAATTTACGGCTGTGGTCGATTTGCCAACCCCTCCTTTTCCTGATGCGACTAAAACAATGTGTTTAATTTGTTTGAACTGAGCCACACCGACGACTTCACTTTGGCATATCACGCGGACATCCACATTCAAAGACTCACTCAGGTGAGTAGAGAGCAAAGCTCCCTGCCCTGACGCCGCAAAAGGCAAGGTGAGTGTAGCTTGCCATGATATTTTTTCCGCTTTATCGGGTGAAATATCCACAATCCACTGCGTATCAATGCCCATAGGAAAAATCGCACTACGATAGTGTTGCAGATGAGTTTTAATCTGTTCTTTTATGGGGTCCTTCCTGGTAAATAGTTTTTCAATACCAAACATACAAATAAAACGCCTTGAGGTGATGAAATGGGCGCAGGAATTATGTAACATTCACTTCATTAAAACCAGTCAAATTCGCGTCTGCTGGGATTTTCCCAGCCGTTCTGGTTAGTCTTTTATCACAACAGACTGACTGACCGGGCCGAAGTTTTTGCTCACTGTATCGATAAGCACCGTGCATGATGCCAGGCGCCAGATCTACAGAGCCAAACTGAGCCGCTCTATTTTCACGGAATAACTATGACAAAGAGAAAAATTCTCATAACAAGCGCACTGCCTTATGCCAACGGACCGACTCACCTGGGTCACCTGTTGGAGTACATTCAAACAGACATCTGGGCTCGTTTCCAGAAGCAGCAAGGCCATGAGGCCTATTATGTCTGTGCAGATGACGCTCACGGCACGCCTATTATGCTGAACGCCCAAAAACAGGGCATCACGCCAGAAGAAATGGTTCAGCAAGTCAGCATTGAGAGACAGCGTGACTTTGCCGACTTTAATATTGAATTCGACAACTATCACAGCACCCACAGTGACGAAAACCGTGAGCTGAGTGAGTTAATTTATACTCGTCTGAATGACAAAGGGCACATTAAAAAGCGGACTATCTCTCAGCTGTTTGACCCTGAGAAAAGTATTTTCCTGCCAGATCGATTTGTGACTGGTACTTGCCCAAACTGTAAGGCCGAAGAGCAAAACGGAGACAGCTGTGATGCCTGTGGCGCAACGTACAGCCCAACCGAGCTGATTGAACCAAAGTCAGCAATGTCAGGGGCAACACCTGTTCTGAAAGATTCTGAACACTTTTTCTTTGACTTGCCTGCTTTTGAAGACATGCTGAAAACCTGGCTTCGCTCTGGCAGTTTGCAAGCTGAGATGGCCAATAAACTGGATGAATGGTTTGCAGATGGTCTGCAACAGTGGGATATCAGCCGTGATGCGCCTTACTTTGGCTTTGAAATCCCTGGCGCACCAGGAAAATACTTTTACGTATGGCTGGATGCACCTATTGGTTACATGGCCAGCTTCAAAAACCTCTGTGACAAACAGGGTCTGAACTTTGACGAGTTCTGGGCTGAGGGGTCAGATGCCGAGCTATATCATTTCATTGGTAAAGACATCATCTACTTCCACAGTCTGTTCTGGCCAGCAATGCTCGACGGCGCTAATTTCAGAAAGCCAAATAATGTATTTGCGCACGGCTTTGTCACCGTAAACGGCGCGAAAATGTCTAAGTCTAAGGGAACTTTCGTTAAAGCACGTACCTACCTGGAACATTTGGACCCTGAATATCTGCGTTACTACTATGCCGCTAAACTGAACAGCGGTGTAACAGACCTGGATCTGAATCTGGAAGATTTCGCGCAGCGCGTGAACTCAGATCTGGTCGGTAAGGTTGTCAATATCGCCAGCCGCTGTGCGGGCTTCATTACTAAAAAGTTCGGCGGTAAGCTAAGCAATACGGTGATGGATGAAGCACTGTTAAGCAGCTTTGTGGCAGCCAAAGACAGCATTTCCAGTCACTATGAAAACCGCGAATACAGCCGCGCTGTACGTGAGATCATGACACTTGCCGACAAGGCTAACCAGTTCATCGACGCGGAAGCCCCCTGGGTGCTTGCTAAGAATGAAGACACGCTGGAACGTGCACACCAGGTCTGTTCAATGGGTCTGAACCTGTTCCGTGTGTTGTTGACTTACCTTAAGCCTATCCTGCCTGGTATGGCTAAGAATGTAGAAACCTTCCTGAACACTGAATTGAGCTGGGAAGGCCTGGAAGCGGCGCTTGTCGACCATGAAATCAATAAGTTTAAGGCCCTGATGCAACGTGTTGAGCTGGACAAAGTCAACGCAATGGTAGACGCGTCAAAAGAAAGCCTGGAGAAAAAAGTCGGCGGCCAAAGCGCAAAACCCGCGGCTGACAGCCCGTTGGCTAAAGAGCCGATTGCTGACGAAATCGAGTTCGATGATTTTGCTAAAGTTGACCTGCGTGTGGCTAAAATTGCCAATGCGGAGCACGTTGAAGGCGCAGACAAGCTCCTGAAATTGACACTGGACTTAGGTGGAGAGACCCGCCAGGTCTTTGCTGGTATCAAGTCGGCTTATGCACCGGAAGATCTGATTGGCAAACTCACTGTCATGGTTGCCAACCTGAAACCTCGTAAAATGCGCTTCGGTATGTCAGAAGGCATGGTACTGGCTGCAGGCCCTGGCGGTAAAGAGATTTACATTCTCAACCCAGACGAAGGCTCACAGCCTGGCATGCGTGTAATGTAATCTGTGCGACTATAAAACTAGATTGAACAAACGGGCCATCAGGCCCGTTTTTGTATTGGTTCGGCTGTTTACAGCTCCTGTAACAACTGGTCTCGTGCTGCCATCAGAGCATAGCCCAGCAGATTAAGCCCCTGCCACTTTTGAGGCACACTTGCAAATTCATGGTCCTCCGCCAGACCTATCCCCCAAATCTTATCAACCGGACTCGCCTCAACCAAAACGCTCTTGTTTGTTGAGAGCAAGAACGTCTTCAGTTCTGGGTTTTGACCAAACTTCAGCAGGTTTGCACTGATAACAATGTTGAACCGCTTTGCATTCCAAGTGGCTTCATCAAAACCGCTTACTTCACGACCTAGTTTTTTGACCTCACTGGGGTGGTCACAGTGCAAAATGCGTGAAGCTATGTCAGCATTCTCAAACAGCATTGCTTTGTGATACATCATGTAATGCTCAGCGGTTTTGAATACTAACCCTTGCTGCTCAAAACGTGCCGGATACCATTGACTGAAACAGGACTTAGAGACGCCTGACTTAGGTTTTTGATGACCCCAGAAAAAGATAAAGTTTGTTTTTGTTGATTTCGCAATGTATTCGATTAATTGCGCGTTACTACTTATTACCACAAAGACTTCCTATGTATAATGTGTGTCACTCATGTCCGGTGGCTGTTCACCACCTCTGTGCACTTGATTGCTCACTAAGTTAATGTATGTGCCATAATGAACTTCTGACCGTCCATAGCAACGACACTAAACCCATGAGATTCATATAATTTCACCAGATGAGCCTCACAGCGAAGATGCAGTGCAGGCAACTTGAGCTTGGTTGCCTTGGCAATCGCAAATTGGCGATGACCTAAATGGCTGAATGGTCGCTCGTTAAGTCTAAAACTTTTACTTATTTACCACTTTTATGTTATTAGGCCAGAACTTATTTTTTCTCAAGTATTTTCGGTATGAGTAGTTCGTTTTCTGGCTCTTTTCCTTGGTTTATTTGGTCGTGTAAGTGTATAAGAAGTACTATATAGAGAGAATTTAGTGATAGGAAAAAGTAAGCCCGCTGCATTTAGCGGGCTGAGAATTTTAACTAATTTTATTAGTTAAAATTATAAGTGAACGAGACACCATACATGCGTGGTAAACCACCGCGCACGGTTCTGGCAATGCCATCTGCGGCCGTGAAATCTGACGTAATGTAGAATTTATCAGTTAAGTTATTCACATAAAAGTCAATGCTATAATCTTCAGTTTCATAACCGGCTTTCAAATTAACTAACGTGCGTGCATCGAGCTTACTCGTATTCTTAACATCGGCATATACTTCATCCTGATAATTCACGTTACCACTAACAAAGAAAGAGTCAGTGATATAGTAAGTAGACCCAATTGCAGCGGTTACATTTGGAGAGTAGGCAAAATCATTGCCTGCAAGGTTACCTAATGTGCTGCTATTGAACTTTTTGAATTCAGTATGTGCATAACCAACACTTGCAAACATGTTTAGATCTTCTGTCACAGTATACTGAGTTGAAAGCTCAAGACCGTATATTTCTGATTCACCAGCATTTTCTGTCAAGCAATCCAGTGCGTTATCCTCGGCGCAAATAGTAACCTGTTGTTCAGTCCAATCACCAAAATAGGCGTTGGCATTCACAACCAGATCCCCATCTAACATGACTGAGCGCAATGCAAGCTCATAGTTCGACAAGTATTCTGGATCGTAATCATTCTGACGTCCGCCCAGACTTACTTCTGCCCCACCCGCTCGATAGCCTTCTTTGTAAAATGCGCTGACCAGTAACGTCTCACTCACATCGTATGACACTCCAAACTGAGGTAAAAACGCCTGATAATCTACACTGGTAGCCGGGCTAACCTTAGGGCTTAATAACTGGTCTAACCTAGCATTTACTTGAGCAACTCCGCCCTGAACAACCGGGCCTAGTTCTGCACCAGGGAACAGCATTTCGGCAGTCTGACCTGCTACAACAGGATCCGGCAAAGAGAACCCTGACGCGAGCGTGTTATAACTAGCATTCTTAGCATCTTGCTCTTCAAAATCATATCTGAACCCAGCAGAAACAGTTAGCTTGTCACTCAGACTATAATCCCACTCTGTATAAAACGCGTAGTTGGTCGTATCTTGGTTGAAAGGGATTGAAACATTTACTTCCAGAAATTCAGAGTAGAAAGGCAGTAATACCTCAGGTACCCCAACTTCAGCAGGATAGATGTTTACCAGTCCCTTTGTATTGTTGACCACTTCCACTTCCGTATAGTAAACACCGGCAACGCCGCGTAATTTTTCGCTTTGGTATGAAAGTCGGAGTTCCTGAGCCCAATTGGTGTCTTTCCCATCTCGACCACGATAGGCATTGCCACCATCAGGCGCGCCACCATCATCATCAAAGCGCTCATACTCACCATCGAAATAGGACGTGATAGCGGTAAAATCTAGTGTATCATTGACCTGGTAGTCTATCGTAATTGCAGCATTGACCCCTTCATAGTCTTCAAAGCCTACTAAATTATCCGATGCGGTAAAGCTGTCAATTGGCTGTAAATCAACACGATATATATCTTGACCCCGATGAGTATCGACGTAACCAACTAAGATGTTTGCTGACAATTTATCTGATAGTTCCAAATAATATTGAGCACGGACATTGGTGTTATCGCGCGCGTCGAATTTATCATCGCCCAATGTGATGTTTTTGACATGTCCGTCTTTTTCGTTGAATTGGCCAGCTATGCGCAATGCAGAGTTATCTGTCACACCGGTATTAAACATTGCGCTGATGGCGCGCTGTCCATAGTTTCCTGCTTCGACTTTAATTCTGCCCGATGTTTCATTGAGTTCCGGTCGATTCGTCTGCAAAAATACCGCACCAATCAGTGCATTACGACCTACATTGGTAGATTGTGGGCCACGCAGGATTTCAACTTGTGCAACATCCCACAGATCTTTGGAATTAAAGCGGGATGAAAAGCCAGTATACGCGATATTATCAATATACAGCGTGGCTAGCGACCCATCTCCGCCTCCGGTAGACAATGAGTTTTGGCTCACACCACGAAGTCCGAATAACTCACCGACACCAAGATCATAAGCATTGGGTGTAATTTCAAACACGTTATTGATGTCTGTAATTGGCATGCGTTCAATGTCATCCAAAGTGATAACTGACACGCTTTCTTTTGTTTGTTGCAAAGATCTTTCAATCTTCTGACCGTAGACAACAATACTTTCCAGATCATCACGCACTTTATCATCTGCGATGGAATATCCAGAGAACATGGCGGCGCCAAGAGCCAGCGAGACTGCTTTCGCCATTTTAGAATGTTTCATTTTCATACCCTAATGCAACTTTTATTATTGCGATTATTCTAATGATAGTTATTATCATTAGCAATGGCTTTTGCGTGAATTTTTGTCGGTGGGTACGGGCTGAACACGATTTAGAAGAGATAATTATCCATTGAAAATGAACAAAAGAACAAAAGAACAGAAATGTTAAAATCTCAAAAAAAAGCGCCTGCGGCGCTTTATCTATCAGTTTTAATCAACGCAACCGCTATACCACAACACATCAGCAAAGCTGCAGCCATAACTACAGCCGTTGCAAAACCCATCGTATGGCACATCAAAACAATAGCAATCACTGCAGAAAGCGTTAACAA
Source organism: Pseudoalteromonas rubra (assembly GCF_005887095.1). Classification (GTDB taxonomy): domain Bacteria; phylum Pseudomonadota; class Gammaproteobacteria; order Enterobacterales; family Alteromonadaceae; genus Pseudoalteromonas; species Pseudoalteromonas rubra_E. The sequence goes on along the minus strand of NZ_PNCI01000019.1, from coordinate 47,638 downwards.
ACTAACCCTGACCGGTTTTGTAAATAAGCCAGCTTTAAAAGTAAACATGGCAGCCATGACAATTAAAAATGCTAAAAAGTTCATAGGCTCCCCCCTTGAGTAACTGTATAGGCAGAGGTGTCAGATGTAACAGGAAGACTCAGCTTTTTAAACCAGTAGAGCGCCAGGCAAGCCAATATAAAACACACGATATCAACGACCGAAACAATGAGGTAGTTTGCGTTCAGAAGCTGTGCTAAATAACCAGGTTGCAAGACTGCTTTTAACGGAATAACCGAAGACAAACATAGTGCTACGAGTAAAATATTGGCTTTCAATAGTCGCTGATATGAAACCGGGAATACGCATACAACAAGCCAGAACAACCAACCGCCAAAGAATATCGGGCCGAAAAATGAATTCTGTGTCGCATCAATAACCAGTTGATTTAATACAATCTGAGCAGGAAACAATGCAAAGCAGGCTAACACAATACCACCGCAAGTTCCGATTACGAACCGGTTCCAGCGCTGGTAGCTGGTTGCGGATAAACTTGGATTTTGTCCCCGACTGCGCTTTGCTAACCACATCATCACACCCGACAGCGGGATTAAAGCAGTGGTCAGACCCAGCAATGCCCAAATTGTCTTAACAAAGATGCCACCGAAGCTACCAAAGTGCAAAGGGAAAACCCATTCCAACACTTTTATGGCCGGGCCGGGGATATCCCCAAAGCTGCTCATACTCTTTGCCAGCGTACCATCACCTTTATACTCCAAAATTTGTGGGGCAAAATTCTCTCCGCCCAGCATACGTGCGTATACAACCGCGTTTTGGTCATTAAATGCCATAATCGTTAAATCTAGCAATTCAGCCTTAGCGTCAAGCTGTGTAGTATGGTTGATCACATCAGCGATTCTGGTCGGTTGATGCTGCTCAGAGATAACGGGCTCAGGCATTGCTGTAAAAGTTTCTATTAACTTTTCCTGATCACCATTAAAACTAACGTAAGCGGCCGCTGGTAACAAAATAACGGTTGCTAAACCCAAAAATGCACCGGTAAAACCAATAACAAAGTGAAAAATGCTCCCCCAAATACCAAACAACTTATGGCTGTCACCCGCAACAATATCGATACTCTTATTGCGACGAAAAGTAAATAACTGCTTAAACATGTCACGATGTATGTATAGCCCGGTAATCACAGACACCATCAGGGTCAGGCCCAAAAAGCCTGTTAAAATAAGCCCTATGGGTCTTCCTAGATGTAAATCGGCATGAAAATGCGCAATGAACTGACCAATATCTGATTGTCGGTTTTGATAATACTCACTTGCAAGTCCATAATATTGGTTCACCAACGCTAAAGTTTGACTATTAAATTCATATACATATGCAGTTTCCTTGTCGTAATTTACGTCTCCCTCATGTGACTCATAAAGCAAAACGAGTCGCGTATAACCATATCCCTCAGGCATATAAACATGGATATTCTCCCGAAACTCCTGTGGAACCTTCTCTGCATATTGATTGATCAATTGTTCGACTTTAGCAGCTGGTACATGACTTGCTACATGCTGCTCAGAAGACGCAGCCCAGATACTTAAGTAGGGTTTTGAAAAAACAGCAAGTGCGCCGGTAAATGCAACAATAAACAGCAAGATGCCTGTGATAATGCCGACCCAACTATGAAGCTGAAAGAGCTTTTTTATTGTTAAGCTTTTCATGATAGAGCCCCACTAGTGAGTGCATTGTAACTGAAAAAAATATGGCTAATGAGTAGTATCAACATGACGACCAAAGGCTGCCAAGCTTTATTAGCCATATAACAATAAATGAATAAGCCAACCCAAATGAGTGGAAAAAGCAGTATGGGCACCAAAATTTTTTGCTCAAGTTCAAAAGGCAGATAGGTAGTCATACCTGGGATCATTACCGTTGCTGTCAGTAGCGCCAAAACCGCCGCCATGAAGTTGCGCCGCTTAGCTGCGCTAAATGTTTGTTTTTTATTACCCATAACCTAGTTCTACAATGTAAATTAACATGCATGATTACTCGTTTAATCGCACGATTATAATTGAAAATTATTTACATTAGCAAAATAATTTGAATTAACCAATTATGGATGAGCGACTAATAGTTCAGTGGTCTAGTGCAGTAAGGTCTTGATCTAATGAAAACCTGATATGAATACCGCTTGAAAAAACAGGAGGGAGATCAGGGAAATTTGAAAGTTATCAACATAGTTAGCTAAGCAGTCACAGTGTGAACGCTGTTATTATAGATAAAAGTAATCCAATTTCTATTCAACTAGAATAGCTCATTTCACTTGCGCAAAGACCGAGCTAAAGATCGACTTTGCACGATAATGCGTCTCTTTGATCTTGCCTCACACAGCCACTTCTTCGTCTTTAGCGGGGGTGTATGGAACTTTAATGCTGACTTCAATGCCTTGTCCTGGCGTTGAGCTTGCGTTGATTTCACCTTTGAGCAGCTGTGTTACCAGGTTATACACTATATGCATGCCCAGACCGCAGCCGCCCTGGCTTCTTTTTGTTGTTACAAACGGATCGAACAGCGTTTTTAATCCCTCTTTTGACATCCCGATCCCATCATCTTGGTATATAAGCAGCCATTGCTCATCAAGCATACTGACCGACACTCCAACCTTACCCTTTTGTTGCTTTTCAAAACCATGGATCATGGAGTTATTGAATAAATTTGTCATGATCTGATAGATGGCGCCTGGGTAAGTATTGACCAATATGTCGGCGTCTCCTGTGATAGATAATGTAATTTCTTTACCTTTACTCAGTGGTAAGAGTGAGCTAAACACATCTTCGATATAATCTTTGACATTAATATCCCGTTCCACTTCGCTAGACTGATCAACAGCGACCTGCTTAAAGTTGCTGATCAACATTTGGGCTCTGTCCAGATTCCGTAGGATCAACCTGTATCCTTCCTCCTGCTCTGAATTGGAGCGCTCCAGATCAGCCTGACGCAATTGCTTTTTCTGAAGCTTTTCATTGATGTTGTGTAAGCATTCCTGATTGTAAGTCAACGCGGTAATTGCCACGCCAAGCGGCGTATTAATCTCATGTGCAATCCCTGCCACCACATTGCCCAGTGACGCCATTTTTTCACTTTCAATCAGTTCCTGCTGAGTGCGCTTAAGCTCCATCATTGCCTGTTCAAGCTTTTGGTTCTTTTTGTAGAGTTCGTCTGTTCGCATTGCCACTTTAATTTCCAGTTGTTCATTGAGCGTCTGCAATGCATTCTGGTGCGCCTTCAGCTCTGCTATGTCTTTCAACGCGCCTACAATGCGTTGTGGTCTACCATGATGGTCGCGACTCACCACTTTACCCCGCTCCAATACCCAGCTCCACTGGTCCTTGAGCGTTTTTACCCGCATCGCAATTTCATAGGTGTCCTGCTCACCCTCAAGGCATGCTTCGATTTTCTCCTCCCAGGCAATGCAGTCTTTTGGATGGACAAACTGGTCTATGTCTTCGACCGACATAGTCGTCTGATCCCTGCCATAGTCAATACGTGGCTTAACGCAGTAGCGGTAAACTTTTTTGTTCTCAAGGTGCCAGTCCCATAACTCATCACCGCTTGCCCACAAACTCAGTTCAAGGCGTTGTTGCAGCTCATTCATCACCCGGTTGTCATCCACCACCTGACGAAAGCGCGCCTGCCGCTGCCTCAGCCATAAGGCAAAACTCAACGTCAGTGCAACAACGTAAAACGTCTTGGAATACCAGTCCCACCACCAGGGCGCTTTAATACTTATGGTGAAGCGATGTACAGGCGATTTTTGATTAAAACGATTGACTGTGTATGTTTGTACCTGATAGTTCCCAGGCTCCAGTTTCAGCAGATTGATTTGCCTGACCCCATCAGCCAGTTTCAACCACTGATCGCTCAACCCGACGATACGATAAAAGAAGTTTAAGCGCTCTGAGCCATAGTCCAGGCTGGAATAGTGTAAAGAGATAATATCCTGATCATAATTCAGAGACAGTTTCTCTGTGAGTTCGGGTGCCAGCGAGAGCTCACTACTGGCTTCGGGGTGTAATACCTCTCCCAGCAACTCGATACTTGAGATTAACAGGGGGCGGATCCCAAACGCGATACGGATTTGCTCCGGGTAAAATTGATTGAACCCTTTGGCCCCGCCAATAAAAACTCGGCCATCGGGTGCCAGCCAGGCGGCATTATAATTGAATTCATTATCCTGCACGCCATCGACAACCAAAAAGTTATCTATATTGTGATCATGTATATTGATCCGACTCAGGCCACCACTTGTGCCCAGCCAGACATGTTGTTGCTGATCAAACACCATGGCCCAGATGGCTTCATTGGCGAGCCCGTCGGCTATCTTTAACACCTTTTCAACTTCAAATTGCTTGTTCAGGATGCTTATCCCTGATTCACTGGCGACCCAAATTGCGCCGAGTGTATCGCGCGCCAGCATAAAGACAATATCCGATGCCAAACCATTATTTGTGGTCAGCGATCTAATTGTCAGGCCATCATAATGGAACAGGCCATCACCCACACTGCCGAAATAAAAGCCGTCGCCATCGACCAAAACAGACGACACATGATTAGGTGCTGAAACCGATGGCGCAAAAAATGGCAGGAGCTTTTTCTGATTCTTATCATAATAAAGCAAACCCAATGTGCGAGAACTCAACAAGACCTGCTGCTTAAACACTGTGATGTCGTTAAAACTCAGTTCCGGACCATTACCGAAATCGGGCATAAAGTGCATCACCTCACCATTTGAGAGATTGAGCCTGGCCACACCAGCACCACGAGAGGTCAGCCACACGTGCTCATTGACAACCTGCACTTTAGTAATAAAGCTATTTGAGAAAGTGATTAGCTTAGGGTAAATCTGCTCTGCCTTAATAAACTGCTGCTGTTGGAAGATATAGACACCACTTGACGTTGCAACCCACAAGCGGTCTGATGCATCCAAAGCAAAGCTGCGGACATCCGAGTTTGCCAAAGGTGCGCTGGGGTAGTTGTATTCCCCAACATGGCCAAAAGTTTCACTGAGTTGGCTGATGAAGTGCAGGCCTCGGGTTTCTGTCCCAATCCACAAGTCACTATTACTGTCTCTGAAAACTGAGAGAATGCTGCTGTCTTGCAACCCTGACTTATTGTTGCCCCTTTTATACCAGCGTTTTTTAATCTCACCTTTCATGTTAAGCAGATATACGCCATGGCTGGTAGCTACAAACAACTCGCCCGCTGAAGCGAAAACAGAGTGCAATACCAGCTTAGAATCCGGAGCAATGGCACTTTCCCATAAAGCGCGCTCAAATAAAGTGTCATATGCCGTTAGTTTGTCATCCTTGCCTATCAAAAATGCCCGCTCACCACTGATCATCAGTGACTTAAAATCCCCCGATAGCAATAATGTTGTCATATCTGTCTGGCGATTATTGACCACCAGCCCCTCGTCAGACAGGTAATAAACCAAGTTTTTGTATACCGTTACATATCGAATAAAGTCGCCTTTCAGCGCCAACTCTTGCGGTAGCAGTGTTGCTTTGTCTATTACATAATAAAAACCGTCTTCTGTGGTAACTGAAATGGCACTGCCCTGGCAACCAATAGACTGGACCCGATCAGAGGGGATCAAAGGACTAAAATCACTTAAAAAGCTCTGAAACCGACCCGTAACGGTATGATAAACGCTGAGCCCAGTGCTGGTACCAATCCATAACGACTCGCCACTATGGCACAGCGCGGTAATGAAGGCCCCGGCTAAAGAAAACGGATCCTGCTGGCGGCTACTAAACTGCTTAAATGAGTGGCCATCAAAGCGGTTGAGGCCCGCTTGTGTACCAATCCAGATATAACCAAGTTGATCCTCTTCAATCGCGGTAATACTGACCTGACTAAGACCTGATTCATAATCATAGTGACGCATCACCTGCGCCGTATCAGAAAAGACGGGAACAGCCATTAAAGGAGCTGAATACAACCAGACCATCACTAGGATCAGGAAGCTCACGCTTAATTTTGTGTGTTTTATATGTTGTTGCTGATACAACCCTATCACCTTTTGCGCAGGCTCTTTGTTGTAACTATAGCAAAACTTTACAATCCAGCTGAGATGTCGGTTATTGAGTTAACAGCGAGTATCATCATGTTCAGATAAGGCAAATTCAGTAACCTCCCCATCTGAGCGCAGTAAACGATAGCGGCTCAGTCTTCCTTTTTGTAACTCAACCAGACTGATGGCAGATGCACTCACTAAGTAGCGTTTACCAACACTGTCACTGTGGTGTTTTCGCACCGACAACTGCCAACGCTTAGTAAACAGGTTGAACGGACTCCAGGGAGCAAAAAGCCAGGTATCCAGTTTTTCCAGGATATGCAGCAGGCGCTTTGGAAATTCGTTTTTTATGCCTGAAGAAGTAAGCTGCCAGATCCGATTATCGTGCCGGCCAAAACGAGCCGCGACAGAGAAGCAGAATGAGTAATGCACATCACCAGATAGAATAATGGTCTCACGAGGTGTATCTTCGCGCTTAAAAATGTCGATCAGTTTTTTCGCAGCGCCCTCATGCGCCATCCAGTTCTCTACATCCACCACCAGAGGATGACCACATGCGTTGAACACTGCCTGTATTGTTTCTATCGCTTTGACGCCAAATACCGGTGCCGGGCTCACCAGCAAGACAGCGTCCTGGTTCAGCATTTGCTCCTGCAATTCCATCAGGGTTTCCCAGTCCATGAGGCCACTGGGTTCATTGAAATCCTGCTCATTGCGCCAGCGATGGGTACGCGTATCCAACACCACAACTTTTGGCTGTGTGTCGAGGCAATAATGCCACTGTGTAAAACGGTGCAGGGCCTTGTCGAAGCTGGCCAGCGCCCATTTGTTATGGGCTGTAAGACATCGGGTAAACCCATCGATCAACTTACCTGTCGCGCACAAGGCATCATTACCCAATCCCTGGAACAACCAGTATGCTATCAGGCCATTGGCTATGATCCGTCGACTCGCCGGAGAATTGGCAATATTTTGCTCCCACCTCGCGGTCAGGTTCCAGTCGTCTGTCACGTCATGATCGTCAAACATCATTAATGTAGAGACGTTAGCAAACAATCGCTGGGCCGCCGGTAAGGTTTCAATAAACCCCAGCAAAGCGCGCTTGTCCGCAGCAAATTCAAGTGACTGGGCATGGCTCAGAGCGTCGCCATGCAACTGCGCCAAATCGACCAACTGCCAGGCCTGGTAACTAAAGTTAAGCAGGTAGCAGGCAATAAATTCTTCAAGCGTGATCAGGTGATTGCCAGCCTTAACACTAGAGAAATGTACCTCATCTTTTTTAAGCCAGTGACCCATCGTCCACTTACTACGCTCCTGCCAGGGCGTTTTTGGTAACCAATGATGACGTTGATAGAGCTGCTGGTCCAAAGACTCTGGCAAAGTCAGAGCAACATTGTCCTCAGGGTAAATGTCGAGTAGTGAGATCAGTCTGTGTGCGGCCATAAGCATCGGGCCCGCCACATCATCCGCGTAAATCTGATCTCCGGACATTAATAACAGTGAGGGGCGTTTTGTCTTGTCATGCAAAGTCTGACGCAGATAGTCATCCGCAGTTGCCAGGCTGTCTCGGCTGTGGTGATGCGGATTGCGGCACGAGCCGTGAAGCACGCTGTGAATGGATTCGGGCACCATAAGCTGTGGTGAGCCAGTGTAGCTCAGCGCACTTAGATCCAGCCAACATCCCTGCGCCTTAATACGATAGCTCAGGTTGGTATCGCATTTAAAATGGCCTTGGCTTGGAGTGATCAGTAAAAAACACAGATATAAATACGTACCCAGCCTGATTTCACTTTGCTCAACCGCTACCTCAATCCCGTCGATTTCAAGCTCGAACGCTGGCGCTGCCGTAGTAACAAACTGCAGGCAAATTTGTGTTGGCTCTGCCCGGCGCACCATAGGGCCGAGCAATACATAAGGTAAGTCAGAATCGTTAGCAGACATTACCACGTTGAGCCAGACCAAACAAACGGTAGAAATTCTCCGTTGTTGCGCTGGCTAACTCCTTGTAACTTATACCTTTTAAATCTGCGATAAAGTACGCAACATCCTGCACATAGGCTGGTTGGTTGGTTTTACCACGATGTGGCACAGGCGCCAGATAAGGAGAGTCTGTTTCAATTAACAGCCTGTCCAGAGGCAAACGCTTAACAACATCTTGCAGCTCTGTGGCATTTTTAAAAGTAACAATCCCAGAGATAGAAATATAGAACCCCATATCAATGGCCTGCTTTGCCATCTCCCAGTTCTCCGTAAAGCAATGCAATACACCGCCGCACTGCTGCGCCTGATGCGCACGCATAATGTCCAGTGTATCCTGTCTGGCATCACGAGTATGAATTATCAGTGGCTTGTTGAGTTCATTAGCAATATCAATATGCTGTGCAAAGCTGTCCCTTTGCACCTGGTGTGTGTCTTTTGAATAGTAGTAATCCAACCCAGTCTCACCAATTGCCACGACTTTTGGGTGCTGAGCCAGCTCTTTTAATAGCGCCGGGTCTAGTGCATCGTCCTGGTTTAATGGATGCACACCGCAAGAAGCTGACACATCGTCAAAGGGGAGAATTTTTTCCAGCATGGCCGGAAACTGAGCCAGGGTAACGCTCACACATAAAAAGTGTTCAACCTGCTTTGCTCTGGCATCCGTGAGGATCTCGGGTAATGCTTTACCCAGCTTATCAAAGTCCAGTCTGTCAAGGTGACAATGAGAATCTACAATCATAACTACTCTTACATGGTGTAGGTGGGCTTACCTGTGTTCAGCATAGTGCCCAGCATTTTTACTATTTTATCGTTCAGTAATTCGTCTTCTGCTTCAAACCCAACGCCTATTCCAGGTGGGTTTGAGTTTTGCGCACCTTGTGGCGTGATCCAGACAACCTTTCCGGTCACTACATCTTCTTCGAGCGCATCGGGCAAAGTAATACGTAGCGTTATCGCCTGGCCCATTTCATAACGACTATTGGTTTGCACGAACAGACCGCCGCTTTTTTGGTATGGCATGTAGCTGCGATATAGCTCGTCATTGTCTTCAAAATCGACTAGTAATTCTTGCACCTTGACTCCTATCTTAAGGTTTGCTGCAACTGATAGCATAATCGTGACAGACTCAGGGACAAGTTTAAGCCTAACACAGTATGCTGGTCTACTGAAAACCGCCTCACTATCCCAATAGCAGCCTGTGCTTTGCTAAAATCCAACTGCCTCGTCACAATCCGATTGTTGATGGCAGCCAGTGCAAAACCGCAAAAGACCTGTATCAGGCTGGTATCAGCTTGCAGGGCTTTTGTCAGAGCATCGCTATCGACGCCTTCGCCAAGGCGCTGTGCGGATTGCCACAAGTAGTCTATGTCATTGAGTTGCTGCATCTGTGACCACTTTTGTAATAATAGCGGCTGCGACATAAAATTGCTGATCCAGGGAAATTGACTGGTGTGGATCCCCTGCTGGGCAAGCCAGCTTTCTACCGCATTACCATCAAACACACCTACATTCAACTTGTTGCAGCGGCTCAAAACCGTTGCGGCCACGCGTGCACTGTCGTTGCATAACAGCAGCAGGTATCGCCCTTTGGCGGGCTCTTCAAGCGTTTTCAAAAGCGCATTGGCAGCCGACTCGGTGAGCTTCTCAATGCCATCTATCACAACAACTTTGTTTCCTCCTTGCTGAGCTGAGTGAAATATAAACTCATTCAGGCCCCGAATAGCATCAACACTGATACTTTGTGTTTCGGCCGTTATCAGTAGTTTGTCCGGGTGGTTGTCTGCTTCCAAAAGCAGGCAGCTTTTACATTGCCCACAAGCATACAGTGATGTGCCAGCCTGTTTGCACAGCAACGCTGCCGCAAGTGACTGGGCCAGCTCGAGCTTTCCAACACCAACCATACCATAAAGCAACTGAGCATGATGAAAGCGCTGTTGTTGGTAGCTCGTCTGTAATTGAGATAAAACCGGTTCTAGCCAGGGGTACATATCATCGCACCAGTTAACTGTTATCGTCTTGCTGACGGCTAGCCGCTACTAACGAATCTACGACTTTTAAACAGGCACTCAGCACAGCCTGTTTATCTTGCGATGCATCAATCACACTAAATCGCGCTGGTTCAGCCTGTGCCTGGGCCAGATAACCTTGCCGTGCCCGGTGTAAAAATTCCATTTTTTCATCTTCCATCCGATCTAGCCCTTCACCACGTTGATTTACGCGTGTTAAACCAAGTTCAGGGTCTAAATCCAGAATGATGTTCATATCGGGTTTAAAGCCGCCCAGCGCCAATTCGTTAATCGTCGTGATTGTCTCCAGGTCTATGCCTCGCGCATAATGTTGAAAGCTGAATGTCGCGGCGTCAAAACGATCGGAGATCACAACCTTCCCCGCTTCAAGTGCCGGCAGGATCTTTTCTTGGACATGCTGTGCCCGTGCCGCACCAAACAGCATAAGCTCAGTGACTGACCCCATTTCGGGTGTAGTGGGGTCTAAAATAACAGTACGGATCTTCTCACCTATCGGCGTTCCGCCCGGCTCACGAGTCAGTACGACGTCAAAACCCTGTTGCTCAAGATAATCGGCAATGCCCTGAATCACGGTTGTTTTGCCTGCTCCATTGCTGCCATCACAAACCAACATAAAACCTTTATTCATACACACTCTCTGCGGCACCACTGAATACCGAATACAATTATCTGAAAATGAGCGCTATTATATCCGTTTCACGTCATCATCAGTAGGATTAATTCGTTGAATAGTGTACCGTTTACTGCATTAATCGATTTTCGCAAGGAAAAATGATGCAAATTGATCTTCATCACGCCATGACCTGGGTTGTGGCACGAGATGCTGGCTTCTCCCCGGCTCAGGCCACCACCATAGCGCACGCCGCGCAGTATGTAGACGACGCCACTAACTATGGTCATATTGAGTTTGACAATGGCGCCGCTTATGAACGGATAGCAACTGCACACAAAATGCTTGAGTATCGTAATCTGGACAGCCTTAAAAATATGAAAGTCTGGGTACCATTTCATTTTTTGCCGGGTAATGGCGGCTTACCGGCAGGCGAAAACCCAAGTGGCAGCTTTATTCAAAAACTGGTGTGCCGCCCACACTCTCATGTAGCAAAGGACATGGTTGCAGAGGTACTGGCAGATAAAGACCACCCTTATTCATTACACCGACTGGGGATCACTGCCCATGTGTTTATTGATACCTGGGGACACCGGGGCTTTGCAGGCGTCGACCATCCGGTAAACCATGTACGCAATATCACAGATAACAATGGTCAGGAGCACCACAGCCTGATAGATAAGGTCACTGATTATTTCGCCAATATTCTGCAAGACAATATTCCCAGCCTTGGCCATGGTCAGGCGCTCTCACACCCCGACCTGCCTCATCAGCACTGGTCTTATACAAACGGTCTGGGTGAGTACATTGAACGCAACAACCCCAGCGACTTTTTGCAGGCGGCAGACGAGCTGTGTAAGGTTTTTCAAACTTATCTGGTAAAGCCTATCACCGGGCTATCGCCACATGTACGAAACGAAATTGCTCAGTGTTTTAATCAGTTTATCAGTGATAACGGCGAAACACGCCATCACCAGTGGCTGGATGCCATTGCGAACGACCGTTTTGGTCTGGGTGCTCATCAGCTCAGCTATATCGCAAAGGGCCATGGCTCATGGAAGCATCAGGCACTCGGAACGACATTGGAAACGGGAGACGAGCGCTGTTATCAGTATCATCCGGGCTTTCTTGATTCTGACTGGAAACATTTTCATGATGCGGCAAAGAAACACCGCCAGAGCATCATAGTGGATATTCTGCCAAGATATGGCATTTGTGTCAGCTAGATAAGGATTACCGCGATCCAGGTTGATCGCGGTAAAATACCATTTTATTCAGGCTTAAGCGTGACGGCCTGATCTTTAACACCCGCGTAAAAAACCACTATCTGTGCAGCCTCTTTACCAACATTTTTGCCCCAGTGCCAGGTATTGAGTACTTCGACTATGGTATCGCCGGCCTTGATATGTAAGGTCTCACCGGTTTCTGTCTCAACCATTAGCTCACCTTGTATCATCAAACCAGCATTAATATAAGGGTGCTTGTGGATAGGCAAGGTCTGTCCGGCAGGAATGGTAAAGCGCATAATGCGCACTTCTGGTTGACCTTTTGGATAGGCAGGCAGGGTTGCTCCGTTCCAGCTTTGTTGCTGCTTTGTCAGAGTTTCTACTTTTATCTGCTCAGTGCTATGCGCTTTTTCTGCACTGATACTCGCAAAACTCAACAGTAAAAAAGCAGGTAAAGTAAAAAGAGTGCTGTGCATGTTGGTTTATCCTTATAAGTTTATTGTATCCTAATACGACAATGTGAATTATACCAATTTGCTTAATTAAGTGTTCTATTTTGAGGCAAGAAAATATCGTCGATAACAAGGCAGAAATTTTGCTATTTAGTTGCTCTAAATGATAAATTTCTAACACAGTTAGCGGCATATTTGCTCCTTCAAATTGAACAGGTATTAAATGAAATTGGTATTAGTGGAGCCCTGTCATCGTCAAAATATCACGCTGCGCAGACAAGCTTAGTTCAACGTCGCACTGACCAGGTAAAGTCTTGATCCCCCATTGAGTCAGACGCTGAAAAAACTGCACAAAGTGTGTGATCTCATGCTTTGACATACGGCGTGACTGCGAGCCTGACAAGCGCAGTTTTTGTTCTTGCTCAAGGCGCCAGCGGGCAACATGCGAAAAGTCCCCGGCATTGAGAAACAGGAGTTTATCAAGCTGTGAAAACAAGGGCTGGTAATCTGCTTTGAGAAAGTGGTTCACAGAATGGCGATACCTGCCATCAGGATCCTGTTCCTGCTCCAGCTGATTAATCGGGCAAGTCAGGCTTTGTTCCGGCTGCTCTTTTATGCCCAAACACCAGCCTTCAAAAATCAGCACGTCCAGGCTATCGCAGTGGTGCCAGTGCGCGGACGAAAATGGCTCGTCCATAGATTTATCAAACCGGGGCAATGTCAAAGGCTGTTGCGCCCGAAACCGCGCTAGTACCTCAGCTGCCAGGACGGTGTCGTGAGTCCCCGGTACACCCCGGGTCTGAAACAACGGGTGTATATCATCGGCGCGTTTTGCCCGCTCGGCCTGGCTCAAATAGAAATCGTCCAGTGACACACAATCAACGCGCAACCCCTGCTGGACAAGCGCAGCTTTTAAGTAGCCGGCCAATGTCGATTTGCCACTTCCCTGCGAGCCGCTGATCCCCAGGCACAAAGGTGAGCCTTGCCTGATCTGCTCCGCCAGCCACTTTGAAACGGGGCCAAGTAACTGAACATATTGCGCATCAAGCTTGTGCGCCTCACAAAATAGGCGTTGCCAGGGCGCCATTACGAAAGACTCTCTCATACCTGCCGGGCTAGGTGTTCAGCTCATACTTATAGCCAGCACCATATATGGAGTGAATGAATTCGCTATCCGGTGAGAGTTGAGAAAGCTTCTTACGAATTTTTTTAATGTGGCTGTCTATTGTTCGATCGCTGACAATCCTATCATCGTCATAGATACAGTCCATCAGTCTTGAGCGATTGTAAATGCGCCCGGGATGCGCGACTAAGGTTTGCAATAAAACAAACTCCACCTGAGTGAGCTCTACAGAGCTGTTCTGATAGGTGACAAATAGCGTGTTTTCATCCAGTGCCAGTTGCTCTGTCTGGACGGGATTTGCCCCTACCCGGCGCAAAATTGCTTTAACGCGGGCAACCACCTCACGTGGGCTATAAGGTTTGCAAACATAATCGTCCGCGCCCACTTCAAGTCCAAGTAACCGATCGATTTCTTCCACCTTAGCGGTAGTCATAATAATGGGAACCATAGAATGGCGCCTCACCTCACGACAAATCACGATACCATCAACATTAGGTAGCATAAGATCAAGCAGAATAATATCTGGTTTAAAGGTGTCAACGGCATTCAGAGCCTCGGCGCCATCATGAACCATATGCAACTCATAGCCAGCCTGAGTGACATACTTACCTAAAATGGTTGCAAGCTTTTTTTCGTCTTCAATGATTAGTACTTTATGCATTTTCAGCGTTCACTTTCACCTTGGGTCTTCTACTTCCCAAAACTAAGTGAAATGGCTTGAATTTACAACCCTTTTAGGAAAAGCGCATCACCACAGCCAGACCGCCAAGCTCACTTTGTTGGGCCGAGATTGTACCGTTATGCGCCTGAACTATGCTGGTACAAATCGCCAGCCCAAGGCCCGAGCCACCTGACACACGATCTCTTGCCTGTTTGACTCGATACAAGCGGTCAAAGAGTTTATCTAACAACTCGGGCTCTACTCCGGGTGAGCTGTCTTGCCAGACGATCTCGGTTTGCTCTCCCTGTTTTTTAATCGTCACCCGGATTTGGCCGGGACTGTGCTCCGTTGAATCGGTGTAACGCAATGTGTTTTGCATCAGATTGCTAAATAACTGAGTCATCCGCCTGTCATCACACGCCATCTGCAACGACTTATCTCCGTCCAGCTGCCACTTAAAGTGTTGATTCGTCAACTGAGCCTGATGATTACCGAATGTCTGTTCAACGATATCGCCCAAACAATGTGGTGACATTTGATAGCTCAGAGACCCTCTGTCCGACATAGATAACTGATGTAAATCATCAACCAGCTGAGTCAAACGACTGATCTCTTCGTGCAAAGAATGAAGCTGCTCAGGGTTAGTTTCTATAACCCCATCAATCATCCCTTCCAGCTCAGCTTTAAACACAGCGATAGGTGTGCGCAGTTCGTGAGAAATGTCGGCGATCCACTGCTGTCTTGCCTGCTGGTTTTCCCGCAGGGTTTCTGACAAAGTGTTCAAATCTCGGGCCAGCATACCCAACTCGTCGTTGCTATCAGTGCTCAGGTTACTCTGATAGTCCCCTCTTGCCAGATTCTGCGCCGCCCGACGCAGCGCCAGTACAGGCGCAACCAGGAAGTGACTGAATGGTATCGCCAGTAAGCTCGACGCGATCAGGGCTACAATGGCGATATACATGAACCAATTTTTTTGTCGTTCGGCAAACAAGCTGTCAAAACGGTTACTCATAACCAGGCCATCTTCAAGGCCAACATACCCCAGTAGAGGCGACGCTGGAGAATCGGACTGGTGAACAGGCTCCCACAAGGTCGTTCTGGTTGTCGTCAGTGAACCTATCACCTGCTCTCCAGCTGCATTCTTATAGACCAAACGACCACTACCATTATCTCCGCGCCCTCTCGGAGGTCTGCGCTTTTTCGGTGGGTATTCACCTCGCTCTCCTCTGGGTGGACGCTCAGCACCGGGCTGCGGACGTTTGTCAGATTGATACTGTGCCTGAGCGCCCTGCTCGTTAGCTTCTCCCCGTCCTCGACGTTCACCGCCAGGGCTCCCATCTGCATGTTCCGGTCGCCTGCGAGGCCGCTGCATAGAAGGGCTGTCGTAGCTGTCATAAGAAGGACTGGTACCGGCTGATGTCGAGGTGACAGTATTACCTCGCACTTCTTGTACCAGCTGATGCCAGGCCGGATGACGATGATACACCCATTCCTCACCGTAACGATCGTAATTTTCACGAATAGTCGGCATCAGCGCAACCAGTCGTGCGCGGCTATTTTGCTGAATATAATCACGAAAACTCTTTTCAAAAGCCGCCTGATTTGCAAAGTAAATCGCCATGATCAATACGGTGTTGACCAACAGCAAAATAGCCAGCAGCTTGTGCCGTATTGTCAGTTTCATGGTGTCGTTACCCCTGTGAGCAGAATTCTAAACTTGTAAGACCAGATGCTAATCAGTATGTAAGGTCAATGTGCAAATAGTGTGGAAGTGATGTCGAAATTTACCAAAGCAGGGACACACCTGCGTTCCTGCTTTGTATGGGCGGTCCGTCACATGCACACGAACCGATAGTTGAACTAAATCAGGGGAACTAATTAAACTGCACAATCTCGAGGCCCAGCATATAGCCTTCACCTTCGGTGTTGTTGCCGCAGCGGATAACTTTGACATGAGCATTGAGAGGAGGAATGGACCCACCGTGACTATCGATAAATACGTCTAACATTTCGTTGATTTCAATCGGCTCCTCAACGATGATCGACAAACCCGTAGCACTTAAATCATGGCAAGTGCCTTGCAGTTTATGACCCGTGGACAAGACCGTTAATTGTGCCTGGGTATTGACCATCATGCGCATAAAGCGCCGTTTATCCTCATGTATCATGGCGTGCTCCACTCATTATTATCATTGCTTGCCTGCAAAAAATTACCTGGGAATAATTTGCACCATATTTTTTATTTTTTCCGACAAGGATTGCATTGAAAAGGGTTTAACCACGTATGCATCACAGCCCGCGTCAAAACCAGCCTGTTTCTCCTGCTCCGACTCCAGACCCGACACCATCAATACGGGAATATCTCGCGTTTCAGGCGTGTTTTTCAGCATTCGGCATGTATCGTAGCCATCGAGTCCAGGCATGCAAACGTCGAGCAAGATCACATCCGGTGGATCTGCAATTGCATTAGACAGGCAGCTCTTACCTGACTCAGCGTAGCTAAATTTAAATGCGTCCGACAAAGCCATAGAGAGCATCTCAAAATTGAAATACTCATCATCAACCACTAAAACATGCGGCGTTTTCATCCTGCTCCCCTGTGTGGACATAGTCAATGCCGCTTCCTTTTCACAATCCAAAAATAGTTTCCTCTTAATAAGGTAATTGCCCCAATGCAAATTGCAAGTCAAAACACACTATTCGATCTCATTTAGCGCATTGGTGATCCGCTTTGCTGAAATTGGATAAGGTGTACCTAGTGTTTGAGCAAATAAAGACACCCGAAGTTCCTGCTGCATCCAAAAAACTTCATCCAGGGCCTCTGGCATTGGCAACCCTTTTGGCTGCTTATTACACTTATCTGCGTATGCAGCGGCCACTTTTTCAAGCTCCAATACACACAAACGGTCACGATTTGGATCGACCGGCAACTTCTCAAGACGTTTTTCAATGGCTTTCATATAGCGCAGTAAGTCCGGCAATTTGTGCGCGCCATGCTGGCTGACAAACCCTTTGAAGATCAGGCTTTCCAGCTGAGACTTGATATCTCCATGGGCAGTGATCATAGTCAGGTCAACGCGACCTTTCATACGTTTATTCACGCTATGTGCAATACTCAGCACCTGCTCAACCGCGGACGCGATTTCTACCACTTTGTCTCCAAGTTCAGCCCGAACATGTTCTTTGGCTTTTTCAAAGTCCTGCTCAGAGCGGATCGCGATGTAATCTCCCAATAAGGCATCTATTCCCGCTGCAGTGCAATCGTCAATCAGGTCGTTAATTTTACCAAACGGATTAAAATACAGCCCCAGCTTTGCTTTATTCGGTAAGTGCTGTTGTAAATATTTCACCGGTGAGGGCACGTTCAGCATCACCAGCCGACGTAAACCAAGGCGGTGTGCCTGTTGTGCCTTGAGCGGATGGTCAAATAAACTGATTGAAGTGCTTTGCTTGTTATCTACCAGCGCCGGGAAAGCTTTGATCTCATAGCCGCCCTGCTTTTTGGTGTATTCCTCTGGCAAGTTACCAAATGACCACTGCGTCAGCCCTTCCTGCTCAATGCCTTCTTCTGCCACTTTTGACAAGGTTTGCGTGACCTTGCCTTGTAATTTGGCTTTGAGTGCATCCAGGTCATAGCCATGTGCAATCACCTTGTTGTGTTCGTCCAGCACCTGAAACTGCATTTTTAAGTGCGACTCCAGTGCTCCGAGATCGAACGCCTCAGCATCAACTTTAACGCCCGTCATACGCAATAAACGATTGGCCAGCGCTTCCAGGAAGCCCCCCTGCATCGGCTCTATAGCAGCAAGCACCGCATCGGCGTAGTTTGGTGCTGGTACAAAGTTGCGTCTCAGGCTCTTTGGTAAACTCTTAATCAAGGAACAAATCAGTTCATGACGCAGTGCTGGTATATGCCAGTCAAACCCTTCATTAGCCACCTGGTTAAGCAGTGGTAAGGGGATGTTCACCGTCACGCCGTCAACGGGCTGACCGGGTTCAAAATGATAGCTTAAAGGCAGCATCAGATTACCCTGCTGCCACACGTCAGGATAATCCAGCGCCGTAATGTGTGACGCCTCGTGCTGCATCAGGGCATCCCGATCCATATGCAAAAAACGTTTGTCAGTTTTTTTCTTGTCTTTCCACCAGTGGTTGAAAGCGGCACGATTATTTACATCGGCCGGGATCCGCTCCTCATAAAACGCCTGCATCAGATGTTCATCGACCAGAATATCACGACGACGAGCTTTGTTTTCCAGCTCCTGGATGTCCTCAATCAGCGCCTGGTTGTGCTTTAAAAAGGCCTCGTTTTGTCCTAACTGTTGAGCAATCAGTGCTTCTTTAATAAAGAGTTCACGACACAGCACCGGTTCAATCTGACTGTAAACCGTTCGCTTTTTGCCAACAATGATCAGACCATACAGGGTTTGCTGTTCAAACGCGATGACACACCCCTGTTTCTTTTCCCAGTGTGGTTCACTGTAACTACGTTTAACCAGATGCTCCGCCAGGGGCGCAACCCAGTTAACATCAATCTTGGCATTGATGCGGGCATACAGCTTGCTGGTTTCGACCAACTCGGCTGCCATCACCCATTTCGGACTTTTCTTAAACAAGCCAGACCCTGGGAATATATGGAATTGGCTGTTGCGCGCACCTTTATAGAATTTTTTCTCGTCTTTTTGACCAATATGGCTCAGCATACCGCTCAACAACGCCTGATGAATGGCTTCAAAGCTGGCATCATTACCCGAGCCTTTGAGGCCCATTTCTGTGCACACCGTTGTCAGCTGATAAACAATATCCTGCCATTCTCTGACGCGCATATAAGCTAAAAAGTCTTTCTGGCATTGCTTTCTGAACTGACTGCGACTGAGTGCTTCCTGCTGCTCTTCAAGATACTGCCAGAGATTCAGAAACGCCATAAAATCGGAGTCTGCATCTTCGAACCGGCCATGCTTTTCGTCCGCTGCGCCACGCTTTTCCTGCGGCCGCTCTCTGGGATCCTGAATTGACAAAGCCGCTGCGATAATGATCACTTCACGTAATGCCCCCAAAGGTGCTGATGCCAGTACCATACGGGCAAGGCGTGGATCTATGGGTAAGCGGCTGAGCTTGCGTCCGGTCTGAGTCAGCGTGGTTTGCTCACGCCTGGCGGCAGGTTTAACAGCACCCAACTCCTCAAGTAAGGTGACACCGTCTGTTATATTGCGGTTGTCGGGTGCTTGCACAAACGGAAAACGCTTGATATCTCCCAGGCCCAGTGCCAGCATTTGCAAAATAACCGATGCCAGATTGGTGCGCAGAATTTCCGGATCGGTAAATTCCGGACGACCCAGGAAATCTTCTTCTGAGTACAAACGGATACAGACACCCGCAGCGACCCGGCCACAACGTCCCATACGCTGATTGGCACTGGCCTGAGAGACAGCTTCAATAGGTAATCGCTGCACCTTAGTACGATAGCTGTAACGGCTGATCCGTGCGGTGCCGGGGTCGATAACATAACGGATCCCAGGTACGGTCAGAGAGGTTTCGGCTACGTTGGTGGACAGTACGATGCGACGATGGCTGTGTGCGGCAAAAATGCGGTTCTGCTCTGCATTAGACAAACGGGCATACAAAGGCAGAATTTCGACTCCTTTGAGGTTGCGTTTACTCAGTGCATCGGCCGTATCGCGAATTTCCCGCTCACCATTCATAAAAATCAGGATGTCTCCGGGGCCTTCTGCACACAGCTCGTCTACGGCATCGAAAATCCCTTGTAGCTGGTCGTTTTCGGCTTCACTTTCATCCCCGCTGGCATCAATCACGGGCCGATAGCGCACTTCTACCGGATAGGTACGCCCAGATACTTCAATGATTGGGGCGTTATTGAAGTGCCTGGAAAAACGTTCCGGATCGATTGTTGCTGAGGTAATGATCACTTTGAGATCTGGGCGCTTCGGGAGCAGGTTTTTCAGATAGCCAAGGATAAAGTCGATATTCAGACTGCGCTCGTGGGCTTCATCAATAATGATGGTATCGTACTGGTTCAGATACCTGTCTTGCTGTATTTCTGCCAGCAAGATACCGTCGGTCATTAATTTGATATAGCTCTTATCAGACACCTGATCGCTAAAGCGGATCTTAAATCCGACCTCCTGACCTAGCTCACAATTGAGCTCTTCGGCAATGCGGTTTGACACGCTTCGCGCTGCCAGACGTCGTGGCTGAGTGTGACCAATATAACCATCAACACCGCGGCCCAGTTCCAGGCAGATTTTGGGCAGCTGAGTGGTTTTACCTGAGCCGGTTTCACCCGCCACTATCACGACCTGGTTTTCGGCAATGGCTTTTTTAATGTCGTCTTTTTTCTGACTAACAGGTAACGCTTCGGGGTATTGCACACTCGGCAGGCCAGCCTGACGCTTCACTCTGAGCACTTTGCTGTGCTCTATATCACGCGTTATCTGAGTAAGTACCTTTTGTTGTTTCGCTTCATCTTTTATTTTTTTAACGCCCTGAAGACGTTTTTTAAAGAGAAACTGATCCTTTTTGAGGCAATCCGCTATGTTCGAATACAACGACTGCAAATCCACTACACGACACCTTGTTACTGAGAAAATCGTCGCGTAGTCTAACAAAAAGCACGCAGCCAGCCCAGTCCCTTTGACAAGGACTGGTACGTTAAAGATACCGTAGAATAGCTATCCTTACGAGCGGTGCGAAATATCACTGACACCACGTTGATGAGGAGTTGAGCTTCCCCGTTCGAAAATCGGCTTCAGACCTCAGACAAAACGATGTCCCGACTCATAGGTATCATGCAGATGTTTATCGATAGCATACAGTACATGCGTGCGACTGATCACCCCAACCAGCCGACAGTCACTGTCACACACCGGATAGATTTTTGGTTTATCGGCGGTCATTCTGTCAGCCAGCTTTAGAATGCTATCGTCCGGGCTGACACACAAAGGTTCAGCATTCATCACATCGGCCACTATGCTATGAGATTCGTTCTGATAAGTAGCTTCAAGCATAGTTCGGATACAGTCCTGCTCTGATAAAAAGCCCACTACGCGTTGCATGTCGTCGATCACGGGACCTCCGGCCTGACCACTTTGCAGTAGTTTTTCCACGGCCGACTCGATGCGCATGTCCGCTTTAAAAGTCACCGGACGATGATTAAGATAGTCTGCTACTTTGACAGATTGCATATTTCATTCCCCTAAGAAAACACCAGCTTCATATTAAATAGTAGCTGGCGTTACAAAAATTGCCTAAGTTTGCAGACGTTAAGCAGGCTGAATAGGGTTAGTCTGTCTCTTTGAAAATACCCACGTAGGTAGGCTGAGTGTTGGATTTGCTGGCACGATACATGCCTTTGGTATTAAATGGCATGCTAAAGTTGCCCTGAGCGTCTAAAATGATTACCCCACCTGTCCCGCCAGCTTCAAACATAGGACCAAAAATCACTTCCTGTCCGGCTTGCGCCACGGACTTATCCTGATACTGCACCCTTGCACAGATATCAGCGGCAACGTTATAGCGAATAAAATACTCACCATGCCCCGTGGCTGACACCGCACAAGAATCATTGTCTGCAAAGGTGCCTGCGCCGATAATCGGAGAGTCACCAACACGACCAAATCGTTTTGCTGTCATACCTCCTGTCGACGTACCTGCTGCAAGATTGCCATTTTTGTCCAGGGCAACGGCCCCCACAGTGCCCATTTTATATTGCTGCGGCAACTGCTGATGCTGTGCCTGATAGTCTTTGCTGCCCTGCTCAGCTTGCTCCAGTTTCTTACGTGCTTTTTGCCAGGCTTCATAACGGTGAGGCGTATCAAAATAGTCGTTGTCCACGAATGACATGCCCTCTCGCTTAGCAAATTCTTCCGCCCCGGTACCGCTGAGCATGACATGCACCGACTTTTCCATGACCGCTCTGGCCAGAATGATAGGGTTTTTCACATGCTTCACCCCGGCAACCGCACCTGCCTGACGATCCCGTCCATCCATAATCGATGCGTCCAGTTCATGAGCGCCATCATAAGTATACACGGCTCCTTTTCCGGCATTAAAAAACGGAGAATTTTCCAGTACTTTAATTGCTGCAGTAATAGCATCCAGGCTCTCACCACCTTGCTCTAAGACCGCATAGCCCTGCTCAACAGCCACTTTAAGCGTCTGTCTATAGGCTTTTTCCTGTTCAGGTGTGAAGCGTGATTTTTCAATCGTGCCAGCACCACCATGAATAGCAATGGCGATGGGCGCCTCAGGTTTAGATGCAAAAGCGGGGTGTGCAGCACTCAGTGCAGCAATAAAGGATGAGGTGAATAGTATATGGCGCATGTCCGGTTCCTGTTGTTCTTTTATTGTGGAACTAAGTTGCCGGATTTAAATTTCGGATACAAAAAAAAGCGATAAAAAAAAAGCGCCATTAAGGCGCTTTCTTACAATAAAGTCACGAGTGACTTAGCTTGCCTGACGCTTTGCTTTCAGACGTGCCAAACGGCCAACCTGATGCGTTGAAGTCAGGAAAGAGAAGATTGGCGCCAGGTAACCACGCTTACGCAGTTCCAGGAACTCTTCATCATTCAGTTCGTTTAGCTTACGCTCGTCTACCAGATAAATACCGTTGATGTCTTTCTTCTCACCAGCGATTTCAACTGTCAGAGTTTGTTGAACAAGCAGCTCTTTTTCAGCCAGGTATTGTGTGAATGCTTCAGTTACACGAGAAAACTCAATGTAGTTAACCAGTGCTTCTTTGCGACGCTCCAGGTATTCTGTTTCTTTGCCATCTTCGAACAAAGCGCTACCTTCTTCTTCACCAACCAGTGAGCTTGCTTCGTCGATTACGATGCCGTACTGGTCTTGCTCTGGGTGCTTAACCAGACCAAATGGGTAACGAGATGCTGCCAGTGGCGCAATACCCGCAGTCCATTCGCCATCTTGTACAAACAGGTTTTCACCTGGCTCAAGGCCAAACAGGGCAACAGCCTGGAACTGGCCACTTTCAGTGTTCTTAACAAATGCCATCGGGAATTCAGTTGCAACACGTGCAAACTCGTGTGCAACGACCGGGATCAAGTGCTGAGATTTCAAGAATTCTACGTTAATGCCATTTTTTACTTTAATGTTGGCATGTTTTTCGTTGTGTAAAGGCTGCACTTGTTGCTCCGCCATAATACTGCTCCGTTTTAAATGTAATTATAATCAAATATAGCCATAGGCTAATGGTTTTGACGGCAAAAGGAAAGCACTAGTTGATAACAATTTTGTTTCTTTCGTTCCTACAATTTGTTTTTTTCATACCTTAATTTGGCACATCGCTTTGCCGGTTAAAATAAGTACTTTTCGACTTAAATAAGTGACTTTAAAAAAGCACACAAAAGTTACGCTGCCATGGGCTCTGAACGGTTGTATTTCAAAATCTTAGATAAGCTAATTTACTCTCACCGTACGACCATGTAGGCTATTGCGGTACTACTGCGTTTGTTGTATGCAAGCAGTCAATAATCATTCCGTCCGCAAAGGTTAAAGTAAATGAAACCCGTACTCAATGCGCATCTTAAGATTGAAAAAATCACCCTCGATGAATGTCATTGTGACGTTTATGTCGTTGATGATTTTTTGGAAAACCCGGAAGAGGTGCAAGCATTTGCACAAAAATCAGCCTACTTTAATCCGATAGGTAAAGATGGCACCCTCTACCCCGGGATCCGAGATGCATTACCTCTGCCCTATCACAGAGTACTAAGCGCTTTGCTCACAACACTGTTTGAGGGTGTTGAGCCTCAGATCCATCGTTGTATGCTGTCACTGATCACTCAGCAGCCTGAACAACTTCTGAGTGTTCAAAAGATGCCGCACATCGACTCTACAGACAACCAGGAATATGCCAGCGTTCATTATCTATGTGGTCCACATATGGGCGGCACCTCCATCTACCGGTTTAAACCTGCAAATAGAGTCCGTTTCGACCAGGACAGTCAGGACGAGATCATGGCTATGGTTAATATGGTGGAGTCTCAACAACAGGATCCCGATGGCTACCTCAATGGCTCCAACCAGCTCTTTGAGCAAGTGCTGAATATAGAAGCCAAGTTTAATCGCCTGGTGCTTTATCCAAGTAATATTTTGCACAGCGCCAATGTGCACCCTCACAGTATCAGCGCTAACCCGAGTAATGGCCGTCTTACCGTGGCTTCTTTTTTCAGGTTAACGCCCAATAGCTAAACTTTGTGCATACCATGGCGCTGTATCAGCGCCAGCAGCTGATTGTGTGACGGAAGAGACTGACATTGCTGCAACGCAACTTCACGTACCTGCGCTACTTGTTGAGAGAGCCGCTTAATCTCAGCCCCAGACAGTGCCTTGCTACGCGTACCATATTTCATGCCGTATAATACATAAAGGTAGTTCTCCACATCAAACACCTCGAACTTGGTCATAAAGTCGTCGCCGCCAGGTGGTGCATAGCGCCATAATTCAAGACGCTGCTTAAGGGAGTCTGGAATACTGTCAGCAGATCGGTTTTTACGCCAAAACTCGCTGTCCTGTCGATCCGAAATACAATAATGTAACTTCACAAAATCGAGTACTCTTAGCCAGGCATGCGCCACACGCTCGTTAAACTGTGTGGCGATAGCGGGCAGTTCATCAGCAAACCGGGGCAACTTATTACACAGCAAGTTGGCTGAAAAATCAGCCAGCAAGATTGCCGTTGCCTCTAGCGGCTCAACAAATCCCTGTGACAAGCCAATGGCCACGCAATTATTGACCCACACCTTTTCTCTGACACCCACCGGCATGGGAATATCTCTGACCGTGTATTGTTCGGGGTCACGGCCTAAATAACGGGCGAGTTTTGCGTATGCAGTCTCTTTATTGGTCAAAGAATCATCGTATACCAGGCCCACGCCTCTTCGGGTCGTCAGTCCGATATCCCAAATCCAGCCGAACTGATGGGCTGTCGATATTGTATAAGGGGGTAGTGATACCTCTGAAGTGTACGGCACCTGAACTGTCAGTGCGCGATTAATAAATAGCTGATCAGACTTAGAAATAAATGGCACTGCAAGCTGCTGTCCCAGTATGTATGATGAAAACCCGCTACAATCTATAACCATGTCAAGGTCAACCACAGCGCCGTTATCCAGCACCAGCTGTTCTATATTGCCACACACAGATTGCTTAAGGTTGATTACATTCGCCCGGATATGTTCCACGCCAAAGTTCTCCATAGCGTGTTTGGCAAGCACGCCGGCAAACTTATGTGCATCGAAATGATAAGCGTAATCAGATACCCCCTGATATTCTGGATGTGTAATGAGCTTGGGTGCTTTATGCTCATCACAGCACTTGCCCTGAAATGAAACCATATCCGCAAAGTGCTCACCCTTACCCTCAGCCAGCCAAAAATCGGCCAGGTTTTCACCGAATGGAAAAGGATAGTCAAACAAATGATGATAGGCATTATTTTTCCCATGGCGATGCTTATCCAGCCAATTTACAAACTTGATTGACTGTTTAAACGTTGCATCGCATTCCTGAAATAGTGTGGTTTCCGGTAAGCCAATTTTTTGTAATGTCTTGCGAATTGACGGGACGGTTCCCTCCCCCACACCGATAATGGGGATAGTCGGAGACTCAATCAAAGTGACCGAATGAGTCGGCATGTCTTTAAGCTGTGCAGCAAGTAGATTGGCCGAAAGCCAGCCTGCGGTTCCGCCACCCACTACCACATATTTCTTGATTTCTTTCACAGGTAACCCATATTTACTTCATTTTTACAGTAACCAAATTGCCATTTGATTGTAAAGCGTCTAAAAAATCAGTATGACGTATTGCCACTCTGGTGACTTCTTTTTGCCACTTCGCAATTTGCGCAAACACATCCGTAAACTCTCCCGCACGACTGGGTAAATTTAACTTGGGATAGTATTCCATGCCATAAAGAATGTAACGATAGCTGGCGTCACTGAACATATGAGACGCGCTATTGCAGACATCAAAGTACTCACACACTTTATGGCGCCACAGTTCAAGCTGCGCTTCAAGTGACGGTGTATGCGCTAAAGTCCCTTTAACATCTCGCCAGAACGGGCTATCTTCTCTGTCAGAAAGCACATAATGCATCACAATAAAGTCTCTCAGCTCATCATAAGTCTGGCCCATCTGACGATTGAAACTGTCTCTGATCACCTGGTTTGTATGGTTAAAGTTATGATGCAAAGCAATCGCCCGGGCGGCAAGATAAATCAGGTGGATCCCGGTTGATTCAAGCGGCTCAATGAAGCCACTGGACAGGCCAACCGCGACACAGTTTCCGACCCATTGTTGTTTACGTCGGCCTATTTGCATATCGAGGTGTCTGACGGTGACCTCAGGGGGCAATCCCAGGTATGCCCTGAACTCTTTTTCGGCCTCAGCTTTATTGAGGTGACGGCTACTATAGACGTACCCAGCACCTTGCCTGTTCTGTAGATCTATGCGCCAGGCCCAGCCACTGCTTAGCGCTTCTGAGACCGTATAAGGTTTGGGCTTATACCGTGGCTCATGGGGCTGTTGTACCGTGACCGCTTTATCGCACAGCAACGAGTCTTGATACGACATCCAGTTACCCTGGGGCTCAACCTTATTGATTAACAGTCCTTTGAAACCGCTGCAATCAACAAACAAGTCAGCTTGGAATGAACCATGCTCAGTCTCCAGCCGAACGATTTTACCCTGCTCAGTAACAACCTTACTGACATGAGCTTCCGTTCTTTTTACGCCACGTGCCTGAGCAAAATTCCTGAGATAATGTCCAAATAATCGCGCGTCCAGATGATAGCTGTAACGAAACAGGCCCTCATACTCCTTACCTGATAGCGTTTTTGGCGCAAGCTCTTGTGATACCAAAGCTGAAACCAGTGATACCGATTGGTCGTAGGGTAACTCACGTTCGCTCAGCAACCAGGAAGTCGAAATATCCAGTCGCTTTTCTATTCTTTGCTGCTCAAACGGGTGTAAATATTCGTGGGTACGGCCGTTTTTTGCGGTGCGCCAGTTTCTAAATAGAATGCCATTTTTTATTGTTGCATTGGTATGACGAAGAAATTCGTACTCACTGATCCCCACCGCCTGAAGAAAATCCTTGATAGCTGGTACGGTCGCTTCACCAACGCCGACGATATCCACTTCCGGGCTTTCTATGACATGTATCTCTACTTGTTGCCCGAGTTTGTTATAGCTGTGGTTTAACATGACCGCGGTCAGCCAGCCAGCCGTACCACCGCCAACAATTATGATTGATTGCATAAATATCAACAGTTTAATTTTTAGAAAAAAAAACCCAGCACAAGCTGGGTTTTTTAATTAACACAAATTAGAAGCGGAAGTTAACACCTGCTTTAATTCGTCTTTCACCTTCGAAAGACCAAGCCGGGTAGTTATTCTTCAGCTCATTCTTCACTGAGGCACCATCACTGGCTGCACCATACTGAACGCTGTCTTCTTCAAGCAGGTTCACGACTTCAAAAGAGAAACCAATGTAGTCGTTCAGTGTGTAAGTTGCCGTAATATCTAACGTACCATAGTCGTCATGCATACGGTTGCCGTAGAACTTCGCGCCTTCACGGATCATGTATTCTGAGCGCCAGTTGTATGCTGCACGAATCGTGTAATCATCCGTTTCATAGAAGCCCACCAGGTTAACCGTGTGCTTACTTGAATCAGAAAACTCAGGGATCAGGTCAGCGTAGTTTTCGCCTTCTGCATCTGCGTCAACAAAGGTGTAGTTAGTAACGTAACCAAAACCGTTATCGAACGAGTTTTGCCATTGCAATTCAACACCGCGAATTTGACCACCGACCGCATTACGCTTAGTACTCAGGGTCCAGTTATCGTTGCCAAAGTTATCGACGATACCCAACGACTGATCCTGGACAAGTGTTGCTGTGGTGAAGTTAGAAATGTCTTTGATGAAATAAGTTGCTGATAGCAACGCACTGTCACTATAGTACCACTCAATACTCAGGTCTGCCTGGGTTGCTTTAAACGGTTTGAGCGCTGGCGAGCCTTTTGACAACACTTCGTTTAGCTCCAGATCGTCGTTAAAGCCTGTTTGCTCCTGGCGAGAGAACATATCCGCGTAGTTTGGACGTGCAATTACCTGAGAGGCTGAAGTACGTAAAATTAAATCGTCTGCCAGGTCGAATACCACGTTAACGCTTGGCAGCACATCATTGTAACTGCCCTTTTCCGTCGTCAGTGTTCTTTCGTATGCCTGATAACCCTCAAGTACACCACCTTCTTTATACTTACCAGCTGCCAGACCAGCAAAGTCGACCGCAAAGAAATCAGACTCGGCGTCAGTACTGATATATCTCAGACCGAAGTTACCGCGAATACCTTCCGCAGAAAACTCAGCCATGACATACGCTGCGAAGTTCTCTTCTTCAACTGTACCATAACCAGAGCGCAGTAATTCCCACTCGCCTAATGTATTTTGTGCACGCGACAACATCGCATCATAGTCTGCTTCTGGGAATAGCATGCCCTGAGAAAGTTCAAGCTGGCTTTCCTTATACAGTTTAGTCGCAGTGCCATCTACATCATTTAACGCAACGCGCGGATTTGGCCAGAAGGTACGTTCTTCAACAAAGTGCTCTGCATACGAGAAACCCGTTTTAATCGACGTAATAGCGCCAAAGTCTACAAAAAACTTAATATTACCCTGTACAAAGTCTTCCTCGTCGGTATTTGGCTGACTGCGAATAGACCAGCCTGGGATATCTAATTTACCGTCACCTACAAAATCATCACGCGTCCAAGACTTCACAGCTGTGTCGACATGATAAATTTTGCCAGTTGCATCATAGACACCGGCAAAATCAGACGCCTGGCCAATACCTTCACGCTGCGCTGCGGTAAAGTTAGTACCCCCGTCTGACTTTGTTGTACCGATACGACCATCGATCACAAAGTTATCTGTAGTGTATTTACCATTAATTTCAATGGTTTGAGAATCCATTTCTGCATCACGTACCCAGGTCTGACCCCAGCTACCACCAGCCAGTGCATCTAACGTGGTTTTAACACAGTCATTTGATGCATTCACCTGCTGACACGCAGGCATATTACCCAGTGGGCCATCTACCGGATTCTCATCGGCACCACCGTTGCTGTATTTGTCACCAAATGGGATCCAACGTGCGGCATCTGCGCCCTGTGAAAACAAGAACAGAGAAGAGTTGATATTGTCAGCCTGCAGGTCAAGCGCCGTATAATTCAGACCAAACTCCATCTCGTCGGTTGGCGCATATTGCAGTGCAATATTATAAGCTGTACGCTCACGCTCTTGTTTGAATACTGTTGGTGCAACAGCGCCACCCCAGGCCAGAATCGTTTCTGTACCGCGACGTTGATATTCAGTTTCTTTACGCGCTAGCGCCACCAATGCACCGAAGGTTTCGTCATCATTCTTCCAGCTGTATAAGCCAGAAACTTCAGGGTCCCACTGTTCAGCAATTGAACCATAATCAAATTTTACGCTGCCGAATACCGTGTTAGCGTCAAGGTCAAGCGGCTTACGGGTCTTAACAATGATAACACCACCAACACCACCTTCTGGTAGATCGGCCTGAGATGACTTATAAACATCGATTCCACCGACCATTTCCGCAGGCATAAGTGAATAGTTAAAGCTGCGGTCGATAGATTGTTGATCGTACCAGTTTGTTGAAGAAACTGTGTGCCCATTCAACAAGGTACGCGTCAGTTGAGCTGAAGCACCACGAATAGACACTTGCTGGCCCTGACCAAATTGTCTGCCAACAGATACACCAGAGATTCGACCTAGTGCTTCACCGACATCACTGTCAGGGAATTTACCTACATCTTCTGCAGAAACTGCATCAACGACAGAAGTCGCAAATCGTTTGGTATTCAGTGAAGCTTCCAGTGAGCGGCGAATACCGCGTACTTCAATAACTTCAACATCTTCTTTCACGCCAGTCTGGTTTTCTTCAGCAAACGCCACGCCTGTCACACCCGTACCCAGGATTAGGCCAACCTTTGCTGCAAGTAAGCTTTTCTTAAAATTATTAGCTAACACAGGATTCCCCTTGAATCATTTTGTTGGTTTTTAAATCACTTCTGCCCAGTGATGATGACAACGCTGTCATCTAATAACAAACCATACACCCAAAATTACAGATTCGCTACATCTTTTTGTGTGGCTAACATAAGATTTTTTCAACAAAAATCTAACCCACTGATATAGAAAGAATAAATAATTACTTGGTTATAGTTTGTTACAAACGAGGTGAATATATCACAAGCTATGCACTTTTTTACAGTGATTGCGATGAGTTATGTAGAAGATTTGGACCTAATTAATAAACTAATCTAATGTAGGCGAGCTGTGCTATCTGATTATTCCATTAAACGTTCGGGCAGAAGCGTATTCAAGGTGATAATAGATCTCAATGACAACGCTGTCATTTTATCTTTTTCATGTTTGGTTTGTCTAGTGTATTTATATGACAAATTCATGAGCAGCCCTTTAGTTATATGACAAAACACCATTAGTCCAAGGTAAAACAAGCAGATAATAGCCTTTTTCAGGGATGAAAATTTATCACACGCCCCTGTCTTACATTGAGATCTTGCCTGTGTTTCACTATGGCAGCCTGATTAGTAAAGCACTAAACATTTTTGTTTAGTTGAAGGAGCAGTCTTATCAGGTATCTGCTAACAACCTAAAAAGGACTAACTTATGATACGTAATATCAAAACAATCATTGGAGCTACGCTGGTATGTGCTGCGGCTACAGCTCAGGCTCAGCCTGCCGACAGTATGCAGGTCACAGACTATAACACCTTCTACGACACTCAGGTTAACAACGCCAATTGTGGTGGATACTGGGATGAGCGCCGCGTTTGGGTATGCGACTACCGTACTCAGCTGGTCAATGTGTCTTATAAAACATGTCATTATAAGCTAACGGCTAAACACAGTGCCGTCTCTGCACCGGCCTGGGACACACGGACTGTTCTGTCTAATAAAAGCTGCCCGGCAAACTGGACCATTCCAGGACCAGATTACTACGCTCCAGGTGGTGTGTATGTGCACCAGCATAATACCTACTTCACCCAACAGGAAGAACAGCGTGTCGCTTATAATTGTCGCTGGGAAACCCGTTCTGTCTGGGTTCCAGATAGCGGCCGTTATTGCCCTATCGCGCCTCAACAATAACCAGGCACAAAAAAGCCCGGCCGAATAACTCGCCGGGCTTTTCTGAGACATTACAATTTGCGCTGCACTTATTTGCTCAGATCAAGCATTAGCTTATTCAGACGAGCGACAAAACCAGCAGGATCTTTCAGGCTGCCACGTTCAGCAAGCAGAGCCTGATCCAGTAAGACTTCTGACCACTGTGCAAATTTGTCTTCGTCCTGTTCAACATTCAGGTGTTTAACCAGTTGGTGCTCAGGATTCAGCTCAAAAATTGGCTTAGACTCTGGGGCAGACTGACCAATCGATTCCATCAGTTTTTGCATCTGTGAACTCATATCATGGTCATCTACCACTACACAAGCCGGAGAATCAGTCAGTCGGTGCGTAAAGCGCACTTCTTTCACTTTATCGCCCAGCGCATCTTTAATACGCTCTACCAGACCTTCGACTTGCTTTTCGCTCTCTTCCTGCGCTTTTTTGCTTTCTTCATCTTCCATATCGCCCAGGTCAAGGTCACCGCGAGTAATAGACTGGAACTGCTTCTCAGCAAACTCAGTCAGATGGCTCATCATCCACTCATCAACACGGTCTGACAATAGCAGTACTTCGATGCCTTTCTTACGGAAGATCTCCAGGTGTGGAGAACTCTTAGCCGCTTCAAAGCTGTCAGCAACCACGTAGTAAATCTTGTCCTGACCTTCAGCCATACGCTCGATATACTGCTCAAGTGATACATTTTGGACACTCTCGTCAGTGTGGGTAGAGCTGAAACGCAGTAACTTAGCAATCGCTTCTTTATTGGCAGCGTCTTCAGCCGGACCTTCTTTGACCACCTGGCCAAACTCGTTCCAGAAAGTCTGATAGTCTTCCGGTTTGTTCTTGCCCATGCGATCAAGCATTTTTAGGATACGAGACGTACACCCTTTGCGGATAGCCTGAGTTACTTTGTTGTCTTGTAAAATTTCACGCGATACGTTCAGTGGCAGATCGTTTGAATCTAACAGACCTTTTACAAAACGCAGGTAGCTTGGCATAAACTGTTCTGCGTCATCCATAATAAATACGCGCTGCACGTACAACTTCAGACCTGTCTGACGGTCACGGTTCCACATGTCGAATGGCGCTTTCTTTGGAATATACAGTAAGCTGGTGTATTCCGTTTTGCCCTCGACTTTGTTGTGTGCCCAGGTTAGTGGCTCTTCCCAGTCGTGGCCCACGTGCTTATAGAACTCTTTATATTCTTCGTCGCTGATCTCAGATTTGTCGCGCGTCCACAGCGCTGTGGCACGGTTAATACCTTCCCACTCGCCAGGCTGAGCTTCAATTTTCTCGCCATCCGGACCTTCTGATTCTGGCACCGGAGCTTTAAACATTTCTACCGGGATAGAGATATGATCTGAGTACTTAGTCACGATTGAACGAAGACGGAAGTCATCGGCAAATTCCAGCTCTTCTTCACGCAGGTGAAGAACGATTTCGGTTCCGCGCTCTGCTTTTTCAATATCAGCCAGGGTATATTCACCCTCGCCTTTTGACTGCCACTCAACCGCCTGAGTCTCGCCCGCTTTACGCGTACGTACAGTCACTTCATCAGCAACGATAAAGGCAGAATAAAAACCAACACCAAACTGGCCGATCAACTGAGAGTCTTTTGCTTCATCACCTGTCAGGTTTTTAAAGAACTCAGCCGTACCTGACTTAGCGATAGTGCCTAGAGAGCTGATCACTTCGTCGCGGGTCATACCGATACCATTGTCAGAAATGGTTACCGTCTTCGCGTCTTTGTCGGCGCTGATGCGTACGCGCAGCTCAGCGTCACCTTCGTACAGGTCGCCGTTTTGCAGCGCTAAGAAGCGTAATTTGTCAGCGGCATCCGACGCATTGGATACCAGCTCACGTAAAAAGATCTCTTTGTTTGAGTACAAGCTGTGGATCATCAGCTGAAGCAACTGCTTCGTATTGGCACTAAATGAATGATTTTCTTTAGTATTTTCTGTAGTCATTTGGTACACCCTAACTTATTTGGTACACAATAGTAGTACATAGTTAATCAGTTAACTTGCGTTATGCTCAGGTATATTGTGCTGGGTAGGAATTTTTCAAGGGGAAAAAGTGAAAAAAGTGATAGATAGTATATTTCTCGGTCAAAAAACCTAAAAAGCCCTGCCGGGCTTTCATTAAATCGCTTTTCGGCCACTAAAGGCATGCATCAGGGTCATACCATCGACCAGCTCCAGCTCACCGCCAACCGGCATACCATGTGCTATCCGCGAAGCGGTCACGTTATGTTGATGGCACATCTCGCCAATAAAGTGTGCAGTTGCCTCCCCTTCCACCGTTGGATTCGTTGCCAGGATCACCTCATTAATGTTGCCATTTGCCAGCGTTTTTTCCAGCACATCCATACCGATTTCGTTCGGGCCTATGCCGTCAAGGGGTGACAAGTGGCCCATCAATACAAAATATACCCCCTGATACTGACCGGTTTGCTCGATAGCCAGCACATCACTCGGTGACTCAACCACACACAATAGCCCGCTATCCTGACGTTTTACGTTGCTACAGATATCACACACCGGCGTTTCTGAAAACGTACGGCAGGATTCGCAATGGCCAATTTTATCCATCGCCTGCAGCAAACTCTGCCCAAGTGCAGTGCCACCACTGCGGTCTCTTTCGAGTAAATGAAAGGCAATTCGCTGAGCGGACTTAGGTCCAATGCCTGGTAAACAACGCAGAGACTCAACCAAAGCTGAAAGTGAAGGTGATAATTGCATAATATAGCGTTCTTAATTTTTGACAGTGTATCGATAAAGCAAGCTTAAACCTTGGTGGTGAACCGGTTGCCGCATATTACACTGTTCTAATTCGATTAATGGTCGCCATCTTACTATGGCTGATATAACAGCGACAAGCCAAAGATACTAGATAAACCAGATACCGCTGAGAGAAAAAAAAGGCGGGCAATCGGAGAAGATTGGATCTCATGGGTAAGAGTGAATACCCGCCTGAAGGACGCAAATTGTGTCTTAAATTAAATAGGTGTCGGTTAGCTCTTAGCAACCAGCTCTTTGCTTACCTGATCTATCCCTACTTCGCTGATCCGCGCTGTGATCTCTTTTTGCTTTGCACTGAGTAATGAAATACTTTCGGCAACCAGATCATACACCTGCCACTCACCTGAATTGTTTTTGCGGAACTTGAATACGATGTCGATAGTTGGTGCGTTGGGTTCAACGATTTCAGATTTGACCGATGCAAATTTGCTGTCATTGCTTACCACGGGTTCGATAAAATTGACCTGCTGGCCTTTGTAGCTCATCAGAGCATTTGCATAAGTGTTTGCCAGATACTGCTCTACCGCATCAATAAAGGTCACGGCCTGTTCACGCTTAATTTCACGAACATGTTTGCCAAGCAACTTAAAAGAGACGTATTTAATGTCGATATGCGGCATCAGTTGTGCACGTACCAGCTTTTTGAGTTCAGCTTTCTTCTGAGCCTCTTCCAGCGTATTCAGCTTACTGATATCCACAAACAACTGATCGCCCACCGATTTGATAAGGCCATAAGGGTTACTTTGTGTGTCAGTCGCAGCCAAGCTGTGTAAACTACCAAACGCCAGTATCACCACCAGCATAAGTTGCATTAGTCTTTTCATGATCCGCTCCGTTATGTGTCAATGAGGCAAGTTTAGCGCTAACTTTGCAGATGAAAAACACACGAATTAGCACCATATTAGTGCCGATACGGCACCAATTGATTTTCTAATAAAAATCAAACACCTAACTTTTTGATGCCAAATCAACACCAATGCTGTTCCATTCGATGCCTTTTTATTGGCAATTCATATCCCGACAATACGTGTATTCTCTTATACTGGATTGGTTTTAATTATGATCAGAGCAACCCTATTCGTACTGGGATTTCTTATTTCCCTGGCAGCCCCGGCACAGACACAACAACATGGTTACGCCATTCACTATAT
This sequence comes from Pseudoalteromonas rubra, assembly GCF_005887095.1. Lineage (GTDB taxonomy): Bacteria > Pseudomonadota > Gammaproteobacteria > Enterobacterales > Alteromonadaceae > Pseudoalteromonas > Pseudoalteromonas rubra_E. Next base: position 12,295 of record NZ_PNCI01000019.1, on the reverse strand, counting down.
TCACGGCGAAGGCAGCGTCGATGGCATTAAACTGGCCTATCAATATCACCCTGAGCTGGACTTGCCCCGAGCCTGGCGTCACTTTGATATTCACTTTGAAAGCAGCATTAATGTCTGGCGTTATGGAGAAGAAAATCATCACGATGGTAATTTTGTGCTCGCTGTTTCGCCGGTGGTCAGATATCCATTCACCACCTATCAGGGTCGTCCGCTTGCTGTGGAGTTCGGAATTGGACTTGCCTTGCTGGATGACACACAATTCGCGGGTAAAAATGTCAGTACACACTATCAGTTTGAGGATCGTATTGGGCTGGTTTATCAGATGGACGATGCCAATATTGCCATTCGCTACATGCATTACTCCAATGCGGGATTTAAGAGCCCGAACCCCGGCCTGGACTTTTTATCCCTATCCTATTCGGCTTATTTTTAATCATATCAGCCTGAACCCAATTGCTGTTCAGGCTGCTATCAACAGGCTGAAATAGTCGACTATCCAGCACACAAACACTTCCAATGTACACGCTCAGTTCAGTGGTGTAATACGCTGTAATATTTTTTTCAAACATTCTGTCCTAGCTTTAGATAATCGTCAGAGTCAACCTATAACTCAACGGACAGATGGAAAAGGAGCGTCATTATGATCACAACAATGGAACAAACAGCGCCTCCTGTAAGCCATGCCCATTCATCACCGAGCTATGTCAACCCACTTTGTGACGGCCTCTTTACAGAAGTCACAGAATATCTCATCAACTTATCGGGTTTCTTATACCGTCATCAGTTTTTGTCAGATAAATCATTGCGCCTGATAGATACGCCCGGCAAATACTGCATATAAATCCCAACTTAAACACAAACCAAGCAGAAGGCTTTTGAGCGAACGATTGTGTATATGCAATCGAAGCGGTGGTCTGAGGTTAGTACAAGCCCATAGACAACACTCGGTAGCTCAAAACGTCGTAATCGACTTTGGTGATTCGCTTTCAGAAATCGCATACGTATTTTCGGGGATGTGGTTTTCAGATAAGTGGATGCCCTAACAATAACTGGACACAAAAGAGAAGATTATGGAAACGCAGAATAACGTGAATGAAATTGATGAACAACGGGAAGCCCATAACCAGCGTTGGCATGAATTGACCGCTGAAATGGCAGCTTGTAAAACCAGCATCACACAATCTCCGACACCCGTAAGTAAAGAGCAGCAGGGCTCCTTAATAGTTATTGGTTCGGGATTACAGGGTCTGGGTTTCACTATGGACAGCGAAGCGCTCATTCGAATGGCCGACAAAGTATTCTATTGTGTTTCCAGCCCACCTACCCAGCTCTGGCTCAGGGAGGTAAGACCTGACGCCTACGACCTGTACGTTTTATACGATGATACAAAACCCAGATACCACACCTATATGCAAATGACAGAGGCCATGCTGCACTACGTCCGAAAAGGACAAAAAGTAGTGTGTATTTTTTATGGTCACCCAGGGATTTTTGTACTTTCAACGCACAGAGCCATCGCGATTGCGAAAAGAGAGGGACATTATGCGGTCATGAAACCCGGTATTTCAGCTCTGGATTGTTTGTGTGCCGATTTAGGCGTCGATCCTTCATATCCGGGCATGCAAACATTCGAGGCATCGGAGGTTTTACTAAGAAAACGCTATCTTGATATCCAAACCCACCTTGTTTTGTGGCAAGTTGGCCTGATCGGTGAAATGGGCTATCGCCGAAAAGGGTTTATCAACGATAAATTTCCAATATTGATAGAATACTTGCAGAGCTACTATGGTGAGGATTACGAGATCACACACTATATTGCAGCCAGACACGCTACGTTTGAACCTACCATAGCTGTGTATAAGTTAAGTGACATGCTTGACCCAAGAGTACGGAAAACCTTTACCGGCATTTCAACTTTCTACATCCCACCAAAAGAAGCTGCAACCACAGATATGGAAATGGCGATCCGCTTAGGGTTCGCTAAAGAAGGCGATAAGCCAGCGAAAACGACCCGCTTCAGGGTGATTGATGCATACTCACCACGGGAAATGGCGGCAATCGACGAATTCGACCACTTTCGAGTGCCTAAAGAATATCAATTCCAACCAAACACCCGTGCCGCAGAGTTTTTATTGGAACTAGCTCGCGATACAGAGCTACAGGATCTCTACCTCAACGATCCTGTTGCCGCGGTATCCGATGACGTTTTCCCCGGCTTGAATAACATAGAGAAAAACCTGCTTGCTATGCGCAGTGAAAGCTACGCTCAACTTGCAGCCAAGGGTGGTCTGGTTGATACCTCCCCCAATGAGAAATTGGTGCTTGAATTGCTCAGTAATGCAGAACTCTCTGGCTTATTCAGACAGCAACTGATTGACAATAAAGATGGCGATGATTTCCTCTATAAAGCAAATGGCTGGATAAAACAAAACGGCTTTCAGGCAGCACTGCTGCACTTGCCTTCAGCCTGTGACAGAGTGAATGCCAGTATGTTACTTCCCTGGACCGGTGTCTATCACAACGCTGACACTGGGGATGTTGTCACTGTCGTCGGAGACCCCAACCATAATAGTGCCAGTCTGGTTTATATCAATCTGACCCCAGTTGTTAGCTTTTCTTTTAACAACCAGGTGCTTACTTGGTACGCAGATGAAGGAAATGAGGTCAACGGCGAACTTAAGTTTATCGTAAACACTAATTCGCAAGGCCAGTTGATCCGCTCGGTTTCAGGTAAGGTTTGGCCAAAAGACTGCGATGAACCCTCGGAGCATACATTATCTGCCACCGAACTCACTCCCGATTCCAGTACCATTACAACCCTGATCGGACAGTATGAAACCGAAATAAGTCAAGACGGGAATAATTGGCAAAAAGGTCCCAGCATTCGCTTACATGCACAGCCACCGTTTGCGACCTCACAGGCTCTATTAGCCATTGATGGACAGGCCATTGACGTGACTAAATATGAAGACCAGAGCGTATACTGGAACAACAGCCGTATTGATTTCTCGTATGATGAAGATACCCGAAATACAGTACTCCACAGCAGCCAGACAACGCTACCAAATGGGGAGCAAGTTCAATTAAGAGGTCTTAAGTCCAGATCTTACAGCCAACCTCTTATTGGATATTACAGTGGCTACTTATATTTAAAAGGACAGTGGCAGGGAGAAGTTGAACTTAAATTCAATGGCAAAGAACTCTTACTGGGCGGGCATAAAGTTGACGAAGTCCATTTTGACGACAACAAAATTGAATGGCAAAACGCCGGCGGCAACCTAAACAACGGCATCATTCAGTTTCTAATAGATCCAATTACTCAGGTGCCCAAATGCGTTGGCTTTTTATGGAAAACGGGTGAAAAGCCAGCTCAGGCCAATTTCGTCGCGGGAATGGTCGCCCCACCTCAACAACCATCATCAATTGCAGACTTCAATGGTCATTATATCAGCGCAGTACATCGAGCTGACGGCACGCTTTTTCCCGATGGTCCGGACCTGCTGTTCGATGCAAAACAACCAAACGAACTCATTGTCGCACTAGGGGATGAAAACGCAGTTGTGCAGTTGCAATCAATAGACTCCAGCCCTGGCACTGTCGACTTAATATGGAACGACATACCCAACGTCACTGGGCAGTTGTGCAACTTCAGACAGGTAAAACTGAATTTCGAAGTTGATAGCAGTACGGGATTAGCAAGGTTTAAAGGAATAAACAAAAGTGACACTCGAGCATCCGGAGCACACAACTGGTTGGGGTATGGATTAGCTTCAAAAGAACCAGGCCTACAAACAGAACAACAACTCCCTATCGAAGTAAGGAAAGTACTCACTATTTTAGGACTGCAAAGTACGAGTCCAAATAGTCACTTGATATGGTCACGTTGGCAGCGGGTGCGCTTTACTTTCCGTTTACTGAACGGCTTAGTAAGAAAAATGTGTGAGGCCCAACAGCCTCATGAATCTTGATCTGAATTAGGAGATTAACAATGACTGTAATGAAACCTAAGTCGATAGAAATCGAGTATGAGATCGAGCAAACGGCAGCTTTGGAGGCGACATCTATTCTTTCGGATCTTCCGAATGTAGTGGCGCGTAAGCTGACGGTTGACGAAGTAGTTGCTCACACCGACAAAGAAACCCACAGCGATGTCGATGTTGACGTCGATATAGACATTGATATTGACGTAGATGCTATTGCGGTAGTGGACGTCGATATTGATATCGATGTGGATGTTGTTGTCGATGTAACAACTCACACAGATAAAGACTAACGACAAGTAACTTCCTGGCCAATCATTTTGATTGGCCAGTTCAATTTATAACGTATTGACTATGAAAGAAAACAATCAGGCCAATGCCGTATTCAAAATTGTCGAATACGACACTCAGGAATACGACTTTGCAACAATTATTGCTGACAAGATCTTCAATACACAAGATCTGGCATTATTTCATCGCGCCTACCTTCTGAAAACTCCGGACCATAATCCGGATGAGTTGATCAGTTATAAACAAAACATCACTGAGCGAAAATACCTTGCCGATCAGGCAAAACCCAGCGGGCTACTCGATTTGTATTATCGGTTTGTCGAATTTGTTATCGCGCCGCTGTTTCATAACAACATCAACTTTCCCGCTGAACCCGTTTTTAGAGTGCAAATGGCTGGGTCTAGCAGTGTCAGTGCCTGGCACAGAGATACTGAGGTGACCGGGCAACATAATGATGTCACCGTGTGGGTGCCTTTTGTCGATACTCAGCTACAAAACACCATCTGGTGCGAAACGCAGTACGGCCGTGGGGATTACCAGCCAATATCCGTGAAATATGGCCAGGCACTGCTGTTTGATAGCGGTTATTTGTCTCATGGCAGCGTGACTAACACATCCGAAACAACGCGCATGAGTATGGACTTTAGAATAGTGCCCCGTAAACAAGGCGTCGAGCAACCAGATCTCGGCATTTTGCAAGCCAGACCTGAGAACTACCGAATGCGTTTAAAACTCCCGAGTTCGAACTAGAGGAAACCACTATGGACGTCGAGCTAAGACCCCTGGGCGTAAAATGTAATATTGCGTGTCAATATTGTTATCAAAACCCTCAACGAGATGCTGGAAATCTGACTAAAGACTATGATCTGAATGCCATGAAACAGGCTATTCTCGAAGAAGGGGCCGATTCTTTTACTTTATTTGGTGGCGAGGCCCTGATGGTACCTGAAGCAGATCTTGCTTCTCTATGGCAGTGGGGTTTTGAGCAGTTTGGCCACAATGCGGTACAAACGAATGGCACATTAATTAACGCTAATCACATTCGCTTATTTAAAAAGTTCAACGTCCATGTTGGTATCTCCATCGACGGGCCCGGCATATTGAATGATGTTCGATGGGCTGGCTCTTTGAAAAAGACCCGAGCTCTTACACAGAAGACAGAAAGTGCCATTTACCGGCTGTGTCAGGAGGGGCTGGCTCCAAGTATCATAGTGACACTACACAGAAATAACGCTACACAAGACAAACTGGCGACCATGCGGGAATGGTTTTTCCGTCTGGATAATATGGGGATCAGAAAGGTTCGCCTGCACTTATTGGAATCTGACAATGAGTTAGTAAGACAGAAATACGTGCTTAACGAGCGAGAGAATCTGACTGCACTTAATTTTTTCTTGGACCTGGAGCAAGAGCTTAGTGCCATTAGCCTAGATATTTTTTCAGAAGTCACTAAGTTACTGACAGGCCAGGACAGCAAAACGAGCTGTGTTTGGAGAGCATGCGATCCCTACACAACCAACGCCGTAAGAGGCGTTGAAGGGTTTGGTCAAAGTAGCAATTGCGGCAGAACCAATAAAGATGGAATCGATTTTGTAAAATCAGAACAACCAGGTTATGAGCGATATATCGCTTTATTCCACACCCCCCAAGCCAACGGTGGCTGTCAGGGCTGCCGCTTTTTTTCCATGTGTAAAGGACAATGCCCGGGCACATCAATCAATGGGGATTGGCGCAATAGAACAGAATACTGTGCAGTGTGGTTCAAGATTTTCGAAAAGCTTGAACAGCAGCTCCTTGATGCTGGAAAAGACCCCCTCAGCCTAAGTAGCAAGCGCTCAGAGATTGAAGCGTTTTACTTAGAGGCCTGGGCAAATCGTCAGAATCCGAGTATTGAATACATATTGTACCTAATGCAGCAAAAAGAAGGAGTCAACAATGCAACCTGAATTTAGCCGCATACATGACACACTAGAACAGCAACGGCTTAATTTTAAGCTGCCGGCCTTCTTTAGGTGGGCCTGGGTGAGCGATCAGGCTCGCACTCTCTGGGCCCCCAAGATAAACGCAATTCGGGATTTGGTGCCACACGTTTTTGCTGAAGCGGTCTTATCTGGCCACTATCCTTGTGCACTACTGGAGCTGACCCAAAAACAAGCCGACAATCTGCGTTTGGCCACTCAGCGTCACAGGCAGCTTACAATTATCAGGCTGCCTCCTTCTACCCTAAACTTATTCAGCAACAGACCCTACTGGCTATGCTGTTTAGAAAACGATGCCGAACAATTTCTTACGGCTTGGCAACAAGCTGATTTAAAATCGATATACTCGCTTATCAACGCCCCACAATGCTGTACCAATTTCAACCATGATTTAGAATATCTGTATCAGTGTCAGGACCCTACCTATCTGAGTGCAGCACATGCCCTCAATAGCAACGAACAACTGCTCAACATCACATTTGAAAACGCCCCACTGCTCAACCAAACTTTTAAAAAGCTGGGGGTTAGTACACTAAGTTATGCCCCGTGTTCCCCCAACTGCCAGCATGCTTTGGTTCAGGCCGAAAACTGGATGGCACTTGCTGGTGATATGGGGTACACATCTTTATTAAATGACATGCTGACATTGTTTGGCGCGCCATGCGCATGGACCGCCATGCATGGCATTGCGGAGATAAAAACACCTTTACTCAAAATTTCTACCAACACAGATGCCACCAGAGACAAATTCACGGTTAACTATCTGAGTGAGACAGACATTGAAGGAGCCGCAACAGGTTTAGGTTTTCCGTTTAAAAATAACTGTAAAAGTGCCATAACCCAGTCAAAGAGCTTCCAAAGGGGCATGGATAATGTCATCCCCAGTCTGGATGTGACCGACGTGAAAGAAACCGCGAGCCCGGCAAACGATACAGGCCTTAAACCCTTGCCCTACCCGGACTCAAAAATACTGGATGACACACTTGAACGAGTCTTGCCAGGACTAGCTGTCCATATAAAATCAATTTTCCTGAGCAACACATTTTGTGTGATTACGCTCAATAACGACAACACCGGTTGTTGTATGAACTATTTCCGGTTTAAGTCGCAAGAGGCAATAGCAAACACAACAGCCAAGCTCACTGAGCGGCTTAAGTACGACCCGCTCCTTTTGGATTTTTTAACCGCGACCGAGCACAAGAGCTTGTTACAGATGTGCTTAAAAGCGTGCCTGGTTAGTGCCCTTTCGCAGCCTTTTATAGAGCAGGCAAATGGTTTTTCAGTTTCAGATAGATTCGAAGCCTCTTTTTTGCCCTCGGTCAATAAGGCCGTTGTCGTCGGGTTTGGTGGTTATATGGATTATTTGATCCACCATACCCAGACACCAAATATTCTCGTTATCGATAGCGCAATCGTTAAGTTCAAAAAAAGAGTTGAAGCCAGACAAGCCTATTATAGAGCTCACTTCCCTCATACCCGCGTCTCCTTTTCTGATGGCTGTGATGTCTCTGAATTACGCCGTGCAGATCTGGTATCCATCACTGGATCAGCTCTGTCAAATGGGACTATGGGGCACTTGCTTAGTGCAGCTGAAGGATGTGATCACATTATTGTTCAGGGACAGAGTGCGACCATTCACCCCGCTGAACTGTTCGATCTAGGCGTCAGACTGGTTAGCACATCAGCTAAACCCAGAGGCCTGCATCAACTTGCACTGACTGATTACAGTGCATTCGTGAAATGCTTAGAAGGCAACCTGCCTAAGCTTTATATGCAGGCAGAATAAGTGTGTTGGTCCGCCGAGAAGAGAAGCCATGAACTCCTGAAACCTTGACAAACAAGGAGTTTATTCTAATCTCCAAAGACTAGAATAAGTTTTGCATTGGCTATGGTAATTCAGCATTTTGCTCGGGTAACAAGTCATCGGAGCGCTACAGCTTGTAGGGCTAAGGCAAACTTATGACTAAGAAAAAACCTGGCCACACTTCAGCAGTCCTCTTGTTTTCTTCCGTGCTTCTATTCGGTTCATCTGGGGTTGCACTAGGAGATGAACTCGACACCTTGATGGAACTTAGTCTGGAAGACTTGCTCGACCTGACTGTATCATCGGCCTCCGGCATCGAAGAAACATTACGTGACGCCCCTGCTGCTATGGTGATCATTACCGCAGCCGATATAAGGCAGCGCGGATATACAAGTATTGATGAAGTGATCCTGGATCTGCCTGGGTTTGATAGCACAGTCACCAATGGCAATGGTGGTGTAATCACCTATCAGCGCGGCTATCGTACTCCCCTCACCCAACGTACACTGATGCTGGTCAATGGCATAGTCGACAATCACCTGTGGTATCATGAGGCTACTTTGTCAAAAAATTATCCGCTATCGAATATAGCGCGGATCGAAGTATTATATGGCCCCGTTGGCGCGGTATATGGCCCCAATGCATTCTTAGGGATCATTAACCTGGTTACGTCCGACGCCAAAGAATCTCACCAGGGTGATGACTTTTTTAACGTGAATGTTCAGTCGGGCAGCTATGATACGCAGAGCATTGATATCGCCGCGGGTGGCAGCCACAACGAGCTGACCTATAACCTGTCAGCTAAATACTACTCAAGTGATGAAGCCGACATAGACGATTTGGCCCCCTGGGGCTTTGTCAGCAACGAATTATTGAGCAACCGGGATATCTGGGGACCTGTTATTTATGACACCGCGTTGTCTGCCAATTGTGAAGCCGATGGCTGTCCTCATAGTTCTAAATACAATGATTTTGGTGCCTACCACGACCCACAACGAGAATGGGGTATTTTGGCCGATATCGGGTTCAAAAACCTGACGTTAGGGGTCATAGAATGGGACATGCGCCATGGTTGGGGGCCGCAATACCCTCACGACAGAGCACAGCCTGCAGCGCAGTGGTATCGCAACTCCGAGCAATATTACCTGCGCCATGCAGGCACTTTAAAAGATAAAGTACAGGTAAATACCCTGCTGCTGAGCAGAAAAAGTGGCAATGGGGGTTATTGGGTTGAATCCTTCCCTGGCTCCACTGCCCTGACGGGTCCGGATGTGGTCTCAACCTTAACCATTTCACACTGGCGAACCAGCAATAAAAGCTGGCTGTTTAAACAAGATTATGAATTCGATTACTCTGAGCAGCTAAAGATCAGCGGTGGCATTAAATTTGAGGACAAAGAGTTGACTAAGGCGTACGATGCCTGCGGTTACTTTGCCGAAACTTTTTGCTCCTCAGATACACCCGAAACCGCGGGAGATGGCGTTGCACTTAATACAGACGACACCATTAATATCCAGCCAGACACTCTCAGCCGCATGCCAGACGAAAACCTGGCTAGCCTGACTGATCGGGGCGCCTACATTCAGGCCATCTGGAATATCAATGACTGGCGAGTCAATGCTGGCATAAGGTACGACAAAAACAGCTTATATGGCAGTACCACCAATCCCAGGGCCTCTGCTATTTATTTTTTGTCAGACAAATCAACCATCAAAATGCTCTATGGCACGGCTTTTCAGGAACCTGCCCCCATACAACTTTGGGGTGGCTGGAGCGGTCGCTCTGCCAATCCGGATCTGAAACCTGAAAAGGCGGAAAACGTTGAACTCATTTATATGTATCAGCAAGACAACTGGCTGCATGACTTGTCTTTGTTTACAGCCAGATACGACGATGTAGTAAAAGAAGAAGCGGAAAATGCAGGAAAGCGCAGCACCTACGGACTGGAATATCGCGGTAAGTTTGAATTCAGTAATTTTATAACGGGTGCAGCCAATATCTCTGGTTATCTGTATTACACCCACACGAAAACCAAAAGCAGCGTCAGCTACGACCACGCTCTGGGCCTGTGGGTCGGTGAAGGGATCGAAAATTGCCGGGATATCGCAATCAATAACACACTCACCTACAACCCCTGTCAGGATATGGATGTCGATCTTGGAGATATCGCGCCACACAAGATCAGCGCCGGGCTCAATGTGCCTGTCAATGAGGCACTCAATGTGAACGTCAGGGCCAACTGGGTCTCAAGTAAACCTTTGTATTTGAGAAACACTTTGCGTGCTAAAGACAGAGAAAATGACGCCTATTTAACGGTAGACGCCAATATCATTTACCGGTTCGAATCGTTCGAAGTCGCACTGAAAGTAAAAAATATCTTTGATGAAATCTATTACCACTCGGGGGCAGAAGCCGCAGCCAGTGGTGATGATTTTGAGCAGCGCTCACAGGGCTGGGCCAACTCACTCATCCCTCAGCCAAAGCGCAGTTTTATGCTATCGGTGAGTATGCAGTTTTAGTTATGAGCTACCAAATTAGTTAGCAGCAAAAACGGGTAACAAGGTCACGGCATATTTAGCGTTCAGACTAAGTTGTGCTAGGAACCAACACCTAACTTCTCAGGGAAAGTTTCGGCCTTCGCTTTATGTCTAAGATACCATTCTGTTATCAATAAATTTGGAACCCAGCAAAGCCAGGCCAAAACAGGGTATGCATCTAAAAATTTTACACCTAAGACAACACTTAGTCCTAAATAAAGCCTTAAAGTTACTCCGGCCAAGGTTACTGAGTAACTTCGCATCATCCATCTTTCATGCGATTTCACATCGCCCTGGCGAATTAGGTGGTAAGCCTTTATGGTTGTCACCAACCAAAATACCGCCATGAGTCCAAACCCCCACTGCACATACCCTCCTCCAACAGAGTTGATAGCTAACACAAGACTAGCAATACCGCTAAAAATGATTGAGCCTACATAGAAACGACCGATGGTTTTATGTAGAGATAAATACTTGCGCCTGAGAGAAGTACTAAATTGCAACGCGCCAGTGACTATAGCAACTGCACCACCTGCAAAATGAATTGATGTAATATTAGGAAATTTCGAAAACAGATTTTGTACAAAAGGCGGCCTAATACTCGGTACTGTTAGCAACCCTAGAGCATAAAAAGCGACAAGTGTTGCAGAAAGCGTCATTAGACCCCACAGGATTTTTTTACTCATACGTCTTCCTTAACCTGGTCTCAAAAAAATGGTGCGACATGAATGAGGTCGCAACAAGAAACAGTCAAATTTAACCTCAGCGAAACTATACTATAAGCAAATGTTCAAATATTGTCACAACAGATATAAATTTTCAGGAGACAGGAAACATCGACCTGTAAATTCACAGCCCTACTCGGCCTATGTTCTAAATTGAAGTGCACCATTTTTGGGTGGGTGATGAGATGGACGCTCCTAAATCGGCGTCAATGCGCCAAACTGAGAGTGATATATACAGTTAACAGGAGCATCCATCATGAATCAAGTTAGCACATTATCCATTGATCTGGCTAAAAACGTTTTTCAATTACTCGGTGTGGATAAACACGGCAAGCCTTGTTTCTCACGCCGGGTTAATCGTCAGAAGTTGAAAGAAACCATTCAAAATATGCCGCCTTGTAAAGTGGTTATGGAGGCCTGTAGCTGCGCACACTACTGGGGAAGAGTGTGTATCAAAGCAGGTCATAAAGCACATTTGGTACCTGCGCAGCATGTTACCCCTTTTGTCAGAGGGAATAAAAACGATAAAAATGATTGTCTGGCCATTTATGAAGCCAGTCAGCGGCCTTACATTCGCTTTGTGCCTGTGAAATCAGAATCGCAGCAAGCCGTCTTATTACTGCACCGGATGAGAGAAAGGTTAATTAAGGCGCGTACCGCATGCCTGAACCAGACCCGGAGTTTTTTGCTTGAATTTGGCATTGAAACACCTAAAAGTTATCGCGCTTTTTACAGCCACATTCAGACTTTGCTCGACCAACAACAGCAACCGGTTATTCTGTTGCTTATACATGAAACTTGCGCCGAGCTGAGAGTCTTTGAACGTCAGTTAAGACAACTCGATTCTCTGTTTCGAGATACAAACCAGCGCAGTCCGGCTGCTGAAATCATGCAATCCCTGCCAGGTGTTGGCCCTATCATCGCGTCTGCTTTTAGTGCCAGCATAGATAAAGGCCAAGCATTTAACAGTGCCAAAGAG
>NZ_PNCI01000189.1 GCF_005887095.1 Pseudoalteromonas rubra | reverse complement strand
AACTTGGTCGTATGGCAATTTTCGATGGTCAAAGATAAAAGCTCACCGCGCCGAATTCCGGTCTCATAAACCAGCCTGATGATAAGTTTGTTGCGTAGAGCAGTATTTCGACTCCAGCCAAAATACCTGGGGTTATCAAGCCCCTTATACAATGAAGCTTGTTGCAAAGGCGTAAGCCCTTTGACTGAGGATGTATTAGATGTGGATTGTTTGCGTCGTTTTAGCCTACTACGCAGCCTACGAGATAAAACGTCGATATTTCGTATCATAGGGTCGCCAGCACGGCGCTTACCAATCGCTCTTC
>NZ_PNCI01000188.1 GCF_005887095.1 Pseudoalteromonas rubra | reverse complement strand
AACGTGAGAAACCTCCTGTGCCAGCACGGCGTCAGCTTCATCCAGCGTCATATTGTGTAGTAACCCGGAACTGACCGCAACCAGGCTGTTGTTTTTGCTGGTTCCCTTTGCAAAGGCATTGATTTCATGACTGTCGTAAATTGCAACTTCGGGCATTTCAATACCCACTTGTTTCGCCTGATTAGCAACGGTTTGTACCAGCCAGTTCTCACTTTCATTGCGGGGGTGCTCAATGACATA
>NZ_PNCI01000187.1 GCF_005887095.1 Pseudoalteromonas rubra | reverse complement strand
CTTGCTCGAAAACATTACCGAATCTTCTTGCAACTTCAATGTCGATATCAGAAAAAGATTTTTTGTAATAGCGATTTAGCTGTAAAGCCGTATTTTTGTTGAGTGGCGCTAAAATGGTAAACCCTTCCGACTCAAGAATGGGTTTTTTCCGCTCATCGGACAACCTTGTAAAATCCGTTTCTGTTAGTATTCTGGTATAAAATTCATTCTTTTCTTCCTTGGAATAAATTTTATGAAAATAAGCCTCCCCGCTTTGGTGAGCAATACTCAACTCATTGGTAAAAGAAAATT
>NZ_PNCI01000186.1 GCF_005887095.1 Pseudoalteromonas rubra | reverse complement strand
AGTAACCAGTGTCCAGTACTTAACGGAAAGGCGAGAACAAAGCTATCAGCACTGTGCCCGTGGCCGATTTGCGGCATGATGGCGGCGCTATCAATGGGTAGGATCATAGCGCCAATAAGCAAAAGGTATAGAGGAAAAGCCCAGCGTGCGGTCTTTAAATGACGGATATCCTGATTATCAACCACGGTGACATGGAACTGACGTGGCAAGCAAATGATTGCAGCGGCGGCCATCAAGGTTTGACCGATAAAGCCAAAGCTGAGCATATCGGAGCTTTGCCAATGCTGCCAGA
>NZ_PNCI01000185.1 GCF_005887095.1 Pseudoalteromonas rubra | reverse complement strand
TTTTTTTTTTTTTTTTTTTATCTATTTTAATTTTATTTTTTTTTAAAAATTATCACACAAACCCCCCCCCACCCCCCCCCCTTTCTTTTTTTTCACCCCCTCCCCCCCGCCGCCCTCCCCCCCCCCCCTCACACCACCCCCCACCCCTGTGGGGTTTGTGGGGGGTGTCGCGCGTTGTTGCCTTGCCTTTTTTCCCCGCCCCGTGCCCCCCCCCCCCCCCCCCCC
>NZ_PNCI01000184.1 GCF_005887095.1 Pseudoalteromonas rubra | reverse complement strand
TACCAGACATGTATGCCGAAGATTTTAGTGCCGCAGTCGATTACTTAGGCTCCAACGAGCATGTCGATGCCAAACGTATCGGAGTACTGGGCATATGCGGCAGCGGTGGCTTCGCAATCAGTGCTGCGAAAATCGACCCGCGTATGAAAGCCATAGCCACGGTGAGTATGTATAACATGGGGGCATTCACTCGCAACCTTTATAACCAGTCGCAAACGCTGGCACAACGTAAACAAGTGATCGCTCAAGCTGCTGCGCAGCGTGACGTTGAGTTTGCAGGCGGTGAAACTCAATACACCGGCGGCACTCCTCATGAGATCAATGACGATTCACACCCCATAGCTAAAGAGTTTTACGATTTTTACCGTACATCACGCGGCCAATATA
>NZ_PNCI01000183.1 GCF_005887095.1 Pseudoalteromonas rubra | reverse complement strand
CTATTTCAAAGAATTCAAACTTGGGGGAATGCCTTGTTGAATAGCCGGTCACAAGACTGTGATTCTTCAAGTGTAACCTCCTCTCAAATCAGCGATATCAAACGTACCATTCCGTGAAACACCGGGGTATCTGTTTGGTGGAACCTGATTAGAGGAAACTCAAAGAGTGCTATGGTATGGTGACGGAGTGCGCTGGTCAAGAGTGTAAAAGCTTTTTGAACAGAGAGCATTTCCGGCAGCAGATAGACCTGAAAAAGCAATTTTTCTGGAATTTCAGCTGTTTC
>NZ_PNCI01000182.1 GCF_005887095.1 Pseudoalteromonas rubra | reverse complement strand
GAGCAAATACAGGCGTTAGCACGCTTTCCACAGGCCGAAGCCTGTGAAGTGGACGAGCTAGCTAAACGGCTAATGAAAACGCTTCACCTGAGAACTTTGGTGAATCAAAAAAAAAAGTTAACACCTTACTTTAATCTGCAATTTTTAACTGCCCAGGTGCCCTATAAAGTCCGCCTAGTGGCAAAGGAGAGAACGCCAGCGGTAACCGCACTGCAAAATTTAGGATTGCAACCATGTAAAGCCCCTTTACAAGACGAGTATATATTCATTCCGCGTTCGCGCTTACATCAACAGCAGTGGCTGTTTGAAT
>NZ_PNCI01000181.1 GCF_005887095.1 Pseudoalteromonas rubra | reverse complement strand
TCGCCTGAACCAATTGGTACGCATTAGCATATGCGGTATTGGCATCATTCAAGGGTATGCTGCCGGTTGCATTTACAGAAGCATGCAATAAAAATTGGTGCGGCAGCTGCCAATCTGCTCCCGAAACCCAAATAGTACCCGGCACTCCGGTAACAGTATTTCCATCGTACTGAGTAGCACCGGAACTATACTGCTGAAATGTATAGGGCTGATAACTAAAAGAAGTAAAAATAGTAATACC
>NZ_PNCI01000180.1 GCF_005887095.1 Pseudoalteromonas rubra | reverse complement strand
ATATTTTGGATTGCTAAAATCTTTTTTGGCTTCGATTGCGCGGATTGTTTGCAGTACTTCGGGCTTCATTTGTTTAGCGAGTACTTCATCGGCATATTTACCATATTCAGGCGCGCTACTCACCATATTCGATACGAGTAAGCCTTTTATATGCTGTTGGTATTTGAGGGCATATTCCATGGCGAGGATACCACCCCAAGAGTTACCGAGCACATAGAAGTTCGTGCTATCGGCACCAATAGCTTTACGCACTTGTTCTACTTCTTCTA
>NZ_PNCI01000018.1 GCF_005887095.1 Pseudoalteromonas rubra | reverse complement strand
TGCCCCCCTGTCATCCCGGCCCCCGAGCCGGGAACCATCCAAAACACGGCTCAAGTGCTGAGGAGAGTAATATGAGGCTGTATGTATCTGAGTGAACTCACCTTTTGTGTAGCTGGTGAGTAGATCCCGGCTCGGAGGCCGGGATGACGGAGAAAGAGGCATCGAATAGCGGAAAAGGGGGGACAGAATAGCGGGAAAGGGGGACAGTATAGCGGGGAAAGGGACACGAATAGCGGGGAAGGGGACACGGTATAGCGGAGAAAAGGGGCGGGAAGATGGGTTTTAGGGAAACGGTGGATTTAAAATATATCTAATAAATTCATTTGTTTATTCAAATTCACTAGAAATCCAGATGGTAATTTTCAGCCCTCAGTTATTCATCAGCTTTTCATTAGGGTGGCTTTGTGGCCTTGCTTCGTGTTTTTACGTTCAATGGCGGGCAAGTAAAAACAACAGAGCGCTATGCCTATGTACTATGACAATAACAATCGCTTTACTTATCCTGCCCGACATTTCTTCAAGCATTTTACCAATGTGGCAGCCTGCCTTAAGCCAGGGTTGATATTTTTGACCGGGCACCCATTCGTTCTGGCGCTGATTTTTGCCATTGCCATGATGGGGGTATGTCCATTGTCTCATGCGCAATCGCGCGAAGCTCAGATCATTGAGCGTTCGGTTCAGGCTTATGGTGGTGAGCACTTGCTAACCATGCCCGGGCTGATAGTCAATGAACGCTTCTCTCACTATTCGCAGTGGCTCAGTGGTGATGCTCGTCAGGGCTCTATGGTCACCTATCTGAGTGAACTGCAAAACGACTACCGCATCGATTTTGTGGGTAAGCGTAAGGTCTTTAAGCAGGCAAACTCGAGACGGGTAGGCAGTCATGGCAGCGATGTGCCCGAAGTGCTCCATCGTCTGTCTGTCAGTGACCAGGGTACAAGCGTGGACCATGCTCTTAAGCGCTATCAGCCCGGTTCACGGATCACTTTTGACAATACCACTTTGGGGTTTGAAGCCATGCTGGATACCCTGGTCGTTCGTAAGCTGGCGCAGCATAAACAAACCAGCCAGTGGCAGGGAGAGGCATACATTGCGGGTGTGCCTCATGATGTGATCATTGCCCCTTTGGATAATAACCCGGAGACAAAGCACACACTTTATCTGAACCAGCATAGTGGTTTATTAAGCCGCATGATGACTGAGCAGCAAGGTCAAAAGCGCTTTTATGATTTTATGGTGCACCGTACCACACAGGCTGTGTACTGGGCGTCTGAGGTGTTGGTCAGCACGGCACAGGGGCCGCAGTATCACAGTAAATCGCGCACCGTTAAGGTGGCGCGACCTGCCGAGCAGTCGTTTCATATTCCAGCCGGTTATCAGCGAGCACCTGAGGTCAGGCCTTATGATGTCTCCAAGCTGACAGTACGCGCACTGGCAGACGGAGTGTACTTTGTGGGGCAAGACTGGGGGTATACATTATTTATTGATACGGGTGAGTATCTGGTGTCGGCGGGGACCTGGCAGATGAACCAGCAGGCCGGGGCCTGGGCAAAAGCACTGGCAGAATTAAGGCAAAGCAAAGCGCTGGATAAACCCGTGAAATACCATATTGTTACGCATCATCATACCGACCATCTGAGAGGGCTGGCAGACACGGTAGCGGAACATACCACTTTACTGGTGCATCCGGCAGACAGCAGTGCGGTCGCCGATGAACTGGGCACACAGGTTAAGATTGAGCCGATCCCTGCATCTTACACCCTGGCGGGGGGGAAAATTCGCCTGCTGGATGTACCCAACAGCCATGCTGCGCATAACCTGGTAGTGTATCTGCCTGAATCGCAGATCCTGCTGACGGAGGATATGTTCGGCAGCAGCTTTGAGCATGCGCTGCACTCGCCTGCTCGCTGGCCGGATCTCGACACCTACTATCGTCTCGACGCTCTGGTGGACAGACTCACGCAGCAGGGCATAAAAGTCGCTCAGTATGTGTCTTCGCATCATGGCCGAGTGCTGACACAGGCCGACATCGATCGAGCTATGGCAATGCCTCGCACAGCGCGAACAGTGTTATTGAAGCGCTTGTTTGCATCACAATAAGAAAAAGCGGCACCCCGCAATACACAGGGTGCCGCCTGGTTGTGGCTAACGGGCGCGGTTACTCATATCTGAGTATCAGCGAAGGACGGGTGCTAGCCGCTTTAAAGGCCAGACAAGCGACGGTCAGCCAGGTAATGGCCAGCACACCCAGTGTGGCAGCAGCATACATCCAGGTCGCTTGCTCAATACGGTCGTTGAAGTTGTTCAGCCAAAGGTTCATGAGCCAGTAACTCACAGGGATCGCCAGCAGGGAGCCTGCGCCTACAATGGTGATGAATTCTCTGGATAAAATCGTCACTATGCTGATACGTGAGGCGCCCAGCACCTTGCGTACGGCTACTTCTTTTTGGCGGCGAATAGTGGCGAACGAGGCCAGCCCTAAAATCCCCATACAGGTCAACACAATAGACAGCGTACTGAATAACAACACCAGCTGCTGCATTCTGAACTCGTTGATATGGGCACGCTGATAATCGTCTTCAATCAGACTGATCTCGACCTCAGGCATGGCCAGTTCATTTTGAATGATTTGCTCGGCCTGGCGCATCACCTGTGCTTTATTTGCCCCCGGATGCAGCTTCATGACCAAAGTGCCTATCGCCACGTTGATATCGCCTGCGGTGAGTAAAACAGGCAATTGTTGCTGACGCGCTGAGCCGATTTTTATGTCTTTAACAATGCCGATCACAGTGGCACGGGCGCTACCATCATGTGAGCTCAGGGTCTGGCCAAGCAGCACGCTGGGGTCGTCATATCCGGCTTGTTTTGCCAGACTTTGTGACAGCAACACGGAAAATGATCGGATGTTGTCATCGCTGACTTTTATCCAGTCTCCGGCAAACTGAGGAGAAAAATCACGCCCCGCAACCAGCTCCAGCCCCAGCGTCTCAACGGCATGGAAGCCGGCGGCTATGGTAGGCTGCGTGCCTTCAAGGCGCTCTCCGTTCGGGAACACCAAAAACAGCTCTGAAGTCATATCATTAGTCAGTAAAGTGTCTGACTGAGTGACCTGAGCGACCCCTTGTAATGATTTCAGGCGCCGCAATACATGAGGCTCGGCTTGCTGGTAAATGGCTTCTGCAGGCAGGTTTTTGATGATCAGTCGGTCATTCTTGGCATACCCTACGGGCAGATCATTGATCAAGGCCATTTGTTTGTAGACCACAGCCGCCGCGACAATCAGCGCCACAGACAGGGCACCTTGCAGGCCCAGAGTGAGTTTACGTACCCAGATGGCGGTTTTACCCCGTTGCAGGTCGCCACTGAGTACGCGTTTGGCACTGAAAGAGGCAATAAACAGTGCCGGGTATAAACCTGATATCACCCCGATCAGCGCAACCACTGCCATCACAGCAACCAAAAACACCGGTGAGAAGCTCAAAGACAGGCTGCGCTCCAGCAGCTGATTGGCATAGGGGATCATCATTTCCACCAGGGCCAGTGCAACCAGTGCCGCAATCATGACAATAAACAAAGACTCGGTTAAAAACTGGGTGATAAGCTGAGGTTTACTGGCACCCAGCGCCTTGCGCACTCCCACTTCCTTGGCGCGTTTTGCAGCACCGGCAATGTTGAGGTTGATAAAGTTCACACTGGCGATCACCAGCAACAATACGGTCAGTGCAATACAGACCTGCATCACCAGACGCGAGCCGCCTTGTTTCATTTCAAACGGACCACTGCTGTTAAAGTGTAGTTCCGACAGACGACTTAATTCCAGCGCACGAAGTTTGCGGCGGCCGGTCGATTGCTCTCGCATGGTATCCGTCATCTGTTGTGCCAGAAGTGCGGCATCCGCACCTTCAGTCAGGCGCATATACACATAGCCAATGAATGGCATCTTGGTGGCTTTGGGCAAAGCGGTTAAGGTTTCAAACACAAAGTGGGTGTTGTCCGGTAAATCTTCAAACACGGCGGCAATTTCATACTGGCCCTGCTCATACGATAAAGTCTTGCCGACGGTTTGCTCGCTGCCAAACAGGCGTAATGACTGGGCACGACTGATGGCCAGCAGGCCCGGGCGGCTCAAAGCTCGGTTGAGGTCGCCGTGCAGTACCGTCATTGTGATGAAATCCGGCAGATTGGCTGTGGCCAGGTACACTTTGCTCAGGCGGACTTGCTGCCCGGCCACGCTGACATCCAGTGCCATTGGCTCGGCAGAGTAAGCCAGGTTGTCGGTCGAGACCAGCATCATGATATCCTCAACCTGAGCATGGCTTTGCATATTCAGCGCGTTTTGTGAATCTGACGCGGCGATCAGTTGCAGGCCCCAGGCGCGATAATCGGTATGAACACGGTAAACGCGCTCGGCGTTGGGATGTTGCTTGTCAAAAGATAGCTCATACGCGGCGAACAAGGCCACCATAATGGCCGCCGCCAGACCGATACTAAAGCCGGCCAGATTAAGGGCAAAATGACGGGGGTCGTTTTGCATGGCCCTGAGTGTGGTTTTAAAATAATTCACTATCATAACGGGTACTTCCTTCTAAATTCCGGGTGTCATGAGACGGGCGTGTTTAGGCCGCTGGCGACACGCTGTTGGCTTTATCCAGCATGATCTGACCATCCAGCAGGCGCACCAGACGATCGGCATAAGCACCTTCTTTTTCCGAGTGGGTCACCACAATGACCGTGGTGCCTTCGCGGTTTAGCTCGCGTAGCATGGCCATCACCTCTTCGCCGTTTCTGGAGTCGAGGTTACCCGTTGGCTCATCCGCCAGGATCAGTTTGGGATTGATCACCAGCGCTCTGGCAACCGCCACCCGTTGTTGCTGACCGCCCGATAATTGCTGTGGCAGATGGTCGGCGCGATGGTCAATGGCAACCCGTTTTAAAATTGCCTCAACCCGTTGTTTACGCTCTGCTTTAGAGATGCTCTGGTATTGCAGAGGCAGTTCTACATTTTCAAAAACCGTGAGTTCGTCAATCAGGTTAAAGCTCTGAAATACAAAGCCGATGGAGGCTTTGCGCAGTTCAGCGAGGCGTTTTTCACTGTATCCGGCTATATCGGTACCGGCGAATTCAAAGCGGCCGGAGGTTGGCGAGTCGAGCATGCCCAGAATAGAAAGCAGCGTTGATTTACCACACCCCGACGGGCCCATGATGGCCAGGAATTCTCCTTCACTGACCTGTAAGTTAATGTCACTCAGTGCGGTGGTTTCTACATCTTCGGTACGAAATACACGGCTTAGGTTCGTCAGTTTAATCATCTTTGCTTCCTCAATTCGGTTGTTCTTGTTCTGTGCTTTGGGGCTAATTCAGTTGTAATATCTGTGCTTTATCAAAGTGGCTGTAGCCAGAGGTGATCACCTGATCGCCAGGCGCCAGTCCGTCTAATACTTCAAAGTAGTCACGGTTTTTCTTACCCAGCACGATATTTTTGCGCACGGCAGTGTCGCCTGAGACCACATAGACCCAGTTGCCGCCACTGCTGGTGTAAAAGGCACCGCGGTTGATCAACAGGGCGTTATTTTTGCTGTCTCCCAGCAGCAGTGCCACATCCAGGTTCTGACCTCGTTTTATCTCTTGCAGTCCGGCGGGCAATGCCACCTCAACCTGAAATTGCGCGTTGGTAACCCGGCTGTCGATTTTGCTGACCTCTGCGCTGACTCGCTCAGTTCCCAGTGATACCTGCACCGGCATACCTGTGTGCACCTGGTTCAGATAAAACTCATCCAGCCGGACGGTGAGTTTGTATTCATTGGGCATATCTATCTGGCCCAATCGTGCGCCACGCTCTTTGGATTCACCCATTTCAACATCCAGCTCACTCAGATAGCCAGAGACTGGGGCTTTGATGAGCAGATTGTCCAGATTATGACGGGCAAATTGCAGGTTTTTTTGCAGCATGTCGGCGCTGTCTTCCAGCTGGGCAACTTGCACTTCACGAATGGTATTTTCCTGCTTCTGGCGCTCCTTGGTCAGTTCCTTGCGTGCTTTGTAGTAGGCCAGATCATCTTTGATCTCGTCGAGTGTGTCCTGCGCCAGTACACCTTTTTTGGCAAGCAGCACAGACTGCTTGTAACGCCTGTGCAGATGGGTGATCTGACGTTCAATTTCCAGCAGGTCGCGGCGCAGATTCAGGCGGCTGGTTTCCATGTTCATTTGTGTGTTACGTAAAAAGTTGAGTTGCTCAGTCACCTGGGCCTCGCGGCTCATCACATCCAGTTGCAGGTTGGTATTGCTTAGGCGCACCAGCGGCTGGCCTTTCTCGACATACTCCCCCTGTTCAACCAGCCGCTCTTCGACCCGGCCACCAGAGACGGTATCCAGATAAATGGTGGTTTTTGGCACCACCTGACCACGCAGGCTCAATGCATCAATAAACGGACCCTGTGTTACTGTGCTGATGGTCAGGCTGTCCAGTGGCACATTCTGGCTGCGTCCGTTACTGCCTTGATGAGTAAAGGCATACGCCATGGTCGTTGCTAACACTGCGGCAGCCACGCCTGCTTTAAAGTGCTTCTTTAGTCCTGAGCGTTCGATTTTTTTATCCATGTGCAACTCCCGTTGTCAGACTGTGTTGAGCCATGTTGGTTGGCTGATGCGCTAAATAAATCAATCATCATGCCAAAAATTAAAGTTTAATAAATACAGTTGCTTAGTGTGTTTTTGCACTGGTGTAGTGGGAGAAAGTGTCCGCTTATAGCACAGTGTGAGCAGGGCAACTGCCCATAAATGGACACATCCTTGCGAAGTAAGCTAAGCTAATACACCCATAAAAAATAAAACAGGGACAGACAGTGAGTGCAAAACAGCCCGGGGCCATTTTAGTGGTGGATGACAATCCGGATATTCTGATTGCAGCGCGGTTGCTGCTCAAACAACACTATCAGCTGGTTAAAACCACCGATAACCCGTTTGATATCGAAGACATAGTCAAAGCCCACGGCATTGAAGTGATCCTGCTGGATATGAATTTTAACCGCGATGCCATCAGTGGTCAGGAAGGGTTTTACTGGCTGAAGAAAATCATCAGTCAGGATCCCAGTATGGTGGTGCTGCTGATGACTGCCTATGGCGACATTCAGCTGGCGGTGGATGCCATTAAGGCCGGGGCTGCAGATTTTATTGCCAAACCCTGGCAAAACGAGCAACTGTTAGGGGCGGTCGCAGCGGCGTTTGCCCATGCCAAAGATAAACAGCAGCTTGGTAAGCTGACCCGTCAGACACAAGGGCTTAATCAGGCTTTGAGTGAGTCATCCACGGGCCCTGCTTTTGACTTTCTGGGCCAGAGCGCGGCCATGCAGCAGGTGTTCGCTACCATAGACAAAGCAGCTCAGTCTGATGCCAATATATTGATCACCGGGGAAAGTGGTACAGGTAAAGAGCTGGCAGCGCATGCCATTCACCGTGCAAGTTTGCGCGCAGCCCAGCCTATGATCAGCCTGGATATGGGGGCGATTTCCGAAAGCCTGTTCAAAAGTGAGCTGTTTGGTCATAAGAAAGGGGCTTTTACCGATGCGAAAACCGATAAGATTGGACGCTTTGAGCTGGCCAGTGGCGGGTCGCTGTTTCTTGATGAGCTGGGTAATTTGCCGTTAACGCATCAGGCAACGCTGCTGGCGGCGCTGCAAAATCGTTGTATTACTCCGGTGGGCGGCACCAAACCGGTTGAGGTGGATATTCGCCTGATCTGTGCAACCAATGACAACCTGCAACAAGCAGTCAATGAAGGGCGTTTCAGGCAGGATTTATTGTACCGCATTAATACGGTGGAGATCCGTTTACCGCCATTGCGTGAGCGCAGCGAGGATATTCCTTTGCTGGTGAACTATTATCTGACGCATTTTGCGCAAAGATATAAGCGCTCGCTGGATATTGCACAGCAAGATATGGCCGCTTTGTGTGCCTACCATTGGCCCGGTAATGTCCGGGAACTGGCCCATGCCATAGAGCGCGCCGTGATTTTATCCGACGGTGATATGCTGGATGTCAGCTCCGTCGTTGGCACCACCGCGCAGGCGGTTGCACCTGAGGGAAATACAGGCGAGGGGATCTGTGCCAGTTACGATACCTTTGACCTGGAAGTACTGGAGCAAAGAGCGATCCGTGCCGCCCTGAAACACTATCAGGGTAACGTCAGTCATGCAGCCAAAGCTCTGGGGCTGACTCGGGGAGCCATGTATCGGCGGCTGGAAAAATATGGGCTGTAGGGAGCGGCTATGTCTTATCTGAAACGTCACCCGCGCTGGTTGCTCGCTTTACAGCTGGGTGTGTTGTGCATGCTGGCCGGTGTTGCAACCGGACATTATCTGCAAAGCGGGATCAGTGCAACCTGGTTGCTACTGGTGCTGATAATTGCGGTGTGTGGTGGTGCGGTATTTTCCTTGTTTGTGCAGCAGCAAAAGCAAAGCACCGCGGTGATCCGGGCATTGGTCAATGGAGACAGCTCATTGCGGCTGAGTCCCAGTCATCCGTTACACCAGGAATATGACGAGATCCGTCATACCCTGCAGGCGGCACGCTTTAAAGCAGAGCAACAGGCGCAGTTTTTTCAGGCCTTGTTACTGCATATTGATCTGGCTGTGCTGGTCTGTGACAGTGAAGGTCAGGTGATAGAGTCTAACCCGGCGGTGTCGCGTTTACTGGGCAAGCCAATTAGTACTGTGAGTGAGCTTGAGCATCTGGGCGAGCTGATCTTAAGCTGTGACACGCATCTGAAAAGCAGTGCGCCCTGGCAGCACGGCGAGCAGCAGGATACGCTGTCAGTACAGATAAGCGTGGCACAGATCCAGGGGCAGATCCGTAAGGTGATCACCCTGACGTCGATCCACAATGCTTTGATCAACAAGGAACAGCAGGCCTACAAACGCCTGACTCAGGTGTTGACTCATGAAGTCGCGAATTCCATCACGCCTTTATCGTCGATTGCGCAGTCTTGCCGGGGATTATTACCGGAGAGTTTGTGTTTTGATGATGAAGATGACAAAGGCGATCTGCTTTTGGCGCTGGATACGCTGGCTGCACGCACCGAGCATCTGGGTGAATTTATTACCCGCTTCAGGGCAATCAGTAGCCTGCCACGGCCCAGTCTGAATGCCACCGCACTGGCGCCGATATTAGAGCGGTTAGTGACACTACACCAGCGCCAGTTGGAGCAGGCAGGGATCCGGTGTGAGCTTAAGGTCTCAACTCATCTGCTGGTGATGCTGGATGCCGGTCAGGTGGAACAGGTGCTGATCAACCTGTTCACCAATGCAATCCAGGCAATTGAGCAAACTCTGGCATTGCAACCACACAGTATTGAAGCGCCGGTTATCGTGCTCACTCTGGCGCAAAACGAGGCCCAGCAAGTGTACGTTGAGATCCAGGATAACGGACCAGGCGTTGAGCCTCACGTCATTGACATGATGTTTGTGCCTTTTTTTACGACCAAGCAGCAGGGATCGGGAATCGGTCTCAGTCTGTCGCGGCAGATCATGGTCAGCCATGGCGGCGATCTTATTTATATCCGCAAGCCTCAGGGGGCGTGCTTTCGCTGTGTGTTTGGCTAATACCCATTTCAAAGATTTCAGCAAACTGGTGCAACCGGTGGAAAAATAGCTGACGCAGTTTTTACCTGCTGCGTCAGTGACGTAAAGCTGAGGGGAGCTGACAATCCTCAGCAGATTTTATTTTACAAAAAACAGTGAGCGGTGCACTAAACGTCGAGCGCTTTTAGCTGCTCAACCAGTTCCTTCAGCCAGCCCACTTGCTGACCCTGTGCGTGCCGTTTTTGGTAAATAATGTCGAAATTTTTAGCTGTACTTTTGGGGTTCCAGTTTTCATAGTCACAACTGATCGCGTCATCCAGATGCGCTTGCGCCGCATCGGGGTCGCTGCCAATCACGGCCAGTTCTGCCAGGGTCATATGGTCCCAGAAGTCGCCGCTGCCGGATTCAATTTTTCGCTCTACCGCATAGCGTACTACGGGCAAAAGCTGATCGCGACGGGGATCCGGAGGGTCCATGGCTTCCATAAGGGTGACAGCATTGACGCCCGGGTAGGCATCTCGCCAGTCACTGTTAAAGCCATCCAGATAACTATTGATGGCCTTCGTTAAAAAGCGTTTAGCCTGAACGTCTTCGCCGGCACTTCGTGCTGCTTGCCAGCGATCTTTGTATACACGCCCGAGAATTCCAAAGGTTTCACTGGATGGCCCGTAGCGTTTTATCACCGCTTTTAACACCCGCTCTGCTTTGTCGCTGTTGCCATCACGGTTCAGGGCAAAGCCGTATTGTTCTTGCACCATCACAGTTTGTGCCAGCAGCTCTGGCAGATGTTCAATCAGATTTATCATGCAATCCCAGGCTTCCACAGCCCGGTAAGACAGCATCAGATCAATCAGTACACCGGGCTCGACCTCGGCCAGATTAGAAAATGTGTGTTGCAATTGTTTAAGCTGCTCTGCCGCCTGTCCTTTGTTACTCACAGCGCGGGCTTGTGCAAATTGCTCTTTAAGTGATTCGCTGTAGCGAGCCTGCTCACGAAAAACGTCTGTTTTACGATGCTGAATATCAGGGTAATCCTGTAGCAGTTGAAACAGCGGACTGTCTTTCACATCTTCGTTTGCCTGCGCCCGGCAGTGTTGCAATTGCTGGGTGAGTGTTGCTTTGTTTTTTGTCGGATTAAGCGGCTTGCCATGGTTATCGAGCTGATAGGGCAATGCGCGTAAGCTGTTTACATCAAACGGTAAATTGGCACAGCTGGTATCGTCTGATTTTTGCGCAAATAACAAGGTGGTGCTGGCACGACGATGCGCATGGCGGATCCCCAGTTCATAAAACACATTGGCATTGGCTGTCGTCAGATCGGCCACCGCATAGTCACACAATAGCAGGCGCTCATACATGGCCTTATCTATGACCCCACCGTATTTCTCTTCATCCGCGCGGATCGGCTGCATGCCCGCATCTTCAATGGCTGGCTTGATAAGTTGTTGGTATACCGCATCAAAATCTACCCGGGTACCTTGTTGGGTCGATTTGATGCCAAATGGCATGAGTACAAAACACAGTGCGTTCGACATAAAGTGCTGTCCTTTTTAAGCTGTTAATGTGGCGCGTTTGGCCTGCTTATTTGCTGTTATTGGGGATACTTTGAATGACTTCAAGCAGGGCCTGATTATTGCCAGCTGTTTCCCAGAAATAAACCGGGTGGTCAGTTTGTTGAGTGAAGCCAAGGTGGTACCAACACTCATATTGTTCTTGTGTGAACAACTCCGGTTTCATTTCAATGAGCTGTTTAAACGTACGCGGTGGTGGTTGTGTCTCCACAGAGAGTAATTTATCGCCTTTGGGGATCACGATAATACAGGGGAGTCCGTTGACCTGTTGATACTCTTTATTGACCCAGGTGGATTTGAGTGAGCGCTCGCTCAACACCAGTAATACCCCGTGAGCACGTTGCAGGCCATCCACGATGGCATCCGAGATATTGTCCTGATAGGCAATGGCAAATTCACAGAGCCAGCTATTGACTTGCACCGAGGCTAGCGCTTCACACAGTGCAACACAAAGTGCCTGATCCTGGCTGTTATGGGAGATAAACCATGTTGGCGCATCGTCAGGGAGTGCCTGGCAGGTTGCAAGGGGTGACAGTGGCTGTGTTTGTAATTCATAGGAGGGGACTGCCTTTTCTCCAACCACCTTGATATGCCCCCAGAGCATTTCCAGTGTTCTGGGGCTTGGGTACCAGCACCAGCGCAACTTTCTGCCTTCCTGGCTCGCATGTTCGCGCAGCAGGGTATTGATCTGTGCTGTCAGTTGAGCTTCTGTCAAAGCAGGCCATTCAGATAGGAGCACTCTGGCCAGAGCCGAAGCGCTCATCCAGCACTTGGGACGGGCCTTGCCCTGCAACTCGTGAGTGATGTCTTCGAGCAATCGTGTGGATTGCTCTTTGGTTAGGGAGGGTATGTTCATTGTGCAGCCTCAATCGTCATCCGGCCTGTTGCGACCCAAGTGTAAAAACACTTTATCAAACACCAGTAAATGGAGTATTGCGAATACAATCCCGCCAAGGGCGCCTACTAATTTGCCGCCTCCGATCAGGAGCGCTTTTTTCATGCGAATTAGGCTGCCCAGGCGCTGGGTTAACCTTAGCCAATTTGTTGCACCTGCCAGTGCCGCGACGAGTAAGAAGCTCATTAGGAACCTTTGGTTATAGGACCAGCCCGGTAGCCATTCTCCCATTAAGGGGAGCAGGGCAAAAACACTCAGTAATACTATGCATAACCCCAATACGCATTTTAACGGGAAGCTCAGATACCAGGCTTTAAAAAAGAGTTTGCTGCCAACCTTCAGTTGTTCGAGCAACGCGGGCTCTGGTTCAGATTGGGCCATATTTTTGGCAATATAGCTGGCCTTGAAGCGCCAGTTGCTGGGGTTATCCGTGGTGGTTGTGGGTTGCTTAAAATGCGCTCGGGTCATGCAATATCCACTGTACATCAGGGCAAAGGCTTCATTGTCGCTAAATGAATCCAGATCGGTTCTCAAACTGGCTATAGCCTGCTGGTAGTCCCTGTGAATGCCATACTCAGTCGTCGTGGTTGGCGTTTGTGCAGGTGAGGAAGAGGGCGCACCAATCCAGTCTTTATCTGTGCTACTCAGGCCTTGTTTCAGGTGGATATACATCAGGCTGTTGAGTTGTCCCGATTGAGTACGGGCTTTTAACTCTCTGTGTTGGGCGGATCTTAGCCGGGCCTGAAGGATTTCACTGGTGCGCATGGTTGTAGCAAAGCGCCCCTGTGAGGGCTGTGCATGTGCTTCCAGCTGGCCGCTGGCATCACTGGTGAGTATGCTGTCACAGTCTTGTTCGAGCAGGCTGGCGGTTCCCTGATTGTCAAACACGCCACCGTCTACCAGTGTAACCTGCTCTCCCTCGTACAAAGTTTGCAGTTGCAGAGGTGGAAATAATCCGGGCACACAGGAAGACGCAGCCACCGCATCGCCTATAGTCACCCGCTGATTAGGATTAGTCTTGTCATAATACATGCGTCTTAAACGATAGTTGGTATCGTGTCTTTGGTCTATTACCTCAGGCGGCTCTCCCATCCAGGTAGCGGTAAACTGCCAGTTATGACCTGTATTAACCGTTGTGGCATTGATCACCAGTACCGGTACCTTGGCACTGCGCTGCCAGTTGCCTTGCTGTGGGTGAAAGTCCTTGTCCTGTTGCTTCTCAGCAATGCATGGATAAATAGGCAGTTGATCCATATAGGTCGGCAGAGTTTGGTTGTTTGCCAATTTGCTATACAGCTCCTGAACATAAAGCTCGCCGATACGCTTGGTGAGAGAGTAATCCCCCTGGGTTATCATTTTGAATAGCGGGCATGGTCGGCTTAGCGCCCGGGTGCGGATATTACGCTGCACGCCGTGAAGAAAGTCCGTTTCTAAGCGTCTTACCAGCTTGATGTAGTCATGCTGGCTGATCTTTTCATCCGGCTTGCTTTCAAGCAGCGCCTTGAGCGCCAGATAATAATGCATACCTATGATTGAGCCCCCCGACACACAGGAGATGACCTCAATATGGCGCAGCTGATCTTGTTCAGCCAGGGCGGCCAGCACACCAATATGATACAGCGAGGCGCGAAATCCGCCGCCGGACAAGGCAAGACCGGTTTTACCCTGCATAATGGCACTCACCTGAGGCATAGCTTTAGCAGAATCTCCTGAGCTATCTGGAAAAAACAATGCCATCAGACGCAGCTCTGATTGGGAAAGGTCATGAGTTTGCTGCTCTGATTGCGCCACAGTGCGGTTTTGTTGTCTGACTATTTTGCCATTTTTACGCAGGTGGAGAAGCCTGGCAAATTGCTTAGCCGCGGACTCCCTTTGCCAACTTTGCATCTTTTCCAGGCTGATGGCTTTTTGCAGCTGGGTATAGGCTGTGTCATAGTCTCCCAACCCCAGATAGGCCTCGGCCAGGGTCACCAAGAACCACCAGTTTTGGGAATGCTCTTTATAATCAATGACCGGATAGTCTTGCACTTGCTTACCGTCAACCAGGTGGGCAATGATCTCCTTGCGTACCTGGGTTGCCATATCGCCGTCAGAAGCGTGTCGAACGTCCGTCGCAATGGGGCTTTGCGCTATCAATGCCAGTTGATCCAATACATACGCAAAATTAATTGCACAATAACCTTTATCCGACCAGCCTTTGGCTGCGCTAAGCAGGTAGCCTTGCTGGTAATAGGCGCGGGCATGTGCTAACTGGCTGACATCATTGTCTCGTTCAAAAATCCGTTTGTGGATGGCGCCGGCAATACCCAGAGTTTCACTGTTATCGCTGTTGTCTGGGTGGTCTATGGTATCCAGTAAATCCCGAGCTTGCTCAAGGCGGATAGAGCGGTTGAGGGTTTTATCTTTGTAAGTCGCGATAACCTGCTTCTGGCCCAGCTTAAGTTGTTGCTCTGGCGTGAAAGTGTGTGGTTCAGTCAGGGAATATGCGAGTAGCAGGCGTGCCTGATCAAACAGGTGCTTATCAGTTAGTTTGTCGTGCAGCTGTATCAGCGATTCAAAATCTGGGAGCTCATCCTGGCCTTGAAGTATCAGGTCAACGCCTTGTTTCAGCGCAGCGATCTGAGAGTGGGTATCAGGCATTGGGTATTCCTTTAAGTTTTATGCTATGGCAACTTATGAAATATAGCATATGCGTCGCTGTGTGGAATAAAGCTGCTGCAACCGCAAAAAGGAGAGAGGGCGGTTGAACAAAGCCAGGTTGTCCTGGCTTTAATTCAGCGGCCTTGATGGGCAATCACGGTTGGTTTTGATTAAGCGCGCAAGTACAACGTAGCCTTTGCTGGCTATCACGTTGGGCAAAGTACAGCGCTTACCGCAGGCCAGGGCTGAAATTAGTCACCCGGGCAATTGTTGTTACGGATACATTCTTTGTCCATATCATCTACCCAGACGGTTCTCAATTCACAATTCGCCGGATCGTCTACCCACTTCACTTCGGTGTAACTGAGGTCGGTAATACCGGTCAGCGATAAGTACCCGGTGTAACTCACCCCTCGCTCGTAGTGGTTTCCAATGAAAGTTTGACTGCTACAGTTTCTGCCATTGACGTATTGGCCAATGCTGGTGTGAATTGAATCAGAATGGTTAATTGTGCTCAGCAAGGTGCCGCTGTAGGTACATTGATAGGCGATATGATTGACTGTGACCTTTTTCTTGGGGCATACCAGGATCTCAGTCCAGTAGGCACTGGCCGGGGCCGAGTAGGCTAGCACACTGGCAAGTGCAATGCTTATTGCTTTAAGTGATTTCATGTAATGTTCCTTCCTATTATTACTGTAAGGGGAATGTCTCAGCCGATTTGTGGTTTTGGCAATGTTCGGCGATGACAGGGTCAATATAGCAATGGGAAGATAAGGAGTGGCCTACCCGGCTGGGGTGGCTGTTTTTTATGGTAGGGTAATGATATATACAGATAAATAAGCCATTGAGCTTTGCCTTTTAGGTGGCTCATGGCACCCTGGAAAAGGCTGTATAATAAGTGGACATTTCTTTTAAACTAACTGAATTCAGTAACTGTTTAGTAACTAATATGCACACTCAACTCGACCGTTCTTGGTGCGGCAATGGCTGCCTGCTCGGGATAGAAAATATCCGCCCACGGTACGTACTCTTCGTTCAGTAGATTGCGCACGCTGAGATTAAATCGGCTGTGCTCAAATTGATAGGCTGCAAACAGGGTCAGCGTCTCATAGCGTTTGAAGGTAACTGAATTTTGAAAATTGGCGTAGCGATCACTGACATGGCGTATACCTCCGCCAATTTCCAGAGGTAATGACAGGACCTGATCCCAGCTAAACCAAGCGTTTGCAACTATTTTAGGTACGTTCGGTGGCGTATGACCACTGGCATTCACACCAAAATCCGGGTCGACAAAAGACTCATAACTGGCCTTAGTGTAGGCGATATTGCCGCCGATACGAAAATGGGGCGTTGGCTGACTGGTGATCGCCAGTTCCAGCCCCCGCGCAACATGAGTCCCTGAGTTACCTACCGTGTCATGAGAAGTCAGGAGCAGGATATTACGGCGAGCTATGTCATACCAGGCTGCGGTCAATTCACTGTGCCAGGCCGGCAGTATGGCTTTCGCTCCCACTTCGTACTGGCGTATATCTGTAAAGTCGAAATTTTCATTGGCGTTGACCAGATAAATATTGGATCCGACTGGGTCGTGCCCTGTGCTCCAGTGCGTATACAGGCTGAGTGACTCATTGAATTGATAGGTCGCACCTAACTGATAGGCAAGCGGGGTAAAGGTACGCTCAAAACTTTCATCGACAAGAAAAGTTCCTGAATCATCATAGTTATCTCTGTCCAGTTTAATATGGTCGCGCCGCAGTCCGCCAAACAAACGCCAGTTCGGGGTCACCGACAGTGTGTTATTAACATACACACCCCATTGCTGGATGTCGGTTGGACTGAGGTGTTTGTCCAAAGCGCCGAACTGACCAGCCACAGGCTCAAATAACGAGACGCTGTCCCCTGCGGGAAAGCCCCGCTCCCGGCTAAAGTCAGTGGCTTTAAACTCTAGGCCAAATGCCAGTTGATGCTGCATCCTGCCAATCTGATGGCGATAAACCCCTTCGAACTGATTGCCGTAAAAGATATGGTCGTGGAAGACAAAAAAGCGGTCCCGGTCGACTAAGCCTGTTACGGGGTTAAAGACATAGCTTTCTGCATTTTGCCAGGCGCGGTCTGCCTTGAAGTGAAACAAGGTATTGGTCAGTGAGAGCGAGCCTGTTGGCTGCCAGTTTATACTCAGGCGAAACCATAAATGTTCCGAGTCTGAACGGCTGTCTTCAACATTATAGTTTAGATAGCGGGTACGTTGATCCAGCACCCGGCTGTCGTTGGTAGCGACTATGTCGTCCATTGGTTGCTGCGCGGACTGTAAAGGAATAAAAGGCGTTCCCCAATAAGCCGGCAGGTCATCTTCCAGGTAATCAAAACTGAGCAACCAGCTCAGATCAGGGGCTGGTTGCCAGAGCAGCGAAGTGGTTGCATTTAAAGAGTGAGCATGCGTTTGGTCAACCCAGCCGTCTGACTGTGCTTTGTTTATGTCGACCCGCGCTGCGCTTTGTGCTGAAACGGGAAGATTAATGCCGATACCCCATTCTCGGGTATCGAAGCGAGATTGAGAGACAAAGGCTTCCGTGCTGGTGGGTGCGTCCAGCTGTGGCTTTCTGGTCACCATATTGATGACGCCAGACGCCGTTCCCTGACCATACTGCAATGTGGCGGGTCCTTTGATGACATCTATTTGTTGCAAATTAAAGGTATTGTGTGGCCGCATCGTCATGGACGCCGGGCCCAGTTTAATGCCGTCTCGTAAAACCGATACGGAATCGCGAATGAAGCCTCGCATGGCAAAGCTGGAAGGCTCTGCAGGTGACTCGCCCGATATAACCCCCACCAGGTTCTCGACGGCACCAGTTACTGAGGTCAGGCCACGTGCACGCATGGTTTTACGTTCAATCACATCTATGCTGAAAGGCAGGTGCTGTGCGCTCAGGTTGAATGGGTTCGCACTGGCAGGGGTGGTTTCCAGATTAAGATCACGTACCGCGGAGCCTGTCAGATCCACGTTAAGTAGCTCATCCAGGCTCATTTCAAACAAATCGGCGTTTTCAGCAGCCTGTATGCTGGCAGCCAATGGCCACATGCAAAGTAACAAAAGGGGCTGACTGGCACCACGCAGCTTTATTTTTATCATTCAGAATCATGTTATTAATCTTATGTTTACTTAGTGTAGTTCAGTATGGCTATTTCGTCCGTCAGGTTTGTCCGTGAGACAATTAAATTCCCGTTTATTGGGATCCCGATAATGACAACTGTCTGCTCATTTTAAGGGCAGTGTCAGTGTAAAGCAGGCTCCCGTCAGACGCGTTGAGTTACAGACACTGAGTTTTCCCTGATGCCAGTCAGCTATCCGTTGTGCCAGCGCCAGCCCCAACCCAAAGCCACTGCGAATTGTGTTTTGTGTATTTTCTGCGCGGACGAATGGTTTAAAAATATGCAGTACTTCGTCAGGTGAAACACCAAAGCCATTGTCATGGACGCTTAGCACAGCCTGTTTTTCTTTGGTGCTTAAACACAAGATCACCTGACCTTGTCCGTATTTCTGAGCGTTGTCCAGCAGGTTAGTAAGCAAAGTGGTCAGGTAAAATGCATCACCTTCTATCTGAACGGAGTGCTCAGGGATATCTAAATTGAGCGTAAGATCACAGCTCTCAAAAGCCGCACTGGTCTGTTTAATCAATGGACACAGATCGACTAAATGGCTTTGTTTGTTATGGATCTTCTGATCCAGCCTGGCATAGCTGAGCAACTTATCGATAAGCTCAGACAAGGTATCCAGATCGCGGTTGATTTTAGCTTCGTAGCTGCGGCGCTTGATTGGATCTGTGGTTTCCTCCAGCGTATCCATGCCGAGACGGATCCGTGCCAGCGGGGTGCGTAGCTCATGAGACATCGCCCCGCTGAGCAGTTTGACGTCCTGCACCAGATATTCAATGCGCTCAGCCATATGGTTAAATTCATTTTCCAGATCACGCAGATAAAGTACCGAGCCCACTTGAAGGCGCTGCGACAGGTCGCCATCGCCAAAGCGTTGTGCGGCCTGACGCAGCCTGAGTAGTCGCAGTAAAAACGGCAGTAACCATATCAGGATCAGTGTCATTGTGGCGACATAAAACAGTATGGTTAGCCACCAGGCTGTGTCATTCTGAGGCTTTATTCGTTTGCTACGTATGACCAGCAAAGTATGTGGATCAGGCAGGCGCTGCAAAAACAGTAACTGCTGATCTGTTTCCAACTGGATTTGTTCATTGGCCATTAGTTTTTTCTGTAAAGGTGTGGGTAAGGGAAACTCAGAAACGGGCACAATTTGCGGATGAAGCAAGGATTGTGCTGGCCAGTTGACTAGCAACGAGTGTGGTGTATCCACAGCTGAGATCACGGTATGTATGTCTTTGGCTAAGTGCGCCAGTTGCATCTGAGGAGAGTTTGGTTGCTGCTGGGACGCAGTGATAGTCTGATACAAATGATCAAACAACCAGCTGGTAGCAACCGAAATAATAGCAATGGCCAGCAACAGAGACAGGGCAAATTGACGCATTACCAGGCATCCCGGATTAATTGATAGCCCTGGCCCCACACCGTTTTGATACGAAA
Organism: Pseudoalteromonas rubra; assembly: GCF_005887095.1. Lineage (GTDB taxonomy): Bacteria > Pseudomonadota > Gammaproteobacteria > Enterobacterales > Alteromonadaceae > Pseudoalteromonas > Pseudoalteromonas rubra_E. Next base: position 176,030 of record NZ_PNCI01000018.1, on the reverse strand, counting down.
TGGCGAAACCGGATCGTCACCGAGTTTCTTGCGTAGACGGGAAATACGTTGATCAATAGAACGATCAAAGCCGTCGTACTCAAACCCACGCAGCGATTTGGTGAGATAATCGCGGGTCACCAGTTCACCTGCTGATTTCGCTAGTAACCACAGCAGATCAAACTCTTTGGACGAAACTTCTATGGCCTGGCCTTGTAAGGTCACAGTCCGGGTACTTTTGTCTACCTGTAGCCCCTGTATTTGAACACGTTCTGAGCTTTGTGGCAGGTCAGGCGCGGGAGTAGCTGGGACATGGCGGCGTAACAGCGCTCGGATCCGGGCGAGCAGTACCCGGGCTCTTACAGGCTTGGTCAGATAGTCATCTGCACCCATTTCCAGCCCAAGCACTTCATCCATATCCTCGTCACGTGCTGTCAGCATAAGGATAGGTCCTTCATACTTAGACCTGACCTGTTTGCAGACATCCAGTCCATCCAGTCCGGGCAACATACCATCTAATATCACTAAGTCAGGATTCAGCCCAATGATCTGTTCAGGCGCACGATCGCCGCGATGACACTGGCTGACAGTAAAAGACTTTTCCGTCAGGTAGTCACAGATCCACTGTGCCAGTTCAAGATCATCTTCAATGAGGAGCAGGTGTGTATTCGGTATTGTCGTCATTAGAACATTCGCCATTTTACGCGTGTGTTTTTGCTTTTGTTGTATACCCAGGCATAAGTAAGTTGTGCACTTGCCAGCGTATGTTGTTGAATATCTTGCAGCGCAAAGACCACATTTTGATTGAATTGGAGTTCCAATGTCAGCGTGCCAGATAAGGATTTTTCCCAGCATTTTAGCGGTTTTTTTCGGTCTGATTGGGTCAGACAGTAGTGACCCTGTGTGCTGGCTTGCCAATGGATTGTTAGCTCGCTATAGCAGTGTTCGCCCTGATGCAATGCAACACATTGTTTGGGGTTGAGTGTCAATGTTGCAGGGACATCGACATTTGCATGACAGGGTAAAAATGTGGCACCTGTCAGTGTCGAGAGTAACATGAGTTTACGCATGATCTTGCCCCCTAAAATACATAGCTGACGGACAGACCCAGCCCCAATGCATTGCGGCTGCGGTTGTCACCACGCATCAGGTTATTCTGTATGATAGGGCTATCGGCAACGGCGCTGGGAGTCTGATAGTAACGCAATGACGCATCAAACAGCCAGTTTTCTGTGAGCGGATAGGTGGCGCCAAGGTGCAAACTATGCGACAAGCCACTACTCGCTATATACTTAGGTAACCCGCTGATCCGGTTATTATTGTTATTCTCTGCGTTGTTGACACCATAGTAATAATTCAACAAACCCCCTGACAAATAATTCACACGATACGCACCAAACAGGTGCCAGTTTTGTATCGTCCAGTGTTTGCTGATCTGCGAGCTCACATAAGTGCCCCGGTCGTCACTTAGCTTAGGAGTTGCTATTAGTTGAAATCTTAGCCCTGACCATATCCCACGAAAGCGCACACCCAGGTAGTTAGTCTGGTTTTTTGTAAAGCGCAGTTCGGAGCCATCTTGTTGAATGTATTTGGTATCGGCGTCTGAGTGTGCCGACGAGGCCAGAAAATCCACATCCCAGTGGTCGGTGCGGTACAAGTTGTAGCCTACGCTGGTGCTGCCAAGAATATTATTGGGCCCACCCGGGACCTCAACAAACAAACCGTTATCCCACTCATAAGCACCATTAATGAAATAACCCAGGCCTGCACCCGCATCACCAAAAGGCCCTTGCCCTGCGAAAGCACCAACGCCAATTGCCATATACCCTTTACTGTCAGGGCGTTTTTCCTCTACAGGCTCTGCTGCCTGCAAAGGTGCACTGGTTACGCCTGCCAGAGAAAGGCAAACTGCCAGTGTATGTACCAATACCTTGTTCATTATTTTTATTCCTGTCATCACTTTCGATACGAACAGCATAGCGAGGAGCTGTTGAAGAAGTCGTAACAGTCACCACCAAAATGTATCAAAGTGTAGCGAAGGTTATATATAATTTAGGTACTGACGTCTATCCCCTCAAATTGCCATTGTGGATTAAAACGCAAACTTTATGCTTAGTGCCTCATGCTCAAAGGCGGAGGCAGGCTAAGTTGAAGGAAATGAGATTGACTATTGCTTAAGGTGTGGTTGAATTTTGACCACATGCTCGGATACTGTTTTCTGAGTGTGTGCTCCGTTGGTGCTGGAGTAAGGCACTGACTCACTCAAAAACACAGGTAAGGACAAGCTATGCAACTCAAACTAAAAAAATCACCAGTCAAAAACCTCAGCCACAAAACGCTGGATACGCACAACACTCAGGCTATCGCCGCTGGTAATGGGCCCAGTGCCAGTAACCCTATCGTTTGCCACAGTTACCCAGTGTGTTGGACAAAAACCTACTGCTGGACCGCATAATTGCACGATACATCTATGCCTGAGTTCCCGACTCAGGCATCATAAGGTGAAGATGTTGAGTATGTAAGGTCAGCCTTAGCGCCAGGCCCGGTGTCATTCGGTGGGCGGTTATCTGGCCTTTTTGAGCATTGACCAGTTGTGCGACCAGCGCCAGGCCAATCCCGGTTCCCTGAGTCGTGCGGGTTAGTTCATTGCCTCCCCGATAAAATAACTCAAATAGCTTATCGCACTGCTGTTGCGACACACCGGGACCGTAATCGCGGATCTCCAGCTCCAGTTTGTCGCGATTGTGATCGTTACGTCTAAAGGTAATGTCGAGCTGTCTGCGTGCCGGGTCGGTGATGCCCTCGGCAGCGAAGAACTTGACGGTGTTTTCGGCAATGTTAATCACCACCTGCGCAAACGCATCCTGATCAACTAACACGGCGGCCTCTTCAGACAAAGGAGGCTCAATGACCATATTCAGGGTAAAGGCGTGTTTATCTAGCAAGGTTGATGTCTTTGAACGAATAATATCGGCCAGCATAGTGACTTGCACGTATTCGGGATTGACCTGGCTCAGTCCGTCCTGATCGTGATGATTTAACCGTGTCAGGAGCAGGATATTGTCGATCAGGCGGCTTAGTCGCTCGCTTTCACTGTGAATAAAGCCGTAATAGTCCTGCCGGGCATCCGTCGATACCACAGTACCTGAGCGCAGCATTTCGGCATACATACGAATGGCGGTCAGCGGGGTTTTGAGTTCATGGCTGACCGAAGACACAAAATTCATTCTCTGCTCTGCAAGCGCCAGCTGTTTAACACTCAGCCGATAAAATCCGTAACAGGCACCCAGAATCGTCAGTATCAGCGACAGGGCAAACACACTGCTGTACAGCATGGTCTGGCTCATGGGCAGAGTATGGGTCGCAAAGTGTAGTGTGTAGTTGTTAAATGGCCAGCGCAGGGCGTCGCTATATAAGAATTGCTCACTCAGGTTAGTGGGAATGTCGGTCTGTGCCAGGCGCCGTGCAGGCGACTGTGAATGGGTAAGTAAAAAATGCACTGGCTCCGGCTGAGTTGTCATTGCGCTATACATAGTGTTAGAGCCGCTTGAACTATCTGCATCCAGCGTCAGTAAAACCGGGAGGTCAAACTGACTTTGGCTCAGGTACTCACTGACAAGGTTCAGTAAATACGGCTCTCGCCTGACCAGATAACCTTGCAACTTTCGCTGCGCGCCAACTTTGGGCAGACGATAGAAAATCAAGTAGCCAGGTACATCAAACCACAGCTGGTACAGGCCGCTTTCTTTGCTTAATCCCTGCGACAGCTTGCTTTGCAATGCCTTGGATTTAGACAGGATCTGGTATATGAATTTTGCCTGATCGTAACGTTGTTGTAACTCAGGTGAGGCTTTCCTTCGCTCTGAATCTGGATTAGCAATGCCCTTATCCGACAAGGGCTCTGGCCAGATTGGACTGTTGAACCGACCCTGCGCATCAAACTGAAAATAACCGACCAGCCCCTGAATAGGCCGGGTGGCCGTTGGTCTGGCAGGATCCAGATGTGACAGTACTGAGGGCATCTGCAGGGTTTCGTCGGTGAGTGGGTTATACACCGCCTGATAGTAGTCAAATGCGTTGACTGGCAGCGCATCGGTAAGGAGCCGGCGTTTAAACATCTGGCGGTCAATTTGTAATATCAGGTGACGAGCCTGTTCCTGATAGGTGTTCAGTTGGTTCTGTTTAAGCTGTGCAAAACCAAAGTAGAGCAAAATACCCAGTGGTATTAACAGGCACAGTAAAAAGGTGCCGGCCTGCCAGCGCAGTCGCTGTTTGCGTTGTGCATAGCTCATTAGTTGAGCGTCTTTAAACCACATAGCGATGCCGTTACTGAGTGTACAACTGATAGCCTTCACCACGATGGGTGACCAGATGGCGTGGTGACTTAGGATCCTGCTCTATTTTTTTGCGCAACTTGGCAATATGAATATCGACCGTACGCGTATCTATGTCCCCTACGGTTTTATAGCCCCAAACCTGATGCAATAGCTCATCACGACTGACGGGTTTGTTCTGACGTAGCAGGTAACTCAATAAACTGACCTCACGACGTGTGTATTTGACGGGCAGCTGATAAGACGTTCCGGTCAGTGTGTGCGGACAAACACTGACGTTTTTGCTCAGGATCAGCGCTTCTTCATGCTGGCTCCAGCCCGAGCGGCGCACCAGCGCATTGACGCGCAATACCAGTTCCGAGGTTGAAAAGGGTTTAGCCACATAGTCATCGGCGCCGAGGCTCAGGCCATTGATAATGTCCTGCTCGGTACTTTTGGCCGTCAACATCATAATGGGTTGAGTTGCAGAGGTTTGTCTGAGTGCTTCGCAGATCTCAAAGCCGCTCATTGATGGCAACATGACATCCAACAAAATACAGGCATAGTCGTTCTGTTGTGCTCGTTTAAGACCTTGTACGCCGTCCATTTCACTGTCGACGTCATAGCCATGAAAGACAAATAAATCGGTCAGACCACGCAGGATTGCTGGTTCATCTTCTACGATCAGCAGGGTGGGTTTCATCTTGTTGTTATTCCCTTTTAAGTCGTGGCCAGTGATGAGAAAAATCTAGCTGGCCCGGCGCCAAAGTGCACGTAAACTTTTGTAAAACCTGCGCCGTTTTATTTTACATAGCTTGCCTGTTGTCACGCCCATGCGCCCTCTAAAGTAGACTGCATCGTCCCGTTGGAGAAGTCACCATGGATATAGTGAGAACGAAAAAAAGCCCCCTGTTAAGACATAAAGGCAAAGCGACGAGTGCACTGGGCTTGGTTGTGATGACCTGCCTGGCTGTGTTTTTTAACCGCCATACTAGCGCGACCAACCTGGTAGATAAAGCCCCGTTGTTGATTGATACCGTTCGCCGGGGTGAGCTAAAAGTCACGGTGCGAGGCAGCGGCGTACTGGTACCCGCTCAGATCCGCTGGATAACGACCCCGGTAGATGGTCGGGTGGAACAGGTATTTAAGAAAGCCGGCGCGCAGGTAAAACAGGGGGATGTGCTGCTGCAACTGAGTAACCCTGAACTGAAAGAGTCTCTTGATCAGGCGCGTTGGCAGTTACAGGCACTGGAAGCACAGACCCACGCGGAGCAGGTGACGCTGGAGTCTGCTTTGCTCGATCAGGAAATTGCGGTGGTTGATGAAAAGCTAAATCTGGAACGCGCCGAACTGACCCTGGCTGCCCAGGAAAAGCTGCTGGCGCAGGGGATCGTTGCCGTCTCTAAGATTGATTTTGAAGAAGTTAAGATCAATGTTGCCCAGTTTCGCCAGCGTTTTTTACTTGAGCAGCAGCGTCTTGATAAACGGCGCGAAAACCTGGCCGCGCAGTTACGCGCCGGTAACGCAAGGCTCAACAGTTTGCGCAAGCAGGTAGAGCGCATTGAACAACAGGTGAACGGGCTCACAGTAATCGCCACCATGGATAGTATTGTCCAGGCCATGCCATTGGAGCCTGGCCAGCAGATCCGTGCCGGGAGTAACCTGGCTATGCTGGCCAGAAATGATCAGTTTGTTGCCCAGCTGCGCATACCGGAAAGCCAGATCAAAGATGTGCAGATTGGCCAGGCTGTTGTGCTGGATACCCGGGCAAGTCAGATTAACGGGTCTGTAAAGCGTATTGACCCAGCTGTCAGCGATAGTGCGGTGCTGGTGGAGGTTGCGCTCAGCGGGGAACTGCCGAAAGAAGTCCGTCCGGCCTTAAGCGTCGATGGGGTCATAGAGATTGCAACGCTTGCCGATACCTTGTTTGTTAAACGCCCGGTCATGGCCAGTGGATTTAGTCAGGCCAGCCTTTATCTGCTGGATCAGTCTGGCGAGCAGGCCAGTCGGCAGCCTCTGACATTTGGTCATATGTCCAGCCAGTACATTGAAATTGAACATGGTGCTACAGTCGGCACCCGCATCATTTTGTCGGACACGTCACACTGGCAGCACAGCAACGTGCGCTTTAGTCAGCCGTTTTCTGCGCAGTATTAGCCCTCACTCTACAGGAGTACTGAGAATGTCAACTCAACACCCAAACCATGAAATGCTGGTTGAGCTAAACCAGTTAAATAAAGTCTTTGTCAGCGATGATGTCGAAACCTGGGCGCTGAACAACATCAATTTACGGATCTCAAAAGGGGAGTACCTTGCCATCACAGGGCCATCCGGCTGTGGTAAGTCGACCTTGCTGGCTCAGCTTGGGCTGTTGGATACCTCGACCGACGGTACCTACTGGCTGGCAGGGCATGATGCTGCACAGATAGATAAAAATGAACGCGCACGGATCCGAAATAAGGAAATAGGGTTCATTTTTCAGGCATTTAACTTGATCAGTGATTTGAGTGTTGAGGATAACGTGGCTTTACCACTGACATATCGTCAGGACCTGAGCCGGGAGCAGCGACGTGCACGTGTCACGGCGGCACTTGAGCAGGTAGAGATGGTCCATCGCGCCAGTCATTTTCCTGCTCAGTTATCTGGTGGGCAACAGCAACGGGTGGCCATCGCAAGAGCCATTGCCGGGGAGCCTGCGATTATTTTAGCGGATGAACCAACGGGCAACCTGGATTCCAAAAATGCCGCAGCTGTGATGACACTGCTAGATACTCTGCACCATAACGGCGCGACGATTTGCATGGTAACCCACGATATGTCGTCGGCATTACGTACCGGGCGGATCATCGAAATGAAAGACGGCGCAATAGTGTCGGACAGTCCCACATCTGCCCGTTCTGCCATTGCAGTGTAAGTGCAATTTGCTGAAGAGGAATTGAGTATGCCTGCCTGGATAGATATTCGATATGCAGTTCGGCTGCTGCTGAAAAAGCCCCTGTTTACCCTGACCACCACTGCCATTGTGACGGTGGGACTAGCACTGACTTTGTACACCTATACGCTGATGCAGCAGCTGGTGTTTAAGCCCCTGACTTTAGGTCAGGATACGCAACTTATCGCCATTGCAGGTGAGTTTAAGGCTGCCCATGGTGTCCGCCAGCGTGTTGATCCCTACCATCTGAATCGAATTCAGGCGTACAGTACGTTGTTACAGAGTATGAGTCTGTATCAATCGGCAGTGCGCACTGTGGGCAGGCTGGGCAATGAAGCCATGTCGCAAAAAGTGCACCTGACCTACGTACAGTGGGACATATTTGAGGTAGCAGGTGTGCAGCCTTTGCTGGGCCGCAGCTTTGGCCCAGCTGATCAGCAAAATGAAGCACAGTCGGCGGTGGTGCTGAGCCATGATATCTGGCAACGGGTCTTCGATGGCAATGAAGATATTATTGGCCAGGTGGTTCAGGTTGAGGCTATCCCTGTACAAGTGATAGGTGTCATGCCACCTGGGTTTGCGTTTCCAACTCAGGCTCAGGTTTGGCAAATTATGACCCAGACCCGGCTATCGCCTGCCAGCCCGTCGAACCGGGGAGGGTTGCAGGCGATAGCCCGGCTTAAGCCTGATGTTACTCTGGCACAGTTTCAACATGAGCTGGCCACCTTGTTGCAGCGCCAAATCCAGGCTCTGCCGCAGGAGTTTGCCTGGCGCTCTGATGTGCCGGGTGGCTACCTGCAGGCGGTGCCATTTAAACTCAGCGTCGATGTGTTGTATCAGCACTATTCTGTGCTGGTGGCCATGATGTTGGTGGTGTTACTGATCTTACTACTGACCTGTATCAATGTGGGTAATTTGCTGCTGGCTCGGGTGAATGAGCAGATCCGTGATGTGGCAATTCGGGTTGCCTTAGGCGTACCACAGCGGCGTTTAATTATGCAGATGCTGTGGGAAAGCACCTTGATTTGTTGTATTGGCGGAATATTGGCATTGGGGCTGGCACAATGGGGGATGACACTGACCAATCAGGCATTAGACGAGATCTTTGCATTGAACGGCGCGCGCCCTTTCTGGTGGACGATCAGTTTGTCGCAGGACACAGTCTGGATGTTGCTGGGTGCTGTTTTACTGATGATACTCATCACAGGTTTTATTCCGGCGTGGCGTGCTTTGCAAGGAGATATGAATGGCATTTTACGTGACGGTACCCGGGGCGCGGTGAGTAAACGTGCGGGCAGAGTGAATCAAGTGTTGGTGATTACCGAAATCGCTTTGTCTTGTGTCGTATTGGTCATTGCAGCAATGCTCCTGGGGAGTAGTTTGGCTGCGCAACAGGCCGATTATGGTGTACAAACTGAGCAGCGCCTGACTGCGTCGGTGCGTCTGGCGTGGGGGAGTTATCGTTGGAATGGGGGTGAGCCACAGGCGCGAAAAAAGCGCAACGATTTTTACTACGGGCTTAAAGAAAAGCTGGAACAGCTTCCAAATGTGCACAGTGTTGCTTATTTCAGTAGTCTGCCGGGGACGGGCGGAGGCACCTCATATTTTGAGATCCAGGGACAGGCGGCAGAGGTTTTTAGTGATAACCCAATGTGGAACTTTGAGGTAGTCAGTCGGGATGCGTGGCGAACGGTTGGTATGCAGCTGCTTGAAGGGCGTGATTTTAACCTGACAGATCTGGCCATTGATAGCCGTGAACTGCGCAACAGCGGATCGCCGGTCATTATTAATGCGGCTATGGCACGAGAGTTGTTTCCGCAAGGGAGTGCTGTGGGGCAGCGGATTCGCACTCTGGATGGAGAAGGCTGGCATACGGAATGGCGGACCATAGTCGGTGTGGTGTCCGATAGCATTCATGGCCCAACCCTGAATGCCACCAGTACTGCGTATACCGGGTATGGCCTGATGGATCTGCGGTCATGGTGGATGAATATAGTCGTGCATTATAGCGGCGATGAATCAGAGGCCATTGCTGCGTTGCAGCAGATTATGATTGACCTGGATGCGGATGCAACGGTGCACCAGGTCCAGAGCTATCAGAGTTTAATTAAACAGCCTCTGCTTTTGATGGAATCACTCAATCAGGTGTTCTTAGTCGGCGGGCTGGTCGCCTTATTTTTAGCGGCCAGTGGCATTTATGCGATGTCAGCGAACAGTATTACTCTACGCAGTCAGGAGATTGCCACCCGGCGCGCCCTTGGCACCCCTGATAAACAAGTGGTTGGTTTGTTTATCCGGCAGGCACTTGTGCAGCTGACAGTCGGACTGGTCCTTGGAGTACTTGTGGCATTATGGTTGAGCAGACAGCTTAGTGCTGCAATGATTATCGACCCTGACAGCTATGTACTGGCGCTAATGGGGATCCCTGCTCTTATCGTCTTGTTGGTACTGTTGGCTACTTTATTGCCAGTCTCACAGCAGGTTAAAGCGCCACCTGCACAGGCATTACGACAGAGTTAACTGCACAGATATGTGGTGGACACCGCAACAGGGTTGCGGCACAGTAGGGGTTTTCTGATTTGCGTAAACACCTATGCTTGCTAATTTTATTACGCGTGTTCACCATGTCGCGATTATTTGCTCAGACTATGTGACATCAAAAGCCTTTTATACCGATATTATTGGCTGTCGAGTCGTCGCTGAACATTATCAGCCAGGACGTGAGAGTTATAAGCTGGACCTGTCACTGCCCGACGGCACTCAGATTGAATTGTTTCACTTTGCCTCGGCACCAGAACGGCCCAGTTACCCGGAAGCTCAGGGGTTGCGTCATCTTGCCTTGTCTGTCACCGACATAGAGGCGGCACGCAATGCGTTGCTTGCCCACGGGGTGAGCTGTGAATCTATCCGAATCGACCCCTATACTCAGCAACGTTTTTGCTTTTTTGCTGATCCTGATGGCTTACCCCTGGAATTATATGAAATGTCGGGCCAGTAAAATGCGAATTGAGAAAGACTAGGCTCCCGAGGAGCGCCAGGAATTTAATGGGGTTGAAGGCCTGGCTCAGGCACAACAGGATCAGGTTTACCTGATGGACAAGGAGCTCAGAGATAAATGCAACAATGCAAAGGTTGATCTGGCGGTGGCCAAAGGCGATAAAAACAACAAAGAAGTTGCCAGACAAACAAACATCATCAAACAAACCTGCCGACAGTAACAATATAATGAGGGCCGCATCGATATGCGGCCCTCATTTTGATTTATTCGAATGAAGTTAATCAAACGAGATTAATCAAACCAGATTACTGGAATGAAGTTAATCGAACCAGATTACTGGAATGAAGTTAATCAAACCAGATTACTGGAAACTCACACTCACTTCGTTCGAACAGATATCACTGGCCTGACAGATCTTATAGGTGAAGCCGGTAACCGCTGGATCACGGCCGAAATCACGGAATTGACCTGAGTTGTTCACGGTACGAAGTAGTGCGCCGTCGCGGTAAATATCGACCTGGTCAGCGCTGCTTCCAGACCATGACAATGACACGCGGTAGAAGCCAAGGCGTGACTTGTTAGTGCGTACCACTTCCAGTGCAATATCATCAGAGCTGACAGTCACTTCCTGCGTCGTACTGTTGCTGTTGCCTTCACTGTCGGTCACAGTGAGGGTAGCAGAGTAAGTACCAGACGCGGTATAAATATGAGTCGGGCTTGCTTCGCTGCTGCTGTTACCATCTCCGAAGTCCCATTGCCAGCTGACGATGTCGTTATTGGCATCGGTACTGCTGTCAGTAAAGACAACGCTCAGACCGTCTTTTTCGAAGCTGAAACCTGCGACCGGAGGTTGCGCAGAAACTTCGCCAAGGCCTGTGAGTGTCAGAGTCCAGTTATTCAGTGTTCCTGTATCCACACCCGCGTTATCAGACACGTTTAGCGTCCAGTCACCACGTGCCGTTTCGCCATTGAAGGCCGCAGAGTTGAAGGTATCAACCAGGTTATCTGCGCTGCCACCGGCACGGTTATGCAGTGTCACTGAGGTACCCGCCGGAGACGTCAGAGTGACCAGCAGATCGCCAATATAGGTGTGAGTGATGTCCACCAGCGTGTTGCTGTCGAAAATGGTGATATCATCAGCAACGGTTATCACTGAGCTGATGCCATTGGCATCGTTATCAGGGATATCCACAGCCGTTGTGTTGTCATAGCTGAAGTCGCTCAGACCCTGCGGCAATACAGACAGGCTAACCGTTTTACTTTCAGCCAAATCGCCAGACGTGGCGTTGACGGTGAAGCTGTAGTCACCCCATTGTGTATCCGCTGTGGTAGGAACTGTCAGAGTCACAGTGCTACCCGGAGTAACCGTGCTTTGTGACAGCACTGCACCTGGCAATGCGCTGTCCAGCGTCAGGGCGATGTCACCCTGCCAGTCGGCAACTGAGGTGAAGTTGAACTCATAGCTGGCCGTTTCGCCCGCTGTGATCTCCTGGGTACCAGGTGTGACACCGACTCTGAAGCCAGGTGCCGGATCTGCATCCAGTAGCGCCTGGTGCGCGTTCAGACGCGTGCCTGCAACGGTTTTGCCATCCAGGTCTGCGTTTGCATCACCACTTTGCATCAGCAGGTTTTTCAGCGACAGAGTATCCAGTGTAGGGTCAATCGACAATACCAGTGCCGCGGCACCCGCGACGTGCGGTGTGGCCATCGAAGTACCTGAGAAGCTGCTGTAGCCACCACCTGGTACAGTAGAGAGGATAGCACTACCCGGTGCACCCATATCCACTGACGTCAGTCCCCACTGCGAGAAAGAAGACATAGTGTCATTGTCTGTGGTCGAGGCAATAGAGAACACGCTGTCGTGCTCATAGCTTGAAGGGTAGTGTGGGTTGCTGTCGTTGTCGACGGCACCATTACCGGCCGCTGCGACAAACAGGATATCTGCATTTTCACTGGCTGTGATTGCATCAGACAGCGCCTGGCTGAATCCGCCGCCACCCCAGCTGTTGTTCAGAACGCGAACGTTATGGCCTGCTTGTTTCAGCGATACCATGTAATCAATACACTCGATGGCATCTGCAGTTGAACCACTACCTGAAGAGTCTAAGAACTTACAGCCCACAATCGATACTTCATGGTTCACGCCTACTACGCCGGTGGCATCGTTACCTGTCGCGCCTATGGTGCCCGATACGTGCGTACCATGGCCCTGATCATCCATTGGATCGCCTGATCCTGTGATGGTGTTCACACCGTAAACATCATCAACAAAGCCATTGTTATCGTTGTCGATGCCGTCGCCTGCGATCTCACCTGGGTTTTGCCACATGTTTGCGACCAGATCCGGGTGTGTGTAGTCCACACCCGTGTCGATAACACCAACAATCACATCTCGTGAACCGATACTGATATCCCAGGCTTCAGGTGCATCGATGTCGGCATCGTCCACACCGCCAGTTTGTCCTGTGTTATGTAACCCCCACAGTTCACCAAAGCGTGCATCATCTGGAATGCCCAGTGCCTTAACCTGATAGTCTGGCTCGACATAGTCTACTGCCGGGTGTTTAGCCAGTTTGGCAATGGCCTCTTTGCTGCTGATCCCATCCAGTTTGAAGTTGGCAAGACGACCTGACAGAACATGCTTATAACGATCATCTACTTCGTCGGCGTTGTTGTCCGAGATACGGGCTTTTACCAGGCTACGCGCCTGAGCTCGCAACGCACTGGATGCCTCTTTTTTGAATACCACGATGACGCTGTTGTCATTGGTTTTTTCTGTTGCTGTGATCTGTACCGCAGCTTGCGCTGCACCGCTGAAAAGTGGCAGTAATGCCAGGGTTAAGGCAGAAAATTTTAATTTCATCATTTGTCCTAGATAGTAAGTTGGTTTATTAACCATGACGTCATGGTGTGTGCTCGACTAAGTGGGCATGATGTGTGATCCGCCAAGCCCTCAGGCCGACGGTCGATAACTCGGTTTGGCAACTCAGGTCACGCTAAAACAGCCTGAATTACGGATGCAATTTTAAAATGTAAAAAAGTCGTTAAAATACGATTTTTTCAGCAGTTGGATAGTGTTTACGGGGTGTTATTCATACTTTTTTGTGAATTTTTCTGCCCTGAACTGATTATTCTTTGACTCATACTATTTTGTGAGATTGCCTCGTACTAATATCGGTAAATTGAGTGTTTTTACTTTAACTATTTGAATTTTATCGAATTAGTAGAATCCAAATTATTTCTAATTTCCCTCACTAACACAGCACTCTAGAGTGGCTATATGAGTTCGAAATAACGTGCAAACACTGCTCAGTCAGATCTGGGCACCGGACTCAGGCTTTGATGACTAAGCGAGTATGAACGCGGCCCCGCTCAATGACGGTATCCGGTGACGGACGACGGTCTTTGCGAGCGAAGCTGAAGATAACCCGGGTTAACAGTGTATTGCGTCTGTTTCAGCGTACGTAAGGAGCCGGCAACCTCCGTTAAGACGATACGTTCTAATCCAGCAGACAAGCAATGCGAGTTGAAGGAAATTGCAAAATAACGATTAATAACTCTAAGGAGAACCAGGTGAAATTTTCAAAATCACTGACCTGCTGTGCAATTGCATTGGCATTATCTGGTGTCAGCGTTGCACAGGCTGCCGACACAGAGGCAAAAGCAGCTTCAACGTCTGAGTTGGCACAGCTGATCCAGATTGATAATACGGGAAATACGCTGACGGTGACCCAGCGTTCAAATAACGGTGCAGGCAATGTACTCACCAGCTCGCAAGAAGGCGAGTCGAATGTTAGCGACGTGTCGATTGCGGGTGATGGCAATATCACCACAGTTGCGCAAGCTGGCACAGGCAATCTGACCAAAGTCACCGCCACGGGCGATGGCAATACGCAGGAATACAGCCAGGATGGTGAACAAAACGGTGCACTGACTGAGCTCAATGGTAACGATAACAACCTGAACATCACTCAGCGTGGGGTTGGTTACCTGGGGATCAACAACGAAGTCACCAACACCATAAATGGTGACGGTAACCGTATTCATGTTGAACAAAGCAGTGGTGGTCATTGGTTCTATAATACCGACATGCAGGGCAACAATAACCAGGTAACGGCTGTTCAGCAGGGGACCTGGGGTGAAGTGAATATTGATCGTGTACAGGGCGATCAGAACAGCATCGAGGTTGACCAGAACGGAACCTACAATGAGTTAAACCTGGCGAGCCTGCAGGGCAACGATAATGATCTGAGCTTGTCTCAGGAGGGTAACTACAACAAATTTACCATTGATACGTTAGCTGGCAACGATAACGAGTTGCAGGCAGAGCAAAGTGCTGGCGATGGTAACCGAGTTGAAATGGCCGAACTGCAAGGTGAGAGTAACCGCATTGATCTGGAGCAGGAAGGCAATGACAACCGCGTGACGTCGACTCTTTTCGGCGGTGATAGTAACTATGTCACGGTGGCACAGCTGGGTGATAACAACCAGACAACCTTCGATGTGGTAGGCAATGACAACGACTTTGACGCGCAGCAACGTGGTAATGATAACCAGGCATATCTGGGCGCCGCGGGCAATGATAATGAATACAGCACCTTGCAATTAGGTGATAACAACCAGCTGCACATTGCGAAATTTAATAGCAATGGCAGTGAAGTGGGCATTATCCAAAATGGCGATGACAATGAGGTTGTGCTGCAATCATCGCACCCGGATAACTCACTGACCAGCAACAACAATATGCTGAATGTTGCGCAAACAGGTGACAGCAATGGCGTGTCAGTTACGCTGGCGTCTGTGACTGAAAGCGGGTTGAATCAGCTTGATCTGGTCCAAAACGGCGAGCTTAATGCTATCGATTTGATGCTTGAGGGCAATGGCAACGACATTGCGATTGAACAAACTGGCGGCGCTAACTTTGTTGCTGGTGTGGGTTCAGGTGCATTCGTTGTGAATGGCAGTGATAACAACATCCAGATCAATCAGGACGGCTTTGGTAACCTGGTTGAGGGTGGCGTTAACGGCAGTGGCCAGACTATCAACATCACTCAGGTCGGTGACTACAATGTCGCGACTGTGACTCAGCAGTAACCATCATGGCCACAAGACCAGGTGGTTTTGTGGCCAAGTTTAACACCATGAAGATTTACCTACTTATTTTGGGTGTCTGGCTTTTGAGCTTTACACCGTATAGCCAGGGGGCCGACGAAGAGGTCGAACTGGGTGGGCTGGTCATTGATCAGAGTATTAGCCGTTTTGGCTATCAGTTTTATTTTGACTTTTCACAGCTGTGGCGCGATGTACCGGCGACAGCAGGCGTGAATATCACCATTAAAGAAACCGTGCTGCCGCGTGCAGGCACCCGGTTACAGGTATTTATGAACAACCAGCTGGTGTATGCCACCGCCATGGGACGTCGTGGAGGGCCACTTAAGTC
This sequence comes from Pseudoalteromonas rubra, assembly GCF_005887095.1. Taxonomy (GTDB): domain Bacteria; phylum Pseudomonadota; class Gammaproteobacteria; order Enterobacterales; family Alteromonadaceae; genus Pseudoalteromonas; species Pseudoalteromonas rubra_E. Next base: position 160,368 of record NZ_PNCI01000018.1, on the reverse strand, counting down.
ACGCGTTGAGGCAGCTTTGTTTGCCATTATGGACGCCATGGCCAGTGCACAGCATCAGCAACACTCTCCAGATTTAGCAACAAGCGGGTGGTAACAATGAAAACAACAATAATATGCTGCTTTGGGGCGCTATGCAGTTTGTCGCTGCATGCCACTGAATTGGTCTACAAGCCCATCAACCCGTCATTTGGCGGCAACCCTCTCAATGCCAATATGCTGTTAAACAAAGCACAGGCACAAAACAAGCACCGCGCCCCTGTGATTGAAAAGTCCTACGGCGACCGCTTTCAGGAATCGCTGGAGCGGACCTATCTGAATCGCATGGTGCGGGAAATCACATCCACCGCGTTTGGCGATGAAGTCGAGGACAGTATTTTTGATAAAGACTCGACCTTTATGAGCGGCGATTACGAAATACAGGTGATCACCAGTACGCCGGATTCCATTACGGTGCAGATCACAAATACCCTCACGGGAGACATTACGACGCTGGAAGTACCGAGGTTTGGTTAATGAAGTATCTGAGTATTACCTGTCTGATATTGCTGCTGAGCGCCTGTAGCGCGCTGCCCGTACTGCCTCCGCCCATGGCAAAGGCCGAGCCGCTGGCAGCCACTGAGGTGTTTAGTGAACTGAAGGCATTGCCAGCGCCGCGCGGACCTATCCCAGTGTCTGTGTATTCGTTTCGTGACCAAACAGGGCAATATAAGCCTCAGGAAAATGTCAGCTCATTTTCAACGGCGGTGACCCAGGGAGCCAACTCGATCCTGATGCAGGCGTTGCACGAAACCGACTGGTTCATTCCCATTGAGCGTGAGGGACTGCAAAACTTGCTGACCGAGCGTAAGATCACCCGGGCCGCGATGCAGGATAAAGATAGCTCCAACAGTCTGCCGCCGTTAACCCACGCCAAGCTGATCTTTGAAGGGGGGATCATCAGCTATGACGCCAATATAAAAACGGGTGGGATGGGAATGGAATACTTTGGTATTGGCGCCTCCGAATTGTACCGTGAAGACACCATCAGTATTTATCTGCGCGCGGTCGATGTTCGTACCGGACAAGTCTTATTGTCGGTCGCCACCAGTAAAAAAGTATTGTCTAAAGAAATGCGTGCGGGGTTTTTCCGCTACGTGAGTTATAAACGGCTCGCAGAGGCCGAAGCCGGATACAGTGAAAATGAGCCTATGCACATATGTGTCACCCAGGCGATAGAAAAAGCCCTGACGTTGCTGGTCCATCAGGGCCTCGAAAAAGGGGTCTGGGCGGCAAAACCCGCACAGCAACAGGCTGGTTAATTGGCCAATCCGCCAAAAGGAATGTGTTGCTGGGCCCAGTTGGCCAATTCAATTCGGTTGCGTGAGTTGGTCTTTTTAAACGCGCTGTAAATGTGGGTTTTGACGGTGTGACTGCTGATATTCAGAGAATCGGCAATATCGTCGTTTTTAGCACCATCGGCCAGAAGCCGGATCACGGATTTTTCGCGTTTGGTGAGCGAGGCCAGGGTAATATCACGCTGCTCGTCCGACAGCGCTGGCAGAGTTTGCGGCAGGCGCTGCATCAGGGCGCTGAATGCCAGAGAGATAGCGCCTCTGCCGAACCAGAGTTCACCACCGAGTACGCGCTGGATGCCTTTGAACTGACTTTCTGGTGAGGCTCCCTGATAGAGCACGCCTTTAACATTGGCGAGCAGGGCGGTTTGTTCGTTCAGCGTATCCGGGCAGGCATTGAATAACAAGACGCTGTGATGTTGTGCCAACGCCCTGAGCTGTGCGCTGAGTAAATCGCGACATTCGCGATGACTGACATCGACCAGAAACAGCTGATACTGCGATCGTTGCTCAGTGACGGGCAGGCGGGTATCGACCTTGATACTGTTGCCGCAAGCCTCAAGCATTTTGACAAACATGAGGAAATCCTGACTCAGCGTGTTGGTCTTTTGGTCTGTCAGGACGAACAGAGCACCACGCGTTGGGTTGTCTGAATACATCATTTTCTCGACTGTCCTTTTGTTGTTCCATTAACTTAAATATACATATTTTTTACAGGATGTTTAGTACTTATTTTCAATTTTTGGAACTGACCGGAGCAGTATCTCGTATTGGAACATTCCATCTGATTGCGGGCAAGATGACGGTGAATTGGCCAGGCAAGGCGCAACAGCTGGATCAGTAGTATGACGCGGCACTGGCAGGAGAGTCGTGAGCAGGTGGCCAGAGCACTGGCCTGACCACCTCAGTTGGTTAAATGTTTATCGGTAGAGTGCCCGCCATGCACAGGTGCGATAGCCATTGCGTTCAAAGTAAAAGCGGTTACAGTTGTCGTCGTAATTGTAGTTGCCGACATCGATCCGGTAGCCGCTGATATAAGTGTTGTGCAGAGATACAAAACGGCCGTTATAGAGCAATGAAAAATGCAGGTGTGGGCCACTGGATTGACCACCCTGACACAGCGCTGTGTTGTAGTCATTGGCATAGCGACCCAGCCAGGCACCTGCAGCAATCACGTCCCCTGTCTGATATTGCAGGGCGTCCATATGATAATACTGAGTGGCGTAACCGCTGGGATGTGTAACGCGGATATTACAGCGTGAGTAGCGGGTCACGGTTCCGCCGTGGGCTGCCTGGACCCAGGGCGTATTCGACCCCCAACCGCCAGAGTTGTTATTAAAGTCCAGCGATGAATAGGGGTAACCAGAGCCGGTATTCGAGTGCGCGCCGCCACTGTACCAGGCATAGCCTGAAGGCCAGGGAAAGTTAAGATAAAAATTGTTATTGCTCGTCACGGACTCTGTACTGGCATTCTGTACCTGTGCTTGTGGGTTAAGGAGAGCATCGCCGAACAGCTGCTGGAAGTGTCTGGCTACTTTGGCAACGTCACTTTGCGCACCCAATAATACGTTCAGGGCAAACGTCGCCGGGCTGATTGAGTGGGTATTGTTGAGTGTGTGATGTAACGCGTCTGAGTGCTGCCCCTGCTGCTGCTCAAAAGCGTAATAGCGCTGCGACAGGGCTGTGGTGATTGCTTCCAGTTGCGCCGAAAACCCAGATTGTGTCACTAACGAGCCAAATGGCTGTTCGAATGCTTTAGCAGAGGGGTCACTGAGCAGCTGACTCTGTTGCTCCATCAGTGCCAATAACAGCTTAGGGTTAATGCTGGCGTGACCTGCCCAGTGCAGCAGGGTTTCAAGCTGAGGCAACAGATGGGGAGCATGACTTGCAAGGGTGGCTTCCCAGTCTGTTTGTTGTAGCGAGTTACCGAACAGAAAGTGTTGTGGATCTATGTTGAGCAACGGAGAAAGCGCATGTTGCGTCAGTGCATCATCAGGTAGCTGATAAGCCGTGGCATCATGGTGCTGACCCTGTGCATGTATCTGCGCGCTACTGAGCCCTAGTGCCAGTGCGGCGTAGTGTAGTGTTTTCATGTTGTATCCTCATTAGGGTGAGTTCACGAACAGGTATATCCTTTTGTTGAATAAATGTACAATTCGAGTTTTTACTCTGCAATTTGTTTTTGTTTCTTAATGTTTACATTTTTGTTTCATTTGAGTTTGCAACTTGACTGGCAGGCGACTGGTAACACAGCAAAGGGCTTTGGATTGGGTTTAATCTGGGTAGTCGCCGGGGACCTCAGAAGGGCTCATAAGGACAGTAATAAAATTGTGGGCCGGCCTGACGGGGAAGTGGTCATCAGGCCCTAAGGTTACGCTCCACCATTAGTGGGCTGCGCCAGCAGAAAGGGCAATGACTGAGTTTTAGCCTGATACATAATTTTATCCGCGCAACTCAATAATTCTGCTGGTTCATCGCCATGATCCGGAAACAGCACGGCACCAATACTGAGATCCAGTGTGACTTCGCGCATATTGCCTTGCTGATCCTGCAGGCAGTAGTTGTCGGCCAGCAGGTTATGCTTGTAGCGGGTAAATAGTTCCAGTTGGCCAGGGTTATCTATGTTGGGGGCAATCACCACAAATTCATCTCCACCATAGCGCGCCACGAAATCTGAGCTGCGTTTGTACATTTTGAGTTTAGACGCAAGCAGCCTGAGCAGCTGGTCGCCTGCCTGGTGACCCAACTCATCGTTAATGGTTTTAAAGTTGTCCAGGTCGATAAACAACATAGCGAACTGCTTACCATAGCGCCGGGCGTCCTGCACCTGGGTGTGTAAGTGTTGATCCAGTGCGCCGCGGTTGTTGAGCATGGTAAGTCTGTCCAGACTGACCAGGTTTTCCAGGTTACGCTGCATATCAAAGCGTTCTTTAGAAAACACTATGGTGCGCCTGAGTAAATGAGCACTAAGTTCGTGCTTAGGGATATAGTCTTGTGCGCCGAGCTGAATAGCTTTTTCGCCAAACATTTCGTCTGACATGCCCGTCAACACTATGATAGGGATATGTGCGGCAAAATCTTTAACCCGCAGCAAGGTTTCCAGCCCCCGGCTCTGTGGCAGGTTCAGATCCATTAAAATGGCTTCGGGATTAAGCTGAGCGACTGCATCACGCAGCGACTCAATGGTTTCAAAGGCATTGACGGCATAATGGTGCTTGCCGTTGTGCTGGCTCAGAAGTTCTTTCACCAGGTAGATGTCATCCTGATTGTCTTCGAGTAAATAGATTAACCTGGCGTTCATACCTTACCCTTTGCGTTTTTGGTTGTATTGAAACCAGTATTTAATGAGCGTCTGGACCAGTTCGGTCAGCTCCGTCAGCCGGTTTGGTTTGGTTAAATAGGATTTGGCGCCCAGATGATAGGCTTTGGCGATATCTTTGGGACTGTCCGATGTGGTGTAGCAGATCACCAGCAGGGAGTTTACCAGCCCCTGCTGTTGCAACTCTTCCAGCGCTTCCAGCCCGCCCTTGTGTGGCATGTTTAAGTCCAGCAGGTAAACTGGCATCTGGTTGTCACTTTGCTGCACATGAGAGATAAACTCAATGCCGTTGTTTAACACGGTCACTTTGGGCTCCTGGGGAAGCTCTGCACAGGCTTGCTGAAAGAAATAAATGTCATCCGGGTCGTCTTCAACCAATACGATTTCCATCATAGCTCCCGTTGTTTTAGCCTGATTACAAAGTGCGCACCGGCTTGCTCGCTGTCGGTACAGGTAATTTGCCCGTCATGCAGGTCAACTATCTTCTTACATAAGGATAGACCAATCCCACTGCCTTTGTGGCTGTCGCCGTGCAAGCGCCTGAAGGGTTCAAAAATCTGTTGCCTGAACTGCTCAGGTACGCCTATGCCGTTGTCTTGATAGTGCAACATTAGCGTCGCGCCCTCGCGCTGGGTAGTGATCCGCACACAGGGCGCCTCGCCGTCAGCACAGAACTTAATGCTGTTGGCAATCAGGTTCTGCCAGATTTGAATAAACAAAGAGGCATCAACTTCCAGTTCACAATCTGGGTTATCACACTCTATTTGGGTGTGACTTTCCTCAATTTTAAAGCTCAGTTGATCGCACGCTTCAGTTATCAGGCTATTGAGTGATACTCGGGTTAGTTTTAGTTGGTGCGCATTCAGCCTGGATAGCTTGAGTAAGTCCTGGATCATGGTGCGCATGCGCTGAGTTGCATCTAGTAGCCTGTCCATTTCAAAGCAGGCTTTATCGTCTTCTTTCAGGGCAGGTGCCAGCCGCTGTGACAAGCTGTCGGAAAAGGCCGAAATTTTACGCAGTGGCTCTTGTAAGTCGTGAGAAGCAATAAAGGCAAAATGCTCGAGGCTGGCATTGGATTCCTGTAATTCACGCAGCAGGTTGGTTTGTTCCGTGATATCGACAAACGTCCCCAACATCAGCTCCGGGTTACCCTGCTCATCTCGGGTGACTATCGTATCCAGCGAATAGCACCAGACCCAATGCCCTTGCTTATGCTTAAAACGGTACTTTAACGGGATCAAATCCCCACTGTGACTGCTGATGACCTCTTTCATATGGGCATCCAGTAGGGGGCGTTCTTGTGGGTGAAAGAGGTTCATCAGGTTGCAGTTTTCCAGCTCCTGAAGGGTATACCCGAGCAGGTGGGTGTATCTGCGGTTGATTTTCACATTGGTTTTCTGCGTCAGATCAAATAGGTATAAGCCACAGACGGCAGAATCGATAATGCGCTGTAAAAATTGCTGGCTGTCTCGTAATTCGGTCTCTGCGTATTTCCGAGCTGTGATGTCAATAGCGGTGCCAACCAATTGCTTTACGTTACCCTGACTATCAAGTAAAGGATACAACGTTGTTTGATACCATAATTCCTGACCATGCGTTGGCAGCATTTCGATATACTCCAACGGCTTTTTGAGTTCGCAACAGGTCTGGTAGTTGTCCTGAATATGGTTGAGAATTTGGTCATCAAACATTTTTCCACGTAATTCAGATAAACGTTTGAACTGAATGTCCTCCAGCTTAATGGATGCGCGTTGGCAGGCGGTGGGGTTAAATTCCAGGAAAGTAAAATCGCCGTCTTCTTCTACCTGTAACAGCCAGATTGCCTGACTGGCACCATTATAGATTGCATTTAAAATGTTGGTTTTTTCACTGACTTTACGCTCCAGTATTTTGCTGGAGTCGATATTACGCAGTGCGCCAGACATCAACTGGGGTTTGCCTTGCTCATCAAACTGGCTATTACCCACTGCCATAAACCAGCTGTACTCGCCATGCTCGTTGCGGCCCTGATATTCTACCTGGTATTGCTCTTTACTTTTAAAGTGATCTTCAATGGCCTGCTCCACACGCTGGCGGTGCTCCGGGTGAATATGTTCAAACCAGTCTTCGTAGCCAGGATGCTCTATATTGGCTTTGCCTATCATCGTCATCAGGCGAGGCGAGTAACTGACCTCGCCGGTCACCACATTCCACTCCCAAATGCCATCAGCGGTGGCATTGATGGCCCGGCGCATTTTTTTGTCTGACTCTTTGAGTGCGCGCTCGGTGTTTTTCAAAGTGCTCAGGTTGTTAAACAGGGCCAGTACCACACTTTGTCCTTCAAACTGGGCCTTAACCAGCTTCATTTCCATTGGCACTGCCGCTTTAGCTTTTACTTTGACCTGGCATAGGGTCGCCAATTCAGCCGTGTCGGTATTGTTCAGCTTGTGGGTCAGTGTTTCCATGGTGGTAAAGGGATCACTGAATTCAATCAATTCGCTCAGGGGCTGACCATTGGGTTGTGTGTCACACAGATCTAAAGTCTTGAGAAAGTGCGAATTACATTGGGTGATTTTAAAGTTTTCGTCGAGTACCACGATACTGGCAGGCAGGGTGTTGAGTATAAAGTGGGTTAACTCATGCTCAGCCAGTTTTGAATCCAGCTGGTGTTTTTCCTGTGTGACCTTGTCGAGCTTGCGTGACACCCCCTGTAACTGATTCGGGGTGGGAATGGCAATGGCGCTGGGAATTAGGCGGAACATGTACACCGCGGTGGTGATAGAAACCAGTGCGGTGGCCATTTTGGCCAGAGCATGCATACCATAGGCGCCTTGCCAGACGGTGTAAATCCCTATCAAATGAGTCAGTCCACATAGCAGAATAAAACTTGAAAACAACACAAACAGCCAGTGCCCGCCGACATCCGGCCGTTTTTTGGCAAATATCATAATGGCAATGGGGATAGAGAAGTAAGCGGTGGCAATGAGTAAATCCGAGATAACATTGCCCCACAGCAAATGGGGTTGCCACAAATAACAGTGCCCGTGTGGCATATAGGCATCATGAAAAAATGACTCAAAACTATTGGATTCCATGGGATGTCCTTACTCGGCGTGCTCGGCTGACTCCGTGGGAAAGTTTGGGATGGGTAAAGTTGCAATCGCAGGTTTGGCGAATAAATAACCCTGCATCAGATACACCCCTAAATCAACCAGACAGTGGTAGTCAGCCAGAGTTTCGACGCCTTCGACCACCAGGTCGATATTCAGCCGTCGAGCCATCAGGCATATGCCATCCACGATGGCCTGTTTGACCGGGTCCTGTGCAATGCCGTTTATCAGCGAAATATCGAGCTTGATGATATCGGGTTGAAAGCGGTGCAGCACTTCAATGCCTGCATAGCCGGCGCCAAAATCGTCCAGTGCAACCTTGAAGCCGTTTTTGTTATACGTATTGGCGATGTCGATGAGTTTTTCATGGTCAGTGAGGTGTTCCTGTTCAGAGACCTCAAAAATAATACGTTCCTTTGCGAGATCGAATTTATCGGCGGCTTCGAGGGTTTTACGCAAGCAGGTTTGGGGGTCATAAATGGCGTTGGGTAAAAAGTTGATGGAGAGCTTGGCGGTGTCGCTGAGATTGGCCATCATCTCAATGGCAGTAGTACGGCACAACTGGTCGAAATAATATTTGCTGTCATCTGTGACCTGCGCGAGTACTTGTCCTGCCGACTGCCCCTGTGTGCCTCTGACTAGTGCTTCATAGGCATAGACTTGCCGGGTGCGCAGGTTCACGATTGGTTGCATGGCCATGGTGATGTCCATTTTGTAATCGGTGTGACAACGGCAAGTTTTACAGCCCGGCATAAAGACTCCCTGTTTAAAAGTTAGACGCCTTAACAAGTCTGGCACAGCCTATGGGTTTTGCAATCGAACAGTGCGCAGGTTTACAAGGGAATGATACGTTTAGGGGCTGAGTCCAGATTTACGCTGCTGTGCTGATATCCGGGCAATAATAAAAAGAAAAAGCGCCCGTGGGCGCTTTTAACAGAGATTAGCTTTGGCCTGTCAGTTTGAGAAACTTCTCAGCCAGCGTATCCAGGCTCTCACGATGTGCGGGGTCTGGTTTAATACAGTCAATCGGGCAGACACTGACGCAGGTTGGCTGGTCGTAGTGCCCGACGCACTCAGTGCATTTATCCGGGTCTATCTGGTAGATTTTCTCACCCATATAGATTGCCTGGTTAGGACATTCCGGATCGCACATATCGCAGTTAATACATTTACTGTTGATCAGTAACGCCATGGTTTATGCTCCGTCCTGGCCGGTTCAGGCTTTTTTAAACGGATTACGGGTGTCTTCCTGTGCACCCAGGTTACGCATCAAAATAGCATGGCTCAGGTCAATGTCTTCGGGCAGTGGGATCTTCACAATATGGCCCGAGCCCTTGGCATCGCTGATCTGCTCACCTTTTTTATTTTCCATATGCTCAAGGGTAAAGTTGATATTGCCCTGCGGGGTCATCAGCTCCAGGCTGTGGCCGGTACAGAACTTGTTTTTAACGTCAATTTCCACCAGGCCATTGTCGTGGCGACCCAAAATTTCACCAACAAACTGCTGCTGATCAGACACAGAATGACCGTACTCATAATTTTGGTAATCCTGATGGGCGTGGCGTTTGAGGAAGCCTTCGGTGTAGCCCCGGTGCGCCAGATTTTCCAGTGTTCGCATCAATGACGGGTCGAACGGCTTACCTGCGACTGCATCGTCAATAGCACGACGATAAACCTGCGCAGTTCTGGCAACATAGTAAAAAGACTTAGTCCGGCCTTCAATTTTCAGGCTGTGCACACCCATTTTGGTCAGCTGATCAACGTATTGCACGGCACGCAGGTCTTTGGAATTCATAATGTAAGTGCCATGTTCATCTTCAAAGGCCGGCATGTACTCACCCGGTCGACCTTGTTCTTCAAGCATAAACACCTGATCGGTCGGTTGTCCGTCGCCTAAAGTCGGGATCACCTGTTGCGGATGTATTTTGTGAACTACGTCACCTGTGGCCGTTTCTTCTCCGGGCTTAACGTCGTAGCTCCAGCGGCAGGCATTGGTACAGGTGCCCTGGTTCGGGTCGCGCTTATTGATGTAGCCAGAGAGCAAACAGCGCCCAGAGTAGGCCATACACAGCGCACCATGTACAAATACTTCCAGCTCGGTATCTGGGCACAAAGTGCGAATTTCGGCAATTTCTTCCAGCGACAGCTCACGAGACAGGATCACCCGTTCTATGCCTTGCTTTGCCCAGAACTGCACAGCAGCATAGTTCACGGCATTGGCCTGAACCGATAAATGGATGGGCATGTCTGGCCATTTTTCGCGTACCAGCATGATAAGGCCCGGATCGGACATGATTAATGCATCCGGTTGCATGGCAATGACTGGCTCGATATCACGCAGGTAGGTTTTGACCTTGCCGTTATGTGGTGCAATGTTAGACACCACATACAGCTTTTTATTTTGCTGGTGGGCTTCGTTAATGCCAATTTCCAGATTGGCCAGGTCAAATTCATTGTTGCGCACGCGCAGGCTGTAGCGCGGCTGGCCGGCGTACACCGCATCGGCACCGTACGCAAAAGCGTAACGCATGTTCTTTAAACTACCGGCGGGTGAAAGGAGCTCAGGTACAAACATCTCAAAAACCTCATACATTGAACTGATTACGGGTCAGCTGTTGGGGTAAATCAATCGTCTGTGCGCCCTGCATCGCAGTGAGCCGGACGATTGGGTTAAATCAAAAAGCGGCGCAGTATAGGGCAAGCTGCTGAGGTGTTTTTTGACTTGGATCAGGTTTTGCGAGGGACATGGCAAATTGCGCAACCTGTGGCCACATAAGGTTTGGTTTCACACAAAACAATCACGGGACGGAAATAGTAGGTTTTTACATCTAAAACGCGTATAATTCGCGCCCGTATAAATTCATTAATTTCATTTTGGAGCAAAAAAGATGGCTTTAGAGCGTACTTTTTCAATCGTTAAGCCTGATGCGGTCGCTAAAAACCACATCGGTGCAATCTACAACCGTTTCGAGTCTGCTGGTCTGAAGATCGTTGCAGCTAAAATGATCCACCTTTCTCAAGAGAAAGCAGAAGGTTTCTACGCAGAGCACAAAGAGCGTCCTTTCTTCGGTGCTTTGGTTGAGTTCATGACTTCTGGTCCAGTAATGGTTCAGGTTCTTGAAGGCGAAGATGCAATCCGTAAAAACCGTGAAATCATGGGTGCAACTAACCCAGCTGAAGCGCTAGCGGGTACGCTACGTGCTGACTACGCTGACAGCATCGACGAAAACGCGGTACACGGTTCAGACGCTCCAGAGTCTGCTGCACGTGAAATCGCTTACTTCTTCACTGAAGAAGAGCTGTGCGCACGTACTCGTTAATTCGAGCACGGTGACAGGAAAGAAGGGCCTTAGCGCCCTTTTTTCGTCCCTGATGCACTTTGCTAAGCCTGAATGCGACAGACAGCAGGCTTAGCAAAGTATTCAGATTTGAAAGCGTTGATTGAATTTTGTACAATTCGGCGTTTTATTAAATTTGCACTGGCCGTCATCTGATCTGGGGTTGTTTCATGACTACGACTGAGAAAAAAATTAACTTACTTGATTTAAATCGCGAGGGGATGCGCGAGTTGTTTGCATCATACGGTGAAAAACCGTTTCGCGCCGATCAGGTCATGAAATGGATTTACCACTTCGGCATCGATAACTTCGATGATATGAGCAACATCAATAAAAAGCTGCGCGCTAAGTTGCAGGCGGAGTGTGAGATCCGTGCACCGGAAATCTCGGTACGCCAGCAGGCCAGCGATGGCACCATCAAGTACGCCCTTGTACTGGATGGCGGACAGGAAGTGGAGACTGTGTGGATCCCGGAAAAAGACCGTGCCACTTTGTGTGTCTCGTCTCAGGTGGGTTGTGCGCTGGAGTGCACCTTCTGCTCAACAGCCCAACAGGGCTTTAACCGTAACCTGAAAGTCAGTGAAATCATCGGCCAGGTGTGGCGCGTAGCCAAAGACATCGGCTTGCATGATGGTGACAGCACCAAGCGTCCGATCACCAATGTGGTGATGATGGGCATGGGTGAGCCGCTGCTTAACATCAACAATGTAGTGCCTGCCATGGAACTGATGATGGACGACTGGGCATTTGGTCTGTCTAAGCGTCGTGTTACCCTGAGTACCTCGGGCGTGGTACCGGCATTGGATATTCTGAAAGAGAAAATTGACGTAGCACTGGCGATTTCCTTACACGCGCCAAATAATCCGCTGCGTGATGAGCTGGTACCTATCAATAAAAAGTACCCGATTGAAGAGTTCCTGGCGGCCTGTCGCCGTTATATCGATGGTTCAAAGGCCAATAAAGACGTCACCATTGAATATGTGATGTTACAGGGTGTGAACGACAGCACCGATCATGCCCATGAACTGGTCCAGGTATTGAAAGGCACGCCGTCTAAAATCAACCTGATCCCATTTAACCCGTTCCCGGGCAATGAGTATGGGCGTTCGAGCAACAGCCGTATTGACCGTTTCTCTAAAGTACTTCAGGCAGCCGGGTTAACCTGTATCGTGCGCCGTACCCGTGGCGACGATATCGATGCCGCCTGTGGTCAGCTGGTAGGAGACGTGGTAGACAGAACTAAGCGTCTTGCTAAGAAAAAGCAGCTGGAAGACAACGCGATAGCGGTGAAGGTTGGCTAAAAAAAGGGTGAAACTCGAACGCATTCGGGTAATATATGGGCATAGATCAACAGCGCTCTGGTGAGCTATGCCTGCGGCCTTACGCCGACTGTCACCTGTCAGTGCGCGCTTTTAACTAAAGTGTTTAGTTTAGCTATGTTTTCATTGGTAAAAAGTTTCTCCTTTGAGGTCTCAAAGCGCACTGTGGCTGCCCGAACCGGGTTGCTGATGACATTGGGCGTGGTACTCAGTGGCTGTGTGACCGAAACTCGCTATGCCAACAGTGATAAACCGGTTGTGCAAAGCAAAGCAAGCCGAGAAGACGCGGCTAAAACCCGTATTTCTCTGGCATTGCAATATCTGGCCAATGGCAATAATACGCAGGCCAAGTATAACCTTGAACGCGCATTGACATTGGCGCCGCAACTCCCCGAAGCTCATTATTCTCTGGCTTATTACTATGAGCAGGTAGGCGAGAATGCCCGTGCCGAGCAGGCTTATCAAAAAGCACTGGCACTGGCGCCGAAAGATCCAAACACGCTCAATAACTATGGCACCTTCTTATGTCGTATCGGCAAATATGATGAAGCGACAGAGCAGCTCTTTAAAGCCATAGAGATCCCAAGCTACATTCGTGTGGCACAAAGCTATGAAAATTTAGCGCTGTGTGCATTGCGTCAGGATAATTTCGAGTTAGCGCTCGAGTATCTGAGCAGTGCCGAGAAACACAATGGTCAGCGTCAGTCGACCTTGTTATTAATGGCTGGCTTACACTATGCAAAGAGTGAACTGCATAGAGCAGAAGAAGTCCTTAAGGTGTATGGTGACCGCGGGTTTGTTTCGGCACGTGGGTTATTGTTGTCTCACCTACTGGAGTTACGCAAAGGTCATTTGCAACAAGCGGAAGAAACGGCCACCTTGTTATTGCAAACTTACCCAGAGTCTCCTCAGGCTGCGCTGGTGATCCAGCAGCGCCTGAAGGACAGCGAATTTGAGCGTCTGAAAGAGCAATACCGCCAGGCCCAGTTAACTAAAATCACCCATAAGTCGCCGACCCATTTAGTGGCAGAGCCTAAGATCAAAGTGCGCCGGAAAGTGGAGGCTGTCAGCACTCGTGTTGAGGCGTCAGAGCTATCTTCCGTTGTGTCTCAGCAGTCGCAGATAAAAGCGCCAACACGTTCGTTGCGTACTCAGCAATTCACCCAGAATTCACCTGCACAGGATACAGTGAGCGCCGCGACAATACCGCAAAAGGCGACCTCGACTGTGGTTAAGCCTGTGACTTCAACGCAGCAAGGGAAAGTGGTGTTTTATGAGCCTGACCCTGAGGATATTTCATTTTCAGCGTCTTCATCTCGTTCAAGCGTTGAGCCAACAGATAGTTGGTTGGCACAACTGCCGGCTGAACCTGCTTCTGCTCGGACACCAAATCGCGCTGCGGGTGGTCTGTTGAATACAGATATTATGCTCCCCAGCATCCCTCAGCATACCGTAAGGCTGGGAGAAAACCTGTTTAGTGTGTCAGTGAAGTACAACCTTAAGTTAGAAAAACTGATGGCATGGAATAATTTACGCGAGTCGGACAAACTCTCGATTGGTCAGGTAGTGTATTTAAATGACCCTAAAATCGTCCACACCATAGGTGAAGGCCAGTCCCTGTTCGACATTGCAATGGAATACAATTTACAGATTGACGACCTGATGCGGTGGAACAAATTGACACCCGGTATCGTCTTACAACCGGGACGACATCTCTTAATCGTGGATCCAGATAACTATACTTTATGAACGAAGCAGAATTAGACACAGATACCAGCAGCGACGTATTGTCGCTCGGACAAACACTGGCTAAGGCCAGACACGACAAAGGCGTCAGCTTTGAGGTGATCACCGCGCGGCTGAAGCTCAGTGAATCCCAGATCAACAAGCTGGAACAGGACGACTATCATAAGCTGGGCCCAGAGACTTTTGTGAAAGGGTATATCAAAAGCTACTGTGGCTTACTGGGCCTGGATGCACAGGAAACCTTACGGTTATATCAGTCGCCAGTTGTACCCGAGCAAAAGGGTAAGATGAAGAGCTTCTCGCGTCGAACCGAAAAAGAAGCACACGATAACCGCCTGATGTGGTTTAGTTATGCAGTCTTAGTGTTGGTGATCGGTAGCTCGGCGATTTGGTTCTGGCAAACCAGCAGTACACAAAATGAGATCACACCAGGGGATGCCCGGGATATTCCTCAGGTCAGTACGCCTGTAACCAGCGTGCCGGATGAGACGCCCAAAGAGGTGTCACAAGAGAATAGGCCAAATAAGGATATGGTTGATAGTGGTGAACTGAACACCACCACTGAGCCTGCTGTACAGCCAGATAATGTGAGCGGTCCGCGACCTCAATTAGCGTCGGTGACACCTGAGAGTGAGGCAGCGCAGGAGAATACTGACGCATCACGCAATACTGTGGCAACAGAAGTATCGTCAGCACCGGTCACTGACCCAGAGCCTGACAATACACAAAGCGAATTTTCACAGAGCACCATAGTGATGGTGTTTAAAGAAGACAGCTGGGTTGAGATCTTTGACGCCAGCCAGGAACGAGTTGCGTTTGGTGTTAAAAAAGCAGGGTATACCATGACCGTCAGTGGTGTCGCCCCGTTTTCAGTCGTACTGGGCAAACATCGTGCTGTGAGCATCACACTGGATGGCGAAGCCGTGGATATTTCCGGGCTGCCACGCAACCGTTTAGCCAAATTCAATTTACCGTTAGCAGAGTAATCGTCATGTTTTCAGAATCACCGATCAAACGTAGAAAATCCACGCGTATTAATGTGGGTAATGTCCCAATCGGGGATGGCGCACCGATCGCCGTGCAGTCGATGACCAACACCAATACCCTGGACGTAGATGCCACAGTGGCTCAGATCCGGGCGATTGCCGATGCCGGCGCAGACATTGTGCGAGTATCCGTGCCAACCATGGAAGCTGCAGAGGCGTTTAAGAGTATCAAAGCGCAGTCCGAAATTCCGTTAGTCGCAGATATTCATTTTGATTACCGTATTGCCCTGAAAGTAGCGGAATATGGTGTGGATTGCCTGCGCATCAACCCTGGGAACATTGGTAACGAAGAGCGTATTCGTGCTGTAGTTGATGCCGCCCGGGATAAAAACATTCCCATTCGCATCGGCGTCAACGGTGGGTCATTGGAGCGTGATTTACAGGAAAAATACGGCGAACCGACGCCTGAAGCTTTGCTTGAATCGGCCATGCGCCATGTTGAAATACTCCAGCGACTCGACTTTGACCAGTTTAAAGTCTCAGTTAAAGCCTCAGATGTATTTTTAGCTGTGGGTGCCTATCGCCTGTTGGCAAAAGAGATTGATCAGCCTCTGCACCTGGGGATCACCGAAGCCGGTGGGATGCGCGCGGGCTCGGTGAAATCTGCTGTGGGCCTGGGGATGCTATTGGCTGAGGGGATTGGTGATACGCTGCGCGTATCTTTAGCGGCCGATCCGGTTCAGGAAGTCAAAGTGGGCTTTGACATTCTAAAGTCTTTGCGGATCCGTTCACGTGGTATCAACTTTATTGCTTGTCCAAGCTGTTCACGACAGGAATTCGATGTGGTCAATACCATGAACCAGCTGGAAGAGCGCCTTGAGGATATTACCGCACCCATCTCTGTTTCTGTGATTGGTTGCGTGGTGAACGGTCCTGGAGAGGCGCTGGTAAGTGATTTAGGTCTGGCCGGTGCAAATCGTCGTTCGGGTTTGTACATCAATGGCGAGCGTCAAAAATTGCGTATCGACAACGATCATATCGTTGAACAGCTGGAAGAGCAGGTACGCAGCTATGTTGAAAAACAGCAGAATGAACCCAAAATCGATGTCAAGATAGTGGAATAACCGGTACAGACTAGGCAAACTAAGCGTTTACGTTTTAGCCGAGCTGGGTATAATAGCGGGTTTATCAGAACTGGCTAAGTCATCGGGCTTAGCCAGCCATTTCGTGTAAAAAATTAGATTACTAGGATTTTCAGTGGCAAAACAAATTCAGGCAATTCGAGGTATGAACGATTGTCTGCCGGGTGATACGCAAGTCTGGCAGAAGGTAGAATCTATCTTACGTGACACAGTGGCATCTTTTGGATATCAGGAGATCCGCTTCCCTATCGTAGAATCCACCGAGCTGTTTAAGCGCTCGATTGGTGAAGTCACCGATATCGTTGAAAAAGAAATGTATACCTTCGAAGATCGCAATGGCGATTTCCTGACCTTGCGTCCTGAAGGCACCGCGGTTTGTGTGCGGGCCGGTAATCAGAACGGCTTACTGTACAATCAGGAACAGCGTTTGTGGTACATGGGACCCATGTTTCGTCACGAGCGTCCGCAAAAGGGCCGTTACCGCCAGTTCCACCAGTTTGGTGTGGAAACCTTTGGCGTAGCCAGTGCCGATATGGACGCGGAAGTGATCCTGATGACTGCGCGTTTATGGCAGCAGTTTGGGATCAAGGATTTTGTTCGTCTGGAACTGAATTCACTGGGCTCAAACGAAGCGCGTGCAACTTATCGTGATGCGCTCATTGCGTTCCTTGAGCAGCACGAGTCACAACTCGACGAAGACTCAAAACGTCGTATGCACAGCAATCCATTGCGTGTTTTGGATAGCAAAAACCCAGACGTTCAGGCCATTTTGGTGAATGCACCAAAACTGTCTGAATATCTGGACGAAGAGTCTCGTCAACATTTTGCAAATTTATGTGAACGTTTGGACGCTGCGGGCGTCGAATACCAGGTTAATGAAAAACTGGTACGCGGCCTAGACTATTATAATCGCACCGTATTTGAATGGGTAACGGATAGCTTAGGCGCGCAAGGTACCGTGTGTGCCGGTGGCCGTTATGATGGCTTGGTAGAGCAAGTCGGTGGTAAAGCGACTCCGGCTGTGGGCTTTGCCATGGGGATGGAGCGTCTTGTACTGATGTTACAAGAGCTTGAACGTATCGGCACAGTACGCCGTAATGCAGATGTGTTCGTTGCAGCGATGGGCGAGCAGGCCAGCATTCAGGCTCCGGTCATTGCGCAACAACTACGCAGTGAAATCCCAGGCCTGCGGGTACTGGTTAACGCCGGTGGTGGCAACTTCAAGAAACAATTAAAACGTGCGGACAAAAGCGATGCCCTGGTTGCCCTGATTTTTGGCGAAGATGAATTGGCCGAAGGTAAGGTGACTGTTAAGTATCTCCGCGAACATAAAGAACAAGTTACCCTGACACTGGCAGAGGCAAAGAGCCTGTTGTCAACGTTGGTGGAATAAGCGCTGATGCGCAGTAAAGCCGGGTTACCCAAAAGTTGGGTACTGGTTTTACGCTATTAATAAAGAGGTCAGAATGGAAATTTATTCAACAGAAGAACAACAAGCCGAAGCAATAAAACGATTTTTCCGTGAAAATGGAACATCTTTGATTATCGGCGCGGTGCTGGGCCTGGGTGGTCTGTATGGTTGGAAAGCTTACAATCAGCATCAAATCGATAGCGCAGAAGCCGGTTCTGAAGCCTACAACCAGCTGGTTGATAGTGGTGACGTTCTGACCAAAAGCGATGAATTTTTAACGAATAACGGCGAGTCTAGCTACGCAGTTCTGGCAGCCTTTGTTGCTGCCAAAGAAGCGGTGGAGCAGGGCAAGCTGGATGTTGCCCAAGAGAAGCTGACCTTCGCAGCAAGCACGGTGAAAGCGCCAGAGCTAAAAGCCACGGCTTATCTGCGTTTAGCACGTGTTCAGGCGGCACAGGAAGATTACAGTGCGGCAATGGCCACGTTAGGCAATCAAATGCCTGAAAGCTTTGCAGCCCAGCTTGCTGAAGTCAAAGGTGATATTCTTTTGGCGCAAGGTAAAAAAGACGCCGCGCGTGATGAATATCAAAAGGCAGTGACAGCCGGTGGCAGCGACAATAACCCACTGTTGCAAATCAAACTGGACGACCTGGCTAGCACAGCAGCACTTTAAGGAGTAGCCATGAAGAAGTTGACTATGGCCTCTCTGGCGCTGTGTATGGCGTCATTACTGGGGTGTTCCTCAAGCGATGATGATGAACAAGAGTTGGTGTTACCCGAGATTGTAAATCAGTTCGAAACGAATGTGGTTTGGCAGGAGTCTCTGGGCGACGGCGTTGAGCATTATTTTTCTCGTTTGACCCCAACCTCCTATCAGAACACGGTTTATGTTGCTGAGCGAAACGGTCTCGTTGCTGCGCTGGATGTTGACAGTGGAGATACGCTGTGGGAAGTCGATACCCGTGAAAACCCGGCTTTCTGGCCCTGGGAAGACGATGACAGTGCAAAGTTGTCGGGTGGCATTTTGCAGGCTTATGGCAAGTTATATATTGGCTCAGAGCATGGCGAAGTTGTTGCTCTGGATCGTGAAACCGGTGAGGTGGTTTGGCGCAAGTCAGTCCCGGGAGAGGCCCTTTCTACACCAGCTGCCGGAGATGGTTTGGTGTATGTGAATCTGGGTTCAGGTAAGTTGTTGGCGTTGCACCCTGATACGGGTGAAGAGCGTTGGCAGTTTGAACAGGAAGTTCCGGCCCTGACCTTGCGTGGCTTGAGTTCACCCACGTCAGCAAATGGCGGCGTACTGGTCGGTGAAGAAAGCGGTAAGCTGTCGGTATTGATTGCAGAAAACGGCTTTATGGCTTGGAGCACAGATATTGCCCTGGCAAAAGGTGCTTCTGAGTTTGAGCGTCTGGTTGATGTAGACACTAAGCCTGTTGTGATTGGCAGTACCGTGTATACCATAGCGTATAATGGTAAACTAGCGGCATTGGATGTGCGCAATGGTAATGTGATCTGGGACCGTGAATACAGCAGTTACCGAGACCTGAGCATTGAACTGAATACCATTTATTTGGTAGATAGCGAGGGCGTACTCTATGCTCTAGATAGAGAATCAGGCATCGAACGCTGGAGTCAGTCGGCATTACGCGGCTGGTATCTGACCACCCCAGCAGTAGCGGGAGACTATCTGGTAGTCGGAGATCAGGAAGGAAACTTGCACTGGCTGGATAAACAAACTGGTGCGCTGGTGTCTCGCGAAGAATTTGATAGTTCGGGCTTTTTTGTCGAGCCAATCGTGGTAGATGACAAACTGATCCTGTACACCCGTGATGGTGAAGTCAGTGCGGTAAAAATTCCGTAATCACTATACACGGTATAAATAGAAGTAAGGCTTCGCGGTGCGAAGCCTTTTGTTGTTTTTAAAAGAGGTAGTCTATGCTTCCTGTGATCGCTCTCGTCGGGCGACCCAATGTGGGTAAATCCACTTTATTTAATCGTCTGACTCGCACGCGTGATGCGTTGGTGGCGGACTTTCCGGGCCTAACACGTGACCGTAAATATGGCCAGGCAAACTATGATGGCTATGAGTTTATCGTGGTCGATACCGGCGGTATTGATGGCAGTGAAGAAGGTATCGAAACGGAAATGGCAGAGCAGTCCTTGCTGGCCATTGAAGAAGCCGATGTGGTGCTCTTTCTGGTTGATGCCCGTGCCGGCATGACCGCGGCTGACCAAGCCATTGCGCAGCATTTACGCAAGCAACAAAAGAAGAGTTTTGTTGTTGCCAATAAAACAGACGGCATTGATGCTGATTCTAACTGTGCCGAGTTTTATCAGCTAGCACTGGGAGAGGTGTACCATATTGCCGCAGCGCATGGTCGAGGCGTGACGCAACTCCTTGAAGCCACGCTGGGTCCGGTAATTGCCGAACTGGCTGCTGAAGAAGATGAGATTGAGCAGGACGATGAGCTGCTGACAGAGCTTTATCTGGAAGGAGAAGAAGCCCCGGAAGAGGGGAAAACCGGCTTTGAAGACAAGCCCATTAAACTGGCGATTATTGGTCGACCAAATGTGGGCAAATCGACGCTTACTAATCGTATTCTCGGTGAGGAGCGGGTCATTGTGTATGATATGCCGGGCACCACACGGGATTCCATCTACATTCCGATGACCCGTAATGAGCGTGACTATGTGCTGATCGACACCGCCGGTGTTCGTAAGCGTAAGAAAGTCAGTGATGTGGTCGAAAAGTTCTCGGTTATCAAAACGCTAAAAGCGATTGAAGACGCCAACGTTATTTTATTGGTGATCGATGCCCGTGAAGGTATCTCTGACCAGGATCTCAGTCTGCTGGGCTTTGCCCTGAATGCGGGCCGTTCTTTGGTAATTGCGGTAAATAAATGGGATGGTCTGGATGACTACGTCAAAGAGCGTATTAAGTCTGAACTGGATCGTCGTCTTGGCTTTATTGATTTTGCTCGCCTGCATTTTATTTCTGCGCTGCATGGCACCGGGGTTGGCCACTTGTTTGAATCGGTTGAAGAAGCCTATGAGTCGGCAACTAAGCGTGTTAGTACAGCTATGCTCAGACGTATCATGGACATGGCTCAGGCCGATCACCAGCCACCTCTGGTACGTGGTCGCCGGGTTAAGCTGAAATATGCCCATGCCGGGGGATATAACCCGCCGCGTATCGTGATCCATGGTAATCAGGTGCATGACTTGCCAGACAGTTATAAGCGTTACCTGATGAACTACTATCGTAAAGCGCTGAATATCATGGGCACGCCGATTAAGATCGAGTTCCGTGAAGGGGATAACCCGTATTCTGGTCGCACCAATAAAATGACCCTGTCGCAGAAGCGTAAACTCAGGGCATTTACCAAAGAGCAAAAGAATAAGCAGTAATTGCTTGATAACAGGGCGCCAATGGCGCCCTTTTTACTGCCTGCGTCATGGCTGTCAGGATCCTAAATCGGTTTACGCTGAACGAAAAATATGCTTTATTTATATTTATTT
This sequence comes from Pseudoalteromonas rubra, assembly GCF_005887095.1. Classification (GTDB taxonomy): domain Bacteria; phylum Pseudomonadota; class Gammaproteobacteria; order Enterobacterales; family Alteromonadaceae; genus Pseudoalteromonas; species Pseudoalteromonas rubra_E. The sequence continues at coordinate 139,168 of NZ_PNCI01000018.1, read as the reverse complement.
AGCCCGAATATTAGCCATGCAGTTTCTGAAAACCGTGATCTACGTTGATAGTGTCGAAGAGGTACTGGATTTTTACTATCAGGCATTTGGCCTGAGTGCCTGTGGTCTCAGCGAGGACGGGGATTATGGAGAGCTGGATACCGGAGAAGTGCTGCTGGCATTTGCCACACACCCAGTCGCTCAGGCACAGTTTAAACAAAGCTATATTCGTAGCCAGCCTAAGCAGCCTGCGCTGGGGTTTGAATTGACATTAGGCTGTGAGAATGTTGCAAAAAGCTACGACAGGGCGGTTGCTGCGGGGGCAGAACCTTTGTCGCCACCTTGCCAAAAAGGGGAGCACACACAGGCTTATGTGCGCTCAATAGAAGGCACGCTGGTTGCCTTAGTGTGTGCCGACTAAGCCGGACTAATCAGACAGTGCCCGGGCAAGACCGACAGGCTCAATTTCTGTACAGACGTTGTCATCGTTCCAGTTTAGGCCTAGCAGCGCGTTATCGTCGCGTAAATCTTCAATCCACTCGTCAAGCAGCTCGTCAAGTGCGATGGCGATAGGTTTAAAATCAGCCCACTCATCACGACATTGTGCTTTTGCATTGTCTTCGTTATCCCACAGCAGTAACACGTCTGATTCTTCAAACTGGTTAGAGTCAACGACAACCAGGCCGCCATCCTCTGAGCCCAGTGCCCAAACTTGCTCCTGTTCTTTCGCTGCAACGACAAAACTGACTACTTCCGATTCTATTTCGATGTCACTCATGGTGTATTTCCAAAGTTAATGAGCTTATGCTCTGGGATCTGTAAGACGTATCTCATCAAGAGACTGCCATTGGTCATAAAACTGCCCCAGGGCGTTGTACGCAGTTAAGTCGAACAAGTCTCTGAAGCGGATCCAATCCAGCAGGCAGTATAAACTGATCTGAAGATACTCGCAGTTTAAAAATACGTTTTCCTGACAACGCTGGTCTAATACCTGTAGTGTTTCGGCTATCCTGCCACGTTGTAGGTTAAAGAATAGCCTGTCTTCGTTGGTATCAAACTCTGAGCGCTGACACAGTAAAAGCTCTACCAGAGAATCGTTACAGGCATTAAGGATCGTTAAGAGATTTTCCTGCGCCCAGTTGAGGTGAGGAAGAGAAAACTTCTGTTGTAAATAACGGGCAATGACGTTTGAGTCGAGTACCGGCTGATCGTCAGCCAGCAGAAAAGGCAGTTTTCGTGCTGGGTTGTATTGGTTAAGCGTTGCTCTGCCTTCATCACTGAAGATGTCCAGTTTTCGATAGTCCAGGGTAATATCATGGCGAAGGCAGTAGATGCGGATGCGCCTGACGTACGGAGACGTGTCCGAGCCGTATAAGATCATCACTCAATCCTTATGTTTTAGTTGGATGCGCAATGACTATAGCACTACTTTTATGTGGGTAGAAACAAGGCAGGGCAGATTTAAGACATAATAAGCAGGGCTACCGGCAGCAGTAAGCTGCCAGTAGCAAACGGGTGCGGGTGATGCTTATTCTACCCGGCTTGTCACTTCAAGCAGGTGGTACCCGAACTGAGTTTGAACAGGCCCTTGTACTTCGTTGATCGGTGCAGAAAAAACCACTTTGTCGAACTCGGGGACCATCATACCAGGCCCAAACTCGCCCAGTTCTCCTCCATCCTGACCGGACGGACAACTTGAATACTGTTTGGCAATGTCGGCAAAGTCTTCGCCTGATGCAATACGTTGCTTGAGTTCCAGGCATTGGGCTTCGTTATCGACTAAAATATGTCTTGCGCTGGCTAGTGTCATTATCTCTCCATGGGTGGTTAATTAATGCTCATACATTATTCTAATATACTTAGATTTAAAGCGCATTATTTAAGATCAAGTTCTTTTTCAATCGCAGCGATCAGTGGCTCAGACATAGGCTTAGTTCTGCTGTTGAACTGCTGTATGGTCTTACGATCGGCAGAGATCAGGTACTTGTAAAAATTCCACATGGGCGCTCCGCTCTGCTCGCCAAGGTGTTGAAAGAGCGGGTTTGCATCACTGCCTCGTACCGCGCCGGTTGCCATCATTGTGAAGGTGACGCCATAGTTAATAAAGCACACTTCAGCGGTATCTTTCTCGTCGTTCTCTTCCTGGAAAAAGTCATCAGAAGGAAACCCTAGCACGACCAAGCCCTTATCTGCATAAGCTTTGTGTAGCTTTTCGAGGCCATCGAACTGACCGGTAAACCCGCAATTACTGGCGGTATTGACCACCAATAGAGGTTTGCCTTTGAAAGCACACAAGTCAACGGTGTCTTTTGATCTGAGCTTTCGGAATTCGTAGCCCGTGAAGTCATCACATGCTGTGCTCTTTGAGAAGTTAGGGGTATCACTGGCCTGAATGCTGGCGCTGGTGAGCAGTGCTAATGAAATCAGTAGCGGTTTTATCATTGGGGAGCTCCCTGAAACTGTTTTAAATTCAATGCCTGAGTATACGCGACGCGACGGTGTTAAGTTCACAGTTTACCTGTTGAACAGCATGATTCAACCGCACAGAGTATCGTCTAGGCAATTCTTGACTAAACTGAATGCAATGATTGAGAAGAATATTCCGGTAATTTGGCTTACCACAACAGGGTTTAGTTATGGAAAACAACAAGGTATTGATTATCGATAGCAGCAGTGTGCTGGCTATGAGACTGAAGGTGTTATTTGAGTTACTGGGTTGTGAAGTGGTGCACCTGCACTTTCAGGTATTACACAAAGTTCAGGACTTTTTTTCCTACCATGTTGTCGCTATTGCCCATGGCCTGCCTGATACTACGTTCGACGCTCTGTCTGCGCTTAAAGACCATGACCGCCTGATTTTATTGGCTCCTAAGCCGGAAAACTCAGAACATGTTGAGGCATTCAGTCGCTTAAACCGGATGCTGTGTAATGCCATTGTGATTTACCCTTTTTTCGGTAATAAAGAAATCACTAGCTTGCTGGAGCGAGTGCTTGAAACGGGCGATCATGATCGCCTTGAGCTGCCCAAAATTTTACTGGTTGATCACAGAGAGGAGCGCCTTGCGCGCCTGACGGCCAGTTTACGTGGCGCACAACTTACGGTGGTAACTGCGCGCTGTGTTGCTGAGGCTATGCAGCAGGCAAGTAGCCATGATATCGATTTGTTGATTTGTGATTTCAATCTGGAACAGGGAAGCGGGCTGGATGTTTTTAAGAAGGTGCGGCAGGTTCACCGCGATACGCGCTGTTTGTTGATGACTTCACGGCAAGATCAGGTTGATATGATGGAAGCCATCCGTCAGGGAGTGGAAGATGTGCTAACTAAGCCCATCGATGAAGGCGCGCTGCTGCAATCTCTGCATAAACTGTGGCAGAGCGAGTTGCTGCGTCGACATAATCAGGAACTGGTGGAACGTTTACAGGATACGGTCGATGCGCTGATTGAAAGAGACAGCTTACTGCGGGTGATTTATAAGCACACGCCTGACCCCATCATGTTGTTTAATCTGGATGGCTACGTGATTGAGGCGAACGATGGTTGCACGACCTTGTTGCGTCTGCCCAGCGATCAGCTTCAGCAGCATTCGATATTCAATTTGTTTGAACCTTCATCGGTTTCGGCACTAAAAGAAGCGATTAATACTGGTGGTATCTTGCGCCATTTTAATTGTGAGCTGGTGCTGCCACAGGAAGAAGGGCCCAGTATTCCTCTGATGGGCACTTTTATCGAAATTGATCATCATGGCGAAATTGCGCTGGCAGCGATTTTTAAGAACGTCGCTCAGCTAAAGCGTAAACAACAGTTACTGGAAGAAGCCAAAGAAGTACTGGAAGTCGAGGTTCAGGCGCGTACGGCCCAGCTGCAGGCCGCCAAAGAAGCTGCGGAAGCCGCAAATATCAGTAAGTCTGAGTTTCTGGCGAATATGTCACATGAACTCAGAACCCCGATGCATTCAATTCTGAGTTTTGCCCGCTTCGGGCTTGATAAGCTGGGTTGTGGTGAGATACCTGTGGGCAAGTTAGAAAAATATTTGTCGCGTATCGAAACCAGTGGTGAACGTTTACTGTTGTTACTGAACAACCTGCTCGATTTATCTAAGCTCGATGCAGGGCGTTTTCCTTTTAACCCGGCATCACATAATTTGCTGACCTTAGTGCATACTGCAAAAGAAGATGTCTCGGGTCTGGCCATGGCACGGCATATTCGCATTGAGGTGGATGTGCAGGAAGACGTCATAATGTTGTTTTGTGACGCTGAGCAGCTCACTCAGGTGATGAGAAATTTACTCGGCAATGCGCTGAAATTTAGCCCGGAATACAGTCAAGTTAGTGTCACTGTCATGCAAAGATCCGGCTATGTACACCTGTTGGTGCGCGATAAAGGGGTTGGGATCCCGGAGGATGAACTTGAACACATTTTTGACAAGTTTGCACAGAGCAGTAAAACCAACAGTGGTGCGGGTGGAACGGGACTTGGGTTGGCAATTTGCAAAGAGTTCGTGCTACTGCATAAAGGCTGTATTTATGCCGAGAATAATCCGGATGAAGGTGCCTGCATTCACATTGAACTGCCAATTCAGTTGGAGCACTAGCGCCATTGGGGATCACTGTCTATAACTAAAGGATGAGTGTCTCCGCTGGGTTTGTTGCTTTATAGCAGGCTGGCAGGTGACAACGCTTTGGCAACGGAAAAGGAACTGTGTGATGGCATTGCAACGAATCCTGGCGGTGGATGATGAACCTTTCAACCTCGAAATTATTGAGGAAATACTTGAAGACCTTGATTTTGAACTGCTTACTGTAACCAGTGGTCAGCAGTGTCTGGACGTGATTGAAGACTTTGCGCCTCAGGTTGTTTTGCTGGACGTGAGCATGCCGAAAATGAATGGCTATGAGGTCTGTAAAAAGCTAAAGGCTAATTTGCAGACACAGGACATCATAGTGATGTTTGTGTCGGCGCGTGGTTCGGTCGAAGAGCGCATGGAAGGCTATGCAGTTGGTGCCGAAGACTACATCGTTAAGCCTTTTGGCCACAATGAGCTCAAAGCCAAGCTACTCAATCTGGGGCAAATGTTACTGGAACGAGATATTCTGGAACAGCAGGTAGAGGATGCCACCTCCACAGCATTTAATGCCATGGCAACCAGCAGTGAAATGGGCTTTATCGTCAATTATATCGAGCAGATCGGTGTGATTGATGATATTCAGGCGTTAGCGAAAGCCCTGATCCAGTGCCTCAATAATTTAGGGTTAAGTTGCAATATCGAATTCCGGGTGGATGAGCAACGCCATCATTTCGCAACCGCTGGACTGTGTTCGCCTATCGTACTGGAACTGTTTGAAATATTACGCTCTAAGGGGCGGTTGCATGAATTTACCAGCCGGATCCTGGTGAATTACAACCTCGTTAGTGTGCTGATTTTGAATATGCCATCGGAAGATGCCGACAAGCATGGTCGACTCAGAGATCATATCTGCTTTATCGCCAGCGTTACTGAGCAGCAATTATTGGCTATCCTGACGCGGAAACAATTGCTCTGTCAGCAGGCGGAGCTGAATGAAGCCATTACCATGATCCACAGTAAGTTTACCGGATTACTGGCCTTGCTTAACAATAATCGCAGCCAGAATGAATCGATTTTTAGAAATCTCCAGGAAGTCTTCGAGCAACGGATCCCGACCATGGGCCTGGATGAAGATCAGGAAGTCTTTATATACCAACATATTGATGAAGCGATTCAGGGCTCCATTGCCCGAGAGGAAGCCATTATGCAGGTGCGTGAAGCCTTCACTGAAATCGAAAGTGATTTATCCTTGCTCAGTTCGACAGGAAAGCAATCTCAGTGACAAAAAGCCTGAACTCTTAAGTGCCTGTGTTACAACACTAGCTGTCTCGTCCAGGTGACCCCGGATGAGGGGTATTTTGCTCACCATATTGGTGTAGTTTATAGAACGATATTAAAGTGATTTAATTTATTGAAATATAATAATTTTATTAAGCATCTCGCGGCAGGCCTTTCTCGATTATCCGGATCAGTCTGGCGTTTTTACGGTGTTGCTGAGTTTGTTTGGTACGTTGCTGTTCCAGTGCCCAGACAATATGTTCCCGGACCAGCTCAGAGGCCGACTCAAGACGTGCCTCGAGTGCCTTGATAATGCCGGGGTCAGGGTTGGCATTACCCAGTCCAACGGCCAAATTACGTAGCCAGCGTTCATGACCAATACGGCGAATGGGACTGCCTTCGGTATTTTTCAAAAACGTGGGTTCATCCCAGTTGAATAGGGTAACCAGCTCCTGATCTTTGAGCTGCTGGCGGGGGTGAAAGTCTTGTTCGTCAGTGAGCTGGCCATAGCGGTTCCATGGGCATACCAGTTGGCAGTCGTCGCAACCATAGACTCGATTGCCCAGTAATGAGCGATACTGCTCGGGGATCGGGCCTTGTAATTCAATGGTCAGATAAGAAATACACCTGCGGGCATCCACCACATAGGGCTCCACAATTGCACCTGTCGGGCAAAGCGTGAGACAGGCATTACATTTGCCACAGCCTTCTTCTTGTGACTGGTCATCTGTGGGCAAAGGCAGGTCAACAAACAACTCGCCAAGGAAAAACCAGGAACCGGCTTGCTTGTGGATCAGTAAGCTGTTTTTGCCTCGCCAGCCCAGACCTGCTTTTTCAGCAAGCTGGCGTTCCAGCACGGGCGCCGAATCAACGAACGGGCGAAAGCCAAACTGTCCGACTTCCTGTTCTATGCGTTGCCCGAGTTTTTTTAACCGATTACGGATAACCTTGTGATAGTCTCGGCCCAGAGCGTAACGGCTGATATAGGCCGTTTGCTTATTTTTAAGCGCACGGGCGAAACTGGCATCAGGTGGCAGGTAGTTCATTTTGACTGAGATCACCCTTTGTGTACCGGGCACCAGTTCAGCGGGGCGGGCACGTTTCATACCATGGGCAGCCATGTAGTCCATTTCACCATGATAGCCCTTATCAAGCCAGCGCTGTAATTGCGCTTCGTGTTCGTTAAGGTCTATGTCGGTGATGCCAACTTCAGCAAAGCCAAGTTCTTTGCCCCAGAGCTTAATTTTTTGCGCAAGTTCAGTATAGTTAATATCAACAGAAGAATGAGTAGTGGTTGTCACGGCATGTCTATATCACAAGCAAAATACCTGACTAATTTACCACAAGTTGCCTATACGGCCCAAGCGGTACAAGTCAATGAAGGCGAAGCGGCGCGCCTGGCAGGAACCACGTTAAGTACATTAATGCAACGTGCCGCAGGCGCATTGTTTGAGTATGTCAGTAGTTTGTCACTGAGCGGTCCTGTACTGATCCTCGCTGGGAAGGGAAACAATGGGGGAGATGGCTACGTGCTGGCACATCTGTGTCACCAGGCTGGTATTGCGGTTGAAGTACTTGCGTTGTTCGATCCCGAGCAGCTTCGGGGCGATGCACGCGCGGCTTATCATCAATATCAGGGCGGTGGCGGTAAGGTGTCACGCCATTGTGCCGACTGGCAGGCGTCAGCGCCTGCTTTAATCGTGGATGCCGTGTTTGGCAGCGGTTTTCGTGGCCAGTTGCCAGAGCATGTCGCAGCGGTTTTTAGACAGCTTGTTCAGTGCGCGTCACATCGGCTTGCGGTTGATATTCCCAGTGGTGTGAATGGCTCGACCAGTGAAGTTGCCCAGGATGCCTTTGTTGCAGACGTGACCATCACGTTTATTGCGCTCAAGCAAGGTCTGCTCACCGGTTCAGCCAGACACCATAGCGGGACTGTCTATCTGGCAGAGCTGGGCGTTGGGGGCGAATTTGCACAACTGGTATCTCCTTCAAGTCACTATTTTTCAGCAGAGGCTTTGCTGGCGAAGCGTCCGGTGCGCCCAGCTGACACCTATAAAAACCGCTGTGGCCATGTGCTGTTAATTGGCGGAGGCCCCGGCATGGCGGGCGCAATACGCCTGGCTGCTGAAGCCTGTTTACGCGCTGGTGCTGGTTTGGTCAGTGTGGCAACTCACCCTGAAAATCAGGCCATGGTTCTGCAGGGGCGCTATGAACTGATGGTGTATGGGGTGACTGGCCCCGATGAACTGCTCCCCTTGCTGGACAAGGTCGATACCTTAGTGATAGGCCCCGGTTTAGGGCAATCAGCTTGGGCAAGATCACTGTTTGACAAGGTGATTCACTGTACTCACCCTATGGTTGTTGACGCCGATGGGCTGAATTTGCTGGCGAGACAACCCAGGCAGTGGCAGAATGCTATTTTGACCCCACATTGGGGAGAGGCAAAGCGCCTCAGCGCTGCCATCGTGACCTTGCCTGAGAGCAGCTCCAGGTTCGAAATGTGCGATGCGCTGGCACAGTATTTTCAGGCCTGTGTGGTGTTAAAGGGACCGGGTACATTGGTTCAGCAGACGCAGCGGATAAATATCAACCGCTCAGGATGTGCTGCCATGGCCAGTGCTGGGATGGGCGATGTATTATCTGGTATAATTGCCGCTTTGTTGGCGCAGGGCATGAGTAAATTTGATGCGGCTATGTTGGCGGTGTATATTCATGGTCTTGCGGCTGAAAAAGCGGCACATGACGGCGCGCATGGGTTGCTGGCAAGTGATTTATTTGTCCATATTAGAGGTATTATCGGATGAGTGTCGATGCGACATTAGAAATTGAGCTGGCTGATGAAGCCGCAACCATTGCTTTGGGAAACCAACTTGCCGAGTTGATTGATTCCGGGGCGGTATTCTATTTGCATGGTGATTTGGGCGCCGGTAAAACGACTCTGACACGCGGTATTGTGCAAGGGCTGGGTCATCAGGGGAATGTGAAAAGCCCGACTTATACCTTAGTTGAACCCTATGAGTTGGGGGATGTGTGTATTTATCACTTTGATTTGTATCGTTTGGGCGACCCGGAAGAGCTGGAGTTTATGGGGATCCGGGATTATTTTGCGCCGCATGCCGTCTGTATTGTTGAATGGCCAGAGAAGGGGGCTGGTGTGATCCCAACGGCAGATATGGACATTGACCTGGCCTATCACGGTGAAGGACGCCGTGCTGTATTAAGGCCACACACAGAACGGGGAAGACAGCTTGCTCAAGCTATAGGTCGATATGCGTAGTGCGATAACAAAAATTAGTTTTACCCTGTTTGCGCTGAGCGTGTTACTGCTCGCCAGCGCTGCACAGGCAAAAAATAAAATCAACGGTGTGCGTGTGTGGCCTTCACCCGAAAGCACACGCGTGGTATTTGATCTGTCTGAAAAGCCCGAGTACAGCTACTTTATGCTGAAAAACCCGCTGCGGCTGGTGATCGATCTGGAAAACACCAGTAAGCTCAAGCAACTACCTACCTTGCCCAAAGAGCATAAAATCGTAGAAAAGCTCCGTTACAGTCAGGCCAAGAGTCGCAACAGCACCCGGGTGGTCATGGAGCTGAGCCGCACTGCCAAGCCCGTTATTTTTGCGCTTGCGCCGACCGGGCCATACAAAGACCGTTTGGTGGTGGACTTATATGGGCAGCAAAAAAGCCTTTATGCCAGTAAATCTAAACAAAGCAAAAAGCGTGAACTGGTCAAAGACAGAGACATCATTATTGCCATCGATGCAGGTCACGGTGGGGAAGACCCCGGCTCAATCGGGCCTTCAGGGACGTACGAAAAGAACATCACACTGCCAATTGCTAAACGGCTTGCGCGTTTAATTGATAAAGAGCCTGGCATGCAGGCACGCCTGACCCGCACAGGTGATTACTATATCAAGCTCAATACCCGTACAGCGAGAGCCAGAGAGCGCCAGGCTGATTTCTTTGTGTCTATCCATGCAGACGCTTTTTCGCGCCCGGAACCCCGTGGTGCTTCGGTTTGGATCTTGTCATTACGTCGAGCCAATTCCGAAGTCGGTAAATGGCTGGAAGATAAAGAAAAGCACTCTCAGTTACTGGGTGGAGCGGCGGATGTGATAAAGGACACCGCGAACGAGAAATACCTGGCCAAGGCGTTACTGGATATGTCGATGGACCACTCAATGAAAACCGGTTTTAAGGTGGCGGAAGAGGTGGTAACCGAGCTGAAAAAAGTCACTAAACTACATAAAAAGCGCCCTCAGGCGGCCAATTTTGGGGTACTAAAATCACCGGATATCCCTTCTATTTTGGTCGAAACCGGCTTTATCTCTAATCCGCAGGAAGAAAAACAGCTAAAAACCAGCTATCACCAGCAACGTCTGGCGAATGCTATTTTCAAGTCGATCAAGCGTTATTATCAGCAAAATCCACCAGATAATACTTTGTTCGCGAGCCTGAAAAACAACAAACCTCTGCGTCATAAAGTACAGCGGGGTGAATCTTTAAGTGTGCTGGCCGCCCGTTATGGCACCACGGTTTCGGCACTGAAAAAGGCCAACCGACTGACAAAAAATACTTTGTATATTGGTCAGGTGCTGACCATTCCTAAGGCGTAGTCCGTGGCTATTGAAATTTTACCAGCCAGATTGGCTAACCAGATAGCTGCGGGAGAGGTGGTTGAACGCCCGGCTTCTGTCGTTAAGGAACTGGTCGAAAATAGTATTGATGCCGGCGCGACACGCATACAGATAGACATAGAGCGTGGTGGCCACAAGCTCATCCGGATAAGGGACAATGGTGCCGGTATTGTCAAAGATGAGCTGACGCTGGCGCTGTCTCGTCATGCAACCAGCAAGCTTAAAACTTTGGACGACCTGGAATGTATTTCGTCGCTGGGCTTTCGCGGAGAGGCGCTGGCGTCGATCAGTTCTGTATCCAGGCTGACATTGAGCTCTAAGCCTGCCGATCAGGAAACGGCCTGGCAGGCGTTTGCCGAGGGGCGTGATATGACGGTGCAGATCCAGCCAACCGCCCATCCCAATGGGACCACCATTGAAGTTAAAGATCTATTCTTCAATACCCCGGCCAGACGAAAGTTCTTACGCACTGAAAAAACCGAGTTTAGTCATATCGATGAACTGATTAAGCGTATTGCATTAAGTCGCTTTGATCTGGCCCTGACGCTGACGCATAACCAAAAAGTGATCAGACAGTTTCGTGCCCGGCCAGATCCATACAGTGTGGAACGGGTTGCCCAGGTAGCTGGTAAAGTGTTTTCACAGCAGGCCAGCTTTGTGGAATCTGGTCACGATGGCCTGAAATTGTATGGCTGGGTGTTACCGGTAGGAAGCAACAATCAGACCCAATACACTTATGTCAATGGTCGGATGATGCGAGATAAATTGATCCTGCATGCTATCCGACAAGCGTTTGAAGAAACAGTAGGAAGCGTTGATACGCCGGGGTTCGTGATTTATCTGCAACTCGATCCAACTCAGGTTGATGTGAACGTGCACCCTGCTAAGCATGAAGTACGGTTTCATCAGGCACGTCTGATCCATGACTTTATTGTTCAGGCTGTTAAGCAAGTTGTACTCAGTGAGCGACCTGAGTTGCCATTGCACCAACCGGATACACAAGTGGCTGCGGGCGCGGTTACTGACACCACAAGTTATAGCGAGCCTGTTGCTGCTGAGCAATTGACCTTACAGCAGACGCGTCAGCATCAGGCTTATCGAACGCCACTACAAAATGAATATGGCGAAGTGCGGGACAATGCTTTTCCATCTGCCCGAGGGGCGTCATTTGGTGCGCAAGGGGCAAGCCAAAGCACCCGAAGTGGTGCGAAAAACAGCATCAGTTCAGTCTCTGCTAAGCCACCTCAGGTTAATGTCAACGAGCTGTATCAGGGAATGCTTGCCCCGGCGGAAGCCGCAAAGGTAGTACCCAGAGTTGAGGAAACCACAGTTCATCATGAAGCGGTGGTCACCCAGTTTTTGCCTCTAAAAAGTGGTGCCGTCCTCTTCTCTCAGGCTGGTGAACTCAGGTTGGGCCATTGTCGAGATGGCCTGATAGAAACCTGGCAGGCACAGCTTGAACAAGACGGTACTTTACAGGGCAAAGCACTACTATTGCCTGTGCGCGTTAATTTGAGTGCGCAGGAGATTGCGCGTATTACGCAGCAGGAGTCCTGGCTGACTTTACTGGGATTTGCGATTCAGGCACACGAACGCTACGTGATGGTGAAAAAGTTGCCTTTAAGTCTATACAGCTTGGATGTGCCCCAGTGCCTGGATAGAGTGTTCGACGCTTGTTCTACAGAGTCGCAGACATTGGAAGACTGGTTAAACTGGCTGCAAACGACGACGCCGGCAAGTTACTTTGACTCCCAACACTTTGCGTCAGTCATTGAAAAAATATTAAAAAATGCCAGAAGCTGTGCTCAAATCGAAGCAAAAGCGGTTACAATAGACCAAAGCAAGCTAATAAGCTTGTCCCAACAAGAGTCATAAGATCTTGTCCTGGCTGTAACCCTGATGTGTTACAGCACCAACAGCAGTAGAGAAACAGCGTGCAAGCAAAACCCGTTATTACCTTGATGGGGCCAACCGCCGCCGGTAAAACCGCGTTGGCCATTGAGCTCTGTCAGCATTTAAAGAGTGAGATTATCAGTGTGGATTCTGCACTGGTATACAAAGGCATGGACATAGGCACCGCCAAACCTGATGCTGCTGAGCAGGTTATGGCACCGCACCACCTGATTGATATGTTGGATCCGGCTGAAAGTTACTCTGTTGCAGACTTTCGCCGTGATGCCATTGCCTGCATCGACCGGTTGCATGAGCAGGGCAAAGTGCCCGTGCTGGTTGGTGGCACTATGATGTATTTTAAAGGCCTGATTGAAGGCTTATCGCCCTTGCCTGAAGCCTGCCCACAGGTGCGTGAGGCGCTAGAGCAAGAAGCAAAAGCGCTAGGCTGGCCGACTTTGCATGCACAACTGATGAAGATAGATCCACAGGCTGCGGCGAAAATCAGCGAGAATGATTCTCAGCGCATCAACAGAGCGCTGGAAGTGCACCGTTTAACGGGCAAAACGATGACTGAATTGCAAAAAGCCAAACAAGCGCCTTTGCCTTATCAGTTTCATCAGTTTGCAATTGCCCCGAAGGATCGTAAGATACTGCACGAAAGGATAGAAAAAAGATTTAAAATAATGCTGGAACAGGGCTTTAAAAACGAAGTTTTGGCCTTATATCAGCGAAATGATTTGCATCCGGATTTGCCTTCCATTCGTTGTGTGGGCTATCGGCAGATGTGGGAGCATTTGGCTGGCGAGTGCGATTATGAAGAAATGCTCTTCAAAGGGATTGCAGCGACCAGGCAGTTAGCGAAGCGCCAATTAACTTGGTTACGTAGTTGGCCAGATGTCACCTGGCTTGAAACGGACGGGCAAGAAAACTTGCAACGTGTATTAAGTTCGCTAAGCTAATAGAGGTTGGGGAAATTTTTTTATTCAGATTACTTCAACTATCTCAACATAATAACACCTAGAACGAAGGATAAGAACATGGCAAAAGGCCAATCGTTACAAGACCCATTTTTGAATGTCTTACGTCGTGAGCGCATTCCCGTTTCCATCTTTTTAGTTAACGGTATCAAATTACAAGGCAAGATCCAGTCCTTTGATCAGTTCGTCATCTTGCTTGAAAACACTGTAAATCAGATGGTTTACAAACATGCCATTTCGACCGTTGTGCCTGCTCGTGCTGTAAATTTCCAGAACACACAAGGCAATGACAGTGCAGAACATGGCGAAGATGGTAACTTTTAATCGTTTATAATCGATAGTAGGAGCGTAATGCTTGTTTGACCGTTATGAAGCCGGCGAACAGGCAGTCTTAGTACATATAGAGTTTCCGAATGAAGGAGATCGAGAAGATCTTCGCGAGCTGGAAATGCTAGTGTCTTCTGCTGGTGTTAGTTGTTTGACGGTTGTGCAAGGCAGCCGTCAGGCGCCTCACCCGAAATTATTTGTCGGGACGGGCAAAGCAGAAGAAATCGCTGAGATTGTCAGAACTCATAATGCAGATGTCATCATCTTTAATCATCAACTCAGTCCCTCTCAAGAGCGCAACTTAGAGCGTGTCTGCCGTTGTCGGGTATTAGATAGAACGACCTTAATTTTAGATATTTTTGCTCAGCGTGCACGAACCCACGAGGGTAAGTTGCAGGTTGAGCTGGCACAGTTGCGACATATTTCAACTCGCCTGATCCGTGGCTGGACCCACCTTGAAAGACAAAAAGGCGGGATAGGTTTGCGTGGACCGGGTGAAACCCAGCTGGAAACTGACCGCCGCTTGCTCAGAGAGCGGATCAAAAGTATCCGTAAGCGACTGGAGAAAGTTGCGACGGTACGTGAGCAGGGGCGCCGGGCACGCAGCCGTAACGAGATCCCCACGGTGTCTCTGGTCGGCTATACCAATGCGGGCAAGTCAACCTTGTTTAATCATGTCACACATGCCGATGTATACGCCGCAGATCAGCTGTTCGCGACCTTAGACCCGACATTGCGTAAGCTTGAAATTGCCGACGTCGGACCGGTCATTTTTGCCGATACCGTTGGTTTTATTCGCCATTTACCTCATGATCTGGTGGCTGCGTTTAAAGCAACACTGACTGAAACACGTGAGGCGGATTTACAGCTCCATGTTGTGGATGTGGCTGATCAGAGAAGAAAAGAGAACATAGAAGAGGTACAATCGGTCCTCAAAGAAATTGAGGCAGATGAGATCCCTCAATTGCTGGTTTACAACAAAATTGATCTGGTTGACGAGATCAACCCTAAAATAGACAGAGATGATCAAGGTATGCCAGTCCGTGTGTGGCTATCTGCACATACAGGTGAAGGCAGTGAATTGCTTGAACAGGCGATTTTGGAGTTACTGGCGAAGAAAATTTTTGCCCACAAGCTCATCGTACCACCTGCATTTGGCAAGCTACGTGGGGCTTTGTTTAACCTCAATGCAGTCAATGGTGAATCTTACGATGAGACCGGAAACTGGCTGCTGGACGTCAGATTGCCGCAGGCAGACTGGGAAAGACTTAAAAAAGAGCAGGGGCAGGAAATAGAGCAATTTGTGGTTGGGGATTGAAAAAGCCATTTATCGCACGCATTTCTCTATTAGATCTCTGTGTTTTTTGTTAGATTTAGATTAATTCATTTTATAACAATGGAGTATAGCTATGGCCTGGAACGAACCGGGTAATAATGGCAATGATAACGACCCGTGGAAAAACCGCGGCGGTCGTGATCAGGGGCCACCTGACTTAGACGAGGTATTCCGCAAATTCAACAACAAGTTTGGCGGCATGTTTGGCGGCAAACCGGGCAAAGGCGGCGGTATAGGCGGTGCCGGTACGGTATTTGTGCTGCTGATTGCTTTTGTTGTTTGGGCATTGAGCGGTATTTATACAGTAAAAGAAGCCGAACGGGGCATCGTGCTGCAATTCGGTGAATTTAACCGTATCGCCGAGCCGGGTCTGCGCTGGAAAATGACCTTTATTGAACGTGTTATCCCCATTGATATTGAAGCGGTTCGCTCTTTGTCGGCATCCGGTTTTATGCTGACTGAAGACGAAAACGTGGTGAGTGTTGAGTTCGAAGTGCAGTATCGAGTGGTTGACCCGACTTTGTATCGCTTCAGCGTAACCGATGCCGATCACAGCTTACAGCAGGCGCTTGATAGTGCATTGCGTTATGTTGTGGGTCACTCTCGCATGGACCAGGTCTTAACAACGGGCCGTGAATTGGTACGTCAACGCACCTGGGATGAACTAACCAAAATCATCGAGCCTTATAATCTGGGTATCATCGTCACCGATGTGAACTTTAAAGATTCACGTCCGCCTGCAGAAGTAAAAGATGCGTTCGATGACGCCATCGCAGCACAAGAAGATGAAGAGCGTTTCATTCGTGAAGCAGAAGCATACGCGAGAGAAATTGAGCCGCGTGCTCGTGGTCAGGTAACACGTATGACGCAAGAAGCGGAAGCATATCGAGAGCGCATCACACTGGAAGCACAGGGTGAGGTTGAGCGCTTTGAAAAGCTGCTGCCAGAATACCAAGCTGCCAAGCAGGTTACCCGTGAACGTTTGTACATCGAAACCATGGAACAAGTGCTGGGTAGCAGCTCTAAAGTCCTGGTTGATGTAAAAGGTGGCAATAACATGATGTATCTGCCACTGGATAAGATTATGCAGCAAGGTAAGCCGGGCACTCAGGTTACCCTGCCAAGCCAGAACGACATAAATCAGCTACGTCAGTCACTGGGCCAGTCACGTAATAGTACGGTAAACAGCAGTGATGACCGTTTTTCGCGTGACCGTTTTAACAATGGTGGGAGGTAACTGACATGAAAAACATGACTATCGTAGGATTGCTCGTTGTTGCATTTCTGACTTTTTCGTCGGTGTTTGTTGTGACAGAAGGGCAACGTGCCATTGTTTTACTATTCAGTAAAGTGCAAAAAGACAGTCAGGACAATGCCGTGGTCTATGAACCTGGTCTGCACCTGAAAGTGCCTTTTTTCAGTCAGGTACGTCGTATTGATGCACGTATTCAGACTTTGGATGGCGCACCAGATCGTTTCGTAACCAGCGAGAAAAAAGACTTGATCGTCGATTCATTCGTGAAATGGCGTGTTAATGATTTCTCCGCGTACTATCTGCGTGCCAGAGGCGACAAGCAATATGCTGAAACCCTGCTGAAGCAGAAAGTGAACAATGGTCTGAGAACTAACTTTGGTTCACGTACTATCAAAGAAATCGTGTCGGGTGAACGTAGTGAACTGATGGAAGAAGCACTGGTACAGGCCTCTGAAAGTGCTCAGGAGCTGGGTATTGAAGTACTGGACGTGCGGGTTAAGCAAATCAACCTGCCAAATGAAGTGAGTAACTCTATCTTCCAGCGGATGCGTGCTGAACGTACCGCGGTGGCAAAAGAGCACCGCTCTGAAGGTCAGGAAAAAGCAGAGATCATTCGTGCTGAAGTGGACCGTCGGGTAACGGTTATGCTGGCGGACGCGGAGCGTAATGCACGTGCTGTGCGAGGTCAGGGTGACGCGTTAGCGGCAAAGATTTATGCCGATGCATATAACAAAGATCCTGAGTTCTTTGGCTTCGTTCGTTCACTGGAAGCATATAAAAATACCTTCACCAATAAAGGTGATGTCATGGTGTTGTCACCTGACAGTGAGTTCTTCGATTATATGAAGAACAAAAAAGGCGAATAAGTCCGCGTTCTTTTCATTGTAACGACGCGACTAAAGCCCGAATTGAAAACCCCGCAGCAGCGGGGTTTTTTGCTTTTTAACCCTGTTCAGAAACGCCTGTGGGCAATATCACCTTGATCAGATGAGTTAAAGAAACCCTCTTAATTTCATTGGGATCCCAGCGAGTGCGGAAAAAATAGCCGTGATGGGGTGTTTTGATCGGGCTTTTCTGATAAAATCTGCGCCTAATTTTTTCTAAGTGATTTTGCAATGGGTAAAAACGTCGTTGTATTGGGCACCCAGTGGGGTGACGAAGGTAAAGGCAAGGTTGTAGACCTGCTAACAGATAAAGCTTCTTTGGTTGTTCGCTATCAGGGTGGGCATAACGCCGGTCATACGCTGGTAATTAACGGTGAAAAAACCGTTCTGCACCTGATCCCGTCAGGCATTTTGCGTGATAACGTCAAATGCATTATCGGTAACGGTGTGGTACTTGCACCAGACGCACTCATGAAAGAAGTGCGTATGCTGGAAGAGCGTGGCGTACCAGTTCGTGAGCGCTTGCTTATCAGCGAAGCATGTCCGTTGATCCTGCCTTACCATGTTGCTTTGGACCAGGCACGTGAACTGGCTCGTGGTAACAAAGCAATCGGTACAACCGGTCGTGGTATCGGCCCTGCTTACGAAGATAAAGTAGCACGTCGTGGCCTGCGCGTTGGTGATCTGTTCAACCCAGAGCAGTTTGCAGCTAAGCTGAAAGAAGTGCTTGAGTACCACAACTTCACCCTGGTTAACTACTACAAAGTAGACCCAGTTGACTTCCAGAAAACATACGATGAGGCAATGGAAATTGCTCAAATCCTGAAGTCTATGGTGGTTGATGTAACTGAGCTGTTGGATCAGACACGTCTGAATGGCGACAATATCTTGTTCGAAGGTGCTCAGGGTACTCTGCTTGATATCGACCACGGTACTTACCCCTATGTTACCTCTTCGAATACCACAGCCGGTGGTGTAGCAACGGGTGCTGGTTTTGGTCCTCTGCACCTGGATTATGTACTGGGTATTGTGAAAGCCTACACTACGCGTGTTGGTTCAGGTCCATTCCCTACAGAGCTATATGACGGCCTGGACAAGCAAGATCCAGTTGGTAAACACTTAGGTGAGAAAGGTCATGAGTTTGGCGCAACCACCGGCCGCTTGCGTCGCACTGGTTGGTTTGACGCTGTTGCTATGCGTCGTGCAATCCAGATCAACAGCATCTCGGGCTTCTGTCTGACTAAGCTGGACGTACTGGATGGTCTTGAAACTATCAAGATCTGTACTGGTTATCAGCTTGAAGATGGCACGGTAACAAACGTGACGCCATTGGCGGCAGAAGGCTATGAAAAAGTCACGCCAGTCTACGAAGAAATGCCAGGCTGGTCTGAGAACACCTTTGGTGCAACCACCGTTGAGGCACTACCAGAAGCGGCTATCAACTACATCAAGCGTCTTGAAGAGTTGACTGGTGTACCAATCGACATCATCTCAACTGGTCCAGACCGCGTTGAGACAATGATTGTTCGCAACCCATTCGGCGAATAAGTACTCATAAAAAAAGCTGCTTCGGCAGCTTTTTTTATGCCTGCAGTTTGCTCGCAACACTGACCGACGCAGTGGCACATTTATTGTATACTTAATCTCAGTGTGTCACAGATACGTATTGAACATGAACAAGCATTTAAGTCTATTCTCAACTCTAATTGTAAGTACTTGCTTACTTTTTAGCGCCTACTCTAACTCAGAGGAAGCGATCGAAGCTGTGCCTCTTTACAGCCAGGCCGAGTTACTGGAACTGATTAATCGCAATGCTCACCTCAAACGTGTTAAAGACGATGAATGCCAGTTGGTGCAGGATATTGAGGCCCGTGCCGAAATAATGGCGCTGCCATCTTATCAGTTTCTGTATGGCGATATGCTGGCCTACGGAGTCTGTGTAGACCGTAATGTCGAGCTTGGCCTGTATTATATGCGCAAGGCAGCAGAGCAGGGGTTAGCACCTGCGTTGGAGCAACTTGGCCGCTATTATGATCTGGGCAAACTGGTACAGATGGACAAACGTATGGCGATCACCTATTTACGTGAAGCATCAGTATTGGGTAATTTGAAGGCTCAGTTACGGCTGGTCGACTTGTTTAACAAAGGGTATGGCAGCCCAAGAGATTATGAAGATGCTTATCGCTGGTTGTTCCATGCAGCAGTCGCAGACAAAAAGCTGCACAAACGTATCGAAAGCGCTTTGGCACAGTTAGCGCAGAAAATGCCGGACAGCGTGGTTAAACGTGCCCGGCTACCGATGTAAGTAATACTAATCTCCCAGTTTTTCTCCGATGGGAGCCTCTTTTTGCGCCGGATCTTTCAGGACCGATAGCTTAGGGGGCTGCAGCGCTAATACCCGCTCTCCACTGCCGGGGGCATTTTTCATATCTGCGGTGAAGGGCCGCACTGGCAGGCCGTCGTCATTTTTGCCAGCTTCTCCTATGATAAACAGCGGTATCGCTTCTTTATTCACATCCTGATATTGCGCCCAGGTAAACTCTTCCGATAAGCGGGTCGCGCTTACTTTACCCCCTTTAGCCATCATACTGCTTAGCTTGGCATAATTGCCTTCATCTCCAAACAGTAGCTGACGCGACAGGAAGGTCGCACTGTCTTTGTTTGCTTTGGCGTGGTTTGTAGAGGACTTGAGGGAAAATACATTCTGTTCCCCCAACAGGTGAGAAAAATACTGTACACCGAGAGCGTTATGGTGGCGGTTGGGGGACAGTGCCATGACTGATTTTAAGCTGGTGAGTGGCAGGTAGCGTTCGGCATGCTCCGATTGCGGATTACCATAATAACAGGGCAGACCGTCCATACGTGCCATTTTGCAGTTTTCCCAAGCCGGATCAGACAGATAGACGTCGACACTTTGCTCCTTTAAGCCCTTGGCGATTGCCCGGGACACATGGTTGGCACCAATCAGCAGCAGGGTATTAGGCGCTGGCTGGCGAACCTTGAGCAGACGTGCCAAAGGGGTAGCCGTCAGGCTTTGCAGTATCACAGTGATGATGATCACCGTGAAGATCAGCGGCACCATCTTGTTGGCATCGGGATAGCCCGACTGCATCATGCTCAGTGCAAAAACAGAGCCCACCGCTGCGGCAACGATACCTCGAGGCGCTATCCAGGCTAGCAGCAACCGAGAGCGTAGCGGCAGATCACTGCCAAATGTTGATACTGCAATACTCAAAGGGCGGGCAACGAACAACACGATAGCCAGAAAGATGAACACATCACTGTCGAGTAGCATCAAATCTTCCAGTTGTAATCGAGCGGCCAGAAGAATAAATAAGCTGGAGATCAATATCATCGACAAGTCTTCTTTGAATTCCAGCACCGAATCGATTTCCAGGTCATCCTGATTGGCCAACCAGATACCAAAAATGGTGACAGCCAGCAGCCCGGATTCGTGGCTCAGGTGGTTCGCCAGGGTAAAGCTGAACAGCACCAGCGCAAGAATACCAAACTTGTGCAGCTCGTACGGTAGCCATTCGCGGCGAATGATGGTGGTGGTCAGCCAGCCTGCGACGATCCCCACAGAGGTGCCCACGCCCAGGGTTGAAAACAGCGCCAACATGGTATGGCTGAACACGGCGGCCTCTCCCACCTGGTTGACCGCTTCAAACACCAGAACAGCAAACAACGCGCCGATGGGGTCGATGACAATACCTTCCCAGCGCAGGATCCGATCAATGTCTTTTTCCGGTCGCATGGCGTTGAGCATTGGGGCAATCACGGTCGGGCCTGTGACCACCAGTACTGCGCCCAGTACCGCAGCCACCCGCCAGTCAAGCTCCAACAGCCAGATAGCACTGGCAGTGAGGATAGCAAAGGTCGTTAGCATACCTATGGAGCACAGGTTTCGCACCACCTTGCCGATGCCTTTTAATTCATGAAAATGCAGTGTGAGCGCACCTTCAAATAAAATAATGGCAACAGACAAAGAAACAACAGGAAAGAGTAAATCACCAAGCAGCTGGTCTGGTTGTAATTGTCCTGAGACTGGACCCAGCAACAAGCCGGTGAGGAGTAAAAATAAAATAGCCGGAACCCGACAGACCCAGGCAAGCCATTGGGCTAAAACAGAAAATAACGCAATCCCGGCAATATAAATAGCTGACATAGCTGCTCCCGCAAGTTGGGGTAAATATAATTATAGTGTTTGCTTGGTTATAGCACAGACAAACAACAAATAAAGTGTTTACATTGCTTTAAGTACGATGATCTGAGCATGTCTGACGGTAAAGCAGAATAGTCAGTCAGATCATTTTTATCGTGTAATATTATGAAAAATATAGACTATTAATTTTGTTTATGACGGTTATAAATGAAAGTCACGTGACAGGGTTGAAATGTAAGGTAGATCCGCGTTAAGGTGTATAGCGTTTATTCGAGCGGGCTTTGCGCCCATCATCAATCTACTCATGTGCGCAATTATTCATTGCGATCAGACCTTTTTTGCCGCACCAAACCATGGTGAGCCTGCAGAAAACGGTCCGACCAGCAGAGCAAGTCTCTCAGGTCACAATCAATCTTTCTTAGTTTTCGCAGCCACAGTTGCTTGTTAGTACTGAATCATTCAGTGCGTGCATGTCAGGGGTCTGTCTGTTTGCCGTTTCGAAATGTATGCTGTATCCGTGTAAGTGGGTATTTCGAAGCCGTTGTTATCTTATCTTTTATGTGGTCGCGTATGCTGACAAAGAAGCGTTGTAGTATCAACCAGAATACTGCGCGCATGAGGGTATTAAGGTATAACGGAAAAAACATGTCAATCGAAACATCTCAACGCATCGTAATCAAAATCGGCAGTGCGTTAATCGCACCAGAGCAGGACGGTTGCCGCTCTCGTTACCTGCTTAACATTGCCCAGTTTATTGTGCAGTGTCGCGCCAAAGGCAAAGAGGTGCTGCTGGTGTCGTCAGGTGCTGTGGCAGCCGGGTCGCACTTGTTCAAGAACAAAGACAAGAGTTCGGTGGCGGTGAAAAAAGCCATGGCGGCAGCAGGGCAGACAGAAATGATCTCGACCTGGGAGCGCTTTTTTGACTTTCCGTCGGCCCAGTTATTGCTCACACACGGCGATTTACGTGACCGTGATCGCTACAACAGTATTCGTGAAACATTGTTCACTTTACTGGAGCAAGGGATCCTGCCTATTATCAACGAGAACGATGCAGTGACAACAGACGATCTCAAGGTTGGTGATAATGACAATCTGTCAGCCATGGTGGCAGCGGCGGCGGATGCCGATTGCCTGATCATCTGCTCTGACGTGAACGGCCTGTACGATAAAGATCCTAATAAAAACCCGGATGCCAGATTGCTGGACACGGTGGGTGAGCTGACCCCGGAAATTTATGCCATGACCGGCGGCCCTACCAGCAGTGTGGGTACTGGTGGTATGAGAACTAAGCTACAGGCGGCGGAAAAGGCCACATCCCATGGTATTGTGACCTATATCGTGAATGGTTTTAACGAAGATACCTTCTCTGAGCTACTCAATGGCGCAAATCCTGGTACGCGTTTCCTGCCTTATGATACGCCGATGCAGGAAGCCGTGCACTGGATGACGCACACCGCGTCGGAGCAGGGGGAGCTGATCGTCGAAGCAAACGAGTTTGATGAGCTGAGCTGTGATGACATCGTAGCAGTCAATGGTGACTTCTCGGCGGGGGAAACCGTGCTGGTGAGAAACGAAGACGGTCAGAGGCTGGCTAAGGCAAACAGTAATTACAGTAGCTGTTTGCTTAACTTCATTGCCCAGCAGGACAAAGATATAGTCACTGAGAAAGTTCAGGACAGCATAGGCCCGGTCATCTCACAAAATGATATTGCAGTATTTGAGGAGAGAAATTCATGAGTTTAATTACAGAAATTGCACACAATGCTGCACAGGCGGCAAAAACCCTGGCGCTGCTATCGACCACACAAAAAGATGCGGTATTACGCGGTATGGCGGGCGCACTCAGAGCCAGCATGGATGAAATCATTCATGCCAATCAACAGGACCTCGAAGCCGCGCGTGAAAACCAATTACCCGCTGCCATGATTGACCGTTTAACACTCACACCTGAGCGCATAGAAGATATGGCACAGGGTATAGAAACCATCATCGAATTACCCGACCCGGTTGGCACTGTTCGGGAGCTAGGCACCCGACCCAACGGCATTGAGATCAGAAAAATGCGCGTTCCTTTGGGGGTGGTGTGCATGATTTATGAGGCCCGCCCGAATGTGACGGCGGACGCCGGTGCTTTGTGTTTTAAGTCGGGTAATGGCGTGATCCTGCGCGGTGGCAAAGAAGCCCTGCAAAGCTCACTGGCCATCGCCAAAGTTCTGCACGGCGTACTGGAAACCCACAGTTTGCCGACGGCGCTGATCAGCGTGATCCCCGACCCGGATCGCAGCCTGATGATGGAGCTGATGCAGCAAAAAGACTACATCGACCTGATCATTCCACGCGGTGGTGAAGGTCTGATCCAGTTCGTCACACAAAACAGCACAGTACCGGTGATCCAGCACTTTAAAGGGGTGTGTCACCTGTATGTGGATAAAGACGCCGATCTCGACAAGGCACTGCAACTGCTGCTCAACGGTAAAACTCAGCGCACTGGGGTCTGTAATGCACTCGAAGGTTTGATAGTGCATCAGGATATTGCCGGGCAGTTTTTGCCGCAGGCCGCACAAGCCCTGCAGCAGCGTGGCGTTAAGATCAATGCTGATCAGGCAAGTGCCGGTTACTTCGACGGTGCCACCGTATTGGCAGACGATGAGTTTGGTGAAGAGTATCTTAGTCTGGAGATTGCAGTCAAACAAGTGGCTGATTTCAGCGGCGCCATTGCGCACATTGATCGCTTTGGCAGTCACCACACTGAAGTGATCTGTACTCAGGATCCGCAAACGGCAGAACTGTTCCAGCGCAGCGTCGATGCATCGGTTGTTATGGTGAATGCCTCGTCACGCTTCAGTGATGGTGGTCAGCTGGGCTTAGGCGCTGAGATTGGCATTGCAACGACCAAGCTGCATGCTTATGGTCCGATGGGACTGGAGTCGCTGACAACAGAAAAATATCTGGTCAATGGTGAAGGTCAGATAAGAGATTAGTAAGTTACTGGGTACAAGGATGTGTCCTGAAAGTAGCCTGACAGACTGCCTGTTTGTGTGGGTTTTGAGTTTGGGATTAATGAGCAAGGAGATGCGGAAAGTGGTGGAGCTAAGCAGGATCGAACTGCTGACCTCCTGCGTGCAAGGCAGGCGCTCTCCCAGCTGAGCTATAGCCCCACTTCCGGTGTCGATTTGACGGTGAGAATTTAAATCATTTTTCTACCCAGCGTCAAGTCTTCGACTCAAAAAACTTGCCAAGATGCCGCTTTGCTTTGTTACACTGGGCAAAAAACACAGAGAAATTTATGATACGTGTGAGTCTACTGTTCGGCGCCGCCCTACTGCTCAGTGCTTGTAGTAGTAAGCCAGAGGCACCACTTCTGGAAGTTGAAAGCCAGCAATTACATCAACGTGTGAACGCTAAAGGACAAGATGAGTTTGCTTTTGTCGTCACGGTGAAAGCCACCCCACAAATGAATTTGGATACCAGCAAACCGGTTTCCCGACGAGAGTTAAAACGCTTTGCGCAGCAGCAAAGGGTAGAGGACTCGCCGGAGCTTAAGCTCAAACTGGAAGACGAAGCGGTTACCAGGCTCAGGCAGGCGTTGGAGGATGCCAGTTACTGTCAGTCTGGTTACAAGATAGAGCAGGTGTTCTGGCGTAATCGGAGTGTCCAGCTGCGCGGGGTGTGTCAGTGAGCGTATTGACTGTCGATGCGCTGGCTGCACTCATGGACAGACTAAACATATCCTATCAGGCATACCAGCATCCTCCTTTGGCAACTTGTCAGGATGCTGATCGGCTCGAGCTGGCCCGTGAAGGCACGCGTCTGAAAAACCTATTTTTGCGAGATAACTACGGTCGGCAACACATTCTATTGATCACTACTGCAAGTAAGCAACTTGATCTGAAGGCATTATCCAAACAGCAAGGCCTGTCTCGCCTGGGGTTTGCCTCAGACAGTCGACTACAACACTATCTGGGCATAAAGCCAGGATGTGTATCCGCGCTGGCGACGGCCAATGACCCCCAGCAGCATGTCCAGCTGTGGCTGGATGAGGATCTACGTGAGGCTGCTTTATGGCAATGCCATCCTTTCGAAAATGATAAAACCTGGGTATTGTCCTTGGCAGACCTTGAGCTAGTGTGGCAGCACACAGGCCATCAGCCGCAGTGGCTGGCCTTACCTGAACGACAAACCTGAACCACAGAGCAGCTATAGAGGAAGACTGGCTCTGCTGGACCGCGTATAATGGTGATTACGCCATATCAACACTAACCCGGCGATACACATTATCAATAGAGACAGCAAAAAATAAGGCAGTCCCCAGCGCTGATAGATGAGGCCAGGTAGGTAGGAACCCAGCGCTCCGCCGCAGTAATAAAATGAAACATAGGCGCCATTGGTCACAGTGGATTCGGCTCGGCTAAGCTGATTAGCAAGGGGAGCGGCACTGGCATGGATCATAAACATGCAGGCACAAAACAGGGTGAATAACACCAGAAACAGCCAGAAGCTATGCCACAACATGCCCGCAATCGTCAGGCAATACACCGCAAATAAGCCACTGAGGATCTGCCACATGCTGGCTCGTAGCTTACTCAGCAATGGTGTAGACAAAGACAGGCAAGCACCAACCAGGTAACCTGTGTAGACCCAGCCGATCAGACGAGGATCGCTAATCTGGTAGTCGTTACTGAGGATAAAGGGCAAATAGTTGAGTAGCGCGGCAAAACAAAAAAACATACAAAACACCGCCCCATAGAGACCTAACAAATCAGCCTGTTTGAGTGGTTTGAGATATGCTAAAGGGTGATTGGCCGGACTGTTGACGATCTGAGCTCGTTGGGGCTTTATCCACAAAGCCAGTATTATCAGGACAACGGCATTGAGCAGGTAAAAGCTCTGCCAGTCGAACCACACCGCAAAGTTGGCAGCTAATGTGCGGCCAAGGTAACCTCCGGCAATGGTGCTGCCAATATACCAGCTCATTGACCGCTTCAGTTGGTTATGCTGGTAAGTTCGGCCCAGATAACCGGTCATTGCGGTGAGGGCGGCCGGAAGTAACAGACCCTGCATAAAGCGTATTGCCATCATCCATTGAAAATCCCCACTGAACGCAAAACCGATGCAACATAGTGCCAGCATCAGCATGCTCCCTTTGATGATCCGCAATGGATTACGCTTCGTAAATAATAATCCGTAGCAAATAGGCGCAACAGCCAGTGGCAGCATGGTCAGCGACATAAGCATGCCAGCTTTCGCCGGCGCGACCTGATAAGACTCTGCAAATAAAGACAACAAGGGTTGAGGGGCGTACAGCACACAAAAAATGGCAACAGAGCACAGCAGCAAGTGCGGCAGAGACATAATCTATCCATAATGAGCAAATCGCGCTCAAATTATGCCTGTCGAACCACACAATTGCGAAGTAAATCACAGAAAACTTGCGTTAAATCATATTTTTTAGTGCCGACTCTGCTAGATTTTTGAGGTGCAAAATTTTTCTTCCGGAATGTTCACCAGCAGTGGTCAAATTCGTCCACTGCGTTAAAATAGCGTCAGTCTAGTTTTATGGAGTGGCATTATGGGATCTCTACAAGATCAACTTTTGAAAGCGGGCCTGACCACCGAGCACAAAGCCAAAGTTGCGAAGAGCGAAAAACGCAAAGCGCAAAAGAAAAAGAAGAAAAAAGGCGCGACCAGCGACGTCAGCGATCTGCAAAAACACATTGAACAAACTAAACAGGCTCAGCAGCAAAAAGCGGAAGAGCTGAACAAGGCAAAGCAGGCTGAGCTCAAAGAGCGTGAGCAGGTTGCCAGGGTGAAACAAATTCTGGAACACCATAATCAGGATGAGATCCGAGGCAATGTGACCTTTAACTTTACTTATGAAAGTAAAATTAAAGAGCTGGATGTGAACGCACAAACCCAGCAGGCATTAGCGAAAGGCAGACTGGCGATATGCGTGCTGGAAGGTCAGTTTTATGTCTTACAGGATGAGCCGGCACGTAAGATTGCTGAAGTAGATGAAAAGTACATTGTCTTTCATGTTGAAGATGATCAGAAAGATAAAGACGAAGATGATCCGTATGCAGACTTCGAAGTCCCGGATGATCTGATCTGGTAGGCATAGCAGCCGTACCTGTAAGCTCACCGTCATGAGAGTATGGATAACAGTGCGGCATAGACTACACTTGAATTGATCCGTTATATAAGAAGAGAAAAGATATGAGCAAGATGAAACAACTGATGTTGGCCAGCACGTTGGCCGTTGCTGCCCTATCTGCTGGTACTGCTAGTGCAGCTGATGGTAAAGCGCTATATACTGCAAAAATGTGCCAGACATGTCATGGCGCAGAAGGTAAAGCACCTATCATGCCTCTGTATCCTAAATTGGCTGGGCAAAATAAAGAATACCTGTTGGCACAGATGAAAGACATTAAATCGGGTGCGCGCAGCAATGGTATGTCTGCGGCAATGAAAGCCATGACAGCAAACGTATCTGACGCAGAGCTGGAAGCCATTGCCGATTACCTGTCAAAAGTTCAGTAATATTGACAGTGAATAAAAAAACCACCGCTTGTCGGTGGTTTTTTGATCCACATCGACTATTCTGCTTTCTCCCGGATTGAGTTATTGCATCCCGGAGATGAGTGTTTTAGACTTCTATACATCCAAAATAAATTGGGCTTTATAACAAAAGGAAGGGCCATGTTTGAATTGCCGAAACTCAACGTAAAAGACAAAGTCAGTGAGCAAGAGTGGCGACTGCGTGTTGATCTGGCAGCGTGTTACCGCTTGGTGGAACACTTTCGCTGGGGCGATCTGATCTACACTCATATGTCTGCACGCCTGCCTGGTACTGAGCATTATCTGGTTAATGCCTTCGGACTGAGTTTTGATGAGGTCACCGCCTCTAATCTGGTGAAAGTTGACCTGCAAGGCAATATTCTGGACGACACCCCCTTTGAAATAAATCCGGCCGGCTTTACCATCCACAGTGCAATCCATGAAGTACGTGAAGATGCCCATTGTGTGATCCATCTGCATACCAAAGAAACCATCGCAGTTGCGAGCCTGGAAGGAGGTCTGCTGCCGCTGAGCCAACACAGCATGTTTTCATTGCCATCACTGTCTTATCACGAATACGAAGGTCTGGCGGTGAACGAAGCAGAAAAAGCCCGATTACAAAATGACCTTGGCACCACCAATCATATGCTGCTGGTAAATCATGGTGGTTTAACTGTGGGACCCACAGTCGGTGATGCTTTTATGCGTTTTTATGATCTGCAACGTGCCTGTGAGATCCAGGTCGCCATTCTGGCAACTGGTCGCCCAGCAAAAGAAGTGCCGCAGCCCATTCAGGACAATATTTATAATCAGGCAAAGGTGGTGCACAGTGGTAGCACCGGTGGCCAATTAGCCTGGCCTGCCATGTTGAGAAAGGCATACCGCCTGGATCCTGGCTTTGCCGAATAGGAGTCAAAATGAAAGTTAATCGCGTCGAAGTGTTTGATATTCACTGTCCGGACAGACCTGCCTGGACCCCGGTATTTGTTCGTATTCATACCGATGAGGGAATTTCCGGGGTGGGCGAAGCGGGCCTGGCCTATGATCTGGGCCACAGCGCAGCGGCTGCCATGATCAAAGAAATGGCGGAAGCCTTTTTAATCGGTCACGATCCGTTCCAGACTGAAATGCTGTGGGCCCGCATGCTGCGTGAGAGTTTCTGGGGACTCGGTGGCGGACCTGTGGTGTATGCTGCAATGAGCGCCATTGATACAGCACTGTGGGACATTAAAGGTAAAGCCTTAAACCTGCCAGTGTATCAACTGCTGGGTGGTAAAGTGAACGACGAGCTGCGTACCTATGCATCGCAGCTTCAGTTTGACTGGGACAATGAATTTAAGGCACTGGTGCAGCCACACGAATATGCTGAGGCAGCTCACAAAGCGCTGGCTGAAGGCTATGACGCGGTTAAAGTTGACCCTATCATGTACGACAAAGACGGTAATACCTACTACGACCGCACCAAGCTGATCTCCCGCGCCGAGATGAAATTATACCGGGCGCGTATGCAGGCTATTCGTGAAGCCGTGGGCGATGAAGTTGATATTATTTTTGAATGCCACAGTTTACCGGGCGCGACCTCTGCGATTCAAATTGCTGAGATTGCAGAAGAGTTTGACTGTATGTATTACGAAGAGCCGGTTAATTATCTCAACCATTCTTTGCACGCCAAAGTGGCTAACAAAACAGCGGTACCCATCGCCGGCGGTGAGCGTTTGTATAATCGCTGGGATGTGCGTCCTTATTTTGAAGATCAAAGTATTGATGTTCTGCAGCCGGATATTGGTCTGTGTGGTGGTTTTACTGAGACGAAAAAAGTCTGTGATTACGCCGACATTTTCGATATCCGTATTCAGGCGCATGTCTGTGGTGGCCCGGTTGCGACAGCGGCTTCTTTGCACCTTGAAACGGCCATTCCTAATTTCCTGATCCATGAGCATCATACTTATGCGATCAAAAAGTGGAACCGGGAACTGTGTCTTCAGGATCCACAGCCAGAAAAAGGCGTGTTCAAGGTCTCTGAAGCACCCGGTATTGGCATTGAGTTGAATGATGAAGTGGTAATGCGCTCAGCCCGAGTTGAAATCAAGTAACTCACATTTAGCGTCAGACATAAAAAAACCCAAACAGTTGTTTGGGTTTTTTATACCAATGTGCTTACTTAAGTAGTGACTCAGTCAGCACTGGACGAATTTCTTTTACAATAGCCTGACACAGCTTAGGTGCGCCACAAACGATATTACCGCTGTTGTTGTAGTTGGTACCGCCAGCGAAATCCATCAGCATACCGCCCGCTTCTTTGATCAGTAGTTCACCTGCCGCTGTGTCCCACGGCTTAAGACCAATTTCATAGAAACCATCGATACGACCAGCAGCAACATAGGCCATATCCAGCGCCGCTGAACCGGCACGACGGATATCCGTGGTCTGGATAAATAGCGCTTTAAAGGCCTCAGTGTAAGCGTCCAGGTGGTGCTTTTGCTTGAATGGGAAGCCAGTGGCCAATACAGAACCCGCTAGTTCGTTACTCTTAGTAACGCGAATACGTTTGCTGTTTAACTGTGCGCCCTGACCGCGCGAGGCTGTAAATAGTTCATCGCGGATTGGATCGTATACAACGGCCTGTTCAACGCGGCCTTTAACTTTCAGCGCGATAGAAATAGCGAAGTGAGGAATGCCCTTGATGAAGTTAGTTGTGCCATCAAGCGGGTCAATAACCCAAAGGTAATCGGCTTGCTTGCCATCGGTATGGCCAAGCTCTTCACCGACAATTGCGTGCTCCGGGTAGGCTTTCAAAATTGTGTCACGGATAACCAGTTCCGCGTCTTTGTCTACGTTTGTAACGAAATCGTTTGCGCCTTTTTGTGAGGTCTCAACCTGAGACATGTTTTCACAAGCACGTAGAATCACCTTACCCGCGTTACGCGCAGCGCGTACCGCAATGTTTAACATTGGATGCATAGCATTACCTTTGAATTGTAAAAGAACTAAAATTTTTGAGCCGGCGTATTCTAGCGATTTTTCCTGCAAAGTAAATAACCCTGCACTAAAAAGAGTGTGCTTTTTTTAATCAATACGAGTAAGTGACTCAAATTCAGGCAGTTCTATTGAGTCGCTCTTGTTGAATGATTTTACGCTTTACCAGCCTTTCTGCTACCGACTTGCGGTTGGCCCTGATTTTACTATCTGGCGAATTCGCGTTTGTGCTAAACTCCGCCATTATTTTTTCCTGAGGCATAAGACATGGCATTAGAAGACATTCGCATTGTATTGGTTAATACCTCCCATTCAGGCAATATCGGCTCGGTTGCACGCGCGATGAAAACCATGGGGTTATCGAAACTCTATCTGGTCGATCCAGCGTGTGAGGTAGATAGTCATGCCAGCGCATTGGCGGCCGGAGCAACAGATGTACTGGGTAATGCGGTTCAAGTAGAGAAACTCGAAGACGCTATTGCAGACTGTGCCCTGACCATAGGGACCAGTGCACGTTCTCGTACGCTGTCGTGGCCTATGGTTGGTCCGCGTGAATGCGCACAAAAACTCGTTGATGGTGCAGAGAAAACGCCAGTTGCTTTGGTATTTGGTCGCGAAAACAGTGGCTTAACTAATGAAGAACTACAGCTGTGCAATTACCACGTTTGCATCCCGGCTAATCCGGAGTATAGCTCTTTGAATCTGGCCATGGCAGTGCAGACACTGGCTTATGAAACCCGCATGACCTACCTTGACCGTCAGGAGCAACCTGTTGAGCAGGACGATGTTCAGTACCCGACATCTGAGCAAATGGAGCTGTTCTACGAGCACCTCGAGTCGACCCTGAACGACACAGGCTTTATCATTAAACAGCATCCAGGCATGGTGATGACCAAGCTAAAACGCTTGTTTAACCGCGCGCGTCCGGAAGATCAGGAATTAAACATCCTGCGTGGGATTTTAAGCTCAATAAATAAATCAATAAAATAAAAGAGTTAGCGTTTTGGTATGAGATATGCCAAAGCGCTGCAATAATCTCTTGCGCAAATACTTGACTAAATTACTCAGGTAATTACAATGTCCGTAATACCTGAGGAAATTAGTCAGGTATTACGATAAGCGCAGATTGAATACGTCAGGTAAGTACCTACCTACGTGTTATCCGCATGGTACAGGGCGATTCGTTGTTGGTTAATACTTGACTATCTTAGTCAGGTAATTACAATTTGCGCCTTGATAACTTTTCTGGGGGCACGCATGAAACTGACTTCAAAAGGCAGATATGCAGTGACAGCGATGCTGGACGTCGCACTACACGCAAATATTGGGCCCGTGCCTCTTGCGGATATTTCCGAACGTCAGGAAATTTCCCTGTCATACCTGGAGCAATTATTTGCCCGCCTGCGCAAACATGGCTTAGTCAGCTCTGTACGCGGACCGGGTGGCGGCTACTTGCTGGGCCGCGACGCGCATACTATCTCGGTTGGTGATGTGATCGCTGCGGTGGATGAATCCGTAGATGCAACCCGATGTCACGGTGAAGGTGGCGGCTGCCAGAGCGGCATGCGCTGTCTGACACATACACTGTGGTCGGACTTAAGTATGCGTATTGAAGAGTTTTTAAACAGTATTTCCCTCGCCGAGTTAGTCGCCAATTCTGATGTGCAGTCTGTTGCCACACGTCAGGACAATGGGGTTAACAGTGCAATGAAGCAATTAGAGAATATTCAAGTGAGTTGCCAGCTGTAAACTGGCGTCTAGCGGAGAAAGAAATGAAATTACCGATATATTTAGATTATGCAGCGACCACTCCGGTTGATCAGCGTGTTGCAGACGAAATGATGCAGTGCCTGACAATGGATGGTAATTTTGGTAATCCAGCCTCACGTTCACACCGTTTCGGGTGGCAGGCAGAAGAGCTGATTGACCAGGCGCGTAACGATATCGCTGATTTAATCAACGCCGATCCGCGCGAAATTGTCTTCACCTCTGGCGCAACGGAGTCAAACAACCTGGCGATTAAAGGTGCTGCTAACTTCTATCAGAAGAAGGGCAAGCACGTGATCACGGTTAAGACCGAGCACAAAGCCGTACTGGACACCTGTCGTGAACTGGAGCGTCAGGGTTTCGACGTCACTTATATGGAAGTGGAAGAAAACGGCCTGCTGGATCTGAAAAAGCTAGAAGCTGCTATCCGCGAAGACACCATTCTAATCAGCGTCATGCATGTTAACAACGAGCTGGGTGTGATTCAGGATATCGCGACCATCGGTGAGATGTGTCGTGAGCGCAAAATCATGTTCCACGTCGATGCCGCGCAAAGTGCCGGTAAAGTACAGATCGACCTGCAACAGCTGAAAGTAGACTTTATGTCTTTCTCTGGCCACAAAGTATATGGCCCTAAAGGCATTGGCGCATTGTATGTCCGTCGTAAGCCGCGTGCACGTCTTGAAGCGCAAATGCACGGTGGTGGCCATGAACGTGGTATGCGTTCAGGTACACTGGCAACCCACCAAATCGTGGGCATGGGTGCTGCTTTCCGTGTTGCCAAAGAAGATTTCGAAAAAGATCATGCCCACATCAGCACGCTGCGTAAGCGTTTGCTGGACGGCGTGATGGATATGGAAGAAGTGTATTTCAACGGTGCGATTGAGCAGTCAGTACCGGGCATTGTTAACCTGAGCTTCAACTTTGTTGAAGGTGAGTCGCTGCTGATGGCAGTGAAAGACATTGCCGTATCATCTGGCTCTGCATGTACCTCTGCGAGCCTTGAGCCATCTTACGTACTACGCGCACTGGGCCGCAACGATGAGTTGGCACACAGCTCAATCCGCTTCAGCATCGGTCGTTTTACCACTGAAGAAGAAATCGATTATACCGTTAAGCTCATCAAAGACTCGATTGGTCGTCTGCGCGAGATGTCACCGCTTTGGGAAATGTTCAAAGATGGCGTGGACTTAGATGCAGTTGAATGGGCACACCATTAAGCAAATCCGTGTATAGCAAGTTAATACTATAGGCAGGTAGTGAGGAAAGAATTATGGCGTACAGTAATAAAGTAATTGACCACGTGGAAAACCCACGTAACGTTGGTTCATTAGACAAGAACGATCCGAATGTGGCAACGGGTATGGTTGGCGCACCGGCCTGTGGCGATGTGATGAAGCTACAGATCAAAGTATCGGATCAGGGTATCATCGAAGACGCGAAATTTAAAACGTATGGTTGTGGTAGCGCCATTGCGTCATCGTCACTGGTCACCGAATGGGTGAAAGGTAAGACGCTTGACGAAGCGGGTGAAATCAAGAATACCGACATCAGCGCTGAACTAGAGTTGCCACCAGTGAAAATCCACTGTTCAATTCTGGCAGAAGACGCGATCCAGGCTGCAATTGCAGACTACAAGAGTAAACAGGCGAAGTAAGAGATAACTATGGCAGTGACACTGACAGAGTCGGCGGCAGGCCGAGTACAGACTTTTTTGGCCAACCGCGGTAAAGGCATTGGACTGAGAGTCGGCATTAAAACGACCGGCTGTTCAGGTCTTGCCTATGTACTTGAGTTTGTCGATGAGCTGGACGAAGGCGATGAGGTGTTTGAAGAAAAGGGCGTCAAGCTCATCGTCGATGCCAAGAGCCTAGTGTATATCGACGGTACTGAGCTAGACTACACCAAAGAAGGTCTGAATGAAGGGTTTAAGTTTAATAACCCGAATCAAAAGGACGAGTGTGGCTGCGGCGAAAGTTTCACCGTTTAATCTCTCTTGTGATTAAAAAATAGAAAGCCCTGCCTTGGTAGGGCTTTGCTGTATTGGATGCGTATGCGATATTTTGAATTATTCGATTTACCTGTCAGCTATCAAGTTGACCTGAGCGTTTTAAATCAGCGTTATCTTGACCTGCAACGCGCGGTTCATCCGGACAAGTTTGCCCACCTTGGCGAGCGTGAAAAACTATTGGCGGTACAAAAGACCGCAGAGATCAACGATGCGCTGGCAGTGCTGAAGCACCCGGTAAAGCGTGCTGAGTACATGCTGAGCGAGCGTGGTGTGGATATTCGCGCTGAGCAACAAACCCTGCAGGATCCGGCCTTTTTGATGCAGCAAATGGAGCTGCGTGAAGCGTTGGAGGACATTCAGCATAGTGGCGATCCGGAAGCGGAAATCGAGTCATTTGAAGCGCAAGCCAAACAGCTGGAGCAGCAATATAGCGCTGGCCTGGGTGAGCTTTTAGCGAGTGACGACGAGACTGAATTAAATCGTGCGGCGGATCATATTCGCAAACTCAAGTTTGTTTATAAGTTGAAAGACGAATTGTCTAGAATTGAAGACAGCCTGTTCGACTGATTGATACGGTGTGGCTGCAACATGCAGCGACAACCAGCTTCACCAAAGTGAAAGAGCATTATGGCATTATTGCAAATTGCTGAGCCGGGGCAGAGCGCGGCACCTCATGAACATAAACTGGCCATCGGGATTGACCTGGGCACCACCAATTCGTTGGTTGCCACAGTGCAAAGTGGTGAGACCAAAACCCTGACGGATATCAATGGCGATGCGATGTTGCCTTCTGTGGTTCGTTATCATGGCGAACAGGTAAGCGTTGGTAAATCGGCGCAGCAAGAAGCCGCATTGGATCCGGAAAATACCCTGATCTCAGTAAAGCGCTTTTTGGGTAAAACGGCCGAAGAAATTGCCAGCAGCTATGGTCAGCTGCCTTACACCTTTGTTGAGCATCAAGGCAGTCTGGCGGTTCAGACTTGTGCCGGTCCTGTCAGTCCAGTTCAGGCATCGGCTGAAATACTCAAATCACTCCATCAGCGCGCAGTTGAAAGCTTTGGTGGTGAGGATGTGATGGGTGCGGTCATCACTGTGCCTGCCTACTTTGATGATGCACAGCGTCAGAGCACCAAAGATGCTGCTGAAATTGCCGGTCTTAAAGTATTGCGCCTGTTGAATGAACCAACCGCTGCGGCAGTCGCTTATGGTCTGGATTCAGGTCAGGAAGGCGTGATTGCCGTTTATGACTTAGGCGGTGGTACCTTTGATATTTCTATCCTGCGGCTGAATAAAGGCGTATTTGAAGTGCTGGCCACCGGCGGCGACTCAAGCCTGGGCGGTGACGACTTTGATGCGCTATTGGTGAATACTTTTAAACAGCAAACCGGATTAACCGACCTGACTGCCAAAGAGCTGCGCCTGTTCATCAACAAAGCTAAGGCGTGTAAAGAAGCGCTGACCAGCTATGAAACAGTGAACGTGAAGTTGCCTGTGCGCGAGCAGGAATTCACCGTGACCATGACCCAAGCACAGTTTGCTGACCTGGCAGAGGAACTGGTTAAGAAGACATTGCGTTCTTGTCGCCGCGCGCTCAAAGATGCGGGCGTTGAAAAAGAAGAAGTGCTGGAAGTGGTGATGGTGGGTGGTTCAACCCGCATGCCTGTGATCCGCAGCGCCGTCGAAACTTTCTTTGCTAAGCCCCCATTGACGTCGATTGACCCGGATCGGGTTGTTGCACTGGGCGCCGCAATTCAGGCAGATATTCTGATCGGCAACAAGCCTGATTCGGATATGCTGTTGCTGGACGTTTTGCCATTGTCTTTAGGCCTGGAAACCATGGGCGGGCTGGTTGAGAAGATCATCCCCCGCAATACCACCATTCCGGTTGCCCGTGCGCAGGAATTTACCACCTTTAAAGATGGTCAGACGGCCATGTCGCTGCATGTGTTGCAGGGCGAGCGTGAGCTGGTTGATGACTGTCGCTCTTTGGCTAAGTTCAGCCTTAAAGGCATTCCGCCAATGGCGGCAGGAGCGGCACATATTCGCGTAACCTTTAAGGTGGACGCGGACGGTTTGCTGAGTGTGTCTGCAATGGAGAAATCCACTGAGGTACAGGCTGAGATCCAGGTTAAGCCGTCGTTTGGTCTGAGCGATGACCAGGTTGCACAGATGCTCAAAGACTCAATGAGTAATGCCAAAGAAGATATGCAGGCACGTATGCTTAAAGAGCAGCAGGTTGAAGCGCTGCGTGTACTGGAAGCACTGGAAGCCTCACTGGCGACCG
This sequence comes from Pseudoalteromonas rubra, assembly GCF_005887095.1. GTDB lineage: Bacteria > Pseudomonadota > Gammaproteobacteria > Enterobacterales > Alteromonadaceae > Pseudoalteromonas > Pseudoalteromonas rubra_E. Next base: position 102,279 of record NZ_PNCI01000018.1, on the reverse strand, counting down.
ACAGCGCGCTGCTTAATGAGCAAGAGTTGACGGCATTGCGCGATGCGATGGCCGGGCTTGATAACGCACGATTAACGGCCACGGATCCACAAGCGATCAAAGCGGCAATCGAACAGGTGGATGAGGCAAGCAGTGAGTTTGCATCACGCCGTATGGATGTATCAATTAAACACGCACTGCAAGGTCAGTCGGTAGACGAGGTGTAATATGCCACAGATTATCTTTTTACCCCATGAAGAACTTTGCCCGGAAGGCGCAGCCATTGAAGCTGAGTCAGGCAAAACTGTACTGGATGTGGCGCTGAAAAATGGTATCAGCATTCCCCATGCCTGTGAAAAATCCTGTGCCTGTACGACCTGTCACGTGGTGATCCGTGAAGGGTTTGACTCGCTTGAAGAAAGCGACGAACTGGAAGACGATATGCTGGACAAAGCGTGGGGGCTGGAAGCTGAATCCCGGCTGGGTTGTCAGGCGGTGATTGCCGACGAAGACCTGGTTGTGGAAATCCCCAAATACAACCTCAATATCGTCAACGAAGAGCATTAATCTTTGTCACGACAGGGCCGCATTTAGCGGCCCTGTTCAGTTATGGAAGGAGCGTTTGCTATGACACTTATCACCGAACAAAGCCACTCCTTGGTGAATGGCAGTCCCTGGCAATCACAGCGGCAGTTAACGGTACATAACCCGGCCAACGATGTGCCCATCGCGACTGTTTCCATTGCCGATCACGAGGCGGCAGAGCACGCACTGAGTGCTGCACAAGCTTGTTTTGATACCCTTAAACAGCGCCCTGCCCAGCAGCGGGCTGAGGTGTTGGCGCGTTGGCATCAGCTTATTCTGGACAATGAAGCGGCGCTTGCTGAGCTAATGACCAAAGAGCAGGGCAAGCCGCTTCGTGAAGCGCAGGCTGAAGTCAAATACGCAGCTGGTTTTGTTCAATGGTTTTCCGAGGAGGCTAGACGTGCTTATGGCGAAGTGATCCCATCGCACAGTCCCTCGCACCAGCTGACAACGATAAAGCAGCCCGTTGGTGTGGTGCTGGGGATCACGCCCTGGAACTTTCCATTGGCTATGATCACGCGCAAAGTGGCACCGGCTTATGCTGCGGGTTGCCCCTTTATTCTTAAGCCGTCAGAAGAAACGCCTTTGAGCGCCATTGCTTTGGCCAAATTAGCGTTAGAAGCTGGGTTTGAAGATGCCGCTTTTCAGGTTCTGGTAACCGATGATGCTGAGGCGCTGGTAGCCCCCTTACTGGCAAACCCTGTGGTGCGTAAGCTGACTTTCACCGGCTCCACATTAGTGGGTAAAAAACTACTGGCACACAGTGCCGACACGGTAAAACGGACCTCAATGGAGTTGGGCGGCAATGCGCCCTTCATTGTTTTTTCCAGTGCTGATATCAGTGAGGCGGTGGCAGGCTTGATGGTGGCTAAGTTTCGAAATGGCGGGCAAACCTGTGTGGCCGCCAATCGGGTTTTTGTCCATCAGGATATACAAGAGGCGTTTACCAATGCACTCATTGAGGCGGTTGCCAAACTGGTGGTCGGCGACGGGTTAGAGGCGAATTCCGATATCGGGCCTCTGATTAACCAAAGGGCTAAAGACAAGGCGCAGAAGTTGATTGAGGATGCGCTTAGCAAAGGGGCTCAACGGATTTATAAGGGAGTGGACGGAGCCGGCAACTTTATGGCACCGACCATTTTGCTTGATGTGACCGAAAAGATGGACATTTACCATCAGGAGATTTTTGCGCCGGTTGTCAGCATCATTGCATTCAGTGACGAACAGACCGTTATCCGTCAGGCCAATGCGGTCAATGAAGGACTTGCTGCTTATTTCTATTCTCATGATGTGTCTCAGATCCATCGGATGTCGATGGCGCTTGAATATGGCATGGTTGGCATTAATGAGGGGGCTATTTCGAATCCGGTTGCACCGTTTGGTGGGATGAAGCAATCTGGTCTGGGGCGCGAAGGAGCCAGAGAAGGGCTTCAGGAATTTCTTGAAACTAAATACCTGTGCCAAAAGTTTCATAACTAATTGTTCCGCTATGTGGAACTTTCTGTTCATTTTTGAGAGTGCGGTGCGAATAGATGCTGGATTTTATTCGCATTGAAAATCTATTTTATTCAACTTTATCAGTTGTTTATATGTCAATGCGCGGGTGTTATTCAGCGTTTTTAACATGTACCTGTTATCTCACTTTTTACAACGACTTTTATTTTGTGGCGAAGCTATGTACACTAGCCGTTTAAATTTTGATTGGCTGGAAATTGTCTATGTACACTGGGAAGGAACCGACTCTGGTGATCCTGGCTGCGGGCCTGGGTAAGCGGTTTGGCGGTAATAAGCAAGTTGCGGTATTGCCAGACTTTAACTGCACCATTATGGAACTGAGTATTCAGGATGCACATGCAGCCGGGATCCGTCACGTCGTGCTAGTCATTAACCAACAGGTTAGGCCTCTGATAGAGCAGGAAATTTTACCGCGGCTCTCGTGCGAACTGCAGGTTGAGCTTGTTGAACAAGCCATCATGGATGTGCCACCGCGCTTTAACGGCAAAGCACAATTACGTCAGAAGCCCTGGGGAACCGGCCATGCACTGCTGTGTGCAAAACCTCATATCCCAGGCACTGCCATTGTGATAACGGCAGATGACTATTACGGTCCTGGTGCTTTTAAGCAACTGGTTTGTCACTTTGCAGAGCCAGAGCAAAGTGACATGGCCATTGTCGGCTACCCATTAGAGCAAACCTTGTCACATCAAGGTGGCGTAAATCGAGGAATATGCCAAACTCACAATGGCTGGTTAACAGAAGTCGTTGAATATCTGGATATTCAGCGGGGGGCTGAAGGTCTGTCGGGTAACTCTCCCGAGGGCGGACGGGTTATTTTACCGACAACTGCGCTGGCATCGATGACTTGTTGGGGCGTAACGCAGAGGTTATTAACCCAGCTTGAAGTCGAGTTTTGTCGGTTTATAGAAAATTATGACAGCGATGTCAAAAGCGAGTATTATTTGCCTGACTGTATCCAAAGCTGTATGCAGCAGGGCCTGCTCAGAGTGCGTGTGCATCGTGCCTGTGATCGCTGGTTTGGTATCACTTACAAAGAAGAATTAAAGAGAGTCTCAGGATTATTATATGAACTACGTCACGGATGAGCCTATCACCTGTCACAGTATTGAGAGTGGCAATGAGGTTATAATGAAAAATCGCGCAATTGCAGAAGTCTTGTCGCAGCAATTTGGTCTGCATGGAGACTCTGTTTCTCTTCGTCCTATTGGCAATGGACATATCAATACAACGATGTTGCTAAAAAATAAGCAGCGCGCTTTGGTTGTGCAAAAACTCAATACAGTTGTTTTTCCAGAGCCCGAGCAATTAGTCAAAAATGCGAGAAAAATCGAGCAGCATCTGGAAAATAAGGCCAAAGATGGAGGCTACGAGTTAGCTATCATTCGTCATGTATCTACAGTCAGTGGCGACTACCTGGTGGATATTGAGGGCGAAGTCTGGCGGGCGTTAGAGTTTATTGGTGGCAGTTACAGTGAAGATGTCGTCGACAGTGAACAGAAAGCGGCAGTTGCAGCGAATGCTTTTGGTCAGTTTGCATCTGCATTGGATGATTTTGATGCAACCCAGCTCCATCATGTGATCCCCGATTTTCACAATCTGGCAATGCGCATTGAGATGTTTGAAGACGTTCTCAGTCGCGATCCGCAGGGACGTGCAGCCATGTGTCAGGAAGAAATTGCGTTCTGTCGCGCGCAATTTTCACTTGCACAAGAGGTGGCCAATGTGGAAGCGCAATTACCATTGAGAGCGTGTCATAACGACACCAAGATCAACAATATGCTGTTCTGTTCAGAATCAAACAAAGCACGAGCCGTCATTGATCTCGATACCTGTATGCCGGGTTATTGGCTCTATGATTTTGGTGATATGGTCAGAACCTTCTGCTCTCCGGAAGCTGAGGATTCGACTAACCTGGCAAATGTTAGGGTGCGAGAAGAGATTTTTGCTGCGCTGGTGAAAGGTTATAAAGGACCTCTGTCAGCAAGCCTGACTGACACAGAAAAGCACAGTTTTATTCTTGGTGCGAAAGTCATGCCGCTTATGATTGGTTTACGCTTTCTTACCGACTATCTGGATGGAGATAATTATTTCGCCACAAAGCATTCTGAGCATAACTTACAACGTGCGAGAAACCAGTTTGCCTTGTATCAGGATATCGTCGCGAAACAGGTTCAGTTGGGTCATATTATTGATGCCGCCTGAGTTTTAACCGGTAAAAAAGCGTCGTCAGGCGCTTTTTTTATGCCTGAAATACCTACAGCGCCGATACAGGCATCTCGAACATCGCTTTGTACCGATTAAATATCTATTTGTCGCAACGCTTTTGCAACTCTGTGTACAATCCGTTAGCGTTCAGGGGAAGTATCTTCGAGGATAATAATAATGACAAATTTAAATCGCCGGGATTTCCTTAAAGCTGCCGGAGTTGCGGCGGCCGCAGGCGTGGTCTCAGGGTGTGTGCAGAGCAAAGCTGATCCGTTGCAAACTGTGCCTAAGCGCCAGGGTAAATCAGTCATTGGGCTGATAGCACCAAAAATGGATGTGGTTCGTGTCGGTTTTATTGGGGTAGGCCAGCGGGGCTATGGTCATGTTAAACGCATGAGCCACATTGACGGGGCTGAGATTGTTGCCTTGTGTGATACCCATGATGAAGTGTTACAGCGCTCAGCAAACTACCTCGCTGAGCGCGGGGTGAAAGCGCCTGCGTTGTATCAGGGGTCTGAATTAGCGTATCGGGAAATGCTTGCCCGGGATGATATTGATATCGTTATCATTTCAACTCCATGGCGCTGGCACGCCCCTATGGCTGTGGATACCATGGAAAGTGGTAAGCATGCCTTTGTCGAGGTGCCACTGGCCCTGACGGTCGAAGAAATGTGGCAACTGGTTGATACCGCAGAGCGTACTCAGAAAAACTGTATGATGATGGAAAACGTCAACTATGGCCGTGATGAGTTGATGGTACTGAATATGGTGCGGCAGGGCCTGTTTGGTGAACTGTTACATGGTGAAGCGGCTTATATTCATGAGCTGCGCTGGCAGATGAAAGAGCTGGAGCATAAAACCGGCTCCTGGCGCACTGAGTGGCACACTAAACGCAACGGCAATCTCTATCCTACCCACGGTCTGGGGCCGGTTTCTCAGTATATGAATATCAATCGGGGCGACCGGTTTGATTATTTAACCTCAATGAGCTCACCGGCACTGGGCCGGGCTGCTTATGCTGCGCGTGAATTTGAACCGGGCCATCAGCGCAATCAATGGCAATATGTGGCTGGTGATATGAATACGACTTTGGTAAAAACGGTTAAAGGGCGTTCTATCATGATCCAGCACGATACGACGACGCCGCGCCCTTACTCCCGACATAACCTGATCCAGGGCACCAATGGCGTGTTTGCCGGGTTCCCGAATCGCATTGCGCTGGAGCAGGGGGGCACCAAGTCTTTCCATGAGTGGGATGAGGATATGAGTGCCTGGTATGCCAAATATGATCACCCCTTATGGCTGAAGATGGGGGCAGAAGCCGAGCGCAATGGCGGTCATGGTGGCATGGACTTTTTGATGTTCTGGCGGATGATTTATTGTTTACGCAATGGCGAGCCACTGGATCAGGATGTCTATGATGGCGCCGCATGGTCAGTGATTTCGCCCTTGTCGGCCCAGTCAGTTGCAAATCGCAGTGAGTCAGTGACCATCCCAGACTTTACCCGGGGTGCCTGGGAAAGTGCAAAACCATTGGGGATTGTTGGCACATAGTTGCTTGCCAACACAGATCATCCAATCCGGGTGTGGTATTATTTCGGGGTTGATACCTGATAGATGCTCACACTCGGAGGTAGGTTTGCGCGGATCATTTAAAACTCATGTCTTTTTGTGTCTGATCTTATCGATCACTATGCTGGCTATGGGCTGTAGTATGACCTCAAACGGCGCCCAGCAAACGCACCATCCCAGTGAGCTTCAACAGCAAATAAATAACTATATCGCCACCTATCAGGCGCGTCAGGACTTTGAACACTTTCTGTCTTATTATGCCGATGATGTGCAGCTTGAAGATATGATCTATGGGTTTGCTGTCAAAGATAAGCAGGCGCTGGCTGAGTTTTTTAACTGGTCAGCGGGAAATGTAGAAATTCTGGATGGTGAACAAACCTTTACGCTGGACGAGGTGATCGTCAACGAGCAGCAAAGACGTGCTGTTATTCGTGGGACCTACGTCCGCTTTATGTATGAAGGGCGGGAACTGGGGCCCTGACGATTTACAACCGTGTTGCATTTTAACTCGGACAATAAGATTTCCTATCAGCAGGATTGGATCAACTACCGGCCTCTTACATTGACAGACGGTGGTAGTAATTTAAACAATCTAAGCAACTAACTCCTTTATTACTCTGGCGAGGACTCTGCTATGCAACTCTCTGTTGAGATCAGCAAATATCCACTACACTCGGACTATATTCCTTTTATCAAAGATTTTATTGAGCGGCTGAATCAGCACCCGGAACTCAAAGTAGTAACAAATACCATGTCTACCCAAGTGTTTGGCGACTATGATGTACTGATGGCAGTATTGTCTAAGCAAATGAAGCACTCATTTGAACAGTTCGGTAAAATAGTGTTTGTCTGTAAATTTATCAGTGGCGATCTGTCACCTCAATCATGATGCAGTGGCTTACTGAAACTCTGGCCGGGTTTACCGCTATGTCGATGTGGGAATACCTGGCAGTTATTTTATCCGCGGCATACTTGTTACTGGCAATTCGGGAAAACTCCTGGTGCTGGCCAGCGGCATTTGTTAGTACATTTATTTATACCGTGATGTACTGGAACGGTGCCTTGCTGATGGAATCATTGCTTAACTTTTACTACATGTTTATGGCGGTGGTTGGTTGGTGGATGTGGCGCAGTGGCAGGCAGGATAAATCATTGCCCATAGTGTCCTGGTCCTTATTGCGACATGCCGCAATTATCCTGATCACTTTAGTTGTGGCATTGGCGATAGGGTATGTCATGGACAATTATACTCATGCTGAACTGGCCTATCTGGATAGCCTGACGACTTGCTTTGCTGTGGTTACAACTTATCTTGTTGCCCGCAAGGTACTGGAGAACTGGTTGTACTGGGTGGTGATCGATGCCGCGTCCATGTATCTGTACTACCTCAAGGGCTATTATCCCACGCTGGTGCTGTTCGGCTTCTATACCGTGATGGTCTGTTGGGGCTATGTACGCTGGTACGAGGTCCATCAAAACAAAGAGGGTAAGCCGCTTGCCGTTTTGTGATGCCCAACTCAAAGGCTTACTCAGGCTGGTCTTTGAGGATGCTTCAATCCGTACTTTACGACCACTCGATAAAGGGTTAAGTAATAAGAATTACTACCTGGAGGTAGGGCAGCAAAGCTATCTGCTTAAGCGTTATTCAAATGCGCTGCCCACAATGGCATTGGATGCGCAACGTCAGCTGGCAAAGATTGGCGTGGCGCAATCTCCGGTCGTCTATGATGCCCATACCCGGCTGGCTTTGTTTGAATTTGTTACGCAGAGTGATGAGGCTATCAGTCTCAGTGAGGCGCTATTAACGAGGCTTCACACATTACATCAGTTTGTATTACCTGAGATCGGGCTTCTGAGTTTGAATGCCGTCCTGACTGAGGCGGGGCAGGTGTTGGCGCAGTCTGCATATGCTGCGCAACTGTGCTCGCAGTTGGCTCAGTTTGAGGCAGATATCTGTTTTTGCCACAATGACTTGGTCAGGGATAATATATTGGCGACGGCGCAGGGGCCAGTGTTTATCGATTTTGAATACGCGCAGTACAATGACCGGTATTTTGATTTAGCAGCTCTGTGTGCGTCATTTTCACTGACCGTACACCAGGGTAATGCCATGCTGAATCAGTATTATACACTGGCGGACATCGCTATGCCTGCTTATGCCCAAGACAAGCTCAAGTGCTATGTTCAGGTTTATCTGTTACTGAGTATCGGCTGGTATCAGCAGCGTGGACTAGAACAGTATATAAGCCCTTTATTGGTACAACAAATAGCCTGGCGGGATTAGTTGCTTCGCTCAGTCATGTCAGCCCGAAACCATTCGGGCAATAGAACAGGCTGATAACGAAGCAAGTGGAAAAAAGAGGGGGAGCCTTTCGTGGGGCTAAATACCTCCCAACCGCTGTGCCAGTTCTTTATACTTTTCTACGTCTTCTTTATCAAAAATCGGTTCGCCCTGGTCGTCCTGTTGTTTGGCAACCAGAAGGTTTTCGCGTGCCAGTCGTCTGACGCGCTCCACTTTAACATCTAAAAATTCAGCAACTTGTTCAGTGGTCATTGGAGTCATAATACGGTCCTCTCAGATGATGTCATGTTAATACAGGAAGACCAATTTCCCTTGTATTAACAGGTCGTCATTATTGTTATTGTTCTAAGCATAGTTAAATATCGCGAATTTCGCTCTATGTGAAGTCTTTTTTCCAGTTTTAGACCATAAATTAAGCATATAGACAACAATGACTGGTATTTGCTGCTCGATATGATTATTATTGGCACCACTAAGATGCTGCTCTCGTGGTGAAATGGATATCACGTGGCCCTCCGGAGGCCAAGTTCTAGGTTCGATCCCTAGCGAGAGCGCCATTTTAAGCTTCTCACTTTCTAATTTCATATCAAACGCTTAAATCCACTTTCTACGTTTAAAAAGTACCGCAACCGCGACCGTCAATACCACCAGTGAAATCACAAAGACAGTGAATGACCAGGGGTTCTCTGTGCCGGGGATGCCACCAATATTTACGCCTAACAAACCCGTTAAAAAGCCCAATGGCAAAAACAAAGCGGCGACGACAGACATGATATACATGCGCTGGTTCAGTTGTTCATTGAGCTGGTTGGCGATACTTTGTTGTAGTACCTGCGCGCGTTCTATACTGGCTTCGAGTTCTTCAATGTAGCGGCTCAGGGTATTGTTGGCTTCACCCAATAACCGCCGCTGTTCAAGGCTGAGCCAGCTTACCTTGGTATCGATCAGGTCATAGATTGCCTGGCGCTGCGGTTTAATATAACGCTTTAATGAGATCACCTGGCGTCGCAGCAGGGTAATTTGATGGTAGTCAGGCTGAGACTCTTCTTTATCCAGTTGCTCTTCAAATTCGTCCAGCTGTTCTTCAACCTGCCATAGTGTGTCTTGCATACGGTGTGTCAGACGATCAATCAAAGCACAAGTCAGGTCGCTAATTGTGTGCGCACCTGCACCATCTAGTAGGGCATCACGTAAATCTTCGATAGAGATCAACACTCGCTTACGACAGGTGATCAACAGGTTTTTACTGACAAAACAGCGGACTGAAACCATGTCTTCGGGATTTTGCCTCGGGTTTAGATTAACGCCCCGTAAAAAAAGTAATAAGCCCTGACTGGCCCGGGTCACGCGAGGGCGGGTTTCTTCGGCAAGTAGTGCCTGCCATTCCCACTCCTGTAAGCAATCTAGCTGGCTGAGAAAGTGTTGTACGGCCTCACAGGTATAGTCGAAATGCAACCACATTGGCTGTTCGTCTTGGAGTGCCTGTGCCAGGTCAGTGACAGGCACCGCGCCACCCTGACCATTGAGGCTAAGCGCATGAAGTAAGCCTTCCATATTCAATCCCTACAGGTAAACAGGTATGTTTATCATTGGTTAGCAGAGGTGTTTTGGCAAGCGCCACTACAGTATTTTACTGAGCACCTGATTAACCGCTCGGATCACCTCATCGCGACACTGATTAATAAAAAAGTGATCGCCATGGAAGTAGTGAATATCAATAGTGTGGTCACTAAGGTCTTGCCAGCCATGCAGTTGTTCAGAGCTGATATCACTATCATCATACCCATGGAATACGGTGATTGGGCAAGGCAGGGCAATTGCTTCGCCCTGATAGCACTCGGCAATCTGAAAGTCGGCTCTGAGTAAGGGCAGCAGCAACTCCATCAGTTCTTTGTGTTCCAGCAGCTCCTTAGGGGTCCCGTTGAGCTTATATAACTCAGCTACAAAGGCGTCGTGAGGCAGGTTGTGGATCCGCTCTTTATCTGAGGACGTATGAGGGGCGCGGCTGCCTGAAGCGATGAGGTGACGTGGCAGAGGCGCATTTCGTTTGGCCAGATGTTTAGTGGTTTCAAAAATAACCCGACTGCCCAGGCTGTGCCCCATCAGAACATAAGGTTTCTCGGTCAGAAACGGCTGATGTGCAAGTAGTTCGTCGACTTTACGCTGCATGTCAACATGGGCCGCTTCTCCCATGCGAGCACCTCGGCCGGGGAACTGTAGCAATACCAGCTCTACATCGGGGTGCAGTTCATTACTCCAGGGCATATAGATCGCTGGAGAGCCCCCGGCATAGGGAAAACAGAAGAGTCTGAGTTTTGCATTGGGATTCGGTTTAGGTATTACAAAAAGCTTGTTGTTCATATCGTTATGTCTTTTTCTGAAATTGGGAACTATCCTACCAGACGATATTAAGTTACGTCATTTTATTCAAAAAATATTCACATCATTAGGGACGTACAGAATCGAATTGGCCTAGTGTTGCGCGAAATCCTGATTGAACTTGCCTTCATTGATTGTTAAAAGTGCCAAGATCGGCGAAAATAGTGCACGATTAAAAATGAACCCGCCGGATGACCCTGCAAAGTGTCGTGCGCACACTTTGCGCAGCATGTATGGATCCGCGTATAACCAAAAGAATTGACTAATGGCAGATCAGACTTTCCTCAATGAAATAAATAAGCGACGTACTTTCGCTATCATCTCGCACCCGGATGCGGGTAAGACCACCATCACAGAAAAAGTATTGTTGTTCGGTAAGGCCCTGCAACAAGCCGGTACGGTTAAAGGTCGTGGTTCCAACCAGCATGCAAAGTCAGACTGGATGGACATGGAAAAAGAACGGGGTATCTCGGTCACCACATCGGTGATGCAATTCCCGTACAACGACAGCCTGGTAAACCTGCTGGATACGCCGGGACACGAAGACTTCTCGGAAGATACCTATCGTACCCTGACCGCTGTGGACTCGTGCCTGATGGTAATTGACGCCGCTAAAGGTGTTGAGGATCGAACTCGTAAGCTGATGGAAGTCACTCGTCTGCGTGATACGCCTATCGTGACCTTCATGAACAAATTGGACCGTGATATCCGCGACCCGATGGAGCTGCTGGATGAAGTTGAGACCGAACTGAACATCATGTGCGCGCCCATTACCTGGCCGATTGGCTGTGGTAAAGAATTTAAAGGCGTTTACCACATTCATCGCGACGAGACCATTTTGTATCAAACTGGTCAGGGCCACACCATTCAGGACGTCCGCACCATTAAGGGGCTCGACAACGCAGACTTAGATGCCGCCATCGGCGAAAGCCTGGCAGAGCAGCTGCGTGAAGAGCTGGAACTGGTCATTGGTGCCTCACATGAATTCGACAAAGAGTTATTCCTGAGCGGCGAACTCACACCGGTATATTTCGGTACTGCATTGGGTAACTTTGGTGTAGACCATATGCTTGATGGCCTGACAGAGTGGGCACCATCACCGCTGCCGCGTCAGACGGACGAGCGTGAAGTGAGCGCCGACGACGAGAAGTTCACCGGTTTTGTATTTAAAATTCAGGCCAACATGGACCCGAAACACCGCGACCGTATCGCCTTTATGCGTATCGTGTCGGGTAAATACACGCAGGGCATGAAAATGAACCATGTACGCCTCGGTAAGCAGGTGAGCATTTCAGATGCCGTGACCTTTATGGCCGGTGATCGTGAGCGTGCACAGGAAGCTTTTGCCGGTGACATCATTGGTTTGCACAACCATGGTACTATCCAGATTGGTGATACCTTCACTCAGGGTGAAAAGCTCAAGTTCAGCGGTATCCCGAACTTTGCCCCTGAGCTGTTCCGTCGTATTCGTCTTAAAGATCCGCTCAAGCAAAAGCAGCTACTGAAAGGTCTGGTACAGTTGTCTGAAGAAGGTGCGGTGCAGGTGTTCCGTCCGCTGATCAACAACGACCTGATCGTAGGCGCGGTTGGTGTGCTGCAGTTTGATGTGGTTGTGGCTCGTCTGAAGTCTGAGTACAACGTGGATGCCATTTATGAAAGCATTAGCGTGCAGACGGCGCGCTGGGTGAACTGTGATGATGAGAAGAAGCTGGCCGAGTTCCGCCGTAAGTGTGAGCAGAATCTGGCACTGGATGGGGGCGATAACCTGACTTATATCGCGCCAAGTCGCGTTAACCTGAATCTGTCGATGGAGCGTTATCCGGACGTACAATTCCATCAGACGCGTGAACACTAAACACTGTGGGCTGTTAAATGCCCGCAAAAGTAAGGGGGCGGGTTGATTTGAGCCATGGGCTTACCTTAAGCTGGTGAGTCCGGCCCGCCCGTTCGCTTAACTGAACTAGCCGCGTTTTATGCCGGCGCCTGAGGGCGCCGATGATGTTTGCTCAGTGCACACGCAGGCACTGACCCAAAGGAAACACAATGAACATTAAAAGTATTCTGATTGAAAAAGCTCTGTCTGCGATGGCCGCGGCAGGGATCCCTGAAGGCACTAACCCGGCGGTCACGCAAAGCACCCGCGCACAGTTTGGTGACTATCAGATCAACGGCGCAATGGGCGCCGCAAAAGCACTGAAAACCAACCCGCGTGAGCTGGCACAGAAGATCATCGATAATCTGGAGGTCAGCGACCTGGCTGCAAAAACTGAAATTGCCGGCCCGGGGTTTATCAATATCCACCTGAAGCCTGAGTTCCTGGCAACCAGCCTGGAAGCGGCTAATCAGGATGCCAAGCTGGGCGTAGCTGAGCACGCTCAGGCAAAAAACGTGGTGGTGGACTTCTCATCGCCAAACCTGGCCAAAGAAATGCACGTAGGTCACCTGCGCTCAACCATCATTGGTGATGCGGTGGTGCGCGCTCTTGAGTTCCGTGGTGACAAAGTCACACGTCAGAACCACGTGGGTGACTGGGGTACTCAGTTCGGTATGCTGATCGCCCATCTGGAAGACATGCTGGCACAAGGCATTGACCTGGAAAATGTGGCCCTGGCCGATTTAGAAACTTTCTACCGTGACGCTAAGAAGCGTTTTGACGACGAAGAAGGTTTCTCAGACAAAGCACGTGATTACGTGGTTAAGCTGCAAGGCGGCGATGCGCACTGTCAGAAGTTGTGGCAGCTGTTTATCGACACCTCAGTGAAGCACTCTGAAGAAGTGTACAAAAAGCTCAATGTAACGCTGACTCGCGACGACATCATGGCCGAAAGTGCCTACAACGATCGCCTGGCCGGTATTATCGAGCTGCTAAAAGAGAAAAACATTGCGGTTGAAGATCAGGGCGCGCAGGTGGTGTTCCTGGATGAGCTGGCAAACAAAGATGGTGAGCCGTCGGTGTTTATCGTGCAAAAATCTGGCGGTGGTTTCCTGTATGCCACAACCGATCTGGCGGCCTGTGACTATCGCTCTAATGAGCTGGGTGCCGAGCGTATCCTGATCTTTGTTGATGCGCGTCAGAGCCTGCACTTTAATCAGGTTGAGCTGACTGCCCGTAAGGCCGGTTTGCTGCGCGACGAAACCAGCTATGAGTTCTGTCCGTTCGGTACTATGATGGGCAGCGATGGTAAGCCATTCAAGACCCGTACCGGCGGCACGGTGAAGCTGGCTGAGCTACTTGATGAAGCCGTCAGCCGTGCCAGCGAAAAACTGGCTGACCGCGCGTCTGAGCTGAGTGAAGAAGCCCGTGCTGAAATCGCCCGTAAAGTGGGCATCGGTGCGGTAAAATACGCGGACTTATCGAAGCACCGTACCAGTGATTACATCTTCAATTGGGATACCATGCTGAGCTTTGAAGGCGCTACGGCCCCTTATTTGCAGTATGCTTATACCCGAGTGCGCAGTATCTTCCGCAAAGCTGGTGTAGACAGTGCCGCACTCGGTGGCAGCATCAGCATTGTTGAGCCACAGGAAAAGGCGCTGGCGCTCAAGCTTTTGCAACTGGAAGAAGTGTTAGACTTGATGATCGGCGAAGCAACACCGCACGTATTGTGTGGTTATCTGTACGAGCTGGCAAGTCTGTACATGACTTTCTACGAAGCCTGTCCAATCCTCAAAGACGATGTGGCTGCTGAGGTACGCGAAAGCCGACTGTTGCTGTGTAATCTGGTTGCCAGAACACTGCACACAGGTCTGGAGCTGCTGGGCATCGAGGTGATGGAGCAGATGTAAGCTCCGGGTGATATCATGCAGCTCACCCAGTCCATTACATGCTAGACTAAGGCCGCAACGTTGCGGCCTTTTGTGTTATATAAGGAATGACCACCATGAAACTTGATGATATTCGTCGCGAATATACCAAAGACGGCCTCTCCCGCGAGAAGCTGGATGACAACCCGATAGTGCAGTTTGAACGCTGGCTGCAACAAGCGGTGGATGCCAACCTCAGCGATCCGACTGCCATGGTTGTGGCCACGGTAGATGAACACGGTCAGCCGTCGCAGCGTATTGTGTTGCTCAAGCAGGTGGACGATAACGGCTTTGTGTTTTTCACCAACACCGGGTCGCGTAAGGCTCAGGAGCTCAAAGGCAATAACAAAATCTCATTGCACTTTCCCTGGCACAATCTGGAGCGTCAGGTCATTGTGTACGGTGAGGCCGAGCCGCTGCCAACCACCGCAGTGGCGAAGTACTTTCTGTCTCGTCCCAAGGAAAGCCAGCTGGCTGCCTGGGCATCACAACAGTCGCGTCCGGTGTCTTCGCGTCAGGCCCTGATGCAAACCTTTAACAGCATGAAAGCCAAGTTTGCCAAAGGCGATATTCCGCTGCCGGATTTCTGGGGCGGTTACTGTGTTAAGCCGCACCAGGTTGAGTTCTGGCAAGGGGGAGAGCACCGTCTGCACGACCGTTTTATGTACCGTAAAGACGTCAGCGGACAGTGGCAGGTTGAGCGTCTGAATCCATAGTGCCGTGCCTTATGCGCTTTATTGATACCCACTGCCACCTGGATTTTGATGAGCTCACAGACCAGTTGCAACAGCATCTGGCTGATGCGCAGGCGCTGGGCGTTGAGCGCTGTGTGGTGCCGGGCGTGACCCTGGCGCAGTGTCGTACTTTGCCTGCTTTTGCGCAGCAGTACCCTGGCATCAAAATCGCTTTTGGGCTGCATCCGTATTTTATGGCGCAGCATAAAGCGGGTGATATGGCGCAACTGGCCGCACTTGCACACCAGCATAGCCCAGAGCTGGTGGCCATAGGTGAGTGTGGAATTGATGCCATGGTGGAGGACATCGCCGCACAGCAGCAATTGTTTATTGAGCATATTGCGCTGGCCAATGCGCTTAAGTTGCCGCTGATTGTCCATCACCGCAAAAGCCATCATCTGCTGGCAGCGGCTTTTAAGCAACTGCCCCCCCAAAACGGCGGCGTTATTCATGCCTTTTCCGGCTCACTGCAAGATGCCAACACGTATCTCAAACTGGGGTTTAAACTTGGCGTGGGGGGCACCATCAGCTATCCGCGGGCAGCAAAAACCCGCACTACGCTGGCTCAAGTGCCGTTAGACTCACTCGTGTTGGAAACCGATGCGCCTTCTATGCCGCTTGCAGGTTATCAGGGACAGCCGAATGTACCTAAACGGGTGGTGGAGGTGTTTGAGCATTTGTGTGCCATTCGCAAAGAACCCCCTCAAAACATTGCAGAGGTAATTTACAAGACGTCGCAGGAAATATTAAGCAGATAACGCCCTGGATGAATACGTTAGCACTGGGATGATAGGTATAATTGCTGCAAAGAGGGGCTCACCCCTCTTGTGAGACTTTATGTGTTGTCTTAGTCTGTTACACAGTGTCTGCCTGGCTCAGTATTACAGTTAAAGTCAGACTGTCTGTTACCGCACCAGTATTGGCAAGAAACAGGACGAGTTTGAATCGTTCCGCCTGCTACATTTGGCGTGGCCTGAGCATCTAAATTACGTAGATTAGACAGCGTCTTCATATTTTTCTTTTTGATCTGTAATTTCATTTTATTTTCCTTAAACTTGAAATTGTACCAACGCCGAATTTAATTGCTCAGCGCGGTATGCTAATTACCCATTATGGTAACTCGCAGTTAAAACATTATTTTAATTTCTACCTGACGTCAATAGTTTTAACTTTTTGTTTCTTTTTAATAGTTTATAGCCCATGCCGGTTTTTAGGGTTACTGGCAATGCTACTGTTCATCAGCAACGCTATTGCGGATCTGACGTTTCACTTCCCAGCGCTTTAAGGCCCGGCCAATCTGCCAGGTAAAAATACAGGCAATAGCCAGCATCAGCAGCACCACGCGACCGAGTTCGTGGAAATGGCGGTGACTTTCTGCCATGGCAGATTCGGTTAAATACTCGACGCTGACAAAACCTATGGGTTGTTGCTCCGTATCATAAATGGGCTCAACAATCGGCTGCTTAGACTGAGTCAGCCCGGCTAAATGGCGGGGCAAGTCGGTTATTTCTGGTGGTGCATCCTGGCCATCGTTGCCGATAATAAATTGGCCTTGTTGATTGTAGAGCCTGACTGACAGTACAAATTCGTCACTGGCGAGGTGGTTACACAAAGCCCTGAGCTGTGGCGTATCCATGCGGCTGAGCGGCAAAGCAGCATTCAGCGCCAGTTGTTTAGTCAGGCTACGACCTGTGTGATCAGCATTAGTGTGTAACAGCTGATGAGAGCGAAAGCTGGTATTAAAGGCCAGCCAGGTAACGGTTAAAAAGCACATTGCCGCGACCAGCAGACGCAGTAAACGGCGGTTGCGTGACGAGGAGAGATATTCAAGGGCTTGTGTATTTTTCATAGATCTTGATTGCCTGCTGACATGCCATGGTTAAGATGTTACAAAGGGCGCATACCGTTACCAAACAAGTACTAATACATCGGTTCAGAAGAACCGGATATGACCCCAATCAGGAGTATCCATGTCAAAGTCACTCGCGTCAATCCAGTTGCGTGCCATCGCTGAGCCTGCTCAGCAGCTTCTTACCTTAGCAAAGTGGTACCAGATTGAAAACGAAGATCACCTTAAGCCTGGCGCTTGTCCATTGTCAGAAGGTGGTCAGTACTTGTGCTTCTTTGGTGATGAGCTCAGCGAGGAGACTGTCCTGGAGATTTTAGGCCTGTGCCAGCGTGCCGATATTGAAGTCACCAGGTTAGCGCTGTATCAACCCACAGCTGACATGGTACCCGGACTGGTTTTATATACCCAGTCGACACGCGATGTGCGCACGGCCATTCGCACATTAGCGGCACAGTGTGGCCTGCAAGGTGCCGCCATCAGCCAGCCGCCGAGCTTGCGCAAGCCCGGTTTACTGGTGATGGATATGGACTCCACGGCAATCAAAATTGAGTGCATTGATGAAATTGCCAGACTGGCTGGGGTGTATGATGAGGTTGCTGCCGTCACTGCACAGGCGATGGCCGGGCAGCTGGCGTTTAACGACAGTCTGCATCAGCGTGTTGCCAAGCTGTCCGGAGTCGAATTACCGCTTATTCAGCAACTCAAAGACAACCTGCCGCTGATGGAGGGCGTTGCCCAGCTGTGTGCGGTGCTCAAAGCACATCATTGGCATCTGGCGATTGCCTCCGGTGGCTTTACCTGGTTTGCCGAGGCGCTCAAAGCGCCGTTGCAGCTGGATGCTGTTTTTGCTAACACACTGGAAATTGCCGACGATAAGCTGACTGGTAAAGTACTGGGCGAGGTCGTTGATGGCAGCAAAAAAGCCGAGGTGCTTAAATCTCTGGCTGAACAGTTTGATATTTCGGCCAATCAAACCGTGGCCATGGGCGATGGTGCCAACGATTTAATCATGATGGCCGCTGCTGGCTTAGGCGTGGCTGTGCATGGCAAACCTAAGGTGGTCGAGCAGGCGGATGCCGCCATTACCCAAGGGTCTTTGACTCAGCTGCTTTATTTGCTGAGTGTCCCGGTTTAGTTGTGAGCTAATAAAAGCAAAGCGGGCTATTACGCCCGCTTTGTAGTCTACTTAACTCTCCTGCCAGATCTCCCGATAGTGTCTGTCTTCCAGCCACTGGGTAAAGTAAGTATCAAATAAACGCTCCCAGTCACCCAGCGTGATGTCATAGCGCTCTGTCAGTGCAATAAAGTTGTCCTTATCATACGGGTCCATCGGCATAAAATAGGCTTCAAACAGATATTCATCGTAGCCAGGGCGTGATGACAACAAGCCCTGCATAATGACCTGAACTTTGCCTTCACGCTGGGCCGCGTAGGCTTCACAGGCACCAATAAACTCGGCTTTATCGGTGTGCGTAAAGTGTAAACCTCGCTCAGCGGCAAAGTCATAAAAGGCCTTTATGCTCAATGGCGCTGGGTTAGCCACGTGATAGACACGATTGCGTTTTTGCGAGTCACTCATGCCGGCGACAATACAGGTAGCCGCGCGGTCAACCGGAATGATATCGAGCATGTAGGGGCTTTCAGCCGGGCGCACCTCTATGCTGAGCATCATTTTCAGGATACGGTGGAAGACATCATCCGTGTTACCAATCCCGGTTTTCGATGAGCCCGAGATTTCTGAAAAGCGGTAAACCGTGTAGGGCACACCTATGAGTGATGCCTGACGAATGTTTTCTTCCTGCACCCATTTTGACTGACCGTATCCACTGCACAGCAAGGCTGCTTCGTCTTGTGGAATAAAGGACTCTCTCGGATTAACCGAAAAGTGCGAGTCTTTGATCTGGGTGCTGGCGGTGGTGCTGGAGACAAAATGGATCATCTTCAGCGTATCCGTACAGCACAGTGTTAGCAGGGCATTGGTACCAGCCACCGACTTTTTAAAGGCAAAGTAGGGCTGGATATGGTTCACATACGAGGCTGTATGCACCACGTGTTGGATGTCCCGGCACAGTAATGCCCAGTGCTCATCGGATACACCTAAGCGGGATTGCTCCATATCTCCCGGGACAGGCACGATGCGCTCCAGATCCAGAGTCAGCGCATACTGCTTGGCATTATCGGCAATGCGAGTCAGTGCTTGCTTTGCGCTGTCGGCGCGTACCAGGCAGTATATTTTTGCTTTGGTGGTGGCCATCAGCTCTGCCAGCAGATGACTGCCTAAAAAGCCGGTTGCACCAGTGAGCAGCACATGACGGACGTCGCCCTCATAGGCATGCACTATCTCATCGGGCAGCGTCGGTAGATCAATGCCCGCATCGACAATAAACTCAGGTAACGGTGCGTCGTCTTCACGCTGAACCTGGCCATGGGCCTTGTCGATTTCGTCGATCAGTGCCTGAATGGTATTCATGTTCTTAAAGGCATCGGCCTGAATATCAATACTGAGCCGGGCTTTGAGCTGCTGGAAGGTTTTCAGCAATGAGATAGAGTCAAAGCCGTAATCATACAGATCGCAATTTAGATCCAGCTCATCGGGGGCTATTCCCAGCACCTGGCCAACAATGCTCACCACAGTGCCAGCGATATCCTGAGGCGCATCAGGAGTGTCTTCCGATACTTGTTCCAGACGCGTGTGCGTCAGGCGCTTGCGCTGCAACAGTGCTGCTGTGTTATGCATGATGCGTTCGGGCTCTGTGGTGCAAATGGCAGCCAGGGTACTGCGCTTGGTGCTGAGCAGCTTGGGCAGTTGCGCAAAGGCATCGTGCATTTGGATCAGCTGGTAGCCCTTTTTCTCGGCAAAACTGTTTTCAATGCTTTTTAGCGGATCATCTGAATGCCAGTAGCCCCAGTTAATTGCCTGGGTCTGACCATGACGTTGCCGCTTATCCACTTGTTGATTTCGGGCCCGGGCAAAGGCGTTCTGAAAGCCATTGGCGTACGAATACGACAGGTGATTCAGGCTGCCAAACACGGCCATGGAAGAGAACAGCATAAAAAAGTCCAGCTCACAGCCGCCAAGCAGGGCATCCAGCTGCTGCGTGCCTTGTACTTTGACCTGCATTGAGCGGGCAAAGTCGGCCCAGCTGTTTTCTTCTTCCGTGTAGGTGGTGCCGAGATGGAACACGCCGTTGAGCTCTAGTGACTTGTCGCTCAGTAAAGCACTGAGTTGTTCCAGCTGTTGGGCGTCGGCAATATCAAGTGCCAGGTAGTGAACTGTGCCTTTTCCGCTGAGCTTGGTCAGTTGTGGCTGTACGGTTTGCTCATCGCGCCTGCCCAGCAAAATGAGAGTGGCATCAAAATCTTCCAGCAAGCGCTGGCTCAGTGCCATACCCAGTTCGCCCAGTGCCCCTGCGATCAGATAAGTACCACTGTGACGTATTTCATACTCAGGCTGAGTTGTGTCGTTTGCGCCCGGCAGTTGCGTCAGTTGCAGTGCAAAGCGCGCACCATCGCGGTATTGCACCTGATTTGGCTGATGCGCGGTTGTGTTCAGTAAGGTGCTGGCAAACTCCTGCAGCATCAATTCGCCCAGACAAGCAGCCTCACCGAGCTGCTCGACTAGCGTCCAGCTGTGCTGCGGATTGCGCAGGTTGTAGCAACGCAGCAGGGCACTCAGGTCGTCCCGGGTTTCTGTCTGCGGGTCGGTCTGAGTGGCATAAAACAGCTGCATTGTGTGATTGTCGTGACGAGCGGTTAGCTGCATCAGCTCGAACAGGGGTTTTATCTGCTGCTGCGGCTCAAGCAATGAACCACAGCCCAGCACAAAAATGGTATCCGGCAGATCTTCAGGATCCAGCGCTGAGTTGTCCAGTTGTTCAAAGCACAGCGAAGTCACCTTACAGCCACTTGCATGTAGGGGCTTACTGAGGGTTTCAAGCTGCGCCTGGGTGTCTGAGACCAGCAAAATATGCCTGTGTGCCAGCTGTGCAGTTAGTGATGTTTGCCAGTCTTCTGGCAGAGTCAGTGCAGCCGGGTGAAATTGGTTGTCGAGCAGCAGCCAGGGACTTGTTTGTTCAGCCTCAACTGCGTTTTTGCTGATAAAAGACGTACCAGGCAGATGCAGTTTTGGCAAAGGAGTTGGGTAAAGCGGCTGCCAGCTCACGACTTTGCCGGATTGCCACAGGCGCACTATGGCGGCATATTCCTGGGTTTGATGCAGTGTCAGCAACTGCTCTGCTGTTAGCTGCTCGTTGGTGTTATGGCTAACTTTCTGGGTTTGGTCAGGCACGGCTTCGCTCAGGGCGGTGCGCAGCGCGTCCAGTGAGGACACTACCCAGCCGAGTCTGTATGCCTGTGCCGTGCGGCCCAGCGCTAAGGTCGCGGCCAGCTGCGTCAGTATTTGCGGCGTGTCTGGCAAAGTCGCAACATGATTGGAAAGCTCTGCGACTTTTTGCGCCAGTGCTGCTTTGCTGGTGGCCGAGAGCACCACCATCGCCGGGGCGTCCGGCAAAGCTGTGTGTTGCTCAGTGATGTTCGGCTGATACTCTTCGAGTACCACATGAGCATTCACGCCACTGATCCCAAAGGCGCTGACGGCTGCGCGCCTTGGTGTATCGCCGTGCTCCCAGGGCTGCGCCTGGGTTTGTACCGCAAGCGGCGTATCCTCGAGCGCCAGATAGGGGTTAAGTGCATGCACATGAAGCGACGGCACCAGAGTCTGATGCTTAAGTTGCAAAACAACCTTGATAAGCCCTGCGATACCGGCGGCAATTTCGGTATGACCTATGTTGCTTTTCACTGAGCCCAGCGCACACTGCGTCGGCCACTGATGTGTATTAAAGGCTGCTTTGAGCGCATCCAGCTCAACCGGATCGCCAAGCGTGGTGCCGGTGCCATGACACTCGATGTAGCTGAGTGTGGCTGGGTTTATGTTGGCGTTGCGCCAGGCTTTATCCAGTAGCTGAGTTTGTGCCCGGGCATTGGGCACGGTAAAGCCCTGTGATTTTCCGCCATGGTTAACCGCCGACCCCAGCAAGGTGGCGTAAATGGCGTCCTGATCGCGCTCGGCTGCCGAGCGCTTTTTCAGCATGATCATGCCAACGCCTTCGCCCCGCACTATGCCATCGGCATCGGCAGCAAAGGTTTTACATCGTCCATCCGGCGACAGCGCACCTATCTCCTGCATCGCCAAGGAGGCGGTGGGGGTGTCTATGATATTGACGCCACCCACAATGGCCTGCTCACACTCACCCAGGCGGATCGCCGCCATGGCCTTATGTACAGCAACCAGCGATGATGAACAGGTGGTATCTACCCCTTCGCTCGGGCCGTGCAGGTCGAGGAAGTAGCTCATGCGGTTTGGCGCAAATGCCGGGGAGGTGATCAGCCCTTCGTGATATCCAGACTGACAGCCAATAAACAACCCGGTGCTGGTGCCTGCCAGCGACTTTGGATCGTATCCGGCATTTTCAATACACTGCCAGACATGCATCATCAGCAGGCTTTCCTGTAACTGAATGCGCTCACACTCTGCCGGGGCAATATTGAAGAACAAGGGGTCGAACTCGGTGTCGCGTCGCAGACGGCCCAGCCAGTTAATTTCGCCGGGCCAGCTGAGCTCGCTGTCTTGCGGCTGTGGCCAGCTGTGGCGGGTCACACAGTCTTTGCCTGTGCTCAGGTTGTGCCAGAATTCGTCGAGGTTACTCGCCTCGGGGAAGGCGGCGCTGATCCCAATAATGGCAATCGCTTCATCATTTGAGGCATTCACCGGGGCTTGTTCTGCTACTGTATCCGTTGAGCTTGTTTGCGTCTCGTTAGTCGTGGCGATCAGCGTATCGCCATACTCGGCGATAATATGGGCTCTGAGGCTGTTCAGGGTCGAGTGCATAAACAGCACGCTGGGCGAAAGCTCAAGCTGATAGCGGCTGTTGAGCTGATTGATAAAGGTAATAAAGGCAATGGAGTCTGCGCCGAATTCGCCCAGATCGGTATCTCCATCCAGTGTATCCGGTTGCACGCCAAGTAAAGCCGCTACCATAGTGCTCAGCTGCTCTGTCAGCGCAGCGTCCAGTGCGGCTTCACTGCTAAACTGGGCTGCTGGTGTAGCGGTGTCACTGACTTGCTCATGGTTTGGGTCGGCCGGGGTATATTGCACCAGCGTCTGAGGTTGTTGCAGTGCCCGGTAAAAAGCGTCTATGCCACTGTTGGTGGGCATGGCCGTATCCGTATGGGCAAACTGGGCATTGCGCTGCATACCGCCGTCTTGCCAGAAAGGCCAGTCGATACTGGCGCTCAGGCCGTGACGCTCACCACTGGCAACCAGGGCATGACGCTGGTGCATATAGCTGTCGAGAAACGCATTGGCTGTGGCATAGTCGCATTGAGAGGCGGCACCTTGTACGCCACTGAGCCCGGCAAAGCAGGCAAAGAAGTGCAGCGGCAGATCTGCTGTGGCCTCATCCAGCGCCACCACGCCCGTGACTTTAGGTGCCAGCACCTGCGCAAAGGAGGTCGGGGTTTTGTTGCACAGCAAGGTATCCTGCACTATGCCGGCCGCATGGATCACGCCATGGAGCGCACCAAATTCGTGCACTATGTCGCGCACCAGCAGCAAGGTATTCATCTTCTGAGCCACATCCAGCTGACGATAAACCAGTTGCACCTGACCTTGCTTAAGGTTACGCAGCTGCGACTCTACCTGAGCGTCGTCGGCGGCTCGGCGACCTGTTACGACCACTGTGGTGGCAAACCGTAAAGCGGCCAGTTCGGCAATAAAGTGACGACCAATGCCACCGAGCCCGCCGGTGATAAGATACACGCCTTCGGGCTGCCACGCACTGACCGGGTTCACATCGTTCACTGGCTGATAGCCCAATACAGTGCGGCTTGTGCCCTGATAAGCAATGACGGAGTCGGGCGCATTGCGGTTATTGGTCAGCAGAGTGTACAGCGTATCTGAACTCAGTGTCGGGTCTACCAGCAACAGCTGTGTGCGCAGCATAGGGTGTTCAATGCTGGCGGTTTTCAGCAGGCCGTGCAGACAACTGTTGAGGTTAGCCAGCGGCTCGGCCTGAGTGTTGCCTATCACCAGCTGTAACAGGGTCGGCTGTCTGGTTTTCGCGAGAGACTGTATGATGTCGAGCAGCTGAGTTCCATAGTCGCTGACCTGCTGCTCCGGTGCGTAATGGCTTGAGCTAAGCACTTGGGTGATGGCACCGGCGACTTCCAACTCCGGCAGGTCGCACAGCACCACACAGTGTGACGATGTACTGTCGGGCGCAACTGTCTCATTGTTTGTCACCACAGGCTGGGTGCGCCACTTTGGCACACTCAGCGTGCATGGGACCAACTCTTCTGTTTGAGTCTGGCTCAGGCCGAGCGTGTATGGCTTCAGATCAAAGGGATAAGTGGGCAGGCTCAGTTTGCTGATTGCCTGACCCTGATACATAAAGCCCCAATCCTCAAAGCCGCTGTCCAGCCAGTGGCTCAGAATAGCCTGATAGTCGCCCTGAGCAAGCCAGCTGGCCGGTGTGCCAGTGGGAACTGGGTTCAAAGGTGTTTGTTCACTCCTTGCCAGGTAATGTGTCAACTGAGTTTTAAGCTCGTTTAGAGAAGACACCACAAAGCCTGCGCGATGTACCATCACCTGGCGGCCGGTTTGCAGGGTGTAGGCTAGGCTAACTCTCAGCGCATCATCGCACAGGGTACGCTCAAGCCAGTTCAACAGCTCACTAACCTGACGTTGCAGTACTTCTGGTGTGGCTGCCGACAGCACCACGATTGAAGGTTGACTGCTTAGCGCACTCTGTGTTTGCACAGCCGGAGCTTCTTCCAAAATGGCGTGGGCATTGGTGCCGCCAATACCAAATGAGCTGACCGCAGCTCGTCTTGGTAACAAAGGGGTTTCCCACAAGCGCGTACTGTCGACGACATAAAACGGCGAGTTAGCCAGGTCCACATGTGGATTCGGCTCACTGTAGTGCAAGGTGCCGGGCAGCAGTTTGTGATGCAGCGACAAGCTGGTTTTCACCAGTCCGGTAAGCCCTGCCAGGGTGTCTGTATGACCCAGGTTCGATTTTACGGCACCCAGCCCACAATATTGTTTTGCTTCACTATGCGGCTGATAAACCTGTTGCAGCGCAGCAAATTCAATGGGATCGCCCAGCGCGGTGCCGGTGCCATGGGCTTCGACATAACTGATACTCGCCGGTGAGACGTCGGCGCTTTGCAGTGCCTGGGTGATCACCTGCATCTGGCCTTCGGTGCCCGGGGCAAAGAAACCGGCCTTGTTGTTGCCATCGTTGTTCACCTTCACCGCCTTAATCAGGCTGTAAATGTGATCGCTATCCTGGGTTGCCTCATCGGCCCGTTTGAGCACCACCACAGAGACGCCATTGCCGCCTATCATGCCATCGGCTTGGGCATCAAAGACTTTGCAGCGCGCATCGGGGGCAAAGTTGAGGCCTTTTTCTATTTTGTATCCTGTGGTGCGCTGCGGGAATAAACAGGCTGCGCCGACAATGGCGTAGTCTATGTCACCGGCTTTAAGCGCCGAGCAGGCCAGTGCCAGTGCGCTCAGGGATGAAGAACAATTGGAATGCACAAACAGACTTGGGCCGGTCAGACCCAGATGATAGGAAATACTGGTTGCCAGCGTGCCGGGCTGATTCAGCGTTGATGCAACATAGTCCTCGGCATTGAGGACAAACTCCCCGTTGCTGAATTTGTCATGCAGGTTAAGATCGGTCAGGTCGCCGCCTGAGGCGGAAATATACACGCCGGTGTTGGGCATTTGGTCACAGCGATAACCGGCGTCTTCCACCGCTTTCCAGGCATGCAGTAACAGCTGGCGCTGTGCATAGCTCATGGTACGGGCTTGTTTTTCCGAGAGATTAAAAAAGCCGGGGTCGAATTCATCCTGGCCTTCAACCCAGGTATCGAGCCTGATCATAGACGCGTCTGACTCGGCTCTGTGGCTGTGGCGAACTAGGTTTTTGCCTTCAATGAGGTTTTGCCAGAATGTCTGTGCGTCGGGGGAGTCCGGGTAATGACAGGATAAGCCTATCATGGCGATGGCCTGATCAGCGGTTGTCGGCTTTGCAGGGGGCACCGGCTCTGGTGCTTGTACATGCGCAGCAATTGGGCTGGTGACTTTGGCAGATAAATAATCGCACTGGGCGTTAATGGTGCTGTACTGAAACACCTCCGTCAGCGGCAGGTCGATATTGAACCTGGCGCTCAGTTTGGTGGCCAGTACATTGGCCAGCAGGGAGTCGCCCCCAACCGTGAAAAAGGGCGCATCCGGCGCAACCTGACTCACGTCCAGCACATCACACCATATAGCTGAGACCTCGGCGTGTATGTTTTGCTCCGGTACGGCTGCGCTGAGGCTTGCTTCTAAAGTTGAGAGGGCTGCCTGCGCGGTGTGTGAGTTAAACGGCAACTGGCTGAGCAGCGCCTGTTTATCCACTTTGCCATTGTTGGTCAGCGGCATCGCGGGCACTGAGACAAAATACGCCGGCACCATGTATTCGGGCACAAGCTTTAACAATTCGGCACGGATCGCTTCATCGGATAGCGGCACCTGGGTGACCAGGTAGGCCACCAGCACGTCACCATGACGTTTGCTGGCAGCCAGCACGCAGGCATCCTGAATGGCCGGGTTGCTCAGCAGGGCGTGTTGTACTTCGCCCAGCTCTATGCGGTGTCCGCGGATCTGAACCTGATCGTCGCAGCGGCCCAGGTATTCATATTGGCCCTGTCCATTAAGGCGTGCCAGATCGCCGGTACGATAGAGGCGCTCCTCGCTTTGCCCGGCAAGCGGATTAGGGATGAAGCGCTCTGCGGTCAGTACCGCTCTTTGATGATACCCCCGGCTGACGCCGCAGCCTCCAACATACAATTCGCCGGGCTGACCCGCCGCGACAGGACTGTGTTGTTCATCCAGTAAGTACAGGCGATAGCCGGGCAATGGCTTTCCTATGATGCTCTTACCCGGGTTCTGTTCGACCAGCTCGCGGGTAATTTCCATCTCGGTAACGTGCACTGTGGTCTCTGTGATGCCATACATGTTGACCAGCTTGGGTAGCGGCTGTGCTGCCTCAAACCAGGGCATGAGTTTACTCAGCTCTAGTGCTTCACCGCCAAAAATCACGGTACGCAGAGAATGTGTCAGCGCCGGTTGCGCCAGCAAATGCGTCATCAGCGGATAAAACGCCGATGGCGTCTGATTTAAAATGCTTACCTGATTGTCGTGAATAAAGCGCGCGAACGCAGCACTGTCTTTTTTGCAGGCATCATCCACGATCACCAGTTTGCCGCCATGGGCCAGTGCGCCCCAGATCTCCCAGACCGAAAAATCAAACGCAAACGAGTGGAACAGGCACCAGGTATCCTGGGCATTAAACCCAAACCCAGGCTGGGTGTTGTTCAGTAAAGCGGTAATGTTGCTATGCTCAACCAGCACGCCTTTGGGCTGACCCGTCGAGCCCGAGGTATAGATGATATAGGCCAGCGCTTGCGGCGCCAGCGCTATGCCCGGAGCGGTAACGGGTGCCATCGTGCTGCTTTGCAGGCAGTCACTGAGGCGATATACCTGGCTGTGCGCGACAGGCAGTGTTAGCTCGTCGCTCATCAGTACCAGCGCCGGATCGGCATCGGCCAAAATAAAGCGGGCTCTGTCCTCTGGTGAGCTGGGGTCTACCGGCACGTAGGCACTGCCGGTTTTCAGCACCGCCAGCATAGCGATTATCATTTCCACACTTGGGCGCAACAATAGGGCAACCCGGCTGCCGGGCCGCGCACCTCTGGCAATTAAGGTATGGGCCAGCTGGTTTGCCTGCTGCTCCAGTGCCTGATAACTCAGCGTGGCACCGGCAAACGAGACTGCCGTCTGGGTCGGGTGCTGCGCGGCCTGTAAGGTGAAGCTGTCTAGCAAAGTTGCGGGTTTTGTGCTCGGTGTCTGTGGCTGACCGTCGGGTGGTAAGTCACCGCTTAGCAGCACATCTTCCAGCAGCTGCACATAACTATCTGCCAGGGTTTGCACGGTATGGCGCTCATAAGCGCGGGTCGCAAATTTAAAGGCCAGCTGATAGCTGCAACCCAGCGGGGTGACCTCCAGGCTCAGGTCCAGCTCAGCATCCTGCTGGAATTCTTGCCACAGCGCCCCCAGTAGCGCCTGATTGTCCTCTACCCAGTCGGCCTGAATAAAGTTATGGCAGGCATAGCCTATCTGAAACAGCGGGTGAACACCTGGTATACGTGGCGCATTGACGGCGCTGAGCAGCTCAGACAAGGGCAGGGCGCTGTGACTGATCACGGCGTCCAGTTGTGTCTGGTTCGCCCGTGTCTGGCTGACAAAATTTGTGCTGTTATTGCGGGTCAGTGGCAGTGGCAATTGATTCACAAACAGGCCCAGCGACTGCGCCATACTGGCTTTGGGTCGTTGCATCACAGGCGTGCCCAGTATTATCTCATTGCGACCAGTGAGACGGCTCAGTAACGTCTGAAACACGGTTAAGAAAAACACCGAGGTGCTGAGTTTGTGACGGGCTAAAAACTGCTCAAGTTGCTGCTCAGTGCGGGCTGGCAAGTTGAGCGTCACGCGCGCACTGTTTGGCTCGCCCGGGTTTACTTGCGTTGTGCGTTTTCCAGGCAGGGGCAGTGGTGTGTGCGCAGGATTCAGTGACTGCTGCCAGAAGTGTTTCAGCGTGTCTGCACTTGGACTGGCCAGCAGCTGCTGCTCCCAGTCAAGGTAGTCGAAAAAGCCCAGGTCGGGCGCTGCCGTTGGTGCGCCTTCATAATAGGCCTGCCATAGCTGAGACAGCAGCTGGGTGGCGGAGACCCCATCGATGATCAGATGGTGCAGCACAATTACCATTACATGGCGTGACTGAGCGCCCGACGCCACTTGCCAGGCGCTTGCGCGTAGCAATGGTCCTGATAGGTCAAAAGGCACCGCAATGGTCTGTTGTATTGCATCAGTCAGGGCTGCCTTAGAGGTCGGTGCCAGA
This sequence comes from Pseudoalteromonas rubra, assembly GCF_005887095.1. GTDB lineage: Bacteria > Pseudomonadota > Gammaproteobacteria > Enterobacterales > Alteromonadaceae > Pseudoalteromonas > Pseudoalteromonas rubra_E. The sequence continues at coordinate 73,341 of NZ_PNCI01000018.1, read as the reverse complement.
GACGTTTGCTCAATCCGGATTGTGTCCGGATGGATCTGTTGCGTGGGTCTGCCATCCGTTTCGTGAATACGCAGACGCAGCACCGGGTGGCGCTGGCAAAGACTGTCCAGTGCTTGTTGCATACGGGCAACATCCAGGCTGGCAAGCTCGAATACCAGCGGGATATTGTAGCTGCACAGCGTCGGGTTTTGCTTGTGCAGCAGCCACAGACCCTGCTGGGCTTTTGATAGTGGCAGTTGCCCTAATGGCGCTTGTTGGCTGAGCGGCTCTTCGTGTGTTACCTGCACCGTGGCGATATTGGGTTGCTGTTTAACAAGGTAAGCATGCAACTGGTTGAGGGTTTTCACCTCAAATAACAGCGCTGGTGGCAGAGCGTCCAGGCCAAGCTGAGGATCGGCCTCAAGCTGCTGCACCACGGACATCAGCATAATGGAATCAAAGCCCATATCTCTAAAGTCGAGGTCGCTGTCGAGTTCTTCCACCGGCAGTTTACTGACTTGCGCCACCACGGCTTTCAGGTGGTCCATTAACGCACTATCACTCAGCGTGGCCGTGTTGTGTGCTGCGGGTGTCTGGGCGTTAACTTTGGCTTGCGGGGTTATCCAGCGTGTGAGCTTGTCCGGGTTACCGTATAAAAAGCACTGTTGTGTATGCGGCTTAGCAAACAACTGGTAAAAGGCCTTCAGGCCCAGCTCATCAGGCATGGCGGCAAGGCCCTGCGAGCGCAGCAAACTTTGTTTAACGGCGTCCATTTGCATGCCGCCTTGTGCCCACAGCGGCCAGTTTACCGACAGGCTTAGACCATGGCGCTGACCCTGCTCACCCCATTGCTGGCGCTTGAGCATATAGGCATCCAGGAAAGCATTAGCGGTGGCATAATCGGCCTGACCAGGGTTACCAAAGCACGCAGCGATAGACGAAAAGCTGATAAAGAAATCCAGCGGTACTGCTTTGCTGGCCTTATCCAGCGCCATCACCCCCGAGACTTTAGGGGCCAGCACGCGCTGGACTGCCTGCGGAGTTTTGCTTGCAATCAGTTGGTCGTCAATCACACCAGCGCTGTGCAAAATCCCGGTCAGGGCACCGTGCTGTGCACCAATGCGGTTAAGCAGCTCAGCACACTGGGTTTGAGTGCTGATATCGGTTTGGTAATAATGAATTCGGCTTGTATCTCCTGGCATCCCGAGCGATTCAGGCGCGGTGCGACGACCTGTGATAATCACCTGAGCGTGGCGGGTTTGAGTCAGGATCTCTTTGGCAAAGCACTGACCCAGCTGGCCAAGACCGCCGGTGATCAGATACAGGCCATTTTCTTTCCACGGCATCAAAGCTGGCGCGTCGCTGTGTTGTGGCGTCAGCGTTTGTACTTCACACTGACCCTGAGCAAAACGCAGCACTTTGTGTTGGGTATACTGGCTTGCCTGAACAAGGTGCGCCGCAGATTGTGCATTGGTATCGCTCTGTACCAGCTGCACACTCAGTAAGTGATGCTCCAGTGCGGCGGTTTTCAGTACTCCTGCCAGCGCCATCAGCAGCGGTTCGTTTGCTGGCACGAGCAGCTGGATAAGCAAAGGCTCAGTGGTGCTGGCAAGCTGTTTGATATGTGCAATCAGGGCGATGGTCAGTGCTTCAATACGCTGTGCTGTGTCACCTGATGTATCTTGCAGCACAATGGCATCTGGCATGTCGTTGTGTGGAGCCAGCGCGATGACCCGGCGTTTGCCAGACCAGCTTGCCTGTGAAGTCACATCCAGCGGTTGCCACTGCGGGATGAGGTGCAACAGCGAGTCTTCTGCGATGGCAGTCGGTACCGATTGTGGGTTCGTCTGCTTGAGTTTGGGAGCCCCGCTGAGCCAGTATGGAGTGCTGGCAAACGGATAAGTCGGCAGGCGCAGTAAGGTTGGCTTAGCGGCGTAAAACGCAGACCAGTCGAGTTCGGCGCCGACCACCCATAAAGCGAGTAGCTTGTTCAGCTCACCGGCTTGCGTCCAGCGGTTAAAATCGTCTTTATCCAGCGCCGCCAAAATGGCTTTGCCTTGTTTACTGTTGCCCTGTTTGTAGGTGCCTGCTTGTTGATTGGCAAAGTCACTGAGCTGGGTGTGTACCTGGGCCAGCGTGTGGGCAACAAAGGCCATACGACAATCCATCGCTTCACGCGCGCTTTGCAGCGTATACGCCAGCGATTCAAGCGCGCTGTCATCCAGTTGCGTCTGAGCGAGCCAGTCCGCTAGTTTGCGGGCTTTGTCGCGCAGCACCTCGGGAGATTTGGCCGACAGTGCAATGATCACCGGCTGTGCGCTGGCGACTTGCACTGCGGTTTTTGTCGGCTGATATTCTTCGAGGATCAGGTGTGCATTGGTGCCACTGAAACCAAATGAGCTGACACCGGCGCGCCGCGGATGGCCATCCGGCACAGTCCAGGGTTGGGTTTCCTGCGCGACATAAAACGGCGTATCCTGCCAGTCGATATGACTGTTACCCTGCTGATAATGCAGTGAAGCAGGAATGGTTTTGTGCTGCATGGCGAGGATGGTTTTGATCACACCGGCGACGCCTGCGGCGGTCAGGCAGTGGCCGATATTGGTTTTGACCGACCCCAGAGCACAGAACTGGCTGCGCGGGGTTTCCGCACGAAATGCCCGGGTCAGGGCCTGAAATTCAATGGGGTCACCGAGCTTGGTCCCGGTGCCATGGGCTTCAATCAGGCTCAGAGAGTCCGGAGCAATATCAAATTGCTCGTAGATACGGCTATGTAACTGTTGCTGAGAAACTGAGCTAGGCGCGGTGATCCCGCTGGTGGTGCCGTCCTGATTGGTGGCTGAGGCTAAAATGACCCCCAGAATGTGATCGCCCTCACGCTCTGCATCACTCAGGCGTTTTAATACCACCACGCCGACACCTTCACCCGGCACAAAGCCATTGGCTCTGTCGTCAAAGGTATAGCAGGTGCCATCGGCACTGAGCATGCCTGCCTTACCGGCATGTTGTGAAAACTGCGGGGTGCATAAGGTGGCAACGCCCCCGGCCAGTGCCGCGTCTATTTCGCCATTTTTCAGCGCCTGACAGGCACTGTGCATGGCCACCAATGACGATGAGCAGGCGGTGTCTATGGCCAGCGCCGGCCCCTTGAGGTTCAGATAATAAGAGACCCGCGCCGGGATCACCGAACCGGCATTGCCCCAGAACAACTGCGCCGGAGCATCCTGGGGTGCCAGCGAGGCATAATCGCCCTGCGCGCAGCCCAGATAAACGCCGGTATTGCTGCCCGCAGCCTGAGTGATCATGTTAGCGTCTTCCAGCGCCCGGTAGGCCTCCTGTAAAAAAAGGCGCTGCTGCGGATCCATCACCTCAGCTTCTTGTGGTGTGATGGAGAAAAACGGCGCGTCAAAGCTGGCGATGTCATCCAGCAAGCTGGCATAACGACACCAGTTTTGTGCCTCGGGTGACAAGTTGCTCAGATCCCAACGTTGCTGCGCACGCACCGAGGTACGCTTGTTGCTCAGCATCTCCCAGAACTCGTCGACATTGCTCGCATCACCAAACTGACCACTCATGCCCACGATGGCAATTTTGTCTGCGTTGTTATGACTGGTTTTGTGAGCCGGTTTTACTTCATCTGTAGCGGGTTGAATCGACTTTGGCGCAGCCTGTTGTGTAGTCGCCATTGCAGGCTGCGTTTTGTGCATGAGAGCCATTGCCTTATCGCTGTGCTCAGCCACTATGTGCGCGCTCAGCGTCGCGATGGACGGAAAGTCGAACAATAAGGTTGGCGGCAGGCTCAGAGTAAAACGGGCATTGATCTCATCGAGGATCTGAATGGCCAGGATCGAATCCACGCCGTAATCGGCAAACGAGTCATCCGGGTCTAATTCATCCGCCGTCATGCTCAGCGCCTGGCTGGCGATCCCTGCGAGGGTTTGGGCGACGAAATCGCTCAGGGTTGCGCTGTCTGTTGCTGGCTGCGAGTCGGTCTGTGTCTGTTCGGGTTGTTGCATCGCTGTATTGTGGTTTGAAATTGGTGTCGTCTGTTGAGCCGGTTTTGCGCGTTGCTGCACCAAACGGCCATTACTTTGCGCGCACAGCACTTGCTGTGGTGATTGCGCGTCTGTGGCAGAGGCTGTCAGTTCAAAGCCATTGCTGCTTAGTAACTGCTGCCAGCGCGGCTGCGACAACAAAGGAGAGCCTGGCAGGCGCAGCGTGGTGTCTTTGCTCAGCCACCAGCCTTCGAGCAGGCCAAAGGTCAGCTGAGTAAACAGCGATGGCTGAGTCACTTCGTTGATTAATAACAGACCACCGCGCTTCAGGCATGCCTTGGCGTTGTTCAGTGTGCTCAGCATGTCAGGAGTGGCGTGCAGCACATTGGTGGCAATCACCACGTCATAGCTGGCTAAGTCAATTTGCTGTTCAGTGAGAGGCTTGCTGACGTCAAAATAGGCGGTCTGCACAAAAGGATAGTCTGGCTGAAATTGTGCTTTGGCATGGCTGAAAAAGGCCTGCGACAAGTCAGTGTAAGCGTATTCAGTGACAGTAAAATTGCGCAATTTGGGCAGTACAGTACGCGTGGTGCCGCCGGTACCTGCGCCAATCTCCAGGATCCTAATGGGCTGCTCACCTAAACTTGCCAGATAGTGGGTAAGTTGGGTAACCAGCGCCTTATTGGCATGCATGGCCACCGGGTTATCCCGGTATACCGATTCAACCAGTGTCAGTGATCCGCCGGGAAACAGCACGTCGGTGGCTTTACGCTGGCCGGATAAAATCTCGGGCAGTGCCGCCAGCGCCGCGTTGAGCAGCGCATAGTCATCCTGTTCCAGTACGGTCAGATTGGCTGGCGGCTCGGGCAGAGTCAGCTCGTCGTTTTGTAGTAAACCGGCCTCGTTCAGGTAGCGTGCGGTTTCCTGCCACCATAATTCAAAGTAATCCGGCAAGGCTGATAGCGCCTTGGTGCGCTCAGTCGGATGCTGCCAGCCTGCACTGATAAGTGCCTGGCACAACGCATAAAGGATCTCGGTGTCAGCAGGTTGGGTATCGAGTGCCAGCGCAGGAGCAGCTTGCTCAGACTGAAATGCGTTATAACTGGACTCTGAAGAATAGCTGCTGCGCACCAGCGCCGCCTGTGCCCGCTCTGGTATCATTTTCACCACACCGACCTGCGTCAGCGATGAAGACATGAACTTTGCCAGTGCCGCCATGCCTGATTGCGCGTCGACAGAGCCAATCCCGGCCTGGCGCATTTTACGCTGATAATACGGGTCGCTGACCCGGCCAACATCGCCCCAGTAACCCCAGTTAACCACCTTGATTGGCAGCTCTGCACTGGCCGAGCGGGCCAGACTGTCCAGATACTGACAGCCCGCAGCGTAATTACTTTGGCCAGGTGCAGGCGAGAAAGACTGCATTGAAGAGAACAGCAGTACAAAGTCGAGTGGCTGGTCTTTGCACACGCTCAGTAAGGTTTCACCACTGGCCTGTTTAGCCTGATAAGCTCTCAGGAACTGAGCGTCGTCCATGTTGGCCAGGCCCTGATCTTCCAGATGCAACACAGAATGCACCACGCCATGGAGCTGCCCATAGTCTTGCTCAATGGTGTGCATCACGGCACGCATGGCCGCTTCATCGCAGGCATCGGCCTGAATATACTGCGGTGCAGGGCCTAATTCACTCAATCGGCTGATTGCCTGCTCAATATCTTCATTCAGCGCACGGCGGCCAACCCAGACAACTTGTGCCTGATACTGGCGGATCATCCATTCACTCCAGACCTGACCCAGGCCGCCTGCGCCGCCCAGCACCAGGTAGACGCCATCCTGGCGATAGGCTGACTTACCTGAATCCAGGTAGGTGTGCTCGCAGGCGCTGAAGGTATGCCAAATGTCGTTGCGGTGCGCATAAAAGCCCGCAGGCAAGTGAGTCGCCTGTTGCCAGTGGCTTGTCTCCTCACTGTCTGTGGTACTCAAATCGACAATGCGCACGTGCCAGCGTGGGTACTCCTGAGCCACGCTTTGCAGCAATCCAGTCAGCCCGGCGCCGTGTGCCTCGACGGTTTCGTCATACACTTGCTGCGTCTGGAAGGTAAGCAAAGTGATGGCCAGCGGCTCTGTGCCTTTACCTTGTTCGATCAGGGCTTTCAGGTGAGTAAACAGTTTTAATGGCTCTGCGTACTCGTCCTTGGCTACCCACAACAGGTGATCAGCAGGCTCAGCCAAGTCTGCACACCAGGCTGGTTTGAGCGACGCGGGCCCCTGATAATCAAAGCGGTATTGAGTCGTTTCAGCAGGTGGCAGTGTTGTCAGATGTTGCCAGCCTGGAAGTACCGTAAACAGCTGAGTCGCATCGGTATCGTGCGCCATTGAGCGGGTCGAAAATCCACGCAGACGCACATACACCGCACCTTGTTCATCGCAGATATCGACATCAAACTTCTGGCTGCTGGCATCAGCATGGGTGGTTTGGGTCGCACAGGCTATCAGTGTTTGACCCGATGGCAGCGGCGTGAGTAATTCAGCCTGTTCCAGTGCAAAGGGCAATCCCGGGCGGGCATCTTGTGCAAAACCCAACAGGGTATGCAGGGCGCTGTCGAGTAGCTCGGGGGCAAAGGCAAAGTCGGGGGCAATAACCGGGTTGAGCTCGCCTTGTGCCTGTTGGTCTGCCACAGATAATGTAGTGATGCGCTGAAAAGCCGGGCCATAGTCAACGCCTGCGGCGCTAAATTGCTGATATAACTCAGAGGCTGCGACTGTGCGGGCGTCAGGTTGTGCTTCGATGGCGCGCGTTGTGACGCTGTGCTCTGTAACCTCAGCCTGGCCGCTGGCATACACCTGGCGCGTATCGTGTGCTTCACGGTATAACTCAAATGTTACCCGATCACCGGTTTGTTTTAGCGACAAATAAACCGGGCCGCTTTGCGCGTCAACGGTTACCGGTCTGCGCCAGTTCACCTGACTCAGGCGCAGCGACTGGTTATCCGCCAGCTGGCCCGACAAAGTCATGGCGCCATGGACCATTTCAAGCGTACAGACGCCGGGCAGCATAGCCTGGCCCTGCACCTGGTGGTCGCGTAAAAAGTACTCATTGCCAGTAAAGTCACTGGCAAAGATCAGCTCACCCAGCGCCGGTATACTGCGATGCAGCAGCGGATGCAGGTGTGAGAGTTGCGCCGCGTCTTCTGCGTCGAGCCAGTAGGGTTTATGCTCAAACGGATAGGCAGGCAAGCTAATACGTTGCGGGCAGAGGTTGCTATAGCCGGCTTGCCAGTCGATGATATCGCCCTGTACCCAGCCGGTTATGCGCGCAGCGAGTGTTTCGTGAGTGACCTCGCTCTGCTCTGTAGTGGCGGCAACTTTACTATAGTGCCAGTCGCCAGCTTCACCGGTAACAAACTTGCTCAGTTGCACTTTGACAGAAGCCAGTGAGTCTGTGGCAAATCCCATCCGGTGTTTCATCGACTCCCGGCCCATCGCGAGGGTATAACTTAAATCTCGTAGCTCAACCGGGTTATCCGACTCAAGATAGGCAAGTAAATCTTCGGCACGTTGCGTGAGCGCGGTCCGGGTTCTGGCCGATAGTACAATCGGCAGGGCGGTGTCTAACGCTGGGCGCTCTGGGTTGAGGCGTTGTGGTGATTCTAAGATCACATGGGCATTCACCCCGGCAAAGCCAAAGGAGGATATTCCGGCAAGGCGCTGCTCGCCTGTCCAGGGCATACACTCGGTGGCTAACTTAAACGGTGATTTCTCCAGAGAGATTTTCGGATTCAGCGTCTCGAAGTTTTGCAGCGGTGGCACCTGCTCATGTTCAAAGGCCAGCAAGGTTTTGATCACTCCGGCAATACCAGCGGCCGACTCTAAATGGCCGATATTGGTTTTCACGGTGCTGAGATAGCAAGGCGCATCGGGCGTTTGCTGTTTACTGGCGCGAAAGGCGCGTTTCAGGCCCTGGATCTCCAGTGGATCCCCCAGCACGGTGCCGGTGCCATGTAATTCGACAAAGCCAATTTGATCAGAGCCAACCCGGGCATTGTCGATGGCTTGTTGGATCACCCGCGACTGTGAAAACGGGCTCGGTGAGGTCAGGGTATTGGTTTTGCCTGAGTGCCCCACAGCGCTACCTTTGATGATGCCATAGATGGTGGCATTCAGCGCTTTGGCAGTCTCTACCGGCAGCAATAACACCATGCCGACGCCTTCGCCACGGACATAACCATCGGCCTCGGCATCCAGGGTTTTACAGCGCCCCTGCGGCGAGAGTACACCCAGCTTACTAAAGCTGACATAGCGGTTTTTGGTGATCAGCAGGTTGACGCCACCAACCAGCGCCGCACTGATCTCGCCAGAGCGAAAGTCATTCATGGCCTTGTGAATGGCCACCAGAGACGAAGAGCAGGCAGTATCGACGGTTTCACTGGGCCCCTGAAAATTAAAATAGTGCGAGATGCGGTTAGCAAACACCCCGGTCGACATGCCGGTCAGAAAGTGCGGGTCGATATTGCCGGTCGAAAACTCCTGATAGTCGGTATTGCTGCACCCCAGATAGACACCGGTGGCGGTATTTTTAAACTGCGATGGCGTGAGCCCCGCATCTTCAAAGCAGGCCCAGGCCAGCTCCATACTCAGGCGCTGCTGGGGATCCATACTCTGGGCTTCTTTGGGGGAGATGGCAAAAAAACCGGCATCAAATCCGGCGATATCGCCAATAAAGCCACCCCATTTGCTGATGGACTTTTGCGCTTGTTTATCAGGCTTTGGATCGTAGTATTTTTTCCAGTCCCAGCGCTCAACGGGCACTTCGCTGATACTGCTGATTTTATGACTGAGGTTGTGCCAGAACTGATGTTTGTTATCGGCGCCCGGAAAACGCAGAGACAGGCCGACGATGGCAATATCCGGTGTCTTGTCTGGCAACGAGGGAGTCTGCGGGTTGTGTTTGCTTGTCATGATCTGTCTCGATAAACGTCTAGTCGGGCTGTGCGAACGCTGTTGTTTGAGCGTCGCGCGGGTCTTTCTCAATCGGGCAGCCACATCAATACTGTGACTGCCGCAGGGTTACTTCTCGTAAATGGTGTTGTTGATCACCAGCACATCAATGCCGGACATCAAAAACACCGCCAGCATGTCCTCAACCGAGTGGACAATGGGCTTACCCATAATGTTAAAGCTGGTGTTCAGCAGTACCGGCACACCGGTGATTTCACGGAAGCTGTCGATCAGCTTATAGTATGGCGCGTTCCATTCTTTCTTCACGCTTTGCAGACGGCCTGTGTTGTCGACATGCACCACGCCCGGTACTTTGTCACGCACCGCTTCTTTAAACACCAAAGTACGCTCCATGTAAGGAGATTCCTGATAGTCCTCAAAGTACTCGTCGCCATATTCATGCAAGATAGATGGCGCAAAGGGGCGGAATTCTTCGCGGAACTTAACCCGGGCGTTCACAGTGTCTTTGATGTCGACCAGACACGGGTTGGCCAGGATTGAGCGGTTGCCCAACGAGCGCGGACCAAACTCAGCACGGCCCTGTGCCCAGCCGATGATTTTACCTTCAGCCAGGAACTCAGCGGTTTTCTTGTAAACATCTTCGCCGTAATCGGTGGCTTTGAGGTGGCTGTAACGGTGCAGTTTATCCAGTGATTTTTGCTTCACCTCAGAGCCGGTATAGGGGCTCTGAATTTGCGTAGAAGGCTGCCAGCTTGGGTTGTCTTGCTGGTAGCACAGCAAGGCGGCACCAATGGCATTACCATCGTCTGCCGGGGCTGAGGGTACAAAAATGTTGTCAAATTTGGATTTCGCCAGCGCGGTGCCCATAAAGGAGGAGTTCAGTGCACAGCCGCCGGAAATTGCGAGATTTTTAGAGGGTGCATGCTCGTAGATGGCATCAATCAGATCCATAAAGATCTCACTGAATACCAGTTGTCCGGTGTAGGCAAAATCTTTGTAGGCTTCAATGGACTCGCCCGGCTCACGCGCCATGGCTTTGATTTCTTTCATGATGGCATTGAGGTTTTTCGGCACCACGAAGTTGCCGTTTTTCACCTGCAAAGAGGCGCGCAGCAGGTCGTAGATTTTCTGATCTTTTTTACCATAAGGTGCCAGACCCATGACTTTCCATTCTTCGCCCTTGAGCGGATCAAAGCCCAGGTTTTCACAAATAATGGTGTAAAACAGGCCCAGACTTTTAAATGAGCGTTTCACCTTGATGGGTGCCGGGGTGATCTTACCGTCTTTATAAGTGAAGTAGTCGATACTGCTTTTCTCACCCATACCGTCTACCACCAGGCAGGATGCTTCGCTGAATGGGCTGTTAAAACAGGCATTGGCTGCATGGGTGAGGTGGTGGTCAAAATAGCGTACTTCAGTGGGCTTTTTATTACGGTAGTTACCCACGATAAAGTTACGGCATGAGGCTTCAAAAAAGCGCGACAGGGTGCGCCCCGCAGCGGCCTGTGAGGCTCGGGCAAAGTAGAACTGATCTTTGATGTCGCGGGTGTTCACGTCAATATTAAACGAGAAGGTTTCGAGAATGCTCAGCACCACGTTTTCGAGTATGTTGGTGCTTTTCTCGCGGCCTTTACTCCAGGTTTTGGCTATCACCAGTTCAGTGCAGTCGCTGCAATAGGTCTTGAGGACTTCCTCGATGTAATAGGGGTTATCCGGCAGGCAGTACAGGCCCCGTTTGTAGCCCAGAAAACGCTCGGCGTCTTCGGCAAAAATCACGTCACCCTGCTGATTGACAATCGCAATGGCAGGATCATGAAAGGAGGTGGCAAGGCCAATATAGTATTTCATCGTTTCAGTCCAAAAGTTGGGTCATTATTCTGTGTCCGGCCTGGGCCGGGGCATATTCTTTCTCTGTTACAGCGCTTTGGCTTCGTCTAATGCGATATAGCCCTGCGCGCCTTCCACATACACCGCGGGTCGGTGGCCGAACAGCAATATGGCTGGGGTACGGGTGCGCATTGGCTCGCTAATATGGGCGACTTTGATTGTTGTGCCGACGCCATGCGTTTGATTCCACTGTTCAACCTGCTGTGCCAGCGTTTGGGTATCGCTGTGTGCGTACTCAGCTGCGTGTTGTTTGATCTCCGCCACTAATTTAGTGAGAACCTTCTTAGGGCCCAGCTCGACAAATGTCATGTCACCCTGCGCCAGCAGGTAGGTAATTGTTTCGGTCCAGCGTACTGAGTGGGTCAGCTGAGCGACCAGCTGTGACTGGATAGTGTTGCTCTGGTGGGGCAGCGCGCTGACGTTGGCAATCACAGGGACTGCGGGGGCTTTGAATTCAACCTCTGCCACGCAGCGTGCAAAGTCTGCCTGTACATCGGTCATATAGCGGGAATGGAATGCGCCGCTGGTGTTAAGCCGGATAAACCGCCCACCGGTTTGCTCTATAGCAGGCTGAGCACGGCTGATGTCGTCGCTCAGGCCTGAGAGCACGCTTTGCTGTGGGCTATTCAGATTGGCAATGTCCAGCGCATCCAGCTGATGCTCTGCCAGAGTTGCTCTTATCGCGGCCTCGTCTAACGCCAATACCGCGGCCATTGCACCGCCACGGACCTGGCTCATCAGAGCGCCACGCTGTTGCACCAGTCGCAGGCCATCTTCAAAAGACAGCGCACCGGCGGCAAACAACGCGGTGTATTCTCCCAGGCTGTGCCCGGCCATAAAGTCTGCCGGCGCCGGGTCGCGCTGCTGGTGTGCCAAAAATGCCAATGCACTGACCACATACAGGGCAGGCTGGGTGTACTCGGTCTGGTTCAGCTGGTTATGTGGGTCGTCCAGACACAAAGTTTTAAGGCAGTAACCCAGAATGTCACTGGCTGTTTGGGTATGCTCGGGAAACAAGTCAAACCAGGCCTTGCCCATGCCAACGTATTGCGCGCCCTGTCCGGGAAATAAATAGCTTTTCATTGTAGCCTCGCCTGTGGTTAATCGACGTGTGCTGGCGCCAGCCAGTGACGGGTTCGGGTTGTCAGCACGGTGGCGGTCTCTGTCATCAGCAGCTGGGCAATATTGGCCACGTGGCGCTGTTGCCACGGCTCAAGATCAGTACCTTTCACCCATTGATTAAACGCCCCCAGTGCAGGTCCCGTATGGACCTGAAAATTGACCCGCTCCTGAGTGGTTCCGGCAAATGCCAGTTTCATCGAGTGGGCAAAGTACCAGCGAAACACGCGGGCCATCTTGTATTTAGGGTCCTGCTCTGCACGCATGGCTTCCTCACTGCGCCCTTGCTGGTGTAAGTACTGACGGGTCTCCTGCCAGATCTCAGCAAAGGTCTTTTTAAATACTTTGTCTTCCAGTTGCGCGCGCTGCGCCGCGGGGATGGCATCCAGTGACGGGTAGTGCTGATAAAGCTGATACAGCTTTTGCGCCCGGGCGGGGAAAAACACGCCTTTTTTCAGTACCTGTACTTTGGCACCCAGTTCAAACATGTCTCCGGCAGGGGCGTAGTCAGTGTCCTGTACATTGATGTCTTGTAGCAGGGTTTTCACTGCCGCTGAGGTGTCGGCTTCGACCGTGCATTGGTTAATTGAACCGGTCAGGATAAAGTCTGCGCCCATCATAAACGCGGCCGCCGCCGAGGCGGGCGTGCCAATGCCCCCGGCCAGACCGACGCGCGGTATAATGTTGAAGGCATGCTCAGCGCTGAGGGTATCGCGCAACAGTTGCATGGCAGGCAGCAGCACCGCCGGCATACCCTGATCGGTATGACCGCCGGAATCGGCTTCCACACACAGGTCGTCACACATGGCAATCTGCTTACTCAACTCGGCCTGCTCTAAAGTGATTTGTTTATCTGCCAGTAATTGGGCAACGATATTGTCCGGGGCCGGGCTTAAAAACACACTGGCGACTTCGGGGCGCGACACTTTGGCCATCAGCTTATTGGTCGACACCACCTGGCCCTGCTCATCTCGCACCAGACCACGCAGGCGATACAGTACCAGCGCCGGAGTAATACGGATAAAAGCCGCGGCTTCCAGGCAACGAATCTGGCGCTTCAGGCACAGCTCAACCAACGCCATTTCCTGCTCTGGCTGGGTCAGATTACAGACCAGATTCAGGCCAAAGCGTTGTTCTTTTGAGAGCGCGTTTTGTATTTCACTCAGTGCCTGGTCAACGACATCGACAGACAAGCCGCCCGAACCAAAAAAGCTCAGCAAGCCGGCCTGTGCCATGGCGATAACCAGCTTTGCCGAGGCAATGCCCCGATACATGCCGCCGCTGGCATAGGCATAGTTAACGCCATAGTCGCGCCGAAACGATGCGGCACCCAGCTGTTGCGCTGAAATGGCTGGAAACTGGTTTGGGCTGGTGCCGCCTGAGAGTGTCTGAATCAAGAGTCAATGCCCGAGTATGATAATTACACTGAACCGTAATACATAATTATGAAAACATAATGGAGAAGGGGGAGAGGTTGGAGGAGTAAAAGCCATTTTGTTACGACATAAAGATGATAAAAAGCCCCAGACGTATTTCCGAGGCTTAAGTTTTAACAGCGTTGATAGTAGAAAATAAACGCTGTTGTGTAATTATCGCGTTTTAAACTCCCAGGACTTGCTCTCTTCTTCACTACAGCTGATCACCATAGCACCCCTGGTGTATTGATTCAGGTGTTTAGAACTCAGGCATTTTTCTGTGACTCGGTTGCGGATCTGATATTTACCGTTGCCATAAGGGCCGATAAAATCCCAGATCGAATTGTCACTGGGCTCTGTGGGGGCTGTGAGGCCAAAATGGTCATACTCTGCGGCACCCGGATCTGTCAGGTAATGTCCGTCTAGTGGATCATGGATCAAATAACCCCCTTGCATACCTTCAAGCGTGACGCGTTTCATACTTTGCTCGCAGCCTGCCGATAAGCCGTATGACATTTTAGAGTCGATGTAGCCAACTGACCACAGACACATACCATCTTGAGCCAGTTGGAGGTGACGACCCAGCGGCGGTGTTTTGCGGTCAAATGCCCAGACCTCGCTGTTATCGTTACAGCTGATATTACTCAGGCTACCATTGTGTGTTACCAGACACTGGTTGGTCTCTTTATTGCGCAGCGCAAACTTATTGTCTCCGTTGGCATCATAGATGTACCACACTGCAGCAGGTTCTGTGATGGTTTCAGCTGGTCCAAAAGGGGAACCCGGTGTTATCACGCGATACAGTCTGGCATTGGAAAAGCCTATGTCACTTTGATTTCGCAAGTGTTTACCGTCGGTGTAGCGAGTAATTTTATAGCCATTGTCCAGGTGTGTGAGTCTGAGCTCGTAGGTATCTGAATCACAGTTTTGGCTGACGCAGGTATTGTTACTGGTGTCGCGCAGGCGCACCAGCGTGTTGTCCGCCGGTACGTGGCTGCCGTTGATCTCCCACTGTGCTCCGCTGCACCCCCCGACGGACAGCGTATCCCCAGATGCTATGAGACAGCGGCCTGTTGATTTATTTTTCAGCTGATAACGGCCTTGGCTATTGGCTGAGCTGAGATACCAGGTTGCGTCATTGCCCCTATCTGAATATACCTTAAAGTCAGCATCGCCACCTTTGTCTTTAAAGTAGCGATTGTCTTCAGCACGCTGGATTGAATAGCCGCCATTGAAGGGTTCAAACACAAAGTGACTGGCGCCATTGGTACAGACGCTACGTACCTTAGTTTGTTGATCAACACACAGGTTGGATGGACCGTGTTTTAGCCGCAGGGCATTGTGAAAATCAATATTTCCGGTATTGCCGGTTAGCTCATTGCGGGTCTTTATCAGGTTGTTAAGATCCCACGCGTCGATCACATGCGCCAGGCTATACATAACTTCCTTTACATCGGCATGCCGGGACGTTTGGTCTAAAAATGATGGGTTTCGGATCTGACTGATACGCGAGTTGTAGTTGCTGTCGCAATGAGAGGCGTTCATGGTGTAGTTGTCGTAGTCATCTTTATAGGCGTTGTGACGACATGGGGAAATAAAGGCTTCCCGATATTGGATCAGTTTCGAATCTTCAAAGTTTAGCCTTACCGAGATCAGGCTGGGGTTACGACCATTGGGCACAACTTCCAGGCCTATCTGACGTAAGGCTTCGCCCCAGTTACCATCTTTCAGGCTCATGAAATCGAAGAAGGTTGCATAGCCCAATGTACAAGAGGCATTATCCGAGCTGCTCTCCTCTGGCCGGGTAAACAGGTTCGTAAGGTGCTGAGTACCTTCACGGATATCATACAAAGTGGCATAGGGAACAAGCCCATCGTCACTGAGGTTATGCCAGTAAGGTGGGGTGTCCAGGTTCTCGCACATATTGTCAAATTCCGCCCGGTGCAAAAAGGTCATTTGCATTGCGCTGACAAACCCGGGAATAACGCTTCTGGTGAGGGTATCAAACGTGGTCTTAGAAACTGAACCAGAGTCTATTTGCGCGAGTTGGCTTTGGATCACTGTCGCGAGATCATCAGCCATTTTGCTATATTTTTCAGCAAGATCATAATGCATCCCCTTTAGGTTTGATGTGGCATCTCTGTGTGCCGACTTCATGAGATGCTGAATATCATTTAAGGGCCCGGTTAGCTGGCTGATTTCCAGATTCGAAATGCGGGATTCGAAGTGGGATAAGCAGCCGACCAGCTCAGAGTCGGCACCATTGACCGACTCTTCGTTGAGCGAATCCATGATCGTGTCGTGCAGTAACGGGTAGACCACACTTAAAGCTGGGCTGCTCTCAAAAGCCAGTCCGGCAAAATTGTTTGCCAGAGACAGTGCACCACTTTGATAGTCGACGGTAGTGGAGGTGCTGCTGGTCCGGGATGCGTAGTCGTAGCAAGGGCCTTGTAAATTATTTGCAAATGATTTGGGCAAAAATAGCTGTGTACTTAGCCCTAATGACACGCTGAGTGTCAAGGTGAGTTTTTTCATTATTTTTCTCTAATTTAAATTGTTTTTATTTTTGATGCTGGGACCTTCCTGTTTGGTGAATAAATTTACCCTCTCTGGTCTTTTTCAGCTTCAACATGATTGACCCTGAGTGAAAAGGTTACCTCCTGAAATGTTACAAATGGACCTAGAAAACTAACAGTTGAGAATAAAATATCAACAGAAAAATGGGTGAATGGTAATATGTTATTACGTAACGTTTATTCTATGTAATTTATATAACCTATTTGGGTAAAAAGTTACTCATTTACTTGATGTAATTGAAGGATGGTTGTTCCTTTTGTGGGGAGTTGATGATTGAATCACTTCCCTTTTTTATACTGACAAAGTGAATGTTCTCGTAAGGGAGTTATTACTGGTTACATTAGCCCGGTACGGGCCATGGATAATCATTGTTAGCCTGAGCCAGAGCAAGGTTGTGGCTTCCCAAGCAAAACCAGCTGTAACAATGAGGGGAAAAGGCACATAGGTAGTGAGCTGGTGTCATCACTGTTGCAGTTTACTGGAGTGGCTATCCATAACGCTGCAAATAGGGCAATCGTTTTATCATCTACTCTCCTGAAATTGCATTGATAGCAACAGCACACCAATGCTCAATTTAACTCTGTTAAAATTGGTGTTTGAATGTTAATTTATTGGTTTGCGGCTTGCGTGGTTTGCTGTTAGATCTCAGCTCGGTAGTAACGCAGTGCCGCAATAACAGGTGTAGCCTATGGCTGCTCGTTAACATTGGATCATTTCAAGGATTAGATCATGACAGTATTATCGCGTTTTTTCTTTTTTACAGCACTCTCCTTTACCCAGATAAGCCTGGCAAGCACGCAACTGGTGGATAACGCCTGCAGTACCGCGTTGAGTGAACAGCACCTCTTACAAAGTACACACTCCGCCAGTCAAGCCGATTTTAAAGCCGACCCTTCGCTACGGTTTCTTGGTTTCGATATCATAGACAAACAGGGCGAACCACATCTGCGGGCACGCTTTGCTGCAAGCCAATTGGAGTTTGCGTATTTTGATGTCTATACAGAGCATAGCTACTTGCATTGTGGGACCTTTATGCCCGAGCGTCAGCAAAGTGACAGACAGGCCTGGGCGGCAGACTTGCCCGTGCGTGAGGCACTGGCGCGGCTACAGGACAGCAATACGCTGGGCATATGGGTAAATAGCGAGCGCCGGGTTGATGGCAAGCCGCAAAGTTTTGTAACCGACTTATCATATAGTCGAACCGCACTGTTGAAGTTATTACAACATCATGATGCAACACGTCTGCCTTATGCTCTGAAAATGCAGCATCCCAGCGACCTCAATCAAGCCTCGGCCGACAATGACATTGTGTATTGTCTCAACTCACGGTTTGGGAAATGCGACTACAGCCACCCAGGCTACGGTGAACCTGGACACCTGATCTTGCCTATCAAGGGCGAGGTAGTATTGGATGGTTATATCTCCCGCTTGTTGTTTAAAGAAGACGTGGAGCAAGATGGTCTGAGCGTCGCAGCAACCGATTTTGGCGTCTGGAATTGGGATAATCCGGTTTACGAACTGGGGGCGCTGCGCGGCAATGCCAAAGCCTTTTTGGCACCGTTTTTTACTTTAAGCTATCAAAGCGCAACGGACTCCGAACAGATCCAGACCAAAATTGCCTGGGATATTCCTTCGCAGTATGGGGCATTTCTTAATCGCAATACCTATGCCCGCGATTACGAAACTTACTGGCTGATGAGCTTTGCGTTTGAACATAACCCACTTGGGAGTCCCGAGCAGGCAAAGCAACTTGGCTATGCTGAAGATCACTACCAGCGCCAAACCCAAACCAGCTTTATCGCCCTGACTGGCCTGAATGAGGCAAAACAGGGGGCCTTTAAACTGGCACCACTGAGGGTTACTTTCCCTTAACCCCCTTAAAACTGGCTGGGCCTTATTTGGCCCAGCTGAACGTTGCAATTTAGCGATTGCAGGCACATTTCTTAGCAAGAATATCGTCGGCTTTTGTCAGCAACTATTCAGCTCTGTGTAGTTACATTGCCGCAATGACATATCGCAATTTATTACTGTTCATTATGCTCGTGCCTGTGCTTGTGAACGCCAAAACCAGCACCTGTTATGGTACAACGGCACGAGGTGCGTTGAGCGGCGGGGTTGAACTACCGTATTCAGGGAACAACTTCGAAGGTTACAGCCAGCTTGCGCGCCTGGCCGGGCGTACCTATGTACATTCAGAGGTGTATGAAATTGTGACAGCGGCCTATCAGGCGCTGGAACAATCGCACCCAGATAAAGTGTACAAGTATGCTGAGACAGGTTTTGCCGCAGGCGGACAGTTCAGGCCACATAAAACCCATCGTAATGGTTTATCGGTGGATTTTATGACGCCCGTTATCAATACAGCGGGTGAGTCGGTACACTTGCCAACACATCCATTTAATAAGTTTGGCTACCTTATCGAATTTGATAAACAGGAGCAGTTTGATGGCTTGCGAATAGACTATGATGCGATGGCGGCGCACATTGTCGCGTTACATCAGCAGGCAATACGTCGCGGTCATGATATCTGGCGCGTTATTTTCGATCCTAATTTGCAACCTAACCTGTTCAGCACGCAGTATGGGGAATATCTGAAAACCCAGATTCAGTTTTCAAAAAAACCGTCCTGGGTTCGTCATGATGAACACTACCATGTTGATTTTGATATACCCTGCGAGTCAATGACTGAAACCGGATAAAGTGGTTCCAGTCATTGTGTTAAATGTGAAATAAACCTATCAGAAATCGATTAGTGGCATAAAGGTGGCGGATGCCTGCGCAAATGCTTGTGGATCAGATGCCTTGAGCTGCATGATATCGGCCTCTGACATGACCGCTGGCTGGCCATCAAAAGCATCGGTCGTACCAAACAACACCTGGCTTGCCATGGTGGATGCGTCAAAGTTAAGCCCCTGCAAATCTGCGATACAGCTGGTATCTGGCTGGCTCCAAATATCCTCAATAAAGTTTTGCATGATTGTTGCACCACAGGTGTTGGCGTTTACGTCCTTGGTCTGGCTGACAAAAAGCACCCCATGATGGGTCTGCGGCAGCTCAACATAACGCTGGTTAATATTTGTAAACGCATTTTGGATCAGCGGTATATAGGTATGGGGCGTTTGTGGGTCCAGGTCACCATTGAGTACCAGCGTCGGCATATAATGGTGCATTGGCTGATAGATATAAGGGTCGCTGTAACGATTGCTCCAGATCTGTTTATCTATGTGTATACGATAGCTCATAAAGTCAGGGTAGCAGGCAATGGCATCCTGACAATAAGCCAGCTTGGTGTGCAAATCGCGTTGCACATGATTAATTTCGTTGTGGGTAATAAGTTTTGAAACAACCTGCGAAAAGCCCAAAGGATCTTTGTCCCCAAGTGGTAGCACTTTTTTACCCAGGCCTTTAAAGACAAAATTATGCAGGTTATTCAGGGCCACGACGTCATCGTTGCTACACCGGTTCAGGCGATGCAGCGCGGGCAACAATATTTGCTCCACAGAGCGAGATAAGCCGAGGGATGCCAGGATATGTAAAGCCCGGCGGTCAAAGTCCAGCCCGGGGCAGTGCTGGGCGGTAAAAATATCATTAAGGCGCTGTTTGAGCTGCGACAGCGAACTGAAATTTAACCGTGACTGACAGCTTGTATCAAGCTGGCAGTAGGCGAGCAAATCGTCCAGTGTCGCGTTAAAGTTCTCATCCCACAGATCATTACCAAATTCTGCGGGTGGCAGCACTGAATCAAGGATAATGGCCTGAGCACCGGTTGGGGCAACCTGACTGAACCTTTGTGCCCACAGCGTGCCATAAGAAACGCCATATACATAGCTGGGTTGCCAGTCTCGCACCTTACTTTTGCCGATCACATAATCCAGGTCCCGTGCTGCTGCTGTGGTATTAAACTCAAACAGGCCATCGCCCCATTGCTGATGGAGATCATCAAAACAGGTTTGGGCATACTGAGCGTAATCGACGTCAACCGGATTGCCGCACGCCAGATGAGTCGACCAGCCAACGCCGCGATGTTCCAGCACGTATAAATCATAGTGCTCGGTAAAAGGCGCCAAAGTGGTGTTTAATTGCTGAATAAAAAAGCTGCCAGAGCCACCCGGTCCGCCCTGTAACAGCCAAATTTGCCCCTTACTGTTTGCCGACTTTGCAGGGGATTTAGAGACCAGCACGGAGATTTTTTTACCGTCTGGTTCCTGCCAGTTCAGAGGCACGTCTGCCAGCGTACAAGTATTGTTGTTATCTGCGGACTGAAACTGCGCCGGACACGCGCCCCAGTTAAAATCCAGATAGCGGTTAAAATGTGATTCGGTGAGGGTGGTGGCCTGACTGACATTGCTCAGTGCGAGAGCACTCAGTGCGACTATGGATAGCTTCATTGTTTTCTTATTTCCCTTTACTTTTTATCAACCTTGTTCGTTTGGATTTAACGTTATCTTATTCCCGATTTATTGTGTATCGCTTTTTACCTGAAAAAGGTTCAAGTTGATAAACCAGCTGAGTGCGCTTTTTGCGTTATGATCCCGAGCCGAGTTTTGAAAGTGGTAGTCAGCACCAAGGTGTGGTGAGGTTACATGTGGGTCTAAGTTAGCCAGGCCGCAAAACCAATAAAGCGCAACCCGTCAGCGTACAATTATGACGGGTCTTTTTCATCTCTATGCTCATCTGGTCTGACCATTTTATTTTTCTTTTTTAAATCATTTAACTTGTATAAAGTTTAGACACTTTGTGGTGGCTTTTTTGTATTACTTTTAGCCGCAAAGCGCCGATTTTTGACAGTTGCGCTTGATTTTGATAACGTAGTGCACAAATTTGGTATGACCAATTTACCTTTAGGGTTGGCCTTACCGGATCTGTTTAAGTAAAGAGTGAGCTGGATCAGTATCTTGCCGGTATTTGGCGGGCAGGAACAGAGACAGCTGGCTTGGGGTTTCACCTATAAACTCGGCGTTTAATCAATGTCTTTAAAGATAAAAGCAGCGAAATTATCAGATGTCATTCTGGAGCAACTGGAAAATATGATCCTCGAAGGGTCGTTGATGCCAGGGGAGAAGCTGCCGCCGGAGCGTGAACTGGCCAAGCAGTTTGAAGTGTCGCGGCCATCGCTGCGAGAAGCAATTCAGAAGCTTGAAGCCAAAGGGCTGGTTACCCGGCGTCAGGGTGGCGGTACCTATGTAAAAAATCAGCTTGAAGAAGGTCTCACTGATCCCTTGTTTGAGTTGATCAGTAAACACCCCGAGTCGCAGTTTGATTTGCTGGAGTTTCGTCATGCCCTGGAGGGCATTGCAGCGTATTACGCCGCCATGCGTGGCACGCAAACGGATCTCGATAAAGTGGAACAAAGCTTTGATGATATTGCCAGCGTTGGCGATGACCTGGTGCAAAAGGCCAGAGCCATCAATACCTTCCACTTTACCGTAGCAGAAGCCTCACACAATGTGGTGTTGTTGCATCTGATGCGGGGCATGCAGTCTTTACTGGAACAAAATGTATTGCAGAACTTAACGGTGTTAGTGCAAAAGCCGGATGCCAGCGCACAGCTTGCCCATCATCGCGAGGTGTTAAAAAACGCCGTGATCGAAGGTAAGCCTGAGCAGGCAAGGCTGGCCAGTAACGCGCACTTAGCCTTTATTGAAGAGGCGTTGCTGGAAGCCGGGCGGGAGCGGTCGCGCATTGAGCGCAGCTTGCGTCGCACCAAAGCACAGTAGTACACAAACAGAGCCATAAGCTAACGCTATAGAATAAATTCGTATTTTAAACATAAGGAACACTCCATATGTCTGAAGTCAATAAATTTGACGTAGACGCGCTAGAAACCCAAGAGTGGTTGCAGGCGCTTGAGTCGGTTGTAAAAGAAGAAGGCGTAGAGCGCGCACAATTCCTGCTTGAGCAGGTACTTGAGCAGGCGCGTCTGGACGGTGTTGATATGCCAACCGGTATTACGACCAACTATGTCAACACTATCCCGGCAGATCAGGAACCTGCCTATCCGGGGGATGTGAATCTGGAGCGTCGTATTCGCTCTATCATCCGCTGGAATGCGATCATGATCGTACTGCGCGCTTCTAAGAAAGATCTGGAGCTGGGCGGACATATGGCGTCGTACCAGTCGTCTGCAGCGTTTTATGAAATGTGTTTTAACCATTTCTTCCGCGCACCAAATGAAAAAGACGGCGGCGACCTGGTTTATTATCAGGGCCACATTTCTCCAGGTATCTACGCCCGTGCGTTCGTGGAAGGTCGTTTGACTGCTGAGCAGCTGGACAACTTCCGTCAGGAAGTAGACGGCAAAGGTCTGTCTTCTTACCCGCACCCTAAACTGATGCCTGAATTCTGGCAGTTCCCAACTGTATCTATGGGTCTGGGTCCAATCGCGTCTATCTATCAGGCACGTTTCCTGAAATACCTTGACGGCCGTGGTCTGAAAGACACAGCCGAGCAGCGTGTATACGCCTTCCTGGGCGACGGTGAAATGGATGAGCCAGAATCTCGTGGTGCGATTTCTTTCGCGGCCCGCGAGAAGCTGGATAACCTGTGTTACCTGATCAACTGTAACCTACAGCGTCTGGATGGACCGGTAATGGGTAATGGTAAGATCATTCAGGAACTGGAAGGTCTGTTCAAAGGTGCTGGCTGGAACGTCATCAAAGTTGTCTGGGGTTCAGGCTGGGACAAGCTACTGGCGAAAGACACTACAGGTAAGCTGCTACAGCTGATGAATGAAACCATCGATGGTGACTATCAGACGTATAAAGCCAAAGATGGCGCATACGTACGTGAGCACTTCTTCGGTCGTTACCCGGAGACAGCGGCACTGGTTGCGGATATGACAGATGAAGAGATCTTCGCGCTGAAGCGTGGTGGTCATGAGCCATCTAAACTGTTCGCAGCATTTAAAGCGGCACAAGAGACTAAAGGTCGTCCGACGGTGATCCTGGCTAAGACTGTAAAAGGTTACGGCATGGGTGAAGCGGCGGAAGGTAAAAACATCGCCCACCAGGTGAAGAAAATGGACATGACGCACGTTGAGCACCTGCGTTCACGTCTGGGCCTGGAAGACCTGGTATCTGACGAGCAAATCAAAGATTTGCCTTACCTGACACTGGAAGAAGGGTCTGCAGAGTACGAATATCTGCACGCACGTCGTAAGGCACTACACGGTTACACGCCGCAGCGTTTGCCTAACTTCTCAGAAGCGCTGACGCTGCCAGAGCTGGATGCGTTCAAGCCGCTGCTGGAAGAGCAAAAGCGTGATATCTCAACGACTATGGCGTATGTTCGTGCGTTGAACATCCTGTTGAAAGACAAGGGCGTGGGCAAAAACATCGTACCTATCATCGCCGATGAAGCGCGTACTTTCGGTATGGAAGGCCTGTTCCGACAGATTGGTATTTACAACCCGCACGGTCAGAACTATACCCCTCAGGACCGCGACATTGTTTCTTACTACAAAGAAGCCACGTCTGGTCAGGTACTGCAAGAAGGTATCAACGAGCTGGGTGCAATGTCTTCATGGGTGGCTGCGGCAACGTCTTACAGCACCAATGACCTGCCAATGATCCCGTTCTACATCTACTACTCTATGTTCGGTTTCCAACGTGTTGGCGACATGGCGTGGATGGCGGGTGACCAGCAGGCACGCGGCTTCTTGCTAGGTGCAACAGCAGGTCGTACAACGCTTAACGGTGAAGGTCTGCAGCACGAAGATGGTCACTCGCACATTCAGGCGGGCACGATCCCTAACTGTATTTCTTACGACCCAACGTTTGCGTTTGAAGTGGCGGTTATTCTGCAAGACGGTATCCGTCGTATGTACGGTCCAGAGCAGGAAAACGTGTTCTACTACCTGACGCTGATGAACGAAAACTATCATCAGCCTGCTATGCCAGAAGGCGCCGAAGAGGGTATCCGTAAGGGTATCTACAAGCTGGAAAGCTACACTGGCGACAAGGCTCAGGTACAGCTGATGGGTTCAGGTACTATTCTGAACGAAGTACGTAAAGCAGCGCAGATCCTGAGCGACGATTACGGTATTGCGTCAGACGTATTCTCTGTCACGTCATTCAATGAACTGGCACGTGACGGTCAGGACGCTGAGCGTTTCAACATGCTGAACCCGGATGCAGAGCAAAAAGTATCTTACATCAGCACTGTACTGGGCGAAGCTCCGGCAATTGCGGCCACTGACTATATGAAGAGCTATGCCGATCAGGTTCGTGCTTTCATGCCAAGCGTTTCTTACAAAGTGCTGGGCACCGACGGTTACGGCCGTTCTGACAGCCGTGAAAACCTGCGTCGTCACTTCGAAGTGAATGCAGGCTATGTCGTGGTTGCTGCACTGAGCGAGCTGGTTAAGCAAGGCAAAGTTGAAAAATCAGTAGTAACAGACGCTATCAAGAAATTTGATATCGACACAACCAAAACCAACCCACTTTACGCATAAGAGGCTAAGTGATGGCAATCGAAATTCATGTACCAGATATTGGCGCCGATGAGGTTGAAGTAACCGAGATTTTGGTCAGCGTTGGCGACACGGTAGAAGAAGAGCAGTCGCTGATCACCGTTGAAGGCGACAAAGCGTCAATGGAAGTGCCTGCTGCGCAAGCGGGTACGGTTAAAGAAATCAAGATCAGTGAAGGCGACAAAGTGTCGACCGGTTCACTGATCATGGTCTTCGAAGCAGCGGGCGATGCGCCTGCTGCTGAGGCAGCACCTGCGGCGGCTCCGGCCGCAGCAGCGCCAGCACCGGCAACTGCTGAAGTGAAAGAAGTCCACGTACCAGACATAGGTGGTGACGAAGTTGAAGTCACTGAAATTCTGGTTGCGGTTGGCGACAGCGTTGAAGCCGAGCAGTCTTTGATCACGGTTGAAGGTGACAAGGCGTCAATGGAAGTACCAGCACCATTTGCCGGTACTGTGAAAGAAATCAAAGTTGAGATTGGCGGCAAAGTGGCCACCGGCAGCTTAGTTTTTGTGTTTGAAACTGCGAGTGCAGCAGCACCGGTTGCAGCAGAAACTGCGCCTGCCGCAGCCCCGGTTGAAGCAACGCCTTCACTGCAGGAAGTACAAGTACCAGATATCGGTGGCGACGAAGTTGAAGTCACTGAAATCATGGTGGCAGTAGGCGACAGCGTTGAAGAAGAGCAGTCTTTGATCACCGTTGAAGGCGACAAGGCCTCAATGGAAGTGCCTGCGCCATTTGCCGGTACTGTGAAAGAAATCAAAGTTGCTGCTGGCGACAAAGTGTCAACGGGCTCACTGATCTTCGTATTTGAAACTGTTGCAGCTACAGCACCAGCTCCGGCAGCACCTGCTGCATCAGCAGCTGCGCCAGCTCCGGCGGCCAAAACGGCTCCGGCTCCGGCTGCGGCTCCTGCGCCAAGTGCAGCCAAAGACGAGTTTGTTGCTAATGATGATTATGCCCATGCTTCGCCTGTGGTACGTCGTCTGGCGCGCGAGTTTGGCGTTAACCTGGCACGCGTTAAAGGTACTGGCCGTAAGAACCGTGTACTGAAAGAAGACGTGCAGAACTATGTTAAAGAACTGGTTCGTAAGGTTGAGTCTGGCGAGATCAGCAAAGGCGGCAGCACAGGTGGCGGTGAGCTGGGTCTGATCCCTTGGCCAAAAGTCGACTTCAGCAAGTTTGGTGAAGTAGAAGAGAAGAAACTGTCTCGTATCCAGAAGATCTCTGGCGCTAACCTGCACCGTAACTGGGTTCAGATCCCACACGTTACTCAGTTTGATGAAGCTGACATCACCACGCTGGAAGCATTCCGTAAAGAGCAGAATGTACTGGCAGAGAAGAAGAAAATGGGCGTGAAGATCACCCCATTGGTATTCGTGATGAAAGCAGCGGCAAAAGCGCTGGAAGAGTTCCCGACCTTTAACTCATCACTTTCGGAAGACGGTGAAAGCCTGATCCTGAAGAAGTATGTGAACATCGGTGTGGCAGTTGATACGCCAAATGGCCTGGTTGTGCCTGTCTTCAAAGACGTCAACAAGAAAGGCATCATCGAGCTGTCTCGCGAGCTGATGGACGTCTCTAAGAAAGCCCGTGAAGGTAAGCTGACTGCCGCTGATATGCAGGGCGGTTGTTTCACTATCTCAAGCCTGGGTGGCATCGGTGGTACGGCATTTACGCCTATCGTGAATGCACCGGAAGTGGCTATCTTAGGTGTCTCTAAGTCTGAGATGAAGCCGAAGTGGAATGGTAAAGAGTTTGAGCCGCGCCTGATGGTGCCGCTGAGCTGTTCATACGACCACCGTGTTATTGACGGTGCACTGGCAGCCCGCTTTACTGTGACGCTGGCCAATTACCTGAGCGACATTCGTCAGCTGGTAATGTAAGCCAAAGCAAAACCGCATGACCCCAGGTTGTGCGGTTTTGTCATATTTTTACTGTCCTGTCTGATATTTGGGCGGGACATCTGTGGGTGCGAATGATACACTTTCGCGCAACAAAAAACTCTCTCTGGTTGTTGGTGGCAGCGCTTGCCGATGATCAGGCACAATTGGGTGCGGATACTCACTCGAGTAGAGTCCCGTTCGAATAATAGTTAAGGTAATAACATGAGCAACGAAATCAAAACTCAAGTTGTTGTACTAGGCGGTGGTCCTGGTGGTTACTCTGCAGCATTCCGTGCAGCAGACCTAGGTTTAGAAGTTACATTGATCGAATCTCGCGATACCCTGGGTGGTGTGTGCTTGAACGTAGGTTGTATTCCTTCAAAAGCACTTTTACACGTGGCTAAGGTAATCGACGACGCAGCTGAAATGGCTTCACACGGTGTAACTTTCGGTGCTCCTCAAATCGACCTGGACAAAATCCGTAGCTGGAAAGAGTCTGTAATTGGTCAGCTGACAGGCGGTCTGTCTGGCATGGCGAAAATGCGTAAAGTGAAAGTAGTTAGCGGCTACGGTAAATTCACCGGCTCTAACTCTATCGCGGTTGAAGGTGCTGACGGCACAACGACTGTAAACTTCGACAATGCTATCATTGCTGCGGGTTCTCAGCCTGTAAACCTGCCTTTCATCCCAGAAGATGAGCGTATCATTGACTCAACTGGCGCACTTGAGCTGAAAGACGTACCAGAAAAACTGCTTGTTCTGGGTGGTGGTATCATCGGTCTTGAGATGGGTACTGTGTACCGTGCACTGGGCTCACAAATCGACGTGGTTGAATTTGCAGACCAACTGGTTCCTGCGGCTGACAAAGACGTAATCAAGATTTACCAGAAGTACGTGAAAGACAAGTTCAACGTCATGCTTTCTACTAAAGTTGTTGCAGTTGAAGCGAAAGAAGACGGTATCTACGTTTCTTTCGAAGGCAAGCAAGCACCAGAAGGCCAGGTACGTTACGACAAAGTACTGGTTGCTGTTGGTCGTACGCCTAACGGTAAACTGCTTGATGCAGACAAAGCGGGCGTTGCGGTTGACGAGCGTGGCTTTATCAACACTGACAAGCAAATGAAGACGAACGTAAACCACATCTATGCGATTGGTGACATCGTAGGTCAGCCTATGCTTGCGCACAAAGCGGTTCACGAAGCACACGTTGCTGCTGAAGTGATCTCTGGTAAGAAACACTACTTCGATCCTAAGTGCATTCCTTCAATCGCGTACACAGATCCAGAAATCGCATGGGTTGGTGTGACTGAGAAAGAAGCGAAAGAGCAAGGTCTGAGCATTGAAACTGCGGTATTCCCGTGGGCAGCTTCTGGCCGTGCAATTGCTTCTGCACGTACTGAAGGTCAGACTAAGATGATCTTCGACAAAGAGACTGGTCGCGTGATCGGTGGTGCTATGGTTGGTATCAACGCCGGTGAAATGCTGGGCGAGATCGGCCTGGCAGTTGAGATGGGTGCAGACGCAGAAGACGTGGCACTGACTATCCACGCTCACCCAACGCTGAACGAGTCAATCGGTCTGGCGGCTGAGATCTTCGAAGGTTCAATCACTGACCTGCCTAACAAAAAGGCCGTGAAGAAGAAGTAATCGCTACTTCTGAATGAACTAAAAAAACCCGGCTTACAGAGACCGGGTTTTTTTGTGCCTGGCATGTCGTGCAGGACGAGCACCTTTGGTGCGTTTGAGCCCAGGTGATGAGAAAAGAAGCGGTATTGTTAACATTTAGACACTGTGCTAACGTCGGTGAGGATCAATAATAAAAAGAACTACAAGGAATGCGTTATGACAATTCGATTGCTCCACAGTGGGCTTGTTTTATGTGCACTGAGCTGTGGCGTACAGGCAAATACCAGTATTGACTTTGATGCCACGCTGGCCTGCTATACAGAGGCTGATCAGCCGGGCATTGCGGTACGAATTGAGCAGGGCAAAAAGCTGATCTATAGCGGGGCAGCTGGCGTCGCTGATATCAAGCGCGCTCTGCCACTGCACACAAAACAGAGATTTCAGATTGGCTCCATCACTAAGCAATTTACGGCTGCGGCCATTTTGCAGTTGGCTGATAGGAAGAAGCTGTCCATACAGGATCCACTGGGAAAATTCATTCCAACATTGCGCTCTGACTATGCCAAACTGACAATTGAACGGGTGCTGTCGCATACGGCAGGTTTACCGAATTACAACGAAGGTCCAGAGATTGGCGCCAAGATGGCACACTATCGTACACTGGATCAGATCCTGGCAGAGATTGTACAAGCACCTGTACTTTACCCTGCGGGTGAAGGGCATAGATACTCTAACACTGGCTATTTGCTGCTAGGTAAGGTCATCGAGCAGGTTTCCGGGTTGAGCTACAAAGACTACCTGCAACAGCATATCTTTACACCGCTGGGTATGAAACATTCGCAGGTACTCACCAAGGGGACAGGCGGCGATGAAGTAAAAGGCTACAGCTCAGTAGACGATAAAAAGACACCTGTCGCCCCTTTTTATGTTGATCGCAGTTGGATCTATTCAGCCGGTGGCATCGAGACAACACTGGCCGACATGAGCCGCTGGCACCGTGGCCTGAAAGCCGGCAAAGTCGTCAGTCCGTCCAGTTATCAGGCAATGATCACCAGTGCTACACTTAATGATGGCTCTGCTGCCAACTATGGCTATGGTTTTTACACCTTTGAGCTTGCCGGGCAGCCAAGCTATTTCCACGAAGGGGGAGTCCCCGGGTTTTTAGCTATGTCAGTTTATTTCCCAGAAGCTGATTTATACGCGATTAGCCTGAGTAACCAGGATACCCTACACCCGGGCCCTGCACTGCTGGATATGGTCGCGCAGTACCTGAACATAACACCAAAACCCTTGTCAGATACGGAGCTGAATCATTTTGCCAAAACCTTAGTTGGCGAGTATCAGTCAGCTGGCAAGCAGCAGCTTAAAGTGACGTTTGAGGAGGGGATTCTGTACGGGCAAAAAGGACAAGGCGAAAAACGTAAACTGGTCGCCAGAGCCAATAACGCTTTTTCTTATGAATGCACGCAGAATTATTACCAGCTCAGTGTGGCTGAAGGCAAAACCAGTCTGATTCCAGTTGGGCTGTATCGGGGTAAGGGCAAGCCGCTGTTTAAGTTGTAAGTGGCTTCTGCTTATTGAGAACGCATATTTGAGCGCTGTGTTTGACTATACAGGCTCAGATGACCCCCTTTTTAGTCTGTGGGTAGATACCGGCTCAAGGCCGGTATGACGAAGGAGAGGGCCAGTATAATAGTAGAGCATTTAATATTGGCGTCAGGTTTGGCAACTAACCTTAAAACCCTTAATTCAAACACCGCTCTGTGTCGTCCCGCGCTTGACGCGGGATCTGCTTACCAACCACTCGTATTTTACAGTTCTGTTTGACTGTAAAGGCTCTGATGATCCCACTTTTGGTTTGTGAGTAGATACCGGCTCAAGGCCGGTATGACGAAGGAGGGGGGAGCATGTCTGCTACGAAGTGACATCGCTCCGCCAGGGTCACATAGCCGTAATGAAAAGAATCATTGAGCGAACAGAAAGTGTGTGGCACTCGCTCACTACTTTCTTGATGCCTACTTTTAAGCATATTTCACCGACCAATCTTCTATTTCGTTGAGCACTTCATCAACGGTTTCTTTAAGCTCTTCGCCCATTTTTAATACCTCATTGGGATATTTATCCTGTATCAAGGTCATCAGGGCATAGTAGATGGGCTTAAAACGTTCTTTCAGTTCGTATTGATCGAACCAGCGCTCAACCAGGTTCGTCTGGCCTTTGGCTAGGAATGGAATAAAGAGACCTGTGAGCAGGGGCTCATCAGCACTGTCAAGTACGCCATTCTGACTGAGTAGCACGTCCATGGTTTGGGTTGCGTCTTGAAAGAGGTTATTCCATAACATAGCTCGAATTAGTGCGGCAGTGGAATTTGACGATGGGGTTTTTTCCATTCCCTGCCTGGCGCATTGTAAAGCCGCAAATTTGTTGATTGGATCTGCCTGGAAGTAGTAGCACCATGCCAGCATGGTATAAATCA
The DNA here is from genome assembly GCF_005887095.1 of Pseudoalteromonas rubra. Taxonomy (GTDB): domain Bacteria; phylum Pseudomonadota; class Gammaproteobacteria; order Enterobacterales; family Alteromonadaceae; genus Pseudoalteromonas; species Pseudoalteromonas rubra_E. The sequence goes on along the minus strand of NZ_PNCI01000018.1, from coordinate 42,952 downwards.
CATGGCTTTTATCGTTGCTAAGGAGTTGCTCAAAATAGTCAATTGCCTGTGAGAAGTTTGCTTTGTACACGTTTAGACAGCCCAACATGGCCAATACAGGTTCTCCAGCGTCCAGAGCGGATAGAAAGTGTTGTTCTGAAAGGTCATATTCACCTAGTTGATGGTATATTTCACCTATGTTTCTGTGATAGTAACCTGGGAGACTGCTTTGCAGTTCAGATTCTGCAGCTTGTAAAGCTATTCGGGCCTTATCCCATTGAGCTGAATTTTGATAAATTCGGTTCAACCCCATTGCGGCAAAGGTATTCCCTGGTTCTATGTCTGTGATTTGCTTTAATGCCAACTCCGCATCAGCACTTTTGCCTGATCTCAAGTAGGCAATGCCTTTAAATATGAGGCCTTTAATGCTATCTATTTCTTCTAATGCTTCGGCGAGCGTGATTAGTTTACTTGATTTAATGTCTTTGCCCTTGGCCATGGCGACCTGACAAATGCTCTTTACAGAAAGTGCACTCACAGCCTCTTTAACGGCCTCAGTCATATCTGCCGGCTCGTCACTTTGCAGCCACTCAATCAGGATCTGTTTGTTTTTATCATCCTGCACATCTGTGATATCAATCAGCTCTTTACTCAGTGCGGTGTGCCCCGCGCTGCTCAGATACTGCTGAGTTTGCTCAAGAATTTGTTGTTTGTCTGTGTGTTCAAGCTGGTCACTACACAACAATGCATTGGCAAACGTCAGTGTGGCTTGGGGATGGCATTGGCCTGTGAGTTGCGCAAGAAAAGACTGGCTGCGGTGTTTTAGCTCGTCGCCAACGCACCAGACTTCCATAAAACGCGTTAGCCAAAGGACCCGGTTTTTGTCCCGGCGTCTGCCATAGCGCATCAGATACCAGATATTAAAAAAGCGCTCCTTGATGCGATACAGGTTGTTCTTGCTATCAGTTTTGATTTTCTCGATGACCCAGTTTTTCTCCAGCTGGCTGAGCTGGGCCGAGATATTTTTGCTGGGCAGGCGGGTTTTTTCGGCTATCTCCTTGGCTGAAATGGCATCCCAGTGCAGTGCGATGGCGTTGACTATGGGTTTTTGCTGTGGTGCCAGGTCGTCCATACGGTGTTTATACAGCGGCGTGGTGCGGTCTATGGTTTCTTCCAGTAGTGCATAGGTCTGGCCGTAGGCGCCTTCCATCAGAATATTAAACAAAATAACCAGTGTGCGCGGAATACCGCCCGTTAAGCGCCGGATAGATTCAATACGCTGCGGCTCTTGCTCAAGGATAGTCAGCAACCTTTGTTCTTCACGTTCACCACTGTGACTAGCCAGTGCCCGCAACAGCGCCTCGGTATCTGGCTTGTCTAATCCAGCTAAATTGATCACTTCAAAGAATTGGTAAAAAGGGGCCTGGTGATCGTAAAAAGCTTCCAGGCTGACCGCCGAGCCACCTATTAGCCTGAAGTAAGGGTTGGTGGTGAGCACTTCCCTTAGTATTTCTGTTTCTTTGCGATTAAAGTTTTCGAATAGTTCCACCAGGTTATCAATAAATAACACAACCCGTTTGTCTTGCTTTTTGAGCCGGTCACTCAGCAACTGAATCGCGGCTTTAGGGTCTGGATCCTGACCTGCAATGGCATCCAGCCCATCCAGCAGCCCGGCAAACTGGTCATGATAATGCTCTTCCAGCTCTTCAGCAACGCGCTCCCAGAGCGTAAACAAAGAGCTGATCCCGTATTCTTCTTCTTTAAAGGTGACAGGAAGCAGCCAGGTGTTCAGCACGTCACTTTGTGCAAGCTCTATGGCAAGGCGTCGCAGCAAGGTGGTTTTACCGGCGCCGCGCACGCCCTGGATCAGGTAATTTTGTTCGGGCACCTCTTTGTTGGTGCTGGCAATGGCACGCCAGATTTTTTTGTATTCTTTCAGGCGGATCACAAAGTGCGTTTTAATGAACTGGTCTGATGCATTTTGTGCGTTGTATAGCTTTACGCCTTCTTTATAGTCGTCGAGTTGCATAGCGCCCCCACCATTCTTTGAGCATGGGCGAGGTGAACTGATAACACTGCGCCTGATTGATAAAAATATAACCATCGTGGATCAGACAATCGATCACGTATTGGCAATTGATTTGCTGATATCGGCTTGCCTGCGAGAGGTTAAACAAGTGGGATCCCGGCAGCTGTGCATGCTCACACATCGCTGTTAATACGTCACTTGCCAGTGCTTTTTCGCTGTCCGCAAAACGGTTTAGTCGTTCTGCCCAGTGATTAAAGTGAGATTGATACTGTATCGAGAACAGTGTGTTGTAAGCGGCGTCAATATTTGCCGGGCTGACAGAATCCAGTCCTTCATCAAAATACACATCAACCAGCTGCATCCACAGGATCTCGATGTAATAGGGCATCAGCCAGCCAACCTTGTCGAGCAGATAATCCTGCGCTGTGGCATCAATCTGGATGGGCTCCTGTTCACGATGGTTGAGCGTGTTGATAAACTCGCGGCCCTGAGCCTGGCTTAGTGGCGCAATAGACACCGGGATGAGCACATTGATGAGATCTGACAGTGCCATTTTGCTCACCAGCGTGTCCAGCCCAATTGAGCCCGTCAGCACAAACTGCACATGTTGGTTGAGCCTTTGCTCTGACCATAACTCACGACAACCAGATAAAAATGACTCCGCGCTTTTGTGATCTTGCTGATCATAGATCTTCTCAACAACATCCGGGAACTCGTCAATGATTAGCACCAGCTTTTTGTCCAGTGTCAGTGCATTGAGGGCGGCGCTGAGATCTCGGTGAGTGAGCTGACGGTCCTGTTGATCAAACTTGATACCCGTGGCGCCGACTGATACGCCGGTAATGCTGCTGCGAAACTTGTCAATTTGATCTTTGCCCCATTTAAAAAGGCTACTCAGTTGGTCGGTAAACTCGGAATGGAATAGGTTGTCTATGATCTGTTTGTAGTATTCGTGCTCGGTTGCACAGGATTGCACGATATTATAGAGAAACACGTAGCCATCGGGTGGGTTGTCTTGCAGGTAAAACAGCATAGACGTTTTACCGACACGCCGCGGGGCAAGGACCAGCAAGTGACTTCCGTCTCTGAGCCGCCGCAACAGCTTATTTTGATCTTTTTCTCTGGGGAAATATTTATCACCCCGAACCACCTGACCTGCCATAATGCCTCCTGACAAAATTCTTATAGTCAAAGTGTAGTGACAATAAATTTATTGTCAAAAGTTTTGGCAATAAAATTTTTGTCATCTTAGAGGCTGGGTGTCGTTAAAATAGTCCGAATGGCTTTGGCGGTATCTGCGCCTATGCCGTCAACAGCCATTAACTGGGACTGGGTGGCATTAAATACGGCTTCAATTGAGCCAAAATGGTGTAGCAATCTTTTGGCCAGTTTGGGGCCGACATTTGGCAGGCCTTGCAGCAGGTATAGCTGTTTTCTCATATATGTTTTTGGTCTAAAACCCTTGCGCGGCAATACATCAGAGTTTAAACGGCGCTGCTGCTGCGCAGCATATTGCATAAGCTTTACCGTTTCTTGTTGATTGTGCGTTCTGAGTGTTGTTATGGCATAAATCAGTCCTATGCTGGCCAGCGCGCCTAGCACTGCTCGCCTATCCATAGTGCAGTCCCGGATATCAGCGGCGTTGCCTTCAATGATTAGGAGTGGCTGAAAACCTGAGTCAGAGAGCCGTTGCGCCTGGCTAAACAGCCTGCCATCAATGATGGAAATCAGCAGATCTCTGATTTGTTTGCGTTCTATAATCAGCCAGTCATCGATCAGGTAGTCACCAACAGTCAGGCGCTGTTTTATCAGGTTGACGGACTGACAGGTAGAGAGTAATTGGAGTATTCCAGACGCTTGTTCACGGTCATCAGCTACTATATTCATTATCCAATCCTTGTTCTATGGCTACCTTGCCTGTTCAGTTTAGCTCACCGCAGCCATCCCAGCTCTGTCGCAAATCTCTTTCCCTAATAATTTTGTCTGTTATTTTGTTTGATGACTAATAACAAATATAAAAGGAAGGGGTATGAACAAATCTATGCTGAGTCTGAGTTTGGCGTCGATTCTGGGGGCTTTGAGTATGAGCGTTCAGGCGGCGGAGCATGCCAGTTTGCTTAAGCAGGTGGAGCCTAAAGTGATTGAATGGCGCCGGGATATTCACCAAAATCCTGAGCTGGGTAATCGTGAGGTACGCACCGCGGCTAAGGTGGCTAAACACCTTAAAGCGCTGGGCATGGAAGTGGAAACCGGAATAGCGTATACCGGAGTGGTGGGTATGCTCAAAGGCGCTAAGCCTGGGCCGACTGTGATGTTGCGTGCGGATATGGATGCGCTGCCGGTGACCGAGAAGAACGACCTGCCGTTTAAATCCACCAAAACCACCAATTACCGGGGGGTGGATGTGGGCATTATGCATGCCTGTGGCCACGACACCCATGTGGCCATGTTAATGGGCGCGGCCGAGGTACTTGCCGGCATGCGTGATGAGCTCGCAGGCAATGTGATGTTTGTCTTCCAACCTGCCGAAGAAGGCGCACCTGAGGGCGAAGAAGGTGGCGCTGAATTGATGCTCAAAGAAGGGATCTTTAAGAAACACCAACCTGATGTGGCGTTTGGTTTACATATTACCTCTAAGCTGAATGTGGGTCAGCTGGGATATCGCAGTGGCCCAACTATGGCCAGTGCCGATCGTTTTGAGATCAGTGTCAAAGGAGAGCAAACTCATGGTTCTACACCCTGGGCCGGCGCAGATCCGATTGCTGCTGCTGCACAGATAGTGTCTGGGGTTAACCACATTGTCAGTCGTCAGATCAATATCACCAAAGAACCTGCGATTGTGTCATTCGGTAAAATCGCCGGTGGTGTGCGCAACAACATCATACCGGAAGAAGTAAATATGGTCGGTACCATACGTAATTTTGATATGGATAACCGCGCGCAGATATTTAAAAAACTGACCCATACCGCAGAGCATATCGCTCAGGCCTCCGGTAACACGGCAGAAGTAAAGATCATTGAAGGTTATCCGGTCACGGTGAACGACCCGGCCCTGACTGAGCAAATGCTGCCTACGCTTGAGAAAGTGTTTGGTGCTCAGGGCATGATTGAAATGCCTAAAGTGACAGGCGCTGAAGACTTTTCATTCTATGCGATGGAAGTGCCCGGATTATTCGTATTTTTGGGCGGTACTCCTAAAGGCACAGATCCCAAAGACGCTGCCAGTAACCACTCACCGTATTTCATTGCCGATGAGTCTTCGTTTAAACTGGGCACGCGGGCGCTGACTGAGTTTACCCTGGACTATATGGCGCAAGCTAAATAGCGCCGCGGTAGCAGAGGCCATGGAGAGGCCTCACAGTTAATGCGTTAAACTTCTATCGATTGAGCATGGTGGAGCTGGTTGTGGGGATCCAACTGACGTTTCACCTGCTGTAATCTGACGTAGTTGTGTTTGTAGTATAAATGCTGCCAGTCAGGGATATCGACGTCGGCATAGTTGACATAACAGCCATCCATCACCTCATCGGGTACCGGACCCGCATCGCCATACATTGCGTGATAGAAGCCGTTGATCCAGCCAATATGATAGGGGTCCTGCGCGGCTTCAAACCAGTAGGTCTGGTATTGCAGCTTCATAATAGAGTCTCGGTGGGATACGGCGGTTTCTGTCTGAGATAGCGCATTGATCTGACCACCATAAGATGACAGCTGCAACATACCACCGGGGCTCAGGTAGTCACCATGGCGCAGTGTGTTCCACAGGGTTTGGATCTGGGCCTCAGGAAAAGGCTTTTTCATATAGGCCGATTTATTTTTACCACGCGCACCAACCAAAGTGCCCGCACCATATTGGGTGCCATACCACCAGGGCATGCTGAAGTAGCTACCAGGCGGTACCGGGCGCTGAGGCGCATTTTCCTGTTCCTGTAAGCCCATATGGTTGGTGGTGCGTAACCCTTTTTTGGCATCCTGCAGTTGCGCTGGGGTGAACAGCCTATCGATAAACTCGTCAATGAGCGCAGGATCGCCACTACAATACAGGGATAGCCGGATTTCACCGCTGCCACCCACTGAGTTGGGTATGGCCATCGAAACATGCAGCGGATTAAAGCGACTGTCGGGCCCATTGTGTGTTTGCCAGAACTCACCAAAGTTGCGCAGCAGCGTGGCAAACTGATCATAGTCGAACAAATGCCAGGGCAAAGCAATTTCCTGCAAGTGCAGGTAAGCGGGCACCGGTGGCAAGTCTTTAAAGAAATACTTAGTGACTATTCCAAAGTTGCCGCCACCTCCACCCTGATGTGCCCAGACAATTTCGTCAGCTCGTGCAGATTGTCCCTTAAAGTAGGTGCGAGGATAGTTGGCCTGCCCGCCCCATTGGTCAAAGGATATCAATTCAACGCCTGCCAGATAGTCACTGCTCAGTCCGTATTGCCGGGAGTGAATGCCGAACCCACCACCACAGACATGGCCGCCGACACCCACACCAAAGCAAGAGCCACCGGGCATAATCACGCCAAACTCCTTAAACAGGGTTTTATAGGTATGTCCCAAAGAGGCGCCGGCTTCGACGACATAATAGTCACCACTGCGATAGACGCGATCCATATTGCTCAGATCGACCACCACACCCTGATCATTCACCACAAAGCCTTCATAGCAGTGGCCGCCTGAGCGAACGGTGAGCCTGAGGTGGTTAGCAACGGCTTCTCGTGCTGCCATATAGACTTCATGTGCCGAGCTACACACCGCAATATAGCCAGGTTGATTGGGGAACCTCAGATTGGAACCGGTTAACATGGAGTCAAATCTGGCATCGTCGGCGTACACTTTGTGGTACTGACCATACTGAGAGCTGGCCGCTGCCGGATTACTGAGCATCAGTGGGGCTGCGCCGATGGCGCCACCCATTGCCAGAGAGGTTTTGAGAAAATGACGTCTGGAGCTAACGTCGGGGTTAATGCCAGAGCGGTTTTTGTCTTGTTTCATAAACACATCCTTTTTATGTCGTATCTGTGAGGGCGCGTAAATTGAGTGCTTTTTACGCAAGTTGAATGTATCAGATATCGGACCGGAGATGAGCGAAAAACAAGCAAAAAAGTGTCATGATGCAAAAAGTTCAAGATACCGCCGATATGGATCGGCGGCGGGAGTCTTAATTAACCACTACCTTCAATATCAAATCATCAAAGTAGCTGTCATTGTCGCTGCCCTGATTACGCGTTCCTTGCAAGACAAACTCAATATAGGCTGTGTTTGCGAGGAGCAATGATTGCCCGGATACGGTTGTCCACTGTGCAGCCGTTGTGCTGAGTTTTTCACTGTTATTAAGCAACTGGCCGCGATTATCAAGAAAACGCAGCTGTATCGAGGGCGTGTCTTTACCACTGTAGTTACGAAGCTTGCCGCCGTACAGCACCTTAACCTGGCCTGCAGCGATTAAACTGGCATAGTGCTGCACCGAGATTTTCTGGCTGATCTGTCCCTGAGCAGATTCTCCATTGCAGACACCACCCACGGCAAAAAAGCGCTGGCCGGTTGCTGCAGGGATTGAATCACATTGATAGTTGGTCAGGGATTCTACCGGACCTGCGCCGCTCCAGCCTTGAGTACCTGCTTCAGCGCCGTGGTTTTGCAGTAAATTTTCAGAGTTGCCTGGTTTTTGGGTAATAAACTCATCGGCTACGCCAGCCGGCCCTCTGTCTGGCACCCTTGTGCAGCTACTTTGCTCAGCCAGTCTTAGCTCCAGGTTGTCAAAATAGCTGTCGTTGTCAGTGCCGCTGGTACGCTGGCCTGTCAGCACAAAATCGATATAGCGAGTGTTCGCAGGGAGCTGGGCTTCATGGCGATGTTGCTGCCAGCTGGCGCTACTGCCTTTGACCTCGGTTGTACGGCTCAGTAGTGTCAGGCTCGCATCACGAAATTCAAGCGCAACAGCGGGAATATCGCTGCCTCCCCAGCTGCGAAGCCTGGCTATGTACAGGGCTTTGAGCGTACCGTTGTCAATGCTGGCAGCCCAGTTGCTGACATCAACACGCTGATATGCCCGACCCTGGTCACTTTCATTGTCACACACGCCCCCGACGGCAAAAAAGCGTTCGCCCTGATAGGGTGACACTGAGCCACAGGCTTTATCTGTCAGGCTTTCCAGTGGTCCCTCACCTTGCCAGCTGTCGGTGCCCAGCTCTGCACCCGGGTTGTGCAACAGATTATCGGTCAGATGTGCGCTGTCTGTGGTGGTGAATGGGTGTGGTTGTGACCAGTCACTCCAGGCCAGTGAACGGTCTCGCATTCTCACTCGCAGACAATACTGAGCACCGGGTTCCAGCTGGCCGAGTGCAAAGCGGTTTGGTGCCAGTCCCGCTCGGGTATCGACACCATCCCAGATGTTTTCGTGTTGATACCAGGTATCGACCAGTGGCTGACCAAAGTCATCACAGCGGCTACTAAGTTGCCAGTGTGCAGCACCAAAGCGGTCTTTGTCTGGATCCGCAAATAAAGTGGCGACTGCATTGGCACAGCTTGCTGAAATGTTGGCTGTGGGGGCTAATATTTTAGGCGTAAACGGTGCCGTGTTGTTTAATCTTACAGTCAGCGTGTCCTTGATCTGGCTGTTCAGTGGCACCTGCTCATCGCCCATTGAAATGCGTTTGAGTTCGAAGGCCGGGTCGTCACCGGCGGTAACATCGACCACCACAAAGCCATACTCGTCTTCGCTGACCGAGAATTCGGTGTAGTCGCGCTGGGCAAATTCACCAAAATAATCCAGGTTGCCCCCGGCGGAGGCCACGTTCACCATAGTGTGATTGTGATCCCGGCTGGTACCGCGAGAGTAGGCATGGGTATGGCCAAAAAAGTGAATACTGGGTTTGTTACAGCGGGTAGAAAAGGCTTCCAGGCGTTCAACAATCTTACCGCTGTAGTCGGTTTCTCCGGCTATCCACATCTCCGACTTATGCGGGTGGTGCATCTGGGCGAAGACAAAGTCGGTTTGTGTCCGCAGGCAGGTTTCGGCCAGCACTTTGTCCAGCCAGATCAGCTGCTCATCAATCCGGTAATTGGTATTGGTGTCGAGTGACAGTACGCGAATATTGGAATGATCCTGATACCACCAGTGTTCTTCATACCCAGGTGTACCGTTTTCGGGCAGGTGAAAATATTTAAAGTAAGTCGGTGTATCGCGTTCGTGATTGCCCGGGGCTGGGTAAAGGGGCACTGAGCTGGCCAGCGCCGCAATGGGTGAAAAGAAGCTGGTGCGCCAGCTGTTGTAATCCTGACCGTTGTCGACCAAGTCGCCGGGGATCAAGGTCATATTAAGACCGTCTTGTAACTCCAGCCCCAGCGCTTGCTGCACATAAGGTAACACGCCCTGATTAATGATCTCGCCGAATTTACCCGGATTTCCCGAGTCACGCTGCATATCACTGACTGCCAGGATCCGACTGCTTTTCTCTGCAGAAGCCAAAGGAGGTGTTCTGAATTTGTGAACATGGCTGTAGGTATCACCCGTTCTCACCCGGTAGAAATACACCGTATCTGGTGCCAGGTTGGTAAGCTGAACTTCGTGAATGCGGCTCAGCAGATAGCCAGTTTCGCTGGTGCCGCTGGCTTGCTGGCCAAGCTTTGCTGTGTCGCCCCATTCTACAATGGACTCATCACCACTGCTGGTTTCCCATTTGATCCAGATACTGGTCGGGGTTGCAGATTGCAAATAGGGATGGACCGCCAGCCCTTCGGTGTGGGCATGGGACTGGCTAATGGCCAGCAACAGGCTCAGCGACAGTACCCGCAGATTATACGTCATGTTAGTTTCCTTGGTAATTGAACGAAACGCGGGATTATCCTGGGAACTGGTGTATTAAAAGTGTAAATGATGTGAATTTTTGAGGTCTCATTTATGACCCCTACTGGCTGGGGTCTGTGATATAGTAGGGACATAATGCAGCCGATATAAAGGAGTCAAACGTGCGGGTAAGTGTTATCTTTATGTTGGCCTGGATATGTTTTCATAGTGAAGCTTATCAGCCAAGCCAGCTTATGCACTTTGTCGATGATTGTCGTTCTGAGCAGCACAGTGCGCTCAGACAGGGTTGCCAGGGCTATTTATTTGGCTTTCTTGATGCGCTCAAACTGAATCCACCACTTGGGGTTGATGGCCTGTGTCTGCAAGCCTGGAACCCGGACACTTTGCTTGCAGCGCTGGACAAGGCAATTAAGCTACAGCCGGAACTTGGCAAGCAATTTTATTACGACGGCATCAATGCATTCATTAACACTCAGTGTGGTGCACGGCTGTCATCATGATTGAACCTAAAAGGTCCGTAACACCATGAAAAAAATCGCCATTCTGGTCGATGTTCAAAATATATACTACACCACAAGACAGGCCTATGGCCGAAGTTTTGACTACAATGCGTTTTGGCAGGCAGTGCTGCATGATCGTACTTTATACCGTGCGCTGGCGTATTCCAGTGAACCCAATGCCCCTAAACAGCAACAGTTCCAGAATATTTTGCGGGCAATCGGGTTTGAGGTAAAACAGAAGCCCTATATTCAAAGAGCGGATGGTTCTGCCAAGTGCGACTGGGACGTGGGCATCACCCTGGATGCCATGGAGTGTGCCCCACATTGTGATGTGGTGGTGCTACTGACCGGAGATGGTGACTTTGACCTGTTAGCTGAGCGCATTCAAAGCCGCCATGAGTGTGAGGTCGAGGTATATGGCGTCCCTCAGCTGACCGCGAACTCGCTCAAGCGCGCGGCTACCCGTTACATTGCCATTGATGAGCGCTTACTGCTAAATGCAAAGCCAAACCATAACAATGCGGGCCAGTAGAGATACGATAAAATTTCTAGGTTCTCAAAAAAGCTATAGCAGACTAGTACGGCCATCAGACACAGTGCGGTCTGTGCAGTTTTTGAATCCTGCGAAGCCCATAATAAATAGACGCTCGACACCAGCATGGGCACGGCCAGTGCCACGGCCCCGACAATGCCTTTTACAAACAGCAAACCATACCAGCTGTGATGCGAGCCGATGGGCATAAACTCCACCATTTTTGGTCCTCGCTCGACAATGCCATGACCCCAGATAGGCGCTTCAGCCTGCCAGCGCTGAATGGCGATATTCGCCAGCGCTTTGCGCACTCGGGTGGACCCCGGGCGCTGCTGTTTCACTGCTTCATACGAATCCATCAATGTGTTGTAGATGGGTTCACCCAGCAGCAGGATAACAGGTACGGCGATCCCTAGCAGTAAGAGCATCCAGGGCTCTTTAAATTTGTCGCTGAATAGCACCAGCGGAAACAACATAATGAAGATGGCTATCCCCGCGCGGGATTGTGACAAGATCAACATGGCCCAGCAACCTGCAATGGCCCAGCGACGAATGCGGGCGTTTTTTTCCTGCAAACAAAACACCAGATAAATACAAGCCATAAAGCCGGCGGCGGGTGCCCAGGGGGTAAAGAAGCGCCAGCGTCCGGCGCCTGTTTCGGGGTTAATGCCGTAAAAACTGACCATAAAGAATCTCTCACCCGGGCCCCCAATTACTTTTAACGGCGACAGGAAGATATCACCCGGTAACTTAACCACATAAAACGCCAAAGAGATAAAAGAGAAAATCAGGGTGTGAATGGCAACAATACATACGCCCCGGATCACCACTTCTTTGCGAATTTTCGCAAGCGCTGCAATCACCGGAAAAATGGCCAGCAAGGCCCAGCCCTTCATCCAGCCAATGGATGATTTTATGGTTTGTCCGGTGCCCAATGACCATTCGCTATGGGCGATGAGCAAGGCGATTAACATAAGCAGCATGGCCACTATCCACAACCAGATCATCGGCGAGAGTGGACGAGGTTTGGCATGCAAGTCCAGATAGCAGCGCATCAACACCACCAAAAAGATAACCCAACCTATGATGGACCCCATCACATACAACATGCCTAGCATAAAAGCGGGATAGGTGAGCACCAGACCCGCCCAGACCAGCTTTTCTTCTGTGCTGATAAAGCGTTTTTCCTTAAAGGGTAAGTAGGCGGTAAATAACATGCTTGTCTCCGACTAGTCAGGCTGTTTCATCACCGCCGAGATAATCACCCGACGTTTATTGATCATCAGTACCGCCATCGATAAAAAGATCATAGCAGCCAGCGCCGCTGCAACGGCAATTGCCTTTTTAGGAGAGGACGCGTTGGTAGGCAAAGACGGTGGTGACATTAATTGGATCACAGGATAAGAGGCAAAAATATCCGCTTTACCCGCTTCGAGGCGTGCCACGGCTGAAGTGAATACGGCTTTGGCCAAATCAAACTCACGCTCCAGACGTTCCAGCTCAGCGGCTTCCCGGGCGTAGACTTTAAGCTTTTCGTTGAGCAGCTGTACTTCGTTTTCCAGCTCAACCAGTTTTGCTTCTGAGCCTTTTTTAGCTGCAAAGGCACTGATCAGATCGGCAAACAGCTGGGCCCGGTTGGGGTTAGAAGCCAGATCTGTGGTATGAAACGCATGAGCCGCATTGATCCCGACCAGACCCTCTGAGCGGGATCTGAGTGCCAGTTTTGACTGCTCAAAGCGTGCCAGTTCCGCTTTAACCATGGGATGGCCATCATCCCAGCGCGAGCGATATTCACTCAACTGTGCTGCGCTTTTGTCCAGTTCAGACAAATACGCTCTGAACTCGCCATCTGATTGTAATACAAAGGCCTGGCCCGCCATGGAAGGGGATACACCTAAATCAACACTGAGCTGGCCGACAAAATACTCCGCACGGCCAATCTCCGCTTTTACAATAGCCACCTGTTCTTTCAGGTTTGTCAGTGTGCGCATTTGCTGGTCAAGCTGGTCGCGGCTGATCAGTAAAGAGCGCTGCTGAAAATCTGTAATATTGCTGCGCGTCAGGTTGAGCCGTTCTCTGTACTGGTCCAGCACAGATTTGATGCTGGCATCGCGACGCTGTACTTCGTCGGCTCGCAGGTGGTCAAGTTGGTCCTGCAATGCGTTGTACAAAGCCCAGGCTTTTTTTTCGGCGATACGCGGACTGGCACCGGTGATCTCAATATTTAAAATTGAGGTTTGCTCGGTCAGGCGCACTTTAGGGCGGCCAAACTCTTTAGCTGACATGCCCATGGAAGTCGCTGCATTCTCAAGTAGATTTTTGCTCATCAGCATTTCTTTGTAATTTACTCTGGGGTTATATCCTTTGCCAAACGGCGCGCTGGTGGATGACACCACCTGGCCCACTTCATCGAGCGAGACATTGCTGTTGGCACCTGTGCCGGGTAGCACCATGTCCAGCTCGCTGCGATATTTTTCTGGCTGTTGCAGATAGGCAAAGACCAGCAGTAAAATAATCGCGTAGCTGACCAGGCAAGTTACCAGATAGGGCTTGCGCAGAGTATTATAAATTGCAGCTCTGAAGCGTGAATAGGGCGTGGTTACCTGAAGTTGCGTGTTCATGAGTCCTCCTTACTCAAAAGTGAGTAGGGTGAAACGATATCTAACAGCGTCCGGGCGATATCACGTAGATTGGTGATATCTGAATCATAGCAGGCAATGGCGTCATTAGGCATCACATAAGGGTTAATGTGGTCGCGATAAGACTTACGCATCAGTTCCTCCACTGAACGCTCGACCACCTGGGTTTTCCCGGTCAGCGGATGGTTGCTGACCAGCACAACGCGACGTGGTGCATTGGTGTATTCTTTACCGCCAACGCAGTTGGCAGAGATTGCAGCCTGTAATAAGCGAGTGCCGTAGGGCAGGTTGCTGGAAAAGCGGCCGATGGCGGCATTGGCATTACTCATCGAAGAGTCAATCAGGTTAGACATAAAGACCCGAAAGCCTTTTGGCGTGATCTGCGACGGTTTCACCAGGTTGGGCTGAAAACAGCCGGTGCTGGGAACAATCACCTGATCGCCGGCAATGAGTACATGGTCTTTGACCGGCTGGCCGGTCATAATGCCGGTCAGATCCGCTTCGATGCGCCAGCCCTGACGAACTAAAATCACCTGATCCAGCTTGGCATCAGGACGTACACCGGCTGCTGCCCGAATGGCCTCAGATAGCAGGCGCTGTTTTGAGTGGTCGCCAGAGGCTGCGACCTGCTGATCCAACAACTGTTCCGGTAGTTTGGCATTGATGGTGACGCGGCCTGGTGAAAATACGGCTCCGGATACCGGCACTTCGATGGCGGCCCAGGTTTTTACCTTAACGGTGACATCCAAAGTTTGAGCACGAAAAATCTTAGCACGAATAAGCGCCAACTCCACTTTTTGCGCCAGCGCTTTGGTGGTTAAGCCCGCAGCGTAAATTGGCTCAATCACAGGCAAAGTCAGTGCGCCTGAGCTGTCCAGTACATAGTCGCCGTTGAAACCTTCGCCATACTCCATTTTTACCTGAATAAGGTCGCCCGGGCTCAGTGGCGCCGCGCCGAATGCACCTCGGTAGCTTGATTCATTGGGATTCAGGCCGGGGGCAGCAAGCGGTATAGGTTGGTCAACCCGAAAGTTTGCCGCAGCTGCAAAGTCGTCAGCGTCAGTACAGCTCAAGCGTGATGCAAACACCGAGTGTGACTGGTTGAACTGAGTACCTGTGGCATGTGGCATGCCATAGAAATCGTCCTCGTTGTAATCTGGGCTGAGCGTGCAGCCAGTGCCAAGCACACACAGTACTAACGCAGAGATACGGGTCATCAGGGCTGTGGTTGAAGTTGCTTGTCTCATATTGGGCTCCTTGGCAGTGGCTCTCACTTGGTGGTCTTAATGAGATAGGAGCATAAACTGAGCCAATTTTTAAATGTGTTATAAATCAGTTGCTTGGGTGTTTTTTGATTGGTGTTTAAGAGGGCTTTTTTCTATTTTGCAAAGCAGTTTCAAAATGAAAAGAAGCCAGCGAAAGCTGGCTTAAGGGCCATCGGTGCGAGGTGCGCTATCTTGCTGAGTTGGTAACAGCAGGTAAGCGCACAGGCCCGGGAGCGAAGGGTTAGCCCGCAGGATGTTTACTGGCGTGTCCTATTGTGCGCATTGCCAGCTTCTCGGCACGATCGTACAAGGATTTTGGCAACAGGCTGGTCAGTGCACAGCACCAGGTCAATGCGGTGCGGCCAGGTTCTTCCAATAAAATGCGAATGTCTGTAAACAGCGCTTTGTGGATCAGTTTAAGTGCGGCTGCGGTGTTACGAGATTGCACGGCACGGCGGCTCAGGTATCTGAGCTGATACGCGCGTGCGAGCGATCCACATTGCTTAAAAAACTGCGCATGGCTGCGACGGTGTTTATTGACCGCGCTTTCCCAGCTCTGATATTGCTTTTGCAGGTTAGCTGACAAACCACTGGCATTGACGCGATAAAAGGTCAGCGGCTCTGGGATCCCCGCAAAAGTCGCATCGGTATACAGCGCCAGGCGCAGCCACATCTCTATGTCTTCTGATTGTCTGAGGTTTTCATCGAAATACTGACGCCAGCTGCGGGTTTCGTCATGAAACGCCACTTTTTCAAGTGCGGCTGCACGGATCACCGGCGCTGACCCATTGCCAACCGGATTACGGCAAAAAATGGTTTTGGCATCAATGTTGTCTAATTTCGGAAACTGGCCAATGCCCAGTTGTTTATTGTCATCATCCACAAACAAAGAAGGACAATAACTGACATCAACATTGGGGTGGCAATTCAAATGCGCGACGTGTTTTTCCAGTTTATTGACCGCCCAGTAGTCATCGGCATCCAGCAGGGCAATATAAACGCCCCGGGCGTTGCGGATCCCAGTGTTGCGTGCTCCGGACAGGCCCCGGTTTTGCTGGCGAATAATATGGATCCGATGATCTTTATAATCTCTCAGATAGCTCAGTGTATTATCGCTGCAGCCATCATCAACACAGATCACCTCAAAATTTTGATAGGTCTGGTTGAGTACTGAACAGATGCATTTATCAATATATTTTTCAACGTTGTACATAGGTATGATGATGCTGACAACGGGTTTCGAGTTAATCACATAGTTAGTCATAGTGGGCTCCGGATCATAAAGAAGATTTTGCTGCGCCAGCGTGACAACGTCTTAGCGCAAAGTCTGCCAATGGAAAGAGCAGCCACAAGGCGCTACAGCTGACCAGTACGGCGGCAAGTAAATCGGGTTGGTCTGGCTGTATCATTAACAGCCCAACCAGTGAAATCACTAAACAGTAAGCATTCAGTTGGCACTCTCGGGCAAACCGGCCTGCGGCACGTTGCATTACGGCGTAGCTGTCGGTCCACACTGTGCTGGTGGCTATCAGGCAAAGCAGCGCACTGGTGGTAAAACTACCCTGCCAATGTTCGTTGAATAACACCGGCACGTACCAGGGAACGAGCACGGCCTGAAGAATAAAAATTGCAGACACAGCCGCAGTGATAGCGAGCAGCAGGTGACTGTGTCTGGTGCCAAAATTGCCTGCGTTTTTAAGTTTGCAAACAAATGGGTAGAGTGCGGTGGTGTAAGCCTGAGCGACAGATATCGCCAGACCCACGCCCACGCTTTTGGCAAAACTGTAGAGACCGAATAGCTCCGGGGTCAACAGACGTGCTGCCACGAACATGTCCATATTCACACGCAGCGAGCGCAAGATTTCGCTGCCTGCAAGCTGTGTTGATGCACCCAGCAGTCGGGAAAAAACAGCCTTACTGTAATGTCCCGCCATAGACGATGAAGGGACGAAGGCAAAGCATCCCAGCCAAAGCAGGGTAAATGCCCATTTACCGATCACGACGGCCAGCAGCCCTGCATCGAGGTAAAGTGCCGCAGCCAGAGCCAGATTTTCTGTGATAATACACACGCTGCTGATCAGGCCAAACAGACCCATCTGGTTTCGGCGTTGCATCAGAAACACCTGATTACAGACTAACGGGAATACCAGATAAGTCAGTGCCATCAGGGCAATCAGCAAAGTCATGTCCTGACCCGGAAACATCCAGCTGCTGGCCAGTGCAACCAGGACCTGCACGACACATAGTGCGCCACATAACAGCCATTGCAGCAACCGACCGTTTTTCAGAAAAGCGGGTAATTCGTCATCGCTGGCGCGGATCACCTGCGCACCAGCACCAGAGCGCAGTAACAGTCTCAACACTTCATGTAACGTCAGGGCAAGCATCGCCGTGCCATACTCGGTGGCAGACAGGCAAGCGGCCATCGCCATGATACTGATCAGCCGCGACGCCTTGGCAACCACCTCTGCACCTATGAGGTATGAGGTATTGCTGAGCAGGGTCCGCATTGTGCTGGTTGGGTGTGTCATGGCATCGCTCTCTTGATATCGGATACCTTCACTAACCAAAATCCGTACCAAGGCGCTCAGATGCTCGCAATCAATCTGTGAGAAGTATTTAATCTTTTGAATGTAAAGGTTTTTTTAATCACTTATAGCAGGGCGGCTACAAAGCCGAAGCCGATGTGATGAGGAGACATTGGCAAAGATAAATGCACGCAGATTGCATTTTGCGACGCCGGTTTTTGCAATTTGCAATCTGCGTATTTGGCAGAGCCCGATAAAATCAGGCGCCTGTGTTCTTGTCTCCCCACTGCTGTATTTTACGGTACAAAGTAGACGGGCTGACTTCCAGTAAACTGGCTGCTTTCACCACATTGTCATCACATGCCGCGATGGCTTTTTCGATGGCAATTCGCTCTACCTCGGCCAGCGAGCAGATTTGATTTTCAGATGGGATGTCGGCTGCCTGCTGAGGCGATGCATAGCCGTTTTCCTGCACGCTGACTGATTGTTGCGGTGCTCTGCTTTGTATCGGCCCAGAGCCACCAGACTGACCATTGAGCAAAGCCTGGGCATCGCTGGGTTTGAGTTTAAGCTGCATTTGCAAAGTGTCTTTGGTGATCAGTGGCCCGTCTGACATCACCACACAACTGTGGACCAGGTTTTCGAGCTGGCGCACATTACCCGGCCAGTCGTAGTTTAAGATCAACTGTTCTGCAGCAGGTGAAAAACCAACAAAGACTTTGTTTTCGAGCTCGCTGAACTTACTCAGGAAGTGCTGCGCGATTTGTAACGCGTCATGATCGCGTTCATGCAATGCAGGCAAATCAATGGCGATGACATTGAGGCGATAAAACAAGTCTTCGCGTAAACGCTGATCAGCAATGGCCTGATGAGGCTCACGGTTAGTTGCACAGATAAATCGGACATCGACCTTTTCTTCTTTGCCGCTGCCGACTTTCTGGAAGGTTCCCGACTGCACAAAGCGCAGGATCTTGGCCTGCAAATTCATGTCCATCTCACCAATTTCATCCAGAAACAGGGTACCGCCATCTGCCTGCGTCGCTGCACCATCTCGATTGGTAACGGCACCCGAGAAGGCGCCTTTGATATGACCAAAGATCTCGGATTCCATCAGTTCACTGGGAATGGCGGCGCAGTTAATACACACCAAAGGTTTGTCTTTGCGGGTGCTGGCACGATGAATGGCATCGGCAGCCAGCTCTTTACCCGTTCCACTGGGCCCGGTGATAAACACATTGGCCTGGCTGGGGCCGGCTTTTTCAATGGCCTTATAGACCATTTGCATGGCAATGGAGTCGCCAACAAAGCGATAAAATTGCGAGCGAATTGAGCTGCGGTAGCGCTGCAGGCTGGCACGTAACATATTACGTTCAGCAACCAGCATCTTTGTCTGTATTGCCTGTTCGAGGGTCAGCTTGATATTACTCATGTCGAACGGCTTTTGCATGTAACCCCAGACTTTACCCTGGTTAATGGCGTCAATCAGGTCTTCCACTTCAGTAAAGGCGGTCAGCATCATGCGAATGGTATCGGGAAATCGCTCTGCAACCTGAGCCAGGAACTCAATGCCTGACATATTGGGCATCATTTTATCCGACACGACTACGTCGATAGGGTGCTGTTCTAACAAGGCCAGACCTTCTTCTCCACTTTGTGCGATAAATACGGTGTAGGGCTCATTTTGCAGTGCGCGCTTGAGCGAGCGCAGAATAAGGGGTTCGTCATCGACAAACAGCAAGGTAATGTTAGTAACCGGTTCCATGTAATCCTGCCAGAGTTAACGCGTGTTAATAGAAGTATTACACAGTCTTAGACAAATTGAAGCATTTATACCGTGGAGTTTATGGTGATAAATAAAACCGCCTGCCAGAGGTGAATGGCAGACGGTTTTGCGAGGAATGGTTTGTCGGCTCAGTTGAATTGATGTGCCACTGTGGTTGTTTGCATGCTCAGTTCGCTAAGCAAATGGTTGTCTTGCAGCATGCCGTCCACACTAATCAGCAGTGTTTTGTAATTAACCGGAACGTCCAGAGTCATGGTGATTTGACCGGCACTGTTGAAGCGGGTGGTCGCCAGTAGTGCTTTGTCTGCTATAGCCTGGTCTTCGTAGCTGTCTACAACCTCGTGCAGGGCATACACTTTGACCATTTTATTTGCCAGACTTGCACCCAAAACGTCTTGTCCGCTCAGATCCAGTGTAACCGTCTTACTGGTGCTAAAGTTAAAATCCGCTTTCACATGCAAGTCGTTGGAGGTTTCGGCCTGGCTGTCGAGCAAACTGGGGTCAGGCTCGTAACTGGGGGCAGGCTCAGCGGGTGTGACGCTCGTATCCTGCTGGTCTGAAGTCGTGTCCGTGGACACTGTTGTGTTGGTGTTACTTGCAGACGTACTGGTCGTATTGCTGCTTGAGGTCGCGGAACTTGGTGTGCCGCCCTCACCACCGCCGCCGCCGCCACAGGCACTCAGGGTGAAACAAACAAACGTTAGGGTAAAAAGTTTAGTGAATGTATTCATTATCGTATCCTCTTAGTGTGCGCTGAAGGTATGGGTGGTGCGTTCGTTGGTCATAAACCAGTCCTGAGCTTGTTCGCCGTTGCTTTCTACCCAGGTTTCATAAGCGGGATATGCCCAAATCACATCGAGATACTCTCTGGGGTAATGCCAGTCATTACTGATCATCAGTGCCCATGGCAGGTTCTCGGCCGTTCTGAAATAGCGTCCCGACTGCGCACTGGATGTGTCGTCCACATTGCCAAAGCGACTGGTATCAAACTTGTCTGTCGGTGGGTAATCCGCCAGATGAATTTCCAGAGAACGGTCTTGTGTGCGGTACAAGAAGAAATCGAAGTCATTCACACTGAGCGTATCCAGGCCTTGTTCAAAGCTGACATCGAAGGTGTAAGGCACGGGCTCAAAATAGTCACAGGTCATCACGGTATTAAAGTGCTGGCACTGGCCGGATTGACCTGTGTTAGTGAATACATGGGCGTCACTCCACAGCGATAAAACCGCGTTACTTTGCCCGTCTTCAGCAAGTTTGTCATAGCTCTGGCCGTCTATGGTTAACCTGGCCTGCTTAATCAGTGACGGATCGCTGTTCATCAGACGAAGCCCAAAGCCATTCTGAAAAGCTGCGCCGCGCGCAGTGATCCAGCCGTTGATGATAAAGCCAGTAATTTGATTGTCGGCATTGTAGGTCATTCGGATACGTTGTTTGACGACCAAATCATTCATGTCGTGGTCGCCGCGTGCGGGCCAGTTATCTTCAAATGCCAGAGTTGTCACCCCTTGTGCACTGGGAAAGTACTGGCTGTATGCGCGATTAAAGTCGTTGGGAAACTCATCCTGTTCGTCTTCGATGCCATCTGCATCGCTATCGTTTTGCTCTGGCATAACGGTTAGGTTAAGGGCCGAAATCGCAGAGGCCGGGGAGCTTTTAACACTGAAAACCGCATCGTTGAAATCGTTATCGCCCCAGGTACGTGGCAAATCTTCAAACCCGATTACCACTTCCTGTTGCGCTTCATCCAGTAACAGTACGCAATGCTGGCGCAGGGTTTCGTCGCTTTCCGGGTTAAGGTCAGACAACGAATAATAGTAGGGAGTTTTAAAAGGCTTTACGCCGCTGTAGTACCAAAAGCCGTTTGCGGCGATAAAAAAGCCGATACTGGTGCCTGCCGGGAAGTTACCTATGCTTACGCGATGCCCGTTAGTCAGATGCGGATAACTGAGGTTGGGAAAGACAATGGTTTCCTGCACTTCCTCTGGGGTTTGAGGCGGATTTTGCGCATCAAAGGTGAAGTAGCCAAAAGCGTTTTTGTACCCAGCGCCTTCATGAATAAAGGTGACAAATACCTCGGCGTCTTCATTCAGGTGAATGGTAGACCCTTCATCACCTGTGATAAAGGCTTCATTTACTCTGGCCTCTGGTAGCGCGTTTTGAATGCGCTGGAAAAACTCTGGGCTGTACTGGTCGCGTGTGTAAATCAGCGAATCTGGCTTACCCGTGGACTGGTTGTAGCCACCGGGCCACGCCTGTCCAGACTGGAATTGCCAGACGTACTGACCATCAACTTGTTGAACTGCGCCGGCGGTGAAAGAGAGAAGCCCTGAGGCCAGTAAAGGGTACAGCAGGTTAAATCGTTTCATAATCGTCGCTCCAAATGAAAAGGGTGTAGATTGATTCTGTAAGGACCATTTCACGAAGCATGCCAAAAATTAATGTCATTATAATCAGTATGTTATGGTTTTTGTTTGAACGGGAAGCGCGTTTTTCGCAAATTGCACTGCATTGCGCTTTGCAAACAAAAAATAGCCATTTTTCAAAACCACCCAGGCAAGTAGGGAGAAATTGGGTTTAATGTGCTGTTTTTTGCGATCGGTGTAATACTTGCTTGAGTAGGGAAAACGATAAAGGAGGTGAGTATGAGCGCTGATAGATCGCACACTTTGGTGTTTAGTGTTGCCCTGAATGGTTACCAGTGGCGTTACCGACGTTATCTAAACAGCCAGCGCCGCTACGCCAGGCGTATGGGATACGATTATGTGGTGGTTACGCGCCCCTGGTTTAACAGGCTGGGGGCGGAGTGCTGCTGGCTCAAATTATTCTTGCTCAAAGCTGCACTGCTTTCTGGCTATAAACAGGTCCTGTTTGTCGATGCTGACGCCTGTATTCAGACGACGTGCCCGGCACTAGAGACGTTATACGACGAAAACACCTTTTTACATCTGGCAAGAGGCTATAGTGGCGCGTTTAATTCCGGGGTGATGCTGATGCGCAACTGTGCCCGGGCAATTGAGTGGCTTGACACCCTGATTGCGGCCATGACTCAGCCTGTGGCTGAGTCGCAAGGAATAGGCTGGGGTGAAAATGGCCATGTGATCCATTATGCCAACAACTGTGAGGGGGTGGCGGAGCTGGACCGGCGCTGGAACAACACCTATGACGCAGAGCTGACTGACTACATTCGTCACTTTAACTATGGACCGCTGAAATGCTCCTGGCTGGATAAGTGTTTCCATACCCTTATTTTCAAATGTTCACGTCTGTTGTTAGGCTATAGTCTGTCCCAACCTGATCAGCAGGCAGGCAAGCTGGGCGTAGTTCAGCTGCGTATTCCTGCAACCCTGGCGCAAATTCAGCGGCTATATCCGCGTTATTTCCCCTCTGTCTGAGCGCCGCATGGCGCTTCTCAAAATAAAAAAATTCCCAAAATGCAACGCACTTTTGCTCCTTAAAAAAACATTGAAAACCAATAAATTGATTTTTAATCAATGACTTAAAATTTGGCATGGTCCTCGCTATATCCTTGTCGTGAACAGATAAACACCGGAGGACGCGATGTCATTTAATCTCACTACATCATCACCAGAGCCAGGCGAGGCGACAGTACGTAAAGCATTGCGTTTTTGTGTTGCCCTGATACTGGTTGCAACATTGTTGCCCGTGTTTTCTGTTAATTGTGTGTTGGCTTTACTGTGTTTCAAAGCGCCGCTAAAACGCCTGACCTGGATTGACATCAGCGCGCAGCCAGTGCGTTTATATTGCTGGCAGGCTGGGCTGTTTAAACGCAGCGCTGCCATTTTAAATGTGCTGGGTGGCACGATACGTTTGGTAGGCAATCCGTTAGTACGCGACGGTGTGAGTATTCCTGTGATCAGGCGTTTCCATTCCCCGTGCAGCAGTCCGGGTCTGTTTGACAGCCTGTGGCTGTACAGTTTGACCGGACTCAGTGTTAAAGCGCCTTTAGCGTTGCTGCAGCAACAAAGAGATCAGAGTGTGTTTGCTGATACCTGTCTGGTTATCAAGGTGATGCTGTGCCTGTGCTTGTATCGCAAGTCTGCATCCATGCCATCACACAGCGAACTATTTGGCATTCCCTTTAGTAACACTCGCATGCAAACGGCGGTCGACTGGATTGTTCAGGGGGCACAGCAGCAGCCGTTACAGTCTGCATGTCGAGCGGCCTATTACATCAACGTCAACTCAGTTAATTTGTCGGCGGTGAATGCCCGTCTTTACCAGGCGCTACAGAGCAGCGACCGCAACTTTATCGACGGGTCAGGTATGCGCATCGCGGCGCGTCAGGCGGGAATGGGTCTGGCCGACAACAATAACGGCACAGACATGCTGCCGGCGCTTTGCGAAGCCGCTGTTGAGCGCAAGCGTTCGTTATTTCTGCTGGGTGCACAACCGGGTGTTGCCGAGCAGGCGGCCAGCAATTTACGTCAGCAGTATCCCGGATTGCACATTGCCAGTGTTCATCATGGTTATTTCGATGATGACGAGCAAGTCTGCAACACCATTAATCAAAGCGGCGCCGACATAGTGCTGGTGGCGCTGGGGTCGCCTCGTCAGGAAATCTGGATAGATAACAACAAGCATAAACTCCAGGCACAGTGTGCACTGGCCGTGGGCGGCTTATTCGACTTCTTCTCTGGCAACATAGCGCGTGCGCCAATGTGGATGAGAGAGCTGGGTCTTGAGTGGATCTGGCGCCTGATCCAGGAACCCAGAGCCAAATTTAACCGCTATGTGCTAGGTAATCCGATTTTTCTATTCCGTGTTTACGTTTTACAACAAGCTTTGCGAGGATTTTAATCATGTATAGCATCAAAAAAACCACAGCAACTCAGTTCACTCCAGTAACTCCGTCGGCATCTGCGCAGGTTAAACTGGATGGTCGTCACCATGGTATTCCGGCCTGCTTACAACGCCTGGCAGCGATAACCGGATTACTGCTGCTCAGCCCGTTTCTGCTGGTTCTGATAGCGTTAATCAAACTGGAAAGTCAGGGTCCCTGTGTGTACAAGCAGGTCCGGGTGGGCAAGCTGGGTCGTCGCTTCACTATGTATAAGTTTCGCTCTATGTATATGCCGGAAGATCCGCGTTTCCGTAACCCTGATCCGGCTCAAAGCGACCGTGAAGGGGTCTGTGCTAAGTACCGCAATGACCCGCGCATTACCCGCATTGGCGCATTTATCCGTAAGTACTCAATTGATGAGTTACCCCAGCTGATGAATGTGGTGCGTGGCGACATGCTGTTAATCGGTCCGCGTCCGGCGCTGGAAAAAGAGGTAC
The DNA here is from genome assembly GCF_005887095.1 of Pseudoalteromonas rubra. Lineage (GTDB taxonomy): Bacteria > Pseudomonadota > Gammaproteobacteria > Enterobacterales > Alteromonadaceae > Pseudoalteromonas > Pseudoalteromonas rubra_E. Next base: position 18,592 of record NZ_PNCI01000018.1, on the reverse strand, counting down.
ATGCTTACAAACAGCATGAGTTAGGACGCCTGAACAGTGAACAAGGTCTGACTGGCTTGTGGCAGGTGACGGGCCGTGCCGATACGACATTTGCGCAACAGGTTCAGCTGGACAAGCAGTATATTATGGAGCAAAGCGCACTGAACGATGTGAGCATTTTACTCAAGACCATTCCGTGTGTTATTGCCGCCAAAGGCGCTTATTAAACTCAACAGGAGCACTATCTTGAATCCGATTTGTACCTTCACATAAAACCACCACTCAGTCGGTGGTTTTTCTTTTTTAAAAGTCCATTTCTATTTTGATAATTGCAGTGTGACAACGCGTCGCCTTTTGCAAATTAGCGTTTGTATGAGTGCAAAGAAATTAATAAAGTCATTAAAAAACAAAAGATTAAATTTTGGCATGAGAGCTGCAATCACTTAGTATCTTAACTTAGCGAGGCAGCACAATGACAGCAAAAAACAAAGCTTATATTGTCGGCTACTATGGCATGCGTAACAGCGGTGACGATGCGCTTATGCTGGCAGCGGCGATGGGCGCCCGGCATTTTCTGGGCAGTGAACAGCTCACCATCAGCGCACCAGACAGCGACCCTTTGGTCAATCAGTTGGGGTGCAGTGGACAACAGCCGCTGCTGTTTCGCGGTCACCAGAGGCTGTGGCATTACCGTCATGCCTATAGCGCAAACCATGTCATTTTTGGTGGTGGCTCGGTATTGCACAGCAGCCGCGATATCGCCCTTAAGCGCCACATGATGGCTCTGAGTGGTCGCAAACAGGCCATGGCGCTGGGTGTGGGCATTGAGTCATTCAAAACCCTGGATGATGAACAGCAGTGTAAGAAGTTTTTAAACGAATGTGGGCTGGTTACCCTGCGTGACAAGCAAAGCTATGAGATTGCCAAGTCACTGGCACCTCACGCTAACCTGAAGCACACCTTTGACCTTGCGCCTTCTTTGTTGCATCACCTGAAAGGAAGACTGAACCCGGTGGCGCGTCAGGGGATCGCCTTCAACTTTTGTCCGCAATCTATAGATGCGTTTGGCAGTGTCAACGAGCACAATGAACTGCGCCGGATTGCCAAAGCCGTTGACCTTATTACCACAGTGTGGAGCTTTACCAACGAAGACATTTATCTGGTGGATCTGAACGACCAGACAAAAGGCAGTGACAGAGCAATCCACGACAAAATAGTGGCTCGCCTGCCTGAGTATGTGCGGGTTAAGCGGATCCACTATGTGGCGAACCCGGCCAGTATTTTACAGTGTATGGCGATGTTCAGGGTCATGGTGGGGATGCGACTGCATGCACAAATTTATGCCTATATGACGCAAACGCCCTTTATTAGTTTGCAATATCACGCCAAATGCACGCAGTGGTGTGAACAGATTGGCTTGCCTGAGCAGTACGCCTTTGACGCCAACGAATTTAGTCCGGACACCCTGTTCCGGGTGATGTATCGCGGCCTGGATCGCGGCTTTGATGCACCCACTCTGGGCCTGGGTCAGGCCATCACTTTGTCACTTTCTAACTGGAGCGAAAACTATGAACAGCATTCAATTCACAGTCGTTATTCCACTGTACAATAAAAGCGAGTGTATTGTCCGGGCGCTGCAAAGTGTTCATGCACAACACCATCAGGCCGCGGAAATCATAGTCGTTGACGATGGCTCTACTGATGACAGTCCGCAAAAAGTGATTGATCTGGGCCTGCCTAATCTGCGTCTGGTGCGTCAGAGCAATCAGGGCGTTTCTGCTGCACGCAATAAGGGCGTTAAAGCGGCAAGCAATGAGTATGTGGCATTTCTTGATGCCGATGATACCTGGAGCCCCTTCTTTTTGGCACGTATGGCGGAATTGATCCAGACCTTTCCACAGGCGGGGTTGTTTGCTTCGCGCTATCAAAAGGTGCTGGACAATGGTGAGTATATCGATGCCAAAATTGCACTCACCAACTGGGCTCCAGAGGGCTATGAGATGGACAACTACTTTGAAGTAGCGGCGAACGGCGACTTACCTTTTACTATGTCGAGCTTAGTGGTCGACAAAACGGCATTTAACCAGCTGGGCGGGTTCCCGGTGGGTGAATGGATGGGAGAAGATCAGAGTTTTTATGTGCAGGCCGCCCTGAAATCGCGTATTGCGTATTCTCCTGCAATTGAGAGCTTTTACTTTCTGGGCGCGCCGGGCAGTGCCTGTGATAAAGCGCCGCCGTCGCAGCTGTGTCCGTTTGCTGAGCGTTTACTGACTGCCATTAAAAACGGTGAGGTGGCGCACACTGCGATGGCCCATAAATATGTGGCGACCCACATCTGCGACCTGGCCAAACGCAATATTAAGCATCGTTTATACGGCCATGCATTGCGCTTGCTGGCCAATCCGGTGGCGCGCGCCAAGCCACTGCACTGGAGCGCCTATATGATGTTAAGCGTGCTCAGAGGGGCGCTATCGCGCATGTCTTTGGGGGTTATTCGCTAATTCCGCTGGGCATTGATTTCCTTTCGCAGCGCCGTAGTCAGCTCAGTCCAGGCCTGCTCGGGATGGGCCAGCTGATTGATGGGGACCAGGCGCTGCTTATCATCTTGCGGGAAAAACTGATAGCTTGCCATATCTACAGCCTGGTTACCCAGCAACGAGGATTTTACGTCCTGTGGCCACAGCTGCCAGCCCTGAATATCGCAGGCACTCAGTAACACGGGGTAGAGTCGGGTTTTTCTGTCAGCGAGTTTGTCGAGCACTTTGGGCAGCTCAACGGTATGCACATAGCTGGAGGCAATAAACGCCTGACTGACCAGCAGGATCACTACGTCGGCTTTGTCTATGGCACTGCGGATCTGGCTGTCCCACAGCTCACCGGGCTTGATCAGACCATCCTGCCAGATCTCAATACTGTGGTCGCGTACCAGATTGGTCAGGTGGGCTTCCAGTGTATGTTTGTAAGCCATATCATCATGACAATAGGAGATAAACACCTTAAGCGGGCGGCGCAGGTGATGGTGGGTAAAAGGCTGAAAGTCGGCGCTATCAAGCAATTGACTGGTCCCTTCGACCATAATTTTGGTGCCGGTGTCGCTGTTGGCCAGTTTCGTTGCGCTGACAAAATGTGTGTTATCCAGAGAGATGCTTAAATCTTTGGGTGGGTGGCTGTAAATTACATAGTAATTATGATGTTTAAAGGCTTTCTGTAGCTTCTCCAGGTTTTTATTCGAGTCCCTGGTCTCGCTAAAGGCTTTAAAGCCAGCCTCAAATTCCGCGACTTCCCGGGTAATATCAAAATCATGATACAGGCCCATAATCACATAATATAAATAGGCCGTGTGCCGCAGCCGTTGTGCTTTTGGTCCGCTGATATAGACACGTACGCGGATCTCGGGGTGGTAAGTGACTTTGATCAGCACTTTGCTGGCCTGACTGGTGTCTTTGTTACCGGATTCATCTTGCCTGACACCGAGTGTAAATAACAGCTGATTGCGCCAGAAGGTTTTGGCGTCGGGTAAAATACCAAAGTGGCAGATCAACTGATTGATTAACCCCATGGGAATAAAGCGGGCAAACCTCAGCGTAAAGGCCAGGGTCTGATCATAGCCAAAGGTCAGCAGGTCGTAGCCATTGGGGTCCTGCTTGGCCAGCGGCAGGTAGTTGGGGATGATATATTCATCGCTGTGGCCATGATAAAAAATCACTTTTTCCTGTTTAAGCAGCGCAATCAGGTCGGTATCGATTTCTTGCTCATCAACCAGCAGATCAAAGTATTCTTTAGCCACCCGGCCACCGCTATTTTTAAGGGTACCCAGATCAAGGATCTCGGTGTGAATATGACGGATCACTGCCTGCGGGTTTAGCCAGACCTTGTTGTCGCTGATCTGGGGGTAATAAAGCACCAGGCCCTGGCGGTGTAACTGTGTCAGTTCAGTTTTTAGGTGCTCTTTATCATTGTCCGAGCGAGCCTTGTAATGTTTCACCAGGTGGCCAAGCTGGGTATAGGTATGTAAGTCGCGCTCTTGTTGGCGCTTTAGAATATAATTGATAAATGCCTGATACCAGGGGTCGCCCGGCGCGGTGCGCTTATGTTTTTCAATCAGCTCATTCAGGCTGGTCTGCAAATAGTGTAAAGCGGCCTGATTCACGACGGAATCACCCGTCTTATCCAGGCTGATATAAAACTGGTTATCTGCCACTTTGGCTTGCTCTGGCGTGAGGCAGCCCCGGGGTTCGTTGTCGGCATGCGTCTGGATCAACAGCAGTGGGGTTTGTTTCGCCTCTTCGGCTTCACGCAACCCCTGCCACTGAGCAAGCCAGTAATCCAGTGAAAAATGCTGGGTCATCTCGCCATGGCTGTCTTTCGCCTGACGGGTGTGGTTACATTTGTCTTTCCACAATAAACAGGTGAGCGCCTTATGCTGCATAAATACCCGGTATACTCCGTGGTAATAATCTTGTCCGCCAAAGTCATAAAAAATGGCATCCGGGAGTGCCGGGTTGTTTAGTTTGTCTTGCTGCTTCTTTCTCTTGTCTGGGAGCACATAATACGCAACTTCCAGAATATGAGTAGAGCGGGTATTGGTGTTTAACTTACCTTTCTCTAAGTAATGGATCAGACTGGACTTACCTGCACTGTGGTTGCCCAAAAAGGCCACCTTACAGGGGAGTTTAATTTCACTGTTGGTATCTTTAAGGCGTAGCAGTAGGTTTTTGATTTCAGGAAGGTGGTTTTTATGGGGGGCCAGCGATAAAGAGTACTTTTCTTCAATAGGATTGGCGTTGATATAAAGCTCTGATAGGTTCATAAATGATGCAAATTGTAGAGGTGACGATATTTTGCAATTTGCCAAACGTAAAGTTTTTAATGAAACCAGTTTAGTTAGTGGTGCAATATTTGTTATGGGGTTATAATCCAAATCCAAAGAAACTAACTCTTTCAAGCTTGAGAGCGGAGATACATCCTTTATTTCATTTCCTTCTAGATCTAATGATTCTAATTTAATTAGTCTCGATAAATCAAATATATCCGTAATTATGTTGTCAGACAAATCAATATATTCAAGTTTTACCAGTGATGAAAGCGGTGATATGTCTTCAATTTTATTGTCCCATAGAGATAAGTCTATAAGATTTTTTAGTGATGAGATTTCAGTTATATTTCTTAGATCCAAACCACTTGCATTCAGAGTGTTTAGGTTTTTAAAAAGGGCCAGCTCATTGATTTCTGATACATTAGTATTGGATATATTTAAATCGCGTAAATTTGGTAATTTAACTGGTGATGGAATACTTTTCAGAGGGTTGAAGCTGAGGTCGAGAGTTTTTAAGCCCGTCAGCTTATTTACCGGAGTCATGTTTGTTATTTTATTTCTGCTTAAGTTCAAGTGCTCTATGTTTTTCAAAGAAGAAATCCATGCTGTATCTTCAATTTCAGCTTCATTAATTTGTAAGAAATGTAGGTTTTTAGGAAGGTAACCTAATAGTTTTGATGGTATGTGTGTTTTTTCTAAATTCAAAGCCACAAGTTCGAGATGTTTAGATAAATTAAGTTTGAATGGGGTTTTTCTGGTCGTGGCGGACAATACACGCAGTCTGGTTAATTGGTTTATATGGGAAAGTGTTTCTTGATTTTCAAAGGCATGGTCTGCTATTAAGCATTCCAGCTGACTTAACAAGCTAAGGTTCGGGCTTTGAATTTTATCCAGAGGTTGCGTGTGCGATAATTCAACCCAGTTTATTCTTTTAGAGGGCGTGGGAAATACTGGGAATTGTTGTTTAATTAATTTATCGGGTACACTGTTTAGGTATGCCACCCTCAAATACAACACCTTCAACCAGGTTAGCTCAAATAATTCATCGGGCAGGCTGTCAAAAATACAGTCGGAGAGATCTAGCACCCCGGTTTTGGCTTTTTGTTCTTGTTGAATACGTTTGAGGACTTCTGCTGACATACCTTTTCCTTGCCGGTGCTGAACGGGGGAATAGTTTTACCCGCTTTTAGCGATGGAGGCAAATGCTTAACGACAAAGGAAAAGTGTATTGGTAACACAGCAGCTGACACCTCGTACGGTGCCAGCCGCTGGCAGAGCTTTACTGTGTTACTGCCGGGCTCTGAGGGTATCTATAATGCTGGCATCGACCCAGTAGATATCTACATTTTTGTTGTCGTCACTGACACCGCGGTTAAATAGCAGGTATTTACCATCGGGTGTCACGGTGGCGTAGGCATCCCATTTATCTGAGTTAACGGACTCGCCCATATTGATTGCTTTTCCCCAGCTGCCGTCCTGTTGTTTAAAGCTGATATACAGGTCGGAATCGCCAAAGCCGTCTTCGCGTTCGCTATCCCAGATCAGATAGCTCTCATCGGGCGCGATAAAGGGGTGGGCGGTCATGCCACCGGAGTTGACTACTTTACTCATCACCCGTGGTGTTTGTCGCTGGCCATTCTTAACCTCGGAAATGCGTACTACCTTGTTTTTATAATCATCAAAGACATAAGTGCCTTTTTGGGATGCCGATAAGCGCATAATGCCCCAGTCCTCGCGTTCAAACATGGGGCCCAGACTTTGCCGCTCTGTCCAGTTATCGCCCTTGCGGTCCCGGTAGCCTTCGGCCATATGCATGCGCTGGCCATCGGGCGAAAAGCTCACTTCGCCGATGCGTAAAAACTCGGTGAACTTCACCCAGGTGTTGTTCTGTTGTCTGAAGCCAATCACAGTCGGGCGAAAACCGGTTTTGTTGGGCCCTTCATAGACACCCCGGTCCAGAGTAAAGTAAAACTCCTTCATGCCCGGCGCAAAGACCCCTTCCAGCTCCCAGTCTGCTTTGGAAATAATACCTGGGGCAAAGGGCTCGGCGGTCATGCCTGGTGGTTTCTGGCCCATTAACGGGCCGGTGATGGTGCCGAATTCATCCTTCGCCTGCGCCAAAGTACTGGCCAGCAAGGTGCTTAATGCGATAGTTGTCAGGGTGACAGGTTTCATAATTAAAATAAAGGTGTTTTGAGTCATCGTCGTTCCTCTGTCATGTCAGGTCGCAGTGTGAACGGTTTTGTCACAGCGGCTAACGACACTCTATTGAACAGCCTAAAAAACACATGATGTTTCCTTGATATTCGGCTGAATTCTTTATTTTAATATTAAAAGTATACTTTTCAGTGGTTTATGGTTTTAAATGGATGAGGTTTTAGCTACGGGGTATGCGTTGTGCTGAGGTGTCGCTTTTTTGTGAGCGCAATGAACAGAAGTGACAGTGCTGAGTATGAGTGCAGGAATTCACCTGAACGTGCCAGCAGAGGGGGTTGTTGCTGGCACTGTTACGCTTTGAAAGTCTTGGCTGCCGAGTCGGTGGTGTCGGCCCGACTCTGAGCTATGCTTTGCAGGTCTTGCAGTTAAACTCGAGGCGATAATATCAGTTTTGAGGTAGGTTGCTTCTCCTTTGTTATCCGGTTAGGTATTAAACAAGGCACTGATAGACTGCTCTTTTAGCTTATCCATTTCGACTTTGATTTGTGGTCCCTTAACCCCTTTGGCGATGACATCCTGTGCCTTGACTTGTGCAGCAAGGTGAAGTGCCTGCGCCAGCATGTCGCAGCGCTGCGCCAGTTCATCACTGAAAGTGCGGGCGGCTTTGCACAGTAAAGTCAGACGTTGTGGTCGTCGCGATGCATCCAGCGCGCTGAAAAGTTGCATGATAGTAGCCGGCTGCCAGTCGGGACCCTGTAGCAATGGCAATGCGGTTTGCAGGTCGCGCAGTGCTTCGCTATAGGCTTTGGGGATCTTATAGTCCTGTTCCAGATTATAGCCCTCAAGCTGAGCATCTTGCTGCCACAGTGCAAAGCTGACCGTCAGAAAATCTGGGTCTTGTTTGTCCAGCTGAGCAATACGCGATTGCAAAACTGTGCTGTTTTGCTTGGTCCAGTTAGTCAGCCAGGGCAGCACCAGGTGGAGTGCATTCAGGCTGGCCAGTGCCTCAGAAAAGACCTCAATGGCACCATCTTTGAGTGACTTTTCAATCTCCAGCCAGACTCGCTCTTTGGTCAGGGTAGTCAGTTCACCCTCATCCACCATGCGGTGCATTAAAGCCTGTGTTTCTGGTGAGATGGTAAAGCCAAGATGATGATAGCGAGCGGCAAAGCGGGCCACTCGTAATACGCGCAGAGGGTCTTCAGCAAAGGCATCACTGACATGGCGCAAGATACGTGCTTCCAGGTCTCGTTGCCCCTGGTACGGGTCGATGAGTGTGCCGTCCTCATCCTGAGCAATGGCATTGACCGTGAGGTCACGGCGCATCAGGTCCTCTTCTAGCGTAATACTGGGGGCAAAATCACAAATAAACCCGGTATAGCCCTGGCCCTGTTTTCGCTCAGTGCGGGCCAGTGCGTGTTCATCTTTACTTTGGGGGTGTAAAAATACCGGAAAGTCTTTGCCAACTTGCTGATAGCCCAGAGATTGCATTTGTTCAGGGGTGGCACCCACCACCACATAATCGCGCTCCAGAATAGGGCGTCCAAGGAGTTGATCACGCACTGCGCCACCGACCAGGTAAATTTTCATGGTAAATTCCGTATTGAAAAAGCAAACAAGGTTTTAACTTATGCCGTTTTTTTGCCATTATAGGCCCCATTCTAACAAGAAAGAGACGAGCCGTGTATTTACGATATTTTGGTCTGACCGAAAAGCCGTTTTCGATAGCACCAAACCCGGAGTTTTTGTTCCTAAGCGAACGCCATAAGGAAGCGCTTGCTCATCTGACTTATGGCCTGGGCGATGCCGGTGGCTTTGTGCTGCTGACCGGGGAGGTGGGAACAGGTAAAACCACAGTGACCCGCAGCATGCTGGCACAGTTGCCCGAATCTACGCAGGTGGCATTTATCCTCAATCCGGCGTTGTCGGAAATGGAACTGCTTGCAAGTATCTGTGATGAACTGAACATAGACTACGACGCAGACAATGCGACGCTTAAGTCACTGACCGATGTCATTAAAGCACGTCTGCTGGAGAATCATCAGCAGGGTGGCCACACTATGTTGATCATTGATGAGGCGCAGCACCTTGCTGCTGACGTGCTGGAGCAATTGCGATTACTTACTAATCTGGAGACCGACCATAAAAAACTATTGCAGATAGTGCTTGTGGGTCAGCCGGAACTCCAGCAGCTACTCAAACGCAATGAGTTGCGTCAGTTAGCACAGCGTATTACGGCTCGGTATCATTTATTGCCGCTGACAGAATCTCAGGTTTTTGCCTATGTGAAGCATCGTCTCAATAAGGCCGGTTGCCAGACCAGTCTGTTTGAACCTCAGGCCATTGCCTATATGCATAAGGTGACAGCTGGCATTCCGCGGCTGATTAACTTGCTGGCCGACCGCTGTTTACTGGGTACCTACTCTGCACAGCAACAAGTGGTGACTAAGGCCGTTGCCGTACAGGCTGCCAAAGAAGCCTTGCCACTGGATCTGGTTCCGCAGGCAAAAGAGCGCGGGGTGAACATGCCGGTACTGGTTTCTGGCTGGATGGCTGCCATGTTTATTTGTGGCATTGGTCTTTCGTATATTTTTTAGTGGTGTGATATGTCGTACCTAATCAATGCATTAAAACAATCTCAACAAATCGACTCTGAGCAGGATTATCAACAATCACGTCATGAGCGACAGGTCCGTTTTTATCGCCGTTTAAGTCTGTCACTGGGTGGCGCGCTGATCAGTGTGTGTGCTTTGGGTGCTGGTTATTTTGTCGGAGAAGCCTTTCAGAAGGTGCCGGCCGACGCGGTGGTTGCGAAAACAGCCGCTGAACACAGTGACGCCGCAGATGTTACAGTGGCGAATCAGGCAGAGAAGCAAGACAGCCCGGCGACGACCGCAGCGAAAGTTGCGACAGTACCGGCAAATGCTCAGATGCCTCATAATCAGGTTACTATGGGTAATCCGGTTGTTGTTCAGACTGGTCAGGTTGTCAGTCAACCAATGAATCAGGGTGTCAATCCGGCGATTAATCCTGTTATACATAACGCGCAGCGTCAGATCCACTATCAGTGGATGTCAGTCCAGGTTGGCTTTGATGCTCAGGGACAACCGGTTTATTCGCAACAGCTGGTGCCGGTCTCTGCCAATGGTCAGATTGTTCAGCAACCCGTCGGTAATCAGTATACAGCGGTACAGCAAGGTTTCCGGCCCACTAACCAGGCTGTTTTTACTGCAAATCAGAGAATGTCGAACAACCAGCAGCCGCTGGAAGATTTAAGCGGCTATCGGGTACTGGGTGTGCCACTGGAGCAATCTCGTGCCAACGCAGCCCGACAAGAAGCCCAACGCCAGGAGGTTGAGGCTCTTGCTGGGGTGCCCGATGATTTAAAGAAAGCATTTGAACAGGCTGTGGAGGAAACTGCGCCTAAGTCGGATCGTATTGTCTCTGAAGTCTTGTCCAGCACCCGTGGGTCGGCCCGGGCAACGCCCGTTGAGTTACTGCCAGAGCAGCTGCAAAACAGCCTGCCAAGGTTGCGTTACCAGGCCCATATTTACGCCACCGATGCTCAAAAGCGTTGGATTAAACTGAATAACCGTGAATTGTATGAAGGCGATAACATGGGCGCCCTGCAGCTGGTGGAGATCACCCCAGAGCAAGCCATGTTCGATTTTGATGGGATAGAGTTTACCCTGCAGGCGATGCAGGACTGGCCTGACAACCAGTAATACTTATACCAACTACACATTGCTATTAGTCAGGGCATCATGGTGTGGCGGAAAAAGCGGATCAGATCAATGCTGAACTCTTCCGGTTTGATCGCCGCTTCCAGCTCATCGGTCACACGCTTATCTGCCAGGTCAATGTCTTTTACTTCGGTATAAAGCATGTTCTTGGCGTGATAAAACACTTTAACCACCGGCTTGAGTGGCTCATGGGGGTTACTCGAAGCGACTACGCCAATACGCTGGCTTTTGAGTTTGACCAGAGTGCCCACCGGATACACGCCAATACAGTTAATAAAATGGGCCAGCAGATCGGCGTCATAATGCGCTGGGGTACCCTCTTTTAAAATACGAAAGGCGCGGATTGGAGTTAACCCTACCTTGTAGACGCGTTCGGCTGTCAGGGCATCGTAAACATCAACGATGGCAGCCATGCGAACATACTGAGACAGGTCATCGCCCTGTTTACCAAAGGGGTAACCACTGCCATCCAGACGTTCATGGTGAAAGCCCGCAATCTCTGTGGCTATCTGGCCCAGTCCGCTTTCGCCAACAATCTCATAGCTGTATTTTGCATGGGCCATCATTTGCTGATATTCGTTGTCGGTGAGCTTACCGGGTTTATTGAGGATTTCGTTTGGCACCTTGATTTTGCCAATGTCATGTAACAAGGCGCCGGTGGCGAGCTGCTCGATAATGTCGCGTTCAAGGCCAAGGTGTTTAGCAAAAATGCTCATCAGAATAGACACATTCAGTGAATGCTCGAGTAAATAGCTGTCTTTTTCACGGATCCGGGCAATGCAGGCCAGCGCATCCTGATTGCGAAAAATGGAGTCAATAAACCCCGAAGCCGTTTGTTTAAACTCTTCAACCGCGATGGCTTTACCAGCTTTGACGTCAGCGAAGGCTTTTTCCTGCAGTCCTTTGGCTTCCTCGTATAAAGCACTCGCACGACCCAGCTCGGCCTCAACACTGGTGCTTTTGTGCCAGGGGTCATGCACCGTGACATTATCCTGATGTGGTTCATTTGGCTGTTCAGACTGAACCTCGGTTTTGGCTTGCAGGGTTTTGTCCGGATCGATTTCAACTTCGAGCACGCCCGCTTTTTGTAATGAGCCGATGGCGCCTTCAGTGCGTACCCAGCCCTGGCTTTTAACGCGTACGTGTCCTGCCTGTCGGGTGACACTGACCACAAACATACCAGGTTTTAAGTCATTGATAGTAATCGTTTTCACGGCTGCAATTTGATGATTGTTCAGACTTTAAGCTTAGCAAAGGTTATGCAGAAAGAAAGGAATAATCGGTGCTGTTGAGCCCTTTATTGCAAGCCTGATAACGCAAAGAGGTTGCAATTAGAAAAATTTCTTCGCAAGCTGGTTATCCAAAAAAACGGTAAGAATAACAACGATGAAAACACTACTATCTGCACTATCGCTGGCGCTGGTAAGTCATTGCGCGCTGGCCTATCAACTGGATACCCAGGTATCCCGGGCTTTGCCTGAGTTAGAGGCGCTCTATTTGCATTTGCATCAGAACCCCGAACTTTCCTATCAGGAAGAGCAGACCGCAAAGCGACTGGCATATGAACTTCAGCAACTGGGATTTGACGTGACCGAGCGGGTTGGCGGGCATGGCGTAGTTGGGTTACTGCGCAACGGTGAGGGGCCAACAGTGATGATCCGCGCCGATACCGATGGCTTACCTATTGTTGAGCAAACCGGTAAACCCTACGCATCTAAAGTGCGGGTTAAAGATGCCAACAACAACGAGGTCGGTGTCATGCATGGGTGTGGACATGATATTCATATGACCAGTTTTATTGGTACCGCTCAGCAGCTGGCAAATAATCGCGATCAGTGGCAGGGCACTCTGATGATGGTCGCTCAACCTGCAGAAGAAGTCGGGGCCGGTGCGAAAGCCATGCTTAAGGAAGGCCTATTTAGCCGCTTTGCTAAGCCCGATCATGTTCTGGGGCTACATGTCAGTGCGTCGTTACCGGCAGGTCAGGTTGCCATCGCGCCAGGCTATGCATTGGCGAATGTGGACTCAGTTGATATCACAGTGAGAGGCAAGGGAGGACATGGAGCATATCCTCACACCACAGTTGATCCTGTGGTGCTGGCATCACGCATTGTTCTTGCGGCGCAAACCATTACCAGCCGCGAAATTTCGCCGTTAAAACCTTCGGTGATCACGGTAGGCTCCATTCATGGTGGTTCAAAACACAATATCATTTCTAACGAAGTTAAACTTCAGCTGACACTGCGCTCATACGACCCCGATGTCCGTGCGCAGCAAATTGCCGCACTGGAGCGCATGACCAAGGGGATTGCGCAAAGTGCGGGCTTGCCGCCAGAACTCGCTCCGGTTGTATATGTTCACGAAGAAGAGAGCATTCCTTCGACTTACAATACGCCTGAGCTCGCTGTGCGGGTTGAAAAGAGCATTCGTGCTGAGCTTGGTGATGAACACGTCGTCAAGGCTGAGCCTGTGATGGCCGGCGAAGACTTTGGCTTGTATGGCCGCACTCCGGAAAATATCCCGGCAACGATTTTCTGGTTGGGTGGCGTTGAGCCTGAGGCGTACCAGCAGGCTCAGTTTTCGGGTGAAGCGCTACCTTCGTTGCATTCGAGCAAGTTTGCACCGGACTATCCGCTGACCATAAAAACCGGTGTACGTGCGATGACCGCCAGTGCGCTGGATCTGTTTAAAACGGCACAGGTGCAATAAAGGTCATCATTTGTTCAGACTCAGGGTGACTGATCTGCAGCATTTCTGCGTGCAATTGAAGCCGGGATGCTGCAGCCAGGGCTTCACCTTGGGAGTAGAGGCGATCTCCTAAAATGGGGTGGCCGAGTGACAGCATATGCACCCGCAACTGATGGGAGCGTCCGGTGATCGGAGTGAGCTTGACTCGGGTTGCCATGGCTTCATGTGATAACACTTCAAAGTGCGTCAAAGAGGGTTTGCCTGTCTCGTGGCAGACCATTTGTTTAGGACGGTTTGGCCAGTCACAGATCAGCGGTAGATCCACAGAACCCTGTTCCTGTTTCAGATGACCATGCACCCGGGCAATATAACGTTTGGCGGTCAGACGATCCTGAAATTGAATACTCAAAAAGCGATGCGCTGCTTTATGCATGGCCAGACATAGCACTCCGGAAGTTGCCATATCCAGACGATGGACTATCTTTGCGTTGGGATACACCAGATTAACCCGACTGATCACACTGTCCCAGTGCTTTGGATCTTTACCCGGCACGCTCAGCAAGCCACTGGGTTTATTTAACACCAGCATGTGTTCATCCTGATAGAGAATATCAAGATAGGGATCGGTGGGGGGAGCGTAATTGACTAACACAAATAACCTGCAACTGGCTTCGACTTCAAGGGCCGACATTTTACCTAGCGTCAGGTGAAAAGGCCAATCACAATATACGTAATGTCCTGTTATTGACACCCGTCAGAAGATAGGTGAAAGTGCAAAACCTAAGCGCGTAAAGGAATCAAGTATGAAGCTACCACTACACTGCGAATACAGCTACGACCCGGGTTTTTTAACTCAAGAAGAAAGCCAGGCTTTGTTTCAGTGGTTGACAGATCACTTTGACCTTTCACAACCTGAAACCATTACCATGGGAGACGGCTCAGAGGCTGCTATTTTGCCCTGGAAAGTTAACTTGTTGGAGCCGGGGCTCGCCAAATCGGGGCAGTTCGGCTTTTTCCACGGCAGACAACAACCCTGGTTTGAGTTAATTGAGCAGATCCATCAGCGCCTAGCAGCGCAAACCGGGTTAGTATTTCCTGTGTGCGTATGTCTTTATTATCCTGACGGAGAAGAGTGGATGGATTTTCACTGTGATTTGCCGGCGTTTGGTTCTACTAATGTTATTCCTTCTTTGAGTATAGGCGCAGCGCGTACCTTTCTGATACGCAACACCCAAGATCATCAGGAGGTACACTCGGTTGAGCTGGAAAATGGCTCCTTGTTCATCATGGGCGAGGGTTTTCAGTCACGCTATCAGCATGCGGTGCCGCGGGCATCAGAAGGGGCAGGTCCCCGTTTTAATCTGACGTTTCGTCAGTTTGATCAGGTTTGATAAGTAAGGAAATAGGATGAAAGTGGGCTTTTTTCAGTTCGATGTGGCGTTTGCCGAGCCTGAGCAAAACCGTGACGCCATCAAGCATGCGCTGATGATGCCTCATGAGTTTGATCTCTTGTTGCTGCCCGAGTTGTGCACGACGGGAAGCATATTCTTCGATCGCCAGCAAGTCGTTGACCTGGCAGAAAATTTGTACCAGGGTGCATCTTCACTAATGCTGCAAGCCCTGGCTCAGGAAAAATCGGCTTGTATTGTTGCTGGCCTTGCTGAGTGTCATGAGGGGCAGCTCTACAACAGTACATTGCTGACAGGTCCGGATGGTCTGCTAGGCATTCACCGCAAAGTGCATCTTGCGTCAACGGATCAGTTACGATTTGTGCCTGGTAAAGATTTCTGCGTGTATGAAGTTCAGGGTGTCAAAATTGGCGTCTTATTGTGTTACGACATCTGGTTTGAAGATGGGCTGCAGGCGCTTAAGCAGCAGGGTGTGCAGATCATTCTTAATCCGTCGAACTTTTGCGGAGAGGATAGCCTGGAAGTGATCAAAAAGGCGGCCAAAGACTATGGTGTCTATGTGATAGCCGCCAATCGTTTGGGTATGGACCACGACTGTAATACGGGCGTTCGTTTCATTGGCAACAGCCTGATTGTAGACCCACAAGGCAAGGTACTGGCACAGGGAGATGAATCTCAGCAATTGCGGGTGGTTGAGATAGCGCTTTGATCCGGTTCATACGGCATCAGAGTATCTGGTCAGTATGCGGATAATGATGCGTAAACCAGTGCTGTAAAAACTGAATGCATTGCAACACGCTGGCCGGAACGTGATGGCGGGCAGGATAGAGTGCCAGCAGGGTGAGTCGTGGCTTCTTACTGTCTGGCAGAATACTGACTACCTCTTTGCTCGCAATTGCTTGCCGGCAGGCAAATTCAGGTAAGATACCAATACCCAATCCAGCTTTAATGGACTCCAGCATAAAAAGGACGTTGTTCGCTTTGAGTGTGCCCGAAATCTTCACTCCTTCATCCAAAGGCCAGATATTTTTTCCTTTAAAGTAGCGGTATTCAAAGCAGTTATGCTGAGTTAAATCCCGCGGATACTCAATGGTTGGGTTCGTTGCCAGGTATTCGGGGCTGGCGCAAATGTGATAGTCAAAACGGGTTATTTCACGTCCAATGTAATTACTGTCGATGGGTCGGCTGGTGGCGCGCAGTCCAAGATCAAATCCTTGCTCAACCAGGTCTATATCCTCATCACCAAGATGAATGTCGAGTTCTATATTTGGGTAAGCCTGCATAAAGTCCGCAAACACTTTCCCCAAATCTGTGATCCCCAGCACCATAGGTAAATTAATTTTTAACTTGCCTTTGGGCGCCTGCTGCGTTGACAGAACAAAGGAGTCCGCTTCTTCCAGTTTACTGAGAATGTCTCTGGCACGTTGTAAATAGCCTTCACCGACTTGGGTCAGCTGGAGATGGCGGGTGGTACGATAGAGCAAGCGCGCACCCAGTTGATCCTCAAGGCGGCTAATCTCTTTGCTGATCATCGATTTCGATGTGTTGAACTGTTCAGCAACCCGGGTAAAGCTGCCAATCTCCGCCAATTTCACAAAGAGTTCAATGGCACGTAACTTATTCATTTAAATAATCCTTATCGACAGTGGAGCATATCAAATCAAGAATATACTGTTTCTTGTGTGTGAACACTTGGTTTCTTTTGTGGTTATATATCAAACAATGCACAAGTCATAGACTAACAGGGTTGAACATATCCACAGGTGAAGCGCTGAATTCGCCCGTGAAACACAACAGAAGGACTATGACTATGTACACCCTATACTATATTCAGGAAGCCTGCTCACTCGCCGTAAATACGGTATTGCGTGAGCTTAGGCAGGATGTGACGCTTATCCGCGCAGATAGCCTGAATGACTTTTCCGCCGTGAATCCCGGGCTACAGGTACCGGTACTGATAGATGGCGACGACAAGCTGGTTGAAGGGGCTGCGATTATGCTGCACCTTACCAGCAAGCACCCCAGCCGTTTGTTTCCCACAGAGCAGGGACTCGCTCGTCGCCGTGCAGTGGAGCACTTGCTGTTTGCCAATGCCACCATGCACCCAGCCTACTCCAAATTGTTTTTTGTGGCTCAGGTTGCTGAGGGCGGTGCTGTGCGTCAGCAGCTGTTTGAGGCGGCCGCAAAGGTGATCAATCAGTTATGGGAGCAGGTTGAATCTCAGTTGCAATCTCAGCCATTTCTGGGTGGCCAGCATGCTTGTGTCGCTGATATTTTGCTGGCTGTATACTCGCGTTGGGGAGCCGCCTTTCCTGTCGACATTACAATACCCCCTCGCACTGCAAGCATGATTGAAGCGGTTACTTGCATGCCTGGTTTTGTCGCGGCCTTACAGGCTGAACAGGCGCAGGGGGCATAATGCATCACGTCGAAATGAAAAAGGAGCTGAGTGAGATCCGGGCCATGGTGCAATGTTACTTTACAGGGCTGCATGAGGGCGATAGTGAGACATTACGAAACCTGTTTCATCCCGACTGCTGGCTCAAAGCGCCGGGTTTGAGGCGCACCCGGGATGAATGGCTGCAATTGGTCAGCGACCGTACTTCACCGGCAGAAAAGGGTGATGAATTTGTCTATCAGATACTGGCGATAGACTGGCTTGGGCAACAGGCTATGGTCAAGGTGTTATGCCCGCTGTTTGAACATCACTATATCGACTTTCTGGGCCTGCTGAAAGAACAGGGGCAGTGGCGGATAGTCAACAAAATGTACGCGAATTTACCACACACATATCAGGGGTAACTATGCCTTATATTCATATTCAAGTCACCGATGAGGGCGTGACAAACGCGCAGAAGCAGTCACTGATCAAAGGTGTCACCCAGCTGATGGTAGATGTATTAGGTAAAAATCCACAGACGACGTTTGTGGTCATTGACGAAGTCCCGACTGACAACTGGGGGATTGGCTTTGAACAGGTCACGGCGCTCAGGCAGCGACAAGCACAATAATTACTGCTTATTGGCCTCGTCATACCGAGTACGGGCGGCGTTTATTTCATCGAAGTGATCGTCGGCCCAGGACACCAGCTGCCAGGCGGGTTTGGCGAGCCCCCGGCCCAGTTCAGTCAGCTCGTATTCCACTTTTACTGGTACCTGGGGGTAGACGGTACGTTTGATATAGCCATCGCGTTCCAGGTCACGCAATGTTTGTGTCAGCATCCGCTGCGAAATTCCCTGAATCCTTGATTTTAGGGCGTTGAAACGGTCTGGGCCATCGACCAGTGCAAACAGGATTAAAATCGACCATTTGTCACCTATCTGTGCCACCACATTACGGATGGGGCAACGCTCGTTTTGTTCAAAGACCCTGCGGGCCTGGGTTTTAGTGTCGCTCACAATACAAATTCCTGAAATTGGGTTAAGTATAAAACAGGCTGCTTTGTCGAAATGAGCCATGTTACTGTCAATTAATGGCCTTAGTATATATAAGTAACTGGTTGGATTAAAGGTCTAAACTGAGTGTCCAAGCCTGTACTTGTGGAAGTTTTCTTTGCGAGCTTTACTCTGTGGAGCACAAAAAGTCGTAATACCAATCTGCTTAGTTAAGTGTTCTATTTTGAGGCGAGAAAATAGGGTCGATAACACCGCTCTCGCGTCCTGCTATCGCTGAGGCACCTACATCCATGTAGGCGAGGCAAAAATTTTGCTATTTAGTTGTTCTAAATGAGAAATTTTTAACGCCGTTAGCGTCATATTTGCTCCTTCAAATAGAACAGGTATTAAGTGAAATTGGTATAA
>NZ_PNCI01000179.1 GCF_005887095.1 Pseudoalteromonas rubra | reverse complement strand
CATAATCGCGGTGACCGAGCCTTTAACAAAACGTCTTAATAAGGTATTTAAGTTTCGCGTTTCTCGTCTGAGTACCACCCCATGCTCGATTAAGCGTTGTAACAAATGCATTTTATTCGCTAGCCGATTGGGATCATCCACAGTGGATACAGAGTTATAACGTTTTTGTTCGCGGTAGCCGTTTTCTGCCTCACAAAACTGAAGTAATTGCTTGCGCTCGACAGCATGCTCACTGCTTTTTGGTCCCTTATCAAGAAGCTTTAAAATCACTTGCTCGGCGTGCCAGCTAAGAAAGTTGTCGGCATTGTAAAAAAACGACAACAGCTTTTCTTCTTTGGGCTTATACCGCCGTAAACGCTTTAACAGCCGCTCAGTTTCTTGTTGCATGGCTTGAACACGAATAAAAAATGCATCCGGCTCCTTTATGGCCAACGCT
>NZ_PNCI01000178.1 GCF_005887095.1 Pseudoalteromonas rubra | reverse complement strand
CTAACAGACCTTATCTGCTACGCGCCTTTTACGATTGGATTGTTGACAACCAGTGCACACCGCACTTGGTTGTTAACGCCGATTTTCCCAACGTGCAAGTGCCTACTCAGTTTGTTCAAGATGGACAAATTGTGTTGAATATAAGCCCAAGCGCGGTTACTCAGTTCTCAATGGACAACGCTCTGCTGACATTTAATGCTCGATTCGGCGGTCAGCCGATGCAGGTCTATGTGCCAATGGGCGCTGTGTTAGCGATATATGCACGGGAAAACGGTGAAGGGACTGTGTTTACTCAGGATGAAACCTACGAAG
>NZ_PNCI01000177.1 GCF_005887095.1 Pseudoalteromonas rubra | reverse complement strand
GGCCTGAGAGTCGACTTGGTTTTGCGAAAATGGTTCGTAAATCTCGACAAACTGCTGCTTACGTGTGGAAATCGGCTTTTTCCTTGGGTCCACGCGCTGCACGTCAATAAATTGATAAACATTCTGACTCATACTTCCTCCTATTGCGCCTGTACGCGCAACTCCGCGCTACTGCGGGCGCGGTGGCCCAATAAACTCTGCACATCACTGGATCTTGGTTTCACCAAC
>NZ_PNCI01000176.1 GCF_005887095.1 Pseudoalteromonas rubra | reverse complement strand
ACTCGTTGTCTATAGTATTTTTATTGTTGTAGCTTTTCGGCTCTCTTTTTTACTCATGTTAGACATCACCGCATTTTTAAAAAATACACATACTTGGATATTATTAGCTAGTGTTCTTCCGCTTAGCTTATTTAGCTTTGTAAAGCTTGGACTTTACCGAGCTGTACTTCGTTACATGAACACACAAGCAATGTGGGCTATTATTGCTGGCGTTGTGCTCTCTACTGTATATTTAACCGTTTTGTCATTCTTTTTAAGTGCCCCTGTTCCACGTACAGTTCCCTTTATATACGCAAGTTTTTGTATTTTATT
>NZ_PNCI01000175.1 GCF_005887095.1 Pseudoalteromonas rubra | reverse complement strand
AATAGCTCTGTGGTGCTCGATAGTTTACATGTAAACGGCTCACTAACACTGGGAGAAAACCTTGCAGATATAGGCGGTTTAGCCATTGCCTATGATGCGTTTAAAATGACCAAACAAGGGCAGGGAACCGATAAAATTGACGGTTTTACGCCCGATCAGCGGTTTTTCTTGGGATTTGCCCAGGTTTGGAAACTAGTAAACAGACCGGAAACGATGCGC
>NZ_PNCI01000174.1 GCF_005887095.1 Pseudoalteromonas rubra | reverse complement strand
ATCTGCTTTTATCTTTTTATGAACAACCTTTTCACCCTTGTCATTCAAGATACAGACATAAAGAATTCGAGCATGTAAGTCGATACCACAGTAAAAATCATGTAATTTGGTATAAAATTTCATTGAGCTTTCTCCTCTTGGTTTGGTCGCCTTGAAGTTTAGTATTTCGCTAAACTTCGGGGAGAAGGTTCAATAAGTATCAAGCGCCTTACAAAAATGGACGCAAAATTCTTGGCTTGCGCTCATTCTTCGCT
>NZ_PNCI01000173.1 GCF_005887095.1 Pseudoalteromonas rubra | reverse complement strand
CCCCCCCCCCCCCCCCCCCCGCCCCCCCCCCCGCCCCCCCCCCCCCCCCCCCCCCCCCCCCGCCCCCCCCCCCCCCCCCCCCCCCCCGCCCCCCCCCCCCCCACCCCCCGCCCCAACCGGACACCCCCCGCGCCCCCCAGCGCCCCCCACCCCCCCCCCGCCCCCCCCGCCGGCCCCCCCCCCCAGCCCCCCCCCCCCCCCGCCCCCGCCCCCCCCGCCCCCCCCCCCCCGCCACCCCCCCACCCCCCCCCCCCCCCCCCGCACCCCCCCCCCCCCCCGCGC
>NZ_PNCI01000172.1 GCF_005887095.1 Pseudoalteromonas rubra | reverse complement strand
ACCACCAATAGGTGTAATTATGTAAAATATAAGAGTCTAAATACATACCTAGAGCAAAGCACATGTTGATACTCAGCCCAAGCATAAGATACATAAATGCAACCGTTTTCTCTTTAATATAAAAGTATTGAGCAATAATTAAAACCACAATGGTGATAGCATCTAAAATAGCGAGATCAAGGTAAGTAATGGTTTGGTAATTGAACAAAACACCTGGAAAATACGAA
>NZ_PNCI01000171.1 GCF_005887095.1 Pseudoalteromonas rubra | reverse complement strand
GGCATGTGTGCCACCACTAACCAGGTGTCTATTTCAGTATGAACTTCGGTGAGTGCTTGTAAGTAGTCAACGGCGGTTTTCGCATTAGCGCTGGGGATAATGTCATCGCACGTTTGCTCCAAGGTGAAACCTCGGCAATGTTCTTTGACACACTCGGCCGTCTGCTGAGCGCGCACATAAGGGCTCACTAACAAGCCTTGTGGTTTAAACCTTTGTGCTAACCATTGGCCTACATGATCAGCTTGTTGCCGACCTCTTTGAGTCAGTTCGCGCAAGTGGTCTTGCGCTTGTAGCGCTTGAGCTTCCCCATGGCGCATGATTAAAATGGTTTTCATTGCAAAGAAATCAACTAATTAGCAAAAAAGTTTT
>NZ_PNCI01000170.1 GCF_005887095.1 Pseudoalteromonas rubra | reverse complement strand
CTCTTCAAGTGATGTCGGCGCCACACGGCGAATAACGGCTTTAATACGTGCCATTAATTCTTTCGGAGAGAATGGCTTAGTCACATAATCGTCAGCCCCCACTTCCAGGCCTTTCACTTTGTCTTCTTCTTCACCTCGGGCGGTGAGCATAATAATGGGAATTGCGCGGGTATGATCGTTTTGTTTAAATTTCTTCGCAATCTGAATACCGCTGCCTCCGGGCAACATCCAATCCAGTAATACCATATCTGGGTAGGGCTCTACCATGGCT
>NZ_PNCI01000017.1 GCF_005887095.1 Pseudoalteromonas rubra | reverse complement strand
TAAGAGTCCGACCATTGGGACCACTTTTTATAACCCTGACCGAATAGGTCGGGGTTTTTTTATGTCTAGATTTTGATATTTCATGGTGTGGTGTCGGACTTGAGGCGCACGCCGGGCGTGGCGCTGATGTAAGTTAAGAGTCCGACCATTGGGACCACTTTTTATAACCCTGACCGAATAGGTCGGGGTTTTTTTATGTCTAGATTTTGATATTTCATGGTGTGGTGTCGGACTTGAGCCCCACGCCGGGCGTGGCACTGATGCAAGGTACGAGTCCGCCGACAGGACCCACTTTTTATAACCCAGCTATTAGGCTGGGTTTTTTTATGCCTGAAATTTACTTCCTGTGAAATGGAATCGGACTTGAGCCCCACGCCGGGCGTGGCGCTGATGTAAGTTAAGAGTCCGCCCACTGGACCCACTTTTTATAACTTAGTTTGATAACTGTGATTTTTATGGCTATTTTCAGTAAAGCATAGTTATGCTGCATGGTATTGATATCTATTTAGAGCTAGTCTAATGGCCCCACTTTTTAGCTCAGGTTGTATTGACTACTTGGTTTATTATCGTTTTAGGTGTGTTTTAACAAGAGCATCTTTGATGGTAATTTGGAATTTTTTATCTTTTTGTTTTTTCAAGTTGGGAATTAATCATAAGGGAACAGTTGTGGCAATGTGGTACAGGTTTAAGCCGTTAAGTCTTGAAGTTGAGGGTAGGCAGGTTGAAATTATCAAGGACTCTGACTTGATTGCATATTACCCTAAAGGTAGGCACTTACTTTTTAAAATCAAGTACTTTACAGGTAATAAAAAATCATTTTTGGGTATACCAGTAAAAGAAAAAATAAAGTTAGAAACCACTTTGCAGTCAAATGAATATAAAGTTAGTACTCTGATACAAGGGGATGAGCAAACTAAACAGGTTAAAAATCTTGGTGGTGGCGCATTGTTAGGAGCCGTAATAGCTGGGCCTGTTGGTGCTGCTGCAGGAGCCTATATTGGATCAAAACTAAAAGAGTGCCCTTCAATATTAGTGATACCTAGCATTAATGTAAAAGTTGAAGCTCTAGCGCCAATAGGATTCCTAAAGGAACAAGCAAAAAATGAATTTTTCAGTAAAGAGTAGGCAGTAAGGGAACTGGTTAAGTCATTACGACTATGAACATCGAGTGAGGTCGATCAACACCGATGAACTTACGTTACGAGCAAGAATAAATGCGCTGTTCACATTAAGTCGGAACTCAGCGGGCAGTCGAACAATCATAGCAATACTGGCTGGTCAGGAATAAAAGCTGGCCTTTTCAAAGGCAGGTATGTTATGACGGACATGCAACTCAAATGCAAGCAACTAGGTTCACATAGTTATAAAAAAGCAACCTTTGAACGGCTGAATATACTCAATCGTCTAATCAGAGAATTTGATGTTCGTTCGCAAAATCAAGCGTGGTGCGGTGACATTACTTATATCTGGACCGGAAGGAAATGGGTCTATCTGGCTATAGTATTGGAATTATGCACCCGTCGTGTAGTGGGCTGGGTATTTCTTCTCAAGCAGAGGCTAACTTAGCCGTCAAAGCGTTAGGCAGAGTCCATGAACGAAGAGGTCGGCCACTTGGCGTATTGTTCCATTCTGTCAGTATGTCGCCACAAAACTCAGGCAAAAATTATGGCGCTATCGTATGACGCAAAGCATGAGCCGCCGGGGTAATTGTTGGGGCCACGCACCAATGGAAAGGCTATTTAGGAGTTTAAAAACAGAGTGGGTTCCGTCAACAGGCTATGATTCCTTCAAAGAAGCTGAAAGAGATATTAGTTATTTTTAATGAACTACTACAACTGGCAAAGGCCGCATAGTAACAATGAAATGCTTGCGCCAGCAGTTGCGGAAGAAAAACTTTATTTACTGTCCGGGATTAGTTGACCATTACAGTTTAGCTGAGTGTGGTGTCGGACTTGAGCCCCACGCCGGGCGTGGCACTGATGCAAGTTAAGAGTCCGCCCACTGGACCCACTTTTTATAACCCAGCTATTAAGCTGGGTTTTTTTATGTCTGAATTTTGATGTTTAGCTGAGTGTGGTGTCGGACTTGAGCCCCACGCCGGGCGTGGTACTGATGCAAGTTAAGAGTCCGCCCACTGGACCCACTTTTTATAACCCTGACCGAATAGGTCGGGGTATTTTTATGCCTGAGACTTATATGTTAAGTAGAGTCAGACTTGAGCCGCACGCCGGGCGTGGCACTGATGTAAGTTAAGAGTCCGCCTGTCGGTATGATCAAAATCTAAGCTGTGCCTCCCAAAAATCGAAATAGCTTTGGCCAGCTGGCTTTTTGTTCTCAGCTCAGTTGCTCTTCCAGCTTTTTTAAAGCCTCCTTTCGACGAAAATAACCTATGTTATTTACAAGCTTTGCTGCGGTTTGAGTGTGAATCTTAGCCTGAGGCTGGTTGTTTTTGGCAATTAATAGCCATGCCATCTCCATGTGATAATCAACTAAGTAGAGTTTTAAAGCACTCGGTCGAACAATATCGTAAACCTCAGTCAAATCTCTGTCTGCACTAGAGAAGTCGCCAGATAACCGTTTCAATGTAGCGCGAGCGAGTAAGGCGCTAGGTAAAAACCATTTATGGCCAGAAGATCGTAAACGGTTTACCGATTTATCTATCCAATTGTTCGAAATCGACAAGTCTTTATTTTTTTGTGTTGAGGGTGGTACTGCATGCGCAGGGTGAGTTTCTGACGGAATTAAGTGTCTTGTCTTATTTGGTTTCCCGGCGGTCTTTGTATGTGGAGCTGTTAATGTTGTCTTTATCAAAAATGCCCGTCCCAATATTAATTGATTTAATGCGATACTGAGTTGTTTATCACCAGCATATTTCAAACCATGCTGAGCACGTTTGATGACTTCTAAGATCTTTTCTGGATTTTTAATCACATTGTCTAGGAGTAAGTCACAAAACTGGTAACCTTCAACTGAAAATAGGTACTCTGAGTTTGGTTGGTTGAGTTTGTGAAACTCTTCAGCTTCATAAAACAATTTTATTGCCTGCTCACATTCTCCAGCTTGATGTAAAACGTCCGCTAATGTTGTTCGAAACATGCTTTGGCTTTTAAGATCTTCTGACTTGTCAGCCAATTCAATGCTCATTACTCCGTAATGTTTTGCACGCTTAATCTCTCCTAAAAACAAGTGTAATTCACTGAGGTTATTTGCAATTCCCGCCGCGTGTTTCCATTCACCTAGTTTTATCTGTAAATCCAGCCCTTTACTCAATGGTGCTTTCGCTTCCTGTAACCGGCCGAGTGCACGAAGGTCAAACCCCGCTCTGGCGAGCATTGCAGGGTGTTCTTCGGCATTGAGTGTAGTCGACAGCTCTTCCCATGGCTTCACGAAAAAGTTTGCAATAATGGCCAAATCTTCGCTCATTGCACCCAGTTCATGGTACATATAGTACGAGTTTTCTCGCTGGATTCTTGGCCAGTATATTTCATCTTTTGCACGCTGACACAAGCCTGCCGCACACCCATGTTGAATTGCATAGAATAAGGGTTGCATTTGTTCAATTGAGTTGGGGGTATACTCACTTGGGACCTGTTGGTAATGTTCATATAGGACTTCATGCGCTTGATCCCATGCTTCTTGATATGAGGTCCGCATTTGATTGCCAAAATACTCACGGACCAGTGGGTGACAATCTAGAAGTTCATCGTTGTTGTCATGACTAAATAGCATGTAGTGTTTTTCTTTAAGATCTCTGATTGCAATCTTCCATGCTCTGTTATGAATATCTGATGTTAACTGGGGTATTCGTTTTTTCCATAATATTTCAAGCACGCTTTTTTCTATCGGGTGGTCGAATAAGCTAAGTAGATACAATAGTTTAAGCTCTGGCGTATCTGCTAACCACTTTTGATATGCTTGCATCACTTTGAAGGCATGCCGTTCGATACCATCATAATTGCCTATGAGTTCATCCAGTTGGTTACGTGCAAGAATGTTTCCGTCAAAATAGGTGTGGATAGCATTTCCCAGTAAAAACAAAGCTAAAGCATGACCCTGATATTCTTTGACAGCTTCGGAAAGTTGCTCGTGCTCTTCTTGATAAGCTTCTCCCCCATGTACACCGAGAGATTTTAAGAGTCTAACACCGTCTTCCACATCCAGGTTGCTCAGAGCGTGTGATATTGTGCTGTCCTTGCGATCAATTAAATCATAAACAGTGATTCGGCTGGTTATAACACACAAGCTGGAATTGTGATCGGCTAGGCTTCTGAGTAACTGACGTAGTGCTCTGTCTTTTAGCTCTCCACGCATGCCATTTCCAGCGTACTGTAGCGGTTCCAAACCGTCTAATACGAGCAGACAATTTTCTTGTCTTATCAGATTTGCAAGATGATCACCTTTCTCTTCTTCTGATGAAAAAGATAACTGGGCTGACGAGAATAGTGAAAATGCGTGAGTAAAAAATGGTGATGCGGATATCTGCTTGTCCTCACGTGCCCCTTGTGAATAAAAGGACCAAGCCAGAAGCGTATCAATTTTAGGCAAGTTTCGGTCCAGCCAATGTCTTAATAGTTTGGTTTTACCCGTACCACCTGATGCGATAAATTGGACTATGTTGGTATTTGGACTGGACCATGCTTCGTCTAGTAATGCTAGCTCAGTTTTACGCCCGAAAAATTCTCCCTCTACTGTTGGCAGTTTATTGCTCAATAACTTCTGGTTCGAGCTTGTTGCCCCTAAAGCCGGCTTTTCTTTACGTAATTTGCCTAATAAGTGTTTGCAAAGATCGTCAAATTCTTTTGGCTGGCTAAGATCATAATAGCTGTGCCCAAATAAAATATCCGGGATACAGTGTTTGTCATCACCGTTGAATACGATTGGGATAAACTTTCTATTCAAAGTCCCCTCACGATAAAGCGTGTTCATAATGAGAGTGCTTTCCCATTTGACACCGTTACCCGGGGTTTGTTGGTCAATAGCATTGAGCTTTTCTTGATACTGACGGGTACAAATCATCAAAACGAAGTCTGCATCACGAATGCCATTCATCATCCTTTTAGGCCACCCCTCAATAGGTATTGGATCATATTGATCTATCCAACAATCAATACCAGCTCGCCTTAGTTGCCCAGACAGTTTGTAAACTTTCTCCTTGTGAGCTTGTGAATCATGGCTGTAGCTAATAAAAACGTTAGGAGATTGATATTCCATTAAACATGCACTTTCTTGTTTCGTATAGATAACTAATCTATCAAACTACCTCATAAATTAGTAATTGATATACAGAGGAACTACATTGAGTGCAGTGTAAGTAGGGTTAACAGCTGATAATCTGCACGTTGCAAAATTTTTGCTCGTGACAAACGTCTAACCCTGATAGAGCAGACTAACTTTTGAACTGTCTGGTACTTCAATCTGATCCACATTTCCTAAGTGCTACGTTTTTCGTGCTAGGATTGTCGATGCACTTAGACAATAATTTAGGTGCCGAGGTACAATACAGACATGACAAAAAGGTGAGGCGGAGTGATCCATTCTCGCGTTCGCCTGTGGGGCGAGTGTTTTAGCCCCAGTCAATCAAAGTCGCTTTGTTGACCCTTATATTTCAACGCTAGAGAGATTAAATGAAAACGTTAATTGTATTGCTTATGACTGCTGTCTTGTCTTTTTCGGCCCATGCAGATGAAAAATCCATTCAGCACCTTAAGGTCGCGGATGTAACTTCGGTTGAGGATGCGAGAAAGATTTTTATTGAAAAAACGTCAGAAATCAGAAGTAAAAGAGACCTGGATGCGGCCGAGCTTCAGGATATCCATGTTATCACTTACACCCTTGAGAAAAGCGTTGAGTTTTTCACACTTAACCTGATTGGTGACAAGAAAAAGCTGGCTGAAGACATTGCCGTTGTGGTTGAAGATATCCACATTAATTCAGAAAGAAACCGTAAAGAAGAGACACAAAAGCACTTAAACCAGTATTTTGTGCTGGCAGATAAATTCATCAAGAGTTTCTAATTTAACCCCTCTCATTGATTTATCTCTTGGGTGCGAGCCGTTGCAAATGGCTCGCACTCACCCTCCCTGAGTTTCTAAGGTCCGCTAACCTTTTCGCATAAATGGCAAGATGCTGGAGTTTTCAGTGGGCTAAAGCTCGGTCAAATTACCCTCCTGGTTATCCGTTTTACTGGAGTGCGACTTTGCATATTGCTTTGCCGTCAAACCAAATTGCTTCTTAAAACAGGCACTGAAATATGAGGGAGAATTAAAGCCGCAGTGTTCAGCGGTTTGGGCTATGTTGTGCCCGGCAAGTAACAGTGGCAGAGCCTGATACAAACGATACTGACGCAAATATTCGTTGGCACCGATAGACGTTACGGACGTTAATTTACGATGCAGCTGACGCTCGCTCAGGGCCATTTCACTGGCGACCATAGAGACGGTTAGTGTTGGATCGCTGAACAGAGTTTCCAGCACAGATTCCAGTTTATCTAAAAACGCGAGCGTGGCGGGGTTATTGGCAAACTGTTGCTTCGGCGTTTCCGGTGCTTGTTTCAGGCGCTTAGTGGCAGGCATAAGCTGCGCTTTCAACTGAGCTTGTGTTGCTTCTATCAGTTTGAAGGTATTGCGTATTTTTAGTTTGAAAGCGTCCAGGTTAAAGGGCTTAGTGAGGTAATCGTCCGCTTGTAGTGCAAGCCCTTTAAGGTGTTTCTCTTCATTCAGGTTCGCTGTGACTAACATCAATGGAATATGGGCGGTTAAAGGGTCGGATTTTAGCGCCTGTGTAAGCGCAAAGCCATCCATGACTGGCATCATGACATCAGAGATGACCATATCCGGTAATTTGGCACGAGCTAATGCTAGTCCCGCTTCACCATCACTGGCTGTGAGCACCTGATAGTCCGGTGCCAGTACAGTATGCAAAAATTCAAGCATATCCGGGGTGTCATCGATTAGCAAAATACATTGAGTCTTATCAGGCGGTACCTGTCGGGAGGCGGCTTCAACGCTGACATGAGTCTGAGTAGGCGCTTTGAAAAGGGGCAAGTTCACGGTAAAACAAGTGCCCTGACCTGGTGCAGATTCAAGCTGGATCTGACCACTGAGCTGATCGACTATTTCTTTGACCCGGCTCAGACCCAACCCCTGTCCGGAGGTAAATTGATGGCCTGCCTTGGTTCGGTACTCGGGCTCGAAAATACGCGTGTGATGCTCTGGTGCGATGCCAATCCCCTGGTCCGATACACTCAGTACCGCGTGCTGACTTGAACGAGCCGCTTTCAGAGAAAGGTGTATTTCGCCGCCCTCATAGCTGTATTTGATAGCGTTACTGAGCAGGTTGCTGATGAGCTGCTGCAGTTGATCTGGCGGTGCGCTCACCAACAACCCGGGCTCTATCTGATTATTGCAGTTCAGAGATTTGTCGGTCAACAAGGGCGTGAAAGCGCTGAGCTGTTCTTGAAGCAACGCTGATATATCCTCAGGTTGCCAGTTATCTTGTGTGACAGGCGCTGCCTGTGAGTTGTTCGATGAAATGAACATGAGGTGCTCGATGAGCACTTTGAGTCGTTTGGTGTTACTGATCACCAGATTGGCCATCTGGGTTCTTTGCTGTTCATCGGTACTGTTGCGCAATTGTTCAGCCGGACCCTGAATTAAAGTAACCGGCGTCATCAGCTCATGAGAGAGGGTTTTAAGCAGGGCTGTACGTTGTGCTTGTGCGGCCTCAAGCTGGCTATTTTGCATTTGCATCGTTTGCGTGTGCGCACGAATTGTATCCTGTAACTGCTGTTGCCGGCGTTTCAGCGCTGAGATTCTGATGCGGTAGGCACCATAAATCAGCAAAGTTGCCAGCAGAGCATAGCTTGTTTTAGCCAGCGCTGATGCATACCAAGGTGTGTGCACCGTAAAGTTTAATTCAGAGATTTGTTCGGACCAGTTTCCCTGATTGTCGGTGGCTTTCAGCCGCAGGGTATAGTCTCCCCAGGGTAAACGTGGGATCATCAAGGTATGTTCATTACCCAGTTCGACCCAGGTATCGGCCACGCCAGACAGTTGATAGCGGAACTTTTGTTTGATGTTATTGATCAGATCGCCATTGGCCAGACGCAAACGCAGGCTGGCATGTTGTGGATCAATGGCTGGAACAGTACTGGTATTGTAATAGTGTTGCTGTTCTCCGTGGGGCGCCGTGATTGTCAGGACGCTGATCTGGGGGCGTGTGTCGATCCGGTTTAGCTTATCCGGGTTCAGGCGCGTTATTCCTTCTGTGGATGCGAACCAAATGTGTCCGTCAGAGTGTGTTGCAGTGCCTTCCAGATAACCCTTTCTGAACAACCCGTCTCCATGGTTATAAAACGCCACTGCACCTGAATTAGGTTGCCAATGCCACAGGCCTTGTCCGGTTGAGAGCCACACAGTGTGTTTATCATCAAAAGCCAGGCTAGTCGCACTCAGTTTATTTAGCGGCTCGGGTAAGTCCTGCCAGCGTTGCTGCTCAGAGTTGTATAGGCGCAAGCCGCGGTCGGTTTGCACCCAAATTCTGCCATCGGGTGCCGGCGTGACTGAATATGTTGCTGTAAAGGGCTGACTGGCAGAGCCCGGAATGGTTTTAAACTGTTCAGAGCTGAGTGAATACACCTGCAACCCTAAATCGGTTGCCAGCCAGAGTCTGTCTTGTTCTTTTGCCAGGTGATGAAGCTGATTGCTCAGTAGCGGGCTATTTGTACTGGTGAAGTGGGTGATAGCCCGGGTATCTGGGGCAAATCGACTCAGGCCATCAAAACTGTGTGCCAGCCACAGTGACCCGTCGTCGGATTGCACCAGAGTATTGATTGCCTCAGGAATCATGTAGTCAGCCAGGCTGTAGCGGGCATCGACCTGGGCATTTTCCGGGTTCACCACCAATAATTCGTGATACATAGCGGCCCACAGGCGTCCGTCTGATGTCGGTGTCACCGCCTGAGCAGAGTGACTTTCGGAAGACACGCAACGTTTAAACTTACCGTTTAGTGTGTACTGACACAGGCCAGCCAGTTGATCTGCAAGCCACAGATAGTCATTGAACTGTGTCAGCTGATTAATTTCATATTTGCCTGTTTCACTGGGATGAGAAAACGCAAAGTTGCTCATGGCGCTGTGATTAACGGACTCAATAATCACGCCTTCGTTAAAGGTGCCATAGATGCGCAGGTTGTTGTCTTTGTATAAAGATAAAAGGGGAGGATATGATTGTATGTGAGTCATCACTCCACTGGTAAGTTTTAGCATACCTGTATTCAAAGACGCTGCGTGTATTTCACCATGCTCTTTATATAAGTCAAAAACATAGCCAACCGTATCAAACTCATTAGGATCCCGGTAGAGGAGCTCAACCTTATTCTGGCTCTGGTTATACATACCCAGGCCTAGCCCATGCATGGCCACCCAGGTCTGACCGCCTTCGACAGTCCAGAGTTTATCGGCCATAACCGACTCTCCAGGTGGCAAAGTGACTGGTGTAGCCTTGCCACTGTTCGTGTCAAACAAATACAAACCTCGTGTAGTTGCAAGCATCAGGGCGTGCTCTGATGCCTGTGTTATCGAGAGGATCTTAAAGCGCTGCACCACGTTGTTAATATGAGTCTTGACGGGGAGTAATGCATCTTGACTCACCATATACAGACCGTCAGCAGCGCCTGCCCAGAGTCGGTTGTCTTGAGCCAAAAACAAAGTATAGATATTTAGTGGCTGAGTGCGCCCGGCGATGCTGAGGGGGCGAAAGTACTCGGAATTTGGCCCGCGCACTTCTAGTCCCTGTTTGCCGGCAACCCAGAGCTGCTGCTGAGCATCAATCAGGATGTCTCTGATCCACAATGCGTTGCTGAGGGTCGGAGTATGGTCACGAGAAAAAACGTCAATGGCAGCGCCATCGTAGCGCGCCAGCCCTTTGTCGGTAGCGAACCAGGCAAACCCCGTGTGATCCCGCTCAATATCAAATATACGGTTGCTGGGTAAACCGTCTGCCACGGTTAATGTGGTGTAGGTGGTTGCAAGTGCACAAAAACTAAGTTGCAACATCAATAGAAGCGCAATGAGTTGAAGTAAAGTAGGTCGTAAGGCAAATCTCATGTGTTCAAGTGTTTATTATTATTAGTTTTATTTTTTAATAAGGGAGGTTTCAACCAATTTTGAGCGGGTATCATAGCCTGCAAGCAGGCAAAAACAAACTGTCTGTTTTAAAGAAAATGGCTGGAAATTATCGAAATATGTCTGATTTCAGATACAGAGCACGGTAGTGAATGAGGTACAATTTGAGCCATCAACAATCCTGAACCAGTTCTCATTAGTGGGCTCTGTGTATCAGGAGAAGCAGTACAAGGGAAGCAACAATATGAATATTAAACAACTTAGCTCACTGAGTTTACTGACTTTATGTATAGGTACTCTCACCGGGTGTGGTGGCTCAGATAATAACCTCAATCAGCCTGACGCAGCCAATGTGACGAGCAATAACAATAGCAACACACAGAATAACTCTGGTACCGATTCAGGTGATGGGAACCAGGTTACGGGAGACGAGAATAAATACAGCCAGCGTGGCCGGGTGATTGATGGCTATGTATCCGGGGCCAAGGTTTGGTTGGATCTGAATAACAACGGCTCGCACGATGCAGATGAACCCAGTGCGCGCTCGACAGATCAAGGAAGCTACCTACTTGAACTAACAGCCGCTCAGAGACAATGTAGTGTGTATGTACCCACTTATGTTGATGTGCCCGTAGGTGCTATTGACGAGGATTTAGGTGAAGTGACTAAGGCTTACCAGCTGGTATTACCTCCTTCACTTGAGGCCATTGAAGATGACCGTATTGCGGCACATGTCACGCCACTGACTACGGTATTGTGGCAGTCACTGAGTGAGTCTGAGACCTTCAAAGGAAAAAGCTGTGCTCAATTGCAACAGGAGCCCAGATTATTAAGTGAGTTGCTGAGCATCTTACGTCAAACCACGAACGAAGTAATTGCACATTACAACATCTCTGAACAGCAGCTGTTCAGTGATTACATTGCGAATGAGGACGAGCAGGCAAAGCAGTTAGCAGAGCGGATTGTATTAGGGCTTCAGGCAAGTCTGAAAAAGCGCCTTGAGTTAGCAGAGCAATACCCAGATGCGTTAGAGATCCGCGTTATTCACTACCAAAAAACGCCCCGGTCTGAGCACAGCAGCGAACAACTCTGGTATCGCGACATTGTGGTATTTGGCAAAGGCGATAGCACTTTTTTCAGTGAAACGGCACAAATGGATAGCGAACTGGAAAACGTGGTATTTGTGGAGTATCTGAGAAACACGGTATACCAACCCTGGGGATCAGCGGGTCAATACAAGCAGCAAATTGATCTTATCAGAGAGAATGCGGAAGATACTGGTCGTTGTGTGTTTGAAGAGGGCGTTTCCGTCACCCTGCAAGGGATTGAATATAAGCTCTCAAATTCACTGGATCATAAACGTGACAATGAAGTACAAAGCTGCGACTGGCAACAGGACTTTAGCGCGAGGACTGAACGTTTGCTGTCGATCTCATATGGCACAGAATGGGTAGAAAAGTATACTCAGGTAGAACAGCGTGACGGGATGCTTGAGGGGTTGAATGACTGGCATTCTCTGGTAAACAAGCACACCGTACTGGCCCCGCAAGAGTTGGCAGACTATTTCGTTGCAAGCGGCTATGAATTAGAAAAGACACTGACCCTGCCTGCTTTTAGCTGGTATAAGCGGATGACGGATGATAGCGGCGAGCACCGGGTGATGACGGAGCGATTTGCCGACACAGACTGGCTTAAAACCACCTATCGAAGCGATGGCACTTACACAACGCAATGTAGTGAGGATGGCTCACTGTGGCTACCTTGTCCCGCTGAATAGCGTTTACGTTGTTGAAACGTATGACGAAGTGAATCGAAAAGAAACTGGGAAAGCTTGTACTAAATATTCATTAACAGCTCAGCTGTTTGAGCTGTGACCCGCTATACAGCATATAGGGTGAATAGATAGCACTTTATTTTATTTCTGGATTTTAACATGCTCAGCATAGCCGGTTATGCTGAGCATTATTATCAACTTAATTAGTCTTCTTGCTTAGGATTGGGTAGCAGCAGATT
Organism: Pseudoalteromonas rubra; assembly: GCF_005887095.1. Lineage (GTDB taxonomy): Bacteria > Pseudomonadota > Gammaproteobacteria > Enterobacterales > Alteromonadaceae > Pseudoalteromonas > Pseudoalteromonas rubra_E. The sequence continues at coordinate 203,621 of NZ_PNCI01000017.1, read as the reverse complement.
AAGCACAATGCCCAAAATGGCACACAGGCTCACCCCTTGCAGGCTAAACTCGGTGCTGCCAAGTTGCATACCGCCAATACCAAATACCAGGATCAGGGCGATGATACTCAGGTTACGTGGCGCACTGAGGTCAGTGTCTGACTTAACCAGAGTATTTAAGCCAACCACCGCAATAGAGCCGAATAACAGGGTCATGATACCGCCCATAACCGGAGTTGGAATGGTCTGTAATCCAGCGCCCATTTTGCCAACAAATGCCAGCACAATCGCAATGACTGCGGTCCAGGTCATCACCTGAGGGTTGAAGTTGCGCGTAAGCATCACTGCCCCGGTGACTTCTGAATAGGTGGTATTAGGTGGACCTCCAAACAAAGAGGCTGTTGAGGTTGCCAGACCATCTCCGAGTAAAGTGCGGTGCAGGCCGGGTTTTTCCAGATAGTCTTTACCGGTTACGTTACTGATAGCCATCATATCGCCAATGTGTTCGATGGCCGGCGCAATCGCTACTGGCACCATAAACAAAATGGCAGGCCAGTAAAACTCCGGCCAGACAAACGCAGGAACGGCCAGCCAGCTGGCATTGGTTACGGCATCAAACTGCACTATGCCGAAAAACAGCGATAAGGCATAGCCGGTGATAATCCCTGCCAGAATGGGGATGAGACGAAAAATACCTTTGGCGGTGACGGCAACAATTAGGGTCACAACGAGTGACAGCAAAGAAATAACCAAAGCCTGTTCGTAGGCAACCAGCTGAATGCTGCCGTCACCACTTTTACCCATGGCCATATTAACGGCGACGGGTGCCAGCGCGAGGCCGATCACCATGATCACGGGGCCAACAACCACAGGGGGTAAAATCTTATGCAGGATATCAGCCCCTTTAAAGCGTACCAGTAAGCTTAGCAAGATATACGCAAATCCCGCAGCCATGAGTCCGCCCATGGTCGCGGGGATCCCCCATACCTGTACGCTGGCAATGATTGGCGCGATAAAAGCAAACGAAGAAGCCAGAAAAACAGGCACCTGACCACGCGTCACGAACTGAAACACCAAAGTGCCCAGGCCTGCGGTAAATAGCGCAACGTTTGGGTCCAGACCGGTCAGTAGTGGTACCAGTACCAGCGCACCAAAGGCGACAAACAGCATCTGGGCACCGCTCACTATGGTTTTAAGCGATGTGAAAGACGTATTGGACATTCAGCGTGTCCTACACTGTGCCAAAGATTTTATCACCAGCATCACCCAGGCCAGGCACTATGTAGCCCTTTTCGTTGAGGTGACTATCCAGTGATGCGGTAAAAATTTCTACATCTGGGTGGGCTTCCAGGGTTTTGTCTACCCCTTCAGGTGCTGCAACCAGCACAATGATTTTGATTTCTTTACAGCCGGCTTTTTTTAGCATGTCGATGGTTGCGATCATTGAGCCACCGGTAGCCAGCATAGGGTCAATTACCAGACTCATGCGCTCTTCAATGTTGCCGACCAGCTTCTCAAAATAAGGCACAGGTTCGAGTGTTTCTTCGTTACGCTGCAGGCCAACCACACTGACCTTAGCGCTTGGGATTAACTGCATCACGCCTTCCATCATGCCCAGCCCTGCGCGCAGGATTGGCACAACGGTGATTTTCTTGCCTTTGATGTGTTGTACTGTCAGGTCGTCTCCCTGCCAGCCCTTGATGGTGATATCTTCTAATGGAATATCCTTGGTTGCTTCATAGGTCAGCAGGGTACCCACTTCCTGACATAACTCGCGAAAGCTCTTAGTGCTGATCCCGTGCTCACGCATCAGGCCAAGTTTATGCTGTACAAGGGGGTGTTTGATTACATGAATGCTCATTGAAAAGATACTCCAGATAAAATTTATCGCTATTTTAGCTTAGCTCTTCAAGAATTACCCTGAGATAACGCAAATAATTTATTCAATGAGTTAGGTGTAGTTTACACGACGAACCTCGATACCGTCTGGAGCGCTGCACAGGCTCAATGTGATGGTAACGGCAGAGGCTCTGATTGAGCGGGGGCAGGTGGTAACGTCAGGGAGATAACACGTCGCTGCGATAGTCTGTGGCGCTGTTGCAGATAGCCAAAGTGTTTACGCAGCAACTGCGCTTGTATGCCACTATCGCGAGCCTGCTCCAGTGCGCGTGTGAGAATAGAGATATGGACTTTGTTATCGGGGTGCAGGTAAAAATGAAAGTCCAGTGGGTAACTCAACACCAAGTGAGGCTCTATGATCAGACCGTTGCTCAGAGTGTAGTCATCTATTTCGTTGAGACCCCGCGAAAAGTAATCAAACCCTCGATTACCGTCTGTGAGCATTCGCAAGATGGTCGTATGGTCGCTGGCACTTTCAACATAAGGCAGGTGGTTGGTCTGCCATATTTGGGCGTCGTACCAGCCTGGCGCAAAGACACCGACCAGTTTGCTGTCTCGAAAGGTGTCCAGCGATGTGACCGTGTCAAAACGCGGCTGATTGCGCTGATGAATGAGTAACAACCGTTTACCTATCAGACCCTGAGTAAGCGGCACCGCGATCTTATGGAAAGTGGCATCACGCTGTGGTGTTGCCAGACGCATGATCATCGTGATTTTGCCACTATTAAGCAGTCGTGACTCTCGTTTATAGAGCGGGTTAGGGGTCATGGTGAGCGTCAGGTTGTAACCCAGTTCATAGAGCGACACATGGAGTAACTCGCTGAGGTACTTCTGTAATTTGACCTGCCGTACCGGCAAGGTTATTTTCAATTCTGGCTGTACTTGCTGACTGGTTTGTGCAACGACACAAGGGCTGAACTGCACGAGTAATATCAGATAAAAAAAGTGTTTTACTACCCACACAAGCCTACTACCATTGAAGTCACATCTCTGAGAGTATAGGCAATTTAAAGCAGCTGTTATGCCAATGCTTTTCTTTTTTTGTCGTTTATGTGAGAATTCACAGCGATAATCTGAGGACCCTATGAGCAAATTCACCGCCACTTTACTGATGATAGCTGCTTTGCTTGCCTTTATAGTACAAGGCATGGCGAATGCTGTAATGGCGTGTGAAGCACATATGCAGGGTCACGATATGCACACTGCCATGATGCAGCATCACCATGAAGCCGCAGCGCCAGAAGTAACGGACACCTCTGTTCAGCTCAAGCATGACCATAGCAAGATGAGTCACCCGCAGCAGCAAATGGACTGCTGTGATGATGACAGTGATTGCGTATGCCTGACGCACGCTTGCGGTAGTGCGCAGCTGCTGCCTGTTGCCGAATTTTCTCTCACTACAGACTTAGTTTTCCTTGCTGCTATTTGGCATGAGGAGCAACTCCCTGTTGCTGTCGCTCAGTCCTTATATCGCCCCCCCATTTTTGCCTGACCCAGGTGAAGTGCGTCTGAAATTCGGCGCCTGACCTGTCAATCCAACTGCTTATTATGATTTCACTGCGCTTTGCAGTGTGATGTTTATATGATTCTGACCTGCTTTCGTTATTTGAATGGGCAGGCAGAAGAAGACGGAGGCAAATGATGTCTTTTACTACCAATCAATATGCACTATTTCTGAGCGCCTGTTTATTTTCGCTGCTGAGCCTGAGCAGCCAGGCTCAGCCGGGCCCGTTACAGGCGTTAACTGTTTACAAAACGCCAACCTGTGGCTGCTGTAAAAAGTGGCTGTCGCACCTGTTGGCGCAAGGCGTTGCGGCGCAAGGAAGGGAGTTGGCGTCTTTAAGTGCGCTTAAATCACGTCATGGTATTGCACCGCGCTATCGCTCTTGTCATACCGCGCTCAGTCATGACGGCTGGGTATTTGAAGGGCATGTCCCGGCTAAGTTTATTCAGCAATTTCTGGCCAATCCCAATGCGGATGCCATCGGGCTCAGTGTGCCAGCTATGCCGTTTGGCTCGCCGGGCATGGAAGTGGATGAGCGCTTTACGCCATATCAGGTTTTACTGTTGATGAAAGATGGCAGCCATCAGGTTTATGCGCAAATCGATACTTATAAGGAGCAGTTTTGATGTCGCTTTTAATTCCTGCAACAGCCCGTTGCGCGCTGCTGGGCGCAGTGATAATGGCAATCAGCTCTGTACAGGCCTCTGCCAGTTTGCCTTTACAACAAGCCATAGAGCAGGCAATTGCTCAGGATCCCTTGTTGCAAAAACGCCACCATCAGCAGCAAGCCACTTATGCGCAAGGTCTTGCCGCCGGTACGTTGCCTGATCCAAAAGTGTCCTTGTCTATGATGAATCTGCCGGTGGATAGCTGGCAACATGACCGCGAGGCAATGACCCAGCTTAAGGTGGGCGTGAGCCAACAGTTTGGCCGTGGCGATGAGTTAGCACTTAAACGTGAGCAGCTACAGATTGCCAGTGAAGAGTACCCTCTGCTGCGTGCCGATCGGGTTGCGCAGATCCGGGCACAAGTCACTCAGCTATGGCTCGATACCTATCTGGCCGAGCGTACCATTGCTTTAATTGAGCAGGATAAAGCCCTTTTTGAGCAACTGGTCGATGTCAGTAAAGCCAGTTATGCCAATGTGGTCGGGCGCACCCGCCAGCAGGATGTGATCCGCGCGCAACTGGAGTTGGTGCAGCTCGACGACCGCCTCAGTGTTGAATACCAAAAACGGGAGTCTGCGCGTGCACAGCTGCTGGCCTGGCTGCGAGGCGCTCAGGCGCATATCGCCTGGTCTGATATCAATCTGCCAGAGACCTTGCCTCAGCTAAAAGTGGCTGTCCCGGCTATCTTTGTGCAGGGCAAGCCGGATGCAGAGCGACTACTGGCACGCCTCACCAGCCATCCGGTGGTGCTGGCGCAGGATGTGCGTATTGAGGCGGCTGGTAAAGGGGTTGCAATTGCCCGCCAGCAATATAAGCCGCAGTGGGGCGTGAATGCCAGTTATGGATATCGCAGTGATATGCCAGATGGCAGCAGCCGCGCCGACTTCTTTTCGCTGGGGGTGACGCTGGATGTGCCTTTATTTACCGACAATCGTCAGGACCAATGGCTGAACTCAGCTCAGTCAAATCGCGAAGCCATCAAAACCGATAAACTACTGTTGCTGCGTGAGCTGTCCGGTCAGGTTGAAAAAGAGGCGAGCCAGCTAAGGCGATTGTCAGAGCGTCAGACCTTGTTTCGGGAGCAGTTACTACAACAAACGCATGAGCAGGCAGAAGCAGCACTCACCGCATACACCAATGATAACGGCGATTTTGCCGAGGTCGTGCGAGCCCGCATTGCCGAGCTCAATGCCAGAGTCGCGGCCAAACAAATTGACGTCGATGCCCTTAAAACCGTTGCCAGATTGAACTATTACCTCACCACCTATCAGCCAGGAGTGACCGATGAATAATACGCTGAAACTATTGCTAGCTGGTTTATCTGGGGGGGCGCTGAGCTATGCCCTGATGACGCTGACTGCTGCTCCTTCACACACTGCTGATGCAGAGGCCGATAGCAACCAGCCGCTCTACTGGGTGGCGCCAATGGACAGCAATTATCGCCGTGATAAACCCGGTAAGTCGCCCATGGGCATGGATCTGGTGCCTGTTTATGCCGAGAGTGAAGAGCAGGTGCCCGGCGCCGTCACCATTTCTCCTGAAGTGGTGAATAACCTGGGCGTGAGAACCGCTGCGGTTGAGGTGGGGCCGATGCACAGCACGATTTCGACGGTCGGTTATGTGCAATATGATGAAGACAAACTGGTGCACATTCACCCGCGGGTCGATGGTTGGGTGGAAACTTTATACATCAAAGCGGCCGGCGAGCCGGTGGAGCAGGGGCAGCCATTATATTCGCTCTATTCGCCACAGCTGGTGAATGCGCAGGAAGAATTTTTGATTGCGCTAAATCGTAACAATGCCACCCTGATCAAAGCGGCGCGCGAGCGGTTATTGGCGCTGCAATTGTCGGCCGACTTTATCGCCAGTTTAGAGGCGCAGCGTCAGGTACGTCAGACCATCACCTTCTACGCTCGCCAAAGCGGCGTAGTGGCTGAGCTGAAGATCCGCGAAGGGTTTTATGTTAATCCTGGCAATACCCTGATGAGCATTGCTCAGCTGGATCAGGTCTGGGTGGAAGCCGAGGTATTCGAGCGTGATACCGCCCTGGTTAAAGCCGGTCAGCCTGTCACTATGACGCTGGACTATCTGCCCGGCGCGCGCTGGCAGGGGAGCGTAGACTATGTCTATCCAACCCTCAATGAAACCACCCGAACCCTGCGGGTGCGTTTGAAGTTTGACAATGCCGCAGGGCAACTGAAACCCAATATGTTTGCCCAGGTGCAAATTCAGGCCGGCAGCAAAGCACAAGCCATGCAGGTGCCGAGCGAGGCGGTGATCCGCACCGGTAAGCAGGACAGGGTGGTTGTGGCGTTGGGCGACGGGCGCTTTAAATCCGTGGCAGTCACTTTGGGCCGGGTAGGGCTGCAAAGCACCGAGATCCTCGATGGACTTCAGCAAGATGACCGGGTCGTTACTTCGGCTCACTTCCTGATTGATTCAGAGTCCAGTAAGAGCTCTGACTTTAAGCGTATGAGTGCGGATGCAAAACCAACTCAGGTCTGGATGGCCGGCACTGTGAACCACTATGAAGCGCATTCGGACGTGATCAATATAAGCCATGATGCTGTGCCCGAGTGGGAGTGGCCCGAAATGACCATGGATTTTCAACTTGCCGATACGCTCGACAGCAGTGCGCTTAAAACCGGCCAGTCGCTGCATTTTGAGGTCTCCAAAACGGATGCCGGGTATGAAATCACCACCATTCACATCATGGCGGAACCGACTCTGCCAACGGCGACCGTGGACGGCCATATCAAGGCAATAGACGCCGCCTCTCGTATCGCCACTATCCATCGCGGTGCCATTGAAAAATGGGGTCGTGCAGCGGCCACCATGGATTTTGTGGTAGCCGAGGATATCGACCTGAGTGCGTTTAATGTGGGCGATCAGATAACCTTTACCTTTGAGGTGGGGGATGACTTTGTTGTGACCCAGATGCAGCACGGCGAGCAAGACTCAGCCATGTCTGAACATGCGCATCATTAAGCCGGGAGTATTATCATGATAGCAGCAATCATAACCTGGTCTTTGCACAATCGCGTACTGGTCCTGCTGAGCACGCTGATGCTGGTGGCAGGCGGCCTGTTTGCACTGAAGCAAACGCCGGTTGATGCCATTCCGGATTTATCGGATGTGCAGGTCATCGTCAAAACCAGTTATCCGGGTCAATCGCCACAAGTGGTCCAGGATCAGGTGACTTTTCCGCTCACCACCGCCATGTTGTCAGTTCCGGGGGCAACCACAGTGCGGGGATACTCCTTCTATGGCGATTCCTATGTGTATGTGATCTTTGATGACGACACGGATCTTTACTGGGCGCGTAGCCGGGTACTGGAGTATCTCAGCCAGGCGGCTAACTTACTGCCACCGACTGCCAAACCGCAACTAGGACCGGACGCCACCGGGGTGGGCTGGGTGTACATTTATGCCCTGACGGACCGCTCAGGTAAGCATGACATCAGCCAGTTACGTAGTCTTCAGGACTGGTTCTTAAAATACGAGTTACAAACGGTATCTGGGGTCTCCGAAGTGGCTTCTGTGGGCGGCATGGTTAAGCAATATCAGGTGCAGGTTGATCCCGATAAACTGCGCGCCTATAACCTGCCCCTGAGTCATATTCAGCAGGCGCTGCAACGGGGTAACCAGGAAACCGGCGCCTCAGTCATCGAAATGGCAGAAGCCGAGTACATGGTAACGGCTACGGGGTATATTCGTTCGGTAACCGACATTGCTCAAATTCCGCTGGGCCTCAACGAGCAGGGCACTGCACTGACCATGGGAGATGTTGCCCAGATCACCATAGGTCCGCAAATGCGACGTGGCATTGCCGAGCTTAACGGTGAAGGTGAAGTCGTCGGTGGGGTGGTGATCATGCGTTTTGGTGAAAATGCACAGCAGACCATTGCCGGAGTGAAGGCTCGACTGGATGAGCTAAAGGCGTCCCTACCCGAGGGCGTTGAGGTGGTTACTGTGTATGACCGCAGTCAGCTGATTGAGCGGGCGGTTGATAATCTATGGCAAAAGCTACTTGAAGAGCTACTGGTAGTGGCTGTGATCTGTGCCGCCTTCTTGTTCCATCTGCGCTCCTCGCTGGTGGCGGTGATCACGCTACCCTTGGGGATCCTGGTGGCCTTTATTATCATGTATTTGCAGGGAATAAACGCCAACATCATGTCGCTTGGCGGGATTGCCATTGCCATTGGCGCGATGATTGACGGAGCGATTGTGATGATAGAAAACCTCCATAAGCATATGGAAAAGACGCCGCTGACCGACGACAATCGCTGGCAGATTGTGACAAAAGCCGCTACGGAAGTGGGTCCAGCCCTGTTCTTTAGCTTGCTGATCATCACAGTATCATTCCTGCCGGTGTTTATTCTCGAAGCGCAGGAAGGGCGAATGTTTGCGCCGCTGGCATACACTAAAACCTATGCCATGGCGGCTGCTGCCGGACTGGCAATTACCCTGGTCCCAGTGCTGATGGGCTACTTTATTCGCGGCAAAGTCACGCCGGAGCGCAAGAACCCGCTCAACCGGCTGCTTATAGCCACTTATATGCCGCTGCTGCGACAAGTGATGCGTGTCCCTAAGACCACGCTGGTGGCTGCGGTCGCTCTGACTGTGGTGGGCTTTTATCCGCTCAATAAAATCGGCAGCGAATTTATTCCACCACTGGATGAAGGCGACCTGATGTATATGCCCACCACTTATCCGGGAATCTCCATCGGTAAAGCGCGTGAGCTGTTGCAGCAAACCGACAAGCTGATTGCCACAGTGCCCGAGGTAGAGAATGTGTTTGGTAAAGTGGGACGCGCCGAATCAGCCACCGATCCTGCGCCATTGACCATGATTGAAACCTTTATTCAGCTTAAGCCACGCAGTGAGTGGCGTGAGGGAATGACCACAGACAAGCTGAAAGCCGAACTGGATCGTCTGGTGAAGCTGCCGGGCGTCAGTAATGCCTGGGTGATGCCCATCAAAACTCGTATCGACATGCTCGCGACGGGGATCAAAACGCCGATTGGGGTTAAGATTGCAGGCCCGGATCTGGCCGTTATCGAATCGCTTGGCCAGCGCCTTGAAACCATCCTTACCAAAGTGCCCGGCACAGCGTCTGTGTATTCCGAGCGGGTTGCGGGCGGGCGTTATATTAAGGTGGATATTCGCCGTGAGCAGGCCAGTCGCTTTGGGCTGAACATTGCCGATGTACAGCAGGTCGTTGCCACCGCCATTGGTGGTATGAATGTCACTCAAACCGTAGAAGGGCAGGAGCGCTACCCGGTGAATTTACGTTATCCGCAGGATTATCGTAGCTCGCCCGAGCAGCTGGCACGGTTGCCAATCGTGACGCCTACCGGTCAGCGTATTGCGCTTGGGGATGTGGCCGATGTGTACGTAGAAAGTGGCGCGCCGGGGATCAAAAGTGAGAACGCCCGCATCAATGGCTGGACCTTTGTCGACATAGACGGCGTGGATTTGGGCAGTTATGTTGCACAGGCGCGCAGTGTGGTTGCCGAAGAGCTGGAATTACCCGCCGGGTACTCATTAAACTGGGCGGGTCAGTATGAATATATGCTCCGTGCCCAGGAAAAGCTCAGTTATGTACTGCCGCTGACTTTGGCAATCATCATGTTGCTGTTATACCTTAACTTCCGCCGGTTTGGTGAAGTGGCGTTGATCCTGTTGACTCTGCCTATGGCCACCGTGGGCGGTCTGTGGTTGATGTATTTGCAAGGCTTTAATTTCTCAGTCGCGGTTGGGGTTGGCTTTATCGCGCTGGCCGGAGTTGCCGTTGAGATTGGCGTGCTCATGCTGGTGTATCTGGAACAGGCGTTTAAAGACCTGCAAAGCGAGGCCAGAGCAAGGCAGGTTGCTGTGAGCGAGTCGCAATACATTGACGCTTTGCTGCATGGCGCCGCACTGCGAGTGCGGCCGGTGATGATGACCGTCGCGACCATCATCATTGGTTTGCTGCCCATTTTGTATGGCACAGGCACTGGTTCTGAAATTATGAGCAGGATTGCGGCCCCAATGGTAGGCGGCATGGTGAGTGCACTGTTGCTGGCGCTATTGGTATTGCCTGTGTGCTACAGCCTGATGAAAAAGCCCGCGCTGCAACGCTTCAATGCGCAAATGCAGGAGGCTCGCTAACGAGACTAGGTTGGGAAAGTCGGACCGTTATTGACCTGAGTGGCCGCGACAAAGGCATCAAAGGCACTGACTTTTCCCAACAGCGCCACTTTGGTGGCGTGCCATTCCCGGCGCTGATAACCACCAATCTCCTGCCAGGCAGCCATTTCATCGGCACTGGTGTAATAAATGGTCGCGCCATTTCTGAGCAAGCCACGCTGGCAGTAAAGCGCAGCCTGACGGGCCATCGGCAGATGTTGAGTGAAGGTTTCCCCCTCCCAAACGGCGATGCGCAGCTTTGTGTAATGAGCGTATTTTTAACCACGAATGAATGATGCAAAGTCTCGGGCAATGTTCGCCGAACGCGATTAAGTTGTCTAAGCTTAGGAAGACTAGGGGCAAGTCAGGAACTTATTTGTGCAGTTAAAACAGTCACTTTTGTTATTCAAAGTGGCCGCCATTGGTGCGGCGTTGATTATTGCGACGGTCAGCTGGTTTCTTTACCGGGAGTTGGATCACAGCAAGCAACTCAACGATCATTTATTTAAACTACAAACCCAGATCCAGCGGCTATTGGATCAGGAAGAGCGGTTTGTGATTGAAAGGCAGAAAGCTTCGTTGCTCTCCATTGATGACTATCGTTATGCGTATCGGGATAGCTTCAATGAGTTAGTTGCTTTACTGGTGACTGATCATCAACATCTTGAACTGTTGTTTAAGCTCGATGAGCAGGTTAACCAATTTGCCGAATTGTATGAGCAGCTGGCTTCTATGCAGGCATTGCTGGGCTACGATAAAGACGATGGCGTGTATGGTGAGTTCCGCAGTAAAGCCCATGCTCTGCAGGCACTAGCCAAAGAGGCGCAAGATCCGCAACTGGAAATCTTACTCCTGGAGCTGAGGCGACGGGAAAAAGACTTTCTGCTCAGGCTCGACAGAAGCTACCTTAATCAGCATGGCGATCTGATCCTGCAAGCCAAAAATCGTATCCGGGCACAGTTTCCTGAGCGTGCAGAGTCATTTCTGTTGACGCTGGAGCATTATCAGAATGGCTTTGTCGTGTATACCAATGTGTTGCAAAAACAGGGGCTGGATCATAATCAGGGCGTACGTGGTGAGTTAGGAGAGCTGAAACTGGCGATACGTGGCCATTTTACGATTGTGGCCAAACAACTTTTCAGTGCATTCCAGGAGGAGCAGCAACAGCTGATCCTGATCAGTTTGCTATCCATTGTACTTAGTAGCGGTTTTAGCCTGCTTCTTTTGTACTATCTGAACAGTCGCGTATCCCAGCAGGTTATGGCCATTGGCAGAGTGCTCGTCAGGGTCGCTAAGCATGAAGACTTTTCTTTACGGGTAAACCTCAAAAGTGAGGATGAAATTGCGCAAATAGGTCACCATCTGGATGAACTGCTGGACTTTATTGAAACTTTGATGGCCCGGCTTAGTGCAGCTCAGCAACGGTTAATTGAAGAGGCCAAAATGGCCAGTCTGAGCAATATGGTCAGTGGCTTTGCCCATGAGCTAAACACCCCACTGGGCATTGCCATTACCAGTCAGTCGCATCTTAAAGCGCAGGTTGAGAATATGCGTCGCGATTTGGATAGTGGGCAGCTGAAGAAAACCACGCTGACCAATCTTATCGGCGAGGCTGAGTCGGCACTTTTTTTATTGGAAAACAACCTGCATCGTACAGCCTCACTTATTGACGACTTTAAAAAGGTATCGGCACAGCAGCATTATGATACCGAAATGGAGTTTGATCTGAAAACTCTTGTGGAAGGGGTATTTGACTGTTATCGCAGCGAACTGCCAGAGGAGGAGTACAAAATTGAAGTCGAAATACCGGATAACCTGATCCTCAGTAGCTATCCCAATGTGTTTAATCAAATCATCGGATATAGCCTGAATAACAGTCTTTTGCATGGTAAACATCCGGACAGAAAGCTGACCATCATTGTCTCGGCGCATATCGTGAATGACTATGTGCATTTCTATTTTAAAGACGATGGACAGGGGATTGATAAAGAGCTGTTGCCTGTGATTTTTGAACCTTTTGTCACGTCAAAGCGTCATTCGGGTGGCACAGGGCTGGGGCTGAGTATTATCTACAATCTGGTGACTCAAAAGCTTGGCGGGGAGATTAAAATACAAAGCCCCGCACATGGCGGGGCTTGCTTACACATTATTTTGGCAAATACCGCATTTAAGATGGTATCACCAGAGCCATGTGATTAAGCTTTTTTGCTGGCAACCCACTCGTTCACGAACTGCTCTAGTACGTTAAGTGGTACAGGGCCATTTTTCAATACTACGTCGTGGAACTGGCGGATATCGAACTTATCGCCCAGCTCTTTCTTAGCAGCTTCACGCAGTTCAAGAATTTCCAGCATACCGATCTTGTAAGCCGTCGCCTGAGATGGGATCACAATGTGGCGCTCTACCATTTTCACTGCATCAGACTTCGCGTTTGGCGTATTGTTAACATAGTAATCAATGCCTTCCTGACGCGTCCACTTCATTGCATGGATACCCGTGTCTACGACCAGGCGACAAGCACGCCATAGTTCCATCGCTAAGCGGCCAAAGTCTGAATATGGGTCTTCATACAGGCCCATTTCTTTTGGTACAAACTCAGAGTACAGTCCCCAGCCCTCAGTGTAAGCGGTGTAGCGGCCAAATTTACGGAACTTAGGCATGTTTTCCAGTTCCATTGCAATGGCGATTTGCATATGGTGGCCAGGAATACCTTCGTGGTATGCCAATGCTTCCATTTGGTAGGTTGGCATCGCTTCCATATCATACAGGTTAGCGTAGTAGATACCTGGGCGTGAGCCATCCGGCGCTGGCTGCTGATAGAAGGCTTTACCCGCTGATTTTTCACGGAAGGCTTCTACGCGCTTAACTATCATGTCGGCCTTTGGCTTGACGATGAACAGCTCATCAAGACGACCTTTCAGGTTGTCGATCATGGCAGTTGCGTCTGCCAGGTACTTGGCTTTGCCTTCTTCGGTATTAGGCAGGTAGAACTGTTTGTCGGTGCGCATGAACTGCATAAAGGCTTTTAGATCGCCCTTGAAGCCAACTTTTTCTTTGATTTCACGCATTTCATCATGAATACGTGCAACCTCAGACAAACCAATTTTGTGGATTTCTGCGGCGGTTAAGTCTGTGGTGGTGGTACGTGCCAGGGCGTTGTTGAAGTACTTCTCACCGTCAGGGAACTTCCAGGCACCATCGCGGGTGTCGGCACGCTTTTCAAGCTGCTGTAAGTAGCCAATCAACATGCTGTAAGCTGGCTTAACAGCCGTTTTAAGTGCTTCAGTGGCCTCGCCGATCAGGGCTTGTTTTTCGTTGTCTGCAATATCCAGCTTGTTGACTTTACGTTTAAAGTCAGCCAGTAAAGTTGAGTCTTCGCCTGCAACGAATGGCGCACCTTTAATGATGTTCTTGCTTGAGTCAATCACGTGAGGGAAAACAAACTTAGGGGCAATGATCCCTTTGTCGGCACGGATCTCCAGGTCTTTTACCAGCTGGTCGAATACCGCAGGTACACCATTCAGACGTGAAATATACGCTTTGGCGTCTTTAACGTCGGTGATTTGGTGTTGGTTGATCAAAAATGCCGGGACCATAGAGTGCGTGCCGTACATCTGGTTAACCGGATAGTTGTGGAAACGCCACTGGAAGTCGGCAATTTCATTTTCCAGGTTTTGCTTAAACAAGTCGTAGCTGACCTGGGTCTGTGCATCCAGTTTGCTGCGATCAATGGCTTGCAGGGCAACCAGGTCTTTTTTAGTCAACTGAAGATCTTCAAGTTGACGTGCTTCTGATTCATCGTCCCATTTGTCGTAGTCTTGCTTAATACCCAGGTAAGTTTGGTAAACCGGGCTGCGCATCACGCCGCGCATAAAAACTTCATCGAAAAAGGCATTGGCCTTTTCTACTTCGCTTTGTACCACTTGTTGTGTTACTTCCGCCTTAGCGGTGTTAGTTGGTTGCTCTGCAGTTTGCTGACAACCTGAGAGGAGCGCTGCTGCCACGGCTGCGGCAAGGAGTGTCATTTTACGCATGGGTTACCTTTTTTATTGTGTTCCACTTGGATTCGGGTGTTGATGCATTGTCACCAACAAAAATTGTCTCCGGCAGGTGACTTTCCATCTACCGGCAAGCTTACCAGCCCAATCTTATCCTAAGAGCAGGTATCAGACGAACAATTCTAGCAGGTCATTCAGATATCTGTGGCCCTTAATTGTTACCAACCATGAATCGCCCTGATCTATTAACAGTTCTTGTTCAATTGCCTGGACAATCGCAGGTTCAATATCGCTCAGCGATAAGCCGGTATAATCGCAAAAATCCTGTTTTTCACAGGGCTCATGTAAGCGAAAACAGTTCATAAAGAACTCAAACGGGCGATCGGCGGGTTCTACCTGCCAGCTGTCGTATAAATAGGGCTTAGTGAGATCCATGTAGCCGCGCGGGTGCTTGACCTTAACGGTACGCACTATCTCATTGCTGTCTGGTTGTGTGATTTTGCCATGAGCTCCACACCCAATACCCAGATAATCGCCGAATTGCCAGTAATTCAGGTTATGTCGGCATTGATAACCGGCCTTGGCATAGCCGGAAATTTCGTATTGCTGATAGCCATGTTTGGCAAGCAGTGCCTGGCCTTGCTCCTGAATATCCCACAAGATTTCGTCCTGAGGCAGCGTCGGTGGCTTAGAGGCAAACTGTGTGTTTGGCTCAATGGTGAGCTGATACCAGGACAGGTGCGGTGGATTGAGATCAATCACTTGTTGCAGATCGCTTAGTGCATCTGCAACGGACTGATCCGGCAAACCATGCATCAGATCCATATTGAAGCTATTAAGCCCGGCATCGTGGGCTTCAAAGGCGGCATGTCGTGCTTCTTGTTCACCATGAATACGGCCCAGCGCTTTTAACTTATCTGCTTGCAAGCTCTGCACGCCGATAGAAATGCGGTTAATACCTGCGGCAACATAGTGTTTAAAGCGATCCGTTTCCACCGTACCCGGGTTAGCTTCCAGGGTGACTTCAATGTCATCAGCAAAGCCAATCAGCGCTTCAATTTCACCCAGCAGCTGAGTATAAGCTGCGCCACTGAGCAGGCTGGGGGTTCCCCCACCAATAAAGATACTGTGGAGCTTACGGCCCTGTACCAGCGGCAGGTCGGCTCGCAAGTCCGCGAGCAGGTGTTGAATATACTCCTGCTCCGGGATCTCGCCTTTTTGACCATGGCTGTTAAAGTCGCAATAAGGACATTTTTGCACGCACCAGGGCACGTGAATGTACAAGCTTAACGGTGGGAGTTTCACAGCTGACCTTTAAAATGCGCCAGCAGTTGCTGTAATGCCTGACCGCGGTGACTGCGGGCATTTTTCTCTTCTTTGCTCAGCTGAGCTGAGGTGCAGTGCGTTTGTTCAACCCAGAAAACCGGGTCATAGCCGAAACCCTGTAAACCTTGCTGATCGTCGGTAATACGCCCCTCCCAGCTGGCCTGACAAATGACCGGCGTAGGGTCATCGGCGTGGCGCATGTAAACCAGTACGCACCAGAATCGCGCTGTACGCTCTGTAACGCCTGTCATTGCTTCAAGCAGTTTATCGATATTGTCCTGATCGCTGGCACCTGCACCAGCATAGCGGGCTGAATACACACCTGGTGCCCCCTTGAGGGCATCAACTTCAAGGCCTGAATCATCCGCAATGGCAGGTAAGCCCGTGATTTTGGCTGCATGGCGGGCTTTAATTATGGCATTTTCCACAAAGGTTGTGCCGGTTTCTGCGACATCACCTACGTTAAACTGGCTTTGCGGCAGGATTTCGATATTCAAATCTTTAAGCATGCTGCCAAGCTCGGCGACTTTGCCCGGATTACCGGTGGCGAGAACGATTTGTCTGGTCATATTAATCTACATAAAACTTTTGCTGAAACTTAAGCACGTGGCGCGTGTTACCCTGCTGGATGGTGACTTCGAAGCGATAGGTGTCTTCGTGATCCACATCCATCTGCGCCAGATAGTATACCGCATCGCCTTCAACTACTTCTTTAAATGTTAAGGTGGTTTTATTGCCGATCAGGTTACGCGCCTGACCGGTGAGTATGGCGCGCTGCGCTGTGTTGTTGGCATCATCAGCCAGAACGGAAATATTAATGATGGCCTTGCTGTTGCTCCGGGTTAACCCATATGCGCTGGCAATATTTGGTTGAATAAAGGTAGACGGGAAGGCGATATAGTGTACCTGCCAGTCGCCGAGTTGTTTGTATTGGCCACCTTGTGGATTGGAAGCCTGTGCTGGCTGAGCTAAAAGCAGCATGGCCAGCATTGAAATAAGTGTCAAAAAGGGTTTCATTGTTACGACTCCGAATGCTTAACGAAGCAGATCCATCATTAAAATTTGTAAAAACTGCATGCCAATTATTACCACCAGGATCGACAAATCGAAGCCGCCCAGCGGTGGAATAATTTTACGAATTGGGCGCAGCATAGGTTCAGTAAGCTGGCTGAATACCGCAGCAATCGGGTTGTAGCCCTGAGCCACCCAGCTAAGAATGGCACGGATAACTAACACCCAGAACACCAGTGAAAAGGCCTCTTTGACCACGGTCAAGGCACCAGAAATGGCTGCCTGCATAGCGTCCCAGTAGCCGCCAAACATCAGCATCAACACCGACATTTTGGCAAAACCGACCAGCAGCGCCAACACCAATGAGGCCAGGTCCAGCCCGCCTAACCCCGGGATCAGTTTTCGCAGTGGGTTAACGGCGAAAGAGGTCGCTTTGATCACGGCCTGACTCAGCGGGTTATAAAAATCAGCTTTGACTAATTGTAGCCAAAAACGCAACAGTACGACCATCAGAAACAGGTCAAAAATAATCCCTACCAAAAATTGCATGGCGTTCATTGTGTGTCCTCTAGATTTGTTGTTCCATTTCTTCTGCCCGTGCAATACAGGCATCCATGGCATCGGCTACAGTGTTTGGTAGCTGGTTTGCTTTTAAGTGTTCAACGGCCGCGTGTGTGGTGCCGCCTTTGGAAGTCACGTTAGCACGCAATTGTGCAATGCTGATGTCTGGTTGAGACAGCGCCATCTCTGCAGCGCCCAGAGCGGTCTGTTGCACCAGGGCGCGCGCCTGTTGCGGTGAAAAGCCCAGCGCAATGGCTTTCTCTTCAATGGCTTCCATAAACAGGAAAAAGTAGGCAGGTGAAGAGCCCGTAACGGCAATGACATCATTGATCTGTGATTCTTCATCCAGCCAAATGGCGATGCCAGTCGACGAAAATACCTGTTCGATATAGGTTTTTTCTTCATCACTGATATCTGCGGCAAACAGACCTGAAACGCCACGCCCAAGCAATGACGGGGTATTCGGCATACAGCGTACAAGCTTAACGTCTTGCGCCAGCATCTCTCTGAGGCGTTTGACGGTGATCCCCGCCGCGACAGAGACAAACAGCTTAGTGCTGATATCCAGCCCGGCGTCCACAAAAGTCTGGCACAGCTCGGCCATCATTTGCGGTTTCACAGACAGTACAATGACATCGGCTTGTTGAACTGCTTTTAGGTTATCTTGCTCAGTACGCACCCCGAAATCGGCATGGGCCTTAGCGAGCTTCTCAGCATTGCGATTGGTTGCGATGATGCTCTGTGGAGCAAAGCCGTTTTTTATCATGCCGCCAATAATGGCGTAGCTCATGTTTCCGGTCCCGATAAATGCAATCGTTTTATTAGCCATTAGGAGTGTGTCACCTTATTGTCGTTTGCCAAAAATGTCCGTGCCTATGCGTACCATGGTTGCACCACCCTGAACTGCCATTTCAAGGTCGCCACTCATGCCCATCGACAAGGTATCCAGCTGTTGATATTGAGCCTTTAGTCTATCAAAGCAAGCCTTCATTTGGCTAAAATATTCAAGCTGCTGTTGGGCATCATCGGTTTGTGCTGTGATTGTCATGAGTCCACGCAGCTGCAGCTGACGCGCGCCGTCGATATAGGCGGCCAGTTCATCAAGCTCATCCAGGGCACATCCTGATTTTTGCTCGTCGTTACTGATATTTACCTGGATCAGAACGTTAAGCGGCATCAGGTTATTGGGTCTTTGTTCATTCAGACGACGCGCGATCTTGAGGCGATCGATACTTTGTACCCAGGAAAAGTGCTCTGCAATCTGGCGCGATTTGTTAGATTGAATGGGACCAATGAAATGCCATTCAATGTCTTTTTGCTGCTGAAAGTAGCGAACTTTATCTACGGCTTCCTGAACATAGGATTCACCAAACCGGCGTTGCCCGGCAGCGTATGCTTGCTCAATGAGTTCGACAGGTTTGGTTTTTGATACGGCCAGTAATGCGACCTCTTGGTCTGTGGCACACTTTTGCTGTGCTTTTGCTATGCGATCATAGGCGTTGTTCAGCCGTTCTGCTATTGTAACCATATTATTATTTGCTCGTTGTGGAGTCTTAGATGGATATTACTGAATTATTGGCCTTTAGTGTGCAACACAAAGCATCGGATTTACACCTTTCGTCGGGGGTTTCACCGATGATCCGTGTCGATGGCGATGTACGCCGGGTAAACATTCCTGCACTGGAAGCGAAGGACGTTAACAGCCTCGTTTACGATATTATGAATGATAACCAGCGTAAGGACTATGAGCAAAATCTTGAGGTGGATTTCTCGTTTGAAGTACCTAACCTGGCGCGCTTTCGTGTCAATGCGTTTAACGCCAGTCGCGGCCCTGCGGCGGTGTTTCGGACCATTCCCAGCTCAGTGCTAACATTAGAAGACCTTGGCGCGCCCGACATTTTCCGAAAAATTTCGGATTGTCCGCGTGGTTTAGTGCTGGTCACGGGCCCCACCGGGTCGGGTAAGTCAACAACACTGGCTGCGATGGTAGATTACATCAATAGCAACAAGCACCACCATATTCTGACCATTGAAGATCCGATTGAATTTGTGCACGACAACAAGTTGAGCCTGATCAATCAGCGTGAAGTGCACCGTGACACGCACAGTTTTAATGCCGCGCTGCGCAGTGCCCTGCGTGAGGACCCGGATGTTATTCTGGTGGGGGAGCTGCGTGATTTGGAAACCATCAGACTGGCCATGACTGCCGCAGAAACCGGTCACCTGGTGTTCGGTACACTACATACTACCTCAGCCCCTAAAACCATTGACCGTATCATAGACGTCTTCCCTGGTGAGGAAAAAGACATGGTGCGTTCTATGCTGTCTGAGTCATTGCAGGCGGTTATTTCGCAAACCCTGGTGAAAAAAGTCGGCGGTGGCCGGGTAGCCGCCCATGAGATCATGATGGGGATCCCGGCTATTCGTAACCTGATCCGCGAAGATAAAATTGCACAAATGTATTCGTCCATTCAGACTGGTGCAATGCATGGTATGCAGACCATGGATCAATGCCTCACCAATTTGGTGAATCGTGGTCTTATCACCAATCAGGATGCACAGGCGAAAGCCCATGATAAGAGTCAATTCGGTACCACATATTAATCTCGGGAGGTCATGATGGAGCTTGAACATTATCTGCAAATGATGAAAGACAAAGGCGCATCAGATTTGTTTGTGTCAGCCGGATTGCCTGTGAGTGCTAAAATCGACGGCGAGTTACGTGCACTGGATGACGATGTGCTCGATACCCAGGCTTCGCTGGCTATGGTCGAGTCGGCCATGAGTGAGAAACAAAAGCTGCTGTTTCACGACGAAAAAGAGTGTAACTTTGCTGTGGCGAACGAGATTGGCCGTTTCCGGGTTTCTGCATTTTGGCAACGAGACTGTGCAGGCATGGTGATCCGCCGTATCGTAACGGATATTCCTGAAGTAACCGATTTAGGTCTGCCTTCGGTGCTGACCGATGTGATCATGTCTAAACGTGGTCTGGTGTTGTTTGTGGGTGGGACCGGCACAGGTAAGTCAACCTCATTGGCGGCTTTACTGGGCTATCGTAATCGTAACCAGCGCGGTCATATTCTGACTATCGAAGATCCCATTGAATTTGTGCACCAGCATCGCAAGAGTATCATTACGCAGCGAGAAGTCGGACTGGATACAGAGAGCTTCGAAGCGGCATTAAAAAGCTCCTTACGTCAGGCACCCGATGTGATCCTGATTGGCGAAATCCGTTCTCGGGAGACCATGGAGTACGCCTTAAGCTTTGCAGAGACTGGCCACTTGTGCGTTGCGACTTTACACGCCAACAATGCCAACCAGGCGATTGACCGGATCATGCACCTGGTACCGAAGGAAAAGCACGATAAGCTGAAATATGACCTGGCATTGAATCTGCGCGCCATTGTCGCGCAGCAGCTGGTTCCGTCGGCCAAAGGGGAAGGGCGTGAAGCTGCCATTGAAGTATTGCTTAACTCTCCGATGATTGCGGAGCTGATCAAAAAAGGGGATATTGGTTCAATCAAAGAAACCATGTCTAAGTCTAAAGAAATGGGTATGCAAACCTTTGATCAGGCGTTGTTTGATTTATACAAGCAACAAAGGATCAACTATGCCGATGCATTACACCATGCCGATTCACCTAACGATCTTCGTCTGATGATTAAATTACAGAACAATGAGCAACAAGGCGCGGGCTTTTTGCAAGGGGTTACTGTTGACGGCCTGGATGATAAAAAGCGCTGACAGAGGGTTTCACGGGGCCACACTGGCCCTGTGTTTACTTGTCAGCATGTTGTCTGTGCCGGAAACGGCCAAGGGCAGCGAGCAACATAGTGACACACACAATGCGGTAGACATGTATATCCGTGATGATGTGTATAGCGATTATTTGCGGTTTCTGAATGGTCGGGCGCCACTGGAAGTCACCCAGTTCTCTGGCGACTATATCCGCCGAGATGTGGTGGATATGGTGCTGGTACAACAGGCCCTGGCGCTGGGAGGCTTCAAGAAAACCTTCACCTACCGACCCGGAAACGTCAGTTTTCGTCACTCCAATCTGCTGGAGCAGGGCAAGCTGCTGCTGAGTTTTGATAGCTACTGGCTTGATGATGCACAGGCTAAGGCCGATAAACTATTCATCAGTGAGGCAGTGATCCGACGGGGAGAGTATTTTGCCGGGATTTTTTATGCGCCGGAGAATCTGGCTGTTGCACGTCTGACCCGCTTAAGTCAGTTGCGTGAACTCAGTGCGGTGTCAACCAGCCGCTGGCGGACTGACTGGAACACACTCAGCAGTTTGGGGCTTAAGCATTTAATGAATGAGCCTGTGTGGGCCTCTCAGGCACAGATGGTCAATCGTCAATGGGTGGACTTTATGTTAATGCCTTTGATGCCAAGCCTGAATAATGAGTTCAGACTGAATGACATTTTACTGGTGGCTCATCCAAACTTAGTAGTCCAGCTTGATGGCAGCCGCCACTTTGTGGTGTCGCGGCTGCATCCTGACGGTGAACGGGCATTTAAGGCCCTACAAAGTGGGTTAAACCAGCTCAGGTCACAAGGGCGGATCCGTCAGGCCTATCAGCAGGCTGGGTTTATACCTGACCTGAGGCGCTACCGGGTACTTAACCCCATTGCGCCTCAAAAAAACTCTCCAGAATGATGATGGCCGACATGCCATCGATTTTATCTTTCGCCAGTGAGCGGTAGCCACCTTGTTCAAATAAGCGCGCTTTGGCATCGGCGGTTGTCAATCGTTCATCCTGAGTCTCTACAGGAAGTCTGAATTGATTGTGCAGACGGTTGGCAAATTTTTTGGCACGGAAGGTCAGATCCTGGTTTGTCCCGTCCATATTTAATGGCAAGCCGACAACCAGCAAATCGGGCTTCCATTGTTCGATATAGGGCGCGATATCCTGCCAGTCGGGAATGCCATCACGGGCTTTTACGGCGCCTAAGCTGCTGGCCGTGCCGGTGAGTTCCTGGCCAACGGCCAGACCGATACTGCGGGTACCAAAATCAAACCCTATGACCGTACGCTGGCCGGGTGCTTTTTTTTCGTTATTGCTCATGGTGTATTCTCAAACATTAGGCGCAGAAATCGCCACATTCAGCGTGGCGATTGAGTAAGTGCTCAGGCGTGGCCGGCCTCAGTGCTCAGTTGTCCGGCATCAATGCCAAGCATCTCGACGGCTTTTTCCCAGCGTTTTTCCGGTGGGGTGTTAAAAATAATGGCCGGATCAGCTTCAATGATCAGCCAGGAGTTTTCCAGGATCTCTTTTTCGAGTTGCCCTTGTTCCCATCCTGAATAACCGAGTGTGATGATAAATGCATCCGGACAATTATGTGAGGTCAATGATGCGAGCACGTCTTTTGAGGTGGTGATCATGATATCTGAACTTAACTCACGACTGGACGCATAGCCAGGCTTAGGGGTGTGAAGAACAAATCCGCGGTCAGTATGGACTGGCCCACCCGCAAACACAGACTGGCCTGCAGCCTGACTGGATTTGTCGTTATCTATTTCTATCTGGTCGAGCAGCTCACCCACAGTCACATTAATAGGATGATTGACGACCAGGCCCATTGCGCCTTCTTCGTTATGCTCACAAATGTAAGTGACTGTGTGCTTGAAGAAGGGATCTTGCAAATTTGGCATGGCGACCAAAAAATGATTGGCGAGTGATTGCATAGCGAGACCCCCTTTTCGTTACTCTTTAGTATGGTCGAGTTTTGCCGCAATGGCATCAAAAAACTTGTCCATGATGGAAATATCATACGCGGCTTCTATTTCCTTCACACACGTTGGTGCTGTCACATTAATCTCGGTCAGCTTGTCACCTATGATGTCCAGACCAACAAAAATGAGTCCTTTTTCTTTTAAAACAGGCGCAACGGCTTCGGCAATTTTACGGTCACTGTCACTGATAGGGCGTGCTTCACCGCGACCACCCGCAGCCAGATTTCCCCGGGTTTCGCCGCCTTGCGGAATACGAGCCAGGCAGTAAGGCATAACCTCGCCATCAACCACCAGAACGCGTTTGTCGCCGTCTTTGATTGCCGGGACATAATTTTGCGCCATGGCAAAACGACTGCCGTGCTCGGTGAGTGTTTCGCAGATCACACCGATGTTTGGATCGTCATGACGTACTCGGAAAATTGAGGCTCCGCCCATACCATCCAGTGGTTTAAGAATGATGTCACCATGTTTTGTCAAAAACTCACGGATCTGCGCACTTGAGCGTGTCACTAAGGTGTCAGGTGTGTGCTCGCTAAACCAGGCTGTAAAGAGCTTTTCGTTGGCATCACGCAAACTTTGTGGCTTGTTGATAACCAGCGTACCGGCTTGTTCTGCACGCTCTAGCATATAAGTGGCGTAAATATACTCGGTATCAAAAGGCGGATCTTTGCGCATCAGGATCACATCCAGATCGCTCAGTGCGATATCGTCTTTCTCTGCCAGTTCATACCAATGCTGTTCGTTGTCAAACACGGTTGCTTTGGCAGCGGTTGCCCGGGCTTCACCCTGGTACAAGTACAGATCCTGCATTTCCATGTAATAAAGCTCATAACCACGTGCCTGTGCTGCCAGCATCATGGCGAAGCCAGTATCTTTTTTGATATTAAAGCCACTGATTGGATCTGAGATGATCCCAAGTTTCGCTGCCATTGGGGTTACCTTATATAAAGTGAATCAATTCAACTGCTAACTGTATGACTAGGATATGAGGGCGAAACTGGCGTTTTAAAGGGCCAGGTCGCCGAACTCAAGTTGTAATGCGCTGAGTACGGTCAGAGCGGCTGTTTCCGTGCGCAGTACGCGTGGGCCGAGGCGAATATCGATAAACCCCTGTTGTGCCGTTGCAGCCATTTCTTCATCGGTAAAGCCCCCTTCAGGACCGACTAAAAAGCGAATACCGTGCTCAGGCGCGGGCAGTGTTTTAATAGAATGCTCTGCTCTGGGGTGGAGCGTCAGCTTAAGTGCCTCGCTGGATTGTGCCAGCCACTCATCGATTGAAATGGGCGGGTGGATGGTGGTAATGGTGTTACGGCCAGATTGCTCCGCAGCTGCGATGGCGATTTTCTGCCATTGCTGATGTTTCTTTGTCAGGCGTTCTCCGCTGAGTTTGACGCCACAACGGGTAGTAAACAAAGGAGTGATTTCAGTGATCCCCAGCTCGACCGACTTCTGGATGGTAAAGTCCATCTTATCTCCCCGTGAGATACCCTGACCAAGGTGAATGGACAGCGGAGACTCAACCTGTTTATCAATAAATTGTTCTGGCGTGACCCTGACTTTCTTTTTGCTGACTTCGCTGATGGTTGCCAGATACTCTCCGCCCTGGCCATTAAACAAACTCAGTTTATCCCCTTCGCTCATCCGCAGCACGCGGGCTACATGCCCGGCAGCATCATCGCCAAGGTCAATCGTCTGGCCAATGACAAGGTCGGAAGGCTGGTAAATATGAGGTATGCGCATGGTGGACTATTCCGCTGTTAAATAGCCGTAATGGTAAGGGCTTATGTACAGTGAGTCCAGCACCTATTCGGCTTTGTCTGTGTGGTGCTGTGCAAAGTCGATAACGGTATCCTGGGTGGTTGCGGAGACGGTGGAGTGGCATGTCAGATGATTGTTATTAAAGGGGTCTCTGAGCGGGTGATAGACATAGCCTCGGGCAGTTTGCTCGACGGTGATGCGTTGACGATGTAATGAATTAAATATAAACCGCTGTGTCTCGTCGGCGAGGTGATAGTCAATTGCGTAGATCAACACGCCACGGACTTTATGATGTTCGTGCAGATAAGAGGCCAGCTCAGACACACTGATTTCATTTGCAAAGTCACAGTAACAGTAATCTTTAACCTGCTCCTGAAACATCATTTTCAGCATTTGTTTGGTGTTGTCTCCAGCGATCAATAACTCACTGGGCACATCAGGGCGCTGCGCTTTCAGATGCGCAGCAAACTCTCTGCTGAACTCCCAGTTGCTGTCGACCAGCAAAAAGTTTTCTAGGTTTAAACGCACTAACAGGCCTGGTTACATTGAGAACATGTTAATAAGTAAATAGCCTATTGCGCAGAAAACAGCAAACTCCAGGCAGGCAATCCCGATATTGTCCTGATGGTCGACTTCCAGCCCAATGTCCACTCTGGGTAACGCCAGTTGCAACAATAAGTAACTGATACCATACAAAAGTAACCACATTACGCCGCAATGCATGACTATCACAAACAGGTTTTCGACCACTTTAGCACCATGATATGGTGCACTGTGTAAACCGGCATAAATCGCCAGTGCCAGCCCAATACTCTTGCCGGCATAGCGGATCCCGATAGAGGTATTGGCCAGATTAAAGTTTTGTTGCAAAGAAGCACCCTGGTTATATTTGGCAAAGCGGCGCTCGCGAATTTTACTGTCCAGTGCACACATTAACTGAACGACTAAAAAGCTCAGCGTGACGACCAGTAAGTTGCCAAAGCCTTGTGGGTGGATCCAATGGTACAGCCCAAGGACTAAAATGGTGTTGCCAATCAACATGCCTGAGTCGACCACAGCGGCACAGACATTTTGTTTTAAAATTGCCTGCTCTTCATTAAATTGATAGAGGATCCACTTGCGATGGATATGCTGGCCGAAGTAAATAAAGACCAGAATAAGGAGTAAAATAACCCCGCTGCGAAATGATTCTGCTTGCAACACCATCATGCCGGTGTCATTGAATACATAGGCACAACAGATCACCAGTACGGCCAGGTGGGTGGCATAACTGATCCCCAAAGCAAAATTATCCCGTTTAGCCAGTTCGTCTTCCAGCATTTGTCTGGCGCTGAACTGAACATATAAACGCAAAGCGACCGTGAACAGACAAATCACGACAAAACTCACTAAGATGGCGAAAAAGTTGATATTGGCTAAAGACAAATAACTCATGCTAAGTGTAAGGTGATGGCAGTTAAGTTTACTATAACACCGCTTTTTGCAATTGCACTGGAGATTTTTCTATGGATTTCGGTGGCTTGCCCCATACGCTTGGGCATCTGGCACTTGAACGCTGTCAGGCACTTTTTGCCCAACACACGAATAATCAGGCCGTTTTGAGGCTGCTCGCACTGAGTGATTTTGCCTATCGTATTTTGCAGCGTCACCCCGAGTGGATCGATTGGTTGCTGGATGCTGAACAAATGCGGCTGCGGACCTGTCCAGCGCCACTATCAGAGCCTCTTTGTGAACTCGATGAAGCCAGCGGCTTCAGACTGCTGCGGGAATATCGTAAGCGTTACTGGCTCAAGCTGATGTGGCTCGACCTGGTAGAGGGGAACCCCATTGACGACAGTATCGCCTATCAGTCACGGTTAAGCGAAAAGCTGATTGATGCGGCAAACCGCTGGGCACATGCCAGTGTGGCAAAAAGCAATGGACAGGTGTGCGATGAGCAGGGAGAAGCTGTGCCTATGCTGGTGCTGGGGATGGGGAAGCTGGGCGGAGGCGAGCTGAATTTTTCTTCGGATATCGACCTGATTTTTACCTATCCATTTGCCAAACCGACTGAAGGCGGGCGCCGCAGCATTGAGGCACAGGTGTTTTATACCAAAGTGGCACAAAAGCTCATTGCTGCACTGGATCAGTGTACCGCCGATGGTCAGGTGTTCCGGGTTGATATGCGTTTGCGCCCCTTTGGTGATAGCGGACCGCTGGTAATGAGCTTCGCCGCCATGGAAGACTATTATCAGGATCAGGGCCGAGAGTGGGAAAGGTATGCCATGCTTAAGGCTCGCCTGCTGGGTGAGAAAAATCACTACTGGGATGAGTTTAAAACCCTGATACGTCCCTTTGTGTTTCGTCGTTATATCGATTTCTCTGTGATTGAATCCTTGCGCAAAATGAAGCACATGATTGCGCAGGAAGTAAGGCGTAAAGGGCTTACAAACAACATCAAACTGGGGGCTGGTGGGATCCGGGAAGTGGAGTTCATTGTGCAGGCATTGCAGATGATCCGCGGTGGCCGCGAGCCTGAGTTACAGACCCCGTCTTTACTATCGGCATTGCAGCAACTTCAGCATCTGTCTTTAATCCCCGTTGAAGTAGGTGAAGTGCTGTCTCAGCAGTACCTTTTGCTACGCCGCACAGAGCAGTATTTACAGGCTTTTGATGACAGTCAGACACAAACGTTACCGGATAATGAACAGGATCAGTTGCGCCTAGCTGTGTTGCTTGAATGCACCCAATACAGCGAGGTACTGAACAAGCTGGAGCAGGCCCAGGCGGCGGTCAGGGCCGAATTTGCTCAGGTGATTGGCGAAGAGCCCGAGTTGGGCGAAGCGCTGGCGCCAGAGTTTGTTTCAGCGTGGGAGCAACGCGACATCAGTTATCTGGAATCCCCCCTGCCTGAAACGGTCGGCGAAGCCTGGCAAAAGTCGCTTGATGCGTTTCACCTGGGGTTGAGCAAAATACAAATGGGGACGCGGGGCAGAGATGTACTGGATAAATTGATGCCGGCACTACTCAGTGAGATCACCCGGGCACCTGTTGCAGAGATACTGGAGCGGGTACTCCAGGTGATACTGAAAGTTGCCTCGCGAACGGCTTACCTTGAACTGTTGTTTGAAAATCGCGGTGCACTGCAGCAGCTCATTAAACTGTGTGCGCACAGTGTCTGGATAGCGGAGCAGGTGGCCCGCTATCCGATTTTGCTGGATGAGCTGATCGATCCGGCGGTGCTTTATCGACCGTTGCCGCTGAGCGCCTATTACAGTGAAGTACAGCAGTACTTCTTGCGTATCGACAGCGAGGATCTTGAATTACAGATGGAAGCGCTGCGCCAGTTCAAGCAAACTCAGGCGCTGCGTATCGCAGCGGCTGATGCAACGGGTGTATTAGATATCATGAAAGTGAGCGATCACCTCACTGCGCTGGCAGAAGCCATTATTGCGAAGGCTGTGGATATTGCCTGGCAACAAATGGTGGCTCGATATGGCGCGCCCGAAGGGGCTGATGTTGAACATAAAGGTTTTGCCGTCGTGGCCTACGGAAAAGCGGGTGGGCTGGAGCTTGGGTATAACTCAGATCTTGATCTGGTGTTTGTCCATAATCGCGATGGCAACAGTGTCACCACAGGCGACAAATCGATTTCTTCACGACAGTTTTACTTGAAACTGGCGCAGCGTCTGATGCACTTGTTCAATACCCGCACTAACTCGGGGATCTTGTATGAACTGGACACCCGCTTACGACCGGAAGGCAATTCGGGCTTGCTGGCCATCAATATCGAGAGCTTCTATCAGTATCAACAGCAGCAGGCCTGGACCTGGGAACATCAGGCGTTGGTGCGCTCGCGTATGGTGCTGGGTGAGCCTGAGCTTGTCTCGCGATTTAACGAGATCCGCAGCGAAATTTTGTGTCACAGCAGGGACAGTGACGCACTTCGTAAAGACATTGTTGAGATGCGTGAAAAGATGCGGGGACATCTGGATAAGAGCACAGATACACAATTTGATCTTAAGCAGGGCGTAGGTGGTATGACAGACATTGAGTTTATTGCTCAGTATCTGGTTTTGAATTTTAGCCATGCGCACTCTGAATTGGCGCGTTTTCCCGATAACATTCGTATTTTCGAAATGGCATATCACGCGGGTGTCATAGATGAGGCGACTCAGAGAGCGCTGACCCAGGCGTACTGCGAGTTTCGTGATCAGTATCACTTACATAGCCTGAACGCCGCAGGGCGGTGTGTGCCCATGCAGGGTGTCTCTGAACTGGTTGTTGCAGTGCGGGCTGCGTGGCAGCAGCTATTAGGATAAAACCGGAGAAAGTGTTTTTTCTCCGGCTGCAATGGACTATTTAGTCAGGCGGCGGCAGTTTTCGCGTACAAAGCGTGATGGGTTTTGGGTGATGACTGCCGCTCGCTGGCGATGACAAAAGAAGGTATAGACCTCAAATTCAAAGTCGTCGTTGATGGCGGTGCCAACTTGATAAAGAGTTGAAACAAAGTTCGTGTCGACCCGGAAATTGTGTTTTACCACATAGTCTTTATCCAGATACCAGAATAGCTCAATGTCTTCTTTTTTTGCGTAGCTGCTCAGCACACCACGCAGGGTCTCACCGCTGTCGAAACGTCGGGGCTGGATCTCACCAGTCCAGCGTTGTGGAGCGGGTTTTACCACTAAGCCGCGCTGTGCGATGGCGTCATCCAGCGGATAGGTAGGTTTGCCCAGATCCAGTACGTACTTGTCCCGCTCCGTATTACGCTCGTTGAAGTTGCGTTTAAACCCCTCGTAGAACTGGGTAAACCCCTGCGCTGCGGCATTGGTGGTATCCCTAAATTCCATTGAGGGAAGATTGCCATACAAAAAATAATACGCGGCCCACACCAGTAATACACCTAACGACAGGTGTTTGGTCCAGAACCACATGTTTGATAAGCGTTTTGAACGTTTTTTAGCCATATTGTCACGACACACTTTATGCTAATAATTACTAATAATACGATGGCGCGTTTTCATCCGGACGCGTTTTAAAGCGTCGATGCAACCACATATATTGCTCCGGGGCCTGTTCAATGGCCAGCTCCATACGCTGATTGACCCGCGTGACGTCGGCTTGGGGATCGCCACTGGGAAAATCTGCAAGCGCGGGCTGGATTTCTATATGGTATTTACCCTGATCATCCCGGGCACCATGTAAACTTAATGTCTCACAATTTTTGCTTCCTGCAAAGAGCAGTGTTCCCGTTGTAGATGCAGCATCGGGAACTGCAAAGAAAGGGGCGAACTCACAGCGGTTGCGACCATAGTCCTGATCGGGCAGGTAATAGCAGAGTTTTTTATTCTTCAGTGCCTGTAGTAATCCCTTTACGTCGCGCTTGCCAATCAAGAACTCATTGGAGCGCAACCGGCCTTTGGTCATAAAGTATTCCATCAGTGGGTTATTGTGCGGACGATAAAAACCGATACCAGGTTGCTCTGTGCCCAAGACTCTGCCAAGCATTTCCAGGTGCAGCATGTGTGGCACTAACAGGAGTACGCCTTTGCCATTGTTTTGTGCCTGCTCAATATGTTCCATGCCTTTGATTGAGCCTATCACGCGGTTGATACGCCACTGTGGCCACCACCAGGCCATCGATGTTTCGAATGTCGCAATGCCCGTGTTTTCCATATTCTTTAATACCATATTGGCCCGCTGCTGCTCATCCATATCAGGAAAGCACAAACGTAGATTCACATCGGCAATATGACGACGTTTTTTCAATAGGCGGTGCACCAGGCGGCCGAGCATTTTTCCCAGCCACAATTGCAGACCCTGTGGCAGCCAGGACAGGGCATATAAGAAAAACACGCTGAGCCAGGTTGGCCAGAACTTAGGGGCTAAAAATGCCAGCTTAAAGGTGGGGTTGTTAACCAAAGGTGGACTCTCGTTCAAACTTCAAAGGGTTAGTTTAGCGATATCGGCTGAACAGCTCAAGAGAGTGGCAATGAGCGCCGACCTCTTATCTATGCCAGAACAAGGTTTTCTGAGGACAGAAAAAAACCGGCTTACGCCGGTTTTTTCATAATCTAGGTAGGGTTAGCCTGCGACCAGACCTTTATTGATGGCTTCTAAGTCGCCGCGGTTAAGCGTACCCGCTGCTTGCTTAAGTCTGAGTGTAGACAACACGTACTGATAACGCAGCTCCGACAGGTTACGCTTTGCATCGTACAGGTTACGGGTGCTGACCAGTACATCAACAATGGTACGTGTACCGACTTCAAAACCTGCTTCTGTTGCCTGCAATGCACTTTCTGCTGACACAACGGCCTGCTCCAGCGCGCGGTAAGTTGCAACGTCTGACATCACCTGATTGTAAGAGGTGATCACAGAGCGAGTCACGTTACGCATTGCGGCTTCTAAGTCTTCACTGGCTGCAACGTATAACGCACGTGCCTGATCGGTCGCAGCCACAGTTTTACCGCCTGAGTAAATTGGTACGTTTAACGTCAGGCCAATGCTGGTGCCATCAGTGCGAGGCTGTAATTCAGCGCCTTCGCTGTTGCTCAACGTATCTGTATAAGACGCAGTCAAGTCCAGAGTCGGGTAATGGCCAGACTGAGCCAGATCGATTTGGTCCTGAGCAATATCTAACGCCGATTTTGCGACCTGTAATGACAGGTTTTGCTCTTTTGCCAGGGTAATAAAGTCGTTGGTCTGTTTGCCAGGCTTAACGGTTGAGAACTTGTCTGTGTTCAGTTTGTCCAGTTTAGCATGGTA
This sequence comes from Pseudoalteromonas rubra, assembly GCF_005887095.1. Classification (GTDB taxonomy): domain Bacteria; phylum Pseudomonadota; class Gammaproteobacteria; order Enterobacterales; family Alteromonadaceae; genus Pseudoalteromonas; species Pseudoalteromonas rubra_E. Next base: position 172,262 of record NZ_PNCI01000017.1, on the reverse strand, counting down.
CTTACCTGTGATGGTACGTAAGGTTTCACGAGCAGTTTCGACATTATTTTGTGCCACAATCTCGTTTGCCACAGATTGGTCAAACTGTGCCTGAGCTTCGTGTACGTCGGTGATGGCGGTCAGACCCACTTCATAGCGCTGTTTGGTTTGTTCAAGCTGACGTTCAATGGCGCGTTTTTCGGCCTGCACAAACTCCAGTGTATCCAGCTTGCTCAGTACGTCGAAGTAGCCTTCTGCAACACGTATAATCAAGTCTTGCTGTTGCTGCTCATAATTGGTCAGCGACTGCATGGCTTGTTTTTCTGCAATGGTCAGGTTCTGCCAGGTCGCCATACTAAATATGGTCTGGTTCAGTGTCACAGTACGGGTAAGTTGGTCTCCCCAGGTATCAACAACGGTGTAGCCGGTTGAATCATTCTGGCCAGGCAGTGTAGATTCACCATCGTTGTCCGTATAATTCATGCGGAATCCCAGTGACGGTAAAAGATCGCCAAGGGCTGCGTCCTGGGCATACTTTTGTGCGTCAGCCTGGGCTTTGGCTTTTAATACAGTGGGATCGTTTGCCGTGGCAATTTCGTACACTTGCAACAGATCTTCTGCCTGTGAGGCTGTGCTGGAAAGGGCGCAGGCAACACCGATAAACAGAGATAGAATGCTTTTTTTCATTATTTGCTCAGTCCTTAGACAATTTTCATTGTCGGCATGTTACCTTGTTTTCGTCAATTCCTATATAAGGAAAGTGGCAAATCCGTCAGAACAAGTGTAACAGAATATAATACGGTTCAGTTTGGGGCTTCCCCAGTTAAAGAACGGTAAAATAAGATAAAATTCGAGAACCCCTATGATGGGGGCTTGGGGTTAAAAATTAAACCCCGATCATGAAAAAAATGGGATTAAACATGAAGCCAATTGCACAATTTAATCATCAGGATGTCGAATTTAATGAGCCCGAGCGCTGTTATGACAAATTCTTTAAGATTGACCTGTATGCATTTAAACATGCCCTGTTTGCCGGTGGCCAGTCACAGACCATCTACCGCGAAATTCTAGAGCGGGGCCACGCGGTAGCTGTACTGCCATACGATCCCAAAACGGATCAGGTATTGCTCATTGAACAGATCCGCATTGGTGCGCTGGCAACGAAGGACTCTCCCTGGCTACTTGAGTGTATCGCGGGCATGGCGGAAGGGAGCCTGGATTATGAGGGGGTGGTGCGCAAAGAAGCGATGGAAGAAGCTGGACTGGTGTTAGATGAGTTGCATTATATGACGTCGTATTTATCCAGCCCGGGTGGTTCCACGGAGCGTTTGTACTTATATCTGGCCAAAGCCGACCTCAGTGAGGCTGGTGGTATTTATGGTTTGCCTGAAGAGGGGGAAGACATCAAAGTGCATGTGATGCCTTTTTCTGAGGCCATGGCACGGCTCGAAAATGAGGAAATAGATAACGCTGCTACTGTGATTAGTCTACAATGGTTGGCGTTACATAAACCCGAGATGTTGGCGCAGTGGCAATCTCAGTCCATCTAAAATGAGGTCGTTTGATCAGCGGTTATGCAAAAAGAGTACATCCAGTCATTACCCAAATACATAACTTTATGCGAACGCAACTATCTGCGGGCGCTAAAACTGCTTCCTGAAGAAAGCGTAGGTAGCAGCCGTGAAGTACACCTCGGCGCAGCCAGTTACCAAATCCGCGTTGACGGCATTGCCCGTTACACCACAGATATTGCTGTGGTGCAGAAACAACAGATCAGCGCCCATCTGGATGATTTTGCTTTATCTGTGCGCTTATACCACGATGCCAAAGTGGCAGAAGTGATCCACCACGACTTTCATCAGCGCATTAAACCGTCCTATCGCTATCCTAATCCAGACATGCACCATAAAGACGAAAAATATCAGCTCAATGCGTTTTTAGCGGACTGGTTAATGGCCTGTCTGGAAAGTGGCCGGGTACCACTCAACTGGGATGTCAATAATGGCCTGGTTTGAGCAGTCACATCAGTTCAGCGGTGCTGAATTACGTCTGGCACATATCACAGACAGCCACCTGTTCGGGACTCGTGAGGGATGCTATTTTGAGGTCAACACGGCGGCGCATTTTAGCAGGGTGCTTGATGCCCTGGCTGGCGAGCAGCTCGATGGCGTGGTATTTGGTGGCGACTTAACTCAGGATCACAGTAGCGCCTCATATGCATTGTTTGCAGAGTTGCTGGCGCAATCAGCGCTCGATTGCCCACTCTTTTGGGTGCCTGGCAATCATGATGATCTTGCTTTGCTGGCCCAGATCAGCGAAGGACAGATCAGTGCCGCTAAGCACTTGCAGTGCGAGCAGGGTGATATTGTGTTACTTAACAGCAAGGGGCCGACACCCGCAGGCTGGTGCGATAATACGCACCTGACAGAGCTGGAGGCTGTGCTGTGCGACGCAACACGGCCGGTATTGGCATTTTGCCATCATCATCCAATCCCGATTGATGGCTATCTGGATAAACATATGCTGGAAAACGGCCCTCAGCTGCTCAATACACTGGTAAACAGTAAGCGTGTTGAGGCACTCATTCATGGTCACGTACATAATGCCTATTCACAGCAGTACCGAGGTTTACCTGTTTATGCCACGCCTGCCACATCTATTCAGTTCACTAAGCATTCGATGCAATGGCTGCAGCATAATACAGGCCCAGCTTATCGGTTGGTCCACTGGACTGCACAAGGTCTGCACACTGAGGTCAAATGGCTCGCAAATTAATCTACATTCATGGCTTCAACAGCTCGGAGCAATCCTTTAAGGCACAACAATTAGGCCAGTGGCTTGCTCAGCAGCCGATAGACTGCACGTACCTCACACCCCGCTTACATTACGACCCGGCGATAGCAATGCTCCAGCTGGAGCAATTGATAGACAAAGACACTGCGCTGATCGGCAGTTCATTGGGTGGGTTTTATGCGACTTATTTGTCGCAACGCCATGGTGTACGCGCTGTGGTTGTCAATCCAGCGGTCAGGCCATTTGAACTATTGCATGACTATCTTGGACCTCAGTATAATCCCTACCAGCAACAGCATTACACGTTGACGCACCAACATGTTGAAACTCTGCGTCAGCTCTACGTTGAGTCACTGCACTCACCAGAAAATATTTTATTGCTACAACAAAGCGGCGATGAAGTGTTACCCTATCAACAGGCTGTAAACTACTTCAGCGCCAGCCCCAGTCGCATTGAGTTTGGCGGGGACCATAGTTTTATTGGTTTTGAGCGGTACTTTGACACCCTTGTCAGGTTTCTCGAAATCACCAACACGAACAAAGAAAATCAGATCCAATTATGAGTCAGCAGAATTATAATGCCGAAGCCATTGAGGTGTTGAATGGCCTGGAGCCGGTGAAACGCCGGCCTGGCATGTATACCGACACCACACGACCCAATCACTTGGGTCAGGAAGTAATAGACAACAGTGTCGATGAGGCCCTGGCTGGCCATGCCAGCAAGATCGATGTGATCCTGCATGAAGACAATTCGCTCCAGGTGATTGACGACGGGCGTGGCATGCCGGTTGATATTCACCCCGAAGAGGGGATCCCCGGCGTAGAGCTGATCCTGACCAAACTGCACGCTGGTGGCAAATTCTCAAATAAGAACTACCAATTTTCCGGTGGTCTGCACGGGGTGGGGATCTCTGTGGTCAACGCCTTATCAACCCGGGTTGAAATCACGGTTAAGCGTGATGCCCAGGTGTACCAGATGGCATTCGAACATGGCGACAAAGTCGAAGACTTAGAAGTGACTGGCACGGTTGGTAAACGCAATACCGGTACTTCAGTGCAATTCTGGCCAGATCCCAGCTATTTTGATTCCGCCAACTTCTCGCTCAGCAAGCTCAACTACCTGCTCAAAGCCAAAGCCGTGTTGTGCCCGGGTCTGCGTATTCGCTTTATTAACAAGCAAACCAAAGAAACGCAGGAATGGTGTTATGAATCAGGCCTGGAAGATTACTTAAAAGACAGTGCGAAAGGCTATGAAACACTGCCGAAAAGCCCGTTTGTGGGTAGCTTCAGTGGCTCAACAGAAGGCGTTGACTGGGCATTACATTGGTTGCCAGAGGGTGGTGAGTCGATCACCGAAAGTTATGTGAACCTTATTCCCACCGCGCAGGGCGGTACACATGTCAATGGCTTGCGTCAGGGTCTGCTGGAAGCCATGCGTGAATTTTGTGAATTCCGTAACCTGTTGCCACGTGGCGTGAAGCTGACCCCCGATGATGTCTGGGACAAGTGTAGTTATGTGTTGTCGGTGAAAATGCAGGATCCGCAATTTGCCGGTCAGACCAAAGAAAAACTGTCATCGCGTTCTTGCGCCACCTTTGTTTCTGGGATTGTCAAAGATGCTTTCAGCCTGTGGCTGAATGAGCACACCGACACCGCCGAAGCATTGGCTGAACTGTGTATCAGCAATGCCCAGAAACGTATGCGTGCGGCCAAGAAAGTGGTGCGTAAAAAGGTCACCAGTGGCCCGGCATTACCGGGTAAGCTAACCGATTGCTCTGGCTCAGAAACCGAACGTTCGGAGCTGTTCCTGGTGGAAGGGGACTCAGCGGGGGGCTCTGCCAAACAAGCGCGTGACCGCGAGTTTCAGGCCATCATGCCGCTGCGTGGTAAGATTCTGAATACCTGGGAAGTGGATTCCGGGCAGATTTTGGCTTCGCAGGAAGTCCACGACATCTCTGTGGCTTTAGGTATAGACCCTGACTCCGAAGATCTGTCAGCGCTGCGCTACGGCAAAGTATGTATTCTGGCCGATGCTGACTCCGACGGACTGCACATTGCTACTTTGTTGTGCGCCTTGTTCGTTAAACACTTTCCTGAGCTGGTGCGTCGTGGTCATGTGTATGTGGCAATGCCTCCTTTGTTCCGAATCGACGTGGGTAAAGAAGTGTTTTACGCGCTGGATGAAGATGAAAAGCGCGGCATCTTAGACCGCATTGAAGCTGAGAAAAAGCGCGGCAAAGTAAACGTACAGCGCTTTAAAGGATTGGGTGAAATGAACCCGATGCAGCTGCGTGAAACCACCATGGATCCCAATACCCGCCGTCTGGTGCAACTGACCCTGGATGAACCAGAGGAAACGCTGGAAGTGATGGATATGTTATTGGCTAAGAAACGTGCCGGCGACAGAAAGACCTGGCTGGAACAACATGGTGATAAGGCAGAAGTGTAAGCTGGCTGCCATGGTGCTGCGCCGATGAAGCGTGCCACCAAGTATTAAATTCGGATGATTACGCCAACGCGATAACTCGTGTGCGGTACAACAAACAATAAGGTGTATCATGACAGATCCGCAAACCCTGTCGTTACAGGGGATTGAACAACTGGCGATGGGCCGCTTCACAGAAGACGCCTATCTCAATTACTCCATGTATGTGATCATGGACCGGGCCCTGCCACACATTGGCGACGGCCTCAAGCCAGTACAACGGCGTATTGTGTATGCCATGAGCGAGCTGGGCCTGTCGGCCGCAGCCAAATATAAAAAGTCTGCCCGTACTGTGGGTGACGTGCTGGGTAAATACCACCCGCACGGCGACAGTGCCTGTTACGAAGCTATGGTGCTGATGGCGCAGCCATTCTCCTACCGCTACCCACTGATAGATGGCCAGGGTAACTGGGGTGCGGCTGACGACCCTAAGTCGTTCGCTGCGATGCGTTATACCGAAGCGCGCTTGTCTAAATTCTCAGAAGTACTACTCAAAGAGTTGGGCCAGGGCACGGTTGACTGGATCCCGAACTTTGACGGCACCATGAATGAGCCTATGGTGCTGCCGGCACGATTGCCGCATATCCTGCTTAATGGCGTGACCGGTATTGCCGTAGGTATGGCCACAGACATTCCACCGCATAATGTGCGCGAGCTGGCTGAAGCCTGCTGTACCTTGCTGGACAAGCCGAAAACCACACTGGAAGAAGTGCTGGAGATGGTGCAGGCGCCGGACTATCCAACTGAAGCCGAGATCATCACACCGAAAGCGGAGATCCAGAAGATTTACACCACCGGACGCGGCTCGATTAAAATGCGTGCGGTGTATGAAGAAGATCAGGGTGAGGTAGTGATCACTGCGTTGCCCCATCAGGTATCCGGTGCCAAGGTGCTGGAGCAAATTGCGGCACAGATGACGGCTAAAAAGTTGCCTATGGTCGCTGATTTACGCGATGAATCGGATCATGAAAACCCAACCCGTATTGTGGTGGTACCGCGCTCTAACCGGGTGAAAGTTGAGCCGCTGATGGCGCACTTGTTTGCCACCACAGATCTGGAAAAGAACTATCGGGTTAACCTCAACATGATTGGCCTGGACGGTCGTCCTCAGGTTAAAGACTTACGTTCTATCCTGGCCGAGTGGCTGGTGTTCCGTCGCGATACGGTGCGCCGTCGCTTGCAGTATCGCCTCGATAAGGTGCTGGCGCGTTTGCATATTCTTGAAGGTTTAATGATCGCCTTTTTGAATATCGACGAAGTGATTGAAATCATCCGCACCGAAGACAAGCCCAAAGACGAGCTGATGAGCCGCTTTGGACTGTCGGATAAACAAGCCGAAGCCATCTTAGACTTAAAACTGCGCCACCTGGCGAAGCTTGAAGAAATGAAGATCCGGGGCGAGCAGGATGAGCTGAGCGCTGAGCGTGACAAGCTGGAGCAAACGCTGGGCTCAGAGCGCAGAATGTCGACGTTGCTGAAAAAAGAAATTCGCGAAGCCGCGGAATTGTACGGAGATGAGCGTCGTTCACCGGTTGTGGAACGCCTTGAAGCTAAGGCTTTGAGCGAAAAAGATCTGATCCCGTCAGAATCAGTCACTGTGGTGCTGTCTGAAAAAGGCTGGGCCCGGGTTGCTAAAGGTCATGATATTGATGCTGAAGGACTCAATTACCGCGCCGGAGACAGTTATAAGGCATCGGCCAAAGGCCGCAGTAATCAGCCGGCGGTGTTCCTCGACAGCTCTGGTCGGGCATTTGCCACCGATGCGCACAGCCTGCCATCAGCACGTAGCCAGGGGGAGCCCATGACGGGGCGCTTTAACCTTGCCGCAGGCACCAACTTTGAACATGTGGTGATGGGTGAAGAGCAGTCACTTTATTTAATGGCCACCGATGGCGGCTACGGCTTTATTGCTGAGTTTAACGACCTGGTCAGTAAAAATAAAAACGGTAAGGCGCTCGTTAGCATCCCGAAAGGGGCTGAGCTGATGGCACCCATCACAGTGGGTGATGTGGCGACCGACCGGTGTATGGCCATTTCTAACGAAGGCCGGATGCTGATCTTCCCGCTGCGCGATCTGCCTAAGCTGGCCAAAGGTAAGGGTAACAAGATCATCTCTATCCCGAGTGCCAAAGTACAGGCCCGCGAGGAGTTTGTAAAAGTGCTCGCAGCAATACCCGATGGTTGTGCTGTAACCTTACATGCCGGCAAGCGCAAACTCACACTTAAACCCAGCGATCTGGAACACTACTATGGTGAACGCGGTCGTCGCGGTAACAAGCTGCCCAGAGGCCTGCAACGGGTCGATGGTTTTGAGATTGAGCACAATGGCAATGACGTCGCTGAAGCAGACGACAGCGAACAGCCATCGAGCGAGTCTTAATATATCGAGTGGGCATTGTGCATGCATGATGTCCACTTGCTTTTCTTCACTCTGTACTCATGAACATCAAACTCATCACCAGACAGAGGTCTCCTCTTCACGTGCCCAGGATTATACAGTGGCTGTTTTTCTTTGATGAAGGAAAGTTGTAGTGTTTTATAATTTTACTTTGATCTTTTTTCTGTTTATAAGCGGTTTTGTAAAAGCATTCGATTATAAACTTTGTGATGGTCTCCTCTATGATGTTTCGTACAAGCAGAGGGGGTTCCGGGGGCATGTCTATGCTGAAAAATGCAAATTAAATGAAGGGATTATATATGATTATGAATCTTCTATACTAAGCTCTTTCGTTGAGAAATCAAACGTGGATGGGTTACACAAGCAGGTTTCAACCCTAAAAATTAGGGGAGACTCCTATGAGCTCATAAACGAAGCCATGATCCGTAAGTATAAGTTAAATAATAAAAAGGGATTTGAATATGATATTTTGGTTAGTTCGATTTATGAGCATCTTGACTATGCTGGTGCTGAAAAAAGCAGATTACGGATTTCAGAAAACTGCTTTGTAGTTGAATCACACTCTAATGAAGCCGATAATGGAACTCTTTTTTTAATAATAAAATTTATCAACAGTTCTAAATCACTTTTTTCAAAAAATATTAATAGTGTTCTTATCAATAATTATAGGATAACTAGCTTCATAGCCAAGGGAGCAATTGGTAAAGGGATTCTTTCTGACATTTGCAATCAGAATGAAAGCTATTGGAATAAGCACGTTTTAGAGCATCGGATGTAAATCGGAAGAAATATGGGACACATTAATGGTTTTTTAAAATTGTAACTTTGCTGTTTTTTATGTTCTCAAACTTGGCCATTGGAAAAGAGAATAATGTAAGAAGAATTATTGATTTTGCTATATATGAAGCATCATCTTCAGAGCAGCTTATCAACTATATAAATAAGTGTGAAAGATGTAGCGATGAGGAGATGGTTAGGATATTAGAAAGCGTCACAGCATTCGGTTTTTATGTTGTATCGCAAAAAATGCATGCTACTGGGTATAGAATATCAGATGAGCAATATGATTCACATATTTCTATGTCTTGCTCTAATGGAGAGATAGAAATGTTGAAAATTCTCTTGAATAGAAGCTACTACATATTCAAAGATTCTGTAGTGTTTTAGACTTGTTTAAGTGATGCCTTAAGGAGAGAAAGTTACCCAGTGGTTGAGTTTTTATCAGAAAAACATCCATCTCTTTTATATAGTGATAAAGCTAAGGTTATTTACAGGAAGTACTCGAAGGAATTTTTAAGTGGCTTTAATATTGTTAAGCCCTTTAAATAAGAATGGTTGAAATAAATTAAAGTAACCAACTCTTCTTAATTGGCGCTTGGTGAGCGCCTTTTTTTGTAAGTTAGTTTCAGAGTTATTTATACAATTACTCAAAATCGGCATTCAGTGAACATGGTTGTTCGAGCAGTTTTTACTATTCCAAAAAATGATATTAACATCCACTCAAAACTTTATGTGGACAACCTGTCCAAATCTTTGAGGGGAAATGAGACGAACACTTTTACCTCAGTGCAAAAATATTAGCCTGATGAACTACAGCTCAACGAGCAGACTGACCTAAAACCGTTCTAAAAATCAATGATGTTGTGGATACTCTGTGTAATTACCGTCACGGTAATTCTTGGTGTCGACCACCTAACAAAAGGCAGGAAAGTGTACACATCAAGCCGGTGATTACCGAGGTGTACGAGTGTATCTCTGCCGAGTATCAAATTTCAGAAGCTGACTGAGCAGCTATAAACTGACTGGATAACTGCCATAGGCTCACAGAGCGGCCTGCTTTTGGTCTGAGGCCGCCTTAACGCTGTGACGTGAGTTTTAGTTAACCAATGACCGATAACTCTCAATCGCACTGGCTTTTTCTTCATGAATAAGGGCGAGCAGATCCAGTCCGTCTTCTTGCCAGCGAGCAGGGATCGCCATGTTATCAATGCGGAACTGATCTGAATCTTCGTTCACAATACACAGCTCGTCGTGTATCGCAAAGACCCCATGGTCGAACGGCTTGCCAGGAGCAGCTTGTTTAACATAGAACCTTTCTCTTTGATTCTTAGCTGCTTTTTTCAGTGCTCTGTGATGACAATAGGGGTTATTACCGCGCTTGCCAAAAAACACATGAGCGGTCCAGTGACAGCCTGCACGGCATACAGAGGCAAATTCACAGCTGCTGCATTCGCCCCACAGGTGGCGGGTGGCATCTTCGGGTGTAGTGATGTCGTTGATGCGCAGCTCGGGACTATTCTGGTAAATGTCCTGCAGCTTACGGTCGCGAATATTGCCACCTGTATATTGATCGCTTGGTAGTGATGGACAACCCTTGATGCTGCCATCGGCTTCAATGCCTATTGCATTTTGACCTGCGCTACAGCCGCGGGTGAAGGCCCACTTTGCCTCGGATGCGATGGGCTCTTTCAGCAATCGCTCATACGGCCCAAAATAACCAATGTTATTACCCATGTGTACACGTATCCCCTCGCTGTTACCCCGTTTGGACAGGTAGGCGAGTAACGGGAACACATCCAGGAGTTCATAAGGTTGTAGTAAGATATGCGAGTTTTCGACGGCATTTCCCATAGGGACCGTGAGAGCCAATTGCCACGCGGAAATACCTGCTTTGAGTAACTCTTCGTACAGGGAAGGAAGTTCGGCAATGGACTCACGATTTACCTGTGAGTTACAGCCAACCGGGATCCCCGCTTCACGCAGGTGTGCAATGGTTTCAAAACACTTTTGCCAGGCGCCTTGTTTGCCTCTGAGCAGGTCGTGGCTGCGTTCCATCCCGTCAATTGACAAAGAGACCGCCGCAATTCCCGCTTCCTTCATCCGTTTAGCTGTACCGAGAGAAATCCCGTAGCCACCCGTTGTCATGGTTGCCTTCATGCCTTTTTTGGTGATCTCTGCTGCAATTTGTAACCAGTCGGGGCGCATAAATGCCTCGCCCCCGATTAGGGTGACTTCTTTAATACCCAGATCTGCCATCTGCGCGACTAAATCCAGTGCTTCACTGGTGGATAATTCATCAACCCTTGCATCGCCTGCTCTCGAACCACAGTGGTTGCAGGCGAGATTGCATTTCAATGTAATTTCCCAGACCGCATAAGTTTGTCTGTATGCAGCATTTATTCGAATATCAGATCTGTGTGTTAAATCAGTCATACTGGCCCCTAATCATTTGGTATTGTGCGTATTACTAAGCAGGCTGTTAGTCAGCTAGGCTACATCCGTAGATTTGTACACCCGGACCAACTGCATCAGCACACAACATGTCATGTGCCATGCCTTTGCTCAGGTAGTTGTTGCTCAGCTTTGAGCCACCTTCAATTTTTGCTAGTAGCTCTTCTGCTTCGATGACTGCTTTTACATTTTGTTTAGTTGTTTTCATGGTATTTCCTTGTAATGAGTTATTTATCAATCATATGGTCTGTCGACCTGCCAGTAGCAATAACAGAGCTACTGGTGCACCGGGTTCGATCTGTAAGTCAGTTCTAATCGGTACGCCTTCAATCATGCGAGTTCTCTGTCAGGCTGTCAAAATCAGAAGATAATAAAAATAAACATATAAAACAGGCGCTTAGGTCGTTGTGTTATAAGCGGGGTTGAACTCAATAAGGTTTGATAAGTGGATATTGTGAAGGAGAGCTGAGCTTGAGGTGCGGTCGATTAGTCGCGCTGAGCGCCGAAATGAAATGGTCGGGCATGTGATGCTATTGCACTCAAATAAAATAGAGTAAATATTTTATTGCGCAGGGCGTCATAGCTGGCGGTGATCAAACAAGGAACCATTATGAAATATCTACCGCATATATTAGGACTGGCTGCTCTGGCAGCCACATCATCAGTGAGCGCGGCTGCGTTACCTGACCCCCAGGCTTTGCTGCAGCATTATCTTTCAGGTGATTACAACGATGGGGATGCGCCTCTAAATGCCGTTATGGGCTATTTTCAGTATCATGATCAAGAATTGAGAGAAGTGCTTTCAAATCAATCTCCGGAATTGGTCGATATACTGGAAAGCGCGAGCTATTGTTATGCCGCAGTTGCCACAAAACCCGGCCCGGATTTATTACCTGAGCTTTTTCACTACCAAGACGGGCGCTGTCTTGTCGTCCAGGATGAAGTCATGGAGCAAGGGCGCTACTACAGTGACAGTCAGTGTCGAATTGATATCGACTATAAAACTGAATCAGACATCGATTTTTGTGTGCGAGAATTTGACCACAAAGCGGAAAAATATGGCAGCACCGCTGATTTACACTCTACCAGAGATGCCTGGATGCCTGGTTACAGTGCCACATTACCTGTCACAACTCGTCCTCAATCTTTTAGTGAGATCCCACTGTTGCAACGCAGCACTTACAAAAGAGTGCACAATGAGCAAGGTACGTGTCACCTTGAAATGCGTGTTTATAAAAACATGGATCAACATAGCGCAACTCCCATCATGCTCATCCATGGTGGCGGGTGGTTAGCAAGGCTGAAAACGGCGCGCTTAATGGAAGCGCAAATTGCCCAGCTGACCGAGGCTGGCTTCGTTGTGTATATGCCTTTTTATCGTCTGGCTCAAGAGCAAGAGGCTGGGCCTGCGTGTAATAATGTGTCGATTGAAGATAGTAAAAACGACATAAGAGATGCTTATTTGTGGGTATTGTTCAACAACTACAAGTACACACATAGCTTCAAGTCTATTCGTTTATTGGGGCAGTCTGCCGGCGGGCATATGGCGGTATGGCTGTCGCAGCAGTTTCCATTCTTAATCAACAAAATCGCGCCTATGTTTCCGGTAGCAGATTTTGCTCATCAGCTGAAGGAATTGCAAGATGGCAGCTATACACACAGCTATATCAAAAATATGCTTGCAATTTTGTCCGGCAAATCGGATTGGCAAGAGCTCAGTGGCAATGAGCCACTGATAGTGAATAACAGCCTGTTGGATTATATAGAGCAATACCCAGGCATCGCACCCGATATGTTTATCAGTCACGGGATGGCGGATGTCATCGTCTCTCCCAGTCAATCACTGAGGCTTTGTAACGCACTTTCTGGTGATATTAACGGTGGACCCGCGCAGGTTAACGCGCTTAATTTTAATCAGCAGTATGCGCAAATCCAGTGTCGCAGCGGCAGTGAGCTACACCTGCTGGAAAATGCGGGGCATCACTTTGATGGCTGCGGGTTAGGTTTATGTGATGTTGGCGGTGAGCAAGGGAGTGTTGCCACCAAAGCGCTGATGGAAAATATGGTGAACTGGCTGAAATAACCAGGCACCAATTGCCATTCATAGAGTGTTGTGGGCCTGTCTGGTAACTACGACAGGCACACAATGCTTTTTTTCAGACGAGTACTACATAGTCAGGCCCTGCTTTATATGCGATAGCAGTGCGGTTACTTTTTTCTGCGGGTACTTTCTGCCCGAATAAAACGCATAGAGAATAAGATCCTCTGGCTCATAGTCTAACGGGATTTTGACCAGTGTACCCGCTGCGATTTCGGCCTCACAGGCATGCTCGGGCAAGATGGCAAATCCCAGCCCTTTAAGAGCAGCCGCTTTAGCCATATGGCCACTGTTTACCTTGTAACGTGATGGCAGGTGCAGGGTCTTATTGCCCTTAAAGCGCCAAGGTGCCCCCTGAAGTACAGTGAAACTGGAGATGCAGGGCATCTTGCTGAGCATATCAAGAGAGTCAGGCATGCCCCGGGAAGTAATTAATTCCGGGGAGGCGACAACGCAACTTGGAAAGTGGAGCAGCGTTTTAGCCACCCAGCCCGAGTCTTCCAGTGTGCCGCGGTCAAAGCGCACTATCATATCAAAACCTTCGAGCACCCCTTCCGTTGGATTGAGTTGCGTGTCACAGCTGAGTTGTATATCTGGGTGCAGCTGGCAAAAGTGCGTAATGAGCTCTGCCAGAATGGGCAGATCAGGGATAACAATTTTAAGGTGGCCCGACAGCTGACTGCTTTGCTGTGACACTTCGACCAGTGCATCATTCATCGCCAGAGTCAGTGGCTTGAGTGTCTGATAAAGCCGGGTACCAGCAGCTGTGGGGTGCATTTTTCGGGTTGTGCGTTCCAATAAGCGGATATTCAGGTGTTGCTCCAGCAAAGCGACATGCCGGCTTACATTAGAAGTGGGTAACTGGCGTTGTTGTGCTGCGCGTTTAAAACTCAGTTGCTCATATACAGCCAGAAAGCTTAGCAGCCACTGAAGATCGCTTCGCTCTATCATGATTCTCTCATTAGATGGGATTAATAAAGTCATACTAGCATGTTTATCCCACTTAGTTGCTTTGTAACACTTCATGAAGACATCAATGAATGGAGAAAAGCATGCAAGAAAAACGTCGAATTGCGATTGTCGGCGCAGGTATCGCTGGCATGGCATTAGCACTGCTGGTCAGAAAACAAGGGCATCAGGTTGTTTTATACGAGCGTGCGCAGGCACCAGCTGCGATGGGGGCTGGCGTCACCTTGTGGCCAAATGCATTATTTGTATTGGAGCAAATGGATCTGACTCAGCAAATCGTTCAGGCTGGCGGCTTACCTGATTCACTACGTCAGTATGACCATCAGGGCACTGAGATCAGCGCGCTGAGTGTTAAGCAGTTAAACAAATTAAGTGGCTATCTAACGGTGACCATACTGCGTCGTGATTTGATCCGCTTATTGGCTGACGCGTTAACAGCCTTGGGGGGCGTGATCCGGTTTAATACGATCGTTTCTCACAAGGAAATTGACGGGCTTAGGAAAGAGTATGACCTGGTTGTTGGAGCGGATGGCAGGATGAATTCGGCGGTACGTCAGTACTTGTATCCTCAACATGTTCAGCCAGTGTATCAGGGCGTGGTAAATGTTATTGGCATTAGTGAGGCTGAGCCAGGGATGCTGAACAATAGCATTTGTGATTTTCGTCGTCCGGGCGAACGTTTTGGCATTGTACCGGTAAAAAAGAACTTATGTTTCTGGGCTGGTGCCTGGCGTTCAGTAATTGATAAAAACCGACCTGGAAAATACTTGTATCATGAGTTAAATCAGCGTTTTAGTTCCTGGGCTGAGCCCGTTCGGTCAGTGCTCAAAACGGCCGATACTGACACGATACAGCGTATTTTCGTACATGATCTGGATACACTGCCATATTGGCACAGAGATAATGTTGTACTCATTGGTGATGCGGCTCATGCATCATTGCCGACCTCGGGGCAGGGGGCCTGTCAGGCACTGGAAGATGCCTGGCACCTGGCTGGACTGATCTCAAAATATGATGACCCATCAGTTTTGCTGAGTACATTTTATGAGCGGCGTATTGCCAAGGCAACGGCTGCACAGCACAGTGGCCGGCAACTGGCCAGGCAGATTTTCTTTGCACATCACGAGAGTCCAACAGAGTGCTCGCCACTTTCCGTGGCAAAGCTGAATCAACTGTGGATGCAGGGGTTAGAATCCTAAAAAAGCCGTAGGTATTGCTGTTAATGAAATAGTTTGTCGTCACGGTTTTATTGTTGCAGCAGCCGCTAGCAGTCGGGTGGATCTCCCTGATCTTCTTTGCGCTTACGTTGTTCCTGCTTTGCTTTGGCGACATTTTTGAACACCGGAGGTGGGATAGGAAACAATGAGAGTAATGGAAAAATCGCCATCACCAGGTAGGCGGCTTTGGGCATGCCTTTGGCCCACCTGACGATCCTAATCAGACACCAGAGGCCGGTTACAACCAGTGTGAACAGCAGCGCCACGCGAATGAGTAGATCAAATAGGGTGAAACCGTCGGTGTCCATAGCTTTTGTTCCTTTACGTCAGATAGGATACTAGATAGGGACGTGGTGGTGAAAGATCAAGCAGGTTGTATTACATTGAGATTATTCAAAAAAATTTAATTTCACACATTTTAAAGGTAAAGTTAATCCATTTTTCGTATTTTGTTGTTGATTTTTTGTGTTGTTCAGCGCATGATATCAGCAGATTGCAAAGATAATAATGGAAGCACTCATCCTAATGGAATAGGAAATCGCATCGTACAGTGGACGTGGATGTGTCATTACTTTGTGTTGTATTAGCCTGAATTTGGATGAACCGAACGAGTTTATTACCATGCTAAAAACATCACTTTCTTTGATTGCCCTGGTGGCGTCTTCCGTTTCTTCCGTGAGCTTCGCAAATACCTGTACTGGTCAGCTATATGGCATAAACGCAGGGCGTGGCGATGTGGGGATCTTATTTGGTTTGAATGAGCAAGATAACAGTGCGTTTGCTCAGACCCTGGCAGAATTTAGTGCATCGGCACTGGCCTACGATGAAACCAGCAAGCGAATGTACTACCTCTCAGCCCCAAGGCCTTTTGAATATCAGGTTGACGTGAGTCATCTGAACCTCAGTGCTGAGCAATTAACACACTTACCAATTGAAGGTAAACGCTTTAAATACCTGCGCCTGGCCTACTACGACTTTGCAACTGATACCCATACTGTGGTTGGCAGGAGCACTCAGGTATTGAGTATGGTCTATGACCCTGAGCGCGATGCGCTGCTCGGTACCGACTTTAAAAAACTCTATGAGATTAACAAAAATACGGGTGAGGCGACGGAGCTGGGTGCACTGGGCTCGCTCAAAGGTAAGTTTCGCGGCGATCTGGTGATCCAAAATGGCAACTGGTACCTGATCACCAGTCGCAGTGTTTATCAGATAGATAAAACCACCTTCCAGGCAACCAAGCTGGTAAATCACAGCCTGACTGCGGCAACCGGAGCTGCATTGAATCAGGCTGGTGACATAGTGGTCAGCCGCACGCTAATCAACGACTATGGTCACGTTAACCGTTCTAAACTTTATAAACTGAATCCACAATCAGGTAATACGTGTTTGCTTGCTACCGTGCCGGTCAGGCTTAACGATTTAGCGGTGAATACGGATCAGCCTGTTGCCTGTTATGCCACGCCGAGCTGTGAGACAGATCCTGAACCGACCTTTACACTGGAGCCGCTCACAGATACTGTGCCTGAAGGTGGGCTGCTGCAATATCAAGTTACCTTGAGTAACCCTTACTATCAGGATGTGGTACTTGATGTCAGCGTCCAGGATGGCACAACGTCTGCGGATGACTACACGGCGCCGGTTTCCAGTATCACCCTTGGCGCCGGACAAACGAGCGCGACCATAGAAATCCCAACCCTAGATGATGCAACGCACGAAGCCAGTGAAACGCTGACTATACAGCTTGATGGCGCAACGCATACCAGTGGCACAGCCACACTGAGCGGCACAATTGAAGACAATGATCCAGCCTGTATACCAGACGACTATACGCGCATTCATTATCAGTTTGTCAGTGAAAGTGCAGGTTATAACAACGACTGGGGGATCAGGGTTAATGGCAGTTATGTTAAGTTGCTGGATGAGTACGGTGGTGCAGGCAGCTATGATGTGATTGACGGCGCCAGTTACGACTATGTGTTGTCGATTAATGGCAATCCTAACCAGCTGACCACCAACTACCGTGTTTATGGTGACAAGCAGTATTGGGAAGACCAAAATGACCGTGACTACAACGACTTTGTGTTAAAGGTCTGGACATCCAGTATTCAAAAAGGCTGTGACTAATCTCAGCTGAAGTGGCCTCAAACAGGAGGCCACTTTTCTTACACATCATCAATCAACAGTAACAGAACCGATGTGCGCTCCCGCCAGATTTAGCAAGCCTAATACCTGTCCGCAATGGTGCCCCTGAAGATTAAATAAGTAGGTCAGTAAGCTGGCGAAAGGCTCATGATTGTGTTCTTTCGAGCGTGTTTAGTGGTTGGCTAAAGGCAGTGTAATACTAATACAAGTGGCTGATAAGTATTTATAAATATAAATAAAAAAGACAGGGGAGTGATGAATATATTCATAGATGTACCTGAGCATATGCATTTAAGTTGTTGCTTTAGTTAACCTGTGGTAATTATCTGTTTACAATTTTAACCCATGGAAAAAAGAATGAAGCATAGCCCAAGGAAGCGACAGCAGGAAATTGTTAGATTCAATCAGCTGGTTCAGCGCTCCATTCGCCAGATGCGCAATGAGCTCGGTTTAAGCCAAAGAGAGTTGGCTGCCAAAATGTCGTCATCGGTTGACCAGTCAACGGTCAGCAACTGGGAAAGTGGCAAAACGGACATGACCAGTGCCCAGCTACTGGATATCTTTATGATTTTTGGTAAGGACCTAGTGTCTTTGTATTTTCGCTTTCTGAGCGACAAACCATCGGACTGTCCGGATAAACAAAACGAAGAAGAGGAGTCATAAGATGGATTTTTATACAGTGTTTACTTATTCTACCATCCCGTTTATGTTACTTGCGTTGATGTGTGCCTGGAAATATGAAGGGGCGCGGTATTTTTTAACCTTACTGTTAGGTTTGGAAATAGTTGACGTCGCTATGTACAAGGTAAGTTTTAACTGGACAACGCACTTGTATCTATACAACATGTTTATGTGCGCTCTTTTCTTAGTTCCCATAATATATCGGCATCGAATTGCTTATAATCTATACAAACTCACTCGCCAGCTTTTTTTTCTCCGTGTGTACCGAAATCATCACTTTGCAGTACAAGAAATCGGTATGATGTCTATATTTGCAATCGACTTTGTGCTGAACCTGTTTATTTATATTGAAGTGTGGCTCTACAAGTTTTATGTCATTGACGACTGGTTGATGAGTGCTGCAGTTAGAAATTACATAGTTATATCGCTCCAGATTTTGATGTACTGTGCTTTGTTAACCTATGTGTTCAGAACTCCACAGAGAGAAGCCTTTTATGGTAATGAAACTAACTGAATATTCTGTATGTCTGGTCGCCTGTTGCACAAAGATATTTTGTCTGTCATAGTCAGACAGAAATGCTATTAATATTTTCATCATTAACAGAGTGTTTGCAAGTGTTGTGTTACAGGTATTTTAAAAGGCGTATTGCTATGAAAGAGATTAAAGACAAGGATTTACAGCAGATAATAGGGGGAGTTAGTAACCCTGGCGACAAGAATAGACCTCCGAGAAGACAGCCGATTGAGAAGCCGCCAGCGTCTTAGAGATTTATGTAGACTTGTTATATCTGCTTTTAAAAATCTAGATTCGCAAATACGCAAAGTGTGTATTAATAATTTCATCATGCGGTAACCAACCGGATGAAATGTGTAATCTAAAGCGAGGAAGCGTTGGAATGAAAATAATCAGTAAAACAGACTTATTACTAGTACATGGAGGTAGCCCAAGAAGTCCCGGTGATCGCGATGTACCACCCAGATGACAGCCAATTGAAAAGCCCCCCAAGTCATAACCGTAGCTCCTGTAAAAGAGCTCCAGTGGGCATGGGATTGTACTGCTGAATATTGACAAGTCAGGTCAACGTCAAAGTTGGAGGCAGGGTCAATAGCAGCACTTTCCCGGGTTATTCTTTTTGTCTACTACTCATACCTAAAACGCCTGTCACTATACGTCAGGCGTCATTTCAAGTAAGCCAATATATTTCAAGTAAGCCAACGTATAGGTTAGCTCGCATACGTATGTGCTTTTTGTGGTTTGTAAGCATATAGGGTGCATTTGCTGCAACCACCTGAGCAGGCTAAGCCAGTTTAATGGCCAGACCTGCATAGCCTGGCGCCCTCCAGCGGGCCCTAAACCATGTTTCAAATTGATGAATTTAATAATTATGGGTTGTGATATTTTTATGTCTTCTTTGTTGTGGTAACTTTAAATAAAAGGAGATTTAATGTTTAATCCATTGATAAAAAGTGCAACGTCTGTCACTGCGGCCCTGATGCTTTACGGCATCGCCAATGCAAATGAAGCAGTGCTATCGGATGTGCCTGCCTGGACAGATCCGGAGCCTTGTCCGGTTGCACCGCTGGAAGCTGCTCAGGGAGAAACAAGTGGGCAAGTATTAAGGCGCAGCCCCGATGCGCTCATGCCCATGCAGCGTAATTGCGACGATTTTAACCCTCCTCCAACCCGAACTCGATTCGACAGTGGATACACAGTTTATCCAAACCGCAGCTTTACTACTGATGTGACTCGTTACCGGTATGTGTGTATTCGCTGGCGCTGGGATGATGAGCAACCCTTGGGAGTTGATAAACCTGTACTTTACAGCGACGGGCTGGAACTCGGAGCCAGTGATATTGTGCCACAGGAAGGCGGATTCAGGATTTGTGAAGAGTATGCCTCACGCCCGTTTACTGAGACAGGAGGTCATATCAGCATCCGCTATGGCAATGATAAGCGGCTGAATAAACCCATTGTACTGGTACAGGGCTATAATTTTGATATGCGGGGCTTTACACCCAATCGGGTGCCCATTGAGCGAGAGGTGTTGGATAACTTTTCAAGGTACTCAAAGCTTTACGAAAGTCGATTCAGACATGCCTTTAATAGTGGTTATGATCTGGTGGTGTTCCGCTATGCCAAGCAGGATGACGGAGTTCGCCACAACGCCAAAGCACTGGCGGCAGCACTTAAAACACTGGCGGCGCAGAGCAGTGAAATTCGCTTAGTAGGACATTCCATGGGTGGCGTAGCCGGGCGGCTGGCACTAGGGTATCTGGAAAAAGAAGGCTTTAACCATAAGGTGAAAAACTTTGTGGCTGTAGATGCCCCCTTCAGGGGCGTACATATGCCGGCAGATGTGATCAGCTTTGCCTATGAGATTGAAAATCAGGCCAATAAAATGAGATGCGGCGTTCGTTACCCTTTCAGTGGTTCCAAGCGCAGTGAGTGCCGCCGTGAGCGCGATCGCCTGCGCTCAATCAAAGACATTTTTACCAGCACAACTTTCAAAGATCTGCATGAGGGCAGCGCGGCAAACAACACCTTACGAAACCATATCCGTAGTCTGGATAATTACTTTGCCTATATGAGCGGCACCGATACTACGGCCATCAGTTATGGTTCTGACGATGGTAGATCTATTCCAGGAGTCTACACCGGCAATCGCTCACTGGATCTCAAGGTGGATATTCAATGGCACCTGTCCGGTGGCCGACACTCCCGGCTATATAGCAGCGCCCGCTCCGATGATAACGGCAGCTATATCCAGCTTTATCATCAGATTTCACGGGAAATGGATAAAGCGCCTTCCTGGGCCATTGGCTACGACAGGGGGATTTTGCTGGGTGACTGGACAACTGGAAGAATGAGCTTTGTTACTTCGGCATCTGCGTTTGATGGTCATATATTTGAAGAAACCAAATATTATACATCAGAACACAATGACCATAGGTTAATATTTTTCAAAATCAATGATTTAAAACTATAGTTTTCTAATGGTTCGGGGTGACAATATGTTACCCCAAAGGAGGTAAAGTATGAGAAAAATAGCGTTTATCTTATTATTTTCATTGGCGGGCTGCGACAGCAAAAACTCTAGCGAAGTTGCACCTGAGTCCTTTGAGTTTAAGAGTGCAACTCTCAGTGTTGCGCAATTGAATCCCAACTACAGCGACAGTGCCAATAACTCGGGATTGAGCTTTAACGGTGAGTTTTACTTGTATGGCAAAGAGCAAGGTAAAATCAAGCTAAGTGCTCAGGATCGATTAGTATTTACAAGTCCGAATGAACAGCAGTACAGCGCCCAGAACATCCCCAAAACCAGCTCCTTTGCCGAGCAATGTTGCAAGCTGGAGATATCTGGGCTGAGAGATACGCAGTATCAGTATCAAGAAAACCATACCTGGCTTGCGGAGCTGACCCGAAATAGTAAAGTCATGGAAAGCTTTGAATTAGCTTTACCTCAGATGGCACAGTTTATTTATCCAGGTGCGTCTGTTGACTATCAACAATTCGCTTTTACCGGTAACGATGTGATTTTAACTTGGCATCCTGAGACCGCCAAAGATCTCATTCGAGTTCGCTATACAATAGGCACTCAGCATGAAGGGCAGGCTCTTTGTAGCGGGCAGGATGCAATTACTGAGGAGCGCGCAGACAACCTCTCAGAATTAAATGGAGAGTTAGTTATTCCCGCCGATAAAATAGCACTTTGCCCTCAGCCAGTTGCGATTGACATAACGCTTGATTACGACAACGAAGAGCAGCGAACTATTACTACTCAAATACAAAAGAATACCTTTCATTTTATTGATTTCGAAATGGTTCAGATGATATCTCTCTACGAAGATGGCCCTTATAAACCAGAATAATAACAAGTCCCCCTGCGCTCTTAAGGACTCAATTAACAGTGGACGTTTCCTGCTTATCATAATCAACTGAATTGAAATTGATAATAGCCGAGTAGTTCCGAGTTACACAGCAGCGCCCGCTCCGATGATAACGGCAGTTATATTCAGCTTTATCATCAGATTTCACGGGAAATGGATCAAGCTTCTTCCTGGGCCATAGGTTATGACAGGGGAATAGCTGTGGGTGATTGGATAACAGGACGGATGAGCTTTGTGAGTACGGCATCTGCATTTGATGGTTATACTTTTAATAAACGGGTGTATTTGGGTCAATATTTTTGGGACGGGAATACACATGATGTTCAATTGGACCACTCGAATATACATTTTAAGAAAGAATATCTAGGCCTACGCTAAGGCTTGCAGAGCGTGGCGTTTGCCACGTTCCTAAATAAAAAAGGAAATTAGTTTATGAAAAAATACTTACTATTAAGTACACTAGTATTGATGGGCTGCGAGAGTAAAGATTCAAATGAAGTGAAACCAGAGTCTTTTCTTTTTAAAGATATTACATTGACAGCTATTCAATTGGACCCGAATTATGCTGGAAAAACAGATATAAGTTACACTGGTAGGTTTCCTCTTTATGAAAAGGAACAAGGAAAAGTGAAACTGAGCGGTCAAGATAAATTGATCTTTACGGGCCCAGATCGACAAACAGTTGCAGCATCTAACATACCCAAAACCAGCACCTCTGCAGAGCAGTGTTGTCAGATAAATATATCAAGTTACCCAGTTACATCACACCTGTATGCAAACGACAATATCTGGGAGGTGGCACTAACGCGCAATAGTAAAGTAATCGAAAGCTTTGACCTTTCATTACCTCAAATGATTCAATTTATATACCCAGGTGCCGCATCCCACTATGAGCAATTCATTTTTTCTGGAAACGATGTTGTGTTGACCTGGTATCCTGATACTGCCAAAGATCTTATTAAGATACGCTTTAGTATAGCGACTCAAAGTGAAGGTTCCAACCTTTGTAGTGGAGAAGAGTTTATTGAAAGGGAGTTTACTACAAACCTATCTGACCTGAATGGAGAGCTGGTTATTCCAGCAGATATAATTACTTTATGCCCACAACCAATAGATATTCAGGTCACTTTTAGCTTTGAAGATAAAGAAAAGCGTGTTGTACAAACCAAGCAGCATAAAAATACTGTGACTTTTTTCGATTTTAAAATGCAGCAAAGAATTACGTTGAAAGAATCTGTATCCGGTAAAAGTTAGTTGATTTGACAGAATAAAATTTATCCGCTTTGTTAGTTTATCTATCGTGTTGATTAGTACCGCCCAGAAGGCAGCCAATCGAAAGGCCCTTCGAGTCTTGACCGCTGTTCCTGCGAGAGAGTATTAGCGGGCATGGGATAATACGGCTGAATACTTACAGATCAGGTCAACTTCAAGGCCTGATACAGAGTTAATAGCAGCGCCCGCTCCGATGATAACGGCAGTTATATTCAGCTCTACTACGATATTTCTCGGGAGATGGATAATGCCGCTTCCTGGGCCATTGGCTATGACAGAGGTATCAGAGATACAGACGACATAACGGGACGCATGAGTTTTGTTAGTGCATCTTCCGCGTTGGATAGGGCTGCTTTTGATGTATCTCGCTACTACAATGCAAGTGTCAAGAAGCATTATGATCATCGCATTATATTATTTTCCAAATCAGATATTGGAATAGATTAATTTTAGAAATTGGCAGCCATTGTGGCTGCCTCAACAAGGAAACGTAACATCATGACAAAGCCGATACTCTTAAGCATGTTAATACTGACTCTGGCAGGTTGTAGTGGTAAATCTTCTGATGAGATATCAGAGGCTAATTTTACCCTAAGTAATATCGACATTAGTATTTCCGAATGGCGAGGCACTCATCTAAAATCGGAAGTAATTGGCGAAGTATGGCTTGCCGATGAAAACACAAAGCGCGCAACTTTGACTGGGAATGACTCTGTGATCTTAGCCGGTCCTGGCGAGATTGAAATCACGGCCCGTAACCGGTCAAAAACAACAGGCACAGACTATTGTTGTAACCTGTACTGGGCGTCAGAAAATATATCGGCTTCCGTTGATGGCCAATGGCAACTTAGTATTAACAGGCAATCAAAGCAAATAGATAGTTATCCAATTGAGTTTCCTCAACTTGTAGAGTTAACTTACCCAGTCAGCGAGCAAGACTATGATACGTTCGTCTATTCAGGTAATGATGTCATCATTACATGGGATCCCAATTCAGCCAGCGATTTAAAAAGTTACTATTTTCAGATCCGTACATTGAAAGAAGGTGAAAAGTGTAACGCTAAACAAACTATGGTATTAAGCAGTGATGTGACCGTTGACCCGGATAATTTTAGCGTCGAAGAACAGCTTATCATCCCAGCTGAGCTGATTGATTTATGCCCATCACCTATCAGTATTGAAGTCGGGTTGAGTAGTGAGAGTGTGAGTGTTCCCGTAAAAAGCACAATATACGGTAAGTCTTTAACCGCTAAGCTCGCTTCTAGCTTGGTTATAACCCTCAGTGAGCTAGGACAGAACCCATGAGTTCACAAATGAGCAGTGTATGAAAAAAGCATGACGGTTTTGACTCGCTCTTCTACTGGTTGTGATATTTTAGCCTCTGAGATCTTAAGGCTAGTCATCATCCTGTAAAAAAACTGCGCTAGCGCAAGCAATTCTTTTTCGACTCAGCTAAAATACTCGGTTATAAGTTATTCTCAGCCGCGCTGATTGCTGTGGTGTCTGTAGTGGCACGTTAAAACACAGGTTTGCGCGGTGTTCTTTGCTCAATGACACGGGGTTTGTATGTCTGACAAGTGCTATATCACGGCGCAACAATTACTTGAAGATTCATTTCGACTGGCGGCTCAGGTTTATGAAGACGGTTTTCGTCCCGACTTTATTATCGGTATTTGGCGTGGCGGCGCGCCTATCGGTATTGCGGTTCAGGAGTACTACGATTACAAAGGCATAGAAACAGATCACATTGCTGTGCGTACCTCGTCCTATTATGGTATTGGCAAGCAGTCGAAAGAGATCAAAGTGCACGGTTTGCACTACATTATCGAAAACGCAAATGCCGGCGACTCGTTACTTATTGTGGACGATGTATTTGATTCTGGTCGCAGTATTTATGCGTTACGTGAAAAGCTCGAAGAGCTGATGCGTCTGAATCTGCCAAAAGACATTCGTGTTGCTTGTCCATATTACAAGCCAACGAATAAAAAAGTCCCTATGACGCCGGATTATTTTATTCATGAGTCGGATGAATGGTTGGTCTTCCCCCATGAGCTGTCAGGGCTAACGCCAGACGAGCTGATCGCCGGGAAATCAGATTTGGCCAATATCAAAGACTTGTTTACTAAGTAAATCGGGCCAAATTATTAGCTAAAAAGCCGCACTGAGCGATATCAGTGCGGCTTTTTTGTGGGCGCAGATCTGTTACACTCGCGCTATTGTGCTTTTTGATATGATATTTGCTCTCTATGACTACAGCTACGCCCGATTATCAGGCCATTTTGCAGCAGGTTGCACAGCAAGTGCAGCCCTTGTCCCATCAGGGAAAAGTGGCCGATTATATTCCCGCTTTGGCTGAGCAACCACTGGGACAATTTGCCATCGCCTTGCACACTGCCGACGGGCAGACTTATCGTGCTGGTCACTGCGATAGCCGCTTTACCATTCAGTCTGTCTCCAAGGTGATGACTCTGACGCTCGCCTTGCAGCGTTATGGCGATGAACTTTGGCAGCGGGTAGGTAAAGAGCCGTCGGGCACGGCATTTAACTCATTGACTCAGCTTGAGTTTGAAAATGGTATTCCCCGTAACCCTTTTATCAATGCCGGTGCCATTGTTACCTGTGATGCTTTGTTCAGCCGTCTGAGTGCGCCAATCCATACTATGCTTGAGAGCTACCGCAGCCATACCGCCAATCCTAAAGTGGGGATCAACAAGGTGGTAGCACAGTCAGAGTATGATCACCGCTATCGCAATGCTGCCATGGCGTATTTGATGAAGTCATTTGGCAATTTTGACAACCAGGTTGAAGAGGTACTGTGGTCGTATTTTAACTTTTGCGCCATTGAACTGAATGTATGTGAGTTAGCCCGGGCGTTTTCTTACCTTTCAACCGGTGGTGTGTGTCAGCAAAGTGGCCAGCGAGTATTGAGCACACGCCAGACTCAACAGCTCAATTCTCTTTTGTTTACCAGTGGATTATATGATGCCGCCGGAGATTTTGCTTATCGGGTAGGAATGCCGGGTAAATCCGGGGTGTCGGGCACCATTATTGCGGTCGCGCCTGAGCGGTTTACGGTGGCGGTGTGGTCACCAGGGCTGGATAAAGTGGGTAATTCCGTGGCCGGGATTGCGGCGCTTGAGAAGCTGGCCGAAAAACTGGGTACCGCGCTGTTTTAACTGAGTGCAGAGACACAAAAATGGGAGCCGCGGCTCCCATTTTTGTTGTTTACTGGTCCCAGTAGGTCTGTTCCAGCGAGTCTTCACGTTCAGGTAATCCACGTGACAAGCGCGGCGAATGCTGTACTAATACTTCATAGCTGGCACGGTTAGCATATTTGCTGATCTGCGCCAGTGAAGAATAGGTGATGGCATGTTGCTCATGCTTGGCCGAATTGGGTACGTTGATCTTGTGGTACACATTGGCAGACAGGTCGTGCAATACCGCAGCCAGTGCACAATCCCCGGCACCATTGGTATTTTTGATGGTGTCTGGACCACCCATGTAAGGGGCGGTGTGACTGTATGCTTTGATTGGCTTTTCGCAAGCACTGCGACGCATTGCCCGTGAGAATTCATATTGATTGAATTCAGGAATGGCGCCAGGCAGGAGCGGGTATTCGGTTTCGCGTTTCTTCTCATCATCGACGTAACCGGCCATAAACAGACCTTTTGGTCCGGCGGTACAGATCACTAAGTCTACCCAGTCCAGCGCTTTGTCGGCGGCCAGCAAGGGATCGTCAAAGCCGGTGATGGCTTCGCCTTCTTCCTCGTTCATGGCAAGAATATCGACGTGTTTTTCGACAAACTCAGCCCACCAGGCTGGGTCTTGTTCGATCAGGAACTTAGTGCCGAGTGTTAGTACGACAGGCACACCCGCATCATTAGCATACTTCACTGCCTGCATGGTTGCCTGAGTCATGGTTTCCGCGCCTGAGGTGCGCATCAGATAGGCGCTAATCACCAAGGCCGAGGCGTTCTCAATCAACGATTTGTCAATGGACTCTGGCTTAAGGTGATTCATCATACCGGCACTGATCGCGAAGGTACGTTCGCCACTGTCATCAATCAGGGTAAAGCAACGGCCGATAGGGCCGGGCACTGGTTGCAGGTAATCGAGATCGACGCGACTGGAAGTGTTACACAAAAACTTGTAGGCATAGCTGCCTATTTGAATGTTTTCGCTCATAACGCCCAACAATACCGAGCGGCTATCTGCCAGCACGGAGTAGTTGTGCATCGTGTTCCCTATGGTGCCGCCAGCAAATTCATAGTCAATCATGTCATCACGTTTCAGGCGGTCATAGAGCGCGTTGGTGACATCATTGTCTATCACTTGAGACATACCGCGTTGCAGCCCAAACTCATCAAGGAAGGCCTGATCAACCTTAGCTTCGATGTCTACTACGATTTGGTCTATACCACAAATGTAGTTGCGTTTAAGTCGGTCGACGACGTGTAACTGGTTAATTATAGGGTCTTTATCTTCGACTGGAAAATAATGTTTATGTCTTCTGCGGCCCGGAAATTTCATGTTTTACCCGTGTGTGTTGAGCTCGTCAAATAAAAAAAGCGGCGAATTATAGCTTAAATTGATGTCAATGAGCCATGGCAATTTGCTAATTTTAGCAATATAACTGTCACAGTGCGCAGTTCGCGACAATACGCTAAAATATCTCTCATTTTGTACCCAGGAGCACACAGGTGGACGAACAACAGCAAGATCTTTATTGGATGCAGCGGGCACTGGAGTATGCCGACAAGGCCGAGCAGGAAAATGAGATCCCGGTTGGCGCCGTGGTGGTGAAAAATGGGGAGCTGGTTGGGGCCGGCTGGAACCGCTCGATTTGCTGCCATGATCCTTCCGCTCATGCCGAGATGTTGGCGATCAGAGACGCCGGGCAGCGTATTGAAAATTATCGGCTGGTAGATTGCACCCTTTATGTGACGTTAGAACCTTGTCCTATGTGTGCCGGCCTGCTGGTGCATAGTCGTATTAAGCGGGTGGTGTTTGGCGCATCGGATGCGAAAACGGGTGCCGCGGGGTCCATAATGAACTTATTGCAGGACCCCAAACTCAATCATCAGGTTGAGGTTACGTCAGGGGTATTAGCAGAGCAATGTGGTGATAAGTTATCGGCGTTCTTTCGACGCCGTCGTAAAGAGATAAAAGCACAGAAAAAGGCCAGGCAGGCCGACTTAAACGACAAAGCGGCTCAGGGTTGAGCCGCTCTTTCGTCTGCCGCTATCTGGATCAATGCATAGATACGGCGGCGCAGTAAAATTTTACGGTGAATGTTGCGGAGCATAATACGGCGACGATTTGGATTCGTGTTGCGCGTGTTACGCTTAAATTGATGAGTACGACGTCTTCTTAGCATCGTAACCTCCATTTTGAGTGAGAGAACAACTACGCGCGACAGCTATAGCGTAATAGTATGTCAGCTTAATGACAGAGTCAGGATATAATACCGGATACTTAATACCAATTTCACTTAATACCTGTTCAATTTGACGGAGCAAATATGGCGTTAACGGCGTTAAAAATTTCTTATTTAGAACCTTTACCTAAAGTATAAGCTCGCAAATTTTTGCCTTGTTATCGACCCTATTTTCTCGCCTCAAAATAGAACACTTAATTAAGCAAATTGGTATAACACAGTGCCTGGCAGATCAGTTGGTTGGTTGCTCTGAGTCTTTATTGACTTGAAGGGCCCCATTGTCATCTAACCAGATCAGGGCGTCGTAGTACCGGCGAATATTATCCACATAAGTTACTGCCACATCGCCGCGCGCATATCCATATTTTGTCTTTCGATAGTAGCGCTTTTTGGTGAGCAGTGGTAGTCGTTTTTTTACCTCGGCCCAGCTCATCGGGTCTGCGCCCTGGCGTTCGGTCAGCTTACGTGCATCATTCACATGACCCCACCCGACATTATACGCAGCCAGTGCGAACCAGGTTCTGTCTGGTGCACTGATCTGTTTGGGAATACGGTTGATGAGCTTACGCAGATAACGGGCACCGCCGCGTATGTTTTGTTCGGGTTTCAGCCTATGAGTTACACCCACCTGTTTGGCGGTACGTTGGGTCAGCATCATGATCCCACGCACGCCTGTGGGAGACTTAGCTCTGGGGTTCCACATGGATTCCTGATAACTCAATGCGGCCAGTAAGCGCCAGTCGAGCTGGTGTTGCTCCGCATATTGAATAAACCAGTCCTGATATTTGGGCAGCGTGGTTTTACTCGCTTCGACAAAAGCCAGGGTGTTGACATAATTAAAGCGTTTGACATGACCAAAGTACTTTTCTTCGAGTGCCGCCAGCTGTGCAGAGTGTTGCATCTTGGCAAAAAACGGTGGCAGTAACGCGAATAATGAATCGTCTTTATCGTGACGCAGCACCCAGGCAACCGGATCGGCCTGAGTGACTGAAAAGGCAATACTGACATTGGGATGATAGCGCCGAAACAGTGCCAGAGAGTGCGAATCGACAACGGTATACTGAACGTCACCATCAATGATCCCCTGCAATAGTTCTTCCTGGTCCCGGTCGTCGACCGCCTGCCAGCTCAGCTCGGGATACTGCTGCTGTGCAGTTTGTAAAGAGAGCACATGGTGGCTGTCGGCCAAAACGGTGACGGGGCCGCTCAACTGAGCAAAGTTACGTGGTCGGATATTCCCTTGTTTAAAAACTAATTTTTGGCTGATCTCCCGATAGCTGGGGCCAAACCGAAAATGGGCAGCACGCTGCGGATGATAACTGAGCCCGGCAGCTGCAATGTCCAGATCGCCACTTTGCAGGCGCTCGAACAGCTTTTTCAGACTGAAAAAGGGCACCATCTGTAACTCAACGCCCAGTTCATCAGCAAACTGCTCTGCCAGTTCGTATTCAAACCCCTGTTCACCGCCAATGCCCTGATAAAAGGTGGCGGGTCCAACCAAAGTGCCAATGCGGATCACTTCCTGTGTTTTGATCCGTTGTAACTGAGTGGCTGGCATTTTTTCGCAGCTGCTCAATAACAACAAACAGCACAGTATCAGCACAGAGGAAAGCAAACGCATAAGTGACTTTTGGCTCCTTGGTTAAATGAGGGTCGCAGAGGGGTCCATGCTCGCAATTAACGGCGCTTTTGTGAAGGGGCTTTTTTTCGATAATTGCTAAATTTGAGTTAAATAAGGAGGCCAAATCGACTATAATAGCGGCCCAAAATATCGTTCAATCCTTAACCCCGGATGAAAATACCTATGTTGATCCTACGTGGTGCACCTGCACTTTCTGATTTCAAAGTTCAAAAAATCCTTAAAAGCTGTAACGATGCGCAATTGCCAGTCACTGGCGTGTATGCCGAGTTCATGCATTTTGCTGACCTGACAGCGGAACTTTCTGAGTCTGAACTGGACAAGCTGAGCAAGCTTTTAAAGTACGGCCCGACCATTGCCGAACATGCGCCTGAAGGAACCCTGATTTTAGTTACGCCGCGAATTGGTACTATTTCGCCCTGGGCATCTAAAGCAACAGACATTGCTAACAACTGCGGCCTGGATAAAGTACACCGCGTAGAGCGTGGTATTGCTTACTATGTTGAGGGCACACTGAGCGCTGAGCAGACAGCTGAGGTCGCTAAGCTATTGCACGACCGCATGACTGAGTCAGTGCATAACACACTGGAAGACGCGGGCCAGTTATTCCGCGTTGAAGAGCCGCGCCCAATGTCATCGGTTGATATTTTAGGTGGTGGCCGTGAAGCGCTTGTTACCGCAAACGTAGAGCAAGGTTTTGCATTAGCGGACGATGAAATTGACTATCTGGTTGAGAACTTCACTAAACTAGGCCGTAACCCGAACGACATCGAATTATTCATGTTCGCACAGGCGAACTCTGAGCACTGTCGTCATAAAATCTTTAATGCCGACTGGACAATCGACGGTGTAGAACAGCCTAAGTCACTGTTCAAAATGATCAAGAATACTTACGAAACACACCCGGAAAACGTACTGTCTGCTTATAAAGATAACGCAGCGGTAATGAAGGGGTCTAAAGCGGGTCGTTTCTTCCCGAATAAAGACGGTGAGTACAGCTACAATCAGGAAAACATTGAGATCCTGATGAAGGTTGAAACCCATAACCACCCAACAGCGATTGCGCCATTCTCTGGCGCATCAACGGGTTCTGGTGGTGAAATTCGTGACGAAGGCGCAACAGGCCGTGGTTCTAAGCCAAAAGCAGGTCTGGTTGGTTTTACGGTATCTAACCTGCGCATTCCAGGTTTTGAGCAGCCGTGGGAAAGTAATTTTGGCAAGCCAGGTCGTATTGTTAATGCACTCGACATCATGATCGACGGCCCTTTAGGTGGCGCGGCGTTCAACAACGAGTTTGGTCGCCCTAATCTGCTGGGTTATTTCCGTACTTACGAAGAAAAAGTAAACAGCCATAACGGCGAAGAAGTACGTGGTTACCACAAGCCAATCATGCTTGCAGGTGGTCTGGGTAACATCCGTACTGAGCATGTTCAAAAAGGCGAAATCCCTGTCGGCGCTAAGCTAGTAGCCCTTGGTGGCCCTGCGATGAACATCGGTCTGGGTGGTGGTGCTGCATCATCCATGGCATCGGGCCAGTCTAACGAAGACTTAGATTTTGCTTCTGTACAGCGTGAAAACCCAGAGATGGAACGTCGTTGTCAGGAAGTTATCGACAAATGTTGGCAGCTGGGCGACGAAAACCCCATCGCATTTATCCACGATGTGGGCGCGGGTGGCCTTTCAAATGCATTCCCTGAGCTTGTAGATGACGGTGGCCGCGGTGGTAAATTCCAACTACGTAACATCCCGAACGATGAGCCGGGCATGGCACCACATGAAATCTGGTGTAATGAATCACAAGAACGTTACGTACTGGCTGTTGCGGCAGAAGACTTCGCACGATTTGAAGAAATCTGTAAGCGTGAGCGCGCACAGTACGCGGTCATTGGTGAAGCAACTGAAGAGCGTCACCTGACCGTTGCGGATAGCCACTTTGAGAACAATCCAGTTGACCTTCCACTTGAAGTGCTACTTGGTAAAGCACCTAAGATGCACCGTGACGTTGAGTCAAAGCAAGTTGAAGGTGAAGCACTAAACACAGATAGCATTGATGTAGAAGAAGCGGCTAAGCGTTTGCTTCGTCTGCCGACCATTGCTGAGAAAACATTCCTTATCACCATTGGTGACCGTACGGTAACTGGTTTAGTTGCACGTGACCAAATGGTTGGCCCCTGGCAGGTACCGGTAGCAAACTGTGCGGTAACCGCAGCGGCGTTTGACACTTACCACGGTGAAGCCATGTCAATGGGTGAGCGCACACCTGCGGCACTGCTAAACTATGGTGCATCAGCACGTTTAGCCGTCGCAGAAGCGTTAACGAACATTGCTGGCGCAAATATAGGTGGTCTTGAGAACATCAAGCTATCTGCAAACTGGATGGCCGCAGCAGGTCACCCAGGTGAAGACGCAGGTCTTTACGAAGCAGTTAAAGCGGTAGGTGAAGAGTTGTGTCCAGCACTGGGCCTGACGATCCCGGTGGGTAAAGACTCAATGTCAATGAAGACAACATGGCAAGACAACGGTGAAGACAAAGCGGTTACTGCACCACTTTCTCTTATCATCACTGCATTTGGCCGTGTAGAAGACATTCGTAAAACAGTCACACCTCAGCTTCGCACTGATAAAGGTGACTCAAGCCTGATCCTGGTTGATTTAGGTGCCGGTCAAAACCGCATGGGTGCATCAAGCCTTGCACAGGTTTACAAGCAGCTTGGTGATAAGACGCCTGACGTTGATAGCCCGGAGCTGCTAAAAGGCTTCTACAACGCGATGCAAGCGCTTGTGGCTGACGAGAAGCTACTGGCTTACCACGACCGTTCAGACGGTGGTTTATTCACAACGGTAGCGGAAATGGCCTTCGCAGGTCGCACAGGTGTTACGGTAAACCTGGATAGCCTGACAGGCTCTGACATTGAAGCGCTTTACAACGAAGAACTGGGTGCTGTGATTCAGGTTCGTAACGACGACCTTGCAGCAGTTGAAGCTGTGTTAGCTGAAAACGGCCTTGGCGCTATTAGCCACACTATCGGTGCGTTAAACACAGAAGATAAAGTGATCTTCAACCGTGGCGGCGAAGCAGTACTTGCCAATACACGTACTGAATTACGTACTATCTGGGCTGAAACGACTTATAAGATGCAGGCACTTCGTGATAACCCTGAGTGTGCTAAGCAAGAATTTGATGCTAAGTTTGACGAGAAAGATCCAGGTCTGAACGTTAAATTGAGCTTCGATTTAAATGAAGACGTAGCTGCACCTTACATTGCAACCGGTGCTAAGCCTAAGATGGCTATTTTGCGTGAGCAAGGCGTTAACTCACACGTTGAAATGGCAGCCGCCTTTAACCGTGCAGGTTTCGCCGCAGTCGACGTACACATGAGTGACATCCTGGAAGGTCGCCTGACACTTGAAGAATTCAAAGGTCTGGTAGCCTGTGGTGGCTTTTCGTATGGTGACGTACTGGGTGCCGGTGAAGGTTGGGCTAAGTCAATCCTGTTCAATGACATGGCACGCGATCAGTTCCAAACCTTCTTTGAGCGTCAAGACACGTTCAGCTTAGGTGTGTGTAACGGCTGTCAGATGCTATCGACATTGAAAGAGCTGATCCCGGGCACTGAGCACTGGCCACGTTTTGTAACCAACAAGTCAGAGCGTTTTGAAGCACGTTTCAGTCTGGTTGAAGTACAAGAAAGCCCGTCGGTATTCTTCCAGGGTATGGCTGGCTCTCGTATGCCAATCGCGGTCTCTCACGGTGAAGGCCATGCTGAGTTTGCCAACGATGCGGCAGTGAAAGCGGCACTTGAGTCTGGCACAGTCGCTGTTCAATATGTTGATAACTATGGTAATCCAACAACGCAATACCCGAACAACCCGAATGGTTCACCTGAAGGTATTACCGGTATTACCTCAACGGACGGTCGTGCAACCGTGATGATGCCACACCCAGAACGAGTATTTCGTGCAGTAGCGAACTCTTGGCACCCGGATGAGTGGAAAGAGGACAGCCCGTGGATGCGTATGTTCCGTAATGCACGTAAGAATGTTGGGTAAAACACGACCGAAACGAAGTTTCGCAGCGTGTTTTACGCGAGTCATGGATGACGAGCCGGATCACCGCTTCAGGACGAATCAATATGCAGTGCCTTAATAACCGAAACGAAGTTTCGCAGTTAGTCGAACGCTTTTCAGGGACGAAAAGCCGGGCCGCCGCTTCAGAACGAATTAGTCTGCACTGCCTCACTAGCTTTATGAAAAAAGGTCACTTCGGTGGCCTTTTTTATTGCTTGCAACATCATCCTGTTCATCGTTTAGTATTATTTGTGCCCTATACTTTCTCTCCTTAAGTTTTCTGTGCAAAGACCGATAAGTTGTTTGAATTAGCGGCACTCCTAATCACCAAAGCGGTGCAGGAGGCCAATAATGGCAATCAAGGAGTGAGTATGGATATACAAATACACCCAGGCACCGCGTCTGTAAGTAAGCCCGTATCGCATTCGCAAGTTAGCAATAACAGCGATAAAGTCTCTGATGCTACTCCAGGCGAAGAAGCACAAAGTGGCGAGGAGGTCGACACAGTCCCCCCGTTGCTGTCAAAAGAGCTGGATGAAGAGGCGGGACAATACAAAGAAGACAACCCGGTTTTCAAAGAGGATTATGAGGATCTGGAAAAAGCCATGGAGCTGATCCAGGCCTTGATGCGCAAATTACAATCCCAGATCAACAAGTTAATGCAGTCCGTTCAGCAGCGCCACTTGCAGGTACAACAGCACGCAGAAGCTGATACATCAGAGGAGTCAGTGGCAATTGAGCATATCGGTTTGAAGCAATATCGTGACGCATCAAAAGTGGATGAAATCGAAGTGCTTGAACAGCAGTTGTCCGAATATAAGCAACAGGAAGCGGATATTCGCGTTAACATGATAAAAATGATCCTCGCTGAGCGTGAGCGACTGGAAGAGCTCAAGCGCAAGGGCAAGTTATAGTCGCGTGTAATGGCCAAAGTGGCGGCCAACTTGTAAGGGACTTTTGCAAGCTTAACATCTTCTTACTTTGGCAGACATTACATCGCCATCAAGATCCCTTACACTTAAACCAGTTTTCACTGATTAGCTGGTACCTATGCGGCGCTTTTTTCTTATTCTGCTATTTGCTCTGTTTACGATAGGGATCACTGTCTATTATTTTCGCGTGCCACTGACACTCACCATTGGCAAGCAGATATTGACTGAAGAGCAGGGCTTACTAGAGTGCCTGGACTGGTCAGTCGATAGCTGGGATCGCCTGGCGATTGAACGACTCTGCTGGCGCAGTGAAGCGGTGTCGGTTGAAGTCAGTAACGCGACCTTTGATGGTGATCACTTTCAGGTAGCCAGTATGATGGTGACTCATCAGCATACCGAGGCCGATAATACGACTGAGGTGACGCATTCCCCGGCGCCATTGGAGCTCGATTTGCCAGAAGGCATGCCCAGTCTTCAGATTGAGGCGCTTACCCTAATCAGTCCGTTACTGCCAGAGCCGCTTAATCTCAGTGTAATGCAGAAGGAGGATTTCGCTTTTGCCATCAGCGGGGATGTGGAGGCAGATGTTGCCCTGAGCGATACACAATTGCGTGCAGCACTGAGATTGTCCAGTCCGGTTATACAGACGTTGTTACAGCAAGCAAAGCTCCCCTTGACGGTTTCTGAGCTGGCGGGAACCATAGAATCAACATTTGATGGTCAGGCTGTCAATATGGATATCCAGCTGGACAGCTTATTGGCTTACCCATTGGCTCTGTGTCAGCCAGTGATCCAGGTCAATGGGGTTATCTCTGGGCAATGGGACCTCACCAGCAGTAGCGGCAAGCTGGACCTGAGTCAGCTACCGATTGGCGTGAACGCACTTGGGTGCGAGTCGATGTTTGCTCAGTTGCCTGAGACCTGGCTGGACACCCTCTGGTCAGGGCTGTGGCAGGTCCAGATGGCAGAGCCTGTGACATTTAATGCGCAAATGGTCAGCTTACCAATATTATCTGTGTATGGGGCGAATGAAGCCACGTCAGCCACGCTTAGTGAACTGGAGTATCAGATTGCCGGGCAGCAGATGCATGGTAAGTTGAGAGTTTCACATCAAAGCGAGGTACTTAATCTCCTTGATGTGCAAGCGGATTTTTTGCTTGCTGACATGCAGCTGGAGAGTGCAGGTACTACCACCATTGCAGTGTCTCAGGCACCGGCAGGGCTGCCCTTCGACTGGCAGGAACTAGGGTTACAAGGTCAGTTTTCACTGGCCGGAAATTTGGCTGAGCTGCTGACGTTCAATACCACACTGCAGCCAAGGGCCAATTCAGTATCGCTGCAAGAGGTAAAATTGGATAACCTGTCAGGCACCCTGTCCACTAGTACAGTATTGGCCATGACTGCAGACAATAAACTGGCGGAGCATACGCTATTTAAACAGGTGAAGTGGGAGCTAGAAACACAAGCCGAGCGCTATCAGATAGGCTCAGTTCAGGGTCGCGGTTTAGCCTTCAGCGGTCAGGGGAACGTCAACGGACTGCTGGAAACAATCATTAAAGCAGACGTTCAGGTTGGCTCATTTAAACATGATGAGGTTCGCGGCAAAGATTTTAACCAGCACCTGGAATTTACCGGTCAGTGGCAACCAGAAGGGCCAAAGGGTGAGCTGACAGGGCGTTCAACGATAGAGCTGCTCGCGCATCCGCAATTAGTCCTCAGAGATGTTGCACTGCAAAGCGAAGGAAATGTCGTAGGCAGCGAGCAATTGACGTTAGAGCACCGGCTCACTCTGGATAATCTTGAGTTGCAGCTCACACATCGTCTGGAAGCGGGGTTGATGCCATTTACTCTGACTCTGGCCGAGCACGGCCTGGGCGCAATGCAATCGTTGGCCAGCCAGTTTGCACCTAAGCTTAATATTGAGCAGGGTCTGATAAATGCCGAGATTTCTGGTGAATTAACGCGTCAGATATTTGATTTTCAGCTTAACGTGGATGATGCTGCATTTTTGTATGAGCACCATTATGTCTCTGAGCTGGATTTACCTGTAAAGGGCAAATGGCATGCTGGTGAATTAATCATAGAGTCTTCACCCTTGAGTATCACACAAGTGCGCTCTGGGCCTGTATTGACAGAGGTGCGGGGTCAGCTAACGTCAGATAACAATCTGCCGGTATTACGTGAGTTTAGTGCCAAAGTCTTTGGCGGTCAGTTGGCGGCCGAGCAGATCTTACTGAGTAAGCAGGACCAGGAGATTGTAGTGACGGCCAGCGGTCTTGACTTGATGTCGCTCTCTGAAGCCGGCCGAGAGTCCGGGGTTGAACTACATGGTCGAGTATTTGGCAGGTTACCTGTGTTCATGCGCGACGGCCAGGCTGAGATCCGCGATGGCTATCTCAGTAATGAGGTAGATAGCATGCTGAAAGTAGAAGATAATGCCTCGTTTAATGCACTAAAATCTCAGCGTCCGGAGCTGGAAACTGTGTTTGGTGTGCTGGATGAGTTGAGTATTGAAACCCTGAGCTGTGATGTGAATATGGCTCAGGACGGACAGCTGGAACTGGCTGTGAAAATTGCCGGCGAGAACAAGCAGCAAAAACAACCTGTGAATTTTAATTATACGCACAGTGAGAATATTTATACCCTGTTCAGGGCATTGCGCCTGAGTGATGAAATCACTCAGGAAGTGGAAAAAGCGTTAAACCAATAGGAGCAACTCAGCATGAAATGGATGCTAACTTTGGTGTTTGCTTGTTTGGTATCGGCTTGTACGCACAAAGTACAGGTCGAAACCAAAGAGCCTATCACCATCAACTTAAACGTCAAAGTTGACCACGAGATCCGTGTTAAGGTCGACAAAGAGCTGGATGACTTGTTCAGCGATGACAGTGAATTATTCTAAGGAGCCAGATCATGAATGCATCTAAGTTACTGACAACGATTGCCGCGGCTTGCATGAGCTTTTCGGTATTGGCTATTTCACTGGATGACGCCAAGTCACAAGGTCTGGTGGGAGAAACCGCAGCTGGCTACCTTGGTGTCATCAAAGGCAGCGGTGAAGTCCAAAAGCTGGTTGATGAAGTAAATAGCAAGCGCAAGGCCAAGTATCAGCAACTAGCCAAGAAAAATGGCATCAGCCTGAGTCAGGTGGAAGCTATGGCTGCTAAGAAAACCTTTGCAAAAACGGCACCAGGCCACTTTGTTAAAGTGGATGGCAAGTGGGTTAAAAAATAACAGCAAGCAGGGCGGCTTTAACCGCCCCAATGCTTAGTTCTGGCGCGGGTGGCATTGGCGTAGCAGTTGCTGCCAAAAAGCGGCCCCTTTTCTGCGTGCCAGGCGGATATTATTATCCGGAATTGACTCCGGGTCGTCGTAGGCTTCTAAAGCCTCTGCCATACTCGCTTCACGGATCACGTGCAAAGCAGGGTAAGGGGCACGGTTGGTGTAGTTGGCCGGATCATCTTGCTCTGAATCAGCGAATACATAATCAGGGTGGAAGTTGGCGAGCTGGAAAACCCCCTCATAGCCCTGTGCAACCAGCAATGCATTGGCTAAATCAACCAAATCCAAGAACTCATCAAAATCGCCAAAGCCAGCAGTAAAAATAAGCAAGCTGGTTTCTCGCTCTGGTGTGTCGGTCAGTGCCTGACACTCATCCAGCATATCCATGACGGCATCTTCGTGTTTTTGTGACTCGCAGACTCGGTAATGAATGGCGTTTTGCTCAACTTCCTTACGGGCAAACGGGCAAAAATTATATTTTACGATCACTGAGCTGACCCAGTTTTGCATCGCTTTGACGGCAATATGGTGCATTTATTTTTCCAAAAGAGCGTTTATCATAGTAATACTGCGCGCAATGGCGCCTTGATTGCGTGCCAGACAGGCTTTGGCGTGTGCACCAAGCTCATTGGCATCTTGCTTCGAGCGCAGATAGACCAGCAAAGTATCGGCAAGCACCTGAGGATCTGCCACTTCTATGGCACCTTGCATTGAGATCAGCTCGGGGTAAATATGGGCAAAGTTATAGGTATGTGGTCCAGTCAGAACCCCCACCGAGCAGGCTGCAGCTTCTAGTGGGTTGTGGCCACCACGTTCAATCAGGCTGCCGCCAATGTAGGCGATCTGACCACATCCGTACAGGAGCTTTAATTCGCCCAGAGTGTCTGCCAGCAGGACTTGTGATGATGCTTTGTACTGCTGACTACGGCGGCTATAGCTGAGTGCCTGTGCCTCAATCAAAGCCGCCACTTTATCGAATTGTTCAGGATGTCTGGGGGCAATGATCAATAGTGCGTCGGGCAGCTGAGCCAATATGTTCTGATGTGCTGCCAGCACCTGTTCGTGCTCCATTGGGTGCGTGGAGCCCGCAACCCAGACTGGGCGTGCACCCAGTTGCGCTTTGATGGTGTCAATTTTTTCCTGTTGATTATCATCCAGGCTGATATCGAACTTGATGGATCCCGTTACCGTCACTTTTTCTCTCGCCAGTCCCAGTTCAACAAACCGCTCCGCGTCCTCTTTATTGTGGCTTGCGAGCATATCTATCTGGTCCATCAGGAATTGGCTCAGTGGTGCTACTTTTTGATAACCGGCTTGAGACTTCTTTGACAAGCGTGCGTTGACCACGGTAACCGGGCAGGCAGCCTTTTTGGCGTAATAGAACAAATTAGGCCAAAGTTCGGTTTCAAGCACCAGCAGCAGCTTTGGGCGCAGTTGGTTGATAAATCGTCTCGTCGCGAATGCAAAGTCGATGGGCAGGTAGCAAATCGTGATGTGCTGATCCTCTTTGGCAAATAACTGAGCGAGCTGCTCCCGACCCGTTGGCGTGTTACACGTCAGTATAAACGGGGTATCAGGGTGTTCGGCCAGTAACGCTCTGACAAGCGGTGCTGCGGCTAGTACTTCACCGACAGAGGCACAATGCACCATAATCGCTTGTTGCGAGGCGCTCGAAGGGGCAACACCGAACCGTTCAGAGAAATTGGCCTTGTACAAGGCGTTCTTTTTTCCTCTGATAACGTACAGATACGCCACAATGATTGGGCACAATACGAGCAGTAGCAGGGAATATAAACGTCTAATCATGGCAGCCATCAGTGTAAAAAACGCTTATTTTAACTTGTCGGCCTAAAAAAGCGATAACAGGCGTACAAATTATCACAGTTGTTGAGGTGCTCCGCGGACGGGAATTTGCTAGGATCGGGCAAAATCTCCAAATTCAAAGGTTTTAAGTTGTCCTTTCGTACAATCACGCTGTCTTCTTTGTGTCTGCTGGGTGCGGCGCAGTCTTTCGCCATGCCAACGGCTTTTTTACCGTTAGGCAAAGACAACATTCTTGAGTACCAAATTGATCAGATGTTTGCCTTAACGGGCACAGTTCCAATGGCTAAGCCTTATCGTATTACTGAAATCAATAAAACCCTGTTTCAGCTTGAAACAGTGGATCCGGCCTTATTTCAGAGTATCAAAACACGATTAGCGCCTTATCTGCAAAGGGACGCGATTACCCGTCGAGGTGTCAAATTGCGGATAGACTCGGGCGAAACACAGCAGCTTGCGAATGACCGGGGAAACTACAGTAGTGAATATGCGGAGTTCTCGATCGGGGGAGTATGGCGTGGCAGTGATTCCAGTCTGGTTCAAATCGGTGCACAATATCGTGTAGATGCTGGCAAAGTTGTGCCCTATAACACCTTCTATGCTTTAGGTGGAGAGAATCTGCAGCTGACTTTAGGCTATAAAGAGCACTGGTTTTCGCCGTTCAAGCACAGTGCTCAGGTATATTCAAACAATGCCAAAACCCCCCTGTCTGCGTCGTTAGGCTTAAACTTACCGCTCGACAACTGGTGGAATTTCGACTTCGAGCTATTTTACTCTGAACTGGAACATGTTGAGAAAGGCATTCATTACCAGAACGCGCTACATGACGGTACACCAAAATTAGCGGGCACGCATATTAGCTTTGAACCGTTGGATAACTGGAAAATCGGTATAAACCGCATGATGCAGTTTGGGGGAGGGCCAAGAAAAGTCGATCTTAAAGATGTCGTAAAAGCCTATTTTGACCCTGCCGGTAACGATAACCGCGGACTAACAGGTGGTAAAGATAATGAGCTTGGAGATCAATGGGCTACTATTACCAGTACCTTCACAACCAATTGGATCCAACCGGTTCAGTGGTATCTCGAATACGGTGGGGAAGATACTAAAAATCATAAGAACTACCAGTTTGGTAATACGGTATCCAGTTTTGGTGTGTACCTGCCGTCATTGACGAAAGATTTCACACTGCGCTACGAATATACCAATATGCACAGTCTCTGGTATGTGAACGGGATTTATGAAAAATCGGGTAACACAATAGATGGTTTTGTAGTGGGCCATGCTGCAGCAAATCAGCGCACATTTGGTGACGCGGCGCCTACAGGAGCACATATGCTGGAAGTGAGTTATCGAGAGAGCCTTGAGTCTCTGTGGCGAATGAAACTCTCAACGGTTGACAATACCAGCAATTACCTCAATGAACTTGGTCAAACTGGTGATGCGTATGAGCAAGCTGTTGAGATGTCCGTCTCCAACACTCGACATATGCATGACAAGCAAGTGGAAACATCACTGACCTATGGCAAAGACGTGTTCGGAGAAAGCTACACTTGGCTGTCCGTCAATGTATACTGGTAATAGGGTGCGAAGCGTCTCCCCCACTATTTAAACACGGGTTATATTTGATTTTGCAACGAATGCAAAGTCGCATTATTTTTTAAGGATCACTATGTCAATCAATGATCACATCAAACAAAGCTATCAGGCCAGCTTAGAGCGACACATGGCGTTGTTCGCAAAAATGGCTGATTACCACACCCAGTCCTTGGAATTACTGGCTGCTTGCAAAGCAACACTGGATGCTGGTGGCAAGGTGATCTGGTTTGGTAATGGTGGCAGTGCGGCTGATGCGCAACACTTGGCTGCTGAATTTGTGGTTCGTTATAAGCTGGAACGTGGGCCGCTGGCGTCTATTGCATTGACGACTGACACCTCCATTTTGACCGCACACAGCAACGACTATCACTTTGATACTGTCTTTGAACGCCAGGTTCAGGCTTTGTGTAAACCTGAAGATTTGGTGATTGGCCTGACGACATCCGGTACCAGTGAAAACATTAACCTTGCACTCAAAGCCGCTAACAAAATCGGTGCGTTTACGGTTGCATTGACTGGCCGCAGCGGTGGAACCGTGAAAGACATTGCCCGGTTGCCGATTATCATCGATTTTGACGAAACCGCGCGGATCCAGGAAGCGCATATGTTTATCGGCCACTGGCTATGTGAAGCCGTGGACATGGTCATTGCGGAGCAATCAGCATGAACCTGAGTGCGCTGAGAAACTTAAATCAGGCCAAAGTTCTGGTCGTCGGTGATGTTATGCTGGATAGATATTGGCATGGCGACACAGGACGTATATCCCCTGAAGCGCCAGTCCCGGTTGTCAAAGTAAGCAGCCTTGAAGACAAAGCTGGTGGTGCCGCTAACGTGGCGAAAAACATTGCTCATCTGGATGGACAGGTTGGTTTACTGGGTCTGATTGGTGAAGATGACAACGGTCGGCAGCTGGAATCGATTCTGGCAAAAGAACAAATTGCCTCACAATTGGTGACGGTTGCTGAGCTTCCAACCATTGCTAAGATGCGTGTGATCAGCCGTCATCAGCAGGTTGTCCGGTTGGATCTTGAAGAGCCATTTGTACAGTCTCATAGCGAGCTGCTATTGACCCGCCTGGAGCAGGTTGTCAACGACTATGATTTCATCCTGTTTTCGGACTATAACAAAGGGGCGTTGACCTGCATTGAAGAGATGATC
This sequence comes from Pseudoalteromonas rubra, assembly GCF_005887095.1. GTDB lineage: Bacteria > Pseudomonadota > Gammaproteobacteria > Enterobacterales > Alteromonadaceae > Pseudoalteromonas > Pseudoalteromonas rubra_E. Next base: position 129,170 of record NZ_PNCI01000017.1, on the reverse strand, counting down.
ACGCTGGCCAAAGCAGCCGGTAAAACAGTTCTGATTGACCCAAAATCTTCTGATCTGAGCCGCTATCAAGGTGCGGATTATATTACGCCTAACCTCAATGAGTTTCGACTTGCTGGTGGGGATGACCGTGATGAAGCAGCGCTGACAACCAGTGCCAGAGCGCTGATAAAGCAAGCTGGCATAGGCGCTATGCTGCTGACTCGCTCGGAGCAGGGGATGTCGCTGATCACCCAAGATGAAAAACACGATTTTGCTGCCCAGGTCCAGGAAGTAAGCGACGTTACCGGTGCCGGTGATACTGTGATTGCAACACTGACGACTATGCTGGGAGCCGGATTTCCGCCCAGTGAAGCGGTCGAGCTGGCTAACCTGGCGGCAGGTATCGCAGTTGCTAAACTGGGCGCTGCAACTGTGACTCCAGAGGAGCTGAGCCGCAAATTGGGCCAGTATCTGCGCCAAACCGGAGAGCATTACCAAGCTCCTTATGAGGAAGTGCTAAAGCACATTGAGTTTGCCAAACAAAACGGCGAAACCATAGTGTTTACTAATGGTTGCTTCGATATTCTGCATGCCGGACATGTTCGTTATCTGGCGCAAGCAAAGGCCAGAGGTGACAGACTGGTCGTGGGACTTAACAATGATGAGTCAATTTCCAGACTGAAAGGTCCGGAGAGGCCAATCAACCCACTCACTGAACGGGCTATGGTACTGTCGGCACTGGCTTCTGTTGACTGGGTGATCCCCTTCGGCAAAGAGAGCGAAAACGATACGCCTGCTAAACTGATTGAACAGATCAGCCCACATATTTTGGTGAAAGGCGGTGATTACCAGGTGTCTGAAATAGCCGGCGCTGATCATGTCTTAGCAATGGGCGGGCAGGTTGAAGTCCTGCCATTTCTGGATGGATGTTCGACGTCTAACATCATCGCGAAGGCGCGAGAAACAGACTAATTCAGCGATACTATAGAGAGAAAAGCCGGTTTATACCGGCTTTTTTGTCATTGCATCCTGGTAAGCATCGAGACATGTTTGCCAGTCGCTCTCAGAGCAGAAGAACTGTGCTGAACGGGATGCCTCTTTTTTAAGTGAGCGTGCCAGTCGGTCGATGTTCGCCTGTTGCCAGGCGGTCTCGGGTGTTCTGAGTGCGCCCTTATCAAAATCAATCAGATAAACCTCGCCGCTCTTGTCAAAGAGAATATTGTTGCAGTTTAAATCGTCATGATACGCACCGGCCTGATGAAAGCGAGCAAGAGTGGATGCAACCTGCTGCCAGTCTCGCACAGGTAAAGGGGCCGATTGCAGCCGTTCACATAAGCTTTGTGCACCAGCGACAGCATCCGTTAATATATCGGCGCGATAAATTCCGGCTGATACGCTCACGCGAGCTCCTAAAGGCGTTGGAACCGGCAAGCCCAGATTGGCAAGCTGGTTGAGTAAATCCAGTTCCTGATACACTCGGGTGCGCTTTAGGCCGGTATATAAGTATTGATCTTTCAGCACCTTGCCAATTAGACCACCGCGCCAGTAATGTTTGAGTACGGCAATATTATGTGGTGTATAGCGCACGAACCAGGCTGCTGCACGCCCCTGCTTAGAAGTCACAACGGCGTTGTGTTGTTGCCAGTAGATCAGGTTAAACCAGTCCAGAGACAAGGTCTCGGGTGTATGGCTGGTACGAAGCAAATAATGAGTATGGTGTTTTTCTATTTTTAGCATGACTTCTCTGTAGTGCGCGCTGCAACGACAAGCGCCAGTGTAACGACTTTTCCCTTCGGGGAAAATCTCACTGGTTGCAAAATGATGGGTTTTATTTAAGATCGGATGCTTATTTTCAGTTACAGGCGAAATGTGTGTCTCAGGCAATTTCTTCTATTTGTATTCTTCGGCTTTCGGCCATTGGTGATGTATGCCATGCCGTTGCAGCGGTTCAGGCGATTCAGCGGGCGCACCCTCAGGCAAAGATCACTTGGGTGATTGGCAAGGTTGAAGCCATGCTACTGGCGGATCTGCCTGGGGTGGAGTTTGTTATTTTTGACAAAAAGCAGGGCAAAGCGGTGTTTAAGCAGCTAAAAGCCCGGTTTAAAGGACACAAGTTCGATGTGCTTCTGCACATGCAGGTGGCGTTTCGCGCCAACCTCGCCGCCCGGTGTATTCCTGCAAAAGTTAAAATTGGCTTTGATAAGGGTCGCTCTAAAGAGCTGCATTCACTGGTGATCAACCAGCGCATTGAGCCACAAAGTGAACCGCATGTGCTGGAAGGGTTTCAAAACTTTGCCCGTGCGATAGGTGCAGAGTGTGACGCCCCACGCTGGGAAATGCCGGTGAGTGATGCAGATAAGCAAGAGGCAAGCGCACTTTTACACGGGCTGACACGCATCTTTGTCATTTCTCCCGCGGCCAGTAAAGCCGAACGAAACTGGTTGCCAGAACGGTATGCTGCACTGGCAAATCATGCCGCGGCGCAAGGTTTTAATGTCGTGCTGACTGGTGGGCCGACCGAACTCGAGCGTAACCTCAGTGATGAAATACTGCGCCATGCTCAATGCGATATTGTGAACCTGGTTGGTAAAACCAAACTAAAAGCCTTGCTATGCGTGTTAGAGCAGGCACAGCTGGTGTTGGCGCCAGACACCGGACCTGCCCATATGGCGGTGACGGTTGGTACGCCCGTGATTGGTTTATACGCTCACTCTAACCCTAAACGCACCGGTCCATACCTCTATCAGGATTATGTGGTCGAGGTATACCATGACAGTGTCTTGGCACAAAAGGGCAAAACGGCACAGCAGCTTAAGTGGGGCACTCGTGTGAAGGGCGGCGATTTGATGAGTCAGATCTCTGTTGAGCGGGTGACCCAGATGTTCGATCATGTAGTACAGCAGGAACAGTTATGACACACAAAGCCGTATTTTTGGACAGAGATGGGGTGATCAACCAAGACCATGCCTATGTCCACAAGATTGAAGATTTTCAATTTATTGATGGCGTGTTTGAGGCATGTCAGCTCTTTCAGGCTCAGGGCTACAAACTTATCGTCGTCACTAATCAGTCAGGTATCGGTCGAGGCTATTATGACGAAGCTCAGTTTGAGCAGCTGACAGACTGGATGTGCCAGCAGTTTCTGGCCCATGGCATAGAGATTGAGCGTGTGTATTTTTGTCCTCATCATCCACATAAGGCCCAGCCTCCCTACCAGCGAGAATGTGACTGTCGTAAACCCAATCCAGGAATGTTACTTCAGGCTATTGAAGAGTTTGATATCGATCCCAAGCGCAGTGTGATGGTTGGAGATAAAGGATCAGACATGCAGGCAGCGCAGGCTGCAGGCGTGGCAACCAAGATATTGGTGGAATCTGGTCAGACTTTCACAGAAGAAGTGCGGGCAACGGCTGATTATGTGTGTAGCTCACTTCGTCAGGTTATTGATGTACCACCGTTTATCTCATAAACGTTTACAATACGCTGGTGAACAAGATAATCACAAACCGTGCAATTAAGGTGCGAACCTTTTAAAATATAAACAATGATCTAAATGACACAGCCGGTATTGAGTTTAAACGATATCGGCGTTTTAGTGTGTGCCTGGTGTACACACTCCGTGCAACTAATGGAGACTCCCGATGAGAGCAGCGGCATTTTTCAGCCAGCTTCAGCAACAGATTGAAGAAGTAAAAGCTGAGGGTTTATACAAAAAAGAACGTGTGATCACTTCTCAGCAGCAAGCAGAAATCGCAGTATCAACTGGCGAAAGTGTTATCAACTTCTGTGCAAACAACTACCTTGGTCTGGCCAATCACCCAGACTTGATTGCGGCTGCTCAGCGTGGTCTGGATGATCATGGTTTTGGTGTGGCGTCTGTGCGCTTTATCTGTGGTACTCAGGATATCCATAAAACACTGGAAGCCAAAATCAGCGATTTTCTGCAAACCGAAGACACCATCCTGTATTCTTCGTGTTTTGATGCCAACGCGGGTCTGTTCGAAACCATTTTAGGTCCGGATGATGCAATTATTTCGGATTCACTGAACCATGCATCTATCATTGATGGCGTGCGTCTGTGTAAAGCAAAACGTTTCCGCTACGCAAACAATGATATGGCTGACCTTGAAAAGCAGCTGATCGCAGCAGATGAGGCGGGCGTAAAAACTAAGCTGATTGCAACTGACGGTGTGTTCTCAATGGATGGGGTTATTTGTAACCTGTCTGAGCTATGCGATCTGGCGGATAAATATGATGCTCTGGTCATGGTCGACGACTCTCACGCCGTGGGCTTTGTTGGCGAAAATGGCCGCGGTACGCCTGAGTATTGCGGTGTTATGGATCGTGTTGACATCATCACAGGTACTTTAGGCAAAGCCCTGGGCGGCGCGTCAGGTGGCTATACATCAGGTAAAAAAGAGATTGTAGAGTGGTTACGTCAACGTTCTCGTCCTTATCTGTTCTCAAACTCGCTGGCTCCGTCTATTGTCACAGCTTCAATCAAAGTGCTGGATATGATGAAAGAAGGCCAGGCACTGCGTAACAAGCTGTGGGAAAATGCCGCACACTTCCGTACTAAGATGGAAGCGGCAGGCTTTACCTGTGCAGGTAAAGATCATGCCATTATTCCTGTGATGCTGGGCGATGCAAAGGTGGCATCGGATATGGCGGACCGTTTGCTTGCTGAAGGTATTTATGTGATTGGGTTCTCTTACCCTGTGGTACCAAAAGGCCAGGCACGGATCCGTACTCAAATCTCTGCGGCGCATACCACAGAGCAGCTGGACAAAGCGATTGATGCCTTTATCCGCATCGGTAAAGAGCTAGGTGTCATCTAATAACTCCTGATGGCGTTCAGCTATAAGCGAATTTTAACGCAAGCCACAGGCTTGCGTGTTTCTAACGAGTGAAAACACATGAAAGCATTATCCAAGTTAAAAGCAGAAGAAGGGATTTGGATGACGGATGCGCCCAAACCGGAAGTGGGGCATAACGATCTGCTGATCAAAATCCGTAAAACCGCCATTTGTGGTACCGATGTCCATATTTATAAGTGGGATGAATGGGCGCAGAACACCATTCCAACCCCTATGGTGGTTGGGCACGAATACGTGGGTGAAGTGGTCGACATGGGTCAGGAAGTGCGTGGCTTTGCGATTGGCGACCGCGTATCGGGCGAAGGCCATATTACCTGTGGTCACTGTCGTAACTGCCGCGGTGGTCGCGTCCATTTGTGTCGCAACACAATTGGTGTTGGGGTAAACCGTGAGGGCTCTTTTGCAGAGTATCTGGTTATCCCGGCGTACAACGCGTTTAAGATCCCGGATAACATCTCAGACGAACTTGCCTCTATTTTTGACCCATTTGGTAATGCGGTGCACACAGCGCTGTCGTTTGACCTGGTTGGTGAAGATGTTTTGATCACGGGGGCAGGCCCGATTGGGATTATGGCTGCCGCTGTCGCTAAGCATGTGGGTGCCCGTCATGTTGTGATCACCGACGTGAATGAATATCGTCTTGAGCTGGCGCGCAAAATGGGTGCCACCCGTGCCGTGAATGTTGCCGAAGAAAAGCTTGAAGATGTAATGACAGAGCTGGGCATGACAGAAGGCTTTGATATTGGCCTGGAAATGTCGGGTGTACCTGTGGCATTTAATAGCATGCTGAATAACATGAACCATGGTGGTAAAATCGCCATGTTAGGTATTCCACCAAGTGATATGGCGGTAGACTGGAATCAGGTTATCTTTAAGGGCTTAGTGATCAAAGGCATCTATGGTCGTGAAATGTTCGAAACCTGGTATAAAATGGCCAGCTTGATCCAGTCGGGCTTGAACCTGGAGCCGATCATTACCCACCAGTTCCACGTTGATGAGTTCCAGCAGGGCTTTGATACGATGATCTCTGGTCAATCGGGTAAAGTGATCTTAAACTGGGATTAAGGTCCAATCTTACCTTGTTGAAAACACCTCGGGCCTGTGGCCATCAACGAGGTGTTTTTTGTGTCTGCTTAATGAATTGAGAGTATTATGAGTTTTAAACATATTTCAGTGGCCCAAACGAAAGACATGTTGGCGAAATCGGATCTGGTCATTGCGGATATTCGCGATGCTAACTCGTTTGCACAGGGACACATTCCCGGCGCCGAGCACCTGTCTAATGATAATCTGGGACACTTTTTACAGGAAAAAGAGTTTGAGCAGCCTATCATTGTCGTGTGCTATCACGGTATCAGCTCACAAGGTGCTGCAAATTATCTCGCTGAGCAAGGCTTTGAAGACGTCTACAGCATGGATGGCGGCTTCACACAGTGGGCACTGGAACTGCCTGATAGCGTAGCAAAATGAAACGGTTAGGCTCCCACAATAACCCGCGTGCGGTTCAGGGAGTCGCAGACTATCTGAAGACTCAGCATATTGAATGCCGTGTTGTCAGTGAAGATGGGCACGTTTCGTCAGTATGGGTGAGTGCTGAACAATGGGTTCAGGCAAATGAAATTTGGCAGGAATTTGTTGCCAACCCCTATCACGACAAATATCTTGCTGCCTCCTGGCAGCTGTCTCCTAAAGATTCACCTTTGATATACCAGGGAACTAAGCTGAATTTGTGGCGCCGCTTTTGCCAACTGAGTTGGATCCTCAAAGCTGTCTTTATTATCTCGCTGGGTATTTTTCTGAGTTTCTATGTGTATGGTGTTGAGCTTGTCTTTAGCACCTTTCAGTTTGATCCTCACACACCCTGGCGCTGGGTCACACCAGCTTTTTTGCACTTTGGCTTATTGCACCTGGTGTTCAACCTTTCCTGGTGGGTATATCTGGGTAGCTTGATAGAGCGTCGTTTAGGAAACTGGGTGTTGAGTGCAATTTTCATTGCTGGCGCCTTGCTGAGTAACTGGATGCAGTATCTGCTGGCAGATGCTAACTTTGGGGGACTCAGTGGCGTGGTTTATGCCCTGTTAGGGTTTTGCTGGATCCACTCGGTACTACACCCTAAATCACCGCCGTTGATTGGTACGCCCGTTGTTGGATTTATGCTGGTTTGGATGGTGTTGGGTTTTACAGATGTCTTGTTTATCAACATGGCAAACTGGGCGCATTTGTTTGGTTTACTTGCCGGTATCGGTGTGGCGATGTTAATCCGAGTCCGAGATTGAGTATTGGGCTGATCAGCAGGCCCACTTGGTGTGCCTAGTGATATAAATATTTAGTAAACAACACTTCCCGGATGATTTCTTGTCCGGTTTCTTCTTTTAATAAGGTTTTAAGCTTTTCAGCACAACGCTGGCGAATTTCTTCACGTCCGGTTAGTGACTTTATTGTTTCTTCTGGCTCTTTACTTAATATCTGGACAATGGCGTCACGCAGTAATGGGGTATGGTGTTCGACAACCGCGATATTGCTTACGTCATCGAGCATTAGATCGACCGTGACGCGCACATATCCCAGCTTTTTATTAGATTGTCCGATATAGTTCGTAATGATGTCAGGCTCAAATCCGAAGTAACCAACGGTTGATTCAGCGCGTAAGTTTGTACTCACACAAATCAGCACAATTGCCATCAACGCGACACAGATACGATTCATAATAGCCTGAAAATACTTAACTAAATACCAACAATAGGATTAGTTTATACGTAAAACCAGTTTATGAACAGCAGTGAGTTGGGGAAAGGTAAACTTTTTTGCCGGAGTAAGCTTTGCTATTATGACGCGGTTATTACCTGAATTGAATTATCGACTTGTTTAATCTGCCAAATTTATTGCGATCAAGCTGGGTACCACTTGCCCGGTATAAGGACATCATCCCAGACAGGTTGCACCCGTTGCTGTGTGAGACTGGCTCTCTGACAGCCCTGCTGCGTTCCCAGTGTGGCGCTTTGCATGTAGAAGTGCTCAGCGAACAAGTGTGTAAACTGGAGCGTGAGGTGCAGGATATCCTCAAGTGTGACCGCGCGCTATGTCGTGAGGTCGTGCTATATTGTGATGATATCCCAGTGGTGTATGGGCAAAGCTGGATCCCAGAGAGCGCGAATTCACTCGGGCTGAACAATATAGGTAACACGCCGCTGGGTGAGCGTTTGTTCGATCAGCAGGCATGGCAACGGGGTGAGATTGAGGTAACCAAGTTACAAAAAAAGACATTACCGTCATTCTTACCAAGTAAAGACACATTAGGCAGCGATATCTGTTTTGCCAGGCGCAGTGTATTTACGCGCCAGGATAGCAAAGTACTGGTGTGCGAGATATTCCTGAATGGAGTTAAGGTATGAAGCTATCCCGGCTTCGAGCTGATCACATCGAAGAATACAAACAGTTAATGCGGGTTGAGAAGCCGATCGGCACTTTGTTGCTGATGTGGCCCACGCTTTGGAGTTTATGGATAGCATCCGGCGGTGTGCCACAATGGCATATGTTGCTCATATTTGTTTTAGGTACTTTCATGATGCGCAGCGCAGGCTGCGTAATCAATGACTTTGCTGATCGTAAAGTGGATGGTGCAGTTAAAAGAACAGCACAAAGGCCCCTGGCCAGGGGGGCTGTGAGTGAAGGTGAGGCACTGACCTTATTTGCCTCACTCATTGGTGCTTCTTTCATCCTGGTCCTGATGCTCAATTGGCAGACTATTTTACTGTCGTTTGGTGCCCTGGCACTGGCGAGTATTTACCCCTTTATGAAGCGTTACACCCACCTGCCTCAGGTTGTGTTAGGGGCTGCGTTCAGTTGGGGGATCCCAATGGCCTTTATGGCGGTTCAGGAGACAGTCCCTGTGATTGCCTGGGTGCTGTTTATTGCGAACCTGCTTTGGACGGTTGCCTACGATACTAAGTATGCCATGGTTGATAAAGATGACGATGTGGTCGTCGGGATCAAGTCGACAGCCATTTTGTTTGGGCGCTGGGACAGACACGTGATCGCAGGGTTGAATGTCGCCTTTCTGGCATGTATGGCCTGGGTAGCAGCTCAGGTCGGTATGTCAATGTGGTTCTGGGTTGGGTTTGCAGTTGCCGGGAGCTGGCTTGCAAAACTACAATGGCAGATCAATGACAGAAGCAGAGATAAGTGCTTTAAAGCATTTTTGAGCAATAATTATGTTGGCCTGGCGATGTTTGCAGGTGTGGTGGCTGGGGTTTAATCAGCGAACAAAACGATAGGCTGTACAAACGTTAAGAAGGATGAGGGTGAGCGAATTTTTTACTTTCTGACTCCGTTCTTAAGGCCCAAAATATCGCCATTCGAACTGAGTGTATTGCTTAAAACTCGCTCAAAACTCCCATTTAACTAAACAGGACAAGAAAAACGGTTAGCCATAGTGGTTAACTGTTTACGGCTGTTGCAACCGCATTTTTCTGTGCTGTTTGTTCAATTAATGACAACAAGTTACTGACGTGTGAACCACTACCAAGTTGGTGACTGGTTTGCACGACAATCTGTTCATGACTCGCATCCTTGTTAGTCTTTAGTAAGATTAGCTCAGGGTCCTGCGCAATGACTTTCGAATGTTCAATGCTTGCAATTGCAAAGCTTTGGCTATTCTTCAGTCCATCAATCACCTGGCTGATGTTACCGATTTTGACATTGGTTGACTTGTTAAGCCCTTCAACCGCCTCATTGAGCATGTTCTGCACCTGTTTTGACTGAGAAAAACAGCCATACATAGGGTACTGAGCAAGCTCGCTGCGACGAATACTGTCTTGTGTTGCCAGTGGATGTTGTTTAGCAACAAACAAAACAAGTTGGTCGGGCAGGTGGATATCACTCACTAAGCTGGTTGCAGATTCCAGGTAAACACTGATATCGATTTCACCAAGCTGAAGCTTGCGAAGTAGATCGTGTTCACTTAAAAGTTGCATTTCAACTTTGACGTTGGGGAAATCCGCCAAAAACTGTCCACATGACGTTGGCACTATGCTACTTGCTTGTGCAGTGTAACCAACAACAACGCGCTGTTGATCACGACCAAACAAGCTTTGTTTGATAGTGTTTCTGGTTATGTCTAATTCCGACAAGGTCGACTTACAATAATTTAAAAAAAGCTCGCCTTGCTCGGTCAGTTTGACGGAACGGGTAGAACGTTTGACAAGTTCACAGCCAATTTCATCTTCCAGTGTCTGAATGCTTCTGGTGAGTGCGGAAGTACTGATATTGGTTTGTTCTGCGGCTTGCCTAAAGTGGCGTAAATTGCCTAAAGCAACGAATTGCTCGAGTTGTTCAAATCTCATGTGAAATTCCTTTTATTTCAACAAAAATGCAATGACAACGTTGATTCCCTAATACTAATACAGTTTAGAGAAACATCCAAGTGAATTTTTTACATTTCGCTTACAAAAACTAATCTGGGTACTGATCACGTATTGCGACGAATTGTTCCAGATTTTCTACAAACAGATCAACCAGTTTAGGATCAAATTGTTGACCACGCTGACTTTTTATCTCTGTTAGAATTTCTTCAAGTGTCCAAACAGGCTTGTAACATCGAACACTGCCCAGTGCATCGAACACATCTGCAAGCGCTGTAATTCTCCCGGCGATGTCTATTTGCTCACCTTTCAGGCCTTGAGGATAACCACTGCCGTCCCACTTTTCATGATGTTGATGAGCGATGATCGCGCCACATTGCAAAATATCATTTGTTGAGTTTTTTAGTATTTCGTAACCTTGTTGAGCATGAGTCTTCATTATTGCCCATTCTTCGTCATTCAGCTTTCCCGGTTTATTAAGAATGACGTCCGGAATACTTATTTTTCCAATATCGTGCAAGGGTGAAGCAAGCTTGATAATTTCGGCCCTATAGTCGTTCAATCCAACCAATTTGGCCAGTAATAAACTGTAATGTGCCACCCGTTTAACGTGTGACCCTGTTTCTTTGGAGCGCTTTTCAACCGCTTCTCCGAGAATATAGGAGAGCTCCTTTTGCGATTCTTTGACCGTTTCTCTGAGGTTCAGATTGTCATATGCAAGGGCAATATTATTAGCAAAAAACGCAAGTAACTGACAGTCGGTAGGCTGTAACAGACCATTTTTACTGACATACAGCATAGTCTCTAGTCCAGCCTGGCTGGTAAAGTAACCCACATATTCATGGTCCGACTTGCTGGATGTTTTGCGATTGTGCGTTTCAATAAAACGGCTTTTTACTTTATCTGGTAGTGCGGTTTGCTCTGGTTCTATGCCAGCCCCAGAGGCTGCGAGTAGCTGAAATTCAGCGCCAGCGCCATTTTGCTTGTTTACTGCGGCTGCGCAATAAATGTCGGAATCGCTCAGACCCATGACATCGGCAACATGAGACAAGATAGTAGATGCAAAGTCCTGAACATTATTACACTTCAAAAAGCTGGACGATGCATCGATAATGCGTTCGAGACCCTGTTTATGTCGCTCAATTGTCTGAATATCTCGGTGGGAGCGCAATGCTGAATAGAGTAAGGTTTTTAATTTGACTGCTGTCAGTTCGGTTTTGTTTTTGTAATCGTTAATGTCGTAGTCGCGGATGACTGACTCTTCCGGTGCCTCGCCAGGTTGCCCCGTGCGCAGAATCAGGCGAATATCATGGTTGGCCATATCGTTACGGATGAATTTGATAAGATCCAGGCCCGCATGGTTACTTTCCATCACAACATCAATTAAGCCAACAGAAATGGACTCCTCCGAGTTTAGTATGTCCATTGCCTGTTTGGCTGAATATGCATGATGAAAGCGCAGTGGCTTTTGCTCAAACCGGAAGTCCGACAGCACCAGTTTGGTAACCTGGTGAATGTCTTCTTCGTCATCGACCACCAGGATATCCCAATATGCATTATCTATGGTAATTTGCTCGTCATCCTTAAGTGGCTCATTTGAAAAGAGAAAACTGCTCACATAGAACCTCTGCTTTGTATGCATTCTCTGTTAGTATAGCCAGCAAAAAACTGAGTTGCTTAATCTTGTATTGGCTTTTTTTCAATATTGTTAAGTTCTATCGCAATGGCATCACAGGAAATGTGGATCTCGTACAAGGAAAGCAGCAAAGAGAGTGTCAGGCAGCACAGGCTAGCGCCAAACAAGATCACGCCAAAGACTGCCACGTCGATAAACAGTGCAAACATCGACAAGGTGCACAGTAAAAAGGCGATGACCCCCCATACCTGCATCAGGCGAATCAATTTGATACGTTTTTTAAGGTTATCAATTTGGGCAATAACCAGCGGTCTGAGGTGTTCACCTTCTCTGGCGTTTAATTCTCTGATCAACTGTGCCAGGACTAAAAACCGATTGGTATATGCCAGTAGCAGCAGGGAAATTGCGGGGAACAACAATCCGGGTGTGGTGAGCGTCATTTTTGTACTCCGTATAAGCACGCTACAATAGTGATTATCATAGCAAAATTTTGGAGTCCGGCGATGAGTAATGCAATGTTTGACTGGACGTGTGTTTATCGCACGGATAACCCGTTAGAAGCCCATATTATTTTGGGCTTGCTGACACAGGCGAGACTCAAAACACATGTCGAGGGTGCAGTGCTTGCCACCGCATTGGGAGAGATACCATTTTGTCAGGAGACAATAAAAATATTTGTCTGCGCGATAAAAGTACCCGAGGCGGAAGAAATCTTGGTAAACTACCGGCAAAATAACTTATCGGAAGATTGGCAGTGCCGCGGCTGTTCTGAACACAATGGTTCAGGATTTCAATATTGCTGGCACTGTGGAAAAAGCTATGACGAAAGCAAATAATTTTCAGCGCATCAGAGAGCTAAATTATTTACAAAAGGCTGTTCTTGCCGCGGCCATACTGGAACGCATGCTGCCCAATTATGGCCTGTTCAGTGAAGCAACTGGATTCGGCGAAGAGGCAATATTGCGCAGTGCGCTAAATGTATGCTGGGAAAAAGTGCTTTTGCCAAAAAGTAAAATCAGTCTGGAAAAGCAAATCGAGAAGATTGAGCCCAATGTTCCAGAGCTGAAAGATTTTGATATGTTTGGCACGTATGCTGCGATCGATGTGGCAACCGCATTACTTGGTTTTATTCAGGGTGTGATGAGTAAGGATGAGAGCGAGTTTGTCAATGTGGCGAAGATCTCTCAGGCAACCGTCGCAAGATACATTGAGTTTTTGTTAATAGCAGAAGACATTCAGCCCGACAATCAACAGGTTAGAGAACACCCTCTGATGCAGTACGAAATTGAAGTACTTGGCGCACTGATTGATTGTGTCGCTGACATGCCTCGGATCGATAATCAATCGGTTAAAACACTCAAAGCATTGGCGTTGAGCGATGGACAGACCAATATCGGTCTGGCAATTGAAGTCTGATTTTTGTCCAAATTTTTACAAGTGGAGAAGCAAAATTGCGAATTTTAGGTATCGAGTCTTCTTGCGATGAAACGGGGATTGCTATCTACGATGATGAGCAGGGACTTTTGGCACATCAATTATATAGCCAGGTAAAAGTTCATGCTGATTATGGTGGTGTCGTGCCTGAACTGGCTTCAAGAGATCACGTTCGCAAAACCATTCCGTTAATTGAAGCCGCTTTTAAACAAGCTGGCTGTGGTCCCGAGTCTCTGGATGGTATCGCTTATACAGCAGGCCCAGGATTAGTGGGGGCTTTGTTGGTGGGCACTTCTATTGGCCGTTCACTGGCATTTGGCTGGAATATCCCAGCTGTGGCGGTACATCATATGGAGGGACATTTACTTGCTCCTATGCTGGAAGAAGAAATGCCTGAATTTCCGTTTGTTGCGCTGCTGGTGTCAGGCGGACACACTATGATGGTCAAGGTGGCTGGCATCGGTGAATACGAGGTGCTGGGAGAGTCTGTGGATGATGCCGCAGGTGAAGCGTTCGATAAAACGGCTAAGTTACTGGGGTTAGACTATCCCGGAGGCCCAATGTTGGCCAGACTCGCGACAAAAGGTGTGGCAGGTCGGTTTGTGTTCCCACGCCCGATGACTGATAGACCCGGGCTGGATTTCAGCTTTAGTGGCCTGAAAACAGCGGCAGCCAATACCATTAAATCGGCCGGCGATGATGAACAAACCAAAGCAGATATTGCCCATGCCTTTCAGACGGCGGTAGTGGATACACTTGCTATAAAATGCAAACGGGCGTTGAAAGAAACAGGCATAAAGCGCCTGATCATTGCTGGGGGGGTCAGTGCTAATACGGAACTACGCACCAAGCTTGAACGTATGATGCAGGGCATGAAAGGGAAAGTGTACTATCCAAGAACGGAATTCTGTACCGACAACGGGGCAATGATCGCTTACGCGGGTATGCAGCGCCTTAAAGCTGGCCAAACCGCTGAGTTGAGCATGAAAACCCAACCTCGTTGGCCGCTAGACAGCCTGCCACCATTATAAGAGGGAAGAGTTAGTCTACGTTCTTCTTACCGAGCTTTGGCTCGGTACCGTTCAGGAGCCGACGTATGTTGGCCCTGTGACGGAATATTATCAGGAGCGTCAGAAAGCACACCGGCAGGGTATACAAAGGCTTGATCATCCAGGTATAGGCTGGCGCAGCTAATACTGTGACAATGGCGGCCAGTGATGAGTAGCGCGTGAGTGCGACAATCAATAGCCATGTACCAATCAACATTCCCCCCAGTGACAGCCCGATAGGCAGTAGGGCACCAAAGGCCGTTGCAACGGCTTTTCCACCATTGAAATGAAAAAACACCGGGTAAATGTGACCCAGGCAGGCACACACTGCGACTATGCCCAGCCAGATGGGTTCAATACCAAGAAAATAGGCACCCCAAACGGGAATGGTGCCCTTGAGAATATCAAATACTAATACCAGTACGGCGGGGAATTTACCGCCAAGACGCAGTACATTGGTTGCGCCTGGGTTATTTGAACCAGCAAAGCGGGGATCGGGCAAAGAAAAGAGTCTCGAAATCAAAATCGCGGAAGAGATTGAACCAAATAAATAAGCACAAATACATATTAAACTGACTATCACAAGCTTCCTTATTTTTTCTTGCCGTTATTTGGGCTATCATCGTCGCTTTATTTCAAGGCGGCTGGGTACGTGAAAAAGCCGATCCGAATCAGTCATGTCAGGAGTTTACATGGACACGGTCTATATCTCGCAATTACACGTCGAGACCATAATAGGAGTTTACGACTTTGAAAAAGAAAGTAAACAAAGCCTTTTCTTTGATATAGAGATGAAGACCGATATCTCGGCTGCTGCGCAACAGGATGACATCACTCTGGCCGTGGATTATGCCAGAGTGAGTGAGCGTGTAATTGCACATACCGAGGCAAGCCGGGTTGAACTGCTGGAGACACTGGTCGAGCAACTCGCTGCCATTATTTTGCAAGAATTTGCTATTCAGGCAATCACCATTAGGGTCAGCAAGCCGGCAGCCGTTCCTCAGGCACAAACTGTTGGCCTGGAAATCACGCGGACAAGATAACATGGCGCACGTTTTTATCAGTATTGGCTCCAATGTGGAGCGTGATCGTCATTTTCGTCAGGGGCTGAGCGCCCTTATTGAGTATTTTCCTGATTATATTCATTCAGATGTCTATGAAAGTGAGCCTGTAGGCTTTAGCGGTAAAAATTTCTACAATTCCGTGTTTGCGACGCACACGGATATGCCATTGCCAGACTTATGCGCTTTGCTCAAGCAGATAGAGCGTGACAATGGCAGGACGCCTCAGGATAAGAAGTTCAGCCCCAGAACACTGGATCTGGATATCCTGTTTTACGACGATATGATCTGCGATACCCCTGCACAATTGCCACGAGATGAGATCACCAAAAATGCATTTGTCTTAAGGCCGCTGGCGGAAATTGCGCCTGAGTTTGTGCACCCTGTACAGGGCTGCAGCATGGCTGAAATCTGGCAAGCGTATGACAACCAAAAACAAAAACTATGGAAGGTGGAGTTTTCCTTATCATGAGTATCATTGAAATCATTGTACTGGCTCTGATCCAGGGGTTGACTGAATTTTTGCCTATTTCCAGTTCGGCGCATCTGATTTTGCCTTCGCAGATATTAGGCTGGCAGGATCAGGGACAGGCGTTTGATGTGGCTGTCCACGTTGGCTCGTTAGCTGCCGTACTGATTTACTTCCGCAAAGAGGTTTCAGATATACTGGGTGCCTGGTTTAAATCGTTTGGCACACAAGGTGTAACGGAAGACAGTCGCCTGGGCTGGTGGATTATTATCGCGACGATCCCGGGGCTGGTAATTGCTTTTTTGGCCAAAGATCTGGTTGAAGAATATGCCCGAAGTGCCTGGGTCATTGCGGCGACTACCATTATTTTTGGTCTCTTACTCTGGTATGCCGATGCCACAGCAAAGCAAACTAAGACCATTTATCAACTCAACTGGCGCAGTGCCCTGATCATTGGCTTTGCGCAGGTGGTTGCAGCTTTACTGCCCGGTACATCACGCTCTGGTATTACCATGACGGCCGGTATGATGCTCGGGCTAAATAAGCAAAGTGCGGCCCGTTTTTCATTTTTAATGTCGATCCCGATCATTGCCGCTGCAGGAGGCTATTACACGCTTAAGCTGGCCACCGGAGATGAAGTGATTGATTGGGCAGCCATTGTGACTGGCACCATTTTATCTTTTATTTCCGCTTATGCATGTATTCACTTTTTCCTTAAGGTGATTGAGCGCATGGGTATGTTACCGTTTGTTATCTACCGATTATTGCTGGGTCTGTTCCTGGTGATTTTCCTGATGGTGTAATGGCTTTGATGGCGGGTGTGAGCGCCCGCTATTGCTATAGAGCTTTACGGTAATACACCGCATCCACGGGCCCGTCTGGACCCTCATGAACGCCCTCTTTTAAAAAGCGCATTGAGAGTTTCTTCATGATATTAATTGAGCCCAGGTTATCTTTCAGCGCAATGGCGCTCAAATAATCCATCTTATTCTGCTCAGCCAGATGCTCTGCAATATGCTTAGCGGCTTCAGTGGCATAGCCCTTTCCCCAGGCCGCTTGTTTGAAACGCCAGCCAATCTCCAGGTCTCGTTCATCCATGTCACCCTCGAAGAAATTCATAGGGCGGATCAATACCCAACCCAGAAAAGCATCGTCGTCAATCAAACTACAATGCCACAGGCCCCAGCCTTGTTGTGGGTTGGTAAATTTTGCCAGGCGAGGCAGATAGAATTGCTCAATTTGCGCTTGGGTGGTGGGCTGGCCATTGGTAATGTAGCGCATAACAGCAGGATCACTGTCGAGCTCAATAAGCAGAGCAGCGTCCTGCTGTGTCATAAGGCGGTATTTTAAGCGTGTTGAAGGCGCAATTATCATCATTGTTATACTGCTTTTATCATCAGAATTGTCTAAGATAGCCGGCCCAAGTTTGAGGAGAGAAGTGTGGAAAACTCGGTACTGGCATTACGAGCCCAACAAATAGCATCCGCGCGGCGGGAATTCAAGGCCCGGGGATCAAAATTACCCCGTTGCGAGCGGTGTTTACTGGCCGAATCTTTATGCATCTGTGCCGGTATTCAGGTAGCTGATTGCAACAGTGCAGTATGCTTGCTGATGTATCACAATGAGAGTTTCAAACCTTCCAACACGGGCCGTCTGATTGCGGATATTGTGCCAGACAATCATGCGTTTCGCTGGGACCGCACCGATCCTGACCCTGATTTACTGGCTTTACTGAATGATCCTGCGTACCAGCCGGTGGTGGTTTTTCCTGCTGAGAATGTTGAACCTGAGCGGGTGATACATCAGGTGACGCAGCAAAGTGGCAAAACGCCGCTCTACATTTTTCTCGACGGAACCTGGCGAGAAGCGAAAAAAATGTTCCGAAAAAGCCCTTACCTGGATAAGTTCCCTGTCTTGTCCGTGACACCGGAAAGCTTGTCGGATTATAAGTTGAGGGTAGCTCCGCATGCTCACCAGCTGGGAACGGCGGAGGTTGCTTGTGTGGTGTTGGCTGAAAACGGTGAAACACAGGCTGCGGAATATCTGACCCAGCATTTTGTCGATTTTCGTGATGCGTATCTGAAAGGGAAGAAAAGCAAATTGGCGTGATCAGTTAAACGCGTAATACCAATTTGCTTAATTAAGTGTTCTATTTTGAGGCGAGAAAATATGTTCGATAACTAGGCAAAAATTTTGCTATTTAGTTGTTCTAAATGAGAAATTTTTAACACAGTTAGCGTCATATTTGCCCCGTCAAATTGAACAGGTATGAAGTGAAATTGGTATAAATTTAAAAGGGATAAAAATAAGAAGAGCGCGACCCTTGCGGGCCGCGCTTGACGGAATCTTCTAAATAGCGTCCTGCTATGTTGATGAGATCAACTCCTTACATGCTCGTCCATGTCTCGCCTTGCGTTGTCATTCTGCGAGATGTACATCCTGTACTGTCCTTAAAGCAATCAGCGCTCCCATATGCTGACATAATCCGTGCTTACCATCCTTTGTGTCGTCATCCTGACTTGTTCCTGTTTCCCTGTATTCCTGTGCACCATCCACCTGTGCATCAACGTCCTTACTTAAACGGCATATCCTGTTGTCCGAAGCCTAATCCTAGTTCCTGACATTCCTACCGCACAAACTCCCTGACCAGCAACTCCATCCTTTTCCCTGTTGCTTTGTGCTCTCCCCTTGAGATGACTAAAGTATATGAGACTCTGGGTGAGATAACACCACAAAAAAACGCTTTGAAATTCGGGTAATTAACTTGGTTACAAAAAAACTTGTTATCTAACAAAGACCTTTTTGTATTTTGTTGATAAAGTCAGCGTTATCTTCATAGATAGCGACAAGCTTAGTGAGAGATGTCTTACACATAAACGTCCGTATGTCGCTATTTAATAAAATTGCAATATGCCGAACTATCGGCTGTATTTTGCCTGGTTTCGGGTTACCATATCCTGAGAATAGTAATTGTTTTTATTTGGAGCTCCTATGAAAAGTGCAATCGTAACTCTGCTTGCTGCTGTTACTAGTTTATCTGCTGTCGCTGCAGATGAGGTAAATATCTATTCCTATCGCCAACCTTTCCTGATCCAGCCGATTCTGGATGATTTTACTAAGCAGACTGGTATTAAAACCAATGTGGTGTTTGCGAAAAAAGGCCTGATTGAGCGAGTCAAACGAGAAGGAAAGCATGGTCGTGCCGATCTTGTCCTGACATCGAACTTCAGTGCGATGATCCAGCTTGAGGAGCTTGGACTGACGAACCCGATAGAAAGTGAAACGGTCGACAAAAATATTCCAGCTAGCTTTCGGGATCCGGATGGTCACTGGGTCGCACTGACCAAGCGTGTACGTAATGTTTATTCCTCAAAAGACAGATCAGGCAAGCTAACCAGCCTGAGCTATGAGGAGCTTGCAAACCCTAAATATAAAGGCAAAATTTGTACGCGTTCAGGTAAACACCCCTACAATCTGGGGCTGGTTGCGTCTATGATCGCACACCATGGTGAGGCTGAAACCAAAACCTGGCTGCAAGGGGTGAAGGCGAATCTGGCACGTAAACCACAGGGTAACGACCGTGCGCAAGTGAAAGCCGTCAAAGAAGGCCTGTGTGACCTGGCGCTGGGTAACAGCTACTACTTTGGTAAAATGCTGGAAGACAGTAAGCAAAAAGCCTGGGCCGATGCGGTTTATATTAATTTCCCAAATCAGGCCGACCGTGGCTCGCACCTGAATGTTTCGGGTGTAGTAATGACCAAGTACTCGAAAAACAAAGAAAATGCCTTGAAACTGATCGAGTTTATGACCGACAATAAAGCCCAGAACATGTACGCCTCGATGAATATGGAATATCCGGTTAAACCGGGCGTCGAATTGTCGAAACTAGTGGCATCCTGGGGCACCTTTAAGGAAGACAGCTTACCTTTGTCCGAGATCAGTAAATACCGTCCGATGGCGCTTAAGCTCATCGATGAGGTAAAATTTGACCTGTAAATGCAATTAAAACAAAGTCTGTCCTCGTGGCAGTGCGTGGCGTGGTTGATAGGCATAGCCCTGTCAATCCCGCTGGCATTTCTGATTTTCGAAGCACTGCAAGGTGAATCGGAAGTATTCAGCCATTTATGGCAAAGCGTGTTATGGGACTATACCCGTAACACCATAGTGCTGATTGCTGGTGTAGTGACGCTCAGCTCACTCATTGCCCTGCCGCTGGGGTGGTTAACAGCCTATTGTCAGTTTCCCGGCAAGCGGATATTTGAATGGGCATTGATGTTACCCCTTGCTCTGCCTGCCTATATCATCGCTTACGTTTATACTGATTTACTCGATTATGCCGGGCCGGTACAGATCTGGTTACGACAGCAATTTGACTGGCAGGGGCCAGATGATTACTGGTTTTTTGACCTGCGTACTTTGCCGGGCGCCATAGTCATGATAGCCCTGGTGCTCTATCCTTATTTATATTTGATCTTCAAAACTGCTTTGCGAGAGCAGTCTTTCAAGCTGGTGCAGGCCAGTCAGTTGATGGGCATGAGCCCGGCGCAGAGTTTCTTTAAAGTCAGTTTGCCTTTGTCTCGCGGTGCAATTGTTGCCGCATTGGCGCTGATCAGCATGGAAACCATGGCCGATTTTGCCACTGTGCATTATTTTGCGGTAAGCACCCTGACGACGGCTGTGTACGACACCTGGCTGGGATATTACTCGCTGACTGCCGCAGCCAAGATCTCGGGTATCATGCTGCTGTTTTTATTTGTTGCGCTGTTACTTGAGCGAATGAGTCGCAAAACACAAGTGGTACATGAACGCCAGTCCGGGGTTAATGACACCTATCTCTACGAGTTAACGGGTTATCAGGGGTGGCTGGCCTGGGGCTTCTGTATGCTGATCCTCGGTGTGGCATTTTTTGTACCGGTTGGAATACTCCTCAATTACGCGTGGCATTATTTTGATCAGGCCTGGAATGCGGAGTTTTTTAACTATGCGCTGCAGAGTCTGAAGATCAGTTTATACGTGAGTGTTATCGCTATGATGATCAGCTTATTGGTGGTGTATTATCAGCGTATTGAACCGGGTAAACTGTCCCCGTTGCCTGGCCGCTTTGCCAGTACCGGATATGCATTACCTGGGACAGTTTTGGCAATTGCGGTGTTGTTGCCGCTCACTTTAATGGATACCAAACTAAACGAGTGGCTCGATGGCACAGGTGTTGAGCCAGGTCTGTTACTGAGTGGTACTTTGTTCGCCATGGTTTTTGCCTATGTGGTGCGGTTTTATGCGATTGCCCACGGTGCTGTGGAATCGAGTTTTGTGCGTATCAGCCCGAGTATTGATATGGCCAGCTTATCACTCGGAAAAGGGCGCTTTCAGACCCTGACCCGGGTTCATATGCCCTTGCTTAAACGCGGGTTGCTGACCGCCGGTTTATTGGTGTTCATTGAATGTATGAAAGAGCTGCCAGCGGCACTGCTGTTAAGACCCTTTAATTTTGAAACCCTGGCCACCCATGTTTATCAGTATGTCAGTGATGAGCAACTTGAACTGGCCTCTATCTCTGCTTTGTTTATCGTCCTGGTTGGACTGATCCCCTTATACTGGGTTAATCGCTCAATGGAACAACACAACTAATGCCAAGCTTAGAAATCCAATCGTTACACTATCATTATGATGGTCACCCAGTGATCCAGCAGCTCGATTTAACGGTGGCTGAAAATGAAATAGTTTGCCTGCTCGGTGCCAGTGGCTGTGGTAAAACGACAACCTTAAAGGCCATTGCCGGGTTATTGCATCCCCAGCAAGGTGAGATCCGCATCAATGGCAAAAGCGTCAGCAGCGAGCGACATTTTGTGGCGCCTCAGCATCGCAACATCGGTATGATGTTTCAGGATTATGCACTGTTTCCGCACCTGACTGTTGAGCAGAATATCGCCTTTGGTCTCAATAAACTGAGCAAGTCCGAAAAGCACAGTCGTGTGGCACAAATGTTGGAACTGGTGCATCTGGAAGGCTATGCGAAACGCTTCCCCCACGAGTTATCTGGTGGCCAGCAGCAGCGGGTAGCCATTGCCAGAGCCCTTGCATACCATCCCAACTTGTTGTTGCTGGACGAGCCGTTTTCAAACATCGATGCGCAGGTGCGCTTTCAGCTGATCAAAGATATTCGTGATATTATTAAAGATCAGCAGGTATCGGCGATTTTTGTCAGTCACTCCAAAGATGAGGCCTTTGCTTTTGCAGATCGGCTCGCCATTATGCATCAGGGGCAAATTGCCCAACTAGGTACACCCAAAGAGCTGTTTCAGCATCCAAGCAGTCGCCAGGTGGCGGAATTTTTGGGGCAAGGTGCCTACGTGACGGCACAGCGCCACAACGGTGCTCAGGTTGAAACGGCATTTGGATCTGTGGAATCTTTGATTGATATTCAAAGCCCGCTACGAGAGGGTAAAATATATCTCAGACCCAGCCATATAGAACTGTTTAATGCAGAGCAGGGCCAGGTTGAAGTGACGCAACATCGCTTTGTCGGGACTGAGTATTTGTATGCCATTGAGCTGGAAGGTCAGAAGTTAGAAGTAGCGATGCCGTCAGATAAACCACTGGATCTCTCTCGGCCTGTGAGTTTGAAAATTAAGCCCCATGCGATAAACTTCTTTTCTTAAGGCATAACAATTCGTTACATTACCTAATAGCAAATTAGGGAAGGGCGATGACCGGGCGCGCGTGGTGATGCCCAAAAGAGACGGGTACAACCGCACCATCCAGGTTTAGTATGGCGCGTTGATTTGATGATAGGAAGGGGTGATGGCGCAAGCACAATCAGGGGTATGTGCCGAGGCAAATCTGCATGGTTTGCACTTATTTTTTAACGTACTGGATGGCCAGGACGAAGCTGTGCGCTCGGCGCTCAGTCAGGCTGGCAGGTTACAGGATGAACTCAGCGATCGTTTTTCTGAGGCCATGCTGAGCAGTTTTGTGGCCATTGGCGCACAATACTGGCCCCACATCTATCCCGAGTTTATCCCTCCCCAGCTAAAGAGTTTTCCCCTGATTAAAAGCAGTGAGCACTTGTGCCACAGCCAGCCGTTCGATCTGCTCTATGTGATCCGCTCAGACAGAGAAGACGTTAATCACCTGTTTGCGCAAAGTGTACTGCACATGCTGGCGGGCAGTGTTGAACTGGTTGCCCAGGTACGCGCGTTTCGATTTCTTGATGGCCGCGACTTTAATGGCTTTGTCTATGGTGCCGATATCCCTCATGGGCGCTTCAAACGCCAGGTTGCGCTGGTGAGTAATCCGGATGGCCTGGATGATCAGGGGAGTTACATCCACGTACAGCGTACTCAGTTTGATTTGGCACGCTGGCAGGCATTGCCCTTAGCGGATCAGGAACAGTTAATGGGGCGTACCCGGCTGGACAATGAGTTAATTGAAGACGCGCCCCCCTACAATCATGCCCGGCTCAACGAGATAAAAGACAGCGAAGGCAAGCCTTTGTTGCTCAATCAGAGCATGCCGTATGGGGATGTTTATGAACAAGGCAGCCTGTGGCTCAGTTGTGCAGCGAAAGGCAATGCATTTGAACAACTGCTGCATAGCCGGTTTGGGTTGTGTGGTGACGGTGATTACGATCCTCTGCTGGACTACTCTCAAGGGGATATGGGGGCGGCGTTTTTTGCGCCATCGCTAAATTTTCTAAAGCAAATGGCGCAGTAGTCACCGCTATCAGACATTATCAAACAGGGTTTTCACTCGCTCCAGAGTCTCATCAATCTCAGAGACCTTGGCGGGGGCAATAAAGATGGTATCGTCACCTGCAATAGTCCCGAGCACGCCATCCGCAGAGCCTAAAGAGTCCAGTAGTCGGGCAATTAACTGAGCGGCACCCGGGCTGGTACGAATAATGATCATCATTTCGTTGTGCACTATGTCAATCACCAGCTGACGCAGTGGGCTTTTGGCTGTGGGCACGCCCATTTCTGCCGGTAAACAATACACCATTTCCTGTTTGGCATTGCGGGTCCGGACGGCTCCGAACTTGCTCAGCATACGAGAGACTTTGCTCTGGCTGATGTTATCGAACCCCTGCTCTTTTAGGGCATCGACTATTTCACCTTGAGAACCAAAATTTTCTTCTTTTAACAGGGCCTTAAAGGCTTTGACGAGGGCTTCTTGTTTTTCCTGCGGCTGCATACTCTGTACTTCTTTGTGACTCAATTGCTAGGATTTTACACAAAACCACTCTGTTACCCAAATTTATGCACAAGAAGTTTCTTCAAGCGGGGAGGATTTCCTGTATGTGAAACCTGCAGTGAGGCGTAAACCATTAGTAGCAGTATTTGTCGCGAACTTTACAACTATAGTCGAAAAAAAGACGAAAATTGCGCGGATAAATTTGTTTTTGGCGGCGCTTTTCATTATCTTTACAGCACATTTAATTCCACCTTCAAATTATGGAGAATTCCAATGAAAGTTGCTGTATTAGGTGCCGCTGGCGGTATCGGTCAAGCATTGTCTCTTTTGCTTAAAAACGGTTTGCCTGCTGGTTCTGAGCTTGCGCTATACGATGTAGCGCCAGTAGTACCTGGCGTAGCGGTTGATCTGTCTCACATCCCTACAGCGGTAAAAGTTGCTGGTTTTGGTAAAGATGACCTGGATGCAGCGCTGGTTGATGCAGACATCGTTCTGATCCCTGCGGGTATGCCACGTAAGCCGGGCATGGACCGTGCTGATCTGTTCAATGTGAATGCTGGCATCATCAAGACTCTGGCTGAAGGCATTGTTAAGAACTGTCCTAAAGCCCTGGTTGGTGTGATCACTAACCCAGTTAACGGCACTGTGCCAATCGTTGCTGAAGTATTCAAAAAAGCAGGTACTTACGATCCGGCTCGCGTATTCGGTGTGACTACACTGGATGTTATCCGTGCAGAGACTTTCATCGCTGAGCTGAAAGGCCTGAACGTAAGCGACGTGAAAGTGCCAGTGATTGGTGGTCACTCAGGTACTACTATTCTGCCTCTGCTTTCACAGGTTGAAGGTGCTGAGTTCTCTGATGAAGAAGTCGCTGCACTGACCAAGCGTATTCAGAACGCCGGTACTGAAGTTGTTGAAGCTAAGGCGGGTGGCGGCTCTGCAACTCTGTCTATGGGCGCAGCTGCAGCACGTTTCTGCTTCTCACTGGTTAAAGGCCTGCAAGGCGAAAACGTTGTTGAGTATGCGTACGTTGAAGGCAACACTGGCGATGCAACTTTCTTCGCACAACCAGTACGTCTTGGTAAAAACGGCGTAGAAGAGCTACTGCCATACGGCGAGCTGAGCGCGTTTGAGCAACAAGCAAAAGACGACATGCTGGCGACTCTTGAAAAAGACATTAAAGAAGGTGTTGATTTCATGGCATAATTGCCAGCTTGCTGAGCAATATTACTCAGTGTATGAAATTAAAAAAGCCTGTCATTAGACAGGCTTTTTTGTGTTCGTTAACTGGGTGGTTAGTGCAGGATACGGGCACGAATGGTGCCTTCAACCGCGCTTAGCTCTTTTAAAGCAACTTCAGAGTGATCGCTGTCTACATCAATCACCACGTAACCGATGCTGTCGTCGGTTTGCAGGTATTGGGCTGCGATGTTGATACCATGTTGTGCAAACGCTTGGTTAATTTGCGTCAGCACGCCAGGGCGGTTCTCATGCACGTGCAACAGACGACTGCGATTAGAGAGTTCAGGAAGAGATACTTCAGGGAAGTTCACCGCCGTAACCGTTGAGCCATTGTCTGAGTATTTGGTCAGTTTACCGGCAACTTCGATACCAATGTTTTCCTGAGCTTCCTGAGTGGAGCCTCCCACGTGTGGTGTCAGAATCACATTGTCGAATTGGCGCAGCGGCGAGACAAATTCTTCATCGTTAGACTTAGGCTCGACAGGGAATACGTCAATGGCAGCACCTGACAGCTTTCCTGCACTGAGTGCTTCTGCCAGTGCATCAATATCCACGACAGTACCACGTGATGCATTGATCAGAATGGCACCTTGCTTCATTACTTCCAGCTCAGCCATACCGATCAGGTTTTTGGTTTGTGACGTTTCAGGCACATGTAAACTCACCACATCAGCCCGCTGCAGGAGCTGAGTTAAGCTCTGAACCTGCTGTGCGTTACCTAAGGTGAGTTTATCTTCGATGTCGTAAAATTCGACCTTCATACCGATGTTTTCGGCCATGATCCCCAGCTGCGTCCCTATGTGACCATACCCTATGATCCCCAGTGTTTTACCGCGCGCTTCAAAGGAGCCGATAGCTGATTTGAACCATTCACCACGGTGTGCCATGGCGTTGCGTTTTGGAATGCCCCGCAATAGTAGCAGGATCTCACCGAGTACCAGCTCAGCCACCGAGCGCGTATTAGAAAATGGCGCATTAAATACGGCAATACCGCGTTTTTTAGCCGCATCCAGGTCAACCTGATTGGTGCCAATACAGAAGCAGCCAACAGCAACCAGCTTTTCTGCAGCTTCCAGTACGGCTTCACTCAGGTGAGTACGTGAGCGGATCCCAACAAAGTGGACATTCTTGATCCGCTCAATCAGTTCACTTTCAGGTAGCGATGTCTTTACGTACTCGATATTGCTATAACCGTTGCGTTTGAGTGTTTCAACTGCGCTCTGGTGTACGCCTTCCAACAATAAAATGCGAATTTTGTCCTTTGACAACGATACCTTACTCATGACTTATTCCTGTTACTTAATTTGTGGCCCCTCTGGGGTACCTGTAATGACGATGTTGGCGCCGCGCTGAGCGAACAAGCCATTGGTGACAACACCGACGATTTGATTAATTTTTTCTTCCAGTTCAGCTGCCTGAGTGATGGACAGTCCATGCACGTCTAAAATCACGTTGCCATTGTCCGTCACGACGCCCTGGCGATAGACAGGGTCGCCTCCCAGCTTGAGTAACTCACGCGCCACATAGCTGCGTGCCATTGGGATCACTTCAACCGGTAAAGGGAACTGGCCCAGTACGTCAACATGCTTAGTGTTGTCGACGATACAGATAAACTGTCTGGCAACCGCTGCAACAATCTTCTCGCGAGTCAGTGCTGCACCACCACCTTTGATCATCTGGTTGTGCGCATTGATTTCATCCGCACCATCCACATAGATGTCCAGCTCAGAGACGTCATTGAGCTCAAACACCTCGATCCCCAGCGCCTTCAGCTTTTCTGTGGAAGCTTCTGAGCTTGAAACCGCCCCTTTAATAGTATCTTTGACACTGCCTAATGCATCGATAAAGTGGTTTACGGTAGAACCTGTACCCACACCAACAACTGTACCAGCTTCGACATATTGTAATGCCGCCCAGGCAGCTGCTTTTTTCATTTCATCTTGAGTCATAACGCGATCACTGTTTTAGTTAATTATTGGTTCGCAATTATACGCCCAAAGCGCAGAAAAGTATGCCAGATGCCTCTAATAGAAGAATTTATGATCTGGCACTAATGTGATGAATCAGTGGTGGGAAAAATACATTATCAATGCGTTTACCACTGATAGCATTTTTGCGGCGTGATTATGGTTGGTAAAGGCACGTCCCAGGCCTCCGTGGGCAGTGCAGGGACTTTCTGACAGTCATGTGCCAGGCCAATTAGCTTTGGTTGTTGCCAGTTTTCACGATAATAACGCGCCAGCGTGCGATCATAGTAGCCACCCCCCATACCGAGGCGATTGCCAGCGTCGTCAAACGCCACCAGAGGAAGCAGTAAATAGTCTAACTGCGCCAGTGGGCAAATTTGGCTACAATTTAATTCTGGCTCTAAGATAGCATAGCGATTCTGCCTCATGGGTGAGTTTTTTTCATACTTCTGAAACAGCAAAGTGACCCCGCTAAAGGGGTGGATCACAGGCAGGTAAAGCTTCACGCCTTTGGACCAAAGTGATTGAATTAAAAGGTTAGTTCTAAGTTCTCCATCGTTCTCTAAGTAGATCCCGATCCGGGCCTCTTTGGGTAAGTTTACATGTTGAATAAAATTAATATTTAGCTTTTCTTCTGCATCTTTCTGTTGTTCTATCGAAAGGCTATTACGAATTTTTCTAATGTCCTTTCTAATTTTCTTCCTAGTAGTTGCAGTATTTTCATCTAAAGGTGAATTTATTTTCATTACATGGGTACCAACTCTGGAAAAGCGAGGCTGATGCCCAGAACGACTAACAATAACACTAATAGTGATAACAGAATATACAAGAGCTTTTTAGAGCGTTTGGGAGGCTCGCTGTCCAGCTCAAGTTCACTAAACAGGGATTCGTCTTCCCACTCATCGTCTTCACTTTGCTCGTTCTGTACTTGCTTGCCGTCGATACGTTGTTCAAGTTCATCCAGTTTTTCTTCAATGCGGATCAGGCTGCTGGTGATGTAGTCCAGGGCATCAAATACGCGTTCATTCGCAGCGTCCTGAGCGACTCCTGTTCCCGCTGAGGCTTGTGATTGTAGCTTGCTCTGGATCCCATAAATTGCAAGTAATTTTGCCTGCTTCAGACACTTTTGTTTGTCTGCGGGGCCAAACAAGGGTTTACCTGAGGTAAAGTCGGTGACCTTTTGTTCCGATACTTTTAACTTGGCTGCGAGTTGCTCTATGGCTGCCTGGTTGTCGGTACCGGGCTTAAAGCCAGAAAACACAACGCGAAAATGCTCGCTCATGAGGTTTCCTCACTATCTGTACTTCAGGCCCACGGCTCACTCTGAACCCTGCGGATTGTTGTTAACTTATTGCTGAGTAAGCAGAATAAAAACATGGGCATCGTCAATTGTTGTTTTGAGTATACCTAACTTTTCCAATCTGTGTATGAAGTTATCTGGGCGGGTCGCAAGGGAAAGAAAAACGGCGCCTCAGTTAGGCGCCGTATTGTCGTCATTTAGCCGGGTTCAATATTTCGCTGATTGGTTGTATTTGAGCGAGTCGGTGATGAATTCTCGCAGGTCCTGATTGGCTTGAGTCAGGTCTGGGCGACGCAGATACATCATATGGCCTGAGCGATAACCCTTAAAGCGTAATCTGTCCTGCATTTTCCCGCTGGGATCCAGGTGCCAGAGATTGTACTTGCCATCAAAGTAGTTGGTGGCACCATCATAGTAACCTGACTGTACCATCACGTTCAGGTAAGGGTTTTTTGCCATAGATAATCGCAGTTGTTCACCCACGTTGTTATTGCTGCGGTCCCAGGGGCGCACGTCGCCAAACATATTGTATTTGATGTCGGTTTTATAGTTCAGCTCAAAACGGAAATAATGGTTGATTGCCGGCGTAAATGCGTGCAACCAGGCATCTAATTCCGGCCAATAATCTGGACCTTCACCTGCCTCTCGTTTATCGATCCCCAGGTAACGAGAGTCCAGACGACCGACGGTATAACCCCGCTCGCGTAGCAATTCTTTCCAGAAAGCGCGGTTGGGGATGTCGAGGTTATTTTGCAGCACGAACTGCTCCGACAGGCCACTGAAGTGCGCAACTTTTTTAGCTACTTGCTGGCGTGCCTGCTCACTCAACATCGCCCCTTTGGCCAAAGCGGGCAGGTAGTGATCTAGCGTATAAGCTTCCACCTGCTTAAGTACGCTCAGCAGGTCCTGGTTTTGCAGTTCTTCAGAGAGCGCATTGTGATACCAGGCCGTCGCAGCGAAATACGGTAGTCGATTGGCGCTTTTTACAGGCCCCTGACGTTTAATGCCAATATCGGTCGGAGAAACCAGTACGACCCCGTTGAGAAATAGCCACTGCTTG
Source organism: Pseudoalteromonas rubra (assembly GCF_005887095.1). Classification (GTDB taxonomy): domain Bacteria; phylum Pseudomonadota; class Gammaproteobacteria; order Enterobacterales; family Alteromonadaceae; genus Pseudoalteromonas; species Pseudoalteromonas rubra_E. Next base: position 99,546 of record NZ_PNCI01000017.1, on the reverse strand, counting down.
TTTTGTAGCTCATGTGCTAAGCCTGATACACGGGTTGTCCCATAGCTTTCTCCGATAAGAAACTTCGGAGACAGCGCGCGGCCGTGGCGGTTAATAAACGTATTCAGCCAGCCTGCGAGATATTCTACATCGGCATTGACACCAAAAAAGCGCGCCTGAAGGGTTTTTTTGTCGGCCATTGAGCCATCTTGTTCGGGTAATACACGCGAATAGCCCGTATTAACTGGATTCACAAACAGGATATCGGCTGCATCCAACACGGAATCCGGGTTGTCTTTCAAACCATATGGCTGCATTGGATAGCCTTCATCGTCTATTTTCAGTACCCGGGGGCCAGTATAAGCGATGTGCATCCATACCGAGGCTGAACCTGGTCCGCCATTAAATGAGATCAGTAACGGGCGGGTGGCGGGATCTTTGACTTTACTCTTTTTGTAGTAAGTGTAGTGCAGTGTCGCAATGGGGTGGCCTTCTTTATCCCATACTGGTTGAGTGCCCGTGGTGGCCGTGTAGGCAAAGCGCTCTCCGTTAAAGGTGCCTTTGTGCTCGGTGATAACCTGCGCATCGATTTGCTGGGTTAACTGACCTTGGGTATCGGCTTGAGCCAGCCCTGTTTGCGGCAACGTGGTGAGCAGGGTTGTAGAAAGTGCGAAAAGTAATGGTTTCAACAACATGTTCTTTTAATTTTTTGATGAAATGAATCGACTTATTTAAGACGGTTATTGAGAAGAGTTCAAAGAACTTGAGACTAACAGCCAAAAAATAGGCTACGTGTGCTCGGTGTTAATTTTTATGGTTTGTCAGGTTTCTTTTTTGTGTTCTTATTCACTGGAACACGCGAAGGTTCGGCGTAGCTCTGTTGCTGTCTGTTTACAATTTAATTGAGCTGTGAGTTTTTTTTGTCACAGAAATCGCGTATATTTAATCCTTATGTCCGTAGTATGAAAGTATTTAGCACTGTTAAATTCTTGTATCTCTTCCCTTTTCTCGTAGTTTTAGTAGAGCATAGTAATGCAAAGAGTATTAGTCGTCGAAGACAGTAAGGTTGTACAGCAGATCCTACGCCACCTTGCGTCACAACACCTGGATGTGGAAATCGATTATGCCTGGTCACTGAAAGAAACCCAGGCATTACTCGAGAACCAACATTACACCCTGGCACTGGTTGATCTGACCTTGCCTGATGCGCCAGACGGCGAAGTGGTTCAGTTAACGCTGAGTCGCAATGTCCCTACGGTGGTACTGACCTCTAAAATTGATGAATACAGTCGTCAGCACATGCTTGAGATGGGGGTTGTAGACTATGTGATTAAAGACAACCGGGATTCCTATCTGTACGCCATCAAATTGGTATCGCGTTTGTTACGCAATGAGGGATGTCAGGCGCTGATTGCGGACGACTCCATGATCAGCCGTGCAGTTATGCGGCAGATGTTGGAAAAGCAGCTGTTCACTGTATTTGAGGCTCAAGATGGTGAGCAAGCACTTAATATGCTCAATGCCAAGCCAGAGATAAAACTCCTTTTGACGGACTACGCGATGCCGACTATGGACGGCTTTGAGTTGGTCAAAGCCGTGCGCAACAGCCGTGGACGCGATGATCTGGCTATCATAGGTTTGTCTGGAGCGGGCAGTCATGGCTTATCGGCTAAGTTCATTAAATATGGCGCCAATGACTTTTTGACTAAGCCGTTTATGAACGAAGAGTTCCACTGTCGTGTGATGCAAACGATGGACCAGCTAAATCTGATCGCAGACATTAAAGAATATGCTCACCGGGATTTTCTGACAGGTCTTTATAACCGTCGCTATTTTTGCCAGCACATGGATAAGGTACTTAAAAATAAGCCGAACCAGTTTACGCTTGCCTTACTTGACCTGGACCACTTTAAGGCCATCAATGATCAGTATGGTCACCTTGGCGGTGACAAGGTTTTGTCTCAGGCCGCTGAGTTGCTTAATAGCTCATTCAACCACTGTTTGGTGGCCCGTGTAGGAGGGGAAGAATTTGCGGTGCTGATGCCTGGCAATGATCTGGAGGTGGCCAAAGACAGTTGTCAGGATTTTAGAGAACGCTTTGCTAATACTCAGTTTATGATCCAGGATGAGTCGCTGCACTGTACGCTCAGCGTAGGGATTGCCCGTTGCGATAAAGCGACACTCAGTGATGTTATGCGTGCGGCAGATAATGCACTGTACCGAGCGAAAGAAGCCCAGCGTAACTGCGTCATGGTCAGTGAAAGTTAAAACGGACCACGGCGCACTCGATTTTGCACCATTTCAAGTCAGACAACAAACAAGCGCACCAGCACGGTGCGTTTGTCCTTTCTAAAACGCGATAAAAATATCCTAACCGAATAAAAAATAGAGACTTTTATTTTTGGCACAAAGGTTGGATTACCCCCTGTGACAGGATCAGCTGCCCTGGGGGGGCAAATAATGAAAATGATAAGCGCAATAATTAAACCATTTAAGCTGGATGAAGTCCGCGAAGCCCTGGCCGAACTTGGCATTGAGGGCATGACCGTGGTTGATGTAAAAGGCTTTGGCCGCCAGCGTGGTCACACCGAGCTGTATCGTGGAGCCGAATATCAGGTCGACTTTATTCCTAAAATTAAGCTGGAAATTGCCACGCGTAGTGAAAATACCCAGCGTGTTGTTGACGCTATCACTGAGATCGCCAGCACAGGCAAAATTGGTGACGGCAAAATCTTTGTTTATGACCTTGAACAGATAGTCCGGATCCGCACCGGTGAACTCGACGAAGAAGCGATTTAAGGGGCAAGACGATGGAAAATACGGTAATCGAATTACAATTCTCTCTGAACACTTTTTACTTTCTGGTCTCCGGTATTCTGGTAATGTGGATGGCCGCGGGATTCGCTATGCTCGAAGCTGGGCTGGTTCGCTCTAAAAACACCACTGAAATTCTAACCAAAAATATTGCCCTGTATGCCATTGCCTGCACCATGTTTTTACTGGTCGGCTATAACATTATGTATGTGGATAATGTGGAGGGCGGAGTGGTGCCTAACTTTGGGGCCTTGATTGGTAGTGCTGCGGCGGATGCGGATCACGCACTGGAATCTGACTTTTTCTTTCAGGTCGTGTTTGTTGCCACGGCGATGTCGATTGTCTCAGGTGCGGTTGCTGAGCGTATGAAACTCTGGGCATTTTTATTGTTTACGGTTGTCCTGACAGGCCTTATCTATCCAATTGAGGGATACTGGACCTGGGGAGCAGGTTTTTTATCTGAGCTGGGTTTTGTTGACTTTGCGGGGTCTGCTATTGTGCATGGCGCCGGTGCAGCTGCCGCATTGGCGGGGGTATTGCTGTTGGGAGCACGAAAAGGTAAATATGGTAAGAATGGAGAAATCTATCCAATTCCAGGTTCAAACCTGCCACTGGCAACATTAGGAACCTTTATTTTATGGATGGGCTGGTTTGGTTTTAATGGCGGCTCTCAGTTGTTTTTGGCTGATAAAAGTAACGCTATCGCTGTCAGTCAGATCATGGTCAATACCAATGCGGCGGCGGCTGCCGGTGCCATTGCCGCGTTGGTGGTGTGCAAACTGATGTGGAAAAAAGCGGACCTGACTATGATCCTAAATGGTGCGCTGGCGGGCTTGGTCACCATTACGGCAGAGCCTGCGTCACCGACCCCCATATTGGCCTGTATCCTAGGTATGTTGGGTGGATCGTTAGTGGTATTCAGCATCGTTGCATTGGATAAACTACGCATTGATGACCCTGTTGGTGCTATTTCTGTTCATGGTGTCTGTGGTGCGTTGGGTATTATGATGGTGCCATTCTCCAACAGTGACGCCAGCTTTGCGACCCAAGCCATTGGCCTGGTTACCATTCTGGGTTTTGTATTCATTGCGTCATATATCGTCTGGGGTATGATCAAAACGCTGATGGGGATCCGAGTCGGAGAAGAAGAAGAGCTCAGTGGCATGGACCAGCATGACTGTGGGATTGATGCTTATCCGGAATTTGTGACCATACGTAATAAGTAGGGAAGAAATAACCAAAAAGTGCGGCTCATCGCGCTTTTTGGTTTAAGCGGAAGTTAATCTGAGATAATCTAGCATCCATTAACTCTCAGCAAGCATTCCATGGGCAATGGCAGACAATAAAAAAGCACCAAGCAAACCCCGCAAGTCCCCGCGAAAAACTCCTGCCAAATCAGGCAAAAAAAAGACAGCTAAGTCAGCAATGACAATAAAGCACCGTTTGAGTGCATTTCGTCGCCGGGTCTTGAGTACGCTGTGGTCGTTGTGCTGGAAGCTGAGTCTGGCCATGGCGTTTGCTGTTGCCGGTTATGTGGTTTATCTCGATGCCAAAGTCAGTCGCCAATTTGAAGGCAACAAATGGCAACTGCCAGTCCAGGTATACGCCAGGGCGATGTCGTTTTATCCAGATCAGTACCTGGCTGAGCAGGAGGTGATTTGGGAGCTGGAGCGGCTGAATTATTCGCGTGTTAATCGTATTAGACACACGGGGCAGTTCGTGGTTCAGGGGCGCACCATCACCGTTTATCGCCGTACTTTTGAGTTCCATGACGGGGTTGAACAGGCCCGTATATTCACGCTGAACTTTGCCGGGAAAAAGCTTGCCAGCATAGTTAATGAGCAGGGCAGACGAATTCAGGCGGCAAGGCTGGAGCCTGTGCAAATTGCCCGGATAGGTAATGAAAGCCGACAGGACAGGGAGTTTGTGCCACTGGCAAAAATACCGGATATTCTCAAAGATACCTTGCTGGTAGTTGAAGATAGGGCATTCTATGAACACCATGGGGTATCGGTATGGTCAATTATGCGTGCCCTTTATCATAATATTCGAGCCGGACGCACTGTGCAGGGGGGCAGTACCCTGACCCAGCAACTGGCAAAGAACTTTTATCTGACCCGAGAGCGTTCTTTGCTGCGCAAAGTCAATGAAGCCTTTATCGCCCTCATTCTGGATTTCCGTTACAGCAAAGATGAGATCCTGGAAGCTTATCTTAACGAGGTCTACCTGGGTCAGGCATACAATCAGGGAGTGCATGGAATGGGTCTGGCAGCAGAATTCTATTTTGCAAAGCCGGTCGATGAACTTGAGTTTGATCAGATTGCCATGCTGGTTGCTATGGTGAAAGGCCCTTCGTATTACAATCCTCGCCGTTATCCGGAGCGCACGATGGAGCGACGCGATCTGGTCCTCAGGTTGATGGCGGAGAATGGCCTGATCACCACGAATGAATACCGCCAGGCGCTGGAGCGGCCCATCAGTATACAGCCTTTAAAAGAGAGCCTGATGCAAACCTACCCGGGTTATCTGGAGTTGGTCAATCGTGAGTTACAACGCTTGTTACCGGACGAAAACGTGGTGAACGCCGGGATCCGGGTATTTACTTACTTCGATCTACAGAAACAGACGGCAATGGAAGATGCTATCAGCGAGGGGTTACCCTATCTTGAGCGCCGTTTTTCGACGGCGCAACTGGAAGTGGGCATGGTTTCGGTGAACATTGAAAAAAGTGGTGTTTCTGCGCTGGTCGCCGGGCGTCAGCTACGATACTCCGGGTTTAACCGGGTACTGGATACCCGCCGTAATGTGGGATCTCTGGTAAAGCCTGCTATTTATCTGTCAGCGCTGGAACAACCCCAGTATAATTTGGGCACTTTGCTTGAAGACGCTCCGCTGCAAGTCACCAATGCAGCTGGCAAGACCTGGCAACCGGAAAACTTTGACCACAAATTCCGGGGAGCCGTGCCGCTGTATCGTGCATTTAGTGAAAGTATTAATATCCCAGCTGTGAACCTGGGTCTGGATGTGGGCGTTGATTCGGTTGCCCAGACTATGCAACAGTTGGGAATAGATAGTGATATTCCTCTGTACCCTTCTATGTTGCTGGGCGCTGTCGAATTGTCGAGCTTTGACGTCGCACAGATGTACACGACACTGGCCGCCAATGGTCAGTATGCCTCACTCACGAGTATCTCAGCCATTACCAACACCACCGGAAAGCGTTTGTATCAGCATCGGGTTGCCCGGCAATCTCGCTTTTCTCAGGAAGCCATGTACATGACACGCTATGGACTCAAAAGAGTAACAAAAAGCGGTACTGCAAAGCGCCTTAATCAGCACTTTCCGTCTGTTCAGCTGGCCGGTAAAACGGGAACAAGCAATGAGTTGAGAGACAGCTGGTTTGCGGGGTTCGATCATAATACCGTGACGGTGACCTGGGTCGGCCGTGACGACAATAAACCTGCAAAACTGACTGGGGGCCGAGGGGCGCTGGAACTCTACATTCGTTATTTAAAACCCCTGAACCCGCAGGCGATAGCGGATCAGCGTCCTCAGGGAATACGCTGGGCGTTCATCAATGAACAAACCGGAGAGCAAGCGGCACCACATTGTGGCCCAACTATCCAGTTACCCATACGTATTGAGGAATTTAACCCACGCCCCGGGTGTGGTTAACCCGAAGGCTGGTTTCAATCAGTTACTCGGTTTTGAACTTAGCGATCAGCTGTTTTAACGTGGCCGCCATATTACTGAGTTTCTGAGCATCACTTTTTGTGGCCTCAGCCGAACTCAGGGTGTGGTCAGCAAGGTGGCTTATTTCACTTGACTCTGCCAGTGCCTGTTGTGTAGCAACAGCCTGGCGTTTTACCTGATCGCTGATCACATGACCTTGCTGGTCAATATCGGCCATACTTTGTTCAGCGGCGCTGAGTACCTGGTTTGTCTCATTCGCTGCGCTGACACCTTGTTCCATTTTTTCCACACTGCTGAGCATTTTCTTTTGCGTATCATTCGAGGCCTGCTGTAATGAATGAATGATAGAGTGGATTTCTTCAGTCTGTTGCTGAGTCCTTTGCGCCAGAGTACGCACTTCGTCTGCCACAACGGCGAATCCGCGGCCTTGCTCGCCAGCCCGTGCAGCTTCTATGGCAGCGTTGAGTGCGAGCAGGTTGGTTTGCTCCGCAATTTCACTGATCCCCAGACTGACCTTACTAATGTCCTGACTATCCTGGGCCAGTTTATCCAGCGCAATACGACTTTCTTCGAATTCTTGTTGCAATACTGTCATGTGCTCTGCCAGCCGAGTGGTATTTTCACTGCCCTGTTTGACCTGCTGTGCGGCAGTGGCGGCCAGCTCTGTGGCATGATGAGCTGAGTTTTCAACGGCATCCGCAGCATTGGCCATTTCACTGAGCGCCTGGTGAACGGTCTGGATTTTAGCTTGCTGTTGTGCCACGTCTTCTCTGGTGTCCTGGCTTATCTGACTGAGCTTATCTGTTGCGCCGTATAAGTCGGTTGATGTGGTTCTGACATTCCCCAGCAAGTGGACAAAGGCATCTAGCACGGCATTGTACTGGCGCAAGATTTCGCTAAGCTCATCTTTGCCCCGAGGGACCGCTCTGACGGTTAGATTGCCCCCGGAAGCGTGTTGTGCTGACGCTGAAAACTCCGCAATGGTATCCACCACAGCAAAATAGAAACCGAGCATAAGATAAAGTGCTAATAGCAGGCTGAGCACAGAGGCCAGCGCCACCAGATTACGGATCCTGCGTTCGCTCGTCAGTTTGTTATCGAGGAGTGTTTTCAGTGTCGGCGTTGCTTCGTTGATCAAGCCACTGAGCTGAGTCAGTACATCACGATGCGCGCTGTTAAATGCACTGTTGGTCAGCTCAATGTCATCGGGCTCAAGCAGTTTATCTTTGATGGCTCTATGATAGTTATCAAGTGAACGATTCAGTGCTGACATTTTGTCTTTAAGACGTTTATTTACTTGTTTGTTATGCGCTGTTGCCACGCCCAGTTTGTCGTTCATCTGTGCTTTAACCAGTGGCAGCACTTTGTTGAGATTAGACAGTGCGATAAAAGAATCCGGCGTAAAACTGCCTCGGCCAATGATATCAGTGGCTTGCTGGGCAATATTGTTCACCTGGGCTATCACGTTTGGCAGGGATTCAACCAGGGAGCGGTTGAGATAAGAGCGGCTGAGATCATTGTCTATGGCGAGCTTAGATGCGATTGACAGATGTTCCAGTTCATTGCCTGGTTTTAAACCAGCGGAAAATGGGCTGCGCGCCAATACCTGGGCATTGCGCTGGGCTTGCTGGTTGAGTAGGTTTTCCAAAATAGGAGGGTAAAATTGTAACCCTGCACGCTGTTGCTGACTGACTTGAATCGACTGGGTCAGGGTGGAGTTTAGAAAAAACAAGCTCAGACTGAGTGGTACCAAGAGAATACCAAATACCAGGCTGATTTTAGTTTTGTATTTTAGCTGTGCCATAAAAGCGATGGCTGGGCTGGCTGCAGATCTGAGTCCTGTCATAATGTTATCTTTGCTTATAAGTCATTGTTAGGAGACCGAGAATAAGCAAAGAATAGTTCAAAGCATCGAAAGTTTTTACTGTCAGCCATAAAAAAAGCCCCAAAAGGGGCTTTTTAGATAGCTGTGCAATGCGGATTGATTAGGCGGCAAGCTTAGCGAAAGCGCGTTCTGCTGCCCTGATAGTTTCAGCAATATCTTCGTCGCTGTGCATGGTGCTGACAAAACCGGCTTCGAACGCGGAGGGTGCCAGATAGACACCTTCTTCCAACATCAGGTGGAAAAAGCGCTTGAAACGCTCTAGGTCGCATTCAGTCGCCTGCTGGTAGGTATCAACACGTGCAGCCTCTGTAAAGAAGAAGCCAAACATACCGCCGGCATAGTTGGTGGTTAGTGCAATACCCGCTGCATCTGCAGCACGCTGGAAACCGTCACAAAGTTGCTTGCTTTTGGTCTCAAGGGTATCGTGTAGCCCGGGCTCAGACAGCAGCTCAAGGGCTTTCAGGCCTGCGGCCATGGCAATCGGGTTACCGGATAGCGTGCCTGCCTGATAGACTGGGCCCACAGGGGCAATGTAATCCATGATTTCACGCTTACCACCAAAGGCACCTACTGGCATACCACCGCCGATCACTTTACCCAGACAAGTCAGATCTGGCTCGATATTGTAATAGGCCTGAGCACCGCCCAGTGCAACCCTAAAGCCCGTCATGACCTCATCGAAGATCAGGACAGATTGATGGCTATCACAGATCTCGCGCAGACCTTCCAGAAACCCTTCGACCGGAGGAATACAATTCATATTGCCCGCCACAGGTTCAACAATGATACAGGCGATTTGATCCGGGTATTGTGCAAAGATGGCTTTCACTTCATCGATATTGTTGAACGATACCGTGAGTGTATGTTTGGCAAAATCAGCTGGGATCCCCGGAGAGTTAGGTACGCCCATTGTCAGCGCGCCTGAGCCTGCCTTAACCAACAGAGAATCCGCATGGCCATGATAGCAACCTTCGAACTTTAAAATTTTATCTCTGCCGGTATAACCACGAGCCAGACGGATAGCGCTCATAGTCGCTTCGGTGCCTGAGCTGACCATACGTACCTTGTCAATTGACGGAACAAGCGCTTTGACTTTTTCAGCCATTAGAATTTCGCTCTCAGTCGGTGCGCCATAGCTTAGGCCATTTTCAACGGCATCCAGCACCGCTTGCTTAATTTGAGGGTGGTTGTGGCCCAGGATCATAGGTCCCCAGGAGCCAACATAATCGATATAACGTTTGCCATCGGCATCAAAGGTGTGCGGACCTTCAGCCTTATTGATAAATAGCGGCGTGCCACCTACGCCGTTAAACGCACGAACGGGTGAGTTAACACCACCCGGGATAGATTCCTGGGCACGAGAGAAGAGATCTTGACTGATTGTCATAATGTGTCCTTTGTTATGTGCATAAGGTATCTGGTGCTTTTACCAAATACCTCAAATCATGAAAACGAGTGTAACAACTTAGCTGTCGCGCTTGCGGCTGAACCAGGGCACATCCACTTCATATTGCTCAACCTTGTCGGCAACGCCCAGTGTCAGTGCAAACAGCGCCATGCGGATCAACACGCCGTTTTGAACCTGACGGAAGATAGCCAGGTTATCGTTATTGTTTAAATCATTATCCAGCTCGTTGGCATCCCCGCGGCTGTCGCGCGGCAGCGGGTGCATCAGTACCGACTCCGGCTTACAATGTGCGTCATAAATGGCCTGACTGATGCGAAAGCCACCACGGTATTTATTGGCTTCTTCCTGTGACGGGAAACGCTCTTCCTGAATACGTGTCTGATAGACGATATCAGCAGCCAGATTACCTTCCATCTGAGATACCAGCTCAATTTGATGACCCGCATTACTGACCGCATCAAGAATGTAGTCTGGCATCTGCAACCCGTCCGGGGCAACCATGGAAAAGCGCACGTTTTTGTAGTGACACAGTAATTTAGAAAGGGAGTGGACTGTTCGGCCATATTTAAGGTCGCCAACCAAAGCGATGTGCATGCCGTCAATACCGCGCTCAAAGCGTCCCAGTTCACGTTCAATCGTCAGCAGGTCCAGTAAGGCCTGAGTGGGGTGCTCGTTCGGACCATCACCACCATTGATCACTGGTACATCAGAACCTGTGGCAAACTCAGCCACGGAGCCTGCATCCGGATGGCGCATCGCCACTGCATCCGCATAGGCCGAAATGACTCGGGCTGTGTCATACAGGGATTCGCCTTTGGCTAAAGCGGAACTTTGCATACCTGTGGTCTCGCGGACCGTACCACCTAGCAAATTAAAGGCGGTTCCGAAACTGACACGCGTTCGGGTACTGGGTTCAAAAAACAGGTTTGCTAATACCGCACCTTCTAATACGTTGGTGCGTTTGTGCTTCTTAGCGTAGGGTTCCATTTTCTTAGCAACACTGAAAATCAGCTCAATGGCATCTCTGTCGAGTTCGTTGACGGAGAGGATGTTTTCACCTTGGAAACTTAACATGCGGCGATTCCTAATCACAGATTGACAACAGGAGGCGGGGAGCACTCCTAACCGAGCTCGCAAAGCAGGGGCATAAAGCACACGCTGCGTTGGGTAACTGGAGCGACATAATAGCACAATTGTGGTTTTTTGGGCGTGGAAAATGACGGCTGACTCGCCGCCATACTGTGATATCAGAAAACTGGTTTCAAGATAGCGAGCATCACAATGATCAGCAGCAAAATAACCGGGAATTCGTTAAAAATACGATAGAAGCGATCGCTACGCTGATTTCGATCGTGCTTAAAGTCTGCCAGGAGTTTGAAGCAATAGGCATGATAGAGATACAGCATGATCACCGGTACCAATTTATAATGCAGCCAAAGGTTAGCGCGAAACCATTCGCGCCCGTAACTGGCGATCAGCAAAATGCCAAAGACTGCGGTGAGAATGGCAAACGGGGTGACAAAATAGAGCAGGCGACGTTCCATGATTTTAAGCATTGCCGAGCAGGGCTTTTCGTCAGTCATAGCATGGTAAACAAATAGCCTGGGCAGGTAGAAAATCCCGGCAAACCAGGCAACCATAAAAAAGATATGCAGCGCTTTGTACACAAGTATTGTCGTCATAAAACCCCTTGGTTGTCTTTATATGCAATTACAGCAAGCTGTTTCTCGTAGTGAGAATATGGCGGATCTGATCCCACCTGAGCAAGCCCATAATTTGTTCGTTATTCTTTTGATTATACACGTATACTGCGCCGGAGCGCTTGTCTTTAAGAATGTCGAATGCGTCGGCGAGTGTGGCTTGTGTACTCAGACCTTGAAGCTCAATATAGGTGATAGTCATGCTCTGCTCTGAAATTAAACTGAGGTCATATTCCGCGAGTCGATAACCATGCTCCGCGTCGTGCACTATCAGAGGCGTCTGACTGTCGATGGCTGACAGAGTTTCTCTTATCTGATCCTTATCATCTGAATAGAGGAGCTTGAAGCCTTCATCCATCTCTTCCATGATCCCTACCTTTTGCAGGGCCTCTTTGGCGGGAGAAACCTGATAGGGCAATCCCTGGAAATCAAGCTGTTGCAAGAATATTGAGCGGTTACCAAATACCTGCAGTGCGGTGACATAGGCACAGGAAATCACTATCATGGCTGGCACCACAATCTGAGGACTGGAAGTCAGCTCCATGACCGCCGTTAAGGCAGCCAAAGGCGCATGCAAAGTGGCCGCCAGCAGGCCAGCCATACCCAGTACGCCATATGTGCCCGCAACACTGACATCCGGTGAAATATACTGAGCGAAATACGCCATCAGAGTGCCAATTAATACGCCTAAACCAATCACAGGACCAATGATCCCACCTGGGATCCCCAATCCAATGGCAAAGATAGTGGCGAGTAGCTTAGCAATCAAAATTGTGGTGAGTAATTGAAGTTCGCCGGGGGTTTCGACTGCAATCTTAATAGCGCTCATGCCTGAGCCCATGGCTTCTGGTACCAAGTAGCCGATCAGGCCAGCCAGCAGTCCCGCAAGCATCAGACGGGGAAACATGCTGATAGGCTTAAACGTTTTTATGATGAGCATCAGGTTTTGGTTAAATGCAAAAGCGATGGCCCCAAGCACAAAACCACACAAAATGAGAAATGGATAGTGCCAGAACGAGAGTGTTGAGACGCTGATCAATGACAGTTCCAGATCATGGCCAAACACATACTGTGTGGCTAGTGCCCCGGTGACCGCGGCAAGCATAATAGGCACAAAGATATGGATCTTATATTCCCTTAATACCACTTCCATAACAAAAATCACCGCAGCCAGAGGTGTATTAAATGACGCAGCGATGCCGGCTGCAACACCACATCCGGCGAGTGTACGGGCTGCGTTCATGGGGAGGTGCAGACGCTCGGCCAGAATGCTGGCACCGGTGGCACCCATGTGCACGGACGGGCCCTCACGGCCAACGGAAAAGCCACTGATGAGTGCGACAGCACCACCAAAAAATTGGTTGACCGAATTCCAGATTGGCATTTGTCCGTAGTGCTGTTTGATGCGATAAATCACAAATGGGATACCCAGGCGATAGTGCTTAAACCCCGTCAGACTGGCAAACAAGGCGATCAGCAGGGCAGCACCAACAGGCAATAAAACGCGCTGGTGTTCCGGCAATGTAGTGAAATCATCAGGACTATCTAAAAATACGCTTTGCACTAGTAAGATGGTCAGACGAAATAAGATGATCAAGACGGCAGCAATCAAGCCAGCACCAATTCCCAGCAAGCACAGCTGGATGGAGGTTTTTGGTTTCGCTAAGCGACGGCGTAAATTATCGAGCGACATACAATATTGGCCTGTAGAGAGTCTTGGTTGTGAGCAGCCTAGTGCCTTAGTGCTGCATTGAGTACCTTTAGTGCATCTGATAAGTGTACCAAATATTCTAAGTCCTTGTAATTAAGTAAATCAGGCAATGGCGTACTTGAGTAGGAGTTTAGCGCTTAAACCGGCTCATAGCGAAGGTGACTCTATACTTGATTAAAATAGTCAGGTATTAGATAATTCCGCTATTAAATGTACAGGGGTCGAATACACATGTCTGATCAGATACCGATTAAATTTTCCGACGCGGCGGCAAATCGCGTGAAAGAACTTATCTCAGAGGAAGAAAACCCTAACCTCAAGCTGCGAGTGTATGTGACTGGTGGTGGATGTTCTGGGTTCCAGTATGGTTTTACTTTTGATGAAAAAACCAATCCAGGTGATTTAGAAATCGAGAAAAATGGGGTGTCTATGGTTGTGGACCCTATGAGTATTCAATACTTGGTTGATGGTGAAGTTGATTACACCGAGGGCCTGGAAGGCGCGCGTTTCTTTGTCAGTAATCCCAATGCAACGACGACTTGTGGTTGCGGCGCGAGCTTCAGCGTATAAAGCGACTCTAATCTGGCGTTTTTAAACACCCTGGCCATGCACTCGCATGGCTTTTTTGTTGCTCTATTAGACAAACAGCTACCATGACTTGTCCCTGAGTTCTGGTACAGTATAAGGTACTGTGTTGGTCGTCTGTGGGAAGTCAGAGCAGTCTTTCTAACCCGGGTTGGTAAGATGCATCATAAGTACAAAGAATCCCAACACCAAAGTGGAAAAGGCGAGAATATAGATGAATCCGCGTTTGCCTTGTTTGAGCGGAACGCCGTTGACGCGCAAAAAGTAAAACCAACCCACACACAGCAAAATGGGTAGCAAAAATATGAGTCGGATCATCAAAAATTCTCCTAAAATTTGTTATTTTGTTACAGACTAGCTCTAAACCACTATTTTTTAAAGAAAAAATAAATTATTTCGTATACTGGTACAAGTTATAAAATTTTTGTTAAAGTGTCACAGTAATCTTACCTCTCTATTTTAGGTAAGAAAGTTGAAAATTTAATTAGGTGTTAGAGAAAAGATCGTCTATACCTAATTTGGTACATAGGAACAAGCCAGCGTAAATCGGTAATTCATGATTTGTTTACCTGGCTTGCTATATAACAAGCCGCCAGTCGAGACGGGCAAATTTCGTATGGCGGTATTATTTAATCATCGAGTAGGAGATGTTTTATTATGATGGGGAAAACGGTTTCTTCTGAAGAAAACAGTAAGTTGACTAAGTGGCTTAAATCAAAACGTCACGAGAAAGGTCATACAATGCGCAGTCTGGCCCAGGTGTTAGGTACACCGCATTCTTTCATTGGCAAAATTGAAAATCAGGAACGTCGTTTAGACGTGATTGAGTTTCTGCGTTACTGTGAAGCGCTGGAAGTCGACCCATATGAAGGTCTGGCTCTTATCAAAGAAGAGCAGATGTAAACGACTGGCATTGCCAGTACGTGTGCAGGTGCAAGGAGCTGCACCTCTATCCTCTTAAAATGGACCTGACACACCAGTCATTTATTCCGCCGTTACTTACCCTGACTATGATAGTTTCGCTCTATCTCGTAGAGCTTATGACGAATGGCATATAAGAAGATCAGAGACGGTACAACCATCAAAGCCGTCAGCGCGAAAAACACTGCCCAATTGCCACCTAACCAATCATCAATAACGACACCACTGTAACTGGATAGCACCGTTCTTCCCAGGCTACCCAGTGATGCCAACAGGGCGTAATGGGTTGCGCTGAAAGCACGATCGCAGAGCATTGAAATGAATGCCACCATGGCCACCAGTGACCAGGCCTGCGTAAAGCCATCGATCACGATTGCGAGGGCATATAAATGCTCTTTTGGCCCTGCAATGGCTATCCAGGAGAACATCAGGTTGGAGGCAGCCATCGCGACACCACTGATAAACAGCCCTTTAACGATGCCATATTTGTGGTTAAAGATACTGCCCAGAAACGCAAAAATAATTGTGATAAGGCCGGTTCCTAGCTTTGAATATTGAGCTATCTGGCTGTTACTAAAGCCAATTTCTTTGTAGAAAACGATAGACATACGGGCCAAAAAGGCTTCACCGATCTTGAATAAAAAGATAAATGCCAGCAGTGCCAAAGCGGCTTTTACGCCATTGCGGTTGAAGAAACTGCGAAACGGCTCTACCAGAGTGACGGCAAGCCACGCGAGAATGCGTTGCAGCCTGCTGTGATCCAGCCCGGCCAGCCTTGACTGATATTGTGCTTGCAGCTGTTGTTGAGTGTGCTCTCGATGAGACTGAGGTTCTCGCGCCATCAGCGTGATGAGAAGCAATGCCACCATGATCATGGCCAGTAATGCGTAGATGTCGGCCCAACTGATGCCGGGCAGATCCGCCGCAAAAAACGGAATAGCACCAAGCAGAGCGTATCCACTCCACCACCCGGATGTTGCCATGGCGGCCGCGGCGGTAGATTTTTCGCTTTCCTCCGGGGGCAGGATGTCTATCCGATAGGCGTCTATTGCAATATCATGGGTAGCCGCACTCAGAGCAATAATGAAACACAATAATGCAGCCTGATAAAGATCCGCTTTCAGGTCGACCTGACTTAACGCCAGTGCTGACAGCGCAACAATCAGTTGCCCGGCGGCTATCCAGCTGCGCCTTTGCCCCAGCCACTGGGTCAGTAAGGGCAGGCGAACCCGGTCCAACAAAGGG
The DNA here is from genome assembly GCF_005887095.1 of Pseudoalteromonas rubra. Taxonomy (GTDB): domain Bacteria; phylum Pseudomonadota; class Gammaproteobacteria; order Enterobacterales; family Alteromonadaceae; genus Pseudoalteromonas; species Pseudoalteromonas rubra_E. Next base: position 83,605 of record NZ_PNCI01000017.1, on the reverse strand, counting down.
GACCATAAAAAGTTGATGGTGTAGGCACTGAAAACGATACCAAACAAGCCTATCATACTGCGGCTCAGGCCCTCATCTTTGAGCCAGGCAGACATTACGGAGCCAATGAGCACCCAGGGAAAACCCTGGCTAACCCCAAATGCAAATACGGTGAGCAGGCGCTTATCCCGATAGTAACTGGCATAGTCACGCAGGCTGGATGAAATGATCATAGTGTTTTCCAACATAGTATCGCCGGTTATGCACCGAGCGATACTATGTAATTGGTTATTCGAAGGTCTCTTCCGGCAGCATTTCAATGCTATGGATGATCACGGGTACTTTGGGGATAAAGGTGTAACCCAGCTTTTTATTGTAGTCAGTTTCGACCTGCATAATTTTGTCCAGCGTGTCAAAGCCATCTGATACGCTGCCAAACACCGCAAAGCCCCATCCGCGTCCTGGGTTAAGGTGGTCATTGTCATCCATGTTGAAGAAAAACTGCCGTGTACCTGAGTGTGGTTTATTGTCCTGATAGGCCATTGCAATGGTGTACATATTGTTTTTCAGGCCATTGCCACTTTCGTTAAAAATAGCTGGACGCTCAAACATGCCATCATAGTCTTTGTCGTAGCCACCACCCTGGATAACAAAATCCCGCTCGTTCGCGTCATCCCGTTCAACGCGGTGAAAAACAGAGCCTTTGTAATCTCCGTTGATCACATAGGTCAGAAAGTTATTAACCGTGATTGGGGCACGGGAGCGGTCCAGTTCGACGATCACTTTACCCAAAGAGGTATTGATCTGAACTTTAGGAAAAAGGTTGTCTTTTTGGACGAAACGTCCTTCTTTATTGTTTGCAAATGAGAAACAGCTCACCAATGCTAATATGGATAGAATAAGGGTACGAAGCATAGCTAGACCTTTTTATTGTTGCAAAAAGTTGATTAGTTCTTTGTCTGACAACATACGCGTGATCACCTGTTCGGCGAGTCGGTTTAGCTGTCCCTCAACTTGAGACTGATCATGTTTCAGCGGTTTGCTGAATTGCGCTTCGCCGTTAAAGGGTTTTGAAAAGGTTCGTTGCCCTTTGACTACTTCGACAACGAAATCAGCATTTGCCGTGCTTTCGTGACGACTGAGAGATTCATCGACCTTGGCGACAAAGGAACGAATACGCAGTGTCAGCTGAGTGTCACTGTGTTGTGCCAGCGTTACGCCGTTGGCTTCCAGAGCCTGAGAAAGCAGCTTGGTTAAAGTGACTGGCAAATCCGCGTTTGGCAGGTAAACAGCGGGCTCTTGTTCCAGCACTTTAATGGTAAATTTAGTGGTACGGTTGTCGACAACCTTAATTGCCATTGTATTGGATAGCTGGCTTATATTACCGCCCTGATAACTGGGATTGAGGATCACAGATTTTGGGGCACTACTACATCCGGCCAGTAGTGTGATTGCTGCACCGAAGAGAGTTGCAGAAAATGCTAAACGCATGATTAGCTCCTTTTAATAGAACTGAGTACCGTAAACTTTTTATTATTGCCTATCACCTTACAATTCCCGAACAGGCGCTGCAACTTATCAAGGTAATCAAGGTGACGGTTGCCAATGATCCTGAGCTCTCCGCCATTTCTCAGGGTATCCTTTGCTTGCAGGAACATTTGCCAGGCGATGTGATCGGTGATTGCCTGTGCCTGATGAAACGGCGGGTTGCACAACACCAGATCAGCAGAGTTTGGTGCAAAGTCGCTGAGGCAATCATTTTGTACAAACTGGCAGTCGCCCAGTCTGTCTGGCAAGTTACTGCTGACATTCTCTTTGGCGCTGGCCACAGCCATGGCAGATTCATCCACAAAGGTTACCTGAGCACTCGGCATCCGTGACAGCGTTTGTAACCCAATCACGCCGTTACCACAGCCCAAATCGATTACCCGCAATGGCTTTTTACCCGCCGGCAGATAATTCATAAAAAAGCGTGCGCCGATATCCAGTGAGTCCCGGGAAAACACATTGGCATGGTTGTGAATTGTGAAGGGCGAGTTTTCCAGAGGCCAGCTGACCGGGAACTTGTCAGCCACGGGCTTGCCTGTAGTGGCACAGAAGATCAGGCGAGATTTCTTAACTGCCAGGCTGGTGGTCGGCTCTTGCAAAAAGTGGCTAAAACTTTTCAGTGTAGAAGTATGAATTTCTTTGGCTTTACCTGCTGCTACAACGGGTATCCCCGGAGCAAGGTGGCTAAGCTGGGATAGCTGATGTTGCAGTAGTCCGGCATTCTTAGGCACTTTAATCAAAACCAGGTCGCACTGTTGAGGCAGGTCCGCCAAACTATTCAGCTGGGTAAATTTAGCGTCGTCCAGCATCCAGTCCAACTGATTTTCAGCCAGGTTATGGCGCGTTGCCTGCCGGGCCACGAATGAGTCACTTACCTGTGTGATCTGCCACTGCGGGTGATCTTTCAGTTGCGCTGCCAGCGCACAGCTTAATGCTCCAAAGGCATCATTGAGGATCAGGATGTCGCGTGCATCCGGGTAGGCTGTGGTAATATGATCCAGCAAGTATTCGTCGGCCGCATCCCAGGCTTGCAGGCTGCGGTTTTTTTGCTCAAGGGGAAAACGATGCAGGGTCAGAGCCGTGCCGGCCAGTACAGCGTCGGTGATCATGATGGGGTGAATCTCACTCATGGTTGGTGCCATTATTTTGCACAGAAGCAAAGAACAGCAAAACTAACAGAACGCGTAATATAGCATGTCGAGACTGAACAAAGAATGTTTGCCCGGGCAAACACCGCAATTGCCGCCTGGCTTTAAGTTTTTGCCCACCTGTATCGGGTTTGAGAAAAGCTTGTCGCTGTATGAACATTTGGTGACGACGCTGAGCTGGCAGCAGCCCAGTATCACACTTTTTGGCCGAACCTCGCCAATTCCCAGGCTCCAGTGTTTTATCGCAGACCCGTTGGTATCATACGGATATTCGGGCACTCAACTCAACAACACCCCCTGGCCAGATGTACTCAGAGCAATGCGTTCCCGCCTGAAACGTGAGTATGGGCAGGATTTCAATGCACTGCTGGTTAATTGGTACCGAGATGGCCAAGATAGCATGGGCTGGCATAGCGATGATGAAGCTGAGCTGGGCCTTAACCCGACGATTTTTTCCTTATCATTGGGAGCAACACGCGCTTTTAAAATTCGCCACAAACAGACACATGAGACAGTGACGCTGCCCCTGCCAACCGGTTCTGGGCTATTAATGACGGGTCGCAGCCAGCATGACTATCAGCATGCATTGCCCAAACAAGCCCGCGTCACCCAAGGGCGAATTAACCTGACCTTCAGAACAGTTGGTTAATGGTGCATAAGTGCGTATAGTATGCGCTAAATTTTCTCCGTATTGGGAGTGAGTTATGTCAATGCAACAACAAATCTACAGCAAACTTGCCGACGCCATCGCGTGCAAACATCTCAACGTTATCAACGAAAGTCATATGCACAGCCGGGGTCACGAGTCGCATTTTAAAGTGATTGTCGTCAGCGACAAGTTTGCCGGGCAACGCCTGTTACAGCGCCATCGTCTGATCAATGAGGTATTAAAGGAGGAGCTGGCCAATCACATTCATGCGCTGGCCATCCATACTTATACACCGGACGAATATGCTGATCAGCATGGCGAAGTCCCTGATTCACCGAGCTGCCTGGGCGGTTCAAAATTCGACAGCGAGTGATCAGACCTGTGTTTTCAGGATCTGCATTTAAACTAACGCGGTTTTCATAATACAGAATATGTAGGAATAGACATGGTCATCAAACCTAAGATCCGTGGTTTTATCTGTACTAACGCCCATCCGGTGGGCTGTGCTGAGCACGTAAAAGAACAAATTGCTTATGTTAAGGCTCAGGGCCCAATCAACAATGGTCCTAAAAATGTCCTGGTGATCGGTGCGTCAACCGGTTACGGCCTGGCTTCTCGTATCACCGCTGCATTTGGTGCTGGCGCAAAAACGCTGGGTATCTTCTTTGAAAAGGAAGGCACAGAGAAAAAAACGGGCTCAGCTGGCTGGTATAACACCGCGGCATTTCAGCAAGCTGCTGATGAAGCAGGCCTGTGGTCCAAGAACATTAACGGCGATGCCTTCTCCGACGAATTAAAAGCCAAAGCGGTTGAAACCATCAAAGCCGAAATGGGCAAAGTGGACTTGATCATCTACAGCCTGGCATCACCGCGCCGTACCGATCCTAAGTCGGGTGAGACTTTTTCATCGGTTCTTAAGCCTATTGGTCAGACAGTTACCACCAAAAACCTTAATACCTCTAAGCGGATCATCGACGAAGTGACCGTTGAGGCGGCTAATGAGGAAGAGATCGCCAACACAGTGAAAGTGATGGGTGGTGAAGACTGGGAGCTGTGGCTGGAAGCGCTAAAAGAGGCGGATGTACTGGCCGAGGGATTCAAAACATCGGCATACACCTATATTGGCAAAGAACTGACCTGGCCTATTTACGGTCATGCGACTATTGGTAAAGCCAAAGAAGACCTAGACCGTGCCGCTGACGCTATCAAAGCCTCTACAAAAGCGTTAAATGGTGAAGCTTATGTGGCGTCATTAAACGCTGTAGTAACTCAGGCGAGCTCGGCTATTCCGATTATGCCTTTGTACATCTCTACGCTGTTCCGGGTCACCAAAGAAGATGGTACTTACGAGGGAACTATCGAGCAGATCCAGGGGTTGTTTAGCGAAAACCTGTACGGTGAGACGCCACGTTTTGACGAAGGTGGCCACCTGTTCCAGAACTATAAAGAACTGGAAGACGGTGTACAGGCACGCATCAAGGTGATCTGGGATAAAGTAGATACCGACAGTATTGATGAGCTGACAGATTACGCTGGTTATCACAATGAATTTCTGAAGCTGTTTGGCTTCGGCATTGAGTCAGTTGACTATGATGCAGACGTCAATTCTGTGGTTGAGATTAATCATCTGATCTAGCCGACAAGCGGGCGAATTCGTGTAGTTCGCCCGTTTTAACATGTGCCCACAGTAGAGAAAACCCCTTCCCAATTTGCCTTTCATTTTTCATCAATACCACTTTGGTCTATATTTAAATTCTTGCAGTGACGCCCAATGAACTAAATCCATTGTTAAGTCGTATTATTTTCATATTTCCACTCGCATAGTCAGTACGATTAATGTTAAAATTGCGGAAATATGTAAGGACTATATACCACGGTGCTCGTTTCCCGTTGCGGACAGGTTGGCCCGACTTTGTGTATGTTGTGCCAGCTCTTTGACTCCAATACAACTCAGAGAATAGTGCCGTGGTAAGTAAAGATTTATCAATTTCTTTCCGTTAATGTAATGCAAGTGCGTATGATCAACATAAAAAAAGGTCTGGACTTACCCATAGAGGGCGCACCACAGCAAGTTATTCATGATGGTTCTGCTGTCAAACGAGTAGCTGTGTTGGGTGAAGAGTTTATTGGTATGCGTCCAACCATGCGAGTCCGTGTGGATGACCAAGTCAAGAAAGGCCAAGTTCTTTTTGAAGACAAAAAGAATCCTGGCGTCAAGTTTACTGCGCCAGCCTCTGGTGTAGTTAAAGAAATTAACCGTGGAGCCAAGCGTGTTCTTCAGTCCGTTGTGATTGAAGTACAGGGCGATGAGCAAATCACTTTTGAAAAGTTCCCGGCTGCTGAACTCGGCAACCTGGATCGTGAAAAGGTGAAAGAAGTGCTGATCGAATCGGGTCAATGGCCAGCGTTGCGTGCACGTCCTTTCAGTCGTGTAGCAGTACCTAGCGCGTCGCCAAGCTCGATCTTTGTTACCGCAATTGACACTAACCCTCTAGCTGCGGATCCTGCTGTTGTGATCGCTGAAAACGTGGAAGCGTTTGAAGCTGGTCTGGCTGTGGTTTCGCGTCTGACTGACGGCAAAGTGTTTGTTTGTAAGCAATCTGGCAGTAAGGTGCCGAGCTCTTCGCTTTCTCAGGTAGAAGTACATGAGTTTGCGGGTGTTCACCCTGCTGGTCTGGTTGGTACACACATCCACAATCTCGATGCTGTTGGTCCAAACAAGCAAGTATGGCACCTGGGTTACCAGGATGTGATTGCTTTCGGTAAGTTATTCCTAAGTGGTGAAATCTACACAGACCGTGTTGTTGCTTTGGCCGGTCCGAGTGTGAAGAACCCACGTCTTGTTAAAACTCAAGTTGGTGCGTCGTTAACCGATTTAGTTGCAGGTGAAACTGAAGACGGTGAAAACCGGGTCATTTCTGGCTCTGTGTTAGCTGGTAAAACAGCCGCTGGTCCTCATGCTTACCTGGGTCGTTACCATGTACAGGTTTCTGTGTTGTCTGAAGGTCGCGAAAAAGAGCTGTTTGGCTGGATCGCACCAGGTAGCACTAAGTTCTCTGTAACTCGTACCTTCATTTCTCACTTTGCGCCAAGCCGTCTGTTCAAGATGACTACCTCTACCGGTGGCTCAAAGCGTGCGATGGTGCCAATTGGTAACTATGAGCGTGTAATGCCGCTTGATATCCTGCCAACTCTGTTGTTGCGTGATCTGATCTCTGGTGATCTGGACAGCGCGATTTCACTGGGTGCGCTAGAGCTGGATGAAGAAGATCTGGCGTTGTGTACCTTCGTTTGTCCGGGCAAATACGACTATGGATCAATCTTACGTGATTGCCTGACTACAATCGAGAAGGAAGGTTAAAATGGCCTTAAAGAAATTTTTAGAAGACATTGAACCTCACTTTGAACCTGGTGGTAAACACGAGAAGTGGTATGCCCTGTACGAAGCAGTTGCAACTGTTTTCTACACGCCAGGTTATGTCAACAAAGGCGGCACTCACGTACGTGATAATATCGACCTGAAACGTATCATGATCTTAGTATGGATGGCGACATTCCCTGCTATGTTCTTCGGTATGTTCAACATTGGTCACCAAGCAGCTATCGCGCTGGGCAATGGTTTTGAAATTGCAAACACTTGGCAGGCGGCACTATTCCAGCTGTTTGGCGGTGAGCTTACGGCTGATTCTGGCTGGGGCGCGAAGATGTTCTACGGTGCCTGTTTCTTCCTGCCGATTTACGCGACTGTATTCATTGTCGGTGGTTTCTGGGAAGTATTATTTGCCTCAGTGCGTAAGCACGAAGTGAATGAAGGTTTCTTTGTAACATCAGTACTGTTTGCCCTGATCCTGCCTGCAACGATCCCGCTATGGCAAGTTGCGCTGGGTATCACCTTCGGTGTGGTAGTGGCAAAAGAAGTATTCGGTGGTACAGGCCGTAACTTCCTGAACCCGGCACTGGCTGGTCGTGCATTCCTGTTCTTTGCATACCCAGGCGACATCTCAGGTGACACGGTGTGGACAGCGGTAGACTCTTTCTCAGGTGCAACTTACCTGGGTCAGGCAGCAACAGGCGCGCTTGATTATGACAACATGGTACTGTGGTGGAACGCATTCTACGGCTTTATTCAAGGTTCAGTAGGTGAAACTTCTACACTGGCTATCATGATTGGTGGTTTGTTCCTGATTTATGTTCGTATTGCATCGTGGCGCATTGTCCTGGGTACTTTCCTGGGTATGGTTGTGATGTCTATGCTGCTGAACATGATCGGCTCAGACACTAACACAGTATTCGCTATGCCTTGGCACTGGCACTTAGTACTGGGTGGTTTTGCATTCGGTATGTTCTTCATGGCAACCGACCCGGTATCAGCGTCTTTCACAGACAAAGGTAAGTGGGCATATGGTGCATTGATTGGTGTAATGGTTGTGCTTATCCGTGTTGTTAACCCGGCATACCCAGAAGGTATGATGTTGGCAATTCTATTCGCAAACCTGTTCGCACCACTTTTCGACCACATGGTTGTGCAGTCAAATGTGAAGAGGAGATTAGCACGTGTCTAGTAACAATGAATCTATCGGCAAAACGCTAGGCGTTGTTGTTGGCCTATGTTTAGTGTGTGCGGTTGTCGTATCTTTTGCGGCAGTACAGCTTCGCCCACTGCAACAGGCAAACAAAATCGAAGACGTGCAGCGCAACATTTTGGCAGCTGCTGGCGTTGAGAACGTTGAGAACGTGTCAGAAACCTACAACCAAGTGATTGACGCACGCGTTGTAGACATGAACACCGGTGAGTTTGTAGACACAGATCCTAACTCATTTGATTTCACTATGACTAAGTTCGATGCGGCGCGCAGTGTTGCTTTGCCAAAAGCAAAAGACGTTGCAGGCATTCAGCGTATGACGACTGAGTCTCCGGTTTACCTTGCAAAGAACAGCAACGGTAAATATGAGTCTGTGATCCTGCCAATTCAGGGTTACGGTCTTTGGGGTATCATGTACGGCTTCGTAGCATTGGATTTGGATGGTGAAACCATTCAGGCAATCAAATTCTACCAGCACACTGAAACTGCAGGTCTGGGTGGCGAAATCCAAAACCCAAGATGGACTGCAACCTGGGAAGGCAAAAAGCTACCAATCGACGTAGTGAAAGGCACAGCAGGTAACGACGTGCATAAAGTAGATGGTCTGTCTGGTGCAACGTTAACGTCTAACGGTGTTGAAAATACATTTACGTTCTGGACAGGCGACGATGCGTTTGGTCCATTCCTTGCGAAAGTACGTGAAGGGGCATTGAACTAATGGCAAACTCAAAAGAAATGAAGCAAGTCCTGTTTGGACCTGTCTTCGCAAATAACCCAATTGCACTGCAAGTACTGGGTATCTGTTCTGCGCTGGCAGTAACTTCAAGCCTGAAAAACGCACTGATCATGTCAATTGCATTGACTGTGGTAACTGCGTTCTCAAGCTTGTTCATCTCTATGATCCGTAACCACATTCCGTCAAGTGTGCGGATCATCGTTCAGATGACCATCATCGCGTCTCTGGTTATCGTTGTTGACCAGGTACTTCAGGCATTTGTGTATGCCACGGCAAAAGAGCTGACGGTATTCGTTGGTCTGATCATTACCAACTGTATCGTAATGGGTCGTGCCGAAGCATACGCAATGAAGTCGCCACCTCTGATGTCATTCCTGGATGGTATCGGTAACGGTCTGGGCTACTCAGTTGTACTGATCGCAATTGGCTTCGTACGTGAACTGTTCGGTGCCGGTGCACTGTTCGGTGTTGAAATTCTGCCGCTAATCTCTAACGGTGGTTGGTACCAGCCTATGGGTCTGTTGGTTATGCCATTTAGCTCGTTCTTCTTAGTAGGTATCTTTATCTGGGTACTGCGTACCTGGAAGAAAGACCAAGTAGAAGCTAAGGCATAAGGGGAGAGAGATGGAACATTATCTGAGTTTATTTGTAAAAGCGGTTTTCGTTGAAAACTTAGCGCTATCTTTCTTCCTGGGGATGTGTACTTTCCTGGCGGTATCTAAGAAAGTCACTACCTCATTCGGTCTGGGTGTTGCGGTAATCTTCGTACTGGGCGTTGCTGTACCAGTAAACAACGTGGTTTATCACGCTATTTTGGCACCAGGCGCACTTGAGTGGTTAGGTTTCCCAGAAGCTGACTTAAGCTTCCTGAAGTTCCTGACATTTATCGGTGTAATCGCGGCACTTGTACAGATCCTTGAGATGACTCTGGACAAGTTCTTCCCGGCACTTTACAACGCTTTGGGTATCTTCCTGCCTCTGATCACAGTTAACTGTGCAATCTTTGGTGCGGTATCCTTCATGGTTGAGCGTAACCTGAACTTTGGTGAGTCAGTGATCTTTGGCTTAGGTTCTGGTGTGGGCTGGGCGCTTGCTATCGTATTGCTAGCAGGTCTTCGCGAGAAAATGAAGTATGCTGATATTCCTGATGGTCTGCGTGGTCTGGGTATTACCTTTATCACGGTAGGTCTGATGGGCTTTGGCTTCCTGTCATTCTCTGGTATTTCACTTTAAGGTAGCGAGGAAACTATACGATGGAAACTATTGTATTAGGTGTAAGTATGTTCATCGCTATCGTTGTGGTGTTGGTACTTATCATCATTGCAGCGAAATCTAAGCTGGTACCTAGCGGTGACATCATGATCGGCATTAATGGCGATCCTGAAAAAGCAATTAAATCTGCACCAGGCGGTAAGCTGTTGAGCTCACTGGCTGATGCTGGCATCTTCATTTCATCTGCCTGTGGTGGTGGTGGTTCATGCGGTCAGTGTCGCGTCCACGTACACTCTGGTGGTGGTGACATTTTGCCAACTGAACTTGATCACATCACCAAAGGTGAAGCCCGTGAAGGCTGTCGTCTGGCGTGTCAGGTTGCTGTTAAAACAGACATGGAGATTGAAGTTGAAGACTCAATCTTCGGTGTGAAGAAGTGGGAATGTACAGTTATCTCTAACGATAACAAAGCAACCTTCATCAAAGAGCTTAAGCTGGCTATTCCTGACGGTGAGGTTGTACCTTTCCGCGCGGGTGGTTATATCCAGATTGAAGCGCCTGCACACCATGTTAAATACGCAGACTTTGATATTCCTGATGAATATCGTCCGGATTGGGAGCGTTTTGGCTTCTTTAACCTGGAGTCTAAAGTTGACGACGAAACGATCCGTGCATACTCAATGGCGAACTACCCGGAAGAGTACGGCATCATCATGCTGAACGTACGTATCGCAACGCCGCCGCCTAATAACCTGAGCCTGCCTTGTGGTAAGATGTCATCGTACATCTGGTCACTGAAAGAAGGCGACAAAGTCACGATTTCTGGCCCATTCGGTGAATTCTTCGCGAAAGACACTGATGCAGAAATGGTCTTCGTTGGTGGTGGTGCAGGTATGGCGCCAATGCGTTCACACATTTTCGACCAGCTTAAGCGTCTTAACTCTGATCGTAAGATGTCTTTCTGGTACGGTGCACGTTCTAAGCGTGAAATGTTCTACGTGGAAGACTTTGACGGCCTGCAGGCTGAAAATGATAACTTCCAGTGGCATGTTGCACTTTCTGATCCTCAGCCTGAGGACAACTGGGAAGGTTACACAGGCTTCATCCACAACGTACTTTATGAAAACTACCTGAAAGATCATGAAGCACCAGAAGACTGTGAATTCTACATGTGTGGACCACCGATGATGAACGCGGCGGTTATCAACATGCTGAAAGACCTGGGTGTTGAAGATGAAAACATCCTGCTTGATGACTTCGGTGGTTAAGCTGAAATACATATGATCTTAAAGTGGTTTTTAAGATAAAATGGAAGCCCCTTAGCAGTCATGCTGAGGGGCTTTTTTTATGGGTAATGCTCCGTACAAAGCGGGGGTTACTGGCAAACGAATTACAAGGGATGACACTGATGCTAAGACAGAGCCAGTTCTGTTTCATTTTCTTATTAAGTATGCTGCTTGTGGCATGTGGCCAGGCAAACAAATCAGCTGAGCCTATTGTGCTACAGGGCAGTACGATGGGCACAACCTATAACATTAAGGCTTTTCCACAGCAAAACACACTGACTAAAGAGCAGCTACATACTGAGGTTGAGGCCGCGCTTAAAGCGGTGAATCAGTCTATGTCGACCTATATTCCGGATTCAGAGATCAACCAGTTTAATCGTCTGGCTGCCAACCAGGTCATGCCGATAAGCGATGATTTCAGGAAGGTGATTGCTGAGTCCATCCGTTTGGGTTTGTCTACTCAGACACTGGATGTGACTATGGGACCTCTAATTGATTTGTGGGGGTTTGGCCCTGACAAGCGTCCGACCAAGCGACCTTCTGAGCAGCAGCTGGCGCAGATGCGTGACGAAATTGGTCTCGACAAGCTCACGCTGACAGACGCTGGCCTGGCAAAATCACTGGACCATCTGGAGCTGTCTTTCTCTGCCACGGCAAAAGGCTATGGCATTGATAAAGTGGCAGAACTCATCGAGTCTCATGGTATCACCAACTATATGGTGGAAATTGGTGGTGAGCTGAGGTTGGCGGGTACTAAGCCGGGTGATGAGCCCTGGCGCATTGCCATAGAGAAGCCGGATGCACCGGTTGGACAAAGACAAATTCACAAAGTGATTGAGCCGGGTAAGAACAGTGTGGCGACGTCAGGCGACTATCGTATTTTCTATGAAATGGATGGTGAGACCTTTACCCACCTGATTGACCCGGGTACAGGTAAGCCAGTAAAACACGACCTGGTGTCTGTCACGGTATTGCACCCTTCTGCGATGACGGCCGATGGGCTAGCCACCGCGCTAACCGTGATGGGTACAGAACGCGCCAGAGCGTACGCCGAGCTACACGACTTAGCGGTCTATTTGATCAGCAAAAGTGATGAAGGTCTGAAGGTGTATGCCAGCAGTGCATTCAAGCCTTATTTATAATGAGATCTGCGTCGCGAACGTTTTAACTTAAGCGCGTTTAGTTATATAATGAGCACAATTCACCGTCACACATCCACACTTGTGGATGAATATGCAAAAGGGGCCTGAGATGTCACTATTTTTACTTACCTTCGGATTGCTGTTATTGATCGCCGTTGCGATGGCGGTAGGCGTTATCGTACAGAAGAAATCAATGGCCAGCAGTTGTGGTGGTCTGGGCTCCATGGGTATCGACAAGATCTGTGATTGTGACGATCCGTGTGATAAGCGCAAAAAGCGTCTCGCGAAAGAACAAATGTGGAAAGAGAATCAAATTCTTTAATCCGCTGATACTATCGAAAACGCAAGCCCAGGCTTGCGTTTTTGCGTTTCAGGCCCGAATAACAGAGCCCTAACCCAATGCAACAAATCCTGTATTTTATTCGCCATGGTGAGCCGCTTGAAACTGGCCGTTTGCTCGGAAGCACAGATATGCCGGCAAGCGAGCGGGGCAATGAGCAGGTGTATGCCCAACTGCAGGCTTGTGGTGCCATTACACAGGTGATTAGCTCTCCATTGTTGCGGTGTCAGACAGTGGCGCACGCGTTTTGTGAAACAGCCGGTTTGCCAATACAGGTTGATCCCAGGCTCAATGAAATGGACTTTGGTGACTGGGACGGACAAAGCTATGAAGCGCTCTGGCAGTCAACACAGTCGCCCGGTATTGGAGATTTCTGGCAAAGCCCCTGGCAGTATACGCCACCAAATGGCGAGCCGATGTCGGTATTCCATCAGCGCTTAGTTGACTGGTGGCAACAGTTCACAGCACGCCCCTCATCTGAGTCTGTGGCAATTGTCACTCATGCGGGCGTTATTAAGCAGTTGCTGGCCATCTGGTTAGGCTTGCCTGAGGGCTTTGATACGCATTTATCTCGTCTGGAGATAGGTTATGCCAAAATGATTAAAGTATCTGTGTTCTGCGACGAGACAGGTCATGTCTGGCCGAAAGTTGTGTTTTAGACGTCTGGACTTCATAATAGGCGCTAAATCTAGAATCGTATTGTATTGGCAGTCATTGGGAATGAGGTGTAAACCCTCAGCTGTCCCCGCAACTGTAACGGACTGAGAGTCTGAAGCCAGATACCAAGGCCAATACCTACACTTAAGCGGGCGCACTTAAGTCAGTACAGAAGGCCAGTCGTAGCAATGCGAGTGGCCCGCTCTGCTGCCGTCCGTATTTGAGGCGGTATGAGTTCACCACAAATCTCCGTACACAACCTGAGCCTGACCCTGGGTGACAAGCCGATTCTGTCAGCGTTAAACTTTACCATTGCGCGTGGGCAGTTTATTGGTCTGATTGGGCCAAATGGCGCTGGTAAGTCTAGCTTGTTGCGCTGTTTATATCGCTATTGGCAGCCCTCACAGGGGGAGATCCGTTACGCAGGTAAACTTATTTCGGACTATTCCCGTCGCGATTATGCACGTCAGGTAGCCGTTGTCTTGCAGGAGATCCCCAGCCAGTTTAATCTGGTGCTGTCCGAGGTTGTTGCGATGGGCGTGACACCTCATAAAACCCTCTTTAGCGCTGTCAATGTTGACGATAAACAAGGTATTCTTGAAGCCATTGAGCGAGTGGGCCTGAGCCACAAGGCGCAGCAGGCTTTTGATTCCCTGTCCGGGGGCGAAAAGCAACGGGCGATGATCGCCCGGGCCATGGTACAGCAGCCAGATTTATTAATTATGGACGAGCCAACCAGCCACCTGGATGTGAAGTATCAGATCCAAATTATGGAGCTGGCTAAAGCCATGGGGGTGACTGTGATTGCCTCTTTTCACGACCTAAACCTGGCGGCGGCGCTCAGCGATGAGTTGCTGGTGCTGGCACAAGGTAAGCTGATGGCTCAGGGCACACCTCTGGATATCATAACCCCCGATTTACTCAGCGACATTTTTGGGGTGTGTGCAGAAGTAGAAACAGTACCCGGACTCCACAGCAGTGCACCGGGCGTGCCACACATTCGTTATCATTATGGGTATCAGCTATGAAGGCATTACTGATACCGGGCCTCATTTTTGCCTGCATGTTCAGTCTGCTCAGTGCGCTGTCTGTCGGGGCTGTTTCTCTGAGCTGGGGTGAAGTCTGGCAGGCGTTAAGTAGTTATGACAGCAGCATACTGAGCCAGAAAATTGTGGTAGAGCTGCGATTACCCCGCACCTTACTGGCTTTTTTCGCCGGTGCCGGGCTCGCCATTGCCGGGCTTATTCTGCAAACGGTCACCCGAAACCCATTGGCCGATCCCTACTTGTTTGGTATTTCCTCCGGTGCTTCCTTCGGCGTCGTGTTACTGGTTGCGCTGTTTGGTGTGCAGAGTGCGCTGGCATTGTCTGGTGCGGCTTTTGCTGGCAGCGCCGTGGCAATGAGTCTGTTACTGCTGATTGCCTTTCACAAAGGCACTGCACTGGTTGAAAACATGCTGTTGTCGGGTGTCGCTTTGACCTTTTTATTCTCTGCCTTTACCAGTTTGCTGTTGTACTGGAGCGATCCGCAGGCCATCAGCGCGATTATATTCTGGAGCTTGGGCAGTTTCAGCCGTGCAGACTGGCAATGGCTGTGGTTGCCTGCATTGGTTGTTTCAGCCGGTTGTGTTTTGATGCTGTTAATGCGCCGCAGCCTGAATGCCTTGCTGGTTGGCGACGAGAGCGCGGTCACACTGGGGGTGAATGTCCACCGACTCAGGCTGGGCATGCTGATTTTGGCGTCGATGCTAACGGCGGTGATTGTCGCTGCCTGTGGTGGCGTCGGCTTTGTTGGTCTGATGATCCCCCATATCGTGCGCTTTTTTATCTCTCAGGTTCGCACTGTGGGTATGTTAGCGACGGCCTTATCTGGCGGACTCATGATGCTTTGGGTCGATGTACTCGCCCGTACCCTGATAGACAACCAGGAGCTGCCGATTGGGGTGATCACCTCAGCGATTGGCAGCGTGTTTTTCTTATCGCTGTTAATCGCCAAAAAGCGCGCCGCCAGCATCTGATCTAACCGGAGACTTTATGATCCCACAACTCAACCGCCAGCATGACGCGCATATTCAGCACACTATAGATATGAAGACTAAGCCTCAGGGCGCATTGGGCAAGCTCGAAACGCTGGCGCATCAGCTGGTCACAATTTTGAGTCAGGGCATGGAGCGCAGTCAGCTTGAAAGCGAAAAACCAGATATCGTGCGTCCTCAGATGCTGATTTTTGCCGGCGATCACGGTATTGCAGGCGAAGGCGTTTCTATTGCACCCAGCGAGGTGACAGCCCAGATGGTAGCTAACTTTGCCACCGGTGGCGCGGCCATCAATGTTTTGTGTGCTCAGCTTGGTTGGCAATTGAGTGTGATTGACTGCGGTATTTTGACGCCACCGGCGCCTGAGCTGAATGTGGTGTCGCAGCGCCTTGGTAATATCACCCGGCCTTTGCACCTTGAACCAGCACTGAGTGAAGCGCAGCTGGAGCAAGGCCTGGCATTGGGTCAAGAAGCGGTAAAGCCAGCGCTGAGCTCAGGCACGAACTTATTTGCATTGGGCGAAATGGGGATCGGCAACACCACCGCCGCTGCGGCCAT
Source organism: Pseudoalteromonas rubra (assembly GCF_005887095.1). Lineage (GTDB taxonomy): Bacteria > Pseudomonadota > Gammaproteobacteria > Enterobacterales > Alteromonadaceae > Pseudoalteromonas > Pseudoalteromonas rubra_E. The sequence goes on along the minus strand of NZ_PNCI01000017.1, from coordinate 67,732 downwards.
TTTTTCTGCCCTGAGCGGGCTAACAAGTGCTGAAACGGTCGGGCGAGGCACCGGCGTCAGCGAAGAGGTGGTAGAGAAAAAGCAACAACTTATCGAGCAGGCTTTGCTATTACATCGTGAGGTATTGCATGACCCGTGTGAAGTATTGCGCCGTTTAGGCGGGTTTGAAATCTGTCAGATGGTCGGTGCCATACTGGAGATTGCCCGAGTTCAGAAGGTCATTCTGGTGGATGGCTTTATTGCGACAGCCGCGGCCATGCTGGCTTATCGGATTGACCCTGCTTGTAAAGACTATATGGTTTTTGCACATTGCTCGGGTGAGCAGGGGCATCAGGCGATGCTGAACTGGCTTAATGTTGAGCCACTGCTGAACCTGAACATGCGACTCGGCGAGGGCACCGGTGCCGCACTGGCCTTACCCCTGTGTCAAAGTGCGCTGGCGTTTTATTATCAGATGACCAGCTTTGAGGCGGCGGCCGTCACTCAGGTGGTCGAAACCTCATGAGTGAACTTAGACAATTTAAGCTGGCGGTAATTTTTCTGACCCGCATTCCCGTTAAAGTGTCGGGCGAGGTCAGCGATCAGGATATTAATCAGGCCAGTGGCTTCTTTGCCTGGGTGGGCGTGTTATTGGGTGTTCTGCTGGCCCTGATCTACTTAGTGCTGAGCAGCTTCTTGCCCGAAGGCATTGCGGTATTGCTCACGCTTGGTGGCGGACTGCTGATCACCGGCGCATTTCATGAAGATGGCTTTGCCGATGTCTGGGACGGCTTTGGAGGCGGCTGGAGCGTAGCCGACAAGCTGACCATTATGAAAGACAGCCGCCTTGGCACTTATGGTGCTGCCGCATTGACTATCTTGCTGCTCACCAAATATCAGGCTTTGCTGGCACTGAGCGATCGCGCCCTTTATGTCTGCGGTGCGCTCATTCTAGCCCATAGCCTGAGCCGGGCCATGGCGACCAGCCTGATCGGTAAACTGGACTATGTGCAGGCAGATGCGCAAAGTAAAGTGAAGCCGGTTGCCCAGTCTCTTGCCCATGAAAGTAAGCAGTTACTCTATGTTTGTGGTCTTATTTTGCTGATAGTGAGCTGGATAGCCGGGCTGTTTACGTTATGGCAAAGCATTGCGCTGCTTGGTGTACTTTGGCTATGCCGCGCGATTTGTATTTACTGGTTTAAGCGTCAGCTCGGTGGGTATACCGGAGACTGCCTGGGCGCGGCGCAGCAACTGGGTGAGGTGGTCGTGTATCTATTTTGTCTGGGCGTCTGGTTATGACAGGACGGGTAGAATTGATCCTCGGCGGGGCTCGCTCAGGAAAAAGCAGATTAGGTGAGCAAAGGGCCGAGTGCTGGCTTAGTGATGGCAAAGTGGCCCGGCTAATTTATGTGGCCACGGCGCGCCCCGGGGATGAGGAAATGGCCGCGCGGATCGCACATCATCAGGCAACGCGCACCAAGCACTGGCAGCTAGTTGAGGAGCCCTGGGCATTAGATCAGGTTTTGAGCACGCTTGGCCCCGATGATGGCGTATTGATTGACTGCCTGACGTTATGGCTAACCACAGCGCTGTGCGACTACAGCAGCTCGGCATTTCAAAGCAAGCGCGCAGCGCTGCTGAGTGCCCTGAAATCCAGCCATGCACAGGTTATTCTGATCAGCAATGAAGTGGGCCACGGCATCGTACCACTTGGTGAGTTAAGTCGCCGTTTTGTTGATGAAGCAGGCTGGTTACATCAGGACATTGCCGCACTGGCGGATAAAGTCGATTTTGTGATGGCGGGTCTGCCGTTGACACTTAAAGGAGGCGAGATATGAATACGTTAATGGTACAGGGCACCACCTCCGATGCGGGTAAAAGCACGCTGGTAGCGGGCTTGTGCCGGGCATTACAGCGCCGCGGCATTGAGGTCGTTCCGTTTAAACCACAAAATATGGCACTTAACAGTGCGGTCACGCCGGATGGTGGCGAAATTGGCCGGGCTCAGGCGCTACAGGCTATGGCCGCCAAGGTACCGCTCAGCACCGACCTCAACCCCATCTTACTCAAACCGAATTCAGATACCGGCGCGCAGGTAATCGTACATGGCCGAGCGCTGAGCAACATGGAAGCGGCGGGCTATCATGACTACAAAAAAGTCGCCATGCAGGCAGTACTGACCTCACATCAGAGGCTCAGCGAACAGTATGCGCTGTGTGTGGTAGAGGGGGCCGGGAGCCCGGCGGAAATCAACCTGCGGGAAAATGACATCGCCAATATGGGGTTTGCCTGTGAGGTCGATTGCCCGGTGATCATCATTGCAGATATCGACAAGGGTGGCGTGTTTGCCCATCTGGTAGGCACCCTGGCGCTGCTGAGCGAATATGAGCAATCCCTGGTTAAGGGATTTGTGATCAACCGCTTTCGCGGCGATATTGCCTTACTGCAAAGTGGCCTGGACTGGCTGGAGCAGTATACCGGTAAACCCGTATTGGGTGTGCTGCCTTACCTGCATGACCTGGCGCTGGATGCCGAAGATGCCGTGACCATTGCCAATCGCATCGACAGTCCCGAGGTCAAAGTGGCGGTTCTGCTACTGCCACATATCAGCAACCACACCGATTTTGATACCCTGCGACTAGACCCTAAAGTGGACCTGCGTTATGTGCGTCACACCGAGACCATAGGCGCTGCCGACTTGGTGATCATTCCCGGCAGTAAAAATGTCCTCAATGACCTGGCCTTTTTGCGTGCAGAAGGGTGGGACCTTGAACTGCAACGTCATGTGCGTTATGGCGGTAAGGTGCTTGGGATCTGTGGCGGATTTCAAATGCTGGGCAAGAGCATTTGCGATCCGGAACAGGTTGAGTCGACGCTCGGCACTATTCAAGGCCTGGGTCTGGCGGAGTTTGATACTAAACTGACGAGCAGTAAAACCCTAACTCAGTTGCAGGCAAACTGCCTGTTAAACGCACAGCAAACGCCATTGAATGGCTATGAGATCCACTGCGGGATCAGTCAGGGCCCGGCACTGGCGCGGCCATTTTTACAGTTTGTTGCACATCCATCGGGGTGGCAAACCGACGGTTTTATCAGTGAGGACAATCAGCTGGCAGGCACCTACTTGCACGGACTGTTTGACAGTCCCGAGGGGCTAACCTGTGTACTGCAGTGGGCAAGCGAAGGTCGCTACAGTGGCGGCGGATTCAATCTGGCTGAGCACCGGGAGCTGCAACTTGAGCGGCTGGCAGATATGTGCGAAACCCATTTAGAGATAGATAAAATTCTGGCAATCAGTGAACAGAGGACAGCATGAGCGAACACAATCAGGACAAACACAAGGCAAGACAGCAAAAAGTGAAAGAGCAGGTCGATGCCAAAATCGAGCAGGCACAGGAAGAAAAAGGCATATTGCAGGTGATCACCGGCAATGGCAAAGGTAAGTCCACTTCAGGGTTTGGTACCGTGGCCCGGTGCGTGGGTCATGGCATGAATGCTGCGGTTGTGCAGTTTATTAAAGGCATGTGGGAATGCGGCGAGCGTAACTTGCTGGAGCGTGCTGGTGTGCCGTTTGCCGTTATGAAGACAGGTTTTACCTGGGAGACGCAAAACCGTGAAACAGATACCCAGGCGGCGCAGGCCACCTGGCAACAGGCAAAGCAGTGGCTCCGGGATGAGGATATCGACCTGGTGCTGCTGGATGAGCTCACCTATATGGTCAGCTACGACTATCTTGATTTGGATGAAGTGATTGAGGCGCTGGAAAATCGTCCGGCGATGCAGTCGGTGATCATCACCGGCCGTGGTGCACATCGTCGTCTGACTGAGCTGGCCGATACCGTCAGTGAGGTGCGCAATGTGAAACACGCGTTTGAAGCGGGGATCAAAGCACAAAAAGGATTCGACTTTTGATGAACAAGGTTCTTATCATCTGGCTGAGCCTGGTGTTCTTGTTGACTGCGATATCAGCGAGCGCAGATGATAGCTCCGCGCCGCCTGCCAAACGGATTGTGGCTTTGGCACCACATATTGTCGAGAACTTATATGCCATTGGGGCAGGAGAGCGCATCGTCGGCACCGTGGAGTATGCGGATTATCCGGCAGAGGCCAATCAGATCCCCCGTATTGGCGGCTTTCATGGTATTGCACTGGAGAAGTTGCTGGCTTTGTCGCCCGATCTGGTGATTGCCTGGCAGGGGGGCAATCAACAAGCCGACCTGGAGAAGCTTGAACAGCTTGGCATCAAAGTAGTGTACAGCAAAACCAAAGACTTACAACAGATCCCTGATTCGCTGCGCTGGCTGGGTCAGTTAACCGCACTGGAAGAAAACGCTGAGCAGGTTGCTCGGCGCTTTGAGCAAGGTCTGGCAAAATTACAGAAACGTTATCGCTCAGCCACGCCTGTATCTGTATTCTATCAGTTATGGCCTGCGCCTATGATGACAGTCAATGGCACCACCTGGATCCATCAAACCCTGGAGGTGTGCGGTGCCAGTAATGTGTTTGCCGATGCTACCACGGCATATCCGCAGATCAGTATCGAAAACGTGCTACATACTAAGCCACAGGTGATAGTGATCCCGCAGGAAAAATCCAAAAAAGCACAGCCAAAAATTGACTGGCACAACTGGCCAGAAATCCCGGCGGCCAAGCATCAGCAATACATTGAAGTGAATGCTGATCTATTACACCGATATACCAGTCGGGTGCTTGAAGGGCTGAGCGGATTATGTGATAGACTTGACGCTTCGCGAACTTACTATCAGAAACTCACAACCGCTGGAAAACAAACATGACAACCTGGAGTGACGTGCTTGGGCACGAAAAACAACAAGCGTATTTTCAGGACACCCTAACCTATGTTGCTGAGCGTCGGGCACAGGGCGTGACCGTCTACCCACCTCAGGAGCAGGTGTTTGAGGCGTTCAAGGCGACCCCTTTTGATCAGGTCAAAGTCGTGATCCTGGGACAGGACCCTTACCACGGACCTAATCAGGCTCACGGACTGTGTTTCTCTGTGTTGCCAGGCGTTAAGGCACCACCGTCGCTGGCCAACATGTACAAAGAACTGGCGCAAGACATCGCGGGCTTTCAGATCCCTGACCACGGCTATTTGCTGCCCTGGGCTGAGCAAGGCGTACTGCTGCTCAATACCGTACTGACGGTGGAGCAGGGACAGGCACACTCCCACAAACATCTCGGCTGGGAGCGCTTTACTGACGCCGTGATTGCACAGCTTAACCAACACAGCGAAGGGGTTATCTTCTTGCTGTGGGGCGCGCATGCGCAAAAGAAAGGCAAAGCGATTGACCAGCAACGTCATCACGTGCTGCACGCACCTCACCCGTCTCCGTTGTCAGCGCATCGTGGTTTTTTTGGCTGTCAGCACTTCTCGCAAACCAATACGCTATTGCAAAACATGGGCAAAACGCCCATCAACTGGCAAGTCTGAGCCGGATTCAAAAACAAAAAAAGGCGCTCAATGCGCCTTTTTCGTTAAATAAAGTCAAGCTCGTCCAGATCGATGCTGTCTGCGAATATGTCCAGTTCTTCCAATTCCTTACGCAGGCGTTGTTTGTCTTTCAGCGCTTCAATTTCACGCCACTTTCTTTTTTTGCCTTTAGATGAGGTTCTTCTCTTTGGTGCAGGACTTTCTAGTGTTGAAATAAAATCGTCTAGGCTATCCATGAATTTCTCCTATTGATGTACTAACCTCAAAGATTTGTGTTTACGCATTACCCAATTTGAATGAAAAACACACTTCAAGTAATGCTGGTATACCACAGACAAGAGAAAAGTAAAATAAAAATGTGTCCGTCAGGTTAAAAGCAGGTGACAGTTTGATGAAGCTCAAATTTGCTTCAAGTTATGCGCAAGTCAGGAAAACAAAGCGCTGGCGGGTAGAGGGCCGATGAGCCAGACAAATAAATCGTAGGGAATAAAAAACGCCACATAAGGTGGCGTTTTTCGCATAGTTGATGAGCGCTGGAAGCGATATGCTTACAAGGCTTTAAAGCGCGCTTCCAGAGTTTCCTGAGCTGCCGCAAATGAACGAATACCTTCAGCCAGCTTTTCAGTGGCCATGGCATCCTGGTTATGCAACCAGCGGAATTCGCTTTCACTTAATGGTGCAGGCTTCGCTGTAACCTCATAATCGCTATCCAGTAAGTAGTCCTCTGTGGCAGGCAACTCACCTAGCTCTTCTAACAGTGCCGGGCTGATAGTCAGCTTGTCACAGCCTGTTAGTGCGATAATCTCGCCGGTGTTACGGAAGCTGGCACCCATCACAACTGTGTTGTAGCCATGACGTTTGTAGAATTCAAAAATACTGCGTACAGACTGTACGCCTGGATCTTGTAGTGGATCGGTCGGCTTTTCCAGGCCATTGGCGACGTGCCAGTCCAGAATACGGCCAACAAATGGCGAGATCAGGAACACGTTAGCATCGGCACATGCACGGGCCTGCGCCTGACTGAATAGCAAAGTCAGATTACACTTCACGCCTTGCTTTTCCAGCGCTTCTGCGGCTTTAATGCCTTCCCACGTAGATGCGATTTTAATTAAAATCTTGTCTTTGCTGACACCCAGCTGCTCATACAGCGCCAGTAACTGCTGTGCTTTGGCAATGGTCGCTTCGGTATCAAACGATAAACGTGCATCGACTTCGGTTGAGATATAGCCAGGTACAATATTGGCGATCTCTTTACCAATCAGCACGGCAAAGTAATCACAAGCCAGTTCCAGTTGTTGTGCCGCGTCGTCATGCTGACTTTTGGCGTAATCCCAGGCCGCTTTCAGATAATCCTGATAAGCAGGCATCTCGGCTGCTTTTAAAAGCAGAGACGGGTTAGTGGTGGCATCTTCCGGTTGGTGTTTACGGATTGCCTCGATATCTCCGGTGTCGGCGACGATAGATGAATGCTGTTTTAGCCTATCTAATGCTGAAGTCATGCTGTCCTCATTCCAATTCATAGCAGCGTGTCAAAAAGTCTACTTTTCCTATGTTGCATTACCGTGACCTGTGTGAATAGGTCATATGTCCGTATTTGCGAGGTCGCTTCACGAGAAAATCCGAATGCTGGATGCGGGTGCACTTCGTCAGTCGGAGAACTGTGTGACGAACTGCAAACAGGCTGGTCTGCCAGCAACTGGGCAAGCAGTGTCGAACCCCCGCAGAATATTGCGCTTGCGCTCACCGGGGGATAGTGTTGAAATTGACATTTATCAATAGTTAAGTCAATAGGCAGGCCATGATCACTCTCGTTTCCCCGGCAAAAAATCTCGATTATGATACTCCGGCGCACACCGCGCGTTTTACCCAGCCCGAACTGCTCACACACAGTGAAGAATTGATCCACGTGTGTCGTGACTTATCACCGCAACAGATAGGCACGTTGATGAAGATCAGCGACAAGCTGGCAGGTCTGAATGCGGCGCGCTTTGCCGACTGGGCGCAGCCTTTTACCCCGGATAATGCCAAGCAGGCTGTGCTGGCATTTAATGGCGATGTGTACACCGGCCTGGATGCGGCAAGTATGGATGACGCAACACTGGACTATGCACAGCAGCATTTGCGTATTTTGTCTGGCCTTTATGGTGTACTGAAACCGCTTGATCTGATGCAAGCGTATCGCCTTGAAATGGGCACTAAGCTGGATAATCCGCGCGGTAAAAACCTCTATGAATTCTGGGGCCGTATCATTGCCGACAAACTCAACGAAGCGCTGGAAGCGACTAATAGTCAGGTGTTGATCAACCTGGCATCAAATGAATACTTTAAAGCGGTAGACAAAAAGGCACTGAACGCCGAGATCATCTCGCCGGTGTTCAAAGACTGCAAAAATGGTCAGTTCAAGGTCATCAGTTTCTATGCCAAAAAAGCCCGCGGCATGATGGCGCGCTACATTCTGGACAACCAGGTCGAGTCGCCGGAGGCATTAAAAGCGTTTGATGTGGCGGGCTACTACTACAGTGAAGAAGCCACTCAAAAAGCCAGTGAGCCGGTGTTTTTGCGCGCTGAGCAAAACTAAGTGGAAGTTTTAACCATGGTGGCTAAAGGATTAGTTTTGATTGCATTCCTTGGGCTGTTGACTGGCTGTCAGGGTCAGCTCAGTACCCATGGGGGTGGCATCGTCCTTACATGTGAGCATAATGAGCGTGCCTGTGTGCAGCGCTGTCAGGATGACTATGTCAGCGCCGATCCGCTTCAGGCACGGTGCATTCAGCGTTGTTATGAACAGGCGAATCAGTGTCGTGTGAGTGCGCCTGCTGAGTGACTTGGTTACCCGAACATTGATCTGGTTAGCGCAAGCTGAGCAAACGCTCAGGTTTTCTGGGGCATATCGCAAAATATGCCTTTAACACCTTCACCTACCGAAGCGCTGGACTTTAACCTGCACGTAACCAAAATTTATACAACTTACCATTACCTTGTTCAATTGCTATGGCATAATAGACTGCTAAAAATCAACGACAATTGAATGTCTCAAATATAATAAACAGGAATAGCGATGAAGCATCTATCCCTTCTTTTAACCATCCTAAGCGTTTTATTACTGAGTGCCTGTAATACAACGTCGATAAAGCAAACGCGTATCAGTGCAGATCAACCTCTTGCTGCGGGTCAGGGCGTCATTGCAGTGCAAGTGATCAATAACACTGAGCGCTTGGCACCATGGCACCGAGAGTGGGGGGAAGTGATAGTTGTCCGTCTGGATAACCAACAAGCACTCAAGCAGGCAGCCATTGCAAAGGCAAAAACTAAGGCAAAGGGCAAGCCAATCGATGAAGACAAGGTTGACTGGGATCCCGATGTTTATACACTGAGTGCAAGGTCACATGGTACTGAATCCAGTCAGGTTTTTGTCGGTGCGGTTCCAGAGGGTGACTATGCCATCGTGCAGCTGTATAGCTACCATAACGACGGTAATGTGGTGTCATGGGTCAGTATGCCAGTTCTTTCCTCTGCTGGGGAATTTAAGGTGGCAAAAGGTCGCTTTACTGATCTGGGCTCTGTGGTATTTCAGCCACTACTGAACATTAAAAATGACAGCTTCTGGAGTCAATCTTCAAAACAAAAAGCCTATGTCACGCGGCTTAAAACCTCGACGGAGCTGGGAACGTTTGTTCGCGAGCATTATGCTAATCTGAGTATGTCGGTTGATTTCTCTAATCCGCTAGGGTGGCAGCAAGATATCCTCGATCCCATCAGAGATTCATTGGGGGCGCTGTCGCGAGATAATGCATACGGAAATAAAGCGGTCTCGATCAAGGGGGCCGATTATAACGCAGTACTTGCAAAGTTTGGTCAGCTCAGGCTCGTTTCTGATCGAAGGTGGCAGCAGTATAATTTACCGACAGACAGCGAACTTCTGTCAGCGATGGAACTAAACGGTCAGTTATTGGTGGGAAGTGAACGTGGTCAATTATTTGAAAAAACACCAGAAGGCTGGACGAATCATGCGCCCGTCAGTGCCAAAGAGGCGATTGTTTGGATGGGGACTCATTCGCAGGTTGGATATGCTTTAACAAGCTCAGACAAGCTACATACCATCTACAAGTTTGGCAGCGCTGCTGAACAGTGGCAGCAAATTGGGCAATTCAAAAAGAAGCAAGGTCAAACATTTTGGGTACAAAACGGTGGCCTATTCGCGTTTTTTGACCAAGCCGGCAACTTGAAGATTATCAACGACAATAAACTGTATTGGTATGATGTGGCATTACAACAATGGCAAGCTAAAAAATACAAGTCATTTAAGCGCTTTACTCAACTGAAGAGTGGCGTTTTGTTGGGCGTAGAGGTAAGTCAATGGGATGGTTATGGCGATCCCTTGGTGAGCTTTGATCATGGCCAGAGCTGGCAGAAAATTCAACGTGGCAGTACTTTGTTGAGTTACAATAAACATGACATGAGTCTGGCGGCGGTGTTATCTGATGGTACTTTGGTGAGTACCAGTTTGCAGAAGTCGGCCACTCAGACCAAACGTACCCACAAAATTATCACGCTGAAACCAGGTACTGACCAGGCCAGTGGCTGGCAACAGCAGGGCCCGCTTAAAGCAAACTGCCACACTTTATTACCTGAGCTAACGTCGCAAAACACCCTTTACTTTTTGTGTGATCAGGGGCAGATAGTGAGTACGTCAGATCTGGGCCAAAGCTGGCACAGTGAAGTGGATATCAACATCGCACAAATGCAAAAACAGTACGAAGAATTTATTGCCAGTTATCTTGAGCGTTTAAAGAAGGCCGAGAGCACAGCAGCAGACAACGAAGGTGCCTCAGAGTAAGCGATGAATAAAAATGTCCTGCTGCTGGCCTGCTGTCAGGGCCTGATCACCACAGGAAATATTCTGCTGGTGACCATCTCTGCGCTGGTGGGGCAGCTGCTCAGCCCGTCGGCCGCCCTGACCACTTTGCCTGTAGCTATGCAGATGGCTGGGTTATTGATGGCGACGATTCCGGCCTCGCTGATCATGGCTAAAACCGGTCGTAGACTGGGCTTCTCACTGGGTAATCTGGTCGGGATCAGCGGCACCTTGCTGGGTGTCTGGGCGCTCAGAGAAAGCCATTTTGCCCTGTTTTGTGTGGCGACCACTTTGATTGGAATCGGTATTGGGTTTGCCACCTTGTATCGATTTGCTGCCATAGAAGCGAGTGATAAGCCCGCCACGGCCATTTCGATCATTATGGCCAGTGGTGTCGTCGCAGCAGTTTTGGGGCCGAACCTGGCCGTTTGGGTGAACGAGGTGTACCCGGCATTGAATTATGCCAATTCCTTTGTGGCACTCAGTGGCTTGTATGTGCTCGCCTTATTGCTGTTGCAGTGTGTACGCTTTACGGAGGTGGATCCACATACCACTGAAGCACCCGCCCGGACCCTGAAAGAAATCGTGGCACAGAAGCAGTTTCAGCTGGCGGTGCTGGTGGCCATGATCAGTTATTCCGTGATGAACTTTTTGATGACGGCGACGCCGCTGGCTATGCATCGTCATGGATTTGATCTGGCGGATTCTGCGCTGGTGATTGAGTGGCATGTACTGGGCATGTTTCTGCCGTCATTCTTTACTGGCAAACTCATTGAACGTTATGGTGCCAGAGTCATGATCCTGTTGGGCTGTGTGTTGTATCTGGCCAGTGCTGGTATTAACCTGCTGGGCGTGAGTCACTGGCATTTTTTACTGGCCTTATTTGCCCTTGGTGTAGGCTGGAACTTTATGTTCATCAGCGCCACGCAATTGGTCAGTCAGACGTATGCGCCGCAGGAGCGTGCCAAGGCACAAGCCTGCAATGAGTTTCTGGTTTTCAGCATGGTGGTGGCATCCTCACTGAGTGCTGGATTTTTGGAAGCGACGATGGGCTGGCAGACGCTTAATCTGTGGAGCATACCTGTGGTGGTGGCCGCTTTAATAGCCACCCTTGTGCTGTCCAGAGGCAGTGTCACGCCTACACGTTTACCGGCAGGCTGAGGTAGGCCAGCACCACTTCATCGCGAAACAGGATATCCTGATGTTTGCCCTCGCTGCGGTAGTGCTGGCACATGGCCTGAGCACTGTGTGTTTGTGCTTTTAACAGCTGGCTGGGCATATCAACACTGGCCGCGGCGCTGTGCCATTTGTCGATGAGTGCCGGTGGCGGTGCAGGCAAAGTGGGCAGCACCCGCTCGACCAACTCAAAGGCACTGTCGCGTGCCAGCAGCAGCATGTCGTCGTTGGCGGCGGCAAACCAGCTGACACCGGTATGGCTCACACACACCAAAGGCATAAATGGCGCCAGTGCAGGGAAAATCTCATTACGATAGACGTCGACCTCCCAGTAGCTGCGAGCGATTTTAACGAACTGTTCAAAGCTGGTAATGGCACCAAACCCAGATTCTGCGAGTAAGCGGATCTCGACCCGGGGTTTATTGGGGTTGACGGTATCGTTGGCTGCATCCAGGTACCAGGGTCCGGCCACCAGCGCATTCTGAAAATACTCATCGCGCAGCGAGCCCCATACCGGCTCGAGCGTCAGGCCGCTGTCTAGCAGGGCTTTGAGCGGTTGTAGTGGTGCCGCAACGGGTTCTTTTGCCAGCTCGGCTTTGAGCAGATCCTGGATGGCATTGCGGACTTCTTTGCAGCGCCCGAGCGGATAACGCTTGCCAGCAAAAGTAGGGTACTTTTGTGCCAGTGCGGGGTCAATCTTCAGGCGTAAATGGGCCAGATACACTTCCAGATCGGTGACTTGTTGTGCTGTGAGCATCGGGGTTCCTGCATCAGTGAGTACTGTATGCAGTGTAACCCCGTGTCTGACAAGATAAAAGCCGTTGGCTTATTTTATACAGCTGATCAGATAGCTGAGGATCGCATCCGGGTGTTCTGGGTCACGGCTATAATCCGGCAGGTAGGCCGGTTTATCCAGTAACTGACGTTCAACCAGCATATCAATGGCATCCAGTTGTGCCAGCCCGGTTTTGCCCAGATAAAGATTATCCAGCGAGCGCTGCTGCGACAGCTTCACCACGTCTCTGAAGCCTTTCAGATATAAATGGTCTTTAGTAAATCCGCCACCGCGGAACACTCGCGTCGTCAGGCCAAACGCCTCGGCGCTGCCCAGATAACTGGTATCACGCAAAAACTCATACACCTGATAAAACTGCTCACCTTTGACCATTTTATCTACCGCCAGCACCCGCAGCGCCAGGGTTTTCAGGCGCATCAGGTTGATATTCCCCGACTGGAACTCACGGAAAATCGCCAGGCCTTCCTGGGTATAGGTATTACCCGGCAGCCCCAGACGCAGCAGGTGCAGCGGCTGTTGCTCGGCATTGAGCGTGGTGAGCAGGTGTACACCAATTTCATGCTCTATCAGCGCCCGAACATCCAGCTCAGAGAACATCGCCGTGCTGTTAACCAGCAGGGTTTTCTTGCCATTATCCACCATGGCTTTTGCCACCAGCTTAGTGGACAGGCTCACCTTACAGGGCAGCTGCATTTGTGCAATGGCCTGCTCAAACCGGCCCAGCGCCTGCTCGGCATTAATGGTTTTTGGGGCCGCCGGCTGTGGCTCTGTGGCATGAATGATAAAGCGCGCATTGGCGATGTCATCAACACTGGGTTCACCATAGTAACGCAGCGAGTTATATAAAAACTGCTCTTTGCCGACCTGAGTGATCACGTCAATTTTAGTGGCAAAGTTATCAATCAGCTTGCGATAAATGTCTTTGATCAGCGGATCGCCGATGTCCGCCACGGGCAAGCGATAGAGTTGCTCTTTAAATTCATAGGGATCCATGCGCAGCGGACGATACTTAAACTGGGGCCGGTAATGGCTTTTGTTAAAGAAACGGCGTTTTTCCTGAGCAATGTTCGTTGGGTTGACATAATGCAGAGTGTCCAGGTTGCGGGCCAGTTTATACAGCGCCAGATCGACTACCTTGATGGCCGGGTCTATATGTTGCTGAACATGGTTAAACTGCACCATTGCTTTGGAGCAATAGCGTTTAATAAAAAACCGCGCGGTCTGGGTCAGGGCAATATGCAAATTGCGCTTGAGCTTTTCGAACACCAGCGGGTAGAGCTCCCCGGTCAGCTCGTCCATAAAGAACTTACGCACTTCCAGCGGCAGGATCAGGGTGTTTTTATATGTTTTAGTGATAAACGTGGCCTGATAGCCGTCACCCTGAAATACGCTGTTCTCCGCAAAGCTCAGCGGCGCGCCCTGAAACTTCTTGCGGCACAGCTGTTGCCTGAGGGTATTAAACACCGGACGCCAGCGCAGTGCATCAAGCTGAGCGGTCCCCAAGTTAAAGTCGGGCGCAAAGTCATACTGGCGAACCTGCCAGTTATAGCTGTGAATGTCGAACACCAGACAGGCAGCGAATTTTTTCTCCAGTGTATCCAGTACCAGCTTAAGCACCTGATAGTAGGCCGCATGTTTAGACAGACTGAGATCGCGCTCGGTGCCGTCGGGCTGCTGTTGCCAGACTTCTTTGCCCCACGCCTGGGTATAAATGGCCTGCTGCGGGGCACGATTGAGATCGTACTCGTAACGGGAGTCACGGGCTATCAACACAATCGGCATGGCATCAATCAGCTCGCCGGTGTGGGGATCTTCCTCTTCAAAACGGGCCTGTTCGCTCAGCGCCATATTGCCGTGCAAGGAGGTCCGCAAGCGGCTCCCGGCATGGACGGCTGTTGCCACATAAGGCACATATTCGCGGATGTGCAAATACACGGCACCGCCGGCCACTTCCCCTTCAAAGGGTTGCTGGGCGGCAAGGGCCGCGACCAGCGCTTGTTCAGACTGCATGGGCATCTTCAATTACCTGACGAAATGCATTTTTACGATGGTTTACCAGCTCTTTGGCATGCACCACACTTTCAACAAAGTCGATCACCTGTACCTGCAAACGGGTGCGGTTCAGACGATTGATGCGAGAGATCCCGCCCGGACTGAGCACATTCACTTCAATCAGCTTGCCGCCAATCACATCAATGCCAACAAAGTACAGGCCATCGCGTACCAGTTTAGGGCCAATGTGCTTGCACAGCGCCTGCTCCTGCGCGGTCAGTTTGTGTTTAACCACTTTGCCACCGGCATGCACATTGGCGCGTACTTCATTGCTGGCCGGAATGCGTTTCATCGCTCCAATGGGCTCGCCATTGAGCATCAGGATCCGTACATCGCCCTCTGCAGCGCCGGGCACATACTCCTGCAAAATCACATAATTGCTGCCTTTGCCAGACTCATCGCCACCAATATAAAACTCCAGCAGGGAGCTGAAACTTTGCTTGGCGCTTTTCTCCAGCACAATGACACCGCGGCCACCGTAGCCATCGAGTGGCTTGAGGATCATTTTGTCGCAGCTGGACTCGGCGAAGATCCGCTCCAGGTACTCTTTGTTTTTGGATACATGGGTGGCCGGTATAAACTCACTCGCGGTGCCCTGAAAGGACGCGGTATACAGCTTATTGTTAGCAATTCGCAGCCCATCGATGTCGTTCACGATGAAGGTATCGTCGCGCACAGAATCTAGAAAGTTCATGGCCAGGGTATCGAGCGGCGGATTGGCGCGCATAAAAATCACATCAAACCCGGCCAGCGGTAACTGAGTACGTTTAAACTGGGCTTTGTTGTAAAAACTGACGAAGTTGTCGGAGACCTTGTCCTGCTTAACGAATACGTCGCAAAACGCGCTGGCGACGCTGTCGCGTATGGTCAGGGCATTGACTGTGGTAATGGCAACAATGTGATTGCGCGACACTGCTTCGTGGATCAGGCGCAGGGTACTGTCGTTCTCGGCGTCAACCCGCTCCCACGGGTACATAATAAAACAAATTTTCACTGTCGGAATAGATCACTTAATCAGGCTTATTTTTGGCGACTATAACGACAAAAGCAGTGCTTAGCTCGCGAGTTATTTTTATCGTCAGGATAAAAAATAAAGGGAGTAATAAGGAGAGGAAGGAAAATGCAGGACGCCGGGCGGCGTCCTGATATGGCTCAGGTCAGGCTACTTTTTCTTTTTCGCTTTGACTTTGGCGGCCTTTTTCTTGGCTTTGATTTTTGCCGGATCTTTTTTCTTTTTCGGCAGCTTAGCTTCTTTGTGTTTTGGCTCCAGCCCTTCAATCACGCGGCGTTTTAGTTTCTGCTCTGTATAGCGCTCAACCTTACCGAGGATCTCAGCATCATGGGCCTCAACCAGTGAAATAGCGGTGCCTTTTTTACCGGCACGACCGGTACGGCCAATACGGTGGACATAAATGTCGGCGGTCCGCGGCATATCAAAGTTAATGACATGGCTGATATCCGCAACGTCGATACCACGTGCCGCCACATCGGTGGCGATCAGAATGCGGGTGCGACCACTGTGGAAGCTGGCCATGGCGGCCATGCGCTTGTCCTGCGGCATTTCACCACGCAGCCAGGTGGTTTTGATGTCCTGGGTGTATAACTCGCCAACCAGTTTTTCGAGACGCTCACGGGTTTTGACAAACACGATGGCCTTGGTCACTTCTTCGCTTTGTAGCAGGCTGGCCAGCATCGCCAGTTTATGCTCGTAATCATCAGCCAGGTGGATCCACTGATGAATTTTGCCTTTTTCTTTGCGCGTTGATTCGGCTTCAAGCAGCGCCGGATCTTTTAAGATACGCTCGGCAAATAGCTCTACACTGTCGCCTTCCAGAGTCGCTGAAAACAGGAAACACTGACGGCGATTTTTTGCTTCGTTGCAGATCTTGAGCATTTCTTTTTTAAAGCCCAGGTCGAGCATGCGGTCAGCTTCGTCGAGGATCAACAGCTCAACGTTATCGGCATGGAAGTTCTCGGTTTCGAGGTATTCCATCAAACGCCCCGGTGTGGCTATCAGAATGTCGTTGTTCTTTTCGAAGATCTCTTTGTGACTGCCGTAGTTTATTCCCCCGGTCACCACCCCGATTTTCAGGTGCGTGCCTGCAGCCAGCGCTTCGCATTGCTCAAACACCTGGTAGGCCAGCTCGCGGGTCGGTGTCATGATCAGCACACGGGCAAAGCCGGGATCGCGACGCGGGAAATCCATCAAATACTGAATTGCCGGGATCAGGAAGGCGGCTGTTTTACCTGTGCCAGTTGGCGCCGAAGCAAGGATATCGCGGCCCATCAGGGCCTCCGGAATGGCCAGCTGTTGAATGCTGGTGGCTTGCTCAAAGCCCATTTTTTTTATGGCAGTCAGTAGCGTGCCGTCGAGATCGAATTCAGTAAATTGCATAGTGCATCACAAATAAAGGACAATAGCGGAATTATACTTGGCAATCCGGGTTTCTCAAAGGAGCAAAATGGCTGGCTTTGCATTTAAGCAATTTACGGTGGCACAATCACGCAGTGCAATGAAGGTGTCGACCGATGGCGTGTTATTCGGCGCCTGGGTAGATGTGGCGCGCGCGCAGCGCATGCTCGACATTGGCGCTGGCACGGGATTACTGAGTTTGATGTGCAAACAGCGCGCCCCAAGGCTTGTAATCGATGCGGTTGAAATTGATGCGCAGGCTTGTCTGGACGCCACTGACAATATTCACGCCAGCCCCTGGCCGGATATTTCTATACACCAGACACCCATCCAGACATTCATCTCAGATCAGCCTTATGATTTGGTGATCAGCAATCCACCGTACTTTAATCACAGCTTAAAAGGGCCTGATGCTGCCCGTAACACCGCACGGCACACAGACAGTTTGAGTTTTGTCCAGCTTATAGACGCATTTATGTGCCACAGTCACGAGCAAGGTCGGCTGGCGGTGATTTTGCCAGCTCAGGAAGGTCTTGCATTTATCGCGCTGGCACAGCAGCACGGTTTGCATCTTGCGCGTCGCTGCGATGTGTCCATGACACCGGATAAGCCTGTCAGCAGGCTGATGCTGGAATTCCACCGCAACCAAACCACGCAAGAGCTGCACAGTCTGTGTGTGAGAAACAAAATGGGGGAGTATAGCGAGGCGTTTATTGATCTGTGTCGTGATTTCTATCTAAAAATGTGACTCAGAAGGGCGGCGTAATGGGCACTCATGCAGTAATCTTATGTAATACCTAAGGTGTTTTAAAAGCGCTACACTCGCAACTAGCCAAATAAGACTAAACTGGGTCAATGCATGCCCAGTGCAAGGAGCCGACAATGGATCGAGATACCCAAATCATCTGTGACTTTCTGAGCGATATTAATTTGCCTCATAGGCTGTGCCCTGTTGAGGGCGAGATGTTTCTGCCGGGACTACAAATCGTGTATGGCGTACTACATATAGATGTTGATAAGCTGGTTTGCGCGGGAGACATACTCCATGAGGCGGGCCATATTGCGGTGTGTGAGCCGATATTCAGATCACAGCTGCACAAAGATGTTTACAAAAACGGGCTTAAAAACGGACGTGAGAAACAAGCGATGGACGGTGAAGAGATGGCGGCAACCGCCTGGTCTGTTGCTGCGATTTGGCACCTAGGCTTACCTATTGATCTGGTGTTCCCGGAAAATAGCTATCAGGGTATGAATCAGGCTCTGAAGGAAAGCTTCCAAAACGGTGGGGTATTTGGCGATCCGCTGCTCACAGCATGGGATATGACCTGCCCGGATAAGGGGTTTCCCAAGATGACGAATTGGATGAGAGAAATACGCTGGGTAACAGAATTGCCGCAGCAGCTTGCAGAAGCTTAGATACGGTTGAGAATTCACCCTCAGAGTAAGGTTTAAACATGCTCTGAGGGATTTTAATTATGCCTGGCCGTGCTGGCGTATCTTGGTCAAAAAGTCAGATACATCTACAGAGCAAAAAGTCACCATGGCAAAGAACTGATTGAGCTTTGGCTGGCCCACATCTCGCTCCCAGTTTTCATAAGTCTTACGACAAACCCCCAGCTGAGTTGCCATCGCCTGCGTTGTTACCCCTTTGTTCTTTCTTAACTTCCTAAGATCATCACCGGTAATATAACGGGAAAAGAAATCCATGCTGTTTATTCCTTTGTTTATTTTTTTTAAAGGTAAAGCCGGTTCCGATTAATGCACTTACCGCATTACTTAAAAGACGGATCACCGGGCGCCTATTGCTATTTCCTGCAATGGGTAATTTGTAACTCAGATTGCGATGAAATAAATAATAATATGCACCTATTTTGCATGTTATGAATTGATTCATCAGAGGGGGAATGTACCTTTGCAATACACAGGTAAAGAAGACCCTGCATGATCAAAATGAAGGAGCTTGAAGCCACTGTGTTGTGGAAGAATCACTGTTCCTTTTTTGGTTGACCTGAATAGTAGGTGAACAATACAATATCAGCTGTTTTTTGACCATCTTGCCTCTGATGGATTATAAATCGGGCGAGGGGCCAGTATTTCGTTTTATTTATTAATACGTTACCTAAATCAGAATAAGAAAATGTGTGGCTTAGGTTTTATGCGTTAATGAGTATATCTGGCAAGGGGGTCTTGGATTTTTCTGTCACGGGATGTTTATTATGCAAGGTTTCACTCAAGGAGGGAGGAGGTTCTCTCTTTTGTATGCACTGTTCAATATGTGTTTACTCTATCCACTTGGTTCAAAAGCCACCGAAGGGTTTGAGCAAGCGTATGTACCTATTAATGTCGGTGAAATAACGACATTTATTCCGATAGAATTGCGTCCGGACGCGATAGTTAAACTCTCAAGCCAGGAACTTGATGGATATACAAGTCTTGCCTGGACACCGTCACCACAGGCCGAATACTACCAAATACACAAATTTGAAGGAGGAGCCTGGCAGGTTGTAGCCACTCAGATAACGGGTCGTTTTTACCGGCATAAAGGGACGGGCCGTTATCGGGTTCTTGCCTGCCATAAATACGGCTGTTCATCAAGCAACCCTGAAAATAGCAATGTCAGCGATAATTTAGACATCAAAGCGTTTTACACCCAGAACTACAGCGCAGTAGAGGTTGGTAGCCCAGTTCGAGTTGGCTGGGAATTGACTGGCGCAACCAGTGTGACGATTTCACACGCGCAAAATGGCGGTCGCAGCGTGGCACAGCTTTCAGCGCTTAACAGTGGTACGCACGCTTTTAATGTACATGGCGACTCGACATTTACGTTGACGGCTTATGGATTCGATGGCGCAAGCAAGTCTACCTCGATTAATCTTGCGACGGTCAGGGAAAATCCATTCTTAAACAAGGGGATCCAGAGCGACTATAAACAGCCCCTGTTTGGCTTAAACCTGGACATTATTGAGCGCACAGTCTTTCAGGATAAGCACCATCTTATTTTCTCGACGCACGATGGGAAGTTGTATTTTTTCCGGGCTCACAAAGAACAGAATAAACCTGTTTCATGGCAACAGGAGTGGGTGTTAACACTGGATGGTGTCGTCAATAGTGCGCCTGTCATCACGGAGCATTACCTGCATTACAACGAGACGAACGCACAAGGTCAGGGACGAACCTGTATGGTACGTTTAGCGGATAAAGCAAATGTAACCTGTTCACCGTATGAGCAGGATGCCTTACTCTCCAGCCCGGTCATCGTTAACAATGACGGCAATTATTCCGCAAAGTTCACTGACTCACTGGCTGGCAGCAACAAGAAGGCTGCCGGTATCTATGCGTTTTACCGCAGCGGTAAAGTAAAGATTTTAGACCAGAAAACTTTATTGCCAAAACCACAGAGCTTTACATTGGCTGGTCATCTTGATCACCCGGTTATCACCACCCCAACGTTATTTCTGAACAGAAAGAATATTCAGGGTCTATCCGAAATGATCCTGGTGAAGGATCAGGATCAGGTGTTGGGAGTGGCTATCCCCTCTACGGAGTCTGTGCAACTCCAGTCACGCAGTGTGGGTGTGCTGTCAGTCAACGCACTGAGTGAGTCAAAGCCCATGACCATACTATGGAAGGGAGCGCTATAACATGAAAAAAACAATGAAAACGAAAGCCAGTATGGTGTTAGCGCTTGCTTTAATAAGCGGGATGTCAGCATCCGCTATGGCGGGTAAATGTACCAATGCAACCGACCTGTCATTTGTATCTGGCGTTGGGGACTACAAAATCGACCTCACTAATATGGTAATCAGAGAGTCTTATGATACAAGCGGTTATGAAGTTACATTTGATGGTATTACAGAAGTAAAAATTGGTACCACGACACTGTCACGAGAAAACTGGGCTTGGGGCGATAGCACCGTAAAAGACTATGGAGGGGGAAATCGTGATGTTTTACCTCACCTTTATTTAAAAAGCCTGCCTGAATTTGGCAAACACACTCTTCATATAAAAGCAATGTCGTCATCGGAATCGCCTCAAGATGATTATGACAGTGAACAGGAACATACTTGCACCATGGAGGTCACCTATAAGGAAAAGACCGCCCCTGTTTTTACTAGTATAGACCATAGTAACATCTACAGAAATCAGGCCTTGACGGTACGCTTTGCCGCCAGTGATGGGGGCGGAGATTTGAAGAAGATAGTTATCAAAAAAGGTAATAAGGAAGTTAACAAATGTACTAATTCAGGCACATCTAGCCTCAGTTGCAACAAAAGTTACAAAGCGAATACGCTTTCTTTTGGTGATCACGAATGGGTAGCGTGGGCGACAGACAAATACGGCGTTCTCGCAGTTAAAAGCGTACGTTTACGGGTTTTAGAGCTCAATTCCGCGCCGACTATTTCTGATATCACTATAAAAAATAATAATGAGCTGATGCCTGGTGACGATGCCTTAGTGTCGTTTAGCATCACGGATCCCAATACTCTGTCTTACAATCAGCTGAACCTCGACACCTTTAAAATCAACGGGGTTAGCTACAAGGACAGCGATTATTGCGAGGTCTCGGCGAGCAGCATAAGCTGCGACGAGGTGCCAATCACAGCAACTCCCGACCAGGGCAGCGATCAATTTGCTGTAACTGTCAGTGTCAGTGACAACAAAGACGAAGCGGTGGAAAAAACCGATTCGGTCAGCTTTAATTTTGCCCCCAGTGCCAGTTTGAATGCTTTGCCAGCGGCCGTTTTTAAAGATGAAACCGTGAGTGTCACGGCATCCGCCAGTGATGCCAGTGGTTTGGCACAAATAACGATCTGCCTGAATTCAAAAGGCAGCAGCGAACCATCAGTCAGTGCCTGTGCAAAACAGCTAGAACAATGCAATTTTTCAAATGCACCAGCGACCGGCGACTGTGCCGTTGACTTTTCTTACAATGGCGTGAATGGCCTGGCTAACTCCAATCAGTGGTATGTGTCGGTTCAGGCCAAAGATGCACTGGGTTTAGGGTTAAATACCCCGGTCAACCACCTGCTGGTATTTAAAGATCGTTTCTCTTTTGCGGTATCCGAGCCGCCAGCTGGGTCTTCAAACCCAATTCGGGTAGGCGAGACGGTAACGGCAAAAATTATAGTGGCTGCTTTTTCTGCCAGCTCCGATAGCATCACCAGCCTCAGGCTCGCTAGTAATAATGTTACTCAATCCGTGGATGTGCAGCCGCAGTTGCCGATTACACTGCCACACACAGACTCACAAAACGAAGCCGAGGAAGTGACCCTTACCTGGTCTGCAAATCGGATAGGTGAACAAGAAATTCAGCTGACGCTGACAGACAACACCGGTGCGTCCATTACTAATAAGCTGGGCAATATTGCGGTTGAACATATTGTGCCGCCAACACCTTCTGGCCTCATACTTAAGTCTGGCAGAGTGGAAGGCGGTGTAAAGCTCACACTGGAAGGTTTTACGAATACCAAAGAACTAGAAATAAAAGCGTATCTAAATGATAGTCGTGTTGAGTACGATAGCGAGACCCTAGTCGTCGGTCCTAATGTGTTTAAATTAACCTATGTCCTTAATACAACGCCCGCTCTACATGGTCAGGAGGTGACGTTTAAAGTGACACCGGTCAATTACCTCCCGAATAACCCGAATAGAGTCTTCGGTGATGAGGTAATAGAAGGCCCTGTCCCGATTGCGCATCCAACTGACGAGCCGATCCCTCCGCGTTTTTATGATTATCAACGGCAAGTAGGCGGCAGCTATACATTACGCTGGCCTGACAATGCAGACGGGGTGACTGAATACTACAAAGTAAATACCTGGGCTGGCTTGCCAAGTGATAAAAGCCGTAAACCGAATCAGGTGTCCGGAAAGTTAACCGCGCGGCAGTACACCGTAAGTCAGCCGCAACAGGGTCAGTTTACCTATGAGCTGATCGCGTGTAACAACATGGATGCCTGTACAGCTGGTCAACAGATCACTGTGACTCATATGGCACCCATATTACAGTCTGTGACTGGCGCTGAATGTCCGCAAACAGAATGTGCCTTGCATGTGACCGGCTTGTTCCTGGGTGGGACAGACAGCCGCATAAAGGTCAGGATCCGTACCACGGGCGAACAGGCGCAAGCAACCAGATACAGTGTTCAAAACAATACGGTGACGGCCTGGTTTGACAGTAAAGTTCTGACGGGGCTGGCACAGGGTGGCTTACATGTGTCTGCTACCAATGGTGTATCAAAAGGTGGGACATATCTGCAGAGCATGCTGATCGCGGACGCCACAGGTAGCAGCGGTCAGCCTGATCTGCTCGCTAATCCGATCACCATAAGTGACAACGGATACATGTATGAAGGCATAGATAATGGGGTACAAGTTTACAGCGCATTTAACGACCAGTGGCAAAAGGGCGTTAAGCTTGAACCACAAACCAACAACAGTGGACGCGATGATATTCCTGCCAGAGTGACTGCGAGTCCTTTGGTTGAAAGTATTGCTGACGATGATCATGTTTATTTTGGCTCAGAGAACCATCAGTTTTACAAGTTCCGGCACAGGCCAAAACAGCGCACTGACTCTCTGAGAAAAGTGCAGGACTGGCTGTTTACCACAAAAGGTCCAATTATCGCCACTGCACAATTGGATCAGGACGGCAATTTGTACGTGGGTTCCATGGATAGCAATCTGTATTCACTGGATAAGCAAACGGGCCATGTACAGTGGCAATATGCGTTCCCCGCTGGTATCAATCATCAGGTAGATGTTGCTGCATCAGGACAGATCTATGTTAAAACGGCAGACGGTGAACTGCACGTTATTGACAGAGAAATGATTTCTGCGAATGCGATTAAGTGGCGCGATCTGGGGGTATTACATGACGCCTTCAAAGAGCAGATTGCACAATGGGAAAGTAGCCGCTGGCAGCCCAATCAGGAACATACCCAGCTAGTCGCCCTGACCAAAGCCATGCTGGTGCTGCTGCAGCGCGCACCGAGTAAAGATCAATTAAGCCTGCTGGCATATCTGTATGACAACGGATATTCGTTTAATGAAATTATCAGTGCTCTAATAAACGCCAATCCTGACTTGGCGAATGCCGATGATGTCGTGTTTATCAACACTCTGTTCAAGTATTTCCTGGGTACACTGACTGGCGACGAAATTTTGGGAGGAGGCGATCAGGCATACTGGGTTGCCCAGCTCAGATCAGGTGTTACCCGCGCTGAAGTGTTTATTACACTGCTGGAAGCAGGCGCGGCCAGAAGCCAGTATGATAATGCCACATTCAATTTACTCGACTACTTCTATGACTATTGTCGTGTGGTGAATGACTGCCACTATGACTATGACTCAGACAAAGATGGGTTAAGCGATCAGGTTGAGATTGAGCTAGGGACTAACCCGGTTGATGCGGCTGATGGGATTAGTGCACCGTCGCTTACCCTGAACAACAACGGAGGTGGTACGGTTGAACTGACCATGTCCTCGGATTCGCTTGTTGAGGAATATGAGCTCTATGTGTCACAGCACAATCAGGATTACTACCGGGCCGAGGTTATTCCAGCACAAAGTGCGACAGAAGGGCCAGTAACAGGTGATAGTACCTCTTGGGTAAATGCCTATGACAATGGCGAATATCGCTTTAAGGTTAAAGCCTGTGTCCGTGTGGCCCTGGAAGGAAATCCAAGAGTATTGCATTGTAGTAATAACTTCTCCAATGAGGAGCGAGTGTTGATCAATGACAGCACTCAGACTGCACCAACCAGTATTTCATTGCCATTTGTACAGGCGCAGAATAATGCGCCGTCAATGGATGTGCTGTCAACGCACGCCCGCTTCACCCCAACTATGGGTAGCTTCCGTGTAACTGAGTCAGGGTCGGCGGCCTACAATGTACCGATAGAGTTACCAGTCGGTATTACGGGCGTTAAACCGTCAGTCAGTCTTGATTACAACTCTCAAACGCCCCGTACAAGCATAGCACTGGGCTGGAGTTTAAATGCCTCATCCAGTGTCGCACGCTGTCGCCAGACTTTGGCTCAGGATGGTCAGTTCAAAGGGTTAACCCTGAGTGATGAAGATCGCTTTTGTTTAGACGGTCAGCGCCTGATCAAGCTGGATGTGGATGAATCTATTGACGGCCTTGCGACGATCGCTACCTATGAAACTGAGATTGAGAGTCACCAGACGATTATTTTGACCAACAACCCAGAGACCGGGTTAAATATGTTTGTCGTCATGGGCAAAGACGGTTCATACAAGTACTACGGAGGTACTGAAAACAGTGAAGTACGTATTGTTGATAGCGAAGAACAAGAGCATGTACTGACCTGGATGATCCGAAAGGTAACAGATAACCTGCAAAACGATGAAACTTCCATCAATTACACCTATGCAAAGGAAGCGTCAGATGGACAGAAGCTTGGTAGCAACGAGAAAGTACTGAGTACGATTGAGTATAGCGGCAATACTGTGCAGTTTTCTTACTCTGCAACAGATAGTTACCGCACAAGCTACATTGACGGTGCCAAGCTGACCCAGGCCGCACATCTGGAGGGGATCAGAGTAACTAATCACAACGGCTTTGAGTTAAGTGACTATTCACTGGCATTTAATACTGAGAATAATGGCCTGCGTACACTGAGGAGTATCATGCAGTGTCGTAACCAGATATGTAAACTCCCGGTAGAATTTGACTACACACCGTTTGCCAGTGACATAAAGTACAAATCGTATGCCGAGGTCTTCGCGCCATCAGGGGATAACAAACTGGCAGCCATGACGCTGATCGACGCTCAGGGCGATGGTACTGCAGAAGTCGCTACTCTGGAAAAAATCGGAGATAAACAATACGAACTATGTCTCTGGGAAGGCAATACCTTTGAACCAGCAAGCCAAGTTGCATGTAGTAAAATATCCCGTTATGACAATTCAGACGTGGTGGATATGCAGGCAGTTGATGCCAATGGTGATGGCAAGCAGTCGTTGTGGATCAGCCTGCAAGATAACCACAATGGCAATCACAAAACCAATGCTTACTACTGGACACGCGCGTCTTTAAACTTAGGGTCGATTGAGTGGTCGCCTTTACCTCTATCTGACAGCTATGGGCCATTTATCAAGAACAGCAGGTTTGCTGATTTTAATGGCGATGGTTATGCCGATCTGGTATTCCAGCAAAAAGAAGTGCGTTTGCCTGGTGAGAGTAAGTGGCATGCTAAGTTCAATGATAAAAATGAGATTTTTGTCGCGTTTTACGACCCTGTGACAAACGAATTCTTAGAGCCTCGCGTTGCCAATTCAAATAGACCGGGTGACTACTCGCAGATGACCCAGAAGAATACGCCCTGGTATGCAATGGACGTAAACTTCGATGGATTGGCGGATATTGTGTCGCTTAAGTGTCCTGGTAATAATTGTGATGAAGGTGAAGCAAGCCATATCTATGTCAATGTGAATCAGGGGGTGACCGGGAATGGCAGCTTGAAGATGTTTGATTCGGACCCAGTGACTAATACTGGAGCAAATCATATCGAGCATCTCACGCCCGCGGATGTCAATGGTGATGGGCTAATTGATTTTATTTATCTCAACACGATACGTTATCCCAATGAAGTAAAGGGCTGGCGTGTTCTATTGAACAAGTCGAGTGAGCGTGTTTCGTTCGACTTCTCACATATTGACTGGTCTAAAACGGTTCCACATCGTGAGGGTCTAATAAGCGAAAAAATTGCGCCAATGGTGATGGATGTCAATAAAGACGGCCAAACAGAGCTGTACTTCCCGGTTGAGCATAGCCAGTCAAATTCCCATAGCTGGGTGCAATTTGTGTGGCAAGTTGCGCAAGAACAGTTCGTTAAAACACCAAGTTACACGCCATTTTTGACGCCTTATATGCAATTGGACAAAGGGGATACCGCGTTTTTCAGCGACTACAATCGCGATGGTGTACCTGATCTGATGTTTAGAACCGGTGACAAGGTGCTGGTGAAATTCAACCTGGATCAATCACCTTATGAAGGGTATTTGTCAGGTATCACCCAAGGTTATGGTAACAAGACTCAAATAGACTATGCACTAATGTCTGATAAGGCTGTCTATAAACCTTCTTCATCAGCACATGGAGTACCTCGTTTTGCAGAGGATAAGGAAGATAACAACACATTTAAATCCCAGGGCTTGAAAGTAACGCCTATCAACGGTGGGTCTATGGTGCTGGTATCGCGGGTTGAGACAGATAGCCCAAGTTATACTGATGATACTTTGACAAGCGCTGTTGAATACAGTTATGAAGGAGCACAAGTACAGTTTGGTGGTCGAGGCATGCTTGGCTTTAAAGCCCTGACTACTGTCAATATCAAAGACGGTCAGCAGTTTAGTACAACTACGCGTTATCATCAGGCATTTCCACTAACAGGTATGCCAGCCAGAACCATTAAAGCGTTCAATGGCACGGTGATCAGTAGTGCGGTGAACGACTATTACTTAAAACCCAACCAGCATAATTCAGGGCGAACGTATCGGGTTTATAATCGACTGTCGAAAGAGTGTAGCAGTCGGATCAATATGAATACTGATTCGACAATTGGTTCAAGTCAGTGTTCGAGCACCGAAACCGAGCAGGACGAGTTTGGTAATGTCACTAAAACCGTTTCTCAACAGCTAGTGGATAATCGCGACACGCCCATTGTTGATTTATACAATGATGCAGCCTGGCACGAGATTGACAGCTTAAGCGTGACCAGCCCGTTATCAAGTGTGACGACCAGCAACAATTATGGCGCAACTGACGCCTATAAGAAGCGTGGTCGTCTGGTTTCATCAACGGTTACGCATTCAGCCGATGATACGGCGACTCATACGCTGACGTCAGACTTTACTTATTATGGTGCCAGCCACGCTAATGCGTATATGCTTGAAAGCGAGACGATTGCAAAAGGCAAAGGGTGTGAGTATGAACTGACAACCAGCTATCAATATGATGCCTTGGGTAATCTGTTGCAAAAGAGCACCTCAAACAGTGGGTGTGGCGACGAAGAAAAACAAACCCGGATCACTGAAACCATTTATGATTCAGAGGGCAGATACGCACGGTACTCAAGACAAAAAGCCAGTAAAGAGGAACTGTCAGAGGCAGATACGGAAGCTGATGAAGATGATATAGTTTGGGCAAAGGGCACTGAAGTTAAGGCGCGCAATGTCTTCGGACAGGCAACTGAAGTGTTGTCTGTTAACGGCACAAAGATCACCACTCTATACGATGTATTTGGTTCAAAAATTGGTACCTATAGTGCATCGGGTACGCAAAGCTATCAGTATCTAACTGCCTGTCAGGACAGTGACAAGTGTGTTGCTCAGGTCAATAAAGTTGTCAATGGTGAATTGGTTGAGAAACAATTCATGGACAGAGTGGGGAGGGTTTATAAAACCAGCACTATCACTGTTCTGGGGACCTGGCTTAATGCGAAAGTAGAGCATGATCAGTACGGCCGTGCTCTGATGCAACAGGCGCCGGGGAGTTCTGAAGTGACGTACAACTATGATGTCTTTGACCGTGTAACGTCTACTACAGATAACAATAGTAAGGTGACAACAACCTATATTCAGAATGATCTGGTTAGCACGGTTGAGCTGACTGGTGCTGGTGTCTCTACTGGTAAGCAAACAACCACGACCACCAAGAATGCGCTTGGGCAGATTGAGTTAGTCACCGATGCCAAAGGCAATGTTCTGCAATACACCTATGACAGTCGCGGTAACCAACTGACGGTCGATTCGTCCGCAGACAATATGATTCTGGTCGACAATAGCTACGACTTGCTGGGCCGTAAGGGATCCACAAAAGATGTCGACCGTGGCGATTGGAGCTATGAGTACAATGCGTTTGGAGAGCTAATCAAGCAAACCGATGCGCGTGGCGTTGCAACGCATATTGAGTATGATCTGTTAGGACGCAAAGTTCGTCAGTGGCATACGCAGCCGGACAGCACGAGTGCCAACTCAACCCACATTGAACAGACCGACATTGTGTATGAAGGCGAGAGTCAATGGCACTTTGGTACCCTGGCTGAGAATGTGCACCAGTTACAGTCTGCAACTCAGGGTGATAACTGGGCACAATACTACTACTACGATACCTTTGGGCGTGCAGCCGCAACATTGACGGCGCTGGAAACACAGCACTGTACTGAAGGGGTAGCATTCAACATGCGTCTGAACGATTTACGGATTAAACAAGGTTACAATGATCCGGACACTCCGAGTCCGGACCTCTCTAATCCGCTTTCTTCCAAATGTGTGATCCAACAAATAGCCTATGATGAATTTGGCAGGGTCAGCTATCAGTTTGACGACTATCGCAGGATGGAAAACGGCGAATACATCGATGCCCGGGGAGTGAAAAATACTTACCAGCACGGCCTGATTGCACAAAAACATGAAGCGCGAGAAGGGCAGTACGCTCAGCAATACTATGAGGTACAGTCGCTGAATGCTCGTGGGCAAGTTACCCAGTATAAGAAAGGTAACGCAATCATGGCGGTGTCGTATGACGATGCCGGTATGGTTAAAACCATTGAAAGTACAAACTATCGTCATATTCAGGCTGATTCTTACAGCTTTGATGGCCTGGGCAATTTACTGAGTCGCGCACAGATTGCGTTACCCGAGCAAAATTATGAGTATGATTTGCTGAACAGGGTGACACATATCGAGAATAAGGAATTGTTCAGATACGATGCCAGTGGCAACTTAAGGTCTAAAGCGAACTTTCGCAGTTCCGACTTAAATGGTAGCTGTACAGTGATTAATGAGAAGTGGTCTCAGTATTATGGCCAGGGTGAAGCGCCCAGACATGCCATAACAAGTCGCTCTTACAATAGCGGGGATGTTGATAGCAGCTGCAGTTCAACGCCAGTTATTTTTCCGCCTCCTATTGATCCCATCCTTCCTCCGGGAGATCAACTGTTTAGCGCTGATATTGGCCTGCAATCTGCTTCGGCGGACACAGACAGAACGGTGACAGAACGGTTTGCCTATGACAAAAATGGTAATCAAACCAAGCTGTATATAGACGGTGCTGATTATCGTAGCATTGAGTACACAGCACGAAACAAAGCGGCTAACATCACCGTTGATGGTAAAGTTGTACGCTTTAATTACGATGCGAATAATCGCCGTTATAAGCGCGTAGATGAAAACCAGACCGTCTATTACGTTGGTGCGCTGGAGCTGACCGTAAGCTCCAAGGAAAGCGGCGACAATACGCCATTCATTAAGCGCTATATCGGCAACGATGCGCAACAAAAGTACTTTATGAATGGCAATGGCGCCATACAGTGGATGTTTACCGACCATCAGGGCTCGGTTATTGCAATCGCAAATCGTAACTACGAGTTACTGGCCCGTTATTCCTATGATGTATTTGGTGCCCAAAAGTATGAGGGACCTCAAAACCTGGTTGATGCGCAGAACTTTTCAACGGCGCAGCGTATCTTCGATATGGTATCTGATAACTTCCGTGGTTATACCGGCCATGAACCCGTCAAGATAGGCAATGACAACCGCATCATTCATATGAATGGTCGGATCTATGACTCAAGCACAGGCCGCTTTATGCAGGCGGATCCTGTGGTGCAGGCGCCTACAAACCTTCAAAATTACAATGCGTTTAGTTATGTGTTGAATAATCCGCTGTCATATACGGATCCGAGTGGGTATTTGATCGAATTCTCAAAGCCATTCAAAAAGGTGCTACGAAATGTCATCAGAGCTTCTACAAAGATTTTTGGAGCTACTTTGACCAACATTGTAGGTAATATTGTTTTCTACAAGTTTGCAGGCCCAGCCGGCTCTGCTTACTGGAGCTACAACTTTACTCGCGCTATGGGCGGCTCTTCATCACAGGCATTCAAAGCTGGGGCGATTGCAGCTGTTTCGGCGGAAGCATTCAAGCAGATAGGAGACGCATTTGATGGCACAGGTGGTGCTTTCTGGAAAACTGGTGGTGTGGGCCATGTTGCTACGCATGCAGTCACCGGCGGGATAATATCCGAACTGCAAGGCGGAAAGTTTGGTCA
The DNA here is from genome assembly GCF_005887095.1 of Pseudoalteromonas rubra. Classification (GTDB taxonomy): domain Bacteria; phylum Pseudomonadota; class Gammaproteobacteria; order Enterobacterales; family Alteromonadaceae; genus Pseudoalteromonas; species Pseudoalteromonas rubra_E. The sequence goes on along the minus strand of NZ_PNCI01000017.1, from coordinate 36,934 downwards.
TGGTTTTTGGAGTGCCGGGTTTACGAAAGGGCTTGATATTAATGGAATAGTTGGTATCGATCAGGGAGTTGAGTGGGATGCTGCTCGTATTGCAGTGGCAGCTATCGTAGGTGGAACAATATCTGAAATTACAGGTGGTAAGTTTTCTAATGGTGCAACCACCGCCGCTTTTGGTCAAGCGTTTAATGGTAACAGAAGAGCAAGGAGAGAGTACAATCAATTTCAAAGGTTCATAAATGCTCGAGTGAATCAATTAACGAATCAGATAAAGCAACTTGATCCACATTTTACAATGGCAAGAGGTAGAGGCCCCTTAACGATGCAAAACATAAGGCTATTAGAGCAGCACCTAACTGGTCTTAAAGGGGCACCACCTTTGAACTTGACACCTCTTGGTGGGGGCCCTTTGGCGGCATATCGCGCGGCTAGAAGATCACTAAATATACCGATGAATATGAGGCCTACAAGCACATTGCCAAATATAGATAGAAGTGGAAGAACGCAACCTGGTTTTGTAGAAATCTTCCGGATGCCAAATGGTCAAGGAGGGTTCAGAGACCTGTTTATACGATATGACTCAGCCGGTCACTTTCACGGGCCTGGAAATATTCAGAATCAGGGTCCTCACTTTAACACTGGACAGCTAGTAAACGGGAGGCAAATTAATGATGGTGGACATTACGGACATTAATGAGCTATTGGCTCGAAATGAATACAATTGTTATGCTTATGGACAAAGTGTGGAATGGGCCGCCGATTCCAAGGTTAATAGGTACAAGGGTATATGGAAAAAGCTTGATAAAAGCACAGATATTGAGCTAATTGATTTCGCCCTGAACTTGATTGAAACTCAAGCTGAAAATGAAAGTGGGCAGATAAAGACATATGGACTACTTGAGCTGAAAGCTGAATCCTTAATTGATGTGTTGAGAAATATAGGTGGTATTGCTGATTGCTTTGTGTTTTTGACAAAAAGGAGCTTTGATGAAGAAGTGCTAAGAGCTAACGAGCTTTTTAGTGGTTATTTGAGTGATATAGATCTATTTTCACAACAAGAAAAAACAAGAAAATTTGAACTGGCATTATATCAAGACGAATTTTATATATTTCCAATTTATATAAATGGTGAAGCGAAGTTTGAGCTTGTGCATGGAAAGAGGACCTAATCAAGAAGGAAAGTTACAAAGAGGCATATGGACGTTCCAGCGGTGTCAAGCGAGTAGGCCTGCGGGATAGCTAATTTTCGTTGTCCCGTTTGTTGTGTTGCCCGTATAGTTACATGCTAAGTTTCTAAGACATATATGGACGCTCCCGCGATGTCAAGCCGAGTAGGCCTGCGGGATAGCGAATTTTCGCTATCCCGTTCGTTATGTTACCCGTGTTGCCATACCTGATGTTTGGTCCAGTTCGCTATAAATGTGTTGCTCTGACATATATCCGGGTTTGACTGGTTATCCCAAAATTTCAAAGTTACTCACCCTAAACTGGCGCACAGGATGTGCGCCGTCTACCTTTGGGTAATACTCAATGGATTGAGGACAATGGACTATGCCAATGGCAAGGAAGAAACAGGTCAGTTTATCGGATACCAAATATTATCACTGTATTTCCCGGTGTGTTCGTCGAGCATTCTTGTGCGGTGAAGACCGTTTAACGGGTAAGTCGTATGAACATAGAAGGGGTTGGGTAAACGAAAAACGACTGGCTCTGGCCAGGGTGTTCTGCATTGAGGTGTGTGGTTATGCTGTGATGAGCAATCACACACATCTTGTGTTGTATGTGGATGATAAGAAGGCACAAAGGTTATCAGATAAAGCGATAGTGATTCGCTGGCATAAGTTGTTTAAAGGTAACTGGCTGACACAAAAATTCGTTAATAGTGATAAGCTGAGTGAGTCAGAGCGCAGTATGCTGGATACAGACATCAGTGAATTCAGAATACGCCTTGCGAATATCAGCTGGTTTATGCGGGTACTGAAAGAAGACATAGCTCGCAGAGCTAATAAAGAAGAGGGTTGTACGGGTCGGTTTTGGGAAGGGAGATTCAAGTCACAGGCATTACTGGACGAAGCGGTACTGACAGCCTGCATGGCATATATTGACCTGAATTACTTGTTTTTTCCTGTGTATGAGTAGAGTTGGATTAATGTACGATGAATATTGTACAGGATTACGGCTTAATGATTGCTATAAATATTTCTTATCATTCTTTGGTATGGTTTTTATGGTGGGGCTGGAGTCATGGTCGTGTGCGAGAGAAGCAACAGCGTGGGTCTGCGAATCGATGAGTTTGTTGAAAGTGACTAAGAGCGGGTGAGTAATAAGACTGGCAGGTCAATCCAGGTGCATTGCACCTGGTTGATATTGATTAAGCGCGCCTTGGGTAGTCACCGAAAGTACAGATTTGCCAGCCAATGGCTAACACTGGGCTGCGAATATCAAAATCCACATTATCATTATAATCTGAATAAACTTCGGCCTCTACTTCAACCCCTTTAATGGGACTCATGAAATCTGCTTTCTCAAAGTCAGAAGGTGTGAAGAATAGTTGAGCTGGCGATTGCTGTAAGGGGCCTGTTGGTTGTATGGGCGCCATAAAACTTTTGCCTTCAAAATCAGGAAAGAGCGCGTTACCATTGTTCGATACCATAGTAAACCGGGCGACTGCTTTGGCCTTATGTGTGTGAGGGGGTAAATGACGTGGATGGAGTTTGACTCTTTCTCGTCCGGCGAAAGCGCCTAGTGGGTATTCAATCTGCCCACGCCCTTTACCATAGCGTATCGGGCTTCTGCCACGCAGGTCAGGGAGCTCAAAAGTGGTGCGTCCGTCACCGCCATATTTGGTGCCTAGTATCGTGAATAGTGCCTGATTCTGGTTGACTGACACCAAACTACCGTCGCATGGGCCATAACCTTCTACAGTAAAGTCGCCGCCATACGGCATCATGTCACCCAGGTATGCTTCAACAGTCATATTTCTACCTCACAGTTAGATGTTGTTAAAATTGCTACAATAAGCACATCAGATGGATGCAACGCATGGCAGTGCCCGAAGGGGTATGGCAGGCACCAGTCGATTCAATCCTATGTGTTGCCTGTTACTCACAATAAACTCATTGTCTGGCCCACCTACCAAGGCAGGCTATCGGGTGTCGCTTTGTAACCTAAATAATTCGCATCAGGAGGGTCGACTCCTGATGCCTGGTGGTCTAATTAGCCATTATGCGCGGGATGGGAAAAGCCCATTCAAACACACTTGCCAGTTAATCGTGGTAAACGGGCTTAGTAACTCAACATCCTGGCCCAAACCCGTGTTGTCTACTGTGACTGTTGCGTTTTCTATTACTGATTGTACCTGCACTTCTGGACCCTTGATCTCTACCAGTTGCTCTGCTTCAAATGCACTGGGTACAAAGAAGCTCGAATCTTGTGGTTTGCCAAGGTAAGCAGTTGATGTCGGTACAGGGCTGTTGGCATTGTTGGAGGCCACAGATAGGGTGGCCGTCGCCGCACTTGATACGCCGACAGTAGCAGCTGCTGTATGAGAGTGAGCAGGGAGCTGTGCAGTTGTCAGTTGGACTGATTCACTGCCGCCTTTGCTACCTAACGGGTAATTTGATAAGCCTGGTGCTTGCCCTTTGCTGACAGGGCTTCTGCCACGTAAATCTGGCACAGCAAAGGTACTTCTGCCATCGCCACCATAGAATGTGCCCATGATGGCATAGGTTGCTGAGTATTGTGAGATAGAAATGAGTTGCCCACCACACTCCGCGAATTGGCGTACTGCAAAGTTACCTGTAAACGGCATCATTTCACCGATAAATGCGTCGGCAGCCATAACATGCTCTCCCTAAATCATTGTTGTTAATAACGTTATAGTCAAAATCAACCATACCTCATCCCTTTTCAGAAGTATATTACTTTGTATTACAGCACAAACCGACATCATCATCGGCAGGTGTCGGCGGATGCGAGCCGATATACGCTGATGAATAAGCTCAGTTCTGATTAGGGGCGTTGCGGATAGAGGTTGTCTGCACAAATGAGCCAGTTTACAGCCTGAACCGGGTTGCGGATATCAATAGACTCGCTCCGGCCTGTATTATTCAATCCAACGTTTGTCGAGGCAGAAGACTGAACGTCTACATTTATTCCTTTGATCCCAACTGGTTGTGCGGATTCAAATGGGTTAGACACAAAGAAGTTTTGATCCTGTGGTTTGCCAAGGAAAGCGCTGATATTGGGGGCAGGTGTATTTGCGTTATTGTTCGCAACCAACATTGACGACTCCGTGGCGCTAGTGATGGGCGGTACCTGAGCCGATGCGGTATGATTGTGTGTCGGTAAGTGATATTCAGTGAGGGTTTTTTCTTCAATACCCCCAAACATACCGATTTGATAATCATACATTAGGTCGGGGGCTTTTCCGTGGCCAATGAGGCTGCGGCCGCGCAGATCTGGCATGGCAAAGGAGACCCGGCCATCGCCACCATAAAAGGTACTCATTATTGAGTAGAGGGACGTATATTGCCCTATGCTGACAAGCTGGCCGTCACATGCCAGATACTCTCTTACGACAAAATTACCGACAAAGGGCATGAGCTCGCCCGTAAATGCTTCTGTTGACATAAAACAATCCCTAGCGCTTTGATATTAGATACTTACACCAATCTTTATCCTACATTCACGAATGCCGCAAGTATATTACTTTGTATTACAGGGCGTGTGGACATTTGGAGGGTCCCTACAGCTGATGCTCTTCTATATCAATGGCCGCTATTCTGTAGGCTGCTTTGAGCATTACAATGAGCGCAATCACATTAAATACCAAGCTAAAAATGGCTTCAAATGCCATGATATCTATATTAAATGTGCGTAAATACCTGGTAATTTGATCAACAATTTCGATGGCAATACCGATCACGATCAGCATAAAGCCATAGTATTCAGAGGTGGCATTTAGTGCGCTGTGTTGCTCCAGGGTTGGGTCATTTTTACTTTCCAGCATACGTTTGGAGAAGATTTTCCGGCCATCCATGATAGCCCCAAACCCAATCAACAAAATGGTGATGGTCGATTCGTTTTCAATGACTTTCTGATAGCCATGCTGATCCATGTGCCCCAGCAAATAGCGAATGTCTTCCGCGGTGATGCTACCAACCAGCAGGCTGATCAATACAAGAGGAAACAGTAAAAATCCCCGGTTGAGTACAACCGCATAAATAAGCTGTCGGGTTTTGGTCATAGTCCTGAGTAATTTGTTGTGAAAATGGAAATTATCTGACCTGTTGTAGCTTGTGCGCAGTGCCACGCACAAGCTCAGTGCTGGTTACACTGACTGGGCTGTCAGCAACGCCAGCTGTATCATCTCCTCAAAAGAAGATTGTCTGGCATCGCTGCTCAAATGGGTATCTTGAGTGATATGGTCCGCGACGGTGAGTACCGTCAGCGCCCTGGCACCATATTGTGCTGCCACACCATATAGTCCGGCGGCTTCCATTTCTACACCCAGGATCCCCATGGTATCCATCAGGTCAAACATGTCTGGCTGAGGAGTATAAAACAGGTCAGATGAAAATACATTGCCAACTTGTACTTTTAGTGCAAGCTCGCTGGCTGATTTCACGCAGGCATTGAGCAGGTTGAAATCGGCGATGGCAGCAAAATCATGATCTTTAAAGCGCAGGCGATTTACTTTGGAGTCGGTGCAGGCACCCATAGCGACTATGATATCCCTGAGCTGTACCTGCTCGGAGACCGCACCACAACTGCCGACACGGATCAGGTTTTGGACACCGTATTCCGTGATAAGCTCTTTGGCATAGATAGAACAGCTGGGGATCCCCATGCCCGTGCCCATCACTGATATTCTGTGGCCTTGATAGTGGCCGGTGTAACCTAGCATGTTACGCACTGTATTGACGATTTTGACGTCTGTCAGAAAGTGCTCGGCAATAAACTTTGCCCGCAATGGGTCGCCGGGAAGCAGCACGGTATCTGCAAACGCATCAGCAGCTGCATTGATATGCACGGTGGTGTGGTGGTTGTCATGGGCCATTAGTATGCTCCTTCTGGCTTAACATCCGAGCCACTCAAAGTGGCAAGCACATCGCTGAGCAGGGCAGATGCACCAAATCGGAAGTGCTGCTTGCTAATCCAGTCAGATCCCATGATAAGTCTGGCTTGTGCCAGATAGTCGCAGGCATCGGCGACGGTGCGCACACCACCGGCCGCCTTAAATCCGACCTCTTTACCACAGTGTTTAATTGCAGTGAGCATAATTTCGGCTGCGTCGAGCGTGGCATTCACAGCCACTTTACCTGTACTGGTTTTGATAAAGTCGGCGCCAGCGTCTATGGATATTTTCGATGCCCGGGCAATAAGCGCAGGTGCAGCGAGCTCACCGGACTCAATGATCACTTTAAGTTTGACATGGTCGGGACATGCCTGTTTACACTGCTGAACCAGCTGGTATCCAACTTCCGGATCGCCTGCCATGAGTGCTCTGTAGGGGAAAACCACATCGACTTCATCGGCGCCGAGTGCAATGGCTGTACGAGTTTGTTCAACTGCTGCATTAATGTCCTTATTGCCGTGCGGAAAGTTACTGACAGTGGCAATCTTGATACTCGTATCCAGATGCTGTCTGGCCAGCGGAATAAACTGCGGATAGATACAGATGGCAGCCACGGAACCAAGCTCTGAACTGGCCTGCTGACAGAGCCGAATAATATCCTCGTCGCTTTCTGTACCAGTCAGGCTGGTCAAATCCATACAGTTGAGCGCCAGCTGAGCTGCTTCTTTGAGTGTTGTTATTGACATAGGAGACTCCTTTTGTGCTGCCGATATAATGTGGTCGGGCAGCAAAGAACCACTTCCCAAATGGTCGAGGAGGGCGCGCTGGTGGGCATAGCTCACTCGACAATTGGGGACTCGAGTGGACTTGGTTCCGTGAAGACTTGTACGTTGTGTTCAAGATAATTCCATTTAATCACCAGGAGATTGTCTGACAGTTGGCTGCCATTTTCCAGCCCTAAGATGCGGTTACTTGATATGGCGCAAGGTTGTTAGCCGACAGGCAACATATCCGAGAGTAACAGGGCGATCCCCAAAAATGACATAAAACCAGCAATGTCGGTGATGGTTGTCAGTACAATGGAAGATGATTGTGCAGGGTCGAGGCCAAACTTCTTCAACGCTATGGGCACAATGGCACCGGCACTGCCTGCGATCACCAAAGAGCAGATCAAGGCCAGCGCAATCACCAGGGCTAACCCAACCGACTGACTCCAGATATAAACCCCAATGGCGCAGGTCAGCGCAATGGCCAGGCCGTTGAGTAATCCGGTCAGCATCTCTTTGAGCATCACCTGATACCACTGTCTTGTGGAGATTTCTCTAAGCGTTAAACCACGCATAGTGACAGCCAGCGCCTGGGCACCGGCATTGCCCGATTGTCCGGCGGCAACTGGCAGCAAAATCGCGAGCGCGGTCACCTGGGCGATAAGCCCTTCAAACGCACCAACTACCGCCGCCGCAGCAAAGGCAGTGAGCAAATTTATTTGTAACCAGGGTAGGCGTTTTTTGACTGCAAACCAGCTGCTGGAGAGGGCCTTTTCATCTTTACTGGCACCTACCATGGTTTGCATATCGCTGACGAGCTCTTCTTTGGTAGACTGGTACACATCAAAAAAGCGGATCTGACCAACCAGCTGCTTTTGTGCATCTAATACTGGTAAGGCCCGGGCCCGCAGACCTTCAAACAATTCCACGACAGTGTCCTTATGGTCCATCACATCCAGCTTGCCCTTTATTGGGGCTGCCAGCGTTCCAAGCGTTTGATTTCCAGAGCTGGCAAGTAACTGATTGAGCGTGAGCTCACCGATCAGAGCCTGGTCCGGGCCGAGCACATAAAGTACATCGGCAATCTTGCTTTTGAGCTTTTTCAACTGGCTCAGGGTCTCATGCACGCTGGTATCGGCATAAAACGCCTGAATTGAACGGTCCATCATTCTGGCGGCGGTGTTTGGAGGGTAGATCAGCAGTTCCTTGAGTTCGCTGGCCAAGTCTGGGTGTTGCGTTTCGAGCTCGCCGAGCAGTACTGAGCGCTTGCTATCATCGAGCGTTGCAAGCATGCTGACTGCAACATTGGCATCTAGCTGGCGCAGCAGGTTTATACTCAGTGGCAGCGCCATGACCTTGAAAAGTGAATTGGCGCTGCCCGGCGGAATATACTTCCAGAGTTTAACGACAATATACAAGGGCTGCTCATGCAACAGGCGGGCAGCTTCCTCGGGGGTCAGCTGGCTTATCAATTGAGCGCCTTTGCGAGGGTAGGCATTTAAAAAGGCGGTACCCAGTTTCTCAATGGCGGCGTCGAATTGTTCATTGCTGGCATGCATAAACACTTTCCTTCAGGGTTTTTCTGGGACCAATAAGTCGAGCACATTGGCAAACGAGCTGGCATAGGCATCGAGCAAGTCACTGCTCACCAGAGGGGCAATTTGCTCCACCTCATGGTGCTTCAGAGCGCGGCGCACGCGGTAGTGTTGTAATGTGCCGATAAACCCTTGTTTGCGGTTGACCACCGCAACCTGATCTTGTCGCTCCCAGACGCTGGCAGACAAGGCGCTGCCCAGCTCAGTGTAGCCGCTCAGGCAGGGCACCTGTTTATCCATAAAGTCGGCAACAGGTTGCCCGCCAGAGCGACACAGGAGTTCATATATAGAAACCTGACCGGCAATCTGACGTTGGTAGTTAACCACGTAGAGTCGCGCCGGGCCTCGATAGGCACGTTTTTTCAGACGCAGCATGGCATCTTCTACAGACATTTTGTCGTCCAGCGTCAGCACATCGGTTTCGACCCAGGCACCCACGGTGTAGTCGGGGTAGCTGATCAGCATCCGGCACATAGTTTGTTTTTTCAGTGGCAGCAGTGCCAGGTATGTGTCAGTCGAGTGCTGTGATACATGGCGCAGGATCGCTGCAATGTCTGTCAGATTAAGTAATTGTAGCCAGCGGGCTTGTTGCACTTGCTCCAGGTTAGGCAGGAGCTGAGCGGTATAACTTGGGTGCATTGCCTTAAGTACTGCGCCCACTTCGTGATCTTTCAGAGTGCACAGAATACTGGTGACCACTTCAGGGGCTTGCAACTCAAGTCGCCGGGCTGCTGCGCGGGGTTCTTGTTGCATAAAATGCTGGGCGAGCTTGAGGTGTAAAGTCGACATACTCAGCCTTATTATTTGTGTTCGGTCGTCTGTGTGGTTGTGATATGGCTATTGTGTTTGAGAAACACGCTGGCGGGGATCAGCACACGTCCCTGATCGGATTCAATGACCAGCATAGTAGCCGTGATTTCAGTTAATCTGCCACGCACGCCGGCGATGTCTATATCATCATTAATTCGGCAATGGCGCTGTGCCTGTCTGGCCGCAACCGTGTTCGCAATTATTTCCTGACTGCCGAGACCAAATGCCAGCGCGACGCCAAAACACAGCATGCCTGTAACGACGATAACCAGGTTGGTGACAAAGTGCACATTGATCCCCAGTTGCTCTACCCCTATTACTATGGCGGTAAAAAGAATTACAAAATGGGCAATGCGGGTGGCTGCTTCTGTGTGGGCAAAGCCAATAGAATGCGCACTGGCTTTAATCATTGAACTGATAAGCCCCGCCAGCAAGTAACCGGCAACCATGATCAGAATACCGGTGATCAGGTTTGGCAAGTAAGCAAAGAGTGCAGCAGCAGAGTCAGTAAATAAACTTAAGCCCAGGCTGGAGGTAGCTGCAGTGGCGAAAAACAGCAATGTCAGCCAAAAAACACTTCGACAAATGACCTTTATATGTCGGGAAGAAAGCTGCACCTGCCTGGGTTGCTGTGTCTTTTGCTGGATACTGGTAAGTGCCTTGTTGAGTACTCGCAGTAGTGTGAGTGCCAGCTTGCTGAGTAACCAGGCACAGGCCCAACCGAGCAGGAGTATAATGGCGGCAACGAAAAGTTGAGGAAGCAGGCTAAAAAAGTAATTTTTCAGCTGCTCAAAACCGATATATGCACTGCTTTGCCAGTCAAAAAGCGCAGAGCTATCAGCCATGACTGGTCCTGAATAAAAAAGTTAGAAAAGTTATCAACATCGCGGTCCATCCGGTTTACCAACCTGGAAGTTGTCAATTATGAGAGCGGGTTGGCCTTTAAGTTTCTGGTTAAAGTGTTGTATTGAAAACGGGGTTTGTCCAGCAAGTGAGGGTGAAATAAAAAAGCCACTGTGAACACAGCGGCTTTAAAAATCCTTGGTGGCGGCGTTTTTTTACAATACCGCTTCGATTCGTTTTTGGATCCCGTCTGCATCCAGGCCCATTTCGGTATGCATCTGGTCTTGCGTACCATGCTTGATGAATTCATCCGGAATACCGAGGTGCAAAATGGGTTTGAGGATCTGCGCAGCGGCCAGATGCTCGCTGACCGCACTGCCTGCGCCGCCTGCAATGGCATTGTCTTCCAATGTCACCAGCAGGTCATGCTCAGCTGCCAGCTTAGTAACCATGTCGCTATCAAGTGGCTTCACAAAGCGCATATCAACTAAAGTTGCATCCAGCGCCTCTGCGACCGGTTTTGCATTGTGCAGCAAGGTACCAAAGTTAAGAATGGCGACTTTTTTGCCGGTGCGCAGCAGGTTAGCTTTGCCCACCTCCAGCTCAGTCATCTGTGCTTCAATCTCTGCGTCACCAGCTGAACCTCTTGGGTAGCGTACCGCGGCTGGTTGCTGCAGACGGTGACCGGTGTAAAGCATCTGGCGGCATTCATTCAGGTCGCTCGGGGCCATAATCACCATATTGGGAATACAGCGCATAAAGCTCAAATCGTAAGCGCCCTGGTGCGTTTCGCCATCGGCACCCACAATCCCGGCGCGGTCTATGGCAAACAGTACCGGCAGGTTTTGCAATGCGACATCGTGGATCAGCTGATCGTAACCCCGTTGTAAAAAGCTGGAGTAAATGGCCACCACCGGGTTTAAGCCTTCACAGGCAAAACCGGCGCCTAAGGTTACGGCATGTTGCTCAGCAATCGCGACATCAAAGTATTGGCTAGGGTGCTCTTTTGAAAAACGCACCATGCCAGAGCCTTCACGCATAGCCGGGGTAATAGCCATTAGCTTGCTGTCTTGCTCTGCCATATCACATAGCCAGTCGCCAAAGACTTTCGAGAAGGTTGGCGCGCTTGGCTTGGACTTAGGTAAGCTGTGCACAGAAGGGTCGAACTTAGGCACGCCATGGTAGCCAATCGGGTCGGCTTCCGCAGGTTGATAGCCTTTCCCTTTTTGGGTTTTTACGTGCAGCAGCTGAGGGCCTTTGAGGTTACGCATGTTTCTGAGCGTATCGACCAGCATATTGACATCATGGCCATCGATAGGGCCAATGTAGTTAAAGCCCAATTCTTCGAAGAAGGTACCCGGTATCACCATGCCCTTGAGGTGTTCTTCAACCTTGCTGGCCAGCTCTTTTACTGGAGGCACTCCAGAGAGTAGCTTTTTGCCGCCTTCGCGGATATTGGTGTAGAAACTACCTGACAGAATGCGTGCGAAGTGATTATTTAATGCCCCCACGTTTTCAGAAATAGACATCTCGTTGTCGTTGAGGATCACGAGCATATCTGATTTCACATCACCGGCGTGGTTCATCGCCTCAAATGCCATACCTGCGGTCATGGCACCATCACCAATCACTGCAACGACTTTGCGGCCTTGTTGCTCTTTTTCAGCGGCAATGGCCATGGCCAGCGCTGCCGAGATGGAGGTACTGGAGTGGCCAACACTGAAGGTGTCGTACTCGCTCTCTTCACGGAATGGGAAAGGGTGCAGACCGTCTTTTTGACGAATGGTATGCATCTTGTCACGACGACCTGTGAGTATTTTATGCGGGTAAGCCTGATGGCCAACATCCCAGACTAAACGGTCTTCGGGGGTATTGTAGACATAGTGCAGCGCTACAGTAAGCTCTACTGTACCTAGACCAGAGGCAAGGTGACCACTACTTTGCGAGACCGAGTTTAACAGATAGTCACGCAGTTCATTACTGAACTCGGTCAGTTTGTGTTGTGGCAAAGTGCGCAGCTGCTCTGGCTGCTCTATCAATGCCATAAGGGGATACTTGCTGTTATCAAGACTCATATTGATTATGTTATCCTGGGCAGAGTTTGCTGACTTAGCTGTCACCTTTGTCTGCCATTAAATTTATAAATTTTGTTCCTGGTGCTCAGCCAAACTGGCAGACCACTGATGGCCCTTGTCTTCAAGGCACTTGCTGCAATGCACCACAGTATATCTTAACTAGTTATTAATTTAGCGACTTATCAGTCGATTGCTAGTCTGTTTCCAACCTTTAGTGGTCTCTGGAGATGATATAATCTGCAAGCAAAGCCAGAGCTTGTGTGTCTGCATCAATATCTTGTAATGCCCGCTTTGCTTCATCAACCAGTACTTGTGCTTTTTGCTTTGCGCCTGACAAACCCAGTAGTGCAGGATACGTAGATTTATTGTGTTCCAGATCAGACCCCTGCGGCTTGCCTAGCACCTCTGTATTGCCTTCTATATCCAGAATGTCGTCCTGAACCTGAAATGCCAGACCAATATTTTTGCCATATTCACGTAATCGGGCAAGTGTGTGTGGCGACACATCGGGTGCACACAGCGCGCCGAGCTCAATGGCACAAGTGAGTAGCGCACCCGTTTTTAAGCGGTGGATACGCTCAAGTTCATCCAGGCTGACTGATTTGTCGGTTGCGGCTAAATCCAGCGCCTGGCCTCCCACCATACCCTGTAAGCCAGAAGCCTTGGCAAGTGTATGGATCATGGCAATCTGATTCTTTGCCGGTACTGAGAACGCGTGTCCGGATAACAACTCAAATGCCAGCGTCTGCAATGCATCACCCGCCAAAATAGCCTGTGCTTCATCAAAGGCGATGTGGCAGGTCGGTTTGCCGCGACGTAAGTCATCATCGTCCATTGCAGGTAAATCGTCGTGGACCAGTGAGTAGCTATGAATACATTCAACCGCAGCAGCTGCAATATCCAGATCACGAGGCGCAGCCCCAAAAATCTGGCCTGCCGTGTAAACCAGAAACGGGCGTAATCGCTTACCGCCATTACTAATGCTGTAGCGCGTAGCTGCTATGGCGGTGCCATCACTGTCCAGTTCCTGTGCAAAGTAGCTGGCCACGGTTTTGTCTACCTGGGCTCTGGCTTGGGCAAGTTGTGCTTGTAAATCCACCGTTTATTGTTCCAGCTCGTCTGTAAACTCGTTCAGTGGGCTTTGTTCATCATTGCCCAGTAAAATTGCGACTTTCTGTTCAGCCTGCTGCAGCTTTTGTGAGGAAGCATTAGCTAACTTGATGCCCCGCTCAAACTGTTTGAGTGATTGTTCGAGGGTCAATTCGCCGCGTTCCATGTCCTGTACTATGCCTTCAAGCTCGCCAACAGCTTCTTCAAAGCTCATGTTTTCCGGTTTTTTTGTCGCCATGTGCAATATTCACTTTGAGCTAAATTAAAAAACGCCTAATTTTATGAGTATTACAGATTGAGGTCAAAGATCTCTCGGACTTTTTGCGTTATATAGTCTTCGGGAATTGCCAATGGCATATGAATTCGCATTTTCAAGGCAATTTAATATAATTGAGTTAAGTTATTGCAAAACTGGCCGATAACTCTGTCGATAATAATAACTGCGTGATAGATAACGGGTAATTTCCTTTGGAGGGTGTGTGGATTTAGCAACCGTGATTGGGATCTTAGGGGCCATTGGCTTGATTGTGATGTCCATGGTACTTAGTAGTGATGGCCAGATTGCCATGTTTTACAACACTCCATCAGTGGTTATTGTGTTTGGTGGCTCGATATTTATCGTGCTGTCTAACTTTACCATGAGCCAGTTTTTTGGCATTGGTAAGGTGGCCGGTAAGGCCTTTATGTTCAAGCTGGAAACACCTGAAGAGTTAATTGAAAAAGCAGTTGAACTGGCTGATTCAGCGCGTAAAGGTGGATTTCTGGCGTTAGAAGAGGCGGAGATCCCCAACTCTTTTATGCGCAAGGGCGTGGATATGCTGGTGGATGGCCACGATGCTGATGTTGTCAGAGCGACGTTACAAAAAGACATTGCATTGACCTCTACTCGCCACGAGATGGGCGCTGGGTTGTTTAAATCCTTAGCGGATATCGCCCCTGCCATGGGTATGATTGGCACCCTGATTGGTCTGGTCGCTATGTTATCGAACATGGATGACCCCAAGGCAATCGGACCAGCTATGGCCGTTGCATTATTGACCACTTTATACGGTGCGTTTCTGGCGAATGTAGTCGCCATTCCTATTCAGGTAAAACTGGAACTGCGTAAAGACGAGGAAGAGCGTAATCAACGATTGATCCTGGATGCTATTTTGGGCATACAGGATGGCCAAAACCCGAAAGTGATTGAAGGTATTCTGAAAAACTATCTGCCTGAGTCTAAACGAGGTGGCGAGGCCGAGGAGTAGTTATGTCAGACGAGAACGAATGCAAATGTCCCCCCCCGGGCTTGCCTGCCTGGATGGGGACCTTTGCCGATCTTATGTCACTGCTGATGTGCTTTTTCGTACTACTGCTGGCGTTTTCAGAAATGGACGTGCTGAAGTTTAAGCAAATAGCAGGTTCGATGAAGTTTGCATTTGGTGTGCAAAATAAGATTGAAGTAAAAGACATCCCCAAGGGCACCAGCGTGATTGCGATGGAGTTCACACCAGGTAAACCTGAGCCCACCCCCATTGAAACGATTCAGCAGCAAACCGTTGAAATGACTCAGCAAATGCTGGAGTTTCAGGCGGGTGACGAAAGCTCAGCGGGCGGCCGACAAGAACAAAGGGGTAATAAACGTGGTGGTGAATCTTCCAGTACAGCCCAAGAGCAGTCCATGACTCAGGCAATTGCCGCCGCAGAGCAAGAGCAGGTAAATGAGTTGGTGAAAAAAATTGCGCAGCAGCTCGAAAAGCAAATCATGGATGGTGCCATTGAACTGGAATCACTTGGTCAACAGATCATCATACGTATTCAGGAGAACGGCTCATTTCCATCGGGTAGTGCATTCCTGCAACCAAAATTTAAACCTGTGATCCAGGATATTGCTCAGTTGCTGAAAGATGTTCCTGGCGAAATAACCGTGTCCGGGCATACGGATGACTTTCAGTTTTCCAATGAACTCTACAGCAATAACTGGGATCTTTCTGCGACGAGAGCTGTTGCGGTAGCAACTGAAATGCAAACAGTTCCCGGGTTTGACAAAAACCGCATGGTGGTGGTTGGGCATGCTGACACCCGGCCACTGGTTCCAAATGAAACAGACGTAGACAGGCGACGTAACCGTCGTGTAGAGATATCGATTTTGCAAGGTAAAGCCAAAGAATCTGACCCTATAAATGTGCGAGAAAATAACTAGAGGTATTGCGTGGTACCGATTCTTGGGCTAGTCTAACCGACGATCTAATCAGTTCATTTAAAAAGGAGAGCGTAATGTTGCAAGATAAATTCGTTTATATGCCAGGAGGTAACGGTGGTGGGGCTGATGAAGATGAAAAGCCGAAGTAGTTAACAAGCTAACAGTGTAAAATTATGTCAGACTCATTTATAAACAGTTTAGGTGTTAATGCGATACTGCATAATATCATTGATACCCAAACGGCATTGGTGAGTCTGGCTGTTGTTATCTTCTACATTCTGAAAGATGAATATGCACTTCGCTATGCGCTGTTATGCTGGGTCTTTTACGTCATAGGTTATTTCACTTCCGAGCCAATCCGCAGTATCGATGATGAAAAGATATACAGGTATATCTTTTGGGCTTTGAATGACATTGTCTTTATTGCAATCGTTGCTTATTGGGCACTCAAAGACAAAATGTACATGTGGCAAAGTATAGCTTGCCAGCTTATTGTTATTCCTGCACCTATCTTACAGTTGTTCAGGTTGGTAGACCGCCAACTCATGGACCTGAGTTACTCCGGGTATCTTTACAAGACCATATTGCCTTTGGTTAATTACGCCACGGTATTCTTATGCTTTGTGCCGCTTATCTATGTGTTAGGTAAAAACAGAAAAACCAACAAAGTCACCGAAGAAACCAGCTAACCCTGAGCTCGTCGGGCCCCTTGTGTGTTGCATAGCACTCCACAGTTCATATTGATACTTGATGCGCCTTTGAATATAACTGGGCCGTAACTCATTCCATTTCTGATATCAATTTGCTCAATTACAAACCTGCTATAAGGCATAAGAAGCTTGGCGATAACATGACTCATAGTTATACCAATTTCACTTAATACCTGTTCTATTTGTAGGAGCAAATATGACGCTAACGGCGTTAAAAATTTCTCATTTAGAACAACTAAATAGCAAAATTTTTGCCTTGCTATCGACCCCATTTTCTCGCCTCAAAATAGAACACTTAATTAAGCAAATTGGTATTACACGTTTGCTGATGCATCTAATCTCAGACATGCCAGATTATAACGTCAGAGCCTGTCCCTAAAGTACAGGCTCTAGATAGATGTTTTAATACAGATAGCGATTAACACACTATTTGATGTCGATCTGAGTGATGCTTAGTTCGGCATCATCGTTGTCTATTGCGAGTGTGCCGGAGACTTTTACGGCTGTTTTGTTACCCGAACTATCAGGCAACGCCACGCTGGTTGTACCAAACTGGCATGACTCTAGTTTATCAGTGGTTGTGAGTGCCACGCTTAAGCAGTGTGTTGTTGCATTATCTCCGGTTCCCTGGGTCTCACAGAAGCTGGGGTTTAACGTATCCAGCTGGCTTTGTACAACCTGTGAGAGGGAATAAGACAGGGCAAACCCATCTTGGGTGCAGTTCATTGTTACCGGGTTCTGATTACTTTCTGGCGTGCCTAACGTAAAGCGGTTTTCATCTCTATCACGGTACCAGATAGTGATGTCGCTGGCGGGGGTTGTTAATGTAGTCTGTGCAGGAGAGCCCTGACTGCGCCAGTCATCAAGAGATTCCAACTCCGGTAAAGCACCAGTAAATGTAATGGCGGGGCTGTAATAATATAATTCGCCCTGATTTACCGAGCCACTATCTTCACCTATCCACGTCTGGGCACTGCTTGAGCCAAATATGTTGGCTGCCAGCAAGCACAGTGTCTCATCTGAACTGAGCTGGTGAGAAGCATTTAATGAAAACTTGTCTGCATACATGAGTAGCTGCGGCTTTGACTGCAACCTTGCTCCTTCAATTTGCCAGAAAACTGCGGTGCGCTCAAATTCGTTGAGCGAGCGTTGCGCGCTAAAATCGTTGCCGCAACTTTGTACGGCGGAACCTGTATCCGACGATCCATTGTTACTTGTTGAATTTGGGGCGGCTTTTAACGGCTCACTGTTTTCTCCGCCACAGGCAATCAGCAAAACGGTTGGAAGAATGAGGGGGATGAGATGTTTCATGCGGTCCTTCTTAACTACGGCTGGGAATGTCTTAGTGCGGACATTATATCGCCAGCCACAGTTAAATCGAGGCAAAAAGTGTGGTTATTTGTTAAAGCGCCGGGATCACCCCCAGCATTTGCAGACATTGTGCAGAAATGATCAGCACACCACATAGACCAGCACAAATCAGTCCAACATTGCCGCCAACGACCTGGTAACCGTCAGCTGACTGGTTGTTGCCTTCGGTCTGATGCGTTTTACGCTGTTGCCACACCATAGTAACGGGAAGGAAAATAGCGAGCACAACGAGTGCGATAGCGGCATAGCCCAGTGCCATGATAAATCCCTGCGGGTAAAACAGTGCAAAGCCAAGAGGAGGCAAAAAGGTAATCAATGCAGTGATCACTCGCTCAGACACGGTATTGCGTTTTTTAAAGGCGTCTGCAAAAAAGTCGAACAGACCCAGGCTGACACCCAGAAATGAGGTTGCCAGCGCCAGATCAGCAAACAGGGTGACAAACGTACTCACTTGCGGGCTATGGGCAATATTAGAAATACTGGCAACGAACCCAGGCAGACCTTCACTGTTGAGTAAGGCGCTCTGTGCCATTACACCCTGACTGAGCAACTGCCAGCCGATATAAATTACTAAGGGCAATGAGGCCCCGACTATCATCACTTTTCTTAAAGTACGTATATCCAGCCCAACGTATTTAACGATGGACGGAATAGAGCCATGAAAACCAAATGACGTAAAGATAACGGGGAGTGCAGAGATGATCAGCCCTTGTTCTACCGGCATATCTAATAAGTGCTGTCCGCGCACATAGGGGGTCAGAACAAAAAACAAACTGGCCAAAACGACTATCTTGATTGCAAACAAAACACGGTTGAGCTTATCAACTGTGCTGGTGCCCAGAGTGACGATTGTTGCAACAAGTAAGGCCAGCAATACTGAGCCTGCCTGAGGTGCTATCTCCATGTTGGTTAAGGCTGAGAGTTTTTCTTGTAGCTGAGCGCCTCCACCCGCGATATAGGCCGCACACAACGCATAAAATAGGAAGACCATGGAGAAATTAGCAACGTACTGACCTTTCTTGCCTAGAATGCGCTTGGCCAATGTGTTTAAGGTCGCTTCTTTACTGGCGTACTGATGCAGTTCTAACATCAGTAATGCGGTATAAGTCATTAGTAGCCAGGTTGCCAGTATTAAGAGTAAAGCAGTGGTGAAGCCCAGACCTGCTGAAGCGATAGGTAACGCCAGCATGCCAGCTCCAATGGTGGTGCCGGCGACAATTAACATGCTGCCGATGGTTTTGTTCTTTTGCACACATAGCCCCTAACTTTGTGAGAGAAGCAGGCACAATATAACGGTTAACTAAAAAATGAAATAGTTTTGCTACAAATCAAGGTACAGGCTTGTAATTTGTGCATTACAACTGTGTTAAGGCTATTGAAATTACATATAAAAAAAGCCGGCGAATGCCGGCTTAAGTGAGAGTAAGGTTTAACGAATGCTATTATTCGTCATCTTCTACCAGTGTCATCAGAGAGGTATTACCACCCGATGCCGTGGTATCAACACTAATTGTTTTCTCTGTCACCAGACGGCTGATCAACGTATCGTAGTACTCTGCACTGATCACTGGCAAAATAGCACCCTTACGCGCAGCCAGCTGCTGACTGAAGTAGCCCAGGCGTGATGAGCGTGCGGCAACCACTGCGCCCGACAGGTGAGGGTGCGCCAGAATTGCCTGCAACTGGTTTGGTTTAGCAACCTGGAATACCCCTTCGGCAACACCAGTCGCGATAAACTTATCGCGGAACGCCTGCGCCTCTTCATAGAATAATTCAGATGCAACCGTAATTACCGTGTTACCGGCAGCCAGAGCGGTAATGACCGACAGCGCCCAGAAGTTAAATGAGGTACTCTTATCGGCATAACATACTACACAGCCGCGAGGCTCAAGGTGCAGGGTGTTAGATTCACCCGTTGGCCCTGGCAATACGATGTGTGAACGCATACGTTTTTCCAGGCGGTTCAACTGGGCGCGGGCATCAGCCAGCGTCAGGGCTAAGTCATCAGCCAACTCGTCGATGATCTCAACCGTGGCTACCTTAGCAAGTAACTGACGTACCGCAGAAACACGGTCATTCAGTGGCGTTGCACGCCAGATCTTCTCGTCGCGTAGCGAGTTCTGCATCAGCGCTTCAACCTGCTCTACTGCACCCGGGAAGTGGTGAGTTTCCAGCTCATCCGGAGTCAGGTTGGTCATCTGTACGTTATCCGGAGAAGCTTTCTCTTTGACCAGGCGCAACAAATAGTTTGGACCACCCGCTTTAGGACCAGTACCAGACAGGCCACGACCACCAAACGGTTGAACACCAACGATGGCACCAATCATATTTCGGTTAACGTAAACATTACCCGCACGAGACATTTTAGCCAGGTACTCGCAACGCGCTTCGATACGTGAGTGAACACCCATGGTCAGGCCGTACCCTGTGCCATTGATCTGGTCAATCACCTTGTCGAGCTCTTCGCCTTTGAAGCGGATAATATGGACGACCGGCCCAAAGACTTCACGTTTAAGTACTGACAAGTCAGAGATTTCATACAAACGCGGTGCAAAGAAATATGCGCCGTTTTCGCTGTTGTCCGGGATCTTGGCTTCGAACAATAGCTTGCCGTTGCTCTTCATAAAGTCAACGTGCTTGGTTAAGGCATTCAATGCTTTTTCGTCGATCACCGGACCTACGTCCGTAGATAACATTGCCGGGTCACCAACATGCAGCTCTTGCAATGCACCCTGAAGCATTTTGATAATGCCGTCAGCTACATCTTCTTGCAGGAACAATACACGCAATGCAGAACAGCGCTGACCTGCACTTTGGAAACCAGATGAAATCACATCATCCACAACCTGCTCTGGCAGTGCGGTTGAGTCAACCACCATACAGTTCTGGCCACCGGTTTCAGCGATCAGAGGTACCTGAATGTCGTTGCGCTCAGCCAGGATCTGTGAAATCAGGGTACCGGTTTCAGTTGAACCGGTGAACATCACAGCCTGAATACGCTCATCCGGTACAATGTGTTTACCCACTTCGCTACCACGGGCAATGACCGGCTGTACAACGTGCTCTGGCAAGCCTACAGTGCGCATCAATTCGATACAACGCAGCGCAATCATACTGGTTTGCTCAGCAGGTTTCGCAATAACTGTATTACCAGTGACTATGGCTGCGGCAACCTGGCCAAGGAAGATGGCCAGCGGGAAGTTCCATGGGCTGATACATAAAATCACACCACGGGCTTCAAAGCGCTCGTCTTTAGCCAGTTCTTCAGCACGGGCAGCATAGTAGCGACAGAAGTCGACGGCTTCACGGACTTCATCGATGCCATCCTGAGTGATCTTACCGGCTTCTTTAATACAGATAGCAACCAGCTCATCGTGATGACGTTCAAGAATGTCACCGACGCGACGCAGCAAGTCAGCACGCTCTTGTACTGGTGTTTGTGACCAGTCGACAAAGGCGTTTTCGGCATTACTTAGAATGCTTTGCATATACGCATCGTCGTGTACAGGCACATGACCGACAATTTCTTTATGATTGGCCGGGTTACGTACCGCCATGCGACCTTCTGGCACATTACTTTCTTCGATACGATGTTCATTGAACCAGTTGTCCAGGTTCTCTTTGAACGGCGTCAGTATGTTGATATCAGTCAGGTCCATACCTTTTGAGTTAGGGCGCTCAGCACCATACAGCTCGATAGGCAGGCTGATCTGCTTATTGTATTTATTGCGCAGGCCTTGCAGGGTTTCAACCGGATCTGGCAGTAATGACTCTACTGGCTTAGTGGTGTCGACAATGGCGTTTACAAACGACGAGTTAGCGCCGTTTTCAAGCAGACGACGTACCAGGTAGGCAAGCAAGTCTTCATGGTGGCCAACCGGTGCGTAAACACGGCACTGAATGCCTTCGCTTTCAACGATTTGATCAAACAGTGACTCACCCATGCCATGCAGGCGCTGGAATTCGAATCCAGTATTGTCGCCTTTCGCAACTTCAAGGATGGTTGCGGCTGTGTAAGCGTTGTGTGTGGCAAACTGTGGGAACAATACATCACGCGCTTCCAGCAGCTTGATGGCACAGGCTTTATATGACACATCAGTGGTTGCTTTACGGGTAAATACCGGGAAATGGTCTAAACCATCTTGCTGCGTGGTTTTAATTTCAGTATCCCAGTAGGCACCTTTTACCAGACGGACCATCAGTTTGCGGCCAACGCGTCGTGCCAGATCAGCAACCCATTCAACAACGAAAATGGCACGTTTTTGGTATGCCTGTACCGCCAGACCAAAGCCATTCCAGCCGTCCAGCTCAGGATCAGAGAATACCGCTTCAATCACGTCCAGAGAGATATCCAGTCTATCCGCTTCTTCGGCATCGACGGTAAAGCCAATATCGTACTGCTTCGCAGCAACTGCCAGTTCTTTCAGCTTTGGCACCAGCTCATCCATTACACGGTCGCTGTGAGAAAATTCATAACGTGGGTGGATAGCAGAAAGCTTAACAGAAATGCCGGGGCTCTTGATTGGACCACGACCCGCCGCGGCTTTACCAATGGCATGGATGGCATTCATGTAGCTCTGGAAGTAGCGCTCAGCGTCGGCCATTGTACGTGCGCCTTCGCCCAGCATATCATACGAATATACATAGCCTTTTTGTTCTTTTTCTGCAGCGCGGGTAATGGCGTCCTGAATGGTCTCACCCATTACGAACTGCTTACCCATGATCTTCATAGCAAAGTTGACAGACTTACGGATAACCGGCTCACCCAGGCGGCCAATGGTACGCTTTAGAACACCAAACTGCTCTTCCTGATTTTTATCGCTGTAGTTCACCATTTTACCGGTAACCAGCAGGCCCCAGCTAGACGCGTTGACGAACAGAGAATCACTGCTACCTAAATGCGAGCTCCAGTCACCTTTAGCCAGTTTGTCACGGATAAGTTCATCCTGAGTTTCTTTATCTGGCACGCGAAGCAGTGCTTCTGCCAAGCACATCAATACCACGCCTTCTTCTGACGACAGAGAGAATTCGTTTAGCAGTGCGTCTACACCATTCTGGCCATCCTGATCGCGACGAATATTTAAAACCATCTGACGGGCTCTTTCCCAGGCGCGGCTACGTGCCGTTACGCCGACTTCGGCCAGTGGCAGAATATGGTCGATCACTTCGTTTTCATCGATGCGGTAAAAATCGCGGATCTTCTGTCTGATAGGACAGGTGGTTGTCAAATCGCCGTTATAAAGCATAACTCAGCCTCATAAAATAAGAGTCAAAAATGATTGTAAATTGAACAACTTAATGCGTTGCACGCCAACAAGGTTGGTAAGTGCTTGCTAGCCTTTATGTGCCTGTAAAATTTGAATGGCACCTGCAAGAAGTCTCAATTACGACAATATGATGCGGTCATAGTGCTAACCTTAACACACCTCAGAGTGTGTTCAACTTTTAGCCAGTCTCGCGTTCTAATAAATGGTTTGCCACGGATACGATCTTAATGTGGCGGTTACGTCAAATTTCGGGGACATTCTATCGAAAAGACAGCAGAATATGCTGTCTTATTTTTTTTGATTACGGTAAATTTGCGGGTAATTGCGAAGCTGCACAGAATTTTATGCTGAATGACCACTTCAATTAAAACGCGGGTGCTCGACAGGATCGATATGGCAATTCTGGATATCCTGCAAAAAAATGCCCGTATTTCCAATGTAAACCTGGCCAAAGCCGTCAATCTGAGCCCCAGCCCATGCCTCGACCGCGTGAAAAAACTGGAGGCAGAAGGGTATATTGAGGGTTATGCTGCCCAATTAAATGCTGCAAAGCTGGGACAGCATCTGGTTGCGCATGTTGAAATCACGCTAAAAAGCTCCACAGAGTCTGTATTTGAAACGTTCAGGCAGCACGTACTGGAGATCCCCAATGTCGTAGCCTGCGATATGGTTGCTGGCGGATTTGATTACCTGTTGAAGATCCGGGTGCAGGATATGCGTCAGTATCGCGAGGTACTGGGGCAGATTGTTGAAATACCGGGAGTTGGGACTAATCATACTTATATGGTGATAGAGCACATAAAAGAAGACAGAGGTGTGGAAGTTCTCAACTTTCAGTGATCACCGGTCGGATTACTAGTTTATGGATAGGTAATTCGGGTTTCATATTTTGTAACAAGCTTTTGACCGCAAGTTAGCTGTAATTAGGAACAGACTTGTTATTATGAATGAGATAAAATAACAAAACTAATTTGTGAGGCTTATGAAACTCAAGCATCTAGTTGCCGCCATTGCGGCTGTAGCTGCGCCATTGGCGGCTGCATATCAAACTCAGGACACGCGCCTACTGCGTTTTCCTGATATTCATCAGGACAAAGTGACTTTTGTATATGGCGGTGATATCTACATTGCGGATACTAAGTCGGGTAACAGCACCCGTCTGACCGATCATGTTGGCTTTGAAACTTTCCCTAAATTTTCACCAGATGGAAAACGTATTGCGTTTGCGGCCGAGTACAATGGCAGCCGACAAATTTATGTGATCGATGCCGATGGCTCTAATCTGAAGCAGCTTACTTACTACAATGATGTGGGCCCGATGCCGCCACGTGGTGGGTTTGATTACCGGGTGTTTGACTGGACACCGGATGGCAAACATATTGTGTTTCGTGCCAACCGCACGCCTTGGGGTAAACGTATGGGGCGTCCTTATATGATCCCCGCAGATGGTGGACTAGAGCAGCCGCTGGCCATTCCTGAAAGCGGGGGTGGTATGCTGTCGCCAGATGGCAAACAGTTTGTTTATACGCCGATAGACCGTGAATTCAGAACCTGGAAACGCAGCCGAGGCGGTCGTGCGCAGGATGTCTGGGTGTATGATTTAGAAAATAACACCTCAAAACAGCTGACCGAACACAGAGCAACCGATCAGCAACCAACCTGGGTGAATGACAGCATCTACTTTGTTTCTGACCGTGACTATACCCTAAATCTGTATAAATATCGTGAAGGCAAAGCAGCGGTTAAGATGACGAACCACAGTGAGTACGACGTACTGTGGCCATCTGCCGGGCCAGATGCCATTGTGTATGAAAATGGCGGCTATTTGTATCGCTTTGATGAAGCAACCAAAGCTACGGAAAAGCTGACCATCAATGTGCCCGGGGTACGCAAGTATGCTATGCCTTATACAAAAAATGTCAGCAAGTTCATCGACTCAATGGACGTTTCTCACGATGGAAAACGTGCTCTATTCACGGCGCGTGGTGAAGTGTTCTCTGTTCCGGTTGAGCAGGGTCCGACGCGTAACTTGAGCATGACGGCAGAGGGCCGTGAAATTGCCGCAAGCTGGTCACCGAACGGCCGTTATATTGCGTATATGAGTGACGCCACAGGTGAATATGAGATTTATCTTAAAGATCGTGCCAATAACAATGAAGTTAAGCAACTTACCAGCAACGGCACTATCTGGCGCTTTGATCCTATCTGGTCGGCCGACAGTTCTAAGCTGCTATTTGCCGATAAGAACCACACTATGTGGTGGCTGGATGTAAGCTCAGGAGAGCTGCATAAGATCGATACCGGCAAATATGATGATGATGGCATCACGCAGTACACCTGGTCGCCAAACAGCGAAGATCTGATCTTTGTAAAGAACAATGCCAATCGCTTTGCCTCTTTATGGCACTACAATACCCAAAGCAAAGCATTGAGCCGCCTGACCGATGACATGACCAATGATCAGAATCCGGCTTTCTCACCGGATGGTCAGTATCTGTATTTTACATCGGAGCGTGATTTCAACCTGACCTTTAGCTCGTTTGAGTTTGCTTATTTGTATAACAATGCAACTCGTCTTTACGCCGTTGCAGTGAATGACAAGGTTTCATCTCTGACACAGTTTAACAGCGATGAAGCGGCGATTGTCAGCGAACAGAAAGACGATAAGAGCAAAGACAGTACAACTGAAAATCAGCTGCAGGTAGAAGGCTTTATGTCGCGGGTTGTGGCACTGCCTGCGAAAGCGGGTGACTATGAAGACTTAAATGGCGTCAAAGACGGCGTACTGGCGCTGTCCGAAGGCACATTGAAGCTGATCCCGAATAAACAAGATGGCAAAGTGCAAACGGTTGCCAAGGGTGTACAGGACTATAAGTTGGCAGCTGGCGGTGAGCACCTGATTGTTCGCGCAGGCGGCAAGTACAGTGTGATCAAGCCTAAAGCAAAGCAAGACCTGAAAGCAACGCAACTTGATCTTGGTAACATGATGCTGAAGATCGACCCCAAAGTTGAATGGCAGCAAATGTATGTTGAAGGCTGGCGGACGCTCAGAGACTGGTTCTATGATGAAAACCATCATGGTCAGGACTGGGATGCTATCCTGAAGCGCTATCAGCCTATGGCTGATGCCGTAGCACACCGCAACGATCTGGATTATGTCCTGAGCGAAATTGCCGGTGAGATCAACGCGGGTCACATCTATGTTCAGTCCGGTGATGAGCCTAAAGCGAAACGCAAGAAACATGGCCTGCTCGGCGCCCAGATCAGTGCGCACAGCTCAGGGTTTGTACGTATCGAAAAAATCTACCAGGGTGAAAACTGGCATGAAGAGTTCCGCTCTCCATTAGGCGAGCCTGGTGTTAATGCCAGCAAGGGAGACTATATAGTATCGGTCAATGGCCGTGCAGTGAACACCGTGAGCAACTTCTACGAACTGCTGGAAAATACTCAGGGCACTCAGGTTGAACTTCGCCTTAATAATACACCAAGCCTGGACGGCGCCTGGAAGGTAACAGTGAAGCCTAGCGCCAGTGAAGGTGGCCTGCGTTATCTGGAGTGGGTCCAGTCCCGTATGGACTATGTGGATAAGCTATCGGGTGGTCGCATTGGTTATGTTCATTTGCCAAATACGCTGTTTGAAGGTAACCGTGCCATGTTTAAGCACTTTATGCCACAAACAACCAAAGATGCCCTGATCATCGACGATCGATACAATGGCGGTGGCTTTATTCCTGAACACATGATCACCTGGCTGGCACGTAAGCCTCTGAATTATTGGAAGCGTCGTGGTGTTGAGCCGACGAAAACCCCTCAGTTTGCTCATGATGGCCCTAAGGCTATGTTGATCAACGGTTACTCCAGCTCTGGAGGTGACGCACTACCTTACTACTTCCGTCAGGCAGGACTTGGTAAATTGATCGGTACCCGTACCTGGGGTGGCTTGATCGGGATTTCGGGCAATCCACGCCTGGTTGACGGCGGTCAGGTGATCGCTGCAACTTTCCGTATTCTGGACAATGACGGTAACTGGATCATTGAAGATGAGGGTGTCAGCCCGGACATCGAGGTGATTGATCGTCCTGAGCTGATCCACGCGGGTAAAGACCCATCTGTGGAGCGTGCTGTTGAGGAGCTGCTTAAAGAGATGAAAGCAAATCCGAAGAAGCAGCTCACGGTGCCGCCAGCACCAACTGAGTTTGGCCGGTAATCAGTGCTGAGTAAGTATTTGATACAAAGGCACTGAATCTGTTAGATTCAAAGCTTATAAACAATATAAAAGGGGTGCTTGGCACCCCTTTTTTCAGGAAAAAATAATAACAATGAAGAAAGTAGTGTTAATCACAGGTGCCAGCAGGGGGATAGGTGCCGCAACGGCTAACTTGCTGGCAGAGCAGGGTTATCTGGTCGCAGTTAATTATAAATCGAATCACCTGGCAGCAGAGCAGGTTGTTGCTCAGATCCACGCACAAGGTGGCATAGCACACAGTTTTGCTGCTGACATTAGTGAAGAAGCACAGGTGGTTAAATTGTGCGCCGACATCAAAGCACAGTTAGGGCCGATTTCACACCTGGTCAATAATGCCGGAGTACTGGCCAGCCAAATGCGCGTGGAGGATATGACCGCAGAGCGTATCAATCAGATGTTGTGCACCAATGTGACTCCTTATTTTATCTGTGCCAGAGAAGTACTTAAACAGATCCGTGCGTATCATCAGATGGACAGGTGCGCCATAGTAAATGTTTCATCGGCAGCTTCTTATCTGGGTGGTGCCAATGAATACGTTGATTATGCCGCGGCAAAAGGCGCCATAGACAGCTTTACACGTGGTTTGTCTCTGGAGCTGGCAGCAGAGGGGATCCGGGTTAATTGCGTTCGCCCGGGTTGCATTTACACCGATATTCATGCCGATGGTGGTGAGCCCGGCAGAGTCGACAGGCTCGCTTCACTTCTGCCATTACAAAGGGGTGGTAAACCCGAAGAAGTGGCCAGCGCCATCGCCTGGTTGCTCAGTGAGCAGGCAAGCTATGCCACCGGTACTTTTATAGACTTGGCTGGTGGAAAATAGGAAAGTCGGTTGCCTATCTGATACCAATGTGTGTTTCGTTGCAGGTGGTATGGCTTCTGAGCAACGGGTGGTTCAATCATGATGGGATTATGCAAACCCGTTCTCAGGGAAAGTAGATTAATCGTCAGGTATTGAAGGTTTTATATTTTATCAAGGGCTTAATCGATAGCTGGTTTTTTCTCAGTGGTTTTCATGTCATGGTTTTATCAGCTCCATGGTCATTATCAGCATTGTCTGAATCCAGTCAGGTGTCACTGCTTAAAGTCATTGTTGACCCTGAACGTTACGATGGAAAGCTTATTGAGGTTAAAGGGTTACTATTGAGATCACAGCGCAGAAACCCTGTATACCTGTATTATCGCGAAGATGCTGCGAGAAGTGGTCGGCAATTGGAAACCATTTTGCTTTACAACTTGACGGATAGGGATAACGCTATATTGGAAGATGGCAGGCACTATGAGGTGGAAGGGAAGTTTGATGCTGGTTGTCGCTCCAGGCTGGAGCATGGTGCTAAGTTCATAGTTGAATACAATTGGCTCCTTTGATTTTACAGTTGTGGTCAAAGTGAGCCGTGTCTCTCAGTGATGAAATATATCAATATTGTTTCTCATATTAATTATTTGTTCATTTTCCCATTTTAGTTATAATCTTGCCCTGAATTTTGTTTCAGAGAGATTGCCTTTTGTTGCGCTAAGGCAAATAAAACCAGTCAGGGATATTTGGAAAATATGAAAACAATAATACAAATAATAAGTCTATTGTTTCTGTTTTCCTCACTAGCACAGGCGAGTGTTGCACAGTCGCCGAGTGTCTATGAGGATAGCTCGGGAAACATCTATATTCAGTCACCTAAGCAGTTTGTTTTGATTGCGGGCAAGATTAATATTCCGTTACATGTGTACCCTCCGATGGGCCTGGTAAAGCTGAGCTATAGCAACGGGCAATGGCACCGTGAAGTCTTATCTGAAGCGCAGTTTAACGCTGTCACATCTCAGCTACAATCCAGTGCACAGCTAACGGAGCGTCTGCGCTGGCAAGATATAGATGGTGACGGTATCAGAGATTATGTACTCTTCACAGATGCTTCCTCTAATAACGATGCAAGCCTGATCTCTGTTAGTACCAAAACTGGAGCAATCCGCGCCCTCAAATTGCCATCGGGCACAAACCTGGCCAATAACTATCAGCTTACGGATGTCAATGGAGACGATCGGCCGGATGTTAAGTCTGGCTCAGACGTGTTCTTGGCATCAGCAAACGGCCAATTTCTGTATACCGGTCAGGGCGCTGTTGAACCGGCGAGCAAAGTTGATACCACTGCGGGTGAATTCAGAGTTGATGAAACCGGCCAGGCAACTTATACGGTGCCGGTTGCTTTACCTGCTGGCCCGGGCGGCATAAAACCTGCTGTGTCTATCTCATATAGTTCTGCTGCGGGTGTTGGAAACGCCGGTTATGGTTGGAATGTTGCAGCTGGCTCAGCCATTACACGCTGTATAAAAAATATTGCAACAGATGGCAAACAGCAGGCGGTCCGAATGCAAAAGAGCGACGGCTATTGTTTAGATGGAAGCCGCCTTATGCTGGTCAGTGGCACTTATGGCGCGGCAAATAGTACCTATCGTACTGAGCTGTCCAACTTTATGACAATAAAAGCAATCGGTACGGATGGCAGCAACACCGGTCCTAAAGGCTTTATTGTCGAATCCAAAGATGGCGATACAAAATACTATGGCGATACATCATTAAGTAACGATAGTGATGCTTTTGTTAAACCCGCTGGTAGCACTGCGAAAGGCGCTCACACTTGGGCATTGAAGCAGATCAGCGATATTTTTGGCAACAAAATTACCTATCATTACACCAGCAATACGAGCCTTGGCTATCATCTGCTCAATAGTATTGTGTACGGCAAGGTGAAAGTGAACTTTGATTATACCGACCGTAATACCCGTCAATATGGTTATGCCTATGGTGGCAAGGTTGCTAACGTAAAACGCATTTCAGGTATTGAGGTTACGCGCGGTGGTGATGCATACCGTTACTACAATATCAACGGTGATGGTACTAAACATGACTACATTAATAGTATTCAGGAATGCACCTCATTCAGTGCGGATAAGTCTTGTAAGTACCCGATTACATTTAACTATAACAAAGACATCAGTGAGGTAGGCTTTGCTGTGGCAGCGAACCAGAGTTCAGGGATCAGAACCACAACCTTACTGACCGACTTTAACGGTGATGGCCGTTCAGACTTCTTATATACAAATAGCACAGGCAAAACGCTGAGTGTCAAGATCACAGGTCAGGATACAGATGTGATCACCTCAAATTTAAAATCGGTCAATGATTTTAAACTGGCAGATGTGAATGGTGACGGTTATACCGATATTATCTATGCGGAAACGTCGGGCTCTACAACTAAGTGGTATGCAAAGGCCTATCAGCCCGTAACTCAAACCGTTTCGGATATGATCTGCGATGATGGTGTGCAGCCTTACAGTGCAGACTTGATGCACACTGAGAACCTAAATGAGGTACGGTCAGCAGATACAGAGGCGTTTTCACAAGCTGTTAGCGTCAGTCGCGAACAAACACGCGGCAGAGGCATTTGTTACCCGAATGAGTACGTAGAAAAACTTTCCTTCAGTTCAGCTGTGGCACTCTCACCAGGGTATTCAACCTCCAACATGCTCGTTGATATTGACGGTGATGGATTGTCTGACTGGATGTACAGCTCTGGTAGAAAATTGTTCTATCGCAAGAACATTGAGTCGACTAATGCACTAGGTCGTGACTATGGCAGTGGCAATAGCCTCTATGAGTTTAGCAGTGGAGACTTTTCGCCTGATCACAGTAGCCAGGGGTGCCATTCTACTCATTCAATAGAGCATAAATTCACTAAAAGTGCGGATATTAACGCCGATGGTGTATCAGACTTTATTGTTAGACTGAAGACCGATTATAGTCCAATGTCTCAGGGAGTACCGGGGTGTTCCGCGAGCGCCTATAAGCACAAATTGCTGCTGAGTAAAGGAACTGGCGATTATAGCAAGTTCGAATACGACCTCAGTGGCGTTGAAGATATCCGATTTGCTGACTTAAACGGCGATGGCTTGTCTGATCTGGTTTTTGCCAAAAACACTGGCTGGCAATACCGCCTGGTTACCGGCAATGCAGCTGCGCCATTACAGGCGGCAAAAAGCTTGTCGATACTCTCAGCAAAGATGGGTACGGAAGAGTACCGAGGCAATGTCCACTTTGCTGATGTAAATCAGGATAACATCTCAGACATTATTGCGCTTAACCATACTCGAGTGGTAAATCGTGAGGGGTATTGCCGCTGGGTAGGGGATGGCCATCCCCATGGTATTGAACCGGAAGTGCCGCCATTAGCAGAGGAAGTGGCAACCACTTCTTCATGGCGTAACTGTGACGAGGGTTATATCTGGGTCAACACGACCTATACTGATGGGGTGCAGACCACCGTCTGGACTGGAGAAACAACCAGCGCCTCCAGTATTGCATATACTGAAACCAAACTGGGTAACGGTCTTAAGGGAACTGGACATACGCTGAAAATCGGCGATATAGACGGCGATGGCTTAGTTGATGTGCTACGCAGTAGTACGGCAGCAACGTCCAATGCAACTTTTGCGCACTATCGTAATACCATGCTGAGCGCCAGCGTTGCTTCTCATAAGCTGACTAAAATCACCACTGGCTTTGGTGTAGAAACGGATATTAATTACAAGAAAATATCTGACAGTGCGGTGTACACTCATTTACCGGCGTTTAATACTTTAGGTAAAGTGAATGCGAATTTCTTCTCGCCGAAATTTGGCATGTGGCTGGTCAGCAATGTTGCTTCAGATTCCAATGGCAGCGGTTCTTCGACTCAGCAAGTGGGTATTAATTATAAATATTCAGGGTTTAAGATTGATAAACTGGGTCGTGGTCCGCAAGGTTTTTATGAAATAGAAACCACCGATCCGCAGACCAATATCAAAACTACGACGCGCTATCATCAGAGCTGGCCTTTAACGGGTAAACCTCAGTTTACCAAATCTTATGCCGGCGATCAGTTGATCACCCACGCTACTTCTACTTGGTGGAACTACACCGATAAGCTTGGCTCGTTATTTGTCTATCTCCGCCAAAGTGACGAAAAAGGTTGGCAAATTGGCTCAGATGGTACCCGTCGTCCTATCAAGCGTGTTTTGACCACCAACAGTTATGACGCCGGGCTAAGCGACAAGTGGGGGAATCTGACTAGCAGCACTACAACAACACATATGCCAGAGCAGGGTGAAGATAACTGGACGCCAGCTCATACAACCCATACAGCCAATACCTATTTCACTGGCGCCGATTACCTCAGATATGGACGCTTAAAATCAAGTTCTGTAAGACAAACTCAGCTTGCTAAGCAAGGCCTTTCATATTCCTTATTGACGCGTCAAACCGAGTTTACCTACTACGATAATTTAATGCTGAAAAGCGAAACCGTGGCTCCTGAGTGCTCGGGCAGTTCGGCTAGCCGCAATGATGTTAATCACTGCGATGCCAGTAATCAGTACACCAAAACTCTGCACTATGATGCGTTTGGTAATGTCAAACAAACCGATATCACCGCAGGCTCTGAGACCCGTTCCAGCTACACTCAGTATGACAGTACGGGTGAGTTGGTTATCAGAAAAGCCAATGCACTAAATCAGGCTGTTACGTATTTATACAACGGCGTTAGCAACCCGGATGGGCGCATTGTATCTGTAACAGAGACAAGCCCCAACGGTGTATCGAAAACACAGTTGCTGAACCAGTGGGGAGAAGTAGTGGAGACCCGCTTAGCGGATGGGACTTATCAGAAGCGTGAAACCTTATCCTGTGGCAGCAGCTCGCTGTGCTCATCGGTGAGCGGACACTACTATACTAAATCAACTCAGTCTGGCGTGGCTGCGCAGTATCAGGTATTTGATAGATATGGCCGTAATGTGCGCAATACCAAAGCACTGGTCGATGGCAGTGTGGCGTATGAAGATATCACCTACGATAAGCACAACAACCCGGTCACCAAGACACTGCCATATAAACTAGGAGAGATTAAGTACACGACGCGTTTCGACTTTGATGGTTACAACCGGTTAGAAGAAACGACGCTTCCCAGTGGTAAAGCGACAAGCATTCAGTATTTGGGTCATTTAACTCGGACCACGGATGTGGGTGGCAGTAATGATGGCTACAGCGCAACCAGCTACAAACGCGATGAAATGCAGGATGTGCTGGGCAGAACGCTGTATAAGACAGACCCTTATACGGGTTCTAATCCGGGTGTTGTGAACCGTGTCAAATTTGACTATAACGCTTTTGGTGATATCGTCAGCACGACCAATGCGGTTTACGACTCCACGACCAGGGCATTTAAAAACACCGCAACCACAACGCACTACGACCGCTATGGCAGAAAAATCAAAGTGGAGGACCCCAGTCGAGGGACCTGGCAGTTGTATTACAACGGTTTTGGAAACGTTGTCAAAGAAGAGAATGGTCGCTCTGAAATCAAAGAGACCTACTATACATCGCTTGGTCAGGTGGCACGCACCGTTCAGCTGGATAAAACCGAATCTGGCCGTTCTTTGATCAGTTGTAATGTCTATGGTAACAGCAAATCAGCCCGCAATATTGGTAAGCTGACTGACTCCTATCAATTCCGCGTGACAGATTCAACAGCAAGTTGTGAAAACCTAATTGCCAATAACACGGCAAGTATCAGTAAGCACTACACTTTTGATGACCTTGGGCGCCCTGAAACCAGCGTAACTAAAAATGCCGGTGGTGAGTTTAAGACGGTTTCCAGCTATAACAGCCTGGGCCAGGTTAGCCAGGTCGCTTTGCCTAATGGCATGTTTATCAGGTCGGATTACACCAATGGCCAGGTACGTAGCAACTACGATGCGGCTACCAATAAGTTATTGAGTAAAGTAGAAAGCGTAGATGCGCAGGGGCGGGTGACGCAGCAAACCTTTGCTGGTGGCGTTTCCCGGACTCAGTCATTTGAAAAAGACAGCGCCTTTATTGACTCAATTTCTATTTCCAATGCTACCCAGATGCTGTATAGGGTGAACTATAAGCATGATATTCGTGGTACAACGCGCCATCGTATCAGTCAGTATTATGAGCCGGGCTTCGGCAAGAACTCGTTCAAATTTACAGAAGAGTTTGGCTATGAAAATAACGGCCTGCAACGACTGGAAACTCGTACGGTAAGCCATGCCAGCACCCGGTATGGTGTGTCGTTACGGCTGGCAAACCAAACCTTTGGCTATGATGCATACGGCAATATCAAGACCAACACCAATGTAGGGACATACCATTATACGAATGCCAGCAACCCGTATCAGTTGACTTCTGTCTCAGGTGCAAGTGGTAAGCGTAACTATAGTATGGCTTATGATAACCATGGCAATATCACTAACGATGGCCAACGTAGTTTCGATTATACGCAGTTTGATAAGCCCTATAAGATAACCAAAGACAGTAACACCTACACTGAGTTCAGGTACGACGAAGCCGGCAGCCGCTATTACCGCAAAGACGTACAGCTGTTGAATGGCAGTTTGCAAACTAAGCAGGTGTATTACGTCGGTAAGGTGTATGAGCTGATCAAGCAGTCAGGGGGTAAAGACAGCAGTGGTAGTGCATTGCCATCGCAAATTGAGCATCGCTGGTATGCCGGTGGTGTGGTTATCAGCCAGGTTGAAGGGCTGGCACAAAAAACTCAGGTAGCACACAGCGATATGCTGGGCTCAACGGTGCTGGTGACCAATAACCGTGGCAATGCGGTTGCGCAGTATATTTACGACCCCTGGGGTAAGCAGCAGCAGGTATATGCGGCTTCTGAAATGGGCCACAGCCTGTTATCACTGACACAGATGCGCGCCTTTACCGGGCACGAGCAGGTAGAACAGCTCGACATCATACATATGAACGGGCGTATTTATGATGCTAATTTGGGTCGTTTCTTACAGGCGGATCCGTTTGTTCAGTTCCCGGATTTAACGCAAAGCCATAACCGTTACAGCTATGTGCTGAATAACCCTTTGACTTACAACGACCCGAGCGGTTACTTCCTGAAGAAGTTAATGAAGATCACGGGGCTAAGTGCACTGTTTAAAGCCATTGCCAAGATCCCAATTCTGGATGCAGCCGTTAGTATTGCATTGGGGATCTATGCGCCCTGGGCATTGCCGTTATATCAGGGGCTAAAAACCTATGCAGTCACAGGCAACTTTGGGGCCGCGTTAAAGTCCGCAAATATTTCGGCTATGACCATAGGCTTCTCCATAGTAATTGGCGGTGCATTGCCATTTGATGCGGCGGCCGGGTTATCACTGGTCAATGTGGCCAATGTGGCTTCTCATGCTATGGTTGGTGGGATCACATCCGTTCTGCAAGGGGGGAAATTTGGCCATGGTTTTGTCAGCTCTATGGTGACAGCCAGCATGAAAGGGTTTATGAAACCGCAAACGGGTACTTTTGCTGATGCAGTGAGAAGAACGGTGATTGCGGGTGCTGTTGGTGGGACTGTCTCTGAACTGACAGGTGGTAAGTTTGCCAATGGTGCGGTCACTTCTGCCATGCAATGGTGGTTTAATGCTGAGGATGGTGGGAAGTTTGCGCAGAAGAGACCATATTCAGAGGATTTTTGGGACGAGTATCTGAATTACTCTGATTATGACACGGCAGAGGTGTGGGACACCGTCGGTGGTAGTTTAGGTGATGGATATGGACCTCATTCCAATTCTTGTGCGACAAGAGTTAGTCATGGCATTAACCATAGTGGAGCTGCTATTCCACGTGGTGCTCCTGGAGCAAATCTAAATTTCGGAGGCGACAATAATGGTTTTCGGTATATATTGTCTGCACGACAATTAGAAGTTTACTTGGGCGATGCTTGGGGAGCGGCAGACTATACTAATATTACTTACGATCAGTTTAGTGCTTTAAGTAGTTCGTTATCTGCTGGTCAGGTAGCAGTAGTTGTATCTCAGGATCATGCAACAGTTATCCGGTCTGGGTATAATGGTGACAACAATTCTGTTCTAGGTGTAGGCGGATCAGCTTGGATTTTACCTACAAGACCCGCGAGTAATTGATATTTGGCGGCTTGAAATAATATGAAATATTATATAGTGAAAATGTGTTTCTTCGTTGTATTGCTTTTATGGGAATGCGAAGCTTTTGCTGAGTTACCTGTTCAGGTAAGTAAATCGGGTGATTATTATTTCACCCTAAATGTTCAACTTGGAAATGGTACATTTATAAACAATATTATTTTCAAGCGAGAAAAAATTAATGATCGTTGGTTGCTCCAAGTTAGGAGTGATTATCAGTTGGCGATTGAAGGAAGAAATAGCCTTCGTATGACTGAGTACGAAGAGCTTCTTCACCTTTTGTTTGAGTTCATTGAAACACAGCCCTTGGGTAATTCAGTTGATCGTATTCAGTTGGATCTTGGATTGGTAGAAGATACTCAGGCTCGGCTTAGCGACTCACTGAGGTCGTTAGTTACTACAAAAAAAGGAGTGGTTAGTCATAAGGACAAAGACGTGTTTAAGGTGGTTTTGAATAATCTTGCTGGCTCAGAGCTGGTTAGCAATACTTGTAAGCTGGTTACGAACTATAAGATGAGGTGTGATAAACCGATAGTTATAGGCATGAATCCAATTGCTTTTAAATCAGAATTTATAGGTAAACCGTGGAGTGTGCTGAGTAGCCAAGAAAAGATAGGGCTTAGTGAGGGTTTATGGTTTGCTGTTCGATTGAAACCGTTGGACAGGGAGTAGTTGGTTTTAGTTGAGATGACACTAAGGACATCCCCCTAAAAAAATTAAAGACATATATGGACGCTCCAGCGATGTCAAGCCGAGTAGGCCTGCGGGGTAGCGAATTTTCGTTATCCCGTTCGTTATGTTACCCGTGTGTAGTGGTATAGTGATTTTGGCCACCTAAATAGTCATCACTGAAAAACACTTAATTTGCTGATCTATTTGAAGATC